>NZ_JAOYTP010000004.1:0-569885 GCF_025846815.2 Paenibacillus sp. BT-177 | reverse complement strand
TGGATAACTGACTCTTGTTGCCAACGAAAAAACACCTCCAAGGTTGTCTCCATATCTTACGACATGGTTGCATTCTCTTGAAGGTGTTTTGATTTGTCTCACGTTAAGGGGTCAGTCCCGTCTTATGCTCCGGCCTTTTTTTCTTTTCACAGTGGAACATAATGCAGGTAGCCTGTAGAATGAGATTAACTTACATAAAAGGATGGGCAAATTTCTATGAAATCGTTTCGTTTCAGGCTTACCCTGATCATGCTGATTTTGATTGGCGTATCTGTCCTTGCTGCTGGGATCACTATGGGGCAAATTTTCAAAAATTCAAATATGAAGGTGCTAGAGGAGAACATGGGTCGCGAGATCGACCTGCTTCGCGCTACTTTCCCATTTGTTAATGCTGATGCCCTATCCAGCACAGATTACGTCTCCTATTATTCTCAGAAGGCGAAGGAAATTGCCCATCTGACCGATTCGCGAGTGACCTTCATTCGTAAGGATGGAACGGTGGTGGGTGATTCGTTAAGCGATCCACGCAAGATGGAAAACCATGCATCGCGTGAAGAAATACGGCAAGCTACGTCGGAGGGAATCGGTCGGACAATACGCTACAGTGAAACTTTGCAACGAAACATGCTATACGTCGCTGAGCCTGTTGTATCGGACAAGGGCTTTGACGGATATATCCGTTTGTCCATGAGTCTGAAAGCGGTGGAGGAGGGAGTGCAGCGCGGCTGGACGGCCATCGGGATTGGTCTTGTGTTGCTGTTTATTGCTGCTGGACTGATGAGCTATCGTATTGCTCGCAGCCTCACCTCGCCCATTGAACATATTACAGGGGTAGCCAACCGCATTTCAGGACTAGATTATGACGCTAGGGTCGGTGTACAGCGCCGGGATGAGGTAGGACAACTGGGTGAAGCCATTAATCGTATGGCCGACAGTCTCCAAAACCAAATGAAAACGATACGTGACAATGAGGATCTCCTCCAGAGTGTCATGAGTAATATGACAGGCGGGATTCTGATGATTGATGCTCGTGAATGTATAGCGCTTGTCAACCGTGAGTCTGAGCGAATGCTCGGTGTCGTGGGTAAGCGGGTGACAGACAAGCCGTATCATGAGCTGAAGAAGCACTATGAGCTCACAAAGCTTATTGAAGGTAGTATACAAAGCCGAGAAAGGCTGCATGGTGAGGTGCATTTGTACAATCCTGAGGAACGACTCGTTTTGCTGGATGGTGTCCCTATGTATGAGGATGAAGGGGGATACCGGGGGATGCTGTTCTTGTTGCAGGATATTACAGCTATTCGACGGTTGGAAAATATGCGAAGCGAATTTGTGGCAAACGTATCCCATGAGCTAAAAACACCGATTGCCGCAGTCAAGGGTTTTGCCGAGACATTGCTTGGTGGCGGGGTTAAGGATGAGGAAACGGCCCGTTCCTTTTTGCAAATTATATATGACGAAAGCGAACGACTGAATCGACTGATCGGTGATATTCTGGAGCTTTCCAAAATCGAGTCCAAGCGGTCCCCCCTGGATTGCTCTCCAATTCATATCTCGTCTTTTATAGAATCATTGCTGGAGAAACTGAATAATGTAGCTGCCAAAAAAAGAATTACGCTGCACATGGATATCCCGGATGAACTGTTTATGGAGGCAGATGAAGATAAGCTTCAGCAGATTTTCCTGAACCTTTTGTCTAATGGCATTAACTATACCCTTGATGGCGGCAAGGTAAAGATCAAGGTTATAACGTTACAACGGGACAATGACACGGAAAAGGTCGTATTTACAGTCAGTGATACGGGTATTGGGATACCGAAGAAGGACCTGCCACGTATCTTTGAGCGCTTTTACCGGGTGGACAAAGGACGCTCGCGCAACTCGGGCGGAACGGGACTGGGATTGTCCATCGTCAAGCACTTGGTCGATCTACATCATGGTACACTCTCAGTGGAAAGCGAGCTTGGTTTGGGTACCACGTTTACCGTTGAATTACCGTTATTGCAACAGGAAGAATGAACTATAACATTTTTTACATTGTGTTAACAATGCCGTGATAAAATAAACGGGTGTCGCATGAGTATGGAAAAGATTTCAGGATTTTGACCAATGCGCCTTTAACAGGTAAACAGGAGATGAAGTTATTAATGGGACAACGTTTGCTGGTTATTGAGGATGAACCAACGCTTGCCAGATTGCTATCCTACAATTTGATACAAGAAGGTTTCGAAGTGGACACGGAGGATCATGGCAGTGCTGGGTTTGAAAGAGCCTCCAGAGAATCCTACGATTTGATCCTGCTGGATTTGATGCTGCCGGGGATGAATGGACTGGATATTCTCAGCAGACTTCGCCATCAGGGGCTGACAACACCTATCATTATTCTAACCGCTAAAAACGGGGAGGCTGAGGTGGTCCAAGGACTGAAGTCGGGTGCTGATGACTACATCACAAAGCCTTTTGGCGTTTCTGAGCTACTGGCCCGCGTAACGGCTGTACTGCGAAGAACATCCGGAGGGGATGAAGGAGTGTTGTCTGAACAGAAGGATGGCTCCAAAATTCAACTGGGCGAGCTGGAGATCTACCCTGAGAAATATGAAGTCATTCTTGGAGGTCAGTCCATCAGCTTAAGACCGAAGGAATTTGAGGTGCTCCTCTATTTGTCCCGCAAGCCGGGTGTGGTCCTGACTCGGGATGATCTAATGAATGCCGTGTGGGGCTTTGACTACATCGGCGGTCAACGGACAGTGGATGTACACGTCAGTTCCTTACGTAAAAAGCTGGAGCTTGATCCCGACTCGGTTCATATTGATTCAATCCGTGGAGTGGGGTACAAGCTGGTTGTAAATAAAAAAAGAAGCGCTTCTCATTTGTTATAAATGAGGAGCGTTTTTCTCTTTCCAGGCAGTAGCAGCGAATTTTATGTCCATTTTGTGATTTTACATTTCGTTAACAAAACTAGCCGTTAAAATCAACAAATGATCGATATGATGTTCCCGTCACTTCAAGTAGTTAAAAAAAGGGGACTTCAGAACGATGATAACGGAACCAAAGACCCAGACGAGTTCCACTGCCGTGATTGAACGTGAAACGTTCAAGCCGATTACTACCTATGTGCCATGCCGGGAGGTTCCGATCATTGGCACGGATATGTCTTGCAAAGAGCTGTTAGCACTCATGAAAACACAGGGAGATATTCCCTGTGTCATCGTCGTGGATAAAAATGATCTTCCTTTGGGCATCATCATGAGAGATGCGTACAATCGTCATTTTACGGGCAGGTTTGCTGCGGCATTGTTCTATGACAAACCGGCTTCTATATTTGCCGATCCCAATACATTAATTGTGGATCTGAAAAGTCCAGCAGCGGAAATTGTAGAACAGGCGATGATGCGTGAAGATCAGCGTTTTTACGATTGTTTACTGATAAAGGAAGGGACAAGATTACTCGGTGTACTCACAATTCGTGATATCCTGTCTGTCGTTCAGCGAATGCAAAGAGAAGCAGACGAAGATCGGGGCGATGTGATTCGACATAGCTATGACGGAGTCCAGCGTATTCGGATAACTGTTCTGGATGCAGCGAAAGAGGCCGATGACAGTGTGCAGCTAACCCGCTCAATGAGTGAATTATCCCGCCGTGGCAAAGTGGAACTGGAGGATGTTCTGCTTTCTTATCATGCAGTGACGGAGCAAATGAAGCGCCAGCATGAGCAGATGACGGCGTTAACCCAATCGCTCAATGATATTGCGGGCATGGCTTCATCCATTCGTGCACTGGCAGATCACAGCGGATTGCTGGCGATCAATGCGTCCATTGAAGCGGCTCATGCTGGTCAACACGGGCGTGGTTTTCAGATTGTGTCTCAAGAGGTTCGAAATATGTCACTCCAGACCAAAGCTTTTTCTGTACAGATTACCGGCTTACTTACTCATATCGAGCAAATGCTGCGTGATACCGCTGAACTGACGGATACGAGTATGCAGCAGATTCATACAGGCTCTAAATTTATATCTGCCGGAACCCAAACGTTTGCCAAATTATTGCAGGCAGTCGATGAAATAGAGGCTAAAAACAGCGAAATGTCCCGTTCCGCAGAAGAAGCGGCCTTGAATGCAGCTGGAATAGCACAGGAGCTTGAGCTCATGCTGAGTTCTTGATCATTTTACATATCGTTAACAAATCCACCACACTGAATTTACACACAGCTTATATAATCTTCATATTGTGCAAATCAGGTGCAATGCTTGAGGACCATAACTGCAACACGAAGGAGATCATAAATCCATGAATGATTCCGTAATCCGGATTGATAAGCTGAACCTGTATTATGAAAAATTCCACGCGCTGAAACATATAAACCTGGATATTCCTGAAAAAACGGTAACAGCCTTCATCGGCCCATCCGGCTGCGGCAAATCAACATTGCTGCGTACTTTGAACCGGATGAATGACATGATACCGGGAACGCGTATTGAGGGCACCGTGAGCATCGCAGGTCAGGATATATACGGCGATACCATGGAAGTAGAAATGCTGCGCAAACAGGTGGGAATGGTTTTTCAACAGCCTAACCCGTTTCCCAAGTCCATTTATGATAACGTGGCCTACGGCCCGCGTTTGCATGGAATTCGGCAAAAGGACAAGTTAGATGAACTGGTGGAGCAAAGTCTGCGGCAGGCAGCACTTTGGGAAGAGGTTAAAAATTTTCTGAAGCGTTCTGCTCTGAGCTTGTCCGGTGGACAACAACAACGGCTATGCATTGCCCGGGCGCTTGCTGTACAGCCAGATATTTTACTCATGGACGAGGCTACATCTGCGCTGGACCCGATCTCGACGATGAAAATTGAAGAACTGGTTCAAGAATTAAGAGACACGTATACTATCGTCATGGTGACGCATAACATGCATCAGGCAGCGCGTGTGTCTGGTCGAACTGCGTTCTTTTTGAATGGGGTTGTAGTGGAGGCAGCGGATACTGAGACGATGTTTTCCACGCCACAGGATTCACGTACGGAAGATTATATTTCCGGGCGTTTTGGCTAAAGCCAAATTGATGATTATGCGAGAAGGGGTGACTTCGAAATGATACGTAGAAAAGGTTTTGATGAAGGATTAGAAGAACTGAGAGCCGTACTGCGCGAAATGGGTGCACACGTTTCGAAGGCGCTCGATCAGGCTATTGAATGTTTGCAGACCAAAAATACAGAAATGGCCCAGCAGGTAGTCAAAAATGATGCATCCCTCAATACAATGGAAGAAAATATTCTGGATATGGGCTCCAAGCTCATAATTACCCAGCAGCCGGTAGCGAAGGATTTACGCCGGATCATTGTTGCATTTAAAATTTCCAGTGATTTGGAACGTATGGGCGATTTGGCACTTGATATTGCTAAGGTCACACTTCGCTTGGAAGGGCAACAGGCGATGAAGCCGTTGGTAGATATCCCACACATGGCTTCCATTGTTAAAGAAATGATCGACAATGCGATCAAATCCTATTTGGATGAAAATACAGATCTGGCCTACAAAATGGCTAAAGAGGATGATCGGGTAGATTCCTTGTACAGCCACATGATCAGCGATCTATACGCTTTTATGGTAGAAAAGCCGGCAGAGGCTTCACAAGCCATGTTGCAATTGCTTGTAGGACGGTACATTGAACGTATTGGTGACCATGCCACGAATATCGGTGAAAGCACTGTATATCTCGTGACAGGGGAGAGACCAGATTTGAACCAGTAGAGCGATTGGTATATAGCGGTTGTTTCCAACCCAGACTTGTCTTTGAGCAAAAGGCAAATTTGGCTAGGAAACAGCCGTTTTTTTCTGAAAAAGAGTCTTCTATGTTAAGATAGGAAGAGGAATGCGTAAAACGTAAGAACGTTACGAATGCATTGATGAACTTGTGAGGTGCGAAATGGATAAACTCATGCTTATAGATGGTAACAGTATCATATACCGGGCGTTTTTTGCTATGCCGCCGTTGACGAATTCAAGCGGACAGCAGACGAACGCGGTGTATGGATTTACGACAATGTTATTGCGGCTTTTGGAGGAGCACAAACCAACACATATCTTGGTTGCCTTTGATGCTGGTAAAATTACGTTTCGCCATAAAGGGTACGAGGATTACAAAGGTGGACGGGAGAAAACGCCGCCGGAGCTGTCCCAGCAATTTCCGCTGCTGAAAGAGCTATTGACCGCCTTTGGCATTGCCCAATTTGAACTGGATGGCTATGAGGCAGACGATATTATAGGCACCCTGTCCAGAACAGCGGACGAAGCGGGTTTCAATGTGCTGGTTGTGACTGGCGACAAGGACATGCTTCAATTGGCTTCAGACCATGTCACGGTCGGCTTAACCCGCAAAGGGGTTACCGAGGTGGAAACGTACGGACCTGAGCAGATTCAGGAACGTTACGGCTTGAAGCCGCTTCAAATCATAGACCTTAAGGGTCTGATGGGCGATACGTCGGATAATATTCCTGGCATTCCGGGCGTGGGTGAGAAAACAGCGCTCAAGCTGCTGCATCAATATGGTTCAGTCGAAGAGGTGCTGGCGCACACGGATGAGCTGAAGGGCAAAATGAAAGAACGCGTGGAGACACATGCTGACGATGCACGAATGAGCAAGGAATTGGCGACTATTTATCGGGATGTAACGTTGGACAAACAGCTGGAAGATGTAGTTTTCAGCGGGCTGCAGGCTGAGACGGCTGGACCAGCTCTGGCGAAGCTGGAGTTCAAGTCCTTGCTGGAGCGTTTATCCTTATCGGGCGAGGTTGGCAGTGCTGGAGTTGGCGTAGAGGAAGCCGCGGCAGACGTGACTGTACTGAATGAAGAGCGTATCAGCGAATTGGTAGAAGTGCTGAATAATATAGATGTGCTGCATGTGGAGACGCATGGTGATAATCCGCATCATGCTGAAATTGTAGGCTTAATATTTGCCGCAACGGGGCGGCAGTTTTTTATGACACTGGAAGTTCTACAAAGTGATGCAGCTACCCCTATTCGCGAATGGCTTGCCGACCCTGAACGCAAAAAACGCGGTCATGATCTGCATCGTACGGACTTGGCTTTACACTGGCATGGAATTGAGTTTGCTGGAGCTGAGTTTGATGTGCAGCTGGCCGGATACTTGCTAGATCCGACAGACGCGAATCAGACATTGAGTGGACTGGCAGCTAAGTATGGCTTGTCATCGATTCGTCCAGACGACGAAGTGTTTGGTAAAGGAGCTAAATATAAAGTTCCTGACGTGGATGTACTATCCGATCATGTGGCGCGGAAGGCAGCGGTGATCGAAGCATTGGTGCCCGTTCAGCAGGCGGAACTGGAAAAAACGGAAATGCACAAGCTGTTCCATGAGCTTGAGATGCCGTTATCCCGCATTCTAGCGGATATGGAGAAGCAGGGGATTTTGGTGAATGTAGAGGAACTGCGCGCTTTGGGTAAAGAATTTGAAGCCCAGATTGCAACGTTGGTAGGTGAGATCTACAGCATTGCAGGGGTAGAGTTCAATCTGAATTCGCCCAAGCAGTTGGGTGAGATTTTGTTTGATAAACTGGGTCTGCCTGTTATTAAAAAGACAAAAACAGGGTACTCGACTGATGCAGAGGTGCTTGAAAAGCTTGCGCCATATCATGATATTGTGCAAAACATTTTGCAATATCGCACCATTGCCAAACTTCAATCGACGTATGTCGAAGGATTGCTTAAAGAAATTTCGGAGAAGACAGGTAAAGTGCATACGTATTTCCGGCAGACGGTTGCAGCAACTGGACGCTTGAGCAGTCAATTTCCGAATTTGCAAAACATTCCGATCCGTCTCGAAGAAGGACGCAAAATCCGCAAAGTATTTGTTCCATCGGAGCCGGGCTGGTCGATTTTGGCGGCAGACTATTCACAAATCGAGCTGCGGGTGCTGGCTGATATTTCGGATGATGAGCGTTTGAAAGAGGCTTTTGTCCACGATATGGACATCCATACCAAGACCGCATCCGATGTGTTCGGTGTACCAGCAGAAGCTGTAGATTCCGATATGCGCCGTTCCGCAAAGGCGGTCAACTTTGGGATCGTTTACGGGATTAGCGACTATGGTCTGTCGCAAAATTTGAATATTACCCGGAAGGAAGCGGCTCGCTTTATCGACCAGTATTTTGACGTGTTCCAAGGTGTTCGCCGTTACATGGATGATATTGTGAAGGATGCGAAGAGGGATGGATACGTAAAAACGCTGCTGGAACGCAGACGATATTTGCCTGAGATTAACGCCAGCAATTTCAACCAGCGTTCGTTCGCTGAGCGTACAGCGATGAATACGCCGATTCAAGGTACCGCAGCCGATATTATCAAGCTGGCGATGGTGCAGATGGACGCAGCGCTTCGTGAACGCAATCTTCGCAGCCGCATGCTACTACAAGTACATGATGAGCTTGTATTCGAGGTTCCGCCTGAGGAAATGGAGACGATGAAAGAGCTTGTCCCGGCTACCATGGAAGCTGCATTAAAATTGGCTGTACCGCTTAAAGCGGAAGTCAGCTATGGCAGCAATTGGTATGAGGCCAAGTAAGATATTTCAATGAGCAGATAGTCCCAATTTGACGTTGCTTCCGTTATAATATAGGGTGAGGTGAAGACATCATGCCGGAATTACCGGAAGTAGAAACCATTAAACGAACACTAAACGAGCTTATCGTTGATAAACATATAGATCATGTAACCGTAAATTTGCCGCGTATTATCCAACGTCCCGATGATATCCACGCATTTGCGATGGAATTGGCCGGCCACCGGATTACAGGAGTGGAGAGACGCGGTAAGTTTCTTCGGATTTTGCTGGACGGGCTGGTGCTTGTCTCCCATCTTCGAATGGAAGGACGCTATGGATTGTATTCACAAGATGATCCTGTGGAAAAGCATACCCATGTCATCTTTCATTTTAAAGATGGTACGGAGCTGCGTTATCAGGATGTGCGCCAGTTCGGCACGATGCACTTATTTCCGGCAGGACAGGATTTGCTGGAAAAGCCGCTAAACAAACTCGGTTTGGAACCGATGGACGAGGCTTTTACACCTGAAATGCTGCGTGCCGCTGTTGGAACTCGTTCGACTTCGATCAAGGCAGCGCTGTTAAACCAGTCATATGTAGTAGGCATCGGGAATATTTATGTAGATGAATCGTTATTTAAGGCAGGGATTCATCCGGCACAGCCAGCCAAAAGCTTAACGGATAGTCAATTTCGCATACTGCATGAAGCTATTGTCTCCACGCTGGGCGCGTCGATTCAGGTTGGTGGCTCGTCCATCAAATCATTCGTCAACGGACAGGGCAAAACGGGCGATTTCCAGCATCAGTTGCAAATTTATGGACGTAACGCGAAGCCTTGCATGAACTGTGGTACATTGATCGAAAAATCCGTCGTAGCCGGACGTGGCACACATCATTGCCCGGTCTGCCAGCCTTTGCGCTAAACAGGCACAGTCACCCCAAGCCCATCCCTCTCATATATTGTTCCAAGTACCAATACTGCGAAGGGAGTCGGTTGCTGTAAGGCCCAGCCTTCGCAATGGGAGGGAATTGGAGTGGCTAATCATTGGGGAGCCCTGCTGTTACTGGCATTTGCGCTAAGTTTGGACAGTTTCGGAGTCGGTGTTACATATGGCCTGCGCAAAATGAAAATTCCATTGTTGTCGATTGCTATTATCTCCGTATGTTCAGGTTTGGTGATCGGCATATCCATGCAGCTCGGCGCATTACTATCCCGTGTCCTGTCTCCTGTATATACGACGGTTTTCGGTGCTGTCATTCTGATCTGTATCGGCTGTTACTCTTTGATTCAGGCTCTGCACCGCAAGGAAGATTTGACGGAAGAAACAGCGGAAGTCCCTCGGGATCTGCACCTTGCGGAACAGGTTGATTCAGATTCAGGGCATATATCAGCTCTTGCGGAGAAAAAAAGTGCTGAGAATGCCAATACAGAGTCTCTAACCAGCTCAGGAAGAGGTCTATCGACAGAGAATTCTTTGGAGCTACAGCAGGAGGAGCAAACGTTATTTTCGCTGGAGTTCCGCAAATGGGGGCTTGTTATTCGGATTCTTCGAAGCCCGTCTGCTGCGGATATGGACCGTTCCGGCAGTATATCTGCTACCGAAGCGGTTTGGTTAGGTATTGCATTATCGGTCGATGCGTTCGGAGCGGGCTTAGGTGCAGCCATGCTTGGTTTTCAGCCCCTGTCTACTGCGCTGGCTATTACGTTATTCAGTGGTGTATTTTTGATTGCTGGTATGAAGGCAGGATTCTTCCTGTCAGCATTTCGATTTATGAAGGCGCTCGGTGTATTGCCGGCATTATTACTTATTATGATGGGCATATTGAAGCTGTTATGAGGTGAAGAGCATGAATATCGGATTAACCGGAGGGATCGCTACCGGAAAAAGCACCGTATCGGCTCTTTTGGTCGCCAAGGGTGCGCTGCTGATCGACGCAGATGCCATTGCCCGGGAAGTCATGCTTCCGGGGCATCCGGTGCTGGCGGCGGTCATACAGCATTTTGGACAAGCTATATTGAACAGTGACGGTACCCTGCACCGCAAAAGACTGGGAGAGATTGTATTCGGAGACCCTGTTCAGCGACAGGCACTTAACGATATTACGCATCCTGCTATTCGTGAGGAAATGCGTCTGCGCATGGAAGCTTATGAACGGAAGCAGCCGGACAAGCTTGTTTTGGCAGATATCCCGTTAATGTATGAGTCTGGGCTGGAGAGCCTGTACGAGGAAATTATGGTTGTATATGTACCACGTGATATTCAGCTCCGACGTCTGATACTTAGAGACGGTCTGACAGAAGAGCAAGCCGAGCTTCGCCTGTCCGCACAAATGGATATCGAGCAGAAAAAAAGTTTGGCTGATATTGTTATTGATAATAGCGGAACACAGACTGAGACGAAGCGGCAAATTGATCAGTTTTGGCAGCGAAAGGGACTTGCATGAACATTTTACGTAAGAAAAGAGTCCTGCTCATTTTGTTTGTCGGATTTGTCCTGATTCTGTTCCTCAACTCAAATTGGATGTCCTGGTTTTACCCGATTCAATATAAGGATGAAATTCGGCAATATTCACAGACGTATGAAGTGGACCCATTTTTGGTGGCGTCTATTATCCGTGTGGAAACAAACTTTAAAACCAGCAAGCAGTCACACAAGGGTGCACTGGGGCTTATGCAGATTATGCCGAATACCGCCAATTGGATTATGGACAGTGCCCAGATTCAGAAGGTCCCGCTGGACAGTGTAAAGCACGAGCCTGGCACCAATATTGAGCTGGGAACGTGGTATCTGCATAACCTGTCTATGAAGTTTCAGGATAATCCTGTGGTCATCGTAGCGGCATACAATGCTGGTCCAGGTAAAGTTAAGGAGTGGCTGGATCAAGGGGTGTGGGATGGCAAAGAAGAGTCCATTAAGCAAATCCCTTTTGGTGAGACACGGCATTATGTACAGCGAGTCATCTACTATTACAGGCAATATACAAAAATTTATAATGAGTTTTAAGGGACAGGTTAATGACAATATGAGCCTTTTCGCTTTAAAATGAAAAAAGCGCAGGACAGGCTGTTTTTAGCAGCCTATCCCTACACTTTTTTGTATTACTTCTTGATTATTACCGAGATTATTGGTATTGACCTGCCAATTGTTGTTCGGCGATCGTTACGAGGCGTTTTGTGATGTAGCCCCCGATCGAACCGTTCTCATAGGAAGTCATGTTACCTTGGTATCCATCTTGAGGAATGCTGATACCCAGCTCTTGAGCGATTTCATATTTCATTTGCTCCAGAGCACCGGAGGATCTGCTGACTACCAGGTTGTTGGAGTTGCCATTGTTTCCTTGTGCCATTGTTGTTCACCTCCTCGCGACGTGGTAAACATATTATGATCCGTTTCGACAAAATTATTACTAAAAAGCTTCGGGAATTTATTGGAAAAAGGAAGTGATGAGATTATGAAGTGCCCGTATTGTGCCTACAATGGCACGAAAGTGTTGGATTCGCGACCAGCGAATGATAATAAGTCCATCCGCCGCCGTCGCGAATGCGAACAATGTGCCAGGCGTTTTACCACCTTTGAAATGGTAGAAGAGACCCCACTGATGGTCATCAAAAAAGATGGCAGCCGTGAAGAGTTTAGCCGTGATAAAATGCTGCGCGGTCTCATTCGAGCCTGTGAGAAGCGTCCAGTATCAGTCGAGCAGCTCGATCTGATCGTATCTCAGGTGGAGAACGCTATTCGCAACACAGCAGCCACAGAGGTGGATAGCCAGCAGATTGGTGAGCTAGTCATGGAACAGCTCTATCCGGTGGATGAAGTCGCCTACGTACGCTTTGCGTCCGTCTATCGGCAGTTCAAAGACATCAATATGTTTATGAAGGAACTGAAAACACTGTTATCCAAAGATACAGACAGCGACTGATCGCTGACTGTATCTTTTTAGGGCCGTGGTGGGAAGAGGATTATATTTTTTTTATAAAAGTATTGACACAGGGTCGAATATTTTATATGATATAGAAGTCGCTTGAAACGTTAATTCATTTACATGTGACGGGGCCTTAGCTCAGCTGGGAGAGCGCATCGCTGGCAGCGATGAGGTCAGGGGTTCGATCCCCCTAGGCTCCACCATAATTTTATATGGACTCTTAGCTCAGTTGGTAGAGCAGTTGACTCTTAATCAATTGGTCCAGGGTTCGAGTCCCTGAGAGTCCATTCTTTAGAAAAAACGGCAGAAATGCCGTTTTTTTTGTTATTCATAGATCTGTTCCCAGCCTAACCAAGGACAGGTAAGGGTTGAATGAGCGCTTATCGAGTTTGATTATAAATAGCAACCCATTGTTTGTGAGTGTACTTTGATCGTTGTTTCAACGCAGTTCGTATTTTACAAATGAGTTGAGTTCCTTCAAATGAATTTCTAAATGAATTAATAGATTATGCTGAATTGAATTGAAATTAACTTTACATGGTGAGAATGTAGCTACTTTAGATATAATCGTAAACGAGGATGGAGAGCAACTGAAGGAGCTTTTGAAAAAAGAGGGTACATCTTGCAGGATGGGAAAGAAACGACGTCCTATATGAATGTACCGCATGATGTAAAGCTGGAATTACCAAACGGGTTTAGAATTTCGGATGCGAATGAAGTTGCTTCTTTCACTACTGTCTGGTACGACGAGCTAAATAAAATAGGAATACTGGAGCCTGTAGGTACGATACCGAAGTATAGAAAAATGGGGCTTGGAAAAGGCATTATTTATGAAGCCATAAAAAGAGTCAAGGACAAAGTTGTAGAAAGAATCTTTGTGGGTTCTGATCAGTCCTTTTATTTTTCGATGGGGTTTTCATTAGCCTATTCCAAAGAAATATGGAAAAAAAGAATATCATTGTTTAATGCTGACTGACATAATCGGCAAGAATCTTCAGGTACTCACTATTTACCAATTGTCTAGGGGCAAATACGGCCGTTAAGAAGGTTAGGGACTTGGAATGCGCAATTTGTTCATTCATCATGGAATGGTCAACTTCAGGTAAATGAATGACAGACAGCAGCTCTGGAGATATCTTTTGGCGATATACTCGCTCGGTGTCTTTTACATCTACGTTCATATCTTTTCCAGCCAGCACCAAGAGTACAGGAGATTTTAAGTAGCTTAATTCTTCCGTAGAATCAGAACGAAAATTTTTGCCTATAAAGCTCCATCTTTCTTTGGGAATTATATTCTCAGGATCGGCCATGCTTAGGTACTCTTCATAGGAAGCATGTTTTTTCAGTAGTTGTAGAATCTTTTGGTCGTAGTCCAGTCTCTTTTTAATTTGCTGCGGGCTAGTTCCTTCTTGTTCCAACTCTTTCCTGGTGTTAAATTGCCCTTGTGTAATCCAATTCACGGCCGGCGATACAAGGATGCTGAATGCAATATCATGCTCCTCTTTAACGATTTTCGGAATGACCCAGCCTGCTTGACTGGCCCCCCATAGGCCGATTTTGTGCTTATCAATCATCGGTAAGGTTTTGGCCCAGTCAACTGCATATCGAATCTCCTGTGCCCGGTCCTCCATGCTCTGCTCCAGCCAATTGCCTGGAGCGCCGTTAATACCGGGCTTATTCAGGGATAAGGAAGCATAGCCCTTAGAAGCGAACCTTTCCCACAGTGGTTTGTATCCATCATCATAGGTGTCATTGATTGGACCATCTCCATGGACAAAAACAACCAGTCCAATCTTTCCCGAGTAGTTCTTAGGCAAAGCCAATGTACCTGTTAATACTCCTTTGGGAGTCGCAATTTGTATTTTTTCTTCCGTCATCTTGTAGGAATTTTGATATAAAACAATCAATATCAAGGCAACAACCAGACCTGCCACAATACCAAGGGTAAGCCTATATGTTTTTTTCAATGCTGTTCTCTCCTCGATTGCAGTTTCGTTCTTTCCAGCTCATTAGATGCCATACAGGCTCCTTGAACCAAAAATGCCGCCAATAATTATATTGGGACTGCTCTATTTCAAACGCTAGATTGTGGTACAAACGAATAGCCTGCTGGTTCTTATGTGCTACATGAAGTGTCAGCGCATGGAAACCGGATTCAAGCGTAAACTGCTGTGCGAAAGCTAGAAAACGTCGCCCGATCCCCTGATTGCGATGACTTGATCGAATCGCCAAATGATCAATGTAACACTCATCTATGGCAGGCTTATATTCCAGCGCATGCATGCCTGTCAAAAATTTAAATACATTGAAGCAGCCAAACTGTTTTATAAGCGGAGCCAAAGAAATGAGATTGGCTATAGGAAGTGAAGAGGAGGGAGCCTTCCATTTGAGCGAAAGGACACCAACAACATCTTCGTTCTCTTTGGCCACAAATTGTTTCATAGATATACAATTAGCATTTTGAACCCAAACCTGCATTAATAAACGCTGTATATCTTGATCCTCCAGTGCAACAAGAGCTTGAAATTTTGCTTTAAACGATTCCACTAAGAGCTTACATACGGCTTCATGGTCTTGCTCTTGATAAGCAACAATGTCATAGGATTGTGGACTCATGTAACGTCCTCCTGCTATCAGAAATTTGTACTTGAATCTCATATTGCAGCTCGTTGCTGTCAAATATGGATAGATAGGATTTTTCCACCACAATGATCTTGCTCAAGCATTCATATTGGTACTGGGTCGCATAATGCTCCAGTTGTTGGACTTGGTGTTCTATCTCAGCGTCTTCAGTGGCGGAGAAATGCTTGTAGAGATAGGTACCTTCTTCCAGAATGTAGTCAGCTGTTCCTGATGTCGTTTCATAGTATAGCTTCACCTGTCCAGAGTCAGATAGATAATGTAGATCATTTTCAAATAATTGTGGTGGGGCAGGCCGCTGCTCAAATAGATTCCTGGCCGTGAGTTCTTGATCACTCTCCAATGCAAACCACAGCTTTAAATGTCGAGTGCTCTGCAGCTTGAGTCGATACTCATTGTTCTGCTGTGTAAGGGTATGATGTTCTTTTAGCACTTTGTGAATAAACTGTTCGAGCAACTTTAAATTAGCGATTTCATCCTGTACCTTCTGTAACGAATGTTCTAAAAGCTGGTTGTAATCATCGGCAGTGTAGGAAGTCATACATTCTTCAATTTGACCGACAGGGATGTTTAGTTTACGGAGCATTAAAATATGGGAAAGTTGATAAATTTCATGAAGTCCGTACATTCGATAT
Source organism: Paenibacillus sp. BT-177 (assembly GCF_025846815.2). Lineage (NCBI taxonomy): Bacteria > Bacillati > Bacillota > Bacilli > Caryophanales > Paenibacillaceae > Paenibacillus > Paenibacillus sp. BT-177. The sequence goes on along the minus strand of NZ_JAOYTP010000004.1, from coordinate 554,131 downwards.
TGATTTTCATCTGTGTATAACGGATAAAGGATCCCCTTTTCCTCAAAATACCGCAGCTGATGTACAGATACATTCATGAGCTGAGCAAGCTGGCTGATCGTTATGTGTTTTTTCAATGATAGGTCTCCTTACTCATAATTGATAATTGAATAACTTCACTATAAACCTTAGGTCAGACCTAAGGTCAATAGAAAATATCCGCAGAGTTTACCTCTCGTTCATAACCCGTTATAATCATAAGATTAGTGAGCATAAACCAAATGTTCAGGATGAAGGTTAGAATGGGGAAATCATGTTGAAGACTTTTAAGAAGGTATACATTGAGATAACAAGCATTTGCAATCTTGCATGCAGTTTTTGCCCTCAGACACAACGTGTCAAAAAATTTATTGATCCGGAAGTCTTTCGGAATGTGCTTGATCAGGTCAAGCCGCATACGGATTACATTTATCTGCATGTAAAAGGAGAGCCTTTGCTCCATCCCAAAATTGATCTTTTGCTGGAGAGTGCGCATGAAAAAGGCTTAAAGGTCAATATTACCACCAATGGTACCTTGCTGCCGAAGACTGGACATAAGCTGCTTGGTCAGCCAGCCTTACGGCAGATGAATTTTTCTCTTCATAGTTTTGACGGGCATGAAGGTTCTGTGGATCGAGAAGGTTATTTAGGTCATATTTTCACGTTTGTCAGAGAAGCTGTGAAGCACAATATCATTATTTCCTTCCGTCTCTGGAATCTGACTCAAGATAATTTGACTAATGTGCAGCGTCAGCGCAACCGGGAGACACTGGAGCAATTGGAGCAAGAGTTTGGACTGGATTATCGGATTGAGGAAAAAGTAATACCGGGCAGTGGGGTCAAAATCGCTCCTAATGTATATTTGAATCAGGACTACGAATTTGAATGGCCTAGCCTGAGTGCTCCGGAAGATGACGGAAAAGGCTTTTGTCATGCGCTTCGCAGTCAGGCGGCGGTTTTGGTGGATGGAACAGTGGTCCCTTGCTGTCTTGATGGAGAAGGTGTCATTAACTTAGGAAATGTGCATGAGCAAACTTTTTCCGAGATCGTGGAAGGTGAGCGTGCAAACCGTCTGTACTTTGGATTCTCCAGAAGAGAGGCAGTAGAAGAGTTGTGCCGAAAGTGCGGGTATCGTAAACGATTTGGAACCTAATCACATAGGTGGAACTTTAAGCGACAATAGAATGCATCACAAGAAAGAGAGCCCTTTTACAGGGCTTTTTCTTATATTTGCATAGGGGGATAATCAGCGGCTTTGACGATCTAGAGGAAGTTAGACGTAATGATTGCTTGTGAGAATGATTATCAATTATAATGAATCTATTCTAATAAATTGGGCGGGATAAGCAACACATCGGTTTGAATAGGGGCTGAGCGGTAGTAATGAAGTTGAACGATCACATTGTATTGTGGAATCATGTGTTTATACAGGTGATGGATGTTCGCCATAAGAAAATGGATAAAGGGGAAGAATTGAGGAGCTATAGACTTCCGGTCAGTGCGTTTTTATATACGGTGCGCGGAAGTGCACGAGTATGGCTGGATGACAGTGTTCATAGGTGTGATCCGTTTCCATGTCCTGCATGGGGGAAAAGGAATGTGCTTGAGCGTCCTGACAGAGGATGTGCTTGAATATTATATCATTCTGTACAAGGCAACTTTGGCCCTGCCCAGTCGTAAGGAGTTTCATTATTTTGTATTCGAGTTGTTACACCAACTGGATCGACAAGGTATTCAGCCCCTTAAGCCTAACTTGGTAGCGCAAGCTGTAACCTATATTCGTGAGCATTTTAGTCGGCCTATAACACTAGAATCTATTGCGGAGGACCTAGAGTGCAGTACCGGACATTTATCAAGGCTGTTCAAAAGTAAAATGCATACCAGTCCAATTCATTACTTGGGTCAGATACGGGCGAATCGGGCGGCAGAGCTACTAATGCAGACGGATGCACTTTGCAGGAGATCGCAGAGCGTGTGGGATATCCAGATGCGCATTCATTAAGTCGCAGCTTCAAGAAATATAAGGGACTATCTCCTATACGATTCAAAAAAGAACGGCAGCAGCATATCCAGGGACAAGATCAGGATATGCCCCAAACGAAGCTTAAATATGCCCTTCAGCAGACAGCCTTCACACGTTATACTGATATTGATTATCAATATCGGTATCATGCGGAAGGGGATTTTTTCATGCACGGTAGAGGCAAAATGACGGCTATGATGATCATGTTGTGCTTATCATTGATGCTGGGGGCCTACTCAGCTCCGACGAATACACATGGAAGCTCGCAGACGAAGGCTAATCATACAGTGGAAACATCTAACAGCGATGGACAAGCGGCAGTACAAACGCAGACAAGAACGGTTAAGACACTAAAAGGCGATGTGGAAGTACCTGCAAACCCGAAACGAGTGGCATCGGATCAGTATATGGGTCATCTTTTAAACTGGGGATTATTCCGGTAGGGGTCAGAAGCTATATGCTGAATGAGGCTTGGATTGATCCATCGGGATATCCCAAGGAGAAGTTAGCCGGAATCAAAGATCTCGGAGATTTTCCTATGGATTTGGAGGAACTGACCGTTCTGCAACCTGATTTAATTATCGGCTCAATTGAAAAGAACATCGACAGCTACCAAAAGATAGGAACGACTGTGTTCCTGCCGTATTGGGAGGGTGAATCTACAGCGGGACCACTGGATAAATTCCGCAGAATCAGTGAAATTTTTGGCAAACAGAAAGAAGCCGAGCAGTGGATCGCTGAATATGAGAAGAAAGTTGCAGAGGCCAGAACCAAAATTGACGGTATCATTAAAGATGGAGAGACGGTTTCGATCGTACAAGTCGCCAATAAATCCATATATGTTTTGGCGGCGAAAGGCGGCAACTACGGAAGTCCAACCATATATCAAATGCTAAAGCTGCCACCCACAAAGAAAGCATTGAATATGAAAGAGGGATTTGAAAATATTTCACTTGAGGTTTTACCCGAGTATATGGGAGATCATATTTTTGTATATGGCTCAAAAGATGAGGGGGCCAATCAGATCCTGCATAGTGAGCTATGGAAAGGTCTTCCGGCTGTAAAAAAAGGACAGGTGTACATGTACGGTTCATTCAGCAATAAAGGGGATGAGTTTGTGATGGAAGACCCCTATTCGCTGGAGCTTCAACTGGATACCATAGTTAATCTCTTATTAGCCCACAAAAAATAAAGGAAATACAAGTAACATCTTTGCATACTAATTGGGAGAAGCTTTAAGACTTCAATCTGCGAAAGTCATATAGAAAAATCCGCTTCACACAAGATTCCTAAGTGTTTGGCGGATTTTGTTATGTCTATATTTCTACTTCTCTATATGTCTTGGTATATCTTTGAAATTCAGATTTTTGATCATTGTAATAATCTGCTCTTGTCCAGAAAATAATTTGAGAGAACGAATCGGTATGCTCCAAATAAGTGATTAAATATACAACTTTCACTTTATCGCTCTCTGTCCATACTTCGTATTGCAAGCCTTGATTCCCGTTAATATTGACCTTTATTGGTCCCGTCAATATTATCCCTTTTCCAGACCTTTTAAGTACTAATTGAGCTGAAAACTCAGCGTATTCTTTTAATGTGATCATTGAGGATTTCTCATAAGGTAGTTCAGATTTCCAATCCTTGATGACCGCCATGTACGCATCGTTTTTTTCATACCAGGCTTGAATTAATGCATCTGGATTAAGAATTAAACCAGACTTCCATACATAAGGGAGACGGATTTGTTGCTGAGCATCTTCGCTTTTAAAAGTTTTTAAAATAGTTGTTGAACGAAGATCAGGCTCAACTTGTGAGTCGCTTAATATTTTCAAGGAGCTGGCTATTGTCGCAAATTCGTGATGTTTTTCTATAGCTGAGCCTCCCCTTGAATAGATCAATACTTGAAGATAATGCTGTTTGCTCTCAAACATGGCACTGAAGTAATAGACCTGTTGGCCCTTGAAATTCCCACTATAATCGGCTGTTCTGGCGGTTGTGGAATCAATCTGGATTGGGGTAGTATCCACAGCCTTAAAGTTTTCTAGGCCCAGTGCGGAGATTTCTTCACGTTGCTGTACGAATTCGTCGAGCGTCATATTATTTGCAAAAGCTGACTTGGGGACACGGAAAACCAGCCCTACGTTCTTTTTTTCTTTGTCACAAACACTAAGCACCGAATCCAGTTGTCCTTGTTTAAATTTACGCCAGCCAGCGGGAATGGTGAGAGCCACAAGATCCTTATCCGAGGTAACGGTATGAGCCGACGACTCTGTGACGTGTGGGACAGGCTGACTTTCTTTGTCCACAACGGCTGTATTATGAGTCATATTGTCTACATTAGAATTCGTGTGGACTGTAGTTACAGCATTTTTGGAATTGCAACTGGTAAGAATGAATAGTGCTATAAGTGCAACAAAATAAAATCGAAAATAGGCAAAACTGAATTTCATGGAAATAACTCCCTCTGTTTCATATTTATAAAGGGAATTTTACCCTTTTATAAAATCATAAAAAAGAGGCGTTTGTCCTGTTTTACGTAGCTCAGTCGTTTATTGTGGTCGTCACTGTGACGTTGTTGACAGAAGTTGAGGAAGCGCTGGTGTTGAAATTGATCACCTCAACAACTACGGTAGCGCCAACTAATAAGCCAGTATTTATGATTAGATTAGTAGCAGAAAGTGTCGTTAACCCGTATCGCTGCAACGTTCCCAGATACAATACTGTCTGCTTCCAAATAGATTCGGACAATAGATATAGAAATTCCTCCACTCCTAATATTCCAGATGTACCTCATAGTTTATGTGATATTTTAGATATGGATTGGATGGGGAGGAGTCTTCGAATTATTTCATTTTGTTCAAGCTTCTTTGGGCCCGAGTTACTATTCGCTTCGTTTCCTTTGTATCAGAAGTCATCAGCCATGTATTACAAACCTGAGTTACCCATTCCGGGTTAGTTTTGCTGGCATCATTCAGCCAATTGCCCACCGAGTCTTGAACATATTTGACTGGGTCGGATTGAACCGCTTCCAAAAGTGGAAGGGCCAGCTCGGGATGTTCTTTTAGTTCAGGGATGTGCTTGGCCCAAACGCCTTGTGGCCGGGTTAATTCAATAGCAAAACGACGTATGTTAGCATCCTCATTTCGCACCCAGCTGTTTAACAGCGCAAGCCCCTCATCCAGTTGCAAGAATATAGGTTCTCTCATTGCCATCCAGGCTATTTCACGTACTCCGAAATGGGAATCCGCTGCAAATGGTCGAATGCCAGCTAATTTCTCTTCTAGACTTAAACGGGAATCAATCCCGATGATGTAGGCAGCCCAGCAGCGAATGCTGTCTGAAAGATGGGAGGCCATCGCGTCAAAGAGTCGAGTACGTTCTTCTAGCGCTTGTTGCTCAAACACATGAAGCCACGCCTGTGCTATTGCGGGTATCATTTTCATGATCTTTTTTTCCTTCAGATGATCCAATTCAGTCAAGAAGACATTGAATGATCGCTGCAATCCAAACTCATCCAGAGCGTTCCGCAGAAGAACAACATGATCCACAGCCAGCCATTCGGTAAGATTCACGGTCTCAAGCTGTCCCTGCTGTAGCAGTTGAAGTACATCAGTAGGGATATCTGTTCCTTTGCGAGCTCCTTTGCGGTGTAACATTTCATCACTCCATATCGTATATTTGCTGGTAGGTATACGATAATTCTTTTGTCAGGAGGAAAGATGTAATGTAGCTTACAACTTGACTAGCTTTTGGCGATGGATGTAAATTGTCTTAAAACCGGTTTTAATGGCCTTTTCTTTGACAAGCTTCTGTAGAGCGGTTGTTACAGCTTCACGGGTGGCCCCAACCAAATTCGCTATTTCCTGGTGAGAAAGCGGAAAATCAATTTTGTAATACTCATCATGACTTTGAAGGGCAAATTGATCACATAATTTTAAAAGAACATACATAATTTTATCTTGTAAATTCCCCAAAGCCAGATGCTGGGCTAAACTGCTCATTCCTGAGATCCGGTCACTTAGTACCTGAATCATGTTCATCATAAACCGGGGATGATGGATTAAAAAATGTTCAAATCGGTCTGTGTCCATCAAGCAGATATCGCATTCTTCTATCGTTTCTATGTACATGTCCCGTGTCCCCAGCGAAATCATGTCCATTTCACCGAATACATTTCCCTCACTGAGAATATCCAAAGTGAACTGCTTCCCATCGGCATTCAGCTTGTAGAGACGTACCTTTCCCCTTTTCACAAAATAAAGCCCCTTGGAGAAGGTATCCGGGGTTTGAATAAATGTGTTTTTTTGCATAGTCGTAATAAAGGTCATTTGATCCATTTCAATCAAATCTTCTCGTGAGAGACTATGTAGCAAATTGAATTGGGATAAGTATTGAATGCTATTCATAAGTTCTCCTTTTCGTTGCATCAAGTATACAGAATCATAATACTATACAATTATAGCTTCTCTAAGGTACTTTCACCTATACTACTCACTTGTTTGCATTAAAAGTGAGCAAATAAACTGGGAAGTCAGGCGGATTTATGTAAAGGGGAGATTGGTATAAAATAGATTTACATGATAATAGATACATAAAGAGTGAGGGTATACAATGATCCAATTAAAAGATATTGGCAAATTTGACGTTCTTCCCGAAATCGCAATGCATATTGTAGAAGGCAATATATCGGCATTACGCCAAGCGCTGACCGAAGGCTGGGATATAGAACAAGAAATTAAACTCAGCAAACATACGACGTTAAGTCCATTAGACCTTGCGCTTATTTCTCAGCGAATGGCCGTGTTAAAGCTGTTGGTGGAGCAGGGAGTTCAACTCAATGCAAAAGATCGCCCTGCATTTTTAACAGCTGTTCGCTACTGCTCAGAAGAGATTGTCCGCTATGTGGTGGCCCATGGTGCCAAGCTGGACGGAAAAAATCAAGTCAAATCTGGTGCCTATGAGCAAGCCTATTATGGCAATAAAAAGAATATGCCGCTGATTCACGAACTTGGCCTCGATATAAAGCAGCATGGGGGAGCGACGATGCGCAACGCAGTTAGTAACCATGACCTGAACACTGTAGCAATACTGTTGGAGCATGGTGCAGATATTAATTACAATGCCTCTGATATGGTGTATCCCTATAAAGCGACTCCTTTAACTGTAGCAGCACGAAATAATGATTTTGCGATGGTTAAGTACCTGGTAGAGCATGGGGCTGACGTGACACTGGCAGAAAAAGGTGGAGATCGGGCATATACGATTGCTGTTAGCAATAAGAACGTGGAAATGGCCGAATATCTAAAGTCTGTGGAACCGCCAGCGTTTCATAATCTGGAGAATAAACAATACGCTTTAAAAAGCTACAAGTTTCCTAAGGATCTTACAGCCTTTCTAATGGGAGACCAGCGCCGTGTAGACCTGCCAGAAAATGATTTGGGTATCCAATTTGTTGAGTTCTTCTCTTTCATAGATACGGTTGAGATGAAAGTAGGTCGACAAAAGCTGTTGCGTTTGTCTCTAGAAGTAGATAACTATTCGGATATCCTTTTGGTGTGGAATCCCAAGCACAAGTGTCTGGGCTATTACGATGAAGAACATCAGGAATATGCGGATGTATGCAGCTTTGCTGAGTTTCTTGCGCAGCCGGGAGATTACCTGGAGAAGATGATTGAGGGTGAATATTTATCATAACAAGGTGAGCCATGAATGCGGTATGCACGCAGTCATGGCTCTTGTTATTTAAAGAAGGCGCAAGTGTACACAGGTATCCCATGCTTATCAAGAATGATTGCGAATAAGCTGGATGAAATTCTGGGTAGCCGCTGATAGTGGCTCATTTTTGCGAGTACAAATAGTGATTGAATTGAGAAGCTGGACACCCTCCACATATACCCGGCATAGCTCACCGCGTTCTACATATTCACGCACGACTAGTGAGGACACAAAGTTTGCACCATAACCGGCAATCACTGCGGTAATCGCCTCATGCAGCCCTGTGAAGTTAAGTGTGACTTTGGGAGCAGGGGCATTGTAGGTTCGACATAAGGAAAACAATCTCTCTCGTGTCGAGCTTCCCTTCTCACGCATAACAAAGGGCTCCTGCATCATTTGCAATAATGAAACCTGCTGATTCGCATACCGATGATCCGGCGCTACTACAAACCATAGCTCATCACGAAATAATTCTTCGGTCTGAATCGTATCGGAGTACTGCTCAGGCAGTCCTCCATAGATCGCCAAATCTACTTCGATATTCAATAGCTGCTGCAAGGCATCATTGGAGTTCGTGGTATGAATCGTCATTTCAACTTGTTCATATTGCTGTTTGAATTTTGCGATCCAGGCCGGAATGAGGAAATGAGCCGGTAAATAAGTAGCAGCCAGCCGAATATGACCATGGGCTCCGTCACGATAATCCTGTGAAAATTGTTCGATTTGCTGTTCGACAGCAAAAAGCCGTTTGGCGAGAACAGCAAGCTTTTCACCAGCATCGGTTAAGGTAAATCCCTCTTCCCATGGGCACGAGCAGTGTGAGGGATATTTCCTTTTCGAATTTTTTAATCTGGGCTGTTATCGCAGGTTGGCTAATATTTAATAGCTCAGAGGCACGTGTCACACTCCTTGTAGAGGCGACCACGTGAAATAAGCGTAATGCATGCAGGTTCAAGACCGGACTCCTTTCTGATTAACTCATACATATAAATTATGAATAGAGTAAAAACATACATTATTTTTATAATAGTAATTCATTTACAATCAAATTGTAAGTTAAAGCCAAAGGAGAGTGGAGCAAATGCATTCAACGAATACGTGGGAACAAGTAGATCATTATATCTCGGAGCGTCTTATTCCGCATGATGCTGTCTTGGAAAAGGTATTGGCTACTAACCAACAGGCAGGATTACCTCCGCATGATGTGTCGCCTAATCAGGGAAAGCTATTAAATATCTTAGCTCAAATGCAAGGCGCACGACGTGTGTTGGAGATTGGTACCTTGGGAGGCTACAGTACAATCTGGCTGGGTAGGGCCTTGCCGACAGATGGAAAAATAGTTACGCTGGAAGCCCATCCGGTTCATGTTAAAATCGCTCGGTCGAATATATCGTTGGCTCAGTTGGATGGAATGGTGGAACTTCGAGAGGGAGACGCATTGGAGCAGTTGACACAAATGAAGGATGAGGGCGTTGCACCTTTTGATCTCATTTTTATTGATGCGGATAAACCCAATAATCCATTATATCTGGAGTGGGCACTTCGTTTTTCACGTTCTGGCACCGTTATTATCGGGGACAATGTTGTCCGTGAAGGGGAGATCATTCAAGCTTACAGCACAGACCCTCGTGTGCAGGGCGTAAGAAAGTTTTATGATTTGCTGGCTGAGGAATCGAGAATTACAGCTACAGCCATTCAGACCTTGGGGAGCAAGGGATATGATGGTTTTGTTATTGGAATCGTTAAGAATTGAGCGTTAGGGGGAGAAGCGTCACAAGGAGCTAAACACTGAGGACGAAGTTCCAGTGATTAGCCCTTTTCTGACTAAATAAGGTTGGGACGAATGGTACGTAGAATGGTAAAATAGTACTAATTGAAGTGTCAGAACGTTTTTGAACGTTTACTGCTGAATTTCCATGTAAGAAGAATGAATTTACATAAAAGCAGATGAAATTTCTTTAAAATGTAAACGCAATCATGCTGATTAGAGTAGGAATTCACCATTTTGTAAAAAAATGAAGTCGGAATGAATTTTTTTGAATCTTTTTGAAGAAAAATGATTGTTTTTTGCTAGGTTTGTGGTACGATAAGAACAGTTGGGGGAATGAAGATGCTGACGGAAGAAAGATACAAGTTAATAATACAGCGCTTACAAGAGCGTGGTGTTGTAAAGTTGCAGGAATTGGCTGATCTCTTGGGAGCCTCTGAGTCAACGATTCGGCGTGATTTGATAGATCTTGAAGGCCGTCAGTTGTTAAAGCGGATTCATGGAGGGGCAACCTTGCTGAATCAGAAAAGTCAGGAACCCGGCATGGAAGAAAAAACGTTCAAAAACGTTCAACAAAAAAACGCAGTCGCTCGTATGGCAGCCAAAGAAATTTTGGATGGTGAATGTATCTATCTGGATGCGGGAACAACAACGATGGCGATGATTCCTTACATTGAAGCTAAAGACGTGACGGTCGTGACAAACGGTCTCTCCCACGTAGAAGCACTGGTAAGCAAACGAATTAGAAGCTATCTACTGGGAGGGATGATGAAAATTCATACCAAAGCCGTAATCGGGAGTATTGCCCTACAGAATCTGGACAATTTTCGATTCGACAAGTGCTTTCTGGGAACGAACGGGGTAGATGTGGAGATGGGGTATACGACTCCTGATCCTGAAGAGGCGCTGATCAAGCGGCGCGCCCATCAGCTGTCCGGCAAAACATATGTGTTGGCCGATTCCAGCAAAATTGGAGAAGTAACGTTCGCCAAATTGTTCGATCTCAAGGAAGCTATCCTTATTACTGAATCGGTGCCAGAACGTTCACGCCGATCCATCGCTCAGAAAACTAAGATAATCGAGGGATAACAATGATATATACAGTAACACTAAACCCTTCCATTGATTACATCGTGGAAGTTGACGATTTGAAGCTCGGTGATTTGAACCGGATGAAACGTGATCTAAAACTGCCAGGGGGCAAGGGAATTAATGTATCACGTATTTTGAACCAGCTGGGAGCAGACAGCACGGCGATTGGTTTTCTCGGAGGGTTTACAGGCAGGTTTATCGACGATACATTGCGGGAAGAATCCATTAAAACTGATTTTGTAATGATCGAAGATGATACACGGATCAATATTAAGCTCAAGCATGGTGATGAAACAGAAATTAACGGTTTGGGACCTGCGATTCGTGAGCAAGAGGCCGATGCATTGGTACAAAAGCTGGCGGGTCTCCAGAAAAATGACATTGTCGTCTTGTCGGGAAGCATCCCGCCATCACTTGGAGGGGACTTCTACGAGCGACTGATTCGCGTATGTCAGCAAACCGGGGCTGAATTCGTTATCGACACCACAGGTGAGGCGCTGATGAAGGCCTTGGTTCATAAACCGCTGCTCATCAAGCCGAATCACCATGAGCTGGCTGAGTTGTTTGGCGTAACTATTCATTCTGAGGAGGAGATCGTCACTTACGGTCGTAAACTGCTTGAAGCAGGTGCGAAAAATGTACTCATTTCCATGGCAGGAGAAGGGGCTTTGTTCATTACGGCAGATGAAGTGTATCACGCAAATGTACCAGCAGGAACGGTGAAAAATTCTGTAGGCGCAGGTGATTCTATGATTGCTGGATTCGTGGGTACGCTGGCTCTACATGGCGATCCGATCGAAGCATTCCGTGCAGGAGTGGCATCCGGAAGCGCAACTGCGTTCTCTGATGATCTGGCTACGAGAGAGAAAATTGAACAATTACGGCCGCAAGTCACGATTTCAAAACGGTAATCCGGCTGCATCATGAGCTTATTATGCGTGTGTCTACACGCTGATCGAACTTAGGAGAGTGTGAACAATGAGAATAACAGACCTGATGATTAAAGAAACGATGATCATGGACCTGCAGGCGACGACAAAGGACGGGGCGATTGAGGAACTCATCGCCAGTCTCGAAGCAAGTGGACGTATTAATGACCGTGCCTTGTTTAAAGAAATGATTTACAAACGCGAAGCCGAATCCAGCACTGGAATCGGTGGCGGTATTGCGATGCCGCATGCCAAGACCAAAGCTGTGAATGAAGCGACCGTTGTTTTTGCCAAAAGCAGTAAAGGCGTAGAATTCGAATCGCTGGACGGTGAGCCAGCGAAGGTATTCTTTATGATTGCAGCTCCGGAGGGAGCAGCAAATACACATCTTCGCACATTGGCTGCCCTCTCTCGGCTGCTCATTGATACTGATTTCATCGACAAGCTGATGAATACACAAACACCGGATGAAGTAACAGAGTTGTTTGATACCAAGCAGGCGGAAGAAGAAGCTGCCAAAAAAGCAAAAGAGGCCAAGAAAGAGGCAGCCAAAGCACAGCAAACGCCTGACGTTATCGTTGGCAACCCGGATTCTGACGAGTTTGTAGTTGCGGTGACCGCTTGTCCTACAGGCATTGCGCACACGTTTATGGCTGAAGACGCTCTCATTAAGAAAGCGAAAGAGATGGGTGTAAATATCCGGGTAGAAACGAACGGCTCGGAAGGCGCACAAAACGTACTGACAGCGGATGAAATTCGTCGTGCCAAAGGTGTCATTGTTGCGGCTGACAAGAAGGTCGAAATGGCCAGATTTGACGGTAAGCCTGTATTGCAAAGACCGGTAAGTGACGGTATCCGTAAATCCGAAGAATTGATTCGCAAAGCGCTAAACGGCGATGCGCCAATTTACCGTAGTGAAGGTAAAGGCAGCGTTGAAGAGTCAAAAGCCGAGAAGACCAGCGTGGGCAGTAAAATTTACAAGGATTTAATGAACGGGATTTCTCATATGTTGCCATTCGTTGTCGGCGGGGGGATCTTGTTAGCGATTTCCTTCTTGATCGAACAAGTGGCCGGAGAAGATAATGTACTTTTCCAACTGCTGCAAACGATTGGCGGGGGAACAGGTGCGTTCCACTTCCTGATTCCGATACTGGCCGGATTTATCGCAATGAGCATTGGAGACCGCCCGGCACTGATGCCAGGTATGGTCGGTGGTCTGATGGCTGTAAACTCCAATGCAGGGTTCCTTGGCGGTCTGGCAGCTGGTTTCATGGCCGGTTATGTAGTTATCTTCCTGCGTAAAGCTTTTGCAGGTCTGCCAAAAGCTCTGGATGGTTTAAAACCAATCTTGTTATACCCTGTATTTGGACTCCTAATTTCAGGCGCGATTATGTTCTACCTGTTCGATCCGATTTTCGGTGGTATTAATACGTGGCTTGTCAATGTTCTGAACAATTTGGGAACAGGTAATGCGGTTATTTTGGGTCTGATTCTGGGCGGAATGATGTCGATCGACATGGGTGGACCTTTCAACAAAGCAGCTTACGCATTTTCGATCGGTGTCTTCACTTCCAGCGGTAACACAAACGGGGCTATGATGGCAGCTGTTATGGCAGGCGGTATGGTACCTCCACTGGCGATTGCACTAGCTTCGACGTTCTTCAAAAATAAGTTTACCGAGCAAGAGCGCAAATCTGGCTTGACGAACTATGTACTTGGATTGTCCTTCATTACGGAAGGAGCCATTCCATTCGCAGCTGCTGATCCCCTGCGTGTCCTGACCTCTTGTATTGTAGGTTCAGCGATTGCTGGTGGTCTGACGCAATTCTGGCAAATCAATCTTCCAGCTCCACATGGCGGGATTTTTGTAGCAGCTCTTGCCAACCATGCTTTGCTGTTCTTGCTTGCAGTGGCGATTGGTTCCGTGATTTCCGCGCTCATTCTGGGACTGTGGAAAAAAACAGTTGAAACGAAATAACGAGTATCACAAGAGTAACAAATTAAAAGAGGAGCCGAACTCCTCTTGGTCTTATCATAAAAAAACCGCTAAACACTCGTATATCGAGGTGTTTAGCGGTTTTTTTTATGGAGGGGCTGAAAATATTCACATGAATCGCATTATAACAATTTAGCAGGTTTATACCCTGACTAAATCAGATTCAGTTCCTGAGCTTTAAGCAGTGCTTGGGTTCGGGAGCTAACTTGCAGCTTTCCGTAAATCCGATTTAGATAGACCTTTACACTACCTACCTTCAAGCTTAATGCCTGGGCAATTTCTAGATTGGAAGCGCCTGTCGCCACATGACGGAGAACCTCCAGTTCTTTGGGGGTGAGCGGGTCATATAGCGATGAAGCAGTTGGATTTCCATGTACCTGTAAACTAGAAGGGAACTGCTCAAGCAGTAGGGTCACATAAGGAGTAAATTTTTCTTTGGAAATCTGCGTACTCATGTAGCATTTTAGTAATTTTTGCATTGGAATTCCTTCGTCTACAAAGCTACGTACATAGTTGTTATTCATGCCGTTTACTAAAGCTTCCTCTAGATATGCATAGGCAGCAAAATGATGTTCAAGCTGATGTTCAATGAGTGCCTGCATAATGGAAATCTCAGTTATACTAACCAGGCAGGATTCTCTTACACCTTGTGGCTTTAGTCTCTCCAGGATATGAAGTGCTTGCTCGTATTTCCCCTGCGCCACATTGAAGCGAACCAGTACCATGTATTCCAATTGTTTATGAATCGTTGGCCGTTTACTTTCATTGATTCCCAGACGGATCAGAACATCTTTTGCCTGCCGCAGCTGTCCATTTTGGAGGTCCAAGCAGGCATGACATGCTTTCAGTGGACTAATCCACTGAACGTTTTGTGTATACTCCAGAAACCGAATCGCTTCCTCAATGATCTCTTCCGCTGCAAGTGTCTTGCCTTGGGCAAGCAGCAATTTGGCATAAGTGAGCCGATTAGGGACGAACAAACCGGGAATTTGTCCGGTCCGTGCCACTCGTTCTGTTTGCAGCAGAAGCTGCTCAGCCTCATCTAGCCGATTCCACTCATAATATCCTTCAGCCAGAGACTGTACAATATAATGATGAAACGGGGAATCCTGCCAACCATGTGCTCGAAGAATTCCCATGATTCGTTCAGCAATCCGCTCGGTTTCAAGGGTAAGCACACCTTTCAGCCCAAACCGGGTTTTGCGGATAAACGGTTCATTCATATTGTAGTTAAAGTGATAAAATATTGGGTCTTTCGGAATATTTCCTGTAATCTGTTCTGCATAGGAGAACCAGTTCTCATAATCCCCGGTAGAGAATGCCAAATTGGCTCTAACGAAAAAGATACCGGTTAATAACTCTTCGTGAACATCGGTCTGCTGCATGCCAAGCATGGCGTTCTGAATGATGGAGAGTTGCTGCTGAGCCAAATCAAAATGACCTGGCACAATCAGTACAAAAGCATAAATCAGGGACAGACGCAGTGGAAGTGCTGCTCCGCTTTCTTGCAAATCATTAAACCATCGGAGAAGGGTAGTAAATTCCCCTCTCTGTAACACACTGAAAATTTGTCGCTCTAGCAAAGAGACTGCCCACATATTCTCTTTAGCTAAAATAGCATGTTCGATAGCCTCATCCAGCAGGTTTGCTTGGGCGAAAGCTTCGCTTGCATCAAAATGCTGTCTTGCCATTTGCCCAGGTTCTGTGCGGTCCAATTCAGCTTGCAAAAAGTCAGAGAACAAATGATGATAGCGAAACCATACATTTTGATCATCCAGCGGGATGAGGAACAAATGTCGTTTTTTTAAATTTTCGAGCAGATTAGCCGCTTCAGCTTGCCCGGTTATTGCATGACAAATTTCCGCGTTCATACGGCCGAGCATGGAAGTATACAGCAAAAAACGCTTGAGATTCGGCTCTAACCCTTCAAATACCTCACTAAATAAGTAATCTGAAACTTTTTTATGCTTACCAGAAAAGTCACCAATAAAGCTTTCAATATTGTGATGGGCGGTCAAGGAAAGCGATGACAGTCTGAGACCTGCGGCCCACCCTTCCGTGATGGAAGCCAGTCGAGTCGTGTGGGTTTGGGATACAGGAATTTTAGCTATATCTGTATAAAAGCTTACGATTTCTTCTGCACTGAACTGAAGGTCATTGTAACCAATCATGATACATTGTCCGTTTAACTGCCACTTGGCGGTTGGTAGGGGCGGCTCTTCGCGGCTAACAATCACAAGGCGAACAGAGTCGGGCAAATACTGAACTAAATATGCCAGGCTTTCATGTACAATGGGTTCCGTGATGACATGATAATCATCTAAAATCAGAACGCTAGTGGTAGATAAAGACTGGAGCTCATGGATGACAGCCTCTACCAAGTTGGTTTTTGAAATTTGAGAAACATTTTGAAAAAGCGGATCAAGTCGTTCTAACAACCCTGGAGAACAGCTTTGGTCCAGAGTATAAGCGATATAGAGCCAGAAACGGGCCAGATCGTTATCCCATTCATCCAGCGATATCCAGCCTGCCTTTAGCTTCGTATGCTGCAGCCACTGACTGACCAGCGTTGTCTTACCTGATCCAGCAGGCGCACTGATGCTGGCGACACGCCAAGGCTCATGATCCAATGTATACAAAAGGCCTTGCCTTGTCAGGGATTGAATCCCTTTGAGAGGGACCGATATTTTGGTGGAAAGTAACAGTGAAGATGTTAAAGGGTTCATAAAACCTCCGTACCTTTTACAATATACATAATTTTAAGTATACACGGTTTTGAGCGTACGAGAATATATGTCGTTGTTAACCAAAGATAATATCGTCCGGGAATTTCTTATGCTAAAGTTAAAATTATGGTATCCGGTATTTGAACGGTAATGGATGAAAGGGGAGTTTATTTTACATGGAGGGCTTAAGGCGCTTCTTGAGAGTGTTGCTGGTTTGTATTTTATTGCAGGGAATGATCTTTTCGGCGGTGGATTCCTCCGTTTATGCGGATTCACCAGTACTGGACCAGCAGCAAACGCAAGGGAATGGTAGTATATGGGTGGATTCAGTCAACAAACGATGGCAAACGTTCACTTCAGGTTACACAGGCTATTTGTCGGGAGTTGAAATTTATAAGACAAAAAGCTACGGGAATACAGGTGGAATTATTGCCAAAATATACACTGCAGATGGCACGAAATTACTCGCAACTCAGATGATTGCAGCCAGGGATGAGGCAGGCTGGTTATCAGTATCCTTTACTACCCCACCAATGTTAGTACGAAATGTGATCTATCGCTTGGAATTAAGCACTGTGAACGTTGGAAGCAGCGGTTTTGGTTGGTACACCGCCAACAATAATCCTTATGCTGGTGGCAGCGGGCATGATATTTGGAGTTTAGATTATCAGTTTAAAACCTATATGTTGCCAGATCAGAGCTTATCACCATCTAATAGTATGATTCAATCTACAGCCCTAAGTATGATTGCCAACGGGACTAGTACGGCCTTCATAGATGTTCAGCTAAAGGATGTCAACAACAACGACTACACGGCTGGCGGAGATATTACGCTGACTACAACGCTGGGCACTTTAGATCTTGTTCAGAATTTGGGAAATGGCCATTTCAGAGCCCAATTTACTTCCGGCACGTCAACTGGTTTGGCCAACGTTCAAGCATACTTTAATGGTACTCTGCTGAAGAGCCTGGACATTTCATTACAACCGGGTCCATTTTCAGTTACAGAGAGCACTATCTCAGCAACTCCAGCAAGCGTGCGTGCCGACGGCAACAAACAAGCATTGATTACAGTAGTGTTGAAAGATGACCATCGTAATTCGATTGCAGGTAAGCAGGTTCAACTGATCGCTGATAAAGGGCAATCCGTGATCGAAGCAGTCTATGGTACGACGAATGCTGCGGGTCAGGCTCAATTTGTAGTAAGTAACGTCGCGGCTGAGACGGTGGAGTATACCGCTATTGAAGCAGAAAGCCATACATCGTTGAACCAAAAGGCTTTAGTGACGTTTACGTATGACCAAGTTCCGGCGATCACTTTGGAAGCTGATCCTTTGCAACCGACATACGGCAATGTGGATATTACAGTGAATGCAGCAGTATATGGAGATTACAACACTGTAAATTCGATAAAATGGGCAGATGGAATCCGAGAAGTGGTTGATTTTCAAACCCAAGGAATAGAGGTCGTGGATAGACGATTCACAGTAAGCTCGAACGGCTGGTATTCGGTATATGTTCAGGATCAGTCAGGGAATGAAAATGTCGCATACATCAACATCAGCAATATTTTGTCTGTAAGTGATAATGCTGATTTAGCTGAGCTGCAGATTTCAGGAATGGGAGGACAGGTACCGTTTGCCTATTCACCGCTTGAAACCCAATATGCTGTGACAGTAAGCCATGACGTTTATGCTATACAACTGAGAGTTGCCGCAGAGGACCACGGCGCTGTTATACACGTAAACGGAAGCCGGGTTTCCGATGAGGAATCAGGGACTGAATATGCGTTGGCAGTCGGGAAGAATACGTTTACGATTTTCGTTGAGGCACAGGATGGGAAGACTCATCAGACCATTGTCGTAGATATTTGGCGGGCAGATAAGCAGAAGGACGAAGACAACGATAAGCATAAAGACAAGAAATCAGACGAAGTTACTAGCTCGGGTGCCAGTGCGGCTATAGCGAACGTTGTTACAACGCCGGCACCGAAGATCCCTGTATCCATCAATGGACAATGGTTTAACGAGATGGCTACTCTGAATCTGGAAACGGCAAAAGGAATAACCAAAGCAACGGTTTATTTGGATCAACATGCATTTAGTCAGCCTTTGAGCCAGCTGCAGATCCCGGCACAGATTAGGATATCGCTGGACAATAAAGTGCATCAAACGACACTTATTGTTCCTAGGGAAGCCTTAGAAGTTCTAAGGAACAACGAAGCGACGATCAGCTTACAGACGATGCAAGGACAATATAGTGTGCCAATGAGGTCATTGCCATACTCAACAAGCAGCACAGAGGCGCATTTGGTTATGGGGTACAGTCCAGAGGAAGTCACGACAAGTATCAAACAAGCGGCTGTGCAGGATGGGTATCAGTTGGTGAGCGAGCCTATGAGTTTCTCAGTATTTTTGCTGGATGGGGGCGAAATCAAGCAGATCGAAGCGGCTGGCGTGAAGGCGGAACGTTTAATTTTTCTGCCGGAGGGAGCCTCGAATTTGCCAACTACAGCTGTTGTATCAAATAAGCAGGGGACGCGCCCGGTTCTTACCTTATTTAGTGAACAAAACGGAGTGAAGGCAGCCGCTATTCCCGGCTTTACGAATGGAGCTTATGCGCTTGCATCTCAAAAGAGCAATTTTGTTGACTTAAAGAACAGACCTTGGGCTCAGTCTGCTATTGAAGACATGGCCTCCAGAATGATCTTAAAAGGAGTCGATGAATCTCATTTTCAGCCTGAGGCGTGGGTGACTCGCGCTGAATTGGCTACGATTCTGGTTAGAGCGCTTGGTCTGCAGGAGAAACCAAGCAAAACGAACATCAAGTTTAGAGATATTCAGAAGTCTGATTGGTTTTATAGAACGGTCATAACCGCACAGCAATATGGTATCTTAACTGGTTATAAAGATGGGACATTTCAGCCGGATCATGCGATTACCAGACAAGAAGCGATTGTAGCTTTGGTTAGGGCTATGCGGATCATCATAGAGGAATCTTCTCGTAATGAGTCTGATATTACTGAGAATTTATCTACATTCGAGGATCAAGAGCAAGTGGCTGAATGGGCACGCGAACCGCTTTCGTGGGTGATTCATACGGGGGCATTGCAAGGAGACGGAACAAACTTACTGCCTCATCAAAGGCTTACCCGTGCAGAAACCGCAATATTGGTGCAGCGCATGCTTAAAAATGCCAAGTTGATAAATTAAAATAACGAAGCGTAACAGGTACTTCCTACAAAGATTTTGCACCATAGGGAATTAGAGTAACCCATAGTTATAATCAAAAAGCGACCGGGATTTTCGGTCGCTTTTTTTATGAGCTTCAATATTTTCAGCTCCAATGGGAGTCATTCATTCCCCACTGTTTTTTTACCAACTGCATAAACAGCCTTCGGGCTGAAGTCAGGTATTGAGGGTGCTGATTGTTTTGTAATAGTCCGATGGGAATATTCGGGTCTGTTAACTGGAGAGGGATGGCGACTAGGTCCTTCTGCAGAGGCATTGACGACAGAACCACTCCAACCGAAGGAAACGTATTTACGAATGAAGGTATAGACGAAATTTGACTGACAGTATAAAAAAACGGCATCGAAGGGAATCGGGAAAGCTCTTTCTCCAGTCGTATATGGTACAAGCAGTTCTTACCTCCAACAATAAGCGGATACTCATACAGATCTTCGAGCTGAAGCTCACTTCTTGCCGCGAAGGGGTGACTACGGGACACGATAAAAGCAATTTGTTCGTGATACAAAGGTTCGAAATGTAGGGAAGGAATCGAGTGAGGTTCTCCGGAGATTGCAAAATCCAGCGTACCGTCCATCACAGCTTTGGAGAGTGCATCCGTGTTTCCCACTGTAAAGTGGCACGTAATATTCGGTTTATGCTCGCGAAAATGTCGTAGAATCAAAGGCAGTGCGGTAGTAGCTACCGTTTCAATCACACCGATATGGAGCGTGCCAATCTCTTCTTTTTTCAGCGATTTCGCCTGGTCCATTACAAAATTCCAATGCCGAATAAGCCCGTCAACCTCTTCGGCATACATTTTTCCTGAGGCGGTTAATTCCGCATCCCAGCCTCTTTTAAAAAGCTGAAATCCCAGCTCTTTTTCTAGCCTTTGGATTTGGTTCGTGACTGTAGATTGTGCGTATTTTAATTTGGCGGCAGCTTTCGAGAAGGTTCCTTCTTCAATAATAGTGCGAAACGTAGTTAACTCTTTCAGATCCATGCAAACTCATCTCCATCGGTGAAATTAAATATATTTATGATTATTTTCAATTATACAGATGAAGATAAGGAGAGTACAATCATCTTATCCCAACAAATAGGAGAGAATGCATATGCCCTTTGTACGAGTAGGCTATATGGAGCAACAATACACAGAGCAGGACCTGCCTGGCATTAGCCGCTGCATCATGAATGCTTTGATTGAACATTTTCAGGTCCCGCCCAAGGATTATTTTCAGGTTTTTCATGCTCATAAGCAGAGCGAATTTTATTATAGTCCCGATTATTTGAATGTACCCAGAACAGACAAGCTGTTGTACATCCAAATTACGATGGGATCGGGTAGAACTACGGAACAAAAAAAGAGTTTTTACCAAAGGTTAGCCGCACTCATATCTATTGAATGCAAGATTAGACCGGAGGATGTATTTGTGACACTGGTGGAGACCGAATTAGAGGATTGGTCCTTTGGCAACGGACATGCCCAGATGATTTTATGAAGCATAAATTAATCAGATCGAGTGTTCGGGAAACGATTGGTGATTTGGCACCCGCTTTTGTAAGCTATACGGAGGAAGTTCTTTTTGGAGATGTATGGAGAAGAAGTGAGCTATCTCTTAGGGAACGGAGTCTCATTACAGTTGCTGCTTTGGTAGCGGGTGAGCATGTGAATCAACTTCCTTATCATCTGAACCTAGCCAAAGAGAACGGGATTTCGGAGGAAGAATTGATTGAGGTTATTACACAACTAGCCTTTTACGTAGGATGGCCGCGAGCAGCCTCAGCTGTTCAGGTAGCCAAAGATGTATTTTGCAAAGAAAAAGAACGTTAAGCATGAACTTAAATTACCGCTAAGCACAAGGATTTTAAGTGTTTGGCGGTTTTTTTGGCATGTTTGTATTGTTATTCTGCTTTGAAAGCGGTATAGTAAGAGTAATTGAATGAGGGGCATTGTGCCCTTCGGGATTGTTACTGGTAAGCAGGCGATACCCAAATAATGACTAATGGACTTAGTCGTTATTTGGTTTTTTTTGTTATTACAAACTTTGTCATTACATCAATGAGGTGAGCAGCTAGATGATCATCCGGCAAATATTTAACAACAATGTCATTCGGGCCGAAAATCAGGTAGGTCATGAGTTTGTTGTCATAGGGAACGGCCTGGGTTTTAAAAAGAAAAATGGTCAAAGGGTCGATGAAGAAAAGATAGAAAAAACCTTTGTATTAAAGTCCGATAAAATTCCGCAAAAATTAATTGATCTCATTGGGGAAACCTCTGTAGAGTATTTAAAGGTGGCGGATGAAATTGTAGGCAGCGCCAAAAAAGAAATGGGAGATATTTTTAGTGATAATATCTATATTTCGTTGATTGACCATATCCAATTTGCCATCTCTCGATATAGAAAATCCGTGGGACTTAAAAATTCACTGTTATGGCAAATTAAAAAATTTTACAAAAAAGAATTTATGATAGGTATGAATGCATTGGACATCATTCATGCTCAATTTGGCATTCAAATGGATGAGCATGAAGCAAGCTTTATTGCCATGCATTTTGTTAATGCAAGACAAGACGGACAGGGAATGAAACAAACAGTTGAGATTACAGAGGTCATTGATGACATTTTCAATATTGTAACCGATTACTATCAAATTACCCTGGATGAAACCTCATTTAATTATTCGCGATTTATTACACATTTGCAGTACTTTGCCCAACGCTTGCTTAGCAATGAACAAGAGCAATTAGCATCAGGGGATAACTTCTTGTATGACCAAGTCAAAGAAAAATACGAGAGGGCTTTTCAGTGCACCCAATTAATTAATCAATACTTGGAATTAAAGCATGAAAGTGCGATGTCGATTGGACGAAAAAGTGTATTTGACGATTCATATACAGCGTGTAACCTCCAGAAATGATTTGGCTGATGCTTAGAAAAAAATGCTTGCAAACGATTTCGGAGTGTTTTATAGTAGGCTCACAACTTAAATTTAAGGATTGTTACTGATAAGCAGGCGATACCTAAATGAATGGCAGTGATCATTTTCTTTGATCATACAGGCCTTTCGTTTAGGTATTTTTTTGTTTTCAGGCAATCTGCCCCAGAGGAGAATGAACATGGACCATAAGAAAATGGGCGAGGATATCGTACGTCTCGTTGGAGGAGAAGAAAATATCAATGGGCTTGTCCATTGTGCTACACGACTCCGATTTGACCTGAAGGATTCACGAAAAGCCGAAAGAGAAGCGCTTGAGAAGCACGAGGGAGTCATTACTGTTGTTGAAAGCGGTGGACAATTTCAAGTCGTGATTGGCAGCCATGTTGCCTATGTATACACAGAAATTATGAAAAACAGGGATTTTGGGTCAGACACCTCTATGGCCAAAGAATCCAGCGGAAAGAAGACATCGGTCATATCCACAATCTTCGAAGTCATTTCCGGCAGTTTCTCCCCATTGATTCCGGCGATGGCAGGCTCGGGGATGCTGAAAGCCCTCTTGACAGTTTTGACCTTGCTGGGCTGGATGTCTGAAACAAGTGATACCTATCTGATCCTGTCTGCTGCCGGGAATGCTGTCTTTTACTTCTTGCCGATTTTACTGGGGATTACGCTCGGTATAAAGCTGAAAGCGAATCCTTATGTAGCTGGTGTGATCGGTGCGGCTCTTCTGGAACCCAACTTTACGGGGTTGATGGACAAAGGCTCTGATGTATCGTTTTTAGGAATACCGGTGGTCATGATGAACTACTCAGCGAGTGTTTTCCCGATTTTCATATCTATCAGCATCTATGCGTTGGTCGACAAGTTTTTGAAGAAGATCATTCTTAAGGATTTGCAGCTGTTTTTAGTTCCGATGCTGGCTTTAATGATAATGGTTCCGCTATCTGCTATCGCATTTGGACCGTTCGGCACAACGGTAGGAGATTGGATTTCTTCGGGTGTGACATGGTTAATCGGTGTAAGTGGCATTTTGTCAGGGATTGTGCTTGGCGGCTTTATGACCTTTATGGTCGTCTTCGGACTTCACTGGGGCTTTACCCCGATCACGATTCAAAATATCGGTGTTGGCGGTGATCCGATTGAGGCTATGGCGGCTGCGGCTGTATTTGCTCAAATTGGTGTCGCATTCGGTATCTTCCTGAAGGCCAAAAAAGATAAAACACTTAGAACCCTTGCAGGTTCCACGAGTATTACAGGCTTGCTGGCGGGTGTGACAGAGCCGATTGTGTATGGTCTGGTGCTTCGCTTTAAACGAGTCATTCCGATTGTCATTATCGCAGGGGCGATAGGTGGGGCCATCAATGGACACTTTGGAGTGAAAATGACGGCTTATGTGTTTCACAACATTTTTGCGATTCCGGTATATACGCCTACCTTGGTTTACGTGATTGCCATTGCATGCTCGTTCGCGGTAGCCACGGTGCTGACTCTTATTTTTGGCTATGAAAGCAAGGTGAAGGGGGAGACCGCGGCAACTGTTGAGGCCGTTAAGACGGAAGAACCTCTACCAACTGTTACAGCAACTAAGGCTGTTGACATCAAGAAAGAAACGATATACAGCCCGATCACAGGCAAGACGACACCACTGAGCCAAGTGAATGATTCGGCATTTTCTACAGGGGCAATGGGGAAAGGCTTAGCCATTGAACCGTCTGTCGGTGAGGTCGTAGCGCCCATAGATGGAGTTGTAACGTCGCTGTTCCCTACAGGACATGCCATCGGCTTGACTTCCAAGGCGGGTACGGAGATATTAATTCATATTGGAATTAACACCGTCGCGTTGAAAGGAAAGCATTTTAATCCGGTCGTTCAAGAGGGAGATATCGTAAAACAAGGGGACTTGTTAATCCAATTTGACAGAGAGCAGATTATAGAAGCAGGGTACGAAATCGTAACCCCTGTCATCGTCACCCTGACGAAACATAATGTGGACGTATTTGAGACCAATCAGGAGCAGGTTCAGAAAAATGAAGTATTGCTAACTTTGGTGGTGTAATACAGGAAAGCTCATCATCACGTACATGAAGCGAAATTAGAAGGATATAACGATAACTGGAGGGACTTTAGCATGAAACATAATCAATTGAAGGCATTTCCTGAAAACTTTTTCTGGGGAGGTTCAACTTCCGCTTATCAAGTAGAGGGTGCATGGGACGAAGATGGAAAAGGACCCTCTGTCATTGACATGGCTAACCACGTCGAAGGAGTTACTGATTTTAAGGTAACCAGTGATCACTACCATATGTTCAAAGAGGACGTAGCCCTGATGGCTGAAATGGGCTTTAAGGCGTACCGCTTCTCGATCGCTTGGACACGCATCTATCCACAAGGCACCGGCGAAGTCAATCCGAAGGGAATTGCATTTTACAACTCATTGATTAACGAATTAATTAAATATGGT
The DNA here is from genome assembly GCF_025846815.2 of Paenibacillus sp. BT-177. Lineage (NCBI taxonomy): Bacteria > Bacillati > Bacillota > Bacilli > Caryophanales > Paenibacillaceae > Paenibacillus > Paenibacillus sp. BT-177. The sequence continues at coordinate 529,227 of NZ_JAOYTP010000004.1, read as the reverse complement.
ATTGAACCGATTGTTACCATGTATCATTTTGATCTGCCCTATGCGCTTGAACAACAAGGCGGATGGTCCAAGAGAGAGACGATTGATGCCTTCGAACAATATGCCAAAACGTTGTTTGAGAACTTTGGGGACAGGGTCAAATATTGGCTCACCATTAATGAGCAGAACATGCTGATTCTCCATCCCGGTTCTATTGGTACATTGGATACTAGCCTGGAAAATCCGCAAAAGGTACTGTATCAGCAAAATCATCATATGTTAGTCGCGCAGGCGAAGGCGATGGTATTGTGCCATGACATGCTGCCTAATGCGAAAATTGGACCAGCACCGAATATTGGGGTCATTTATCCAGCCAGTTCCAAACCGGAAGATACGCTGGCGGCTGATAACTATGCAGCCATTCGCAACTGGCTCTACCTAGATATGGCTGTATTCGGCCGCTACAATCATATTGCCTGGAGCTATTTGGTGGAGAAGGGCTATGAGCCTGTCATTGAAGAAGGGGATATGGATATATTAGCGAAAGGGAAGCCGGACTTTATCGCATTTAATTATTATACCTCTCAAACCGTAGGGGAAAGTCTGGATGATGGAAATGATTTTTCACATACAGGAGATCAGCATGAAATTGTGGGTGAACCCGGAGCATACCGAGGTTCTGTGAATCCCAACCTGCAAACGACGGAGTTTGGTTGGGAGATTGATCCGGTTGGTTTTAGAACCACATTACGCCAGATATATTCTCGCTACCGCCTGCCTTTAATCGTGACAGAGAACGGCCTGGGCGCTTTTGACAAGCTGGAAGAAGGGGATGTAGTGAACGATCCTTATCGTATTGACTTCTTCAAGAAGCATATCGAGCAGATTCAATTGGCTATTACAGACGGCGTAGAAGTGTTCGGTTTCTGTCCGTGGTCTGCGATTGATCTGGTTAGTACCCATCAGGGCTCCAGTAAGCGTTACGGATTCATCTATGTGGATCGTGAGGAATTTGATCTCAAAGATTTGCGCCGCATTCGTAAACAAAGCTTCTATTGGTATCAAAAGCTGATCGCTACAAACGGTGAAATTCGTTAATTAATACAGCAGTGAAAAAAGCACCTTCTTGAAATGGATGTTACCATTTTAAGGGGGTGTTTCTATTCCCTTTTCCAGGAGGGTGATCATGTATTATATAATAGAAGAAACACAAACGGAAAGGACATCATGCATTGACCTTACAACAATTAAAATATGTCATCGAGGTTGCCAATCGTGGCTCCATGAATGAGGCGGCGAAGCGGTTGTTCATTTCCCAGCCCAGTCTGTCTAACGCGATTCGCGATCTGGAGGAAGAAATTCATATCACCATTTTTGAGCGTACTAATAAAGGCATTTCTTTATCCAAGGAAGGCGTGGAATTTCTAGGTTATGCGCGTCAGGTCGTTGAGCAGGCGGAGCTGCTGGAAAGTCGCTATTTGGATGCCAAGCCTTCACCACAGCATTTTGCTGTGTCCACGCAGCATTATGCTTTTGCAGTGAATGCATTTGTAAATCTGGTGAATCAATATGGACAGGATGAATATGAGCTGGCTTTGCGGGAGACCAAAACCCATGAAATCATACAGGATGTCAAAAGCCTACGCAGTGAGATCGGAATCCTGTATCTGAACGAATTTAACGCCAAAGTCATCAACAAGCTGCTAAAAGATGCAAATCTGCAATTCAACAGCCTGTTTACGGCTAAGCCGCATATATTTATCAGTGCCAATAACCCGCTATCCCGGCAGTCTATCGTGACCATTGACCAACTTCATCCTTACCCATATCTGTCCTTTGAACAAGGGGAGTACAATTCCTTTCACTTTTCCGAGGAGATTCTGAGTACATTGTCGCACCCCAAAAGCATTCGCGTCAATGACCGGGCCACCCTTTTTAATCTGCTCATTGGCTTGAACGGCTATACCATTTCTACCGGAGTGATTAGTGCGGATCTGAACGGTAACGAAATTATTTCCGTCCCCCTGGAGTGTGATGAGTCTATTAATGTGGGATGGATTTGCCATAAAAACGTCGCGCTCTCCAAGCTGGCCACAGTCTATGTAGAAGCGTTGCATGAGGCAATAGGGGAATAAAAAAGTTTGATATAGCCTTAGGCTATAACTAGCTATAGTTTATTGGAGTTACCTTATAGCTGAAAATGTATGTTATCTTTCTTACAACAACTTCACTACTGAAGCGAAAAAGGAGATAACCCTAATGAGCAGCATCCTTGACAATGCATCCCAACGTAAAGTGACCCCTTTTAGACATGATATGGTTGGCAGCTTTTTGCGCCCGCAAGCGATTAAAGACGCCCGAATTCAATTTCAAAATAATGAAATCTCTGCGGACGAGCTGAGAAAGATTGAAGATGAAGAAATTACCAAACTGGTGGAAAAGCAAAAATCCGTAGGCCTTCAAGCCGTGACGGATGGGGAATTCAGACGTTCCTGGTGGCATCTTGATTTTATGTGGGGACTGGACGGCGTGGAAAAGGTACAGCTTGCAAACGGCTACCAATTCCAAGGTGTGGAAACAAGAGCGGAAACCGCACGTTTGTCCGGTAAAATTGGACATTCCCGTCATCCTTTCATTGAAGATTTTAAATTCCTGAAACAAGTCGCAGGAGAGGATGCTATCGCTCGCCAAACGATTCCGGCACCTGCGCAGTTCCTGGCTGAGCTGTTGCGTGGAGAAAATAAAGAATCAACCGATACGTATTACAGCAATCTGGATGAACTGGTGTCGGATATCGCCAAAGCTTACGAATCCGTGATCCAAGCGCTGTATAATGAAGGCTGCCGCAGCCTGCAACTGGATGATTGCACATGGGGCATGCTTTGTGATAAAAACTATTGGGAAGCTAGACAGCATGCGGGTGAAAATGTGGAGGATACCAAAAAGCTGTTCGCTCGCGTGAATCAGGAAACCGTGAAGAATCTTCCAGCCGATTTGGTCGTTACAACCCACGTATGCCGTGGTAACTACCATTCCACCTGGGCATCTTCTGGCGGCTATGAACCTGTAGCCGAAACCCTGTTCGGCATCGATAACATCGACGGCTACTACCTCGAATTCGATACCGACCGTGCGGGTGATTTTACACCGCTTAAGCATCTGAAAGATGAAAAACAAGTCGTGCTGGGCCTCGTTTCCTCCAAAACGGGTGAACTGGAAGACAAGCAGACGGTCATCAACCGTATTAAGGAAGCAACTCAATTCGTAGACATCAACCACATCTGCCTCAGCCCACAATGCGGCTTTGCCTCCACAGAAGAAGGCAATATTCTGACAGAAGAGCAGCAATGGAAAAAGCTAGCTTTCATTAAAGAGATTGCGGACGAGATCTGGAAGTAAGAGTTTAGGGGAATTGAATTGGAGAGATTTGTGATTACTAAAACACGCCACTTGAGGGCGTGTTTTAGTTTGAGAATCCGCTAAAATTGACCAAATCCCCTTATAGTTGCATTTCATCTTTAAGGACTTTTATTACAATAGCTAACGCTGTAATATCTTCTTAAAGGAACGCCAGATATTTTTTATTACAAGGGAAATATGGAGGGGAAATCAATGAATACTTTTTATTAATTACTACACGAACAAACAAGTTCAATACTGATGATATCAAAGGGCACTATGACCATCTGGAAAAGTTAAAGAAAGAGGGAGCTCTTGAAAAGTATGGTCCATTTAGCGATGGAACGGGAGGAGCCTATTTAATAAAAGCAGCGTCACTTGAGGAGGCGACAAAGATTGGGAATTTAGATCCGCTCATTCAAAATGGTTCTTCTGCATTGACAATAAAGGAATGGCTGTTGCGTTAAATTTCATCTGCAAAGAGTGATAATCCATCTAAGAAGGTCATGACAAATAACTAATGTGCCTTTTTGGTATTGAATAAAAAATGAGGACTATGATTTTCTGAAAATGAAAAGTATGGTCCTTTTTTTATTTCCCAAGAGATTGCTCTCACAATTTTTGAGAATCTTCTTAGTTGATAATCTCCCGTATCACATTTCTCGCCAAACGTACCTTTTCTGGACTCGATTTTTTGAGCATTGTAATAATTTCTATAATATCTTCATCAGACTCCACAATTTTGGGGTCCTCGCTTACATATGAAAACAACTGAACTAAGTTTACGTCTAGTGCTTTTGCGATTTTAGCTACATTTATCAAGGAAACATTCTTTTCTCCACGTTCGATCTGCCCAATGTATGTAAAATGAAATCCGCCTTTTTCCCCAAGTGCTTCTTGCGAGAGGCCTTTTTCTTTGCGTAAAACTCTTATTCTAGCCCCAACTAGCTTTAACACTTCTTTGTCCAGCATACATCTACACCCCTTCATACTAAAAAGTGTAGACAAGATTTTCTTTGGTAAACATGAGATTAAGAATCGTATATTCGTTATTAACTATATCTATAAGTATTATTTTGAGTTATAATAAGACTATTCTTGAAATTCTCTGGAGGAATAGATATGAAAGAAGCTCCTTCTACCTATATTCCAAGTCCCACTCAACCATCCAGACCCGTGCAACACCTAGATCATTCAATAACCGATTTCCACACCTTAGCCCAATACCATATGAAACTAGCTCAAATACTGTACAAGCATAACCAACTCCAATGCTGTATTATCCTCTGTGACTGGGCGCTAACCTCCATGTTAAAAGCTCTATATATGAAAGAAACTAATAGCATTTTCCCTCCGAAACTCTTGTCCATGGCAAATAAATTTGCCGATTCGCCCGGTCGTTATCCGCTTTTCTACATACGATAAGAGTAAGCTTTAACGCAAGGAGGGATTTAGACATGGGTGAAGTAGGTTACGGTGGAGCATGGACATCCACAGGCGCGATTTTGGTATTGTTCATTTTGTTGGTGATTATCACCAAATCTTTTCTGATTTAACGTTAGGTTAGCATCGCTCAAACTTACAAAGCGACCCTCTTTCACGACATCGTGAGGGAGGGCTTTTTTAATGCAGAATGGATGGTGGCTCTAGTATGTTGTCTGGTTCTACAAGCATTGTTATACTTTACATACAGGGATAATTTCCCTCAAATCTATAGCAATACGGATAGCGGAAGACGTGGGAAAACGGAAATTCGCTGACTATTATCAGGAGGATTGTATGATGAACATGGCAATCAGTCCATTTCAATTTACGACAGACACGGCGACTCTTTGCCTATTTGATACGCAAGCTCTGAAGCATCGCTTGAACGATGAGCCGGATTGGTGGTCTATCGAAGCAGACGAGCTGGGGGAGTTAAATGCGGGAAACGCTGCTTTCTTGAACCTGGGAGCGGATGGGACGTATGAGGTTGTGATAACAGATCATATCGAGCAGCCGACGGTGCGGCTGTTTTTGAAGGTTCCTTCAGGGAACATATTTATTGGTGCAGGAGAGGAAGCCACAGGTGGTGAGTTAGAACCTGATTGTGTATGGGGAGGGTTATTCCTGTCTGTGCAACCCGGACTTTATGAATGCTTGGCAAGCAGAGGAGAAAACAACCGTATTTATCTTTCTTTAAAAAAAGGAAGCGAAGGCAGCAACAGTTTTACCAGTCTGGTTCGATTGTAGGTTGCAGGATCAACCCGTAATGGATCAGACAAACCGCTCGAACACAGGGGAGCCATAATAACCGTGACTGAGAAAAAGGAAAAAGCTATCCCCACGGCTTGCATATCCGTGAAGACAGCCCTTTATTCGTCTATTGATACTTTACAATAATAGCGTTGCTGATCTGGCGGCCGGGTGTGGTGAGGTAAGAGCCGTTGTAGTACAGTCCGCTGGAAGCACCGCCATCCAGATTCATGGCCTGATAAGCGCCAGCCTGCTTCATCATTTGGGCGAGCTGCGGAATGGTCGCTCCGCTTGTAGTCAGGAGGATCAGCTTATGATCCCTAGTAATTCCAAGTGCGCTGCGGGCGCCGCCGCCTGTTAATATTTTAGGGTCTTTGAAACCTTCGGCTTTGACATTTAGGGAAACCTGACCGTTCGTAACCAGACGAGGTCCAGCTTGAAGAGCACCTTCGACGCTGCCTTGACTTAACTGTTGTTCAAAGACAGAACCTGACACAAGCTTGGCTAAATGGTTAGCATCGTAGGTAAAGACGGTACGTTGGTCACCGGAGCTTTTTTTCAACAGCTTGCCATGGCTGACCAGATAGCCGTAAGGCGTCTTGTAGGAGCTTTTGGTATAGGCGTCAAAGAATGTACCATTAATGGCTACAACCGCTTGATTGCGTTTGGCAAGAGTGCTTAAGTCCTCCACTTTACCAAGGGTATCGCTTGCCAGTGCCACGTCCAAACTTACCTTGGGATGGAGCATGGAGATGGTGACCACCTTAGCGGAAAAGGTACGAGATCCAACCTTGAAGCTCTTATGAGCTGTCGTGATCGGGGTAGTATTTCCGGGTAGCTTGCCGGTAAGTACCGGAAGCGTAACAGACGTTGTACCTTGCGTAATACGCACAGCTGAGGTTTCTTTTTGCCATAAGACTTGCAAATTTAGATATTGGCTGATGAACTGCAAGGGTACATAGGTAGCGCCGTTATCGGTAAAAGGTGCATTTTGCAAACGAATCGTTTGATCATTCACTTTAGCAGTAGATTGTCCTGTAAATAATGTAAGCCGGGTATTGCCTTGCGCAATTTCTATTTTCTTGTCTGCTGGGTTCAGGTTGAGTGTGATCCCTTCATAGCTGTTCAGGAGGCGAAGCGGGATGAAGGAGTGGTTACTCTGATCCACATAAACCAGCATAGGTGCTGGTGCAGCAGCGTAGATCGGGGTTACAAGTAAGAGCATAGACAGAATAATAAGTGCGGTGATTCTTTTCATGAATAGATCAATCTCCTTATGTAGTCTTAACTATTGACGAGGTGCTTGTACTTATATCGGGTTTTATGAGTTATAAGTGTATGTTACGCGAATTTTGAGTGTTTGGATGATACGGAAACGGGGTGGCTGGAGATGAGCAGGTATGAGACAAGACTTGAGGATTACCGTCGCAGGGAGCGCCCTTCTTATCGTGTATTTGAAGGATTGCAGGAATTGGTGTGCAGCGTGGGGCAACTGCATAATAACTGGTTATATGTGAATGTGGATCAATGGGATCAGGACCCTGTTCAAACACCGATTTATTATTTGGATGAGCATTGGCTGGAGGAAAGTGCAGAGGACGGTACAGCCGCAACCAACGAACAGGACGAGTATATTCCCCTATGGATATCAGATCGTCAGGTTCAAACTTGGTTTGAGCTGGCCACCTTTGAAAGTATTGTAGAAGTTCTTAAGGCTGCTAGACAGCCAGTGACGATTCAGATGGTGATTGTGGCGGTCAAATATTACGAACAGCACGATGCCTACCTGGACTATGAGGAGGTAAAAGCAGTGACAGACCTGTGGTCTGTGTTGACGAAGGTGAGAAACCACCTAACAGAATGAATAAAGCCTGTAGAACAAACCGGGCATACATAGACGACTGGAATGGGGGAGCAGAATGAGCTGGTTGAATCATGAATTGGCAGCACAGTGGCGACAGGAAGGGAAAAGGTATGCCGCAGATGTAAACGAATTTGTCAGAATCGTATGGAAAGCCAGTGGCAGCAGGAGCAGCCAGAGCCAAAGCAGGACGAACGCTCTAAGCTGGCCAAAGATATTTTTCGTATGATTCAGGAAGCGAATCAGACAGGGGAAACAGAGCGGTTACGTCGGGAAATTCCGGCTGCATCCTGGCCGCTTACACCAGCGTTTGAGGAGGCTTTGCAAGCCGTTAGACCGATGGCATTTATGAATGGAAGCAATGAGGTTATTCTACATGCAGGCAATCCTCGGGAACGCGGCAAGATCTATGTGACGGGAAAAGATGGAATTAGGCAAATTCCCGGACTGCATCGCGTAGGTTGTTCGCCGGACGGAAGTTATTTTGCGTTGGTGGATGGGAATGGGATTCGGATTGTTCGACAACCGGATCGAAATTTACAAGGTGAAGAGACAGCGCATTTTCAATGGACGGATATACAGGCCCGCTTAAAGGCAGCTATTCCTGACTTGGAATGCTTGGCGGATGAGGAGCATCCTGAGGATATATTAGATGAAGTGATTCCGTTTGGCGATGGGCAGCGCCTTCTGCTGGTTTGCGGTTACGGCGTTTATTTGCTGGCTGGTGATCAGGCGGATTTGATCCATCCTAAGGCTTCTGAACGAAGAGAATTGGGGCTGGAAGACACGATTGTAGATATGGCACATGGAGCTGTGTCGAAGGATGGACGCTGGATCGCTTATGGCAGCCAGATGAGTGAGCATTTGCTTATGGACCTAACCGATAAGACGGTGCATACATGGGAGCCGAGCTCCAGCTATCCGCATTATGCCCTATTTTCCAAAGATGATATGGATGTCTGGTACAATGCCTGTCATTTCTACAACGGTGCCACCATTCAGGTGCCAATTGCCGAAGTGGAGCAGGGAATTGCTCAGAATAAGGAAGAATGGCCGATAATAAATGAAGAAATGCGAGTATACGCTGCAGTAGCGCTGACACAAGGATCTATTCTAGGTGATGCCTACGGCTATCTCCGTCTTATTGATAGAGAGGGGCGTGAACTTTGGCGCTATTTTGTCGGCAGTACGATATCCGGGCTGGCAGTTACACCTGATGAAGGCATGCTGGCGGTTGGGACGTATGGTGGTATGCTTCATTTGATTGATTTGCAGAGTGGCTCAAAGGATGAATATAGCATTGGCACTGCTCCAATTCACGAGACAGAGCGTTGGTTGCTCTGGCGTAGTTATGAGCCATTGCGCTGGTAATACTAATATTCCGCAAATGGTGAAAAAAGCAAGTTCTGATAAGCTGAACATAAAAAGAGTAGTGGTATATGATTGCAATGCTATTTTCATATAGAGACGTGTGAGGCATACGCCTATGGTGCAAAATGCGAATAAAAAGGAAAGAGGTGTGAGAACATGGACAAGAAAGCGGATATTCGCACATCCATGAAGGAGTTATTTGCACAGATGAATGAAGCCTTTTTTATGGATGTGGAAGAAAATGTACCGTTCGAAATGCGTGATGGGAACGTCGATGAGGAGGGATGGATCAAGTGGAAACCTATTCCTTCACAGATTACAGAACAGGAAGTTCGGGATATGGAAGAAAAATACCATTTTGAACTGCCGCCTCTGCTGAGGAATTTTATCATGTCCTACCATTATGTATCTTTACAATTCGATAATGAATCTATTCCGGGAGTATACTGGAGCGATTGTACGTTTGTAGAGTTTCCACGTCTGCCGATAGGTCATGGCTTAAAGGCATTTTATGATTTGATCGATCAATGGTCACCTTTGCTGTCTGCAGGCTATATTCCATTTGCAATTGCAGAAGACGATCAGGGTCCTGTGTGTTTAAATGCAGGCAGCAGACATAAGGACGGAGATTATCCTATTGTCTGGTTCTTTCATGAGGATCTAAGGCATTTGGATGAGGATGAGCTACGGATCAGGAGTAATCTGCTTCCTCATGTGCAGGGGCTGTTTCCATCCTCTGTCGAACTGTTTAACGTTATGTTTAAGCAGATCAGACACTAGCGATTTCCTGAAATGTAATTTTACTGTACAGATATTGACATAAAAAATGAGGAATGTTATAAAAAAGGTAGGCTAGCACTCGAATGGTGGGAGTGCTAACAAAGTTGAATCGTTTGCATAGCTCTTATCCGCTGGCCTTACATAGGTTTATATTTGAAAGGAGATATCCGAATGGAGAAAAAACAGTTTCAGGCTGAGTCCAAGCGTCTGCTCGAAATGATGATTAACTCGATTTACACTCAAAAGGAAATTTTCCTAAGAGAGCTGATCTCCAACGCAAGTGATGCGATTGATAAAATTTATTACAAAGCACTGACAGACGATCAATTGGTCTTTGACAAAGAAAATTATTATATTAAAGTAATTGCTGATAAGGATAATAGAACGCTAACTCTGCGTGATACCGGGATTGGGATGACCAAGGAAGAACTGGAAAATAATCTGGGCGTCATTGCTAAAAGTGGTTCATTGGCATTCAAAAATGAAAATGAGTCCAAGGATGGTCATGACATCATCGGTCAATTCGGCGTCGGCTTCTATTCAGCTTTCATGGTAGCAGATGTAGTTACAGTAACTACCAAGGCTTTGGGAAGCGATACGGCTTATAAATGGGAATCAACAGGTGCTGACGGTTATACCATTGAGGCGGCTGAGAAGGACGAGGTCGGAACCGAGATTGTACTGAAAATCAAGGAAAACACCGAGGATGAGTCCTACGACGAATATTTGGACGAGTACCGTTTAAAAGCGCTTATTAAAAAATACTCCGACTTTATCCGCTACCCGATTAAAATGGATGTTACAGGCAAGCGTCTGAAAGAAGGAAGCGACAACGAATTTGAGGATTACAAAGAAGAACAGCGTATTAACAGCATGGTGCCCATCTGGAGAAAAAATAAAAGCGAGCTAACCGACGAGGATTATCAAAATTTCTACGCGGAAAAACGCTATGGCTACGACAAGCCGCTCCAGCATATCCATGTCAGCGCGGACGGCGCGGTAGTGTACCAAGCTATTCTGTTTATTCCTGAGAACATACCGTTTGATTTTTACTCCAAGGAATATGAAAAAGGGCTGGAGTTGTATGCCAACGGTGTACTGATCATGGAAAAATCTCCTGATCTGCTGCCGGATTATTTTAGCTTTGTGAAAGGTATGGTTGACTCCGAAAGCCTGTCACTCAACATTTCGAGAGAAATGCTGCAGCACGACCGTCAGTTGAAGCTGATTGCCAAAAATATCGAAAGTAAAATTAAAGGCCAGCTGTTGACTCTACTCAAAAATGATCGGGAGAAATATGATCAATTCTACAAATCATTTGGCAGACAATTGAAATTTGGTGTCTACAACGATTACGGCAGACATAAAGAAACCCTTCAAGATCTGCTTATGTTCTACTCTTCTACAGAGAAAAAACAGGTTACTTTAGACGAATATGTATCTCGCATGCCAGAGGATCAAAAGTATATTTATTATGCTTCCGGGGAGTCCAACGAGCGTATTGAAAAGCTGCCGCAGACCGAATTAGTGGCCGATAAAGGCTATGAAATTTTGTACTTCACTGATGATATTGATGAGTTCGCTATTAAAATGCTCTTAAGCTATAAAGAGAAAGAATTCAAATCCGTATCGAGTGGCGATCTGGGCATTGAGTCTGACGAAAATGAGAAAGAAACTGAAGCGGAACAAAATGACAACAAGGAGTTGTTCGAGTATATGAAGGGCTTGCTGGAAGGCAAAGTATCCAGTGTAAAAGCCTCCAAGCGCTTGAAAACACATCCGGTATGTCTGTCTGCAGACGGCGAAGTGACTATTGAGATGGAGAAAATTTTGAACGCCATGCCGAATAACGCTGATGTCAAAGCGAATAAAGTGCTGGAAATCAACGTGAACCATGCGGTGTTCAACTCTTTGAAAGAAGCCTTTGCCGAGGATAAGGAGAAGGTAAACCTCTATACGGCATTACTGTATAATCAAGCTTTGCTGATCGAGGGCTTGCCGCTGCAAGATCCGGTTGAATTCACGAACGATATTTGCAAAATCATGGTTTAATATGATTTATTACGATATAGAGCCGTTCCCGTACCGGGGGCGGCTTTATTTATTATGACACTTCTTAAAGCTCCATAAAAGGTCGTATAGTGCTTACACTAGAAGTGTAAGGCTACAACACTATGTTGACTATAATCCATACCTAGGAGGGCGATTGTATGAGTCTGGACCGAAACCCATTGAAACTCCAAAAGTTAAACCGAAGTGAGCTTATACAGTTGGTGGACAAAATTATCAGAGGCGAGGGAACGGAGGAGGAACTTGACAGCATGCTGACTGAAGTCATGCAAAATACACCTCATCCGGGGATTAGTAATTTGATTTATTGGGACGACCGTGATTTGAGTGCGGCAGAGATTGTAGATGAAGCATTAGCCTATCAGCCCATTATTTTACCACCCCATGAATCTTCTTCATAGGACGCGGAGGGGTGGTCTTTTGTTCAAAAATAAGATAATATGATTTCTTTAAGACATGAGCATTATATTCAAGAAAACTTCCATTAAAGGTGTGTTGGATTCCTTGTAATGTATGGGGAAATGTTTGCTTTTGGCTCGCTTCACAAAGAATTTATGCATAATTTTGGGATTTGTAAAGTTTTTGTGACATGCTCCTGTGAATTTCGACACAGCAAATTGTCGTTTTTCTTGATTATTTGGTGGGATGTCTTTATAATCATTTTGTTTGCAAGAATGAATAGCGATTAGCGTATGGAATAAGGAGGTTATTTATTTTGGGAAAAGCATTGATTATTGGCGCCGGTGGCGTGGCCAGCGTTGTGGTGCATAAATGTTGCCAAAACCCAGATGTATTTGAAGAAATTTGTATCGCAAGCAGAACTGTTGAGAAATGCGATGCGCTTAAAGAGAAGCTGGGTGGAGGTCGTACGAAGATCCAAACGGCTCAGCTTGATGCTGACAACACCGACATGGTCATTGACTTGATTCGAAGCTTTCAACCGGATGTAGTTATCAATGTGGCTCTCCCTTATCAGGATTTGACGATAATGGATGCTTGCCTTGAGACAGGTGTTCATTACGTTGATACGGCGAACTATGAACCGCCGGATACGCCGAAGTTTGAATACAGCTGGCAATGGGCCTACAAAGAAAGATTCGAAAAAGCAGGAATTACAGCTCTGTTGGGCAGCGGTTTTGATCCAGGCGTGACTGGAGTATTTACGGCATATGCTCAAAAGCACTATTTTGATGAAATTCATACGATTGATATTGTGGATGCAAATGCAGGGGACCACGGATATCCTTTTGCAACTAACTTTAATCCGGAAATCAATATTCGTGAAATTACAGCGAAAGGCCGTTACTTTGAAAACGGAGAATGGATTGAAACTGAGCCACTTTCTGAGAAAAAAGTATACGACCTGCCTGAAATTGGACCGAAAAATATATATCTTTTGTATCATGAGGAACTGGAATCTCTTGCAGTGAATATTAAAGGCGTGAAAAAAATCCGCTTCTGGATGACGTTCTCGGACAATTATCTGAATCATTTGAACGTACTTCAAAACGTAGGCATGACTTCGATCGAGCCTATTGATTATGAAGGACAACAAATCATTCCACTGCAATTCCTGAAAGCTATTTTGCCGGACCCGGCTTCTCTGGGACCAAGAACAAAAGGCAAAACAAACATTGGCTGCATCATCCAAGGCGTGAAAGATGGAAAGCCAAAAACCTATTATGTTTACAACGTTTGTGATCATGAGGAATGTTATGCAGAGGTTGGCTCCCAAGCCATTTCTTATACAACAGGTGTTCCTGCCATGATCGGTGCAATGCTTATCATCAAAGGTCTCTGGAAAAAGCCAGGCGTTTACAACGTTGAGGAATTCGATCCAGATCCATTCATGGAAGCACTAAATAAACACGGATTGCCATGGCAAGAGAACTTTTCGCCAACGTTGCTTGATTGAGGTCTGCGATGAATATTGATATTACCGGACTCCCATCACCTTGTTATCTTGTTGACGAAAGACTTCTTGTCAAAAACCTTGAGGTTTTGAATTCCGTACAAGAGCGGACAGGTTGCAGTATTCTGCTTGCTCTTAAGGGATTTTCGATGTTTTCGACCTTTCCTCTGGTTGGCAAATACTTAAAAGGCGTAACCTCCAGTTCGTTGTTCGAGGCAAGACTCGGTCGCGAAAAAATGGACAAGGAGGTTCACGTATACGCACCAGCTTATGTTGACAGTGAATTTGATGAGCTATTGGAGTATGTTGACCATATTGTTTTCAACTCCTTTGATCAACTGAACCGCTTCAAAAGCAGAGTGCAAGGCGTAACTTCCAAAAAAATCGATATCGGCATTCGAGTGAATCCGGAATATTCGGAAATTGAAACACCGCTGTATGATCCTTGCTACAACAACTCCAGAATGGGTGTGACTCTGGCTAACTTTAGACCTGAGGATCTGGATGGCGTGGACGGTATTCATTTTCATACGATGTGTGAACAGAATTCAGATACGCTGGAGCGCACTATTAAAGTCGTGGATGAGAAATTCGGGCCATACATTAAGCAAATGAAATGGCTCAATTTTGGCGGCGGTCACCATATTACCAGAGAAGACTATGATCTGGACACACTGGTACGCTGTATCCAATATTTTCAGGATAAATACGGTGTGCAAGTTTATCTTGAGCCAGGCGAAGCTATCGCTCTGAACACCGGATATCTGGTTGCAACCGTATTGGATACGATGAAAAACGGAATGGACATTGCCATTCTGGATACTTCGGCTGAATGTCATATGCCTGATGTGCTGGCTATGCCTTACCGCCCGAATATCATTGGTGCTGGCAAGCCTGGTGAGTATGCACATACTTACAGACTTGGAGGACTTACGTGCTTGGCTGGAGATGTGATTGGTGACTATTCCTTTAAAGAGCCATTGAAGCCGGGAGACAAGCTTGTATTCTGCGACATGGCCCATTACACGATGGTCAAAAACCATATGTTCAACGGAGTCAACCTGCCAGCCATCGCCAGCTACAACGATGAAGAAGGCATCAAGGTAATCCGTCAGTTCTCCTACGAGGACTTTAGCTCGCGTTTGTCGTAAGACCTACACAGGAGCAACAGAACTGAGTGCCTCGAATAGAATGACTGAACTACAAAAGCCTCGCCCCTTTAAAAAAGGGTGAGGCTTTTTGGTGTAGTTAGGATTTTTTAGTCTTTATATGTGTCTGTTGCATGTATCCAATACGACAACAGGCATTAAAGAACGATACACAACTTGAAAAGTTACATAAATTTAATTAGCCTACCTTACAACTTCAGAAGAGACTTTATAGTCAAACATTTTTCCTCCAGGTTGAAGTCCGTACGCATTGACGGTTAGGTAGTAATCTTTACCTTGTTCAAGAGTTGCATTTAAAAAATATTGACTATTTTTTGAACTTTTGATGCTTTGACCATTACTATCGAAGAGGGTTAGCTCCAACCAAGAATCGGGATATCTGTGTCCCTCAATTGTGAAGTGAACTTCTCTTGAGTTATTTTCTGCCATTATTTTATATACATCGTAGTTTTCCCACATCCCATGCTTCTCTTCACCGAGGGTTCCAATGACCCCATCACCTATAAAATAATAGTTAGCTTGTTCAAAAGTATCATTTGGCTCCTGTTCATCATATTCAAGTAAAGGGGCAATAGTTGATTCCTTTGCAACTGGTACAGAATCTGCTTCTGCAGCTAAAGCGACACTGGCAGTAGTACTCAACATAAGTGTAAGACCTAATGAAGCTAATAATGTTTTTTTCATGAATCAGAGCCCTCACTTTTTTTGGTTTATATTCATTTAAGTATACCTATTAATTTTAGGTTGTTATTCTATATCATTCACTAAATAATCATATACACAAAAGAAATAACAATACGTGAGTATAATAGAATCATTATTATAATATGGTTATTTTTACATTATGGGGAAGTTTATATCAACCATAAGCACGGAGAAGGTGTTAGCGTTCATCCATAATTCTCCTACGAGGATAGCGCGTTTGTGGTAAGAAAAGAGTTGTTAAAAGGTGTAAAAATGTAGTCCTGTAAAAGGATCGCGTTTTTTTGTTAACTTCAATTTATCCTTTGATCTACTTGATCGTAGAAGTAACTTTATAGTCGAATAATTGACCTAACTCAGCACCGGGTGTTTCTACGACCAGGTAGTACCATTTGCCAGCTTCAAGATTTTTACCTAAAGAGTATTCACGATCATTTGCATATCTAATGAAGTGTCCGTTACTGTCAGCCAAACCAAGTCTCAGCCATGTATTAGGATATATGTCCCCTTGAATATTAAATTGATACCAACCAGATTGAAAGGCTTTAAACTTATAATAATCGCTATTGTCATAACCTCCATCAATGTGTTTGCCTATTTCCCCATAGATGTCATCTCCTGCTAGTATTTCACTAGCTTCATCGAACCAGTTGTTAGGCTCTCTGTCAGTCCCATTCCCAAAGAGCTGGATAGATTCCTTTTGTAATGCGGGTGCTGCTTCTTGAGCTTCTTGAGCAGATGCAACAGCGGTGGACGTGCTTAATAGAAGTGCAAGACCCAGTGTGGAGAAAACTGCCTTTTTCATTTAATCATCTCTTCCCTTCTTATATTTTGGGATTTAAATGAATATGTATAACCAATCCCATCCAGTATTATATATTGAATCCCAATAAATTGGAATAAAAATGTAACAATAAACAAAAATATATATTTTTTTGTCACAATTATGAGTTTTTACAAATTTATTCATTAAACTTCTATTAAGAGTTAGCCAACTTACTGTATACTATAGAATTCCATCTTAGTATGCTTTCGTGAAAAGGGGCATCCTATTTTAGGAGTAACACAAGCTATGTTATACTCCATAATTGGAGGTGAGAAAAATGTTCGACCCGACCGTTTTTGATAATTTAAAAGTGGCTATGGAAAATGCGGTTTATGATCTGGATAATCTGGATTCACGTATTAACATTACACAGCGAATCGATAGATTGGAAATGTCGGTAATGTCGCGTGAATTTGGTGTACAGTTCAGTCTGAGAGAACAGCTGGGTGTGACGGCAGAACTTCAACTAAAAATGGATTTAAACAACCTGGCTGCAGAAATTTTGGAAATGGAAGATCAAACTCCGGGATGTAGCTTATTGCTGTATTTTGATATGAAGATTCGAGATATTGAGGCACAATGCAGCCGGATTGAAAAAATACTGGCCGAAATTTGGAAGCCTGAACTTCGACCAGTACAGACGCTAAGTCAGATTTACGGAGAGAAGACATCTACATACCATAATAGGATTGAACTCCGATTTTCCAGGCAAATTAACGAAGATCAGATGGAGGATATTCCAGAGTTGTTGGAACATATGTTGCTGACGCTTACGGAATTAAACAAGATCTAAACATCCCTCTTCCTCTTAATAAAGACAGCCTGTCATTTGGGGAATTTAGAGGTAAAGGAGCTGGAGATATATGATAAATGAACACGATTTTCCTGAAATATATGCGATTATGGAGTCTTCTTTTCCAGCATCAGAATGCAGGACGTTTGAGGCTCAAAAGGCTTTGCTAAAACATCCTAGCTATCGCATCATGACTGAAAAGAATGAGCAGGGGAACATAGTGGCTTTCTTGGCAGGTTGGGAATTCGCGCATTTTCGATTTGTAGAGCATATTGCGGTAGATTCCCGTATACGAGGTGGCGGATTAGGCAAAAAGCTTATGAGTAGATTTGTCTCACAGTCTGACCAACCGGTAGTGCTGGAGGTTGAGCCGCCAGTGGATGAATGGTCACGGAGAAGAATCGGCTTTTACGAACGATTAGGGTTTCATCTGAACGATTTTGAATATGTACAGCCCCCTCTAAGAGAAGGACAGGCAGATCTGCGGCTTCAGATTATGAGCTATTCAGATGCGTTGGCTGAATCGGCGTTTGCTCCGTTTAAAGAGATTTTATATACCGAGGTTTATGGGCTTAAATAAGAGACTAGACAGTTAGTAGATAAAATTAAAAGGCTCTGCTTGTGCCGTATGGATACGGGAGCGGAGCCTTTGCTCTAAAAAGTTAAAGGGTGCTTCATTATTATTAATGTTTAGTCCATATCATCACAAATTCCTTCTCCTCAGTTTCGGCATCCACAGATTCCGCTTGAATGGTAAATCCATTTTTAGTATAAAAGTTAAATGCTTTCGTGTTGGATTGATACACCTTTAATTGAATTTCGTCATGCTGCTTCTTAACCCAATCTAATAGTAGCTTGCCATAGCCTTTTCTTTGAGAATCAACACGTATAAACAGAGCAGCCAAGTATCCATCCAACATGGAAACGAAGCCGCCAATCGTATGATCATCCTGTATGATAACGTAGTTTTGAGCGAGGGGAAGGTACTTGTTCTCCATCTCGGCAGCTTGAGAATTCCAATACTGTGGAGCAATAAAATGATGGGCTTCTACAGAAGCATCCAGCCAGATGGCTACCAGTTCTTTCAACTCTTCTACTTTCACAGGTCTAATCGACATTGTAACGCCTCTTTTCACATTATGTAATCTTATCTATATTAAGTATGATACTGAAATAAAAAAGACCGTCCGTGGACGGTCTTTCTACCCGTGGCGCTTAATTAAAACCTTGATCCGTATCCCGCGCCTCCGTCAACTCTGTAAATTAGAGAATAACGGACCGGGTAAGGGATACGCTCAACATGTGATTATTGATGTTGACGCACCTCCTTTCCTGATGCGTTCATCTTACCATATCTGGTTGGTGATATCCAGTGATTTTATTATATTTGCTAGTATTATTCATAGAAAATATAATATAAAAATGGCTTGCTTTTAAATTCTATGCAAGATATAATCTTAATTACGGTAATTAAAGATGTTGCCGTCAGTACATAGTATGCGGTCGTGGCGGAATTGGCAGACGCGCACGGTTCAGGTCCGTGTGGGCTAACCCCCCGTGGAGGTTCGAGTCCTCTCGACCGCATTATACCTAACATTTACAGGTTCTTGGATTGGCTGGATGCCACCAAGAACCTGTTTTTATATGCTTAAAATGCTGCGTGTAAATAGCCATTTTATTTATACTGGAATATATACTTAATATAGTCCTTCGCACTATGATTAATGTCTTCATCACTTGCTTGAAACGAGGCTCCAAAGACAGCAAAATAGGGTAATGTCGTGGCGCCAACATGTACTGCGCTTGCTTTAAAAGGGGCTATGACTTCATCTACCGTAAATGTAACGGAACCAGTAGATAAGTAGTTTTCTTTTTTATCACCAATCGACATAGCGATCCCTAGCTTCTTTCCTGTTAACTTATCACCTTTTGAACCATAAGCCCATCCATGGGTAAAAACATCATCAAACCACTTTTTTAATAAAGGAGGGTAACTATACCAATATAAAGGGAATTGAAATATGATATTGTTGTGTGCTTCAAGTAACTTTTGTTCTTTCAAAACATCAATGCTCCAGTTTGGATACTCTTTATAAATTTCATGAATTGTAATTTCATTGGTATATTGAAGTAATTCTTGTTTCCATCTTTGATTTACTCTGGAATCTTCAATATTCGGATGTGCTAAAATCACGAGAGTCTTCATCATAAATCACCTTTCTTACATAGCATCTTTTGCTTTTTGTGGATACGTCTTATTATTCTGTACGCTATAAAAAAAGTAAATACGCACAATAAAGTAATATTGTTACTTGAAAGTGTGCATGGTACTTAGAGTAAAGATATGGGATTATAATATTAATCAGATCAACTTAGTTATTTTAGCGTTGAAGAGGTGGTCGTATGAAACAATATAATTTAGGCATAGAAGCAACACTTGAGATCATCGGAGGTAAGTGGAAATCTTTAATCATATGCTTACTAATGTCTGGTAGAAAGAGGACAAGTGAATTACAGCGTAGTATTCCAGGGGTTTCTCAAAAAGTCCTTATACAGCAGCTCCGTGAACTTGAGAAGGATGGCATCGTTGGCAGACATGTGTATAATCAAATGCCTCCAAAAGTGGAATATTATATAACAGAATATGGTATAACAGCAAATGAAATAATTGATTTAATGTGTACCTGGGGAAGATCGAATATCAAAAAAAGACAACAGCAAGGAGAAGATGTGCGGTTGTTAGAAAGTGAGTCAAAATGAATAGTAGAGTGAAAGAGCGCTGGAGACTATGATGTTTACGGCGATTTTCTTTTTTTATAGAGTCGGTGGTTCGGGGATGTCTGTTGTCGAGTATATGATCGGTTGCCTTCAAGTACTATGTTATATGTTGAGCCACAAGCTGATTTGTAATATAGTTATGACTGGACAACCATTCCATCAATATTAAATGAATGCCAAAGTAGGGGGACCCTTGCAATGATTATTAAACCGAAAATTCGTGGTTTCATATGTACGACTGCGCATCCTGTAGGATGTGCGGCCCATGTTAATCGTCAAATCAACTACATCAAAGACAGCACAGCATTACAAGGAGCTAAAAAGGTACTCGTGATCGGAGCATCCACAGGCTATGGACTGGCTTCACGCATTGCTGCAAGCTTTGGTATGGGAGCTGACACCATTGGAGTATCCTTTGAACGTCCTGCTTCAGAGGGACGCACAGCATCGGCAGGCTGGTACAATACAGTGGCCTTTGAAAGAGCGGCCAGAGCGGCTGGCTACATAGCGGAAAGCATTAATGGAGATGCTTTTTCCCATGAAATTAAGCAAGAGACGTTAAAGCTGGTCAAGGAAAAACTGGGCAAGGTAGACCTGATCGTGTATAGTGTCGCCTCACCACGGCGGACCCATCCAGATACGGGTGAAACCTTCAATTCCGTTCTCAAGCCTATCGGACAGCCTTTTACGAATAAAACGGTGAATACGAATACGGGTGTCGTATCGGAAATTACGCTGGAACCAGCTACGCAGGAGGAGATTGATAATACCATCACGGTCATGGGTGGCGAAGATTGGTCTTTATGGTTAAAAGCGTTAGAAGAAGCCGACCTGCTGGCTGAAGGAGTAACCACACTGGCTTACTCGTATATTGGTCCCGAGATTACGGAGGCTATCTATCGTAAAGGAACCATTGGCCAAGCTAAAAATGATTTGGAAGCCACCGCACATACTTTAACAAAGCAACTGGAGCCTTATCATGGGAAGGCCTACGTTTCAGTGAATAAAGCTTTGGTTACACAATCCAGTTCCGCTATACCTGTTGTGCCTCTGTATATTTCCTTACTGTTTAAGGTCATGAAAGAAAAGGGGTTACACGAGGGATGTATTGAGCAGGCACAACGTCTGTTCGAAACGTTATACAGTGGATCTATTGTGGAAACGGACGAAGAAGGGCGTATTCGCCTGGACAACTGGGAAATGAGAGAGGATGTGCAGCAAGCTGTTAAAGCGGCTTGGTCTGAGATTACTACCGAAAACGTATCCGAACTGGGTGATCTTGAACAATACCGTTTGGATTTCCTTCAATTGTTTGGATTCGGTTTTGATGAAATTGATTATGAATTGGACGTTGATCCAGAAGTTCACACGAATTAAGTAAAATAGGTTCCAAGTCAAAAACGGGTACTCTCAAGCTGCGATGGCTTGTGAGACCCGTTTTTTAGGTATGCAGGCAAATAAAAATGGGCTCGTTCACCAACAAATTTCACCGAGAATTGGACGTGGAAAGCGACTTTTGGTGCAGCAAGCGAAAAACGGCAATGGTAATGATAATCCCTGCAATGCCAAAAACCGTGACAGAAGTCAGTGCGCGATAAGCTTGCCAGCCGAACAAAAAAGCAATCCCACTGCCAAACGTTGTACCTGCCAGTAACCCGAGTGCGCAGGCAATGTCCGTTCCAAATTTCATAATCATGTTCCTTTCGAATGGTTGAATTGAATAGTAACTTGTACGTTTTTTCTGGACTTGTACCTACACTTGTGCGTACAATTAAATAGTAATCGTTTTCAAACGGAATCTATTTATTAGTATGGATCATTCTTGTACAAATTATTCCTTTTTCAGGAGGCTGATGAAATGAATATGAATGAGCAAATCAAGCTGTGGAACGAAGAGGCGCAGGCTAGTAACGCTGATCATCCTCACCGAAAGGTTGAATTGTTTATTGAGGTACGGGATGGAGCGCTTGGATCCATTGCTCCTTATTTGATTCAACAGAATTATCGGCATGTCACTCTGGTAGAGGATGAGCATACTTCAGCGGCAGCAGGGAAAAAAGTAGCTGAATTCATCCGTGAAGCAGGTTTGACAGTTGATGTAGTCCGGCTGCCTCCGAATGCGGTAGGGGATGTTATTGCTGATGAAACTTACATTATGAAGGTTCTGCTGGGTGTAGCGGATCAAAGTCAGGCTGTACTTGCTGTAGGGTCCGGTACAATTCACGATCTGGTTCGCTTTGTATGCTATAAAATGAATCGTCCGTTCTTGTCAGTCCCAACGGCTGCCTCCGTAGATGGTTTTACCTCCGCCGGTGCCCCATTAATTGTGGATGGAAGCAAGCAGACGTTCCAAGCCGTCCCGCCAGAGGCGATCTTCGCTGACTTGTCCGTACTGGAGAGTGCCCCTCAAACGATGACTGCTGCGGGTTTTGGCGATATGCTCGGTAAGTTTACCTCATTAGCAGACTGGCATGTGTCCAGAGATTTGGGAAACGAGCCGTATTCACCTGTGGCTAACCGAATTACCGAGGAGGCTTTACGTGCCTGTGTAGAGCATGTTGATGAGATTGCGGCAGGCAGCAAGACAGGTGTCGAGGTGTTGATGAATGCGCTTATTGCATCCGGTATTTCGATGTTGATGATTGATCATTCCCGCCCTGCATCAGGTGGAGAGCATCATATTTCTCACCGAATTGAGATGGATTTTATTGCAGAGGGGCGCAAGCAAGTTTTGCATGGTGCCAAAGTGGGCGTTGCCTCTGCTTTACTGTCTGATATGTACAGGGAATTGGCTGCCAATCAGGATGTGGAGGCTTTTAAAGTATATCGGACTTTGCCTACATCGGAACAGATGCGTGCATGGCTAGCTCAGGTTGGAGGTCCGTCTACCATTGCCGATCTGGGGGTTACGCAGGAACAGCTTGATCGTGCTTTGCGTACGGCACATACTTTGCGTGATCGCTATACCGGACTCAAGTATATGAATGAACACCAGTTGCTCCGTTCGTAATGTGTGTTACACCTACACCAGAGTCATTTAGATACTCAGTCTAAGCACGGGAAGGGATTTGTGAATGGCTTTACGCCTCCGGCAGCTATACAACGATATCCTGCTCCTGTAACATTTGTATGTACAAATGGACGATATGCTATAATCGGAATACGAATAGGTACATGATATGGCAAGTACGGAGGAAATTATGGCGCCCAAATATATACAAGTTAAACAGGAAATTTTATCATGGATTCATTCATGCAAACTGGAGCCGCAAAGCCAGCTTCCTTCTGAACATGAAATGTCTGAACAATTTGCAGTTAGTCGGCAAACGGTGCGTCAGGCCCTGGGTGAGCTGGTACAGGAAGGTTGGCTGTTTCGCATACAGGGCAAGGGAACCTTTGTCGCAACACGGGATCATAAGGAACCCGAAGATCCACGGACAATTGGAGTCGTTACAACCTATATATCGGATTATATTTTTCCATCCATTGTACAGGGAATTGAATCCAAGCTAAGCCGGCAGGGCTACAAGCTACTGCTATCAAGCACAGGTAATGACCCTGAACAAGAACGTCAGTGCTTGGAAATGCTGCTGAGTCAACCACTGAGTGGAATTATTATTGAGCCGACCAAAAGCGGGGAACGTAATCCCAATTTGAACTATTATTTAACCGTGGAAAATCGCCAAATCCCTTATTTAATGATCAATGCGCGTTATGAGGAGATGGACGCACCTTGTCTGCGTTTGGATGATGAGAAGGGTGGTTTTTTGGCAGCAGAGCATTTGATCAAGCTGGGGCATCGGCGATTGGCTGGTTTTTTCAAAACCGATGATATGCAAGGAATTCTGCGGATGAAGGGATTTGTAGCTGCTCACCGTAAATATGGAGTGACCTTACATCCGAACGCAGTAACGACGTACCGGACTGAAGAAAAAAATGAGCTTCCGTTACAACGCGCATCGCAGCTGCTGGCGATGGAGGCAGGGGAACGTCCGACCGGATGGGTGACCTATAATGATGAACTGGCGGTGCGGCTACTGGATATTGTACGTTCGGCGGACCTGAGCATTCCCCAAGATCTATCGCTGGTTGGGTTTGATGATTCATTTTTGGCGACAGCCACGGAAATCAAACTTACAACCATTCGGCACCCCAAGGAAGAATTGGGATTACGTGCCGCCGATACCATGCTATCGATGATTAAAGAGAAGGGGTATCGTGAAGAAGATCGTCAGTGGATTATACCTCCAGAGTTGATTGTACGCGAATCCACGGGACCAGCTCAGGCAATGTCTGGAGGATTTTGAAATGGGGCTATCAATCGTTTGGGTTCAACGCTGAATTTTGAATGGCATGCTACTCGCCATACCGAACAGCCTGTTTTCTGGATTGCAGAAAATGGGCTGTTTTTTCTATACATTTTAGAAAATGTATACATAAAACTATCAAAAAATACATAAAAAAGCTGGTTGAGCTGTACGTACAAGTGTGTGATGAGAGTGGTACCAGAAATGAAAGTAAGAAGAGTGACCTAAATTTATTAGGAACATTAAATCAGGACGTTTGGGAGGACAGACTGGCAGCCGTGGCTGCAGGAGCTGAAGCTGGAGAGTACGACAATATCGTCGAAGCAGCACGCCATATGGCACGTGTACGGGACGAGAGCTTCAGACCGATTCCTGAGAACGCTGCCGTCTATAATAAGCTCTATGAGGAATACAGCCGTCTTCACGACTACTTTGGATGTGGGGGCAACCCGGTTATGAAAAAGCTGAAGGCTATCAAGGCAGAAGGTGGACGTTCAGCTGAAGCGGCAAGCGCTCATTCCTAAGAAGTATATAAATTATAAGCAAGAAGCATTTAAATTTTGCTATCTAAAAAGCACAGTACACCGAGGAATCGGCAGACTGTGCTTTTTTGCTTTTATATTCTGTGAATTACATGATGTGAAAGCCTTATGCATGAAAGATGGTAATGCGTTCCTTTCAAAGACTTTCATGAAAAAATCAATCGTTTTGTTTTAAAGGACATTTTTACTTTTTCAGCATGGCATCAGCAAACAAAATGGATTTTGGAATACGGAAAAACTGTTCCGCCTGATCCTGGAAAGTTTGCGAAGGAACGGTACCCTGATGCAACCATTTCCGAAATGTACCGGGGTGAACGCCAATCCAATGACTGACATCAGTCACCGAAATATCATGTACCATGCACAAACCCGCCAAAATCCGGTTTTTAACTGGAGAACGAGTTACAGTCCGTTTCATAAAACGGGACGGCGATGGTTGACAAATGAGCGGTGAACGCCGGACAACCTCTTCATTAAATAGAATATGGTGCGGATAACCAAGTGTGTTACACGTCTTTTCCAGATTAGTGTTGCCGGGAATACGACCTTCATATACCCACGCGCTGACGCTGCGAGAGGAGATGGAAAGCTCCTCGGCAAGTTGGGACAGTTTAATGTCATTAGCCATCAAAACGGCAAGCAGAACGCGATTGCGTACTTGACAGCGTGTTGGTTTGCGAAAACGTTTGACACGCACGCCTTTTCCCAAATATTTGCGATTGATCAGAGACCACGCCTGAATGGAATGTTTGTCTTGTTGTTTAGGCATATACCCTCCGATTTTTTTTAAACACATACTACTATACCCGAAGGGGGCTTTGCAAGTGACTCCTATCCTGATTTTCTTTTAATCCCATGGGCTTAACCGGTTTATGGAAAATAAGGTCCATTTGACCTATAAAAATGGAAGTTTAAGGTGTTGATATATTAAAATGTAACATTTTTTATGGAAATGGAGGTAATATGTTCTTCTCTTACGATTGTGAGGATGTCAGAGAGAAAAGTGGGTTTTTGCAGCCCAACATGCAATTTTTTTGATGAGAAAAAGGGAGGTTATACAGCTAGATGATTTGTAAAAAGGTAATGGTATGGTTTCTGACGGCACTTTTGGCAACAAACGCTTTGCTATGCTTGCCTGGTGTAGCAGGAGCGGAAAAACAAGACTTAAGTGATGGGGTGCAGCAAGTTCAAGCAGATTCGGAACAGAAGGAACAGGCGCTCACGAATGAAACAGTTTCTTTTGAACCGCCAACTTCTGCAACAAACAGCGTTTATAATGCACTCATGATGAGCTTGGCAGCGGTAGAGTATACGTCGATCATAATTGATCCCGGAGAAAGTTATGAATTTCAGAATACAGATACAGTTAGCAAATCTATATACAGCAACGCTTCTCAATCTAAAGGCATTCTGTACGATAGTGTAAGCTACAAAGAGGACGGAGATATCAGCACTGTCCATATGGACTACGGCATTAGCCCAATTGGTGTTCCTGGGGGAGGCACAGCGTTTATTACGAATACGGGAACAGCAGCATTAACCGTAAAAGTAACGGACGTCTTCACCTACAGTACATCGGAGGACCCGGCATTAGAGCGAGTTACGCTCTCTAAGAATGAAAGCTACCGGGTTGTGAATGAAGGATGGACAGCCCGATCCATTCAGCATGATGGGTCAAATACAGACAATCGCCGTTTTGATTACGCAAAATACAAGGCAGATGGAACCTTATCCACTTCCGACCTTAACAGTATTGCGCACCCTACTTTGGCAGATGGCGAGGAACTGATTATTACAGGCTCCACTGCAAATGCGGTGACCTTCGGATTTCCATACGGCAAATACAGTATAGAAAGCACCGGCGAGCCAGCTTATGCGCGGGTTACTTTAAATCAAGGGGAAAGCTACCAGTTTATCAATGTGGGTACACGATTGGATACGGTGGAAAGTGATGGTACATCTAAAGATAAACTTGACTATGTTGTTTATCTAGCGAACGGAACAGAGGCTTCACGCGGCAGTAGCACTACGGCGAAGCCGCAGATTGCTGTGGACAGATATGCGGTAATTACCCAGGTCACTGCAAATCCGGTTACATACGGTGCACCTTATCGCAATTTCATTGCTCGCCCTGTGGGGGGTGATGCCATCAGCCGTGTGGAGCTTGAGGTAGGAAAAAGCTACATTTTCCATAATAACGGTACGCTAATGAATCCGATCTACAATAACTCCAAAAAGGTAGGAAGCTTGTTTGACTATGCGATTTACAAGCCGGATGGAACGGTAAATTCCTCTGGTTTTAACAGCCAGTCTGGTCCCATGATCCCGCCTTCGGGATATGCCATTGTAACTGTAATCGGTCCGAGTCCTATTATCTTTGACTATACAGATGACTTTTCTTGGGAAACCAGCAATGATCCTGCTTTTTTACGCGTAACACTGTCCAAAGGTGAAAGTTATGCTTTCACTAATATTAGTGATCATTTGAGGAATCTGCACGACACAGCCAGTACCGTTAAAGGAAAATTTGATGTGGTCCTGTATAAAGCAGATGGTACAGAGCAATCCAGGCGCAGTACTGGGAAATCAACCTTTTTGGTTGGAGCAGGTAAAAAGGCCGGTGTGACGGTAACCAGTGACACGCCAATCACGTTTGGTGGTATCTATCGGAGCTTTAAGGCCAGCGGAGATGATGGAGATCCACTTCAGGAAACGACTCTGCAACCGTGGGATTCCTATATTTTCGAGAATCATGATAACACACCGCAAACGCTGCGTCGTAACAAAAGCAGTGGTAGTTCTAGATTTGATTTTGCCAGTTACAAGGGACTCAGGCTACTCGCAGCTGACCATTTTAATACCTTGGCTGACCCGGAAATTATAGAGAACGGTGTAGGTATTGTAACGAATGTTTCGGATCGGCCTATCACCTTTAGCCATAGCACTAAGATAAAGCCTTTACTAAGCGCACAAATGGCATATTATCGGATAACGTTAAAGCAGGGAGAAAGTCGGAAATTTATCAACAGAAGCCCGAATGCTAAGGCTTTAGACGTACTTTCTACCACTGGGATGAAATGGAGCTACACTAACTATCTAGCAGATGGGACGATATACAGTCAGGCGACTGATACGACTCAGTTGCCATTAGTTCAGGCTGGCGGCTATGCCATTGTTACGACGGTATCGGAAATACCTGTGACCTTTGGAGCTGTATGGGGAATATTCGATATTGAGGCTGCCGAGATACCGACAGGCAATCAGGTTACCATCAAGCAGGGAGAAAGCTATGTATTCCATAATATTGGCTCACAGGCTTCCTCATTAACCACAGATGCTTCAGACACAAGCCGTCTCTATGACTATGCCGTGTATGGAGAAGGTAGCGGTGTGAATTCCAAGGTGGATAGAGCAGGTATGAGTGTTTCTTTACCTGAAATCTCACTTGGAGCGGGAGGTACACTTGTTGTAACCGTCACTTCGCCGCAAGCTGTAACCATTCATTTCAACAATGACATTAAAGCAGATCCAAGCACAGAACCAGCATTATTAAAAACGTCTTTGTCTGGCGGCAAACAGGAAGTATGGATCAATCGCGGGAGCCAGGAAGCACCTGTTTTGACGAATGCGAAAGCAACGGGTGGAACATATCAGTTCACTGTTGCAGATCGTGCTGGAAAAGTGATTAGAGAACATAAAGAGGCGACAGACAATCAACAGCAAGTGCCAGCTAACGCAAATATTCATCTTGCCGTAGCAGCAACTACTCCTGCTGTTAGCTTTGGGGCACCTTATCGTGTATTTGCTGTAAAAAATAACGATGACAGCAAGCTGGACGAGCTCATTGAACTCATAGAAAAGGAAGCTGACTTTACGGCAGGTCAGCAAGGGAAATATTGTTTTACACCCAAAGAAGACGGGATTTACCGTTTTGCGGTGAAGGAGAAATCCAACTTTGCTGCACAGCAGCCAATTCTAGCCTTGTTTACGGACCCTGATTTTAGTAGTCAGCTTCTCTCCTCAACTGAGCAAGCACAAATATATGGTTGGGATTACACGGTCTTAGAGTATGAGATGAAGGCAGGTCAAACGGTTTATGTGAAGCTGTCAGAAATTAATAGCGGTGCATTACAAACCGTAATTAAGGCAGCCCATATGGCGCTTGGCAAAGATACTTCATATGAATATGGCAAAGGAAACCAACTGAATAAAGTTATTTTATTCACCGGTGATCAAATACAATTGGATTATGATTTAAACGGAAACGTCATTAAACGGACGAAGAAGGTATTTCCTTTTACAAATTAAATAGGGGTGAGCGAGTGTTTAAACGTTATATTTGTAGTCTACTATGTGTGCTGATGTTACTGGGTTCATGGAGCACATGGGCATATGGAGAAGCAGGTCGTGGAGAGGCAGCAACTTCTCAGTCTTCTACGTCTTCAACTCCGCAGATTATTACCAGAGCTTGGCTTGCACAGCAAACAGGTAAGGATCAGGCGTGGGTCAATGCACAGTTATCCAAAGGCTATACTCTGTATGATATTTATAAAGCATGGCAAAAAGATGGTGGAGAAAATTCATTACCAGAACAAAGTCCAAGCTTGTGGGTACAGCAGAATGGACTGACATTGAGCACAAATACAAAGGTGGAACCATCCGATGAGTCGGCTGCACTGAAGGAGGGCGAAAAGCCCGCTCAGACCACCCAGGATGAAAAGGCAACTCAACATCCACTTGATAAGGAAGAGGGTAAAGAGCCGGCTCCAGACACGACTGAGATGGTTATCCCATCTATACCCCGAGTAAATGATTCCGTATATGCTCCGACTCCAGGAGAAAGCGGACTGATCGGGCAGGATTTATTTAAACAA
The DNA here is from genome assembly GCF_025846815.2 of Paenibacillus sp. BT-177. NCBI lineage: Bacteria > Bacillati > Bacillota > Bacilli > Caryophanales > Paenibacillaceae > Paenibacillus > Paenibacillus sp. BT-177. The sequence goes on along the minus strand of NZ_JAOYTP010000004.1, from coordinate 499,629 downwards.
AGTTTGTTGCAGGTATCAGCTACAACAGATGTGTATGCTCCTTTTGATCAGGCGGCGCTTGCACAAAGCAGGTTGAGTGATGATACGTCTCGTTATGGAATGGACTATGGTGACAACAGTGTGTCCACCGCTTCAGGACAGCTCGTTGTTCAAAATACGGATTTGGTACTGCCGGGGTCATTGCCCTTTGCATTGACTCGTGTGTATAACAGTTCATTGGCAAATAATCAGATTGGTGTGCAGCAAAATGAAGGGTTGTATACAAACACAAGTGCCATCCGCGAGGAAGAAGCAGCTTCTGGTCTGGGGAGAGGCTGGAAATGGGATCTTCCTCATATGCAGAAACAGGATGGTAAACGGTATTTGTATATTCCGGGAACAGGCTCCTATGAACTGAGAGATGATTTGCAGCTAGAAGGATATGCATACAAAGATCTGAAGATCAGTACAGATCAAAGCGCAAGTGTGCAGGGAGTAAGCAGTGCATACAAAATAGCAGTGCTGAATGGAAATGACTATTATATCGATCAGGACGGTTATTTGATTTTAATCCAGGATGCGTATAAGAATCGGGTGGAGTTTGATTATACAAGTTCTGGTGGAGCAAAGCTTATTCGTTCGATTCGAAACAGTGATGGCAAAGAGCTTGACTTCACTTACAATGCCGGGCAAATTGTTGTTAAAGAGCAGGGCACGGACCATCAGTACACCTATCGCCAAAGTGGCGAGGGAAGCAGCAAGGTGCTGTCAGAAGTATTGGATTCTCTTTCCCGAAGCACAAGCTATGCGTACACATTTATGGATGCTCCTTTTAATGTAGTCGTAAATGGTGAAGGAAAGACTGGAGCTCTACAATCCAATGAAACCGCGCTCCTTACACGAATTGTACGACCTACTTCATCGATTACAGACATTCGGTATGAAGCCTATAACAAGCAGATAGGCGTGTATGGTACACAAGGCGTGTTCAAGGTGGCTTCACGCGCTGATATGTACAGTACTACTGCCGGCGATCGTTTTTTAAATAAATTTGATTTCGTGTATTCCGGAGAAGATCTAGCCAGTTATGGCAAAAATGCTGAGTGGACGGTGGTTGCCAAAGGGACGCGTACACAGAAACCTTCCATTTTGGTAAAGTTTTTAGAGGAGATAACACACCAGACAAGCTTGTTCTTAACCGCTATGATCAAGAGGGAGATTCTACCGGCTATCATATAAACTACACGTATAATGATGCCATGGATTGGAATTTGCCTGTGCAAATGGAAGAGTCCTATACGGAAGGAGGTTCTTCGTCAGAGCCTGTTACCACCTCCTATGACTACAATGAATATGGTCTTCCACTAAAAGTATCCCAAAGTACTGGATTGGAGACTGTTCATACGTATAAAACCTCTAGTGAGCCTTTTTTCTGGATTCAACCTACCCAGACGGTTACTAAAATAAGTGAAGGAAAAACTGGAACGACAGTTCGAACTTATAAAGCAGAGGGCGCATTGTATGAACTGAAAAACTATGAAGGTACAGAGCAAGGGAAGCTTTTATCACATACCTATACTTTTTACAATGCAAAAGGGAATGTAAGTGGTCAGAAAGTTCTTATTGATGACAGAAACTATACGGATGTTTCGATTGATTATAAATCTCCCTATGGTTCTCAGCTCCCAACAAGACAGCTCTTGCCTAAAGGTGTTGAGTATACGTATGACTACTATCCGACTGGAGAAATCAAGTCCCAAACAGATGCCAAGCGCAAAACAGAGTCCTACGTATATGACGCTTTGGGACGTGTAACGAAGGTTACTTATCCGGATGGAACTCAGACGGTTGTGGTGTATAAGGATGATACGAACAATGTCACCGTCACCGGACCAGATGGAGTAAGTGCTGAAAGAATGTATAATCCATTCGGACAGATGCTCCAGCAGCAGGTGGGTGATGCGATTTACGGATATGGTTATGATGATCATGGAGATATGGTAGAAAGCACGGATGCTGAACAAGCAACCACTCGCTATGCCTATGATGCCTTTGGACGACCTGTGAAGACGACCTATGCGGATGGAACCACAGATACCGTGACTTATAACGCAGTGGATCGTACTGTTACTCAGACGGATGCGTCCGGTTATCGTGTGCGTGAAGTATCAGATGCTTTAGGTCGTGTGACTTCCACACAAGAAGCTAAAAATGGATCATTTCAGCCGCTGGAATCGTTAGCTTATAATTATGCGGGTATGGTCACTAGCCGTACAGACGGTAATGGTCAACGCACGCTCTATGATTACGATGCTTTGGGACAAATGACCTCGGTCACTGATCCATCCGGACAGCAGGTCAGCTATGTGTATGATCTAGCCGGAAATTTGAAGACCGTTCAGTTTCCTGATGGGCAAAAGAATGTGTATTCATACGATGAGCTGGGCAGACGTACGTTACTTGAGAAATCAAGCGGAGGAACTACGTTAAATATTTACGATACAGATGGAAACATCACCCGTATGTTGACAGGAAAATCGGAGGCCATTACCTTTCAATATAACGCTGACGGATTAGTTACCGAAGCGGCGGGTCCCGATTTTAAAACCAATTACACCTATGACAGCGCAGGACGAAGAAAAAGCATGACTGATGGTCAGGGAACGACCTCCTATGCCTATGATCCATCAGATGGAGCCTTGACTGGGCTGAAGTACCCTGATGGTACGCACATCAGCTATGAATACAACAAGCAGTCTCGTACAGGCTATGTGCTAACAGATGCTGCTGGCACGTCTATGCACGTTCAATCCAAGCTGGACAGTGTGGGCCGAGTTACCCAAATGGACATTAGCGCTGAGGCCGGTGCGGCAAATGTACAGAGTTTGGGAGAAGCGAGTGCTGCTGCGGGCGGATCATTGGATCGTATGACGTTTGATTATGCCCCTAATGGTTTACTGAAAAGCCAGGCTTCAAGCAGAGGATTGAGTACGCGATTCAGCTACAACGGACTGGATTTGTCCGGGGTTACGGTAGAACAAGGCGGTACGGGGCTGCACCAATTTGGTTATGAGCGGGATGGGAATAAAAACATCATCGGACGTACACAAAACGGAACAACAGACCAGTTTGGATATGACCCGTCAAACCGTATTGCCAGCGAAGCCGCTGGTGAAAAGAATAAGACCTATGTCTACGATCCGAATGGAAACCGAAGTGCTGAAGGCAGTGGCAAAGTGTTCGGCATGAAAAGTGCTGAATATACGTATGATTCTGCCAGCCGTCTGACAAAGGTGACCGGTGAAGGCAAAGAGGTAGGGTACAGCTATAACGGAGACGGTCTACTGTACGAGCGTACAGAGGGCGGCAAAACGACTCGATATTACTATGACGAAGAAGCGAAGCTGATTGCAGAAGCCGAGGTCCAAGGTGAAACAGCCAAGATCACTTACGCTTACGTGTATGACTTGTCCGGTCAACTGTGGGCCAGACAGGACAAGGCAAGCGGGCAGTTGCAATATTATCAGCTCAACGGTCACGGTGATGTGGTAGGCCTAAGTAATAGTTCGGGCAAGGAACTGAATAGCTACAGCTACGATATCTGGGGCGGTCCAGAGAAGGTCAAAGAGACCGTTCCGAACGTGCTGCGTTATGCTGGCGAGTATTGGGATGATACGACAGGGTTACAGTACCTACGGGCTCGCTGGTATGATCCGGGTACAGCCCGTTTTATGGGTGAGGATACGTATCAGGGGGAGATAAACGAGCCGTTGAGTCTGAATGGATATACGTATGTGCATAATAATCCATTGACAAACAGTGATCCAACCGGGAATTGGTGCACAGCAACGGTTAGGGGGAAATATTATTCTCACCCTGGATATTGCAGCGGTTCAGGTAAAAATGCAGACTATATTCCAGATTACATTTCTATTAATTTTGGGCGGTCTATTTACGCAGCTGGAGTGAAACAAGGTACATGGTATCCTAAAGGCGCGGCTCGTATTAAATGGGATAAATCAGGTATATCTGATGCAGTAATGGGTTGCTACTATGATGTACAGTGTGCAAGTTTTGTAAGTGGTTCCCTTGTAGAAGGACCTGCAATAGCTAAAGTAACTAAAGGTAAAAGTGCAAGTACGGGCAAAACGGTAAAAGATGTTATAAGTAAATGTAATTGCTTTACAGCAGGTACGAAGGTTCAAACAGACGAAAGGGAGAAGAATATCGAAGACATTGAGGTCGGAGATAGGGTTCTTTCCAAAGATGAGGCAACGGGTAAGGTAGCTTATAAAGAGGTTACGACTACATTTAACCATGAGACAAATGAGATATATAGAATCTATGTAGGCGACCAAACCATTGAAGCTACTTATAATCATCCGTTTTGGGTTGATGGAAAAGGATGGACGTTTGTTAAGGACCTTCAAATCGGTGATTTACTTGTTCAAACTGACAGGAATAGTTTAGAGATACACAGCATTGAAAAATTGCATAAGCATGCTATGGTCTACAATATAACGGTTGATGATTTCCATACCTACTATGTAAGCGATATAGGGATATGGGTGCATAACGCCGAGTGTAGCTTGAGCGCTAAAACACTTGCTACAATGGGGAAAACGAGTAAAGGTATTGCCGGATTAGCGGATGAGTATGTTACTAAAGATAAAGTGATGGGAATTGTTAAAGAATTTGTGGGTAGTGGCTATTCTTCAGGTGTTGCCAAAAATGGGTATAAAACATTTATTAGCAAAGATGGAAACCTTGTTGCGAGATATGGCTTTAAGAAAGATGGATCACTAGAATTAAACTTAGAAAACAGCATTGGTGGAAATTTCCATATAAAAGTTAAATGATTTGAAAGGTGGAATTCATGTGATAGTACCTGTGCTTAAAGGTATTGATTTTGTTGGAAGTCCGAAAGAGCAGATGAATTTTAATATAAGAGCAACAGCTTATATTTCAGAAGAGAATGATAAGGGTGCGGACTGCTTTCATTTCCAAGTGATTTCAACTGAATATCTAGCGGAATTTTTAAATGAAAGTAATGTTTTTAACGGAAGGGCAACATTCATTGTTAGTAAATTTGATCTAGCTTTGTTGGAGCTAGAGATAAATAAGATTTTAAAGGATTGTATCCGTCCTACTTGGGATGAAGTAGGGAAGGCAATTAACCGACATTTGAGATGGGAATACGATAACATTAAATATATGTCGAGTGAGGAGTTACAAACAATGGTGGAACTAGACGAATGACAAGGATTAAAACTGCATCTCTTAGGCTATATTGTTGGTATACTTAGACAGCTTATAGTAGCCAATATAATAAGTTATATTAAAAGACCTTTGGGACATAATTCTCAAGGTCTTTTTTTTGAGTTCACCCATTACTGAATGAATCGGGCGGCTAAGTTTAACAGAACTTAATCCTCATCAACCCTGTATGATATTTCGCTAAATTCCTCTGATCCCGTTAGAATACCAAAATCATTAGAAACCAACGTGTTTTACTAGGGAAGTCGCATGTGAAAAAATAAGACCTACGGCTACTATCCAAATGGTAATCGAATCTCCGAAAGTAAGTGGCAAAATGTTCGACTTGAAAAACGCTGACTATACGTACAGATTTAACAAATCGTACAATAAACATTCTAAAAATATACAAGGATAAGCGAATGTGGATTTTAAGCAATTTAAATCTGTATTGTTTATTAAGTGTAAGGAGGAGTCTTATGGGATGGAAACATATTGTTCTAGAGGCAAGTTGTTTCTATGAAGACAATGAAGAGAATCATGGTTCAAAATGCTGTAAGGGAAATATAGGTGTTCACTGTTTAACTTACAACCAAGATGGTCACCAAATTTGTCCCAATTTGGTTTTCGGTAAAAGTAGGACATCGGTTATTGCAACCGATAAAGATGGTAATGCTGTGGACTCTTCTACGTTTTGGACGGACGAAAAATTAAGTCCTGAAGAATGGGTGAGAAGAGAAGATGAATGGTTAGATGAGAAGAGAAAGCTAATGAATATGAATGGTAAGTAATGGGACTCAACAAAAAGTTTGGATAAGAGAAAGACCTTGAGAGTACATCATCTCAAGGTCTTTATTTTTACCCCCGCCCAGTGCCGAATGAATTGGGCGCTAAGTCTAACAAAATTACTCCTCCTTACTCCCGTTTAATTTTTCTCTAATACGCCTGTACACTATACCAGATAGTTTCGTGTTATGATCTTTTTTATTATTACTTCTTGACTGATAATAAATCTATGATCCTGACCAAATGTTCCAATAATTTCAATATATTGATCCTATGACAGGTTAAACTACACCGGATCACTATTAATTCAAATGAATAGGATGATGAATTTGGAAATAAATCTTAAACGGCCTTATGGTGTGATTAAGCATAATATATCAACGGAGAATATTGCTGACTTGATAAGGTTATTCATTGAAAAGGATTCAATTGTATTATTTTCCTTTTACGAAAGGAACATGAATTTATTTGATGTGAATACACAGAATTTTATCTCAGAGAGATGTGTTTTTGTGAATTCTGAGTGGGTGTTGCCATGGAAGGAATCTATACCTCATTGGAATGAACTGAATCAGACACCGCCGAAAATAATGTGGTTTTCAGTGATGCAAAAAGAAGATATTATTAAAGCAATTGAAATTGATCATTTATTTAGATGTATTGTGATTAAAAAAGATTCAGATTTTAAACAATATTTCAATGTTTTATTTCATCAGGAATATTATTCTTCCGTTGATGAGGAAGACTATGAATATTATTTAGGTTTTACAAATAAGGATTTGTTTCTTGCTAATTATCTGGATGAAGTTAAAAAGAGGTTTGAAGTATCATGAATAGAATAGGCAATATGGAAAGACCTTGGGAAGCGGCAATCCATTAAGCTATTTCTTTTATATCACCCCCTAATACCAAACCAAGTAAATACAGATACCACTGTATCTGTCTCCAAGCACCTTACCTTCATTTTCTTGTAGTAGGCTCTAGGCTCCATCAAAAGAATTTAACTACCCACTTGTATCCTTCTAAACACAGTCGATTTATTCACAACTTTGTAACTTATTTGGTAAGATGGATTGCGAGATTGTTTTCAAATTGTTTTACTATATTTACCTACTATAGTCTGGTAATCTATTAATATGTATAGGGGGCCAAAAGACGTCCGGTTCAGTCGGTTGAGTATGCGTTTATGTTCTTTATGTTGAGTGAATGTCTATATTGCCATGTCTATATCGTCATGTCTGTATAACTTCATAGACAAGCTAGAGATAGCTCCCGCACATTATAAAATACAGCACAGGATGGTGTAGTGGATGAAGCTTTTACAAGTAAAATGGATAGCTGTATGCTTGATGGCAATCTGTTGTTTGGGTTTGCTGGGTATACATACGAATACAGCGAGTGCACAAGCGAAGGCTCCTTTGCTTGGGGTCAATGATGTATTGCTAGATTCGAATACGATTAAACCTGTAATGGAAAATGATAAGTTGTATGTTCCAATCGTTACATTGGGGCAAAAGATGGGCATTTCTACTTCGGCCAATGGAAACACGTTAGTGCTGACTGGACATAATCGCAGCTTTACGCTGGATTTGAACAAAGGTGATGTGTTTGAGCGTGGAGGACGTACGATGGTGCCGATTCGCACTTTGACCGATGCGTTCGGCTTCACTATTACGATTCCTACGAGTAATGTGTATCGAATTCAGAATACAAATGCTAGTTTGTCTGATGCTCAGTTCTTGAATACATTCGCGGCAGAAATTAAACAGTACGCAGCTGTCAAGCCAGGCAAAACTAGCAATACAGGCAGCACGGGAAATGCCAAGCCTAACAGCCGCACCATTTATTTGAGCTTTGATGATGGTCCTACAGCGCATACGTCGCAGCTGCTGGATATTCTGGACAAATATAATGCCAAGGCTACGTTCTTCATGCTGGGACCTGAAATTCGCCAACATAGCGCAGTGATGAAGAGAATGGTAGACGCAGGGCATGGTTTGGGCCTACATGGGATGACACATCAGGTGAAGAAGATCTATGCATCCCCGGCAGCAGCGCTGGCAGAGATGAATCAGGATAACGAGATTTTATTTAAGGCCACAGGGAAACGCACTTCTTTGATTCGTACACCTTATGGCAGCAAACCATATTTGAAGAAAGCATACCGTGATCAACTGACGGGTGCAGGCTATCATATTTGGGACTGGAACATAGATTCGAATGATTGGCGTTATACTAAAAATCCGCAGCATTTTGTACAGACGGTCCTCAGTGATATTAAGAGACTGAAAAAGCAAGGCAGAACACCAGTCGTTCTTATGCATGATAAGCCATCTACGATCAAGGTGCTTCCACAAATCATGGCGGCCTTGCAGAAAGAAGGATATTCGTTCGAGCCGTTGAATGATAACCTGACTCCACTTAATTTTTGGAATGATCACCGTTAATAGAATAAACTTAAAAGAAAAGCAGGCTACCCTACTTCAATTTTTTTGATAGAGGGTAGCCTGTTTTTTTATATAAACGATAAGCAAAAACCAAATGTCATGGATAAAATAGGTAGACAATTATTATATTGCCCTAAAAATAAGTAAGGCATCTTTATCGCTCCTTTATGGGGCTTTGAGGGTGCTTTTATTGTATTTGCTCGAAAATGGTGAAATTCACAGCTCGTTTTATATGAATCTATGAATTCATATCTACGTTTAGGTCATATGACTTTACGGGTGACCACGTCGCTGCATATATTACAATAACCGCCCCGAGAGGAGGAGCAGGTATGAATATTAATCCGAGTATGTTTAGTATGATTTGTGCCACCGCAGGAGCCATTATTACGTTTGCCTTTGGCGGCTGGAATCAGCTTATGGTGCTATTCACGGTTGCCATGGCTGTTGATTATGTAACTGGAGTCGCCGCCGCCGTGAAGACTGGGCAAGGGTTAAGCAGTAAAGCCGGCTTTTGGGGGTTGGCGAGAAAGGCTTTAATGCTCATGGTGATTTCTTTGGCGCATCATGTGGATCTCCTGATGGGTACGGAAATCATGAAAGGGGCGGCAACGTATTTCTATTTATCCAACGAATTGATCTCAATTACGGAAAACTGTTCACGAATGGGTCTGCCGCTTCCACCGAAGCTTAAGAATTTTTTTGCCCTATTAAAGGACAAGGAGTCTGATGGTAAAAATGGTGGAAAAGATCGCTAAGATCACAAAGTTTCTTTCCGTATGTGGGGCGTTATGATAAAATTTTCAAGAGAACATTTTTAAGATAAGGAGCCTATACGCATGATTAAACATATTGTTTTGTTCAAATTGAAAGATCGCTCCCCTGAAAGCATTGAACATACGGCATCTATTTTGCGCAGCATGAATGGCAAGATCAAAGAGCTGCTGTCACTCGAAGTAGGTACGGATGTGATTCGTTCGGAACGCTCTTATGATATTTCTCTTACCGCTGTGGTTGAAACATTGGAAGACTTGCAAACGTATCAGGTACACCCTGTGCATCAGGAAATTATTGTACACATGAATGAAGTGAAGGATGTATCTATCGCAGTTGATTATGAAATCTAAAGCGGTTACTGGAGGTGCAGAACTTTGTATTATGTCAACCGGGAACAAATTGAGCTTCGACTAGGGGCTGTTCCCGACATTGTCGCCGGACTTCGCCAGACATCCGCCGCCTGGAACGGCGATCTGTTGCAGGGGCTAGTGCAGGAGCGCTGCCTTCATCTGGCCATTGAGACGGTAACGGACGTAGGAAGCTATATCATCGACGGTTTTATTATGCGTGACGCCAGTAGCTATGAGGACATTATCGGTATCATTCATGAGGAAGGTGTATTGGATGATACCGTATTTCATTCACTATTAGAGCTGGTAGCCTTACGTAAACCCTTAGTACAGGAGTATTTCCATTGGGACAGGACAAGCCTTCACCCACTTACACCTAAGCTGCCTGGGTTGCTGGAGCTTTTTGTATCTAACGTGCACGATTATTTAAATAAGGAATTGGGTCCTCAGCCCGAGGGAGTGTAAAGGCAAAAGTGACGGATAAGTATATCGTACCCGAAATGCCCACTAGGCGCATGATCTTGACACTGTTGAAAACCCAGGGACCTGTGGGCGTCGGAAGCTTGGCAGCTCAATTGGGCATTACCGAAATGGGGGTGCGCAGGCATCTCAAATTAATGGAGCAGGATGGCCTGATTGTGGCTACGATCCTGAGACAGGCGATGGGACGCCCAACGTTTTTGTACAGCCTGAGCGATCAGGGAAGCGAGCAATTTCCTCGTAATTATGATCACCTATTACTGGAACTGTTAGAGGAGCTGGATGAAGAGCAGGGAATGGAAGCTGTTCACTCGTTATTTGATGGTAGAAAACGTAAAATGATGAAGCGCTACGCCCCTCACATAGAGAGTGAGTCTACACTAGCTTCACGTGTGGAAAAGCTTTCGGGCATCCAGAACGCTTCAGGCTATATGGCAGAGTGGCGTGAGGAAGAGGATGGCAGTTACTCTATTATGGAATACAATTGTCCGATCTCTCAGATCGCCAATCGTTACCGCAAGGCTTGTGAATGCGAACAGCAAATGTTTGAGGAGCTGCTTGATGCCGAGGTTGTCCGTGAGGATTGTTTGGCGGATGGAGGTCGTTGCTGCTTGTATCGTATCCGCTCCAAAAATAAGTAGAAATTTTCTGGCTTGTTCTCTGTATCATGACAGGCTCTCCATGCTTATAATGCATTAACAGATGGGCATTCGCCCGGGCATAAGGGAGAGATGAATATGAAAGAGAACTGCAAAAGCTTTATCCGTGGCGCGTTGGTAGGCAGCATTGCTGGTTCGGTTGCTGCGTTGTTATTTGCTCCTAAGTCAGGTCGCGAGCTGCGTCAGGATATTACAGACCAGGCACGTCACGTGAGTGATAAGGGACAGGAGCTTGCGGGGAAAATTTCAGATACTTCCATCGAGTATACTGACAAAATTAAGGAGACAGCTTCAGCCGTCATTCATGAATTAGGTCAATGGCGTAAAAAGAGTGATATTGCTTCAAAGGTTGGCATTTCATCCGTGCCTGTTCAAGAGAATACGGAAGAAGATGCTTTGTAACTGTCTGTATATCGTAGGTGAAACAACTGGCTATAGCTTGAGTTTGTGGCTTCTCCCGTTGGGGTGAAGCCTTTTTGTTGATCGCTTCCTCGTTTTAGGGTAATCTTTTGGGGTACCTTTTACGCTAATACGACATAAGTTATGTAGCAGCAGAAAGATTTCCGAGATGAAACAACTCATATTTAAACAAAAAAGGAAGCGGTGTGTACGTGCAGCAAGCGATTGCAATATTGGATTCCGGTGTAGGAGGTTTGACGGTTGTTAAAGAAGTCATGCGTCAGCTTCCGCGGGAAAAAATCATTTATTTTGGAGACACTGCGCGCACCCCGTATGGTCCCCGACCATCGGAAGAGGTTAAAAAATTTACAGAGCAGATGGTTGATTTTCTGATTCAATTTAATCCGAAAGTCATTATTATTGCTTGTAACACAGCAACGGCTGCGGCATTGGAGTATATAAGCCAAAAGGTATCCATTCCGGTGATCGGAGTTATCCACCCTGGGGCTCGTGCTGCGATCAGTGCGACCGCTACCGGGTATGTCGGGGTGATCGGAACTGTCGGTACGATTCGAAGCGGAGCATATACAACTGCGCTCAAGCAGTTGTCTCCCTATGTAGACGTGGTGAGCCACGCTTGCCCTGCACTTGTGCCTTTGGTGGAACAAGGGTTGTTCCGCTCCAAGACGACATCGCAGGTTGTGGAGGAATCATTGAGACCTATTCAAACGTATCCGATTGATTGTCTGATTCTTGGGTGTACGCATTATCCTTTTTTGAGGGAAACGATTCAGGAAGTCATGGGTCCTGCGGTGAAGCTTATTAGCTCGGCAGATGAAACTGCACGAGAGACGAGTACCATTTTGTATAACAAGGGCAAGTTAGAGGCCGGGGACGAAACGCCGGTGCATCAGCTTTTTTGTTCCGGCGATCCAGTGTTGTTCCAGCGCATTGCCGCACAGTGGCTTGGGGAGCAGATTCGGCAAACGCCTGTTGTCTGGCAAGTCACCCATCTGGATTAACGAGATAACCAACTTTTTTGTCATTGGACAAAAGAAGTTGGTTGTTTTGCTTTTCGCTACATCAAGACACGCAGCGTCTGCATAACATGCAGTAAGGCAGATGGAAGGGGCGTAGTAAGATGAGGGAATATATCGTTCAAAAAGGAGATACATTGCACCGGGTCGCCTCGGCTTTTAAACTATCCGCGGATACTTTGATCGCAGATAATCCGTGGGCCGCCACGCAACCCTATCTGATTTGTGGTCAATTGCTATATATTCGTCCGTCTACGGATCGTAAATACGTTATTCCGCCTGGGGAGAATGCAAGGCAGATTGCCAAACAGTTCGGTGTAGAGCTTGATGAGCTGCGGCTTGCTAATTCGAGGCTTGCGGAGCATGATTTTGTGGAAGGAAAGATAATTATCATTCCTGATGACCATCAGGATCAGATTGTACGGTTACGTGGAGAGTACAGTTATGAAGATTTAAAGGAAGACCTGGAGGCATTGGCCCACAAATATCCGTTTATTGAAGTTGGCAGCATTGGCACCAGTGTCATGGGGAAAGATATCCCTTATATACGGATTGGGCAGGGAACGAGGAAAATTCATGCCAACGCTTCTGTACATGCTAACGAATGGCTGACGACGCCTTGTTTGATGCGTTTTATAGAACAATATGCACAAGGGATTAATGGGTCTGGAGAACTTGCTGGGAATTCTCAATGGGTGTATGCGGGCTCTCCGATGAAATTAATGGAACATACATCCTTATGGGTGGTACCGATGGTCAATCCGGATGGAGTAGAACTGGTGCAACAGGGTATACTCCCAACTCATCCGCTGTATCATGAACTCAGAAAGTGGAATGAAGGACGTGCTGATTACCGCGGCTGGAAGGCCAATATTCGCGGTGTCGACCTCAACGATCAGTTTCCGGCGTATTGGGAGGAAGAGGTGCGCAGACGCGGTAAAACAGGTCCGTCTCGACGAGATTACGCAGGGCCTGCACCTTTGTCTGAGCCAGAGTCCAAGGCCCTTGCGGATCTAACGGAGCGCGAACAGTTCGACATGGTATTATCCATACACAGCCAAGGACAGGAAATCTATTGGAATTACCGGGATCTGGAGCCTAAGGAGAGCCGAGATTGGGCATTACAGCTGGCTGCTGCAACAGGGTATCGGGCGGTAAAGCTGGGGGGAAGCGATGCCGGGTATAAGGATTGGTTTATACAACGGTTTGGTAAACCGGGATTTACCGTTGAAGTCGGTCTAGGCGTAAATCCGCTGCCTATGCGGGATTATGATGATATTGCAGCAGAAGTAGGCATGTTAATGGCGACGGTGCTGTCATGGTAACAGATCGGACCTGCTGAAACGTATTGATTCATTTGCGCGTATTAGGAGGAGCACGTTTTTTACAAGTGTTCCTCTTTACATGTCCCTTCAATAGGGTATATATACTTAGGAGCATTGGAAATGGAGTGAACAACCTATGAAGTGGAAAAGACTACTATCTCTCCGTCAGTGGTCACATGTATTTCGTCGTATCCCCCGATTGATTACCTCTTCGAGGATTCCATTGGGTGAAAAATTACTTTTTGCGGTGCCTGTATTGCTCTATTGGATACTACCTGATGTCATGCCATTTATGCCCATCGACGATATTGGTGTGACGTTATTGCTTATGAATTGGTTCGTCACCCGTGCTGAACGAAAATATCCCGATATGCTTGAAAAACAGCACGTACGTGTCCGTTAGATGTAAGCTTATGATTTTCGTGATTGCGATTTTTTACGATTTTCTTTACAATAGGAATATTGCCTTGTGCTATGCTGCACAACTTCTTTTTATCAAGGAGAGGGCTAATTATTGGAATTGTTGATTTTATCCGCTAGGTTGTGTGGTGTGGATATGTATCCATTGAACCACATTTCATTTAATGAATATGAAGGAGATGAAGTTTAATGAACTGCAAAATTACTCGTAATGCAGCTAAAGTATTGAAGCTTGAACTGGATAAGGAAGAGAACCAAGGGAAGAGCCTGCGTGTTGTTATTACTCATGCTCATGGAGATCATGCTCATTACGGGCTCGATTTGGACACGCCTAAGGAAACAGATACTGTTGTATCTACAGATAAAGGCATCGATGTAATTTTGGAAAGCGGTCAGCCGTTGCTGGATGGTGTAAAAATTGATTACTTGTACTTCCCCGAAGAAGGATTTGTTATTACTAACCCTTCCCAAGGTAATCACGGCGACCACTAAGCCGGAGCTCGGAGGGATGACAGATGGCTAATGATATTCGCGTATGTGATGAGTGCAATCATATCCGCTTAAAAACGATCTTGCCTAAGTTGAAAAAGATGGCACCCGATGCGGAGATCAAAATCGGTTGCAAATCGTATTGCGGTCCTTGTGGAAAACGGGCGTTTGTGTATGTGAACGGACGTTATGTGAGTGCGGCCACAGAGGATGAAGTATTAGAGAAGGCTGCACGCTTTATAAAATAGTTCGAGTGCGCATCGTTGGCACCTTTTGAATAGTTCCCCTCCTTCTGATCCATGCTAATGAATGTAGACCATGCCCAGAAGGAGGAGTGACTCATGGCCCAATATGATTCCAATCTCGACAATCACAGTGTCGAAGCTCAAACACAAAACTCGGTGGACAAGCTCCACAATGCCGTGTCTCAGGCATTGTCACATCCGGCTGAACAGCTGATTGAGCAAGCGGAGCAATCTCGCACTCATGCGGAGCATGCTATACAGCAGGCAAAGGATAGCCTTGGTGACGATGCAGTAGAAGTTGCTGAGGAAATGCTTGGTGAAGAGGTACTACGTCTTGATCAGGCTAAAAAAACGCTGCGTTCCTGAGTATTTGTTAATGGTAACAAGCGCAGTCAAATGACTGTCAACACAAAAATCCCGATCCACAGCCCTAACAAGCGATGGATCGGGATTTTTGTTATATATTAGGTAGTTATGCAATCGATACCCTTGTTACTTCTTTGCTTCAGTCTCCCATTCGCGAATAAGATCGTATGTGATGACCTGATCGGATATCTTTAATCGATTGAGAGCCTCAGTATAGCCTGGTCCGCAGGCATTCACATCTGTAGGTTGACCTGTACTCAGATTGTAACAGGTTCCTTTGGAGAATGTACCGTCCTCAGATGGAATGTAGTACACTCGTCCATCCGTGAAAGCGCCAGTACGCAGCACAACCATACGAGGTTTTCCACTAAACAGATCGTTACCCATAAAATGATATGGTTTTGTAGAAATCCCAAGTAGATGCATTACGGAAGGCGTCAGATCCAGCTGTCCTGCCGGTTCTGTATACGTGCCTGCCTGGCTTCCGTCAGGAAGATGCACAAGTAATGGCACCTGATTCATGATTTTCTGCATGTCCAGATCTGTAAGAGGCTTGCCTAAAAACTTTTCATACAGTGCTTTGTCTTTAATGGAGTTGTCGTGATCCCCGTAGAACATCAGGATCGTATTATCCCACAATCCGTCTTTCTTCATCTGATCTACCAATTCACCTAAAGCCTCATCCACATAATGGACGGATTTTAGGTAGTCTCCGAACATCGTACCTTCAAACTCGCCAACATCCAAATCTACAGCGTCAGGTGACAGGTTGTACGGATGATGGCTCGAAATACCGACCATATAGGCGTAGAACGGTTGCTTAACTTCGGTTGTGAGATCGTTGAGCGCTTGTCTAAAAAAGGATTTGTCTCCCAGGGACCAGCCCAGAGGCTCATCTATTTTAAAATCCTTTTTACTGTAGAACTTGTCGTAGTTCATCGCCTTATACATCGTGTAACGGTTCCAGAAGCTGCTGTCGTACACGTGAAACGCATTAGGACTATAACCTGTATCCTTCAAGATGGAAGGCAACGTATCGAATTTATGGTCCGCATAACGGATAAATACAGAACCCGTAGGGAGCGGATGCAGCGAAGCGTGGGTAGAGAAGTCCGCGTCCGAAGTACGACCCTGCGCAGTTTGATGGAAATAATTATTAAAATACATGCTTTCCTTCGTCAGTTTGTCAAAGTTAGGCGTAATTGCTTGACCGTTGATCTGTTTGCCGATAAAAAAGTTCATGAACGCTTCAGCTTGGATGACCATCACATTTTTGCCCTTATACTTGCCGTATAGGTCATTTTTTACCTGAAGTAACTTCTGGTGTTGATTGAACCATTCCTTATCCTTATCGGATTCCACCTGAGCCAATGTAGGCTGGGGCCCAAGATGATCCTGACCATAGCGGTAGATATCATATCCATGAAATCCGATCAATCCGGTTACGTTGTACAAGGCCATTGACCACCAGTTGCCGACAAATATGCCGGTTGCCCAAGTGGAGGTATATATTTTGATCGGTCCAAATGTCAAAACATAGCCAATCAGGAAAGCCAATGCCCCCTTGAAGAAGCGAAGCAGAAATCTTTTAGTGAAAGAGCTTCGTGATGCTTCTAAGTAATGATCATTCGTTGTAAACCGACGCCGTAAGGAAGCTACGAATATGACATACGGAATGAATAAAATCCAGTCTGCAAAAAAGAAAATATCCCACCAGTACATAAGAGATGCGATACTTCCACCCAGAGAATCAACTTGTCCAGCTTGAAGCAAAACGGGAATCGTAATGAAATCCTGGAAATACCGATAATAAACCATGTCGGAATAAATGAGCGCGGTGAGCAATATATCGAGCACCACAAGAGCAATCAAACGTCCGCGACGTGGCAGCCACAAGGTCCAAAAGCTTACAAGCAACAGGGAACCAATAGCAATGACATAATCCAGCGGGTTCATGTCAATATTTTGGGCATGCAGGTTATAGTGAATCAGTACAAGCTTGCCAATCATAAGTACAAAAAACAGAACTAAACCGAAATATTGAGACAGCAGCAGTCTGCTGAACATGTTACCAGTGCGTCTTGCACTGGTCGTGCGAATAACCAACACTTTACCCCCTCCGGCAGAAATGTTCGGCTAGTATAAACTACACATTAACGTAATGTTAAAACCGAAATGCCTTTAATTATTATAGCGCTCATCCTGCGCATTTCAATGATTAAGTAAAGAAAATACAGCACAAATGAGGCCAGGACAACGAACAAAGGGTTCGTTTCCTGGCCTATAGCTCGAACATTTAGGACTGCAACGGTGAAGTATCTTTGCGGCGCGGAGGCAGAGGACCCAGATACTGATAGTATTGGCATTCAATTCGGCCGTTAAACAGCTTACGGCGTTTGTCGGCTTTGCGGCCCCAATAATGCTCAAATTGCTTGGTGGAGCTGATGGCAAAGAAGGACCAAGTCTTCATTTCGGCTGCCGTGCGTGCAAGTGTACGGATCAGCTTTTCCACCTCGGCTTGCTCGCTCAGTCTTTCGCCGTAAGGTGGATTTGTAATCATCACACCATACTGGCCCTCAAGTCTAACCTTGCTGGCAGGCAGCACCTTTAGTGAGATGTCTTTAGCAAAGCCTGCTGCCTTTACAGCTGCTTCAGCAACCTGTATGGCACTAGGGTCGATATCGCTACCTGCGATCTCAAAAGGAATGTCATCACGAGTCAGATCCATCGCCTCGTCGCGAGCCTGATTCCATAATTCTCTGCCAATGACAGGCCAGTCTTCCGAGTTAAAGGTACGTCTCAGACCTGGAGCAATGTTCCAGGCTTGCATAGCAGCTTCGACCAATAAAGTACCGGAACCGCAGCATGGGTCATAGAATGGTCGATCCGGGCTCCAGCGACTAAGCTGAATAAGAGCGGAAGCCATTGTTTCTTTGAGAGGCGCCTCTGTAACAAGCTTGCGGTAGCCTCGTTTGTGCAGCCCTGGACCAGTTGTGTCCAGCGTTATCAGCGCACGGTCATTCAATAGAATGACCTCAATGACGTAACGAGGACCATCTTCAGAAAACCAGTCTGTATGGTAGGTTTCCTTGAGCTTTTCTACAATCGCCTTCTTGACGATTCCTTGACTGGCTGGTACGCTACTAAGCTGTGATTTGTGTGAACGTCCCTCTACGGGAAATTCACCATCTACAGGAATCCAATCCTGCCAAGGCAATGCTTTGGTACCCTCAAACAGCTCGTCGAAGGTAGTTGCAGCAAATTCGCCCATTTTAATAAGAACGCGGTCAGATGTGCGAAGCCACAGGTTGCATCGGCATATATCCTTATAATCTCCGGAAAAAACGACGCGGCCATTCTCGACGGTCAGATCCGTGTACCCCAGTTCTCTGAGTTCTCGGGCCACAACGGCTTCCAGTCCCATCGGCGCAGTTGCAATTAGTTGCAGTTGAGTCATTAAACGTATTCACTCCGTCTCATAATCATGTAAGCTTGGTTCAATCCCTATAGTATAGGTCATTGTACTCGAAGAGACAAATCGTTAAGGCAAATAATTTACGAAGGACACCGCGTCCAACCTGCGTTATGATAAAGCAAGAAGGAGAGATGAAACGTGGAAATCACACCCAATATGACACCTGAACAATATGTAGACCAGCTGGTACAGGAGGATGAAGCGCTGCGCAGCATTAGGGAGGCTATTGTTAAAGAAGGGATGCCGGAGGTATCGGTTGCTCATCCCTATGGAAAGCTGCTGACCTTTCTCGTTGAAGTCTCTGGTGCACAGCAGGTACTGGAGATCGGGGCATTAGGAGGATACAGTGGATTATGCCTGGCCCGTGGGCTGGGAGAGAAAGGTCGCATCGTGTCCCTGGAGCTGAAAGAAGCGTACGCTGCGCTGGCTCATCAACATATGAAAAACAATGGCTACGGTGATCGTGTAGAATATCGTATCGGACCCGCAGTGGACAGCCTGAAGAAGCTTCAGGAAGAAGGAAAGACTTTTGACTTTTTTTTCATTGATGCGGATAAGGAAAATTACCCAGTGTATTTGGAGTATGCGATTGAACTGGCCAATCCAGGCGCTATAATTGCCGGAGATAACTGTTTTCTTCGTGGACGGACACTGAACACAGACAAGAACGGACCTGCTGTACAGGCCGTGAGACGTTTTAACGAAACGATAGCAACGGATCCACGGCTAGTCAGTACGCTTTTGCCGGCTTATGATGGATTGGCGTTGGCACGAGTGAAGTAACGGGCGTCCCTTGAATGTAGCTATACCAAAAAGAACCTCCTTATCCACAGTGTGGAGCGGAGGTTCTTGTCTGTTAAGGCAGGCTGTCCTACCCGAAGGTTGTCTTACCTGAAATGAGGCGTAGCCTTACGATCAAAAAGCTTCATACGTACCCAGATTATATTGACAATCAGCAGCACACCAGACATGATGAACAGTCCTTCGATGCCGATAAATCCGGAAAGCACTCCGCCAATGACCGCACCCAGCATATTCCCGAGCGCCAGTGAACTGGTATTGAATCCGAAAGAGCGGCTTTCCATTCCTTCCGGTGTATAGGTGCGAATCAGCGCATTTACGCTTGGTAGCAGACCGCCCATAAACACACCCATGAAAAAACGGATAATGACAAGCTGCCATACTTCATTGACAAAAGCTTGCGGAATGAGCATAATCGCCGTTCCGAGTAGTGCAATGGTCAAGATCTTGTGTGCTCCTATTTTGTCACTTAATCGTCCAAGGAGCGGTGCGGCTACCATATTCGATACGCCTGTAATAGCGGTAACGAACCCGGCAACCAGTGCAATTCCTTCTGCCGAGCCATATAGCTTTTGCACATACAAAGGTAGCAGAGAAACTGTACTGATCATGGCAAACTGGAGTAAGAACGTCACGGTGAACAAAGCCGGAAGCTGGGGCGTATGGCTTAGTTCCTTTAATCCGGCAAGAACCGAAATTTGTGGAATTCGCGCGGCCTCCGCTTTGCTGAAATTTTCTTTAACCAAAAACATTGCCATTAGAGAGGCTAGGAAAATAAGAGCTCCTGTAATGTAAAAGATCGGTCTGAATCCGACCCAGTCAGCCAAAAATCCGCCTAGCAAAGGGCCGAGAATTGTGCCAGCCATTTGACCGGACTGCATAATTCCCATAGCAAAGCCGGTTCGCTCTTTGGGAGTGGTACCCGACACTAGGGAAATAGAAGCCGGGTTGAAACCCGAAATTGTACCGTTTAGCAGGCGAAGCGCTAGCAGCTGCCATGGGTGGGTGACCAAACCCATACATCCGATGACCAGAGCCATGCCAAAGCCTGAGCGAAGCAGCATGACTTTACGTCCATATCGGTCGGCCAGCTTGCCCCATAATGGCTGAAATATAAACGAGGTCAAAAAGTTAGCTGCAAAAATAACTCCTGCCCACAGTCCTATATCGTGCTCGCCCTTCACATGGAGGTCTTGAGCCAAATATAGGGCAAGGAACGGAGTAATCATTGTAATTCCCGCATTGACCAGAAACTGGCCGAACCAAAGCACAATGAGATTGATTTTCCACGTCTCCCACGTTTTCAATGTGCTTTCACTTCCTTTCTGCCATTCTCATCCTGTTGTAAAGGTACTTATTCATGTATAACTTTCCCGGAGCTTTAAAAAAGCCATTTCTCTAGTATAGCACACTTCATTGAAACTTTATCCAAATGTCATGGGTTTGTCATGGTTTGTTTGAGAGCGGCGGTTGTTACGACTCTTGAAAAAGGGCATAATAAAATATAGTATTTATGATTCGAACTGGAGGCTGAAGTCATGACCTACAATGATACTTTTATCCGCGCTTGCCGCAAGCAAGCTGTGGATCATATTCCCGTATGGTACATGCGGCAGGCCGGAAGGTATGACCCTGAGTATCGCAAAATTAAGGAAAAATACACGCTGCTTGAAATTTGCCGCCAGCCCGAGTTGGCCGCAGAAGTAACGTTGATGCCCGTGCGCAAGCTTGGGGTGGACGCTGCAATTTTATATTCTGATATTATGAATCCGGTAGCCTCGCTAGGGGTTGATTTTGATATTGTCAAAAATATTGGCCCGGTTATTGATAATCCGATCCGTACAGCTGCAGACGTAAACAACTTGCGTCCGATTGATGTAGAACGCGATTTGGGTCATATTTTGGAAACTATCCGTATTTTAGACCGTGAGTTGAATGTGCCATTGATCACGTTTGCTGGAGCGCCTTTTACTATTGCCAGCTATTTAATAGAAGGAAGACCCTCCAAGGGATATATTCGCACCAAAGCGATGATGTATGGAGAGCCTGAACTATGGCATCGTTTGATGGATAAGCTAGGGGATATGGTTATTACATACGTGCGGGCCCATATCGCTAACGGTGGCAAGGCTTTTCAATTGTTTGATAGCTGGGTAGGTGCACTCTCGCCTTATGATTTTCAAACTTTTGTGTTGCCAACCATTGTACGTATTTTCCATGAGTTATCTGATTTGAATGTGCCTAAAATTTATTTTCCGGGCGTAAGCTCTGGTGAATTGCTTCCGCATTTGAGCGGGGTAAAAGCCGATGTGGTTGGACTGGACTGGCGGGTAAGTATACCTGAAGGCCGTCGTCGCTTGGGTAACAGTTTTGGAGTGCAGGGCAATTTGGATCCTTATGTGCTTACTGCGCCGATGAATGTGATCAAGCAGTATGCAAAAAAAATTGTAGATGAAGGCGTTCTGGAGCCGGGCTATATTTTCAATCTCGGTCACGGCTTATTTCCTGAAGCCTCGCTAGATAAGCTAAGAGAGCTTACCGATTATGTACATGAGTATTCTCGCTCTGTTTTGTCAAAAAATGAACACAACTAGAAAAGATAAGAGGGATCTGCTAATGAAAACCAAAGTGGGTGTACTGGTCATGTCCTACGGGACGCCGGAGAGTCTGGACCAGGTTGAAGCGTATTATACACATATTCGCCGTGGTCATGCTCCCTCGCCGGAGCAGTTAAAAGAATTAAAAGATCGCTACGAAGCCATTGTGGGTGGCGTGTTTCCGTTGCGTCAGAATACAGATCGACAGGTCCACAACTTGCAGGAAACCTTAAATCAGGAAAATCGCAACCCGGACATAGAATTTGTCTGTTATCAGGGGCTCAAACACGCCAAGCCGTTTATTGAGGACGGGATCGAAGCGATGGTGCAAGATGGCATTCGTACAGCGGTGGGTGTCGTGCTGGCTCCGCATTATTCCGTTATGAGTGTAGGCTCTTATATCAAGCGTGCACAGGCTAAGGCACAGGAACTGGATCTGGCCATATCGTTTGTGGAGAGCTATTATCTTCATCCCAAGCTGATCAAGACGCTGACTGAGCGTGTGAACGCAAAACTGGCGCTTTTTGAAGAAGCGGGAGCCAAGCGGGACGAGGTTCGTGTTCTGTTCAGTGCGCATAGCTTGCCTGAGCGGATTTTGGCTATGGGTGATCCATATGTGGAGCAGTTAATGGCTACTTCGCAGGCTGTTGCGGATAAGGCGGGAATTACCAACTGGCAGTTTACGTGGCAAAGTGCCGGCCGTACAGCTGAACCGTGGCTGGGACCAGATATTTTGGATACCATGCATAGTCTTAAGGAAGAGCAAGTGGAGTATGTGCTGGCTGCGCCAGTTGGTTTTGTTTCTGATCACTTAGAGGTGTTATACGACCTGGATATTGAAGCACAGGCTTTGGCGAAAGAATTGGATATGCGTTTTCAGCGTATTGATTCACTCAACAGTGACCCACTGTATATGGAGACGCTTAGTGATGTCATCATAGACCAATGGAAAAAGGGATGAGGACATAATGGAGCAAAAGTTACGTAATATTGTAATTGTAGGTGGAGGCTTGACCGGGCTCAGCACTGCTTTTTATACACGAAAAATGTACAAAGAAGCTGGCTACACACCTCGAATTACGCTGGTGGAGAAAGCTTCCGCGCTAGGCGGAAAAATTGAAACATTGCATAAAGATGGTTTTGTCATAGAAAAGGGGCCAGATTCCTTTCTGGCCCGTAAAACGGCTATGATAGATCTGGCAAAAGAGTTAGAGTTGGACCATGAGCTGGTAAGCACGAACCCTGAAGCTAAAAAGACATATATTTTGCATGAAGGTCAGCTTCATCCGATGCCTCCTGGGCTGGTGCTGGGCATTCCAACAGAGCTAAAACCATTTTTACGCAGTGGCTTGATCTCTTTAGGTGGAAAAATGCGGGCTATGATGGATTTTGTCATTCCGCCTCGACGTGAACCGGAAGATGAGGCGCTGGGTGATTTTATTGAACGCCGACTGGGCAAAGAAGTGCTGGAGAATGTAACCGAGCCACTGCTGGCGGGAATCTATGCTGCCAACATGAAGACGCTAAGTTTGCAGGCAACTTTTCCACAGTTTGCAGAGGTGGAGCAGCAATACGGAAGCCTTATTCACGGGATGAGGACAGGTCGAAAACCAGCTGAAACACATACGGGTACGAAAAAAAGCGCCTTTTTGACCTTCCGTCAAGGCTTGCAAAGTTTGGTGCATGCGTTGCTGAATGATTTGTACGACTGTGATTTACGCACCGGAATTGCTGTTACCGAATTCACAAAGACGACGGAAACTGAAGGAAGTCCCTATCGCGTTATGTTGGACAATGGAGAGACACTGGAGGCAGATGATATTTTTGTAACGACTCCCAATTTTGCTGCTGCGCCGCTATTGCGAGATCATGTAAATGTGTCTGCACTGGAAGCTGTTAATTACGTCTCCGTAGCGAACGTGGTCATGGCCTTTGATAAAACAGATATTGAGAACGTCTTTGACGGCTCTGGTTTTCTGGTTCCTCGCAAAGAAGGACGTAGTGTCACAGCTTGTACATGGACGTCTGCCAAGTGGCTACATACCAGCCCGGACGATAAGGTACTGTTGCGTTGTTATGTAGGGCGAGCAGGAGCTGAAGAAACAGTAGACTTACCAGATAATGAGCTGATTGCGGTGGTACGTAAGGATTTGAAAGAGATGATGGGAGTTACAGCAACTCCGCTGTTCACGGAAATTACACGTCTTCGTAATTCCATGCCGCAATATCCGGTAGGGCACCCACAAGCTATAGCTAATCTGCGGGAAGAGCTACGCAGTGCGATGCCAGGGGTGTACGTTTTAGGCGCTGGCTATGATGCGATCGGTTTGCCGGACTGCATCCGTCAGGCCAAGGAATGGGCCTTCAATGCTGTCCAAACAGCACAACAGGAAGCCATTAAGGTCCAGGTATAAATGTTCGATAATGAACCCTTCGCGATCCAGGCGAGGGGTTCTATTTATATAGAAAGTTGATATATAATGGAGAAGGTGTAAAATTCGCCAGCTAATAAGGAATTCATGCATATGTAGTAGCATAGAAGGAGTGAAGAATGTACCCTCCCAGGTCACAGAGAAATGAAGGTCGAAAGAGAGCAAGAAAACCAAAAATAGGCAAGGCATGGATCATTACGAATCTGGTCTTGCTGTTCATGATTGTAGGACTTTTCGGTTATTATTACATATTTGAACACGATAGTAGTGGTTCTCTTGCGGAAAACGCCAAGCATTCGCAAACTGAAAGGAACATCCAAACGGGGTCTGATAATGATGAGAATTCTACTCCCTCAGGAAGTGAAGATGTTAATGAAACGAAGGACTCTACTGTTCCAGACACAAGCAGTCGTCCCGTAACAACGCCCGGCACCAATGCCTCCGAAGGCAGCTCTTCAGGAGCAAAATCATCTTCGGAGAAAGACAGGCAAGCACAGGAGAATTCGCCAAAGAAGGATACAAACAATGATGATGGCAATTCTCCAGCAGTTACACTTCACTTCATAGGGGATGTGCAGTTCTCTGGTAAAGTTGAGCAGCGGTTGGAGCAGAACGGATTTGATTTTCCATACCAATATCTCGGAAGTTTGTTTCATAAAGACGATCTGACGATTGCCAATCTGGAAACACCGGTGACTACTAATGGCGTCGGTGCGTTAAATAAAACGTATGTGTATAAATCTTCGCCCAAGGCGCTAACTGCAATGGCAGCGGCAGGGGTCGATGCTGTAAATTTGGCCAACAATCATATTTTGGATCAGGGGACAAGCGGATTACTGGATACCCTGAAATATTTGGATGAAAAGGGTATAGCCCATGCTGGAGCTGGACGCAATGCTAAAGAAGCGTATGCACCGCATTATTTTGAACGTAACGGGATTAAAATTGCGTTGTTGGGGGCTACACGTGTCATGCCTGAAGCCAACTGGAATGCGAGTGCCAAACAGCCCGGTGTAGCAGGGGCTTATGATTCGACCGCTATCGTAAAGTCCATTCGTGAGGCACGAAATCAGGCTGATTTGGTGATTGTGGTTGCCCATTGGGGGAAGGAGCGGGCAACTGCACTTGAACCCCATCAAACGGAGTTATCTCACGCTTTTATTGATGCTGGGGCCGATCTGGTCATTGGCGGGCATCCTCATGTGCTGCAAGGGATGGAGCAATATAAAGGCAAATGGATTGCATACAGCACAGGCAATTTTATTTTTTCTAAATCAACGGTGCCAGCCACTTGGGATACAGCGATATTTCAGGCCACCTGTACCCGAAACGGGGACTGTAAGATGAAGCTGACCCCTTACCGGGCGGAGCTGGGTCAACCGATCCCATTGAAAGATGTGGAGGCCAGCAAAATTTTGCAGAAAGTAGCGGCACTGTCACCAAGTAATGTCTCGATAGGTGTAGATGGTACGGTAAGCGCTCAGTAGCAGTAAGAAAGAAATTGTCAATATAGACATGGACGGAACGATTGTATGAACGACTCCTTTGTGAATGGAGGTCATAACGAGATGGATCATTTGTGCGTGGCTCACCGCGGTTTCTCGGGAATTGCTCCCGAGAACACGATGGCAGCTTTTAAGCTTGCGCTGGAACAGCCTTTTGTGCACTGGATTGAACTGGATGTACAGCTGTCAAAGGACGGTGTTCCTGTGGTCTTTCATGATTTTACGCTGGAGCGGACGACAAACGGTATGGGACGAGTAAAGGATGCAGACTGGAAACAATTGCAACGACTCGATGCAGGTAGCTGGAAAAAAGCACAATATCACAGGGAACCTATTCCTTCCCTCGCCCAAGTGCTTGACTTGTGCCAGGGGCGTGTATCGCTCAATATTGAGCTCAAAACTGCTGGTGATATGTATCCCGGACTAGAGAAAGCCGTCCTACGTGAAATTATAATGAGGGGGATGGAGGCTGAGGTGGTCTTGACCTCTTTTGAGCGTGCGGCATTGCGCCGAGCAAAAGAACTGGCACCCGAAATCCGTACTGGACTGATTATCGATGCCCGTCCAGACGATTTGGCAAAGCAATTAGAAAATCTGCAATGTTCTTTTTTATCTATTGGCTATCCACGGATAGACCGAAAGCTCTTGAAAGATCTGATCGGAAGGGGTATTACGGTCATGGCGTGGACGGTGGATGACCGGCGTATCATGCGGAGATTGTCCTCATTACATCCTGAATTGATGATTTGCACTAATTGGCCGGATCGCTGGGAGCAGGTTTTTTTGCTTTCTAAGTCCCGGATGTGGCACTATATACGTAAACTTATTCGTTAATCAATTGGACTACATACGCGGAAGGGTGACGGATCGTAATGAACGTAGAAATTCGTAATGTTTATTGTGTCGGACGCAATTATAAGTTGCATGCGGAGGAACTGGGGAATGAGGTTCCCACAGAGCCGATGATTTTCTTGAAGCCGTCTCATGCGGTTGTGCCGCTGGATGGTGCTACGCTGGAGCTTCCTCAAGGTAAGGGAGATATTCATTTTGAGACTGAACTGGTTGTCGCTGTAGGCCGTAACTACGAACCAGGCATGACCGCAGATGCGTGTCTGAACGCTTTTGCATTTGGCATTGATTTTACCCTGCGTGATGTACAAAGTACGCTCAAGAAAAAAGGCCACCCGTGGACTGCTGCCAAAGGCTTTAAATCGTCTGCACCTGTGACACCGTTCTTGCCTTTGGAGAGCTTGGACGTGCTGGAGCAGCAGGATTTTTCCTTATTCAAAAATGGACAAGAGGTGCAGCGTGGGCATGTCAAGGACATGATCTTTTCCATCCAGCACATCGTTGAATATATAGCGACTCAATATGGACTAGGTAAGGGAGATATTATTTTTACTGGCACTCCGGCGGGTGTAGGGCCTACAACGAGCGGGGACCACTTTGAGCTTTACTGGGGGAGTGAGCGTCAGGGAAGCTTCACCATCGGCTAAATCTACAGTGGCAATAATAAAGATACTTAAAAAAGTCTTGTGAAGGCCGTGTCCTGTGCGAAAGCATGGAGCACGGCTTTTATATAAGCGTACAGCATTGTACAATGATATACAGAACTACAAGCGAAAAACAGAGATTCATCTCAAATGCGGGGGTATATCATGGACTGGATCATCGGATTGCTTTCCGCTGCTGTGGTAGCGGGGGCTGCATTTTATAAAAAGTCTTTAACCTTATCCGGCTTTGCTGCGGCTGTACTGATGGGAACTGTGTATTATGGGGCGGGCAACCTGTTTTGGTTTGGCACATTGCTCTTATTCTTTATCACCTCCACCCTATTATCGAGGTTCAAAAAGGAACGCAAGGCTGAGCTCGAAAAATCGTATGCCAAAACAGGCAATCGGGATGCAGGGCAAGTATGGGCTAATGGGGGATTAGGTATGCTGCTATGCCTAGGTTATGCGATATGGCCTCATGTTGCCTGGCAACTGGCATTTGTCGGTGTTATGGCTACGGTCACCTCCGATACGTGGGCAACGGAATTTGGAAGCTTGAGTCGTAAGCCGCCTCGTTCAGTGCTTACCGGGAAGGTGCTGGCACCCGGAACCTCAGGAGGAGTATCTGTATTAGGAACGGCTGCGGCCTTGGCTGGTGGCATACTGATCGGTATTGGCGCATGGGGCTTTGGACACGCCGTAGGAATGCCGGAATTGCCGTTATGGCTGTGGGCACTGATTGGGGGAATATCCGGCAGTGCCGGAGCTTTTGCTGATTCTTATCTTGGTGCTACGGTGCAATTGATGCGCTCCTGCCCAGTTTGCAAGCGGGAAGTAGAAGTAGACACACATTGTGGACAAACGACAGTTTATATACGAGGCTGGCATTGGATGAGCAATGATCGGGTGAATAGTATTAGCTCTATTTTCGGAGGATTGGTCGCTCTTGCAGGCATTTTCTTTATACTCTGAACACGGGGCTGGAGATCGCTCTAGGAAATAACTGCGTGCTTCAATCATGGTTTTAGGAGGTGCAAAGATGGGTGAAATGCACGGAGATAAATATGAAGCTATTTTGAACGCTGCTTACACTGTCTTCGGCACCAAAGGCTTTTATGAAAGCAAAATTTCCGAAATTGCAGAACAAGCAGGTGTTGCTAAAGGCACGGTATACTTGTACTTTAAAAGTAAAGAGCAGCTATTTATAGCAGTCACACGTAGAGATTGCGAACAATACCTAGCCGAAATGCAAGACGCATTAGTCAATCGTACTTTGGGAGAGGGATTGCTGCGAATGGCGAGTTTGCATCTCCACTATTATTACAAACGCAAGCAGCATACTAAATTATTTTTTATGACTCCGAATAGTGATCCCGATCTCATAGAGTTTATGCGGGGATTTATTCAGGACTATACCAATCTGGTCAAAAATAAACTGGCGTCAGAGGGTGTATTGCAGCCCGAATTTCATGCGAAGGCATTCATTGGTATGATGGAACGCCTAAAAATGGATATTTTGTTGAATCAAGATTTCCGTGAATGTGACGTGGATCAGACGGCTGCATTGGCAGCTAATTTATTTATGCATGGCTGTGAAGCCGGAGTACAAAAATCCTGACATGTTGTCTTTGAAAACCGTACTGGCATTGTTCAGCTAACGGTTTTTTTTAATCATTGGCTGTGTCTGTGTTAAAATAGACAAGATGCATCACAAAATTGGGGAAGAGTAGGGAATCTGTAATGAATATTATGACCGTTGAACATATAACAAAAAGCTACGGCGAGAAAATGTTGTTCGAAGATGTTTCCTTCGGTATGGATGAGCGTGACAAAATAGGGGTTGTTGGTGTAAATGGCACTGGCAAATCGACGTTTTTACGTGTGATTTCCGGCTTAGAGCCGCCAGATGAGGGTAATATTGCAGTGAACAACGATGTGCGAATTCAGTATCTGGCACAAAATCCGGAGTTTGATCCTGAAATGAAGGTACTCCAGCATATTTTTCATGGTAATCAGCCTGAAATGAAAGCAGTGCGTGAATATACGGAAACCATGGAGTTACTGGAGTTGAATCCGGGTAGCGAGGAGCTCCAAAACCGCCTGCTGCGAGCAAGCCAGCAAATGGATACGTTCCAAGCATGGCAGCTGGAGAGCGAGGCCAAAAATATACTTACCCGACTGGGGATCACCCAGTTTGAGTCTCGAATGGGCGTTCTCTCCGGTGGTCAGCGTAAACGGGTTGCTTTGGCTGCGGCTTTGATCCAACCCTGTGAGCTGCTCATTTTGGACGAGCCTACCAACCATATTGATAATGATTCCGTTGCATGGTTGGAGCAATATTTGCAAAAAAGACGCGGTGCGTTATTAATGATCACGCATGATCGCTATTTTCTGGATAGAGTTGCTAATGTCATGTTAGAGCTGGATCATGGTCGCCTTTTCCGTTATGAGGCTAACTATACCCGTTTTCTGGAGCTGAAGGCAGAACGCGAGGAGCGGGAAGCGTCATCGGAACAAAAAAGGAAGAACCTGCTGCGTAATGAGCTGGCCTGGATTCGCCGAGGAGCAAAGGCACGTTCGACCAAGCAGAAAGCGCGTATTGACCGATATGAGCAGCTCAGGGATCAGCAACCGGAAGCTCGTTCTGGATCTGTAGATATGTCCGTTGCCTCCACACGTCTGGGTAAAAAGATATTGGAGATCGAGGAGCTGTCCAAATCGGTAGATTCCCGTAAGCTGATTCAGGATTTGAGTTACATTGCGGTTCCTGGTGATCGTGTGGGCATCCTGGGACCTAACGGTAGTGGAAAATCCACTCTGCTCCAAATGATTGCCCAGCGTGTAGAACCAGATTCCGGCAGTGTTGTACTGGGACCGACTGTGAAGCTTGGTTATTTTACTCAAGAACATCAGGAAATGGACGAATCCTTGCGTGTCATTGAATATATTAAGGAAGAAGCCGAAGTGATTCGTACGGCAGACGGTTCGACGATTACAGCTGCGCAGATGCTGGAACGGTTTCTGTTTGCACCAAGCGCGCAATGGACGGTTATTTCTCGTTTATCTGGGGGCGAAAAACGTCGTTTGTATCTGCTACGTGTCCTTATGTCCGCACCGAATGTACTATTGTTGGATGAACCGACAAATGATCTTGATATTCAGACTCTTTCCGTTTTGGAAGACTATCTGGATGAATTCCCGGGCGTAGTTTTTATCGTTTCTCATGATCGTTATTTCCTTGATCGGACCGTGGACAAAATACTGGCATTCGAAGGGAATGGGCAAGTACGTGTACATGTAGGCGACTATAGCGAGTATGCAGAATGGATCAGTAAAAATGCTCAATCTTCTGCGAATACGTCTGACTCGACGGGTACAGCTTCCTCGAATCGTTCTTCTACGCCTAAGTCTGCGGGTTCTTCCGATTCAGTCAAGGGGACAAGTAAACCCAAGCTTAAATTTACCTTTAAGGAACAGCGGGAATATGAGCAGATTGATGAGCTGATTGAACAAGCCGAACAGAAATTGGCCGATATTCAGCGACAGATGGAGGAATCTTTCAGCGATTCGGCACGGTTGCAGGAGCTCATGGCTGAGCAAGCGAAGGCCGAACAGCATCTAGAGTACCAAATGGAACGCTGGACCTATTTGAATGAGCTAGCCGAGCAAATTGAACAAAGTAAATCTTAAAAATAAAAGCAAGTCTCCATTTAGATGGAGGCTTGCTTTTTTGTAGAAATAGAAGTATGTGCACCTGTTTTCCATGCAGCATAAAATGGTTAAGCTGTTACATAAGCCGTGAGCAGACGGGCAGTGTTCACTACGGCCTGCTTATGCGTGCGTTCCATTGCGTGAGAGGCGTGTACGCCAGGTCCGATCAGTGCAGCACGAATGTTATTGCCTGCTTTAAGCGCAGCCGAAGCGTCTGAGCCATAGTGCGGATAAATATCTACCGCATACGGAATATTCAGTTCCTTGGCCAGCTCAATCAGACGGGTTGTCATGTTGTAGTCATAAGGACCTGAGGAGTCTTTGGCACAGATGGAAACGTCCGTTTCCTTGCAGCTTAGATCTTCACCTATGCAGCCCATGTCGACAGCAATCATCTCACTAATACCTTCGGGTATGTAAGCCGCTCCATGCCCCACTTCTTCATAGTTGGAAATGAGCAATTTAACAGTATGTCGAGGCTTCCAGCCTCCATGTACAGATGATTCTAATAAACCAAACAGTGCCGCTACGCTGGCTTTATCATCCAAGTGCCGCGACTTGATAAAGCCACTGGGAGTTACGACTGGGCGCGCATCGAACGAAATAAAATCGCCCACCGAGATACCGAGCTGAAGCACGTCTTCTTTCGACTCGACAAGCTCGTCAATCCGTACCTCCATATGGCTCTCCTTACGCTCAAAGCTTCGTGCATCATCATAGACGTGCACAGATGGGTGGCTGGATAGAATAGTGCCCGTATAGGTTTGTCGGCTTCTGGTATGAATAAGGCAGTATTCGTTCTCAATGCTGTTCATCATGAAGCCGCCCACAGATGTCAGGCGTAGGGTACCTTGTGCTGTAATCGAACGTACCATTGCGCCCAATGTATCCACATGCGCGCTAAGCGCCACTGTACGGTCCGTTGCTTGACCTTCCAGAGTCAGGATAGCACCGCCTTTTGCATTCCATTCGAGGGGTACTCCTAGCTTTTCGGCTTCCTTACGAATCAGCTCCATCACATGATGTGTATATCCACTTGGACTAGGCGTGTTCAAAAGCTGATTTAAAAGGCTCATGATATAGTTTTCATTTAATTGAATTGTCATTTGTTGCTCCTCCTCATTTGGACAACCGATCAGGGTTAGAGGACGATTGCTCTATACCTGGGTCGGATGTAGACACCGTGCTGGAAGAACCAGTCGTGTCACTGGACACATTCGCATATGCTTCGACTGCCGATGTGTGCTCTTCTTGTAGTGTATGAAGCTGATTAGTCAGACGTTTAATCTCTCTCTGAAGCCTATATTGGCGGAAGATACCGAAAGAACCGACAATAAGTCCACCTAAAAGAGTGCAACCGAGAATAAGCAGAATCAAAGGGATGCTAACCCTACTAAACAGAAGGTTCACTTGAACCGAATTGACATTAATAACAGCAAAAACAGCTGTTAACAAAGCTATAACAAGTGCTGCGATCAAAGACCATTGTGTTTTCAAAATGCCACCTCCTTCCGTTACATTATAAAATCCCTTGTCCGCCATGGACAAGGGATTTATCCGTGCATCTTTTTAATGCGGGATTCTAAGTGTGCACGGTTTTACTTTCCTTCAGTTAGTTTTTCCATTTCCGTAATGACTTCCTCAAATACGCTCATTGCTTCGCGAATCGGCTGCGGTGAGGACATGTCAACGCCAGCTTTCTTCAAAATATTGATTGAATAATCACTGCCACCGCTCTTTAGGAAGCCTAAGTAACGGTCAACGGCTGGCTGGCCTTCTTCCAGAATCTGTTTCGAAAAACTGGTTGCTGCCGAGAAGCCGGTAGCATATTTGTAGACATAAAAGCTGTTATAAAAATGAGGGATTCGTGCCCATTCCATTTCTATGTCTTTGTCTACCTTCATGCCAGGTCCGTGATATTTCACATTCAGATCATAGTAAATCTCCGACAAAAGCTGCGGTGTAAGGGATTCTCCCTGTTCAGCACGCTCATGTACAATCTTCTCGAATTCCGCAAACATCGTTTGACGGAATACCGTTGTACGGAATTGGTCCGCATAATAGGTGAGGAGGTACATTTTCTCTTTTGGATCGGTAGATTTGTTCAGCAAGTAATCCATCAGCAAGGCTTCATTAGTAGTGGAAGCCACTTCAGCCAGGAAAATAGTATACTGTGCATCCCGGTACTTCAATGCGTTGTCTGAATAGTACGAATGCAGCGCATGACCCATTTCATGTGCAAGCGTGAACATGCTGTTCAGGTTATCTTTATGGTTCAGAAGCACATAAGGGTGGGTGCCATAAGCTCCCCAGCTATAGGCGCCTGTACGCTTATTTTCATTTTCATATACATCAATCCAACGCTCATCATAGCCTTTTTGCAATGAAGCCAGATAGTCCTCGCCCAGAGGCTTAAGGCCTTCTTTGGTTTGCTTTTTGGCGTCCTCATACGTAATATCCATCTTATATTCGTCCACAAGCGGAGCAAATAAATCATACATATGTAGCTCATCCACACCTAGCAGCTTTTTACGCAGCTTGATATAACGGTGAAGCAAGGGCAAGCTTTCATGAATCGTACCAATAAGATTCGTATACACTTCCTTCGGAATATTGTCGCCGTATAGTGACATTTCCAGTACGGAAGGGTATTTGCGAACACGAGAATAAAAAATATTTTTGTTCACATTGGCACTCAATGTAGAAGCAATCGTATTTTTATTTTTGGCGTATGTGTCATATACCGCTTTAAAAGCGCGTTCACGTACTTCGCGGTGTGGACTTTCGAGAAATTGAATGTAGCTGCCATGAGTCAGCTCGACCTCTTTGCCATGCTCATCCTTGATTTTCGGAAACTTCAGATCCGCGTTATTAAGCATCCCAAAAATCGTTTGCGGGGCTTGAGCCAGATTGCCAACCTGAGCGAGCAGCGCTTCTTCTGTTTTGCCCAAAACATGTGCTTTTTCCCGCTTCATTTCTTGAAGTGTGAACTTATAATCCGAAAGCTTCGGATCTTCAATGAAGGCATCAAGCTGAGAATCTGGCAGCGCCAAAATTTCAGGTGTGACGAATGATAGGGACTCGCTGACTTCAACGCCTAGCTTTTTAGCTTTTTGCGAAAGACCTTGATATGTAGGTTCAGCCGTATCTTCATCATGATGAAGATGGGCATACACATATACACGCTCAGTTTTGAGCGACAGCTCATCTTCGAGTTTGAAGCAGTTGCCAATCGCTTCGGCTGAATTGAGCTTGCCTTGAAATTGAGCAGCCTTTTTGGCCAATTGTTTGACTTCTTCGTATTCTTGATCCCATGCCTTGCGGTTGGGG
Source organism: Paenibacillus sp. BT-177 (assembly GCF_025846815.2). NCBI lineage: Bacteria > Bacillati > Bacillota > Bacilli > Caryophanales > Paenibacillaceae > Paenibacillus > Paenibacillus sp. BT-177. Next base: position 465,270 of record NZ_JAOYTP010000004.1, on the reverse strand, counting down.
AACAGGTCTTCCAGTTTCCATGTATTTTCCACTGGCGCATCAGCGCGTTTTACAATTTCACTCATGGAGAGCCTCCTCTGATCGAACGTAATGTGGGATAGGGCTGCGGCGGTAAGGGACGGATGCCAAAACGAAGAAACCGCCACGCTTACGGTAAGCAGCAGGGCAAGAGGTTTTACAGGATGCATGTAACGGCATATCCTCCTTATACCATGGCTTGTTATGCCATAGTATGACCTTTTGCCCCTGAAAGTATAATTTTCCTTACTGTGGGTTGGAACCTATATTTAATAAGCTGTATACAATAAGATAAAAGGCAAGGCAAATCATGATTACGGCAGTGAGGGCCATCCACTTTTTGAGAGGAGCCGGTATCGTTTCACGCTTCATGATCAGCACTCCGCCCAGCGTGAAGGCCAGAATAATGAAGATGAGATAGCTGTTGGACACCATGAATAGGCTACACCTGTTTGAAAGCGTTCATGATCCGCTGCCACTCTTCCTCATTATCTTGAAAGGATTGCTTGGGAAAACGATTTTCAGCCCAATGCATAAGCGCAGGACGGCTCAAAAACGTGTGGGCTTCCTCGCCCCAATCATCAGATATTTCTCGCAGAACGATGTAACGGCCCTGCACCTCGACAGTCATCATATTCCACTTGTCTTTTTTGTATATTTCGTGTTTTTTCATCATATGCATGTCTCCGATTTTATAGATGTTTTGGTTCATGATACCGCAGTTTCCGCCGCAAAAGCAAATCATTCCAGACCGTAAAACCCGGAAAAACACCAATTGCAATGTGAAAAAGCATGAAGTATAATATGGATATCCGCCATAGATGGCGGTATTTTTAGGAGGTTGTTCACTTGAAAGGTACAGTTAAATGGTTTAACGCAGAAAAAGGTTATGGCTTCATTCAAGTTGAGGGTGGCGAGGATGTATTTGTACACTTCTCCGCAATCCAAGGCGACGGTTTTAAAACTTTGGAAGAAGGTCAAGAGGTTGAATTCGAAATTACTGAAGGCAACCGTGGACCACAAGCAGCTAACGTAATCAAACTGTAAGTGTAACTGAATTGTAAGAAATGTTCCGTTTTTACGGATGTCTTATATATTACGGTTAAACGATGAATTGAGAGCGCAGTTCCTTACATTTAAGGAGCTGCGCTTTTTTGCATAAAAATGTTTGTGAAATGAGAAGATTGAGCTCGAATAGGGTATTATACGTAATAAAACTAAATATGAGTTATTGTAAGTTGAAAGGAGTTGAGAAAATGAGTGCAGCAGAGGCTAATCGTAATCCTTCCCTGATTGAAGGCCCCATTGCCAAAACACTGTTTATGTTCTCTTTGCCGATGCTGTTCGGAAATATTCTGCAATCCTTGAATGGAACGATTAATTCAATCTGGGTTGGGAAGTTTCTGGGAGAAGCTGCGTTGACTGCCGCTTCGAACGGAAATATTATCATGTTCTTTCTGATCAGCTCGATTTTTGGGGTCACTATGGCGGCCACTATTCTGATCGGACAAAATATCGGAGCGGGTGACATAACGGAAACGAAGCGTGTAGTAGGTACAAGCGCTGTCTTTTTCCTGGTGCTCGCTTTTGCTATAGGTATTATTGGTTTATTGGGCTCACCTTGGATTCTTCATGTGCTCAATACGCCTGTCGAATCAGTCGATATGGCGATCACCTATACGCGCATTATTTTCGCGGGTATGCCCTTTTTGTACGGCTATAACTACATCATGACCGTAATGAGAGGGGCTGGAGATTCCAAAACACCATTTTATTTTCTGCTCGTTTCCGTTGTGCTGGATGTATTACTTAACCCACTACTCATATTCGGATGGGGACCGATTCCTGCTATGGGCATCGGAGGCTCAGCCGCAGCTACCCTGATTGCTCAAGGGATCAGCTTTGTGTTGATTCTCATTTACCTATATCGTGTAAAATATTTTCTGCGCATTACATCTTCAGAGCTTCACTTACTTCGATTTGATTGGAAGATTATTTGGACTCTTATTCGTAAGGGAGTTCCGATGGGACTACAAATGATTGCTGTCTCTACCAGTGCGATTGCTTTAATGAATCTGATCAACGGTTACGGGACAGTCGCAGCGGCAGCCTATACAGCAGCTAACAATTTGTCCAGCTATGTGCAGATGCCGGCCATGGCATTAGGTGCAGCTGTATCTTCCTTCGCCGCTCAAAATATCGGAGCCGGACGCTGGGATCGAGTACGCAGGACAACCTGGATTGGGATTGTATATAATTTTGTATTGACTGGTGGGGCTGTGGTACTCATTTACGTGTTTAACCGTCAAGCCTTGCTGATGTTTCTCCCTTCTACGGGAGGGGCATTGGAACTGGGTATGCAGATTAATCTGATCACGTTGTGGTCTTTTGTTATATTCGGTATTACCAATGTCATTACAGGCGTTGTTCGATCTACAGGCTCTGTAATGGTACCGCTTTTAATTACCATTATTTCATTATGGGGCATTCGTATACCTTTGGCCTATGCATTTGTCGATAAGTATGGTCTAGATGCTGTATGGTGGAGCTTTCCTGTTGGTTTTACGATCTCCGCCGTTGCAGTTATTTTCTACTACCTTTTCGGGAAATGGAAGCAGGCTAGCATGGGAGAGGGCAACCAAGGCATGAAGTTGGCAGAGGACAAGGGCTAGGTAGGACATTTCTACTATTTGCGATTAAAGTCTTATAAGGGTGAATCTTGTTAAACTCCTATTTTTGATTGATTCAGTAGCACAGGTACAAAGCGTTTTTGTGAGAAGAACTCATTTTTCTTGAAAATGAAAGAAAAAAGTGAGGTTGTTCATTTGTGCTAAAAGGTCGATCATATTATAATGAATATGGTTTGGATAGGTATAATTACGTAGACAACAATGTGGAGGCACCGTCATTTGAGTTATGTTGAGCAAGGACGTTATCAAGTACCGAGAGGCCCCATAGGTCTAATGAGCCGAATGTACAAGCACATTCTCCCTGAAACGAAACAAGAATTGAGTAACTGGAAGAGCAAGGCCGAACAGATTCCGGACCCTGAGCTGAGAAGCCAGGCGCTTGCGAGCATAGCAGAGAAGACGTTTCACTGCGTGGGGGGAGCGGTATATGCTGCAGCCAATATGTCTGACCGGCAGACGCTAATTCCGTTGATTGTGGCGTACCAGACGATTAGCGATTATCTGGACAACCTGTGTGATCGTAGCACGTCTATGGACCCGGATGATTTTAGATTGCTGCATCAGTCTATGCTGGATGCGGTTAATCCGACGGCTAGGCCAGTGAATTATTATGAGTTGCGTCGTGAGCAGGAGGATGGCGGTTATTTGACCGGGCTGGTGACAACCTGTCAGTCTTGTGTAAGCAGGCTTCCGGGCTATGAGGCGGCAATGCCTTACGTTCAGGATTTGGCGCGATTATACACGGATTTGCAAGTATACAAGCATATTAAACCCGAGCTGCGGGAACAAGCGCTTTTGGACTGGTGGTCGATTCATAAGGACCGTACACCCGAGCTGCGCTGGAACGAGTTTGCTGCGGCTACTGGCTCAACCCTGGGGGTCTTTATGCTGTTTCTTGCTGCCAGCGACCGGCATCTCACAGATGCGGGGGCTGCCTCAATACATGCATCGTATTTTCCACATGTGTGCAGTCTTCATATTTTGCTGGATTATCTAATCGATCAAGACGAAGACCGGAAGGGCGGAGATCTTAACTTTTGCAATTATTATGAAGATGCCGACATGATGCTGGACCGGATCGCCTACGTTGTGAATCGGGCGCGGGCTGATATTGCAGATGTCCCTGCCAGCTCCTTTCACCGGATGATTATCGAGGGATTGCTGGCTTTATATTTATCCGACCCTAAAGTTAGTGAGCAGCAGGATGTTCGCGCTGTTTCGAGACGTTTAATGAAAAATAGTCCGCTCATGCGTTTGTTTTTCTTATTAAACAGTCGATGGATAAGAAGGCTTATATGATTATTTTGAGGAGGTCATAAATCATGACAGCAGTTAAGAAAATTGCAGTATTAACAAGTGGTGGAGATTCACAAGGGATGAACGCGGCAGTTCGCGCCGTTGTGCGCAGCGGATTGTATTTCGGACTGGAAGTATTCGGGATCCAACGCGGATATCAAGGCCTTTTGAACGACGATATTTTTCCAATGGACCTGAGAAGCGTCGGAGATATTATCCAACGTGGGGGTACTGTACTTCAATCTGCAAGATGCCTGGAATTTACGACTGAAGAAGGCCAGAAACGTGGCGCTGAAATTTTGCGTAATCGTGGAATTGACGGCGTAGTTGTAATTGGTGGCGACGGTTCTTACCAAGGAGCTAACAAGCTGACCAAGCAAGGCATTAAAACCATGTGTCTTCCAGGAACGATTGACAATGATATTTCCTTCACGGACTACACTATTGGTTTTGATACGGCGGTTAGTATTGTAGTGGACGCAATCAACAAGCTGCGTGATACGATGTCTTCCCATGAACGTTCTTCCATCGTGGAAGTTATGGGACGTCATTGTGGCGATATTGCTCTTCATGCAGGTCTGGCTTCCGGTGCAGAAACGATCTTGGTACCTGAGGTGGAATTTGATCTGAATGAAGTATCCGATCGGATGAAACAAAACTTCAAACATGGTAAACGCCACAGTATCATTATCGTTGCTGAGGGTGTAGGCAAAGGTGAAACAGTAGCAAAAGTAATCCAAGAAAATTGTCCGGATTATGAGCCTCGGGTTACAGTGCTTGGACACATTCAACGTGGAGGTACACCAACTGCGTTTGACCGTAACCTCGCAAGCCGTTTGGGTGACTTTGCTGTTCGTCAATTGATTGAGGGTGTATCTGACAAAGCTTGCGGAACGATCGATGGTAAGCTGGTAGCTACAGATATTGACAAGGTTGTAAATACCAAAAAAGATTTCAACATGGAGCTTTATGATTTGGCTCTGCGTTTGTCCCAATAATAAGAACCTTTACCTTTAGTAGATCGGTTCTGACATGGGGAAAAATTAAAATTATGCGGATGACCTGAGTCATCCGCTATTTTTTTAGCATTGAATAGGGCCAGGAGGTAATCATACATGTATTTATTCAAAATGGAAGTGGACAGCTCGGAAGGAGCTCTGACCGTCATTCTTGCTGCTGAGAATGAAGAACAGGCATTTGAGGAAATGGATCAACATGTGGAGAGGCACTTTTTATATCCCCCCGAGCTAAAGGAAGTGGCTATCGTAGAGAAAAAACGAATAACTGCTGGTACAGCATATGTCATCGAGACACGCAAAGACTAATTAGTCTCTGCGTGTTGTTTTTGTTGTGCAAAACGATGCTGCACTCTTACCAAACGCCAGAGAAGTAAAATAGCACCTACGGCCAAGCCTGTTATCAAGCCAATCCAATAGCCGTAAGGCCCCCATGTGGTCCAGCGTGCGAGTATATACCCTACAGGAAGCCCAATAACCCAATAGGACAGGAAGGTGAGTAAAAACGCCGGATTGACATCTTTATACCCACGTAGCGCACCTTGCGTTGGTGTAGCGACAGCATCAGAGATCTGAAAGAAAATCGCATAGATTAAAAAATGCTGGGCTAATTGAATGACCTGCAGGTCGGTAGAGTAAAGCCGAGCGACCTGTTCACCCCAGATGAGCAGTACAATAGCTGTAATCATGGATAAGCCCACTGCGCTGCTAATGCCCATTACACTATAAGTTTTAGCATCTCGTGGACGGGAAGCTCCTGTTTCAAAGCCGACCAGAATCGTAAGTGCCATGCAAATACTGAGTGGAATCATATACAGCGTGGATGCAAAGTTCATGGCTGCCTGATGAGCGGCAATGGTAGCTGTGTTATAGCTGCTCATGAAGAGCGTGACAGCTGAAAAGACGGCAGTCTCAAAAAATATAGCAAATCCAATAGGTACCCCGATCTTGATAAGCTCTTTTAAAGCACCGGCCGCAATCCCGTATATTTTGCTAAAGATTCGGTATTCGGCAAATATTTGTCCCCGATGCGCAGTAATACCAGCGACCAGCATAATAATCCAGTAGGTGGTAGCTGTTGCTACCCCGGAGCCTACACCCCCAAAACGCGGAAAACCCCAGTTACCATAAATAAGTAGATAGTTCAATAAAACATTGATGGGCAATGACATGAGCGTGATTAACATCGTAAAACGGGTTTGTCCCAATGCATCCATAAAGCTGCGAAGCACGGTATAGGCAAATAGAGGAACAACACCGAAGGCCATCGCACAAAGGTAGTACAGAGCCACATTATGAACTCTCAATTCCAGATTCATACTGTTTAATATAGGCTTTACCAAAATGATCCCGGCTATCAAGACGACGATGGATAGGGCGAGAGATAGCCAAAGAGCCTGAATGACATAGTAGGAGACCTTATCTTTACGCTGTGCTCCTAGCAATTGGGATACAATAGGGGTAATAGCCATAAGTATCCCATTAAGGCCTGTTTGTACAGGAACCCACAGGCTTACTCCGATAGCTACTCCAGCCAGATCAGCAGGGGAAAAGTGCCCCGACATATTCGTATCAAAAAAAGTCATGGCAGATAGTGCAAGCTGGGTAATCAGAATAGGAAGCAAAATGTAAAAAAGCTGCTTCCATTTCTGACCCATTGTTAGAGTCAATTGCATTTTTGTTTTCCTCATTTACTTGGGTTTATTATTTGTATATATCATAACATGTAAATTTTATTGTAAGGGATACTACAACAATTGAACAGCAATAAAAAAGACTGCATCCGTTCGTCAAACAACGGGGCAGTCTTCGATATATTTGATATAAGTTCTAAAATTCTTATACAAAAAGAAGTCCAGAGAAATAATTATTTATAAGTTACTCCGCTTGTATAACGGTTAGTGGCATTCCAGAGTAAATATTCGTCCACCTTCATGTCCTTAAGCGCGCGAATTTGGTCCTCGACTTGTGTTTTCCCATATTTGGCATAATGTCCGCTTCCTAACCAACTTGCGGTAAAATCCTGAATCCAAGGGCGAATAATTGGCTTTAGCTTGCCTGTAGGATTGAGTTTTTTGTGTGTATCGGCCATGGAGCCTTTGATCGTCTGGTAGGGGTTTTTATCGGGGTTCTTTACACCGAACCAGCCTGTTGTGTAGTGACTTGGATAAACCATCGGTGAAATGACATCCACATTTTCAGAGATTTTAGTGAAATCCTGTCCGATTCCCTCGGCAGCAGGAACGGATGCGGCATATCCGAAAATATCTACCGATACCCTCACACCTAGTGGAGCAAGCTCTTTGCGGGCATATTGTACGAATTCAGCGACCGTATCCGAGCGGGATTGGTCTGATTTGGTATATTTCAGTTTGTCTGCTCTTTTTTCAAAGCCCTCAGGGAAACGTACATAGTCAAATTGGATTTCCTTAAAACCGAGTTTTGCTGCTTCCTTGGCAATGGCGATATTATAATCCCATACTTCTTTATTATAGGGATTGACGAACCCATCTCCTTTGCCGTTTTTCCAAACAGAGCCGTCAGCATTGCGGAAGGACATCTCAGGATTTTTGTTGGCCAGTACCGTATCTTTAAATACAACAATACGAGCAATCGGATAAACATTATGTTTTTTCAAACGGTCCATCAAGCCGGAAATATCCTTAATGAATTTTTGTGGCTTGCCCAATTTCAGAAGCTCAGGGTTGGTCGTTGGATAAGTGATGTAACCTGTATCGTCCTTAATATCGATAACCATGGAATTGAGTTCTGTCTTGTCCAGCAATTCGAGTAGCTGGGTCATACGTGAACCGCCTGCACTATAGGCTGTGACATAGATGCCTTTAATCGCTGGCGTGGTCGGCTGTGGGTCAATTTTAACCGGCGGATTGGAGGCATCTACCTTTAAATTACTGTGTTGTGCCTGGATCATGGCGCTGCTGATTGTCGTTGCCACCGTATCTTTTACATTTGGAGCGTTGGCTGACGAGTCCCCATTTCCGCCTATTCCCATTGCGAATAGCATAATTGCCCAAATCATATTCATTTCCTAACTCTCTCCCTTATGTATGGCGCTTACCTGATTATACGTAAAGTTATGGATGGAAAAAACAACACGCTTGTAATCAATACTGGCATCATCAGGCATAGTCTTACATGATTAACCTAACTATCGCTCGATGAATCCGTAAATATGCATAAATAATGCCACTCTCTTCACGGTTGTGGATACAACCGGAAGAAGCGGCATTTGGCAAAAAAGATTTATTGAAGATAGTTATTGTCTTGGTGCTCACAAATACTGTACTGAATAATTTCAAGCGCATCCGTTGGCTTGAGTATGGACAACCCGTCTCGAAGCACAATCATCGAGTTTAGCTCATTCTTTTTGAGAGAAGGGAGCATTTCCGGGTACCATCTTAAGACAATGTCGGACAGTTTTACCGTTTCCATTTCCACAAAAATCACCCTTTCCTGCTCGGAATCATTCCAAAAGAATCATTCAATACGATTCGGAAAAGCAAAGTGCCTGTGAAATAGCAGGTAAAGCTGGTCTTTATATACTATGGGAACAGCGCACATATAGTGTACCACAAAAGCTTCATTTTGACACTTGGGTTTGTGCTTATCTTCGGCGAAATGAACCCATTACTCCAACCGTTTCCACAATATTGACAAAAGCAGAAGGGTCTACTTCCTTAATGATACGTTTTAATTCAACAAGCTCGTAGCGTGTCGTAACAGTCATCAGCATGTCCTTTTCAGTATGTGAAAATGCACCTTCAATTTTTATTTTGCTGACACCTCGTGGCGTGGTCAACATCCGGCTAAGTAGCTTGTCAGTGTGCTCTGTAATGATGTAAACGGTGATCTTCGTATGACTCACGTAGATTTGATCCAACACTTTACCAGTCACAAAAATGGATAACATGGAAGCCAGTGCAATATTCCAATCATCGTTCAAATATCCTGCTGCGAGAATGACCATTCCATTCAAGCCTACAAGTACAGTTCCGACAGGGAAGTCCCGATAAGTGGTAACGATGGAACCGATAATGTCAAAACCGCCTGTAGACCCTCCTACCCGAAAGGAAATTCCCGCTCCAATGCCTACCATGACCCCTCCAAAGACAGAGGCCAACAGGGGATCAGACACAACAGAATGTACGGGTACCCAGGCCAAAATCCACGTGGTAACGATAACCGATAGAATGCTCAGACTAATAAAACGCTTGCCTAAAATAAACCAGCCTGCAATCAGCATCGGGATATTAATGATAAAATACATGGTGCTGATATCGAATTTTGTGAAATAGCCAATTAGCATGGAAAGTCCGGCTACTCCCCCGCTCAGCAAGTGATGTGGGACGAGAAACAGATTAAAACCGCATGCTATGGCAGCGGCTCCAAGAATAACAGTTAAGCAGTTTAACACTATTTTTAACAACTTTTTTTCACCTCATTTTAATTATACAGAAAGCAACTTACTGGTATTCATGAATTGTTCTGTGCTATAATGCGATGTGGATATTCTTGAGTAGGGACCTATGTCCAGAGAAACACTTAAAATTTAAACTGTTTTAAAAAGGGTAAATTCGTTTAAGATGTATCGGATAGGGTTCCCCGAATTCATTACAAAAAGATGCAGTTATAGAGTTAAATAAACTGTCACTGTATTGGGGAAAACTTATACAATAATATCGCTACTTAAGAATACAGACAACATTGTGGATTGTCCACCACATCCACCATTATGAAGGAGTTTGAATAAATTTGACGACATTTGCAGAATTTGATCTTGAACCGAAGGTAATTCAGGCGATTACGGAGCTGGGGTTCGAAGAAGCAACACCTATTCAATCCAAATCCATCCCGATTGCATTGCAAGGGAAAGACATGATTGGTCAAGCCCAAACAGGTACTGGTAAAACTGCTGCGTTTGGTATTCCGATGATCAATAAAATTTCTAAAAACGATGAAAAAATCAGAGCTCTGATTATGGCTCCAACACGTGAGCTTGCTATTCAAGTGGCTGAAGAAATCGAAAAACTCTCCCGCTTTAAAGGTCTTCGCACTTTGCCGATTTATGGTGGACAAGATATCGTACGCCAGATTCGCGCTTTGAAAAAGAAACCTCAAATTATTATTGGTACACCAGGACGTTTGCTCGATCACATTAATCGTAAAACCATTAAGCTAGAAGACGTAAACACCGTTGTTTTGGATGAAGCAGATGAAATGCTGGATATGGGCTTCATGGAAGATATTCAGTCCATTCTGAAGCAGGTTCCGGACGAGCGTCAAACGATGCTGTTCTCGGCTACAATGCCTCCTAACATTAAAAGATTGGCTGAGCAATTCCTTAAAGATCCTGAGCATGTATCCGTTATTCCTAAACAAGTTAGCGCTCCGCTGATTGATCAGGCCTATATTGAAGTTCCTGAACGTCAAAAATTCGAAGCATTAAGCCGTTTGATCGATATGGAATCTCCAGAACTTGCTATCGTATTCGGTCGCACTAAGCGTCGGGTAGACGAGCTGGCTGAAGCTCTGCAAAAACGTGGTTATTCCGCAGATGGTTTGCATGGTGACTTGTCTCAAAACCAGCGTGATGCTGTTATGCGTAAATTCCGTGACGGAAGTATTGACGTGCTCGTAGCGACTGACGTTGCTGCCCGTGGTTTGGACGTTTCCGGCGTAACTCACGTTGTAAACTTTGACCTTCCGCAAGATCCGGAGAGCTATGTTCACCGTATCGGACGTACTGGACGTGCAGGTAAAGAAGGGGAAGCTTGGTCATTCGTAACGCCTCGTGAAATTGACCATTTGCACTTCATTGAACGTGTAACTCGTCACCGCATTCCACGTAAGCCTCTTCCAACGTTGGCAGAAGCTCTGGAAGGCAAACAACGTATCATCGCAGAACGTCTTCTAGAAGTTGTAGAAAAAGGCGAGCTGAACGAGTACAAAGGTTTGGCTATTCAAATGCTGGAGCAATATGACTCTGTTCAACTCCTCTCCGCAGCTCTGAAGCTGATGACTGGTGAGAAGAGAGAGGCATCTATTGAGTTGACTCCAGAAGATCCGATCCGTGCAAAACGTCGTAAACCTGACGTGCGTTCTGGCGGACGCAAGCCTTCCAACTATAGTGGACGCAGCAACGGTGGGTACAATTCCAACCGTGGCGGTAGCGGCAGTAAAGGTGGATATGGTGGTTACAACCGTGGCAAAGAAGGCGGTGGCTACAACCGTGATTCCGGAAGCCGCTATAGTGGGGATCGCAAACCACGCCCGAGCAGCAATGGCGAAACTCGCCGTCCTGCAAGACGTGAAGATTCATCTTCTGAATAATAAGAAATAAATGAATAAAAAGTCGAAGCTGATGCAGCTTCGACTTTTTTTATCGGTATGTTATGAAATTTATGGGATCTGCTTTAACGGGCCACGTATGGATTTCACTGGCGCTTTAGGGCTGAAATACGGTATGATATAGTCAAGAGCCGGAATTAACAGGCATAGCAACATAAGTCTTGGAACTGCCAAGGCTTGCGGAGGGAGAGACTAACATTGGAATTTAAAGGAGCTATGGGGGGGATTTACCGCCTAACTGAGTGGATTACCCGGCTGGCGGCTAGCAATTTATTGTGGGTGTTATGTTCATCGCCTTTTGTATTCTGCCTCATACTGAAGTTACTTGTTATGAATCAGAATCTGGCGAATGAATCGTTACAAATGAACTGGGCGATGGCGATTTTGGCACCGCTTACTTTATTTCCAGCAACATCGGCTTTGTTCGCAGTGGTTCGCAAATGGGTGATGGGCGATACCGATACAGGCGTGTTTCGTACCTTCTTTAAAGGATATAAAGAGAACTATAAGCAGAGTCTGATTGGGGGTATCTTTTACACGCTATTGTTTGTCGTTATGTATGTGGATTACACTGTATATATGACACAGCTCAGCAACTTGCAAATCGTGGGCATCATCATGCTGATCCTCATTATTATTTTGCTTGTGTCTATGTTTAACTTCTTTTCGATGGTAGTTCACTATCATATGTCTACCGGACAAATTATTAAGAATGCAGTTTTATTGACGCTGATTCGACCATTCCGTGTATTTTCCACCATGCTCGGCAGCGCCGTTGTTATATACATTGGAGTTAAATATCCCGTGCTTTTCTTATTTTTCATCGGCAGTGTAGTTGCCTGGTTTGCTTTTTTTAATTTTTACGGAACCTTCCTCAAAATGCAGGATCAAATGGAGAAGATGAAACAGAAAGACGAGGAAAAGGCAAGCATGGAAGACAAGAAAAGTGATAACCTCTAAAAATAAAACATATTTTTCCTAGCATTTACTTTCTGAGTGAGAAGCGCTATAATAAGGTCACATCCTGCGATGCACGTTACGGTCATTTGTTGTTTTGAACCAATGACAATGTCTAGGGAGATCTATACGAATGAATAGCTGAAAAGCCCTGTCAATTGCTGACAAGGGGACTTCAAAAGTTTATTCTGCGGTCACCCACCTGCTAAAGCAGGTTCAGAAGACGCTATGGTCGGACGGCATCGGCGGGTACTCCATAATGTAATGAACACACTCTGGTACTGCTTATGCAGAAACAGGGTGTTTTTTGTATGCAACAATGTTAAACTAAGACATGAGGTACTAAGGTCGCATACCAAAGACATGATCGGACTCATTTTCGGTTGTTTATCGTATTTTATAAAGCGCTTGCAGCAGAGGAAGCCGATGTGTCGTATGATTAGGTAGCGATTATCGTGAAGGAGGAAATGTCTTGTCGTTGAAGAGGACTCTGGTAGGGATTGTGCGCAGCCAAGAAGGTACAAGCGACCGGGTCAAGGACCCCCAAATGAAGACACGCTATTATAACTTATCGAGAGACAAGGCTTGGGAAGAAGTATCATCTATCATGAAAAAGATTCCTGGCTACAAGGTACTCCATGAGGTAGCATCCGTAGGTGAGATTACGTTGGAGAAGCGAACGGCGTTCGGCAGAACCGTCGACATTACCGTTTCAATTTTATCTGTCTCGCCAGTTCGAAGTGCGGTGGATATTTATTCTGCTTCACGTGGATCGTTAGGGGACTTGGGTGCGAATTACCGCATTATTTTGCAACTGTTCGCTATGATCGACAAGAAGCTGTCCGCTTATAAGGTCGTACAGTAATAGCAGGTTGTATGGGAGTAGTGATGTGGTAGACAAACATCAAAAAAGCGAGGAAGGCCATCCTTCACTCGCTTTTTTAATATTCGATCTTGATTTAGACGAGTTTTTTTACGGCTGCGATCGCCTGGTCATAGTCAGGATGCTCGGCCATCTCGCTCAAGTATTCTACGTAAGCGATTTTGTCATTTTGATCAATGACAAAAATAGCTCTATGATCCAAATGGAATTCCTTAATGAATACACCATAAGCTTCACCAAAGGAATGATCCTTATAGTCGGACAGTGTCAATACGCGATCGATACCAGCCGCACCGCACCAACGAGCTTGGGCGAAAGGCAGATCCACGCTAACCGTCAGGACCACAACTTGGTCCCCCAAGGAATCTGCTTCCTGGTTGAAACGTCGAGTCTGTGCGTCACACACGCCTGTATCTAGAGAAGGGACAACGCTAATCAGTTTGACTTTACCTGCAAAGTCTTGAAGCGTAGCTGCTTCCAATAAGTCTTTCTGTAATTTGAAATCAGGCGCCTGATCTCCAATTTTCAGTTCAGGACCTATGAGAGTCAAAGGATTGCCTTTAAAAGTAGCAACTCCTGTACGTTCTTGTGCCATATGTAATAGCCTCCTTTGGTTTTTGGCATTGGTTATCGTTGCCGAAATCTATTATAATCTTTTATAAAAGACATTGTCCAATTTGAATAAGGTGGAGACACCCCATGAAGGAAGGATTGCCTTGATTTTTTTACGTTATGAGAACTGGAAAAGTTATTTGCGGTTTTACCCGGTAACCTGTCTGATTTTGCTTATCAATATTGTGATGTTTATTGTACTGACCGTGCAAGGTGGATCAGAAAATAGTTTGACGCTGATCCGGTATGGGGCTTTGATTAATGAGGCGCCATTCACTGACCAGCTGTGGCGGTATGTGTCAGCTATGTTTTTACATGCAGGGTTTGATCATCTTTTGTTTAATTCCTTTGCAATACTTGTATTCGCTCCTCCGCTGGAGCGTTTGCTCGGGTCCTTAAGATATGTGTTGTTGTATCTGGTCACGGGTGTTGTAGGGAACATACTGTCCATTGCGCATTACAACATGGTGGCAGAAACGACAGTCTCTGTAGGAGCCTCAGGAGCGATTTATGGGATCTATGGGGCGTTTCTGTACGTTGCCTTGTTCCAACGTTCCTTGATGGATGATGCTTCGCGCAAAACGCTGTACACGCTGCTTGGGTTTGGTATTCTGTTTTCTTTTGCTGTAGCGAACATTAACTGGACCGCTCACTTTGGGGGCTTGCTCAGTGGGTTCTTCATGTATGGATTATTGATTAGATTGACTGGTCAACGCAAACGTCACTAAAGACAGCTTTATCGTAAGTTATCTGGGTAAGAAAGAGGATGATGTTCGATGAACATCTTCTTTCGTATGTTGAAAAACAGATTGGAGCGAATATCGGAGTGGAATTACGACAGTTGCAATACTTCATGAAAGTAGCGCAAAAAGAACATGTCACTCAGGCAGCTGAGGAGTTGCATGTGGCGCAATCTGCGGTAAGTCGGCAAATTCATCAGCTTGAAGAGGAGCTGGGAGTTAATCTTTTTATGCAAAAGGGTCGCAATCTGCAACTTACGCCAGTGGGACAGCTATTTTGCAAACGGGTGGAAACGATCATAAAAGATCTGGAGCGGGCTGTTTTGGAAGTGCATGAGTTTTTGGACCCTGAGGGGGGCGAAATCCGTATCGGTTTTCCGCACAGTTTGGGGATTCATCTTATTCCTACAGTAGTGGCTGAATTCCGTAAGAGGTATCCCAATGTTAAATTTAGATTTAAACAAGGAATGTACCCGAGTTTAATTCGTGATGTGTTAGCGGGTGAGGTGGATTTGGCCTTTGTATCTCCTTTTCCAGATCGACATGACCATGTCGAGGGGGATGTGGTGTTAACTGAGGAGTTATTTGCGGTTCTCCCACCTAATCACCCTTTGGCTTCAGCTGAACACATCACATTGAGCCAGCTTAAAGGTGAAAAATTCATCTTGTTCAGGGATGGATATTCGTTACGTCCGATTGTCTGGCAGGCCTGCCTGGAGGCTGGATTTACGCCGGATATTGCTTTTGAAGGCGAAGAGACAGATACGATTCGCGGTTTAGTAGCTGCTGGTATGGGGGTTAGTCTTCTGCCTGAAATGGCACTGTTTCAGACTAACCCGCTTCAACCCGCAAGGGTATCGATTGTTGATCCAGAGGTGACGCGAACAATTGGCTTGATTCATCGTAGAGATGACAAACTTCCATTGGTTGCTAAATCGTTCCGAAGTTTTTTATTGCAATATTTTGGCCTTCATGGTAACGCTGCTACTTCGAACAAAACGGCAAAAGCAGATTGAGACAATTAAGTATAGTGTATTGGTTTAAGATCAAGAAAAAAGGTTGTTCCTCTACCGTAATTGGTGGAGGAACAACCTTTTTTCTTGCAATACAAGTGATTAATCCCGGCTATTAAAGATGCCAATTAGGCGGATCAGTTCCAGCAAGGAAACGAGAGCTGCGGCCACATACGTCAATGCAGCAGCATTCAAAACTTTGGCTACACCACGTTCTTCATCATTACGGATAAATCCTTCAGAAACCATAATTTCCCGGGCGCGATTAGAAGCATTAAACTCAACTGGCAATGTGATTAATTGAAAAGCAACAGTAGCTGAGAAGAAGATAATACCCAAACCGATCAGGTTCGTAAAGCTAAATAAGAAACCAGCAATCAGCAGAAACGGTGCAATCCCGGAAGCAAAGTTTACGATTGGAAAGATCCGGTGGCGAAGTGCCAGCATAGGATAATGCTCTTTATGTTGGATGGCATGACCGACTTCATGGCAAGCCACAGCAACCGCAGAAATGGATTTTTCATAATAAACAGGCTCGGACAAGCGCACCACTCGTTGTATCGGATCATAATGGTCAGATAGCGCGCCGGGTACTGGCTCAATAGGTACATCATGCAAGCCATTACGATCCAGCATGTGCCGAGCTGCATCATAACCAGTCAGCCCATTTTCATTTGGGACATCAGACCATTTGTTAAACGTGCCTTTTACACGAAATTGCGCCCATAAGGATAATCCGAACGCAAGAATAATCAATATATACATACCCATCATAAAGCAACCCTCCAATATTGTTCATACTACTAGCCCGAGTATCTACATCATAGAACTATGCTCCAACAGATACTTCAAAGCCTCAATACAAGCAGCGCTTTGTGGCAACAGACCAGTAAGCAGCTTGCGAGCTTGGACGGGCTTGAGCTGTCCGAGAAGAGGCTGTAGTTCATTGACTTCACGCTCTAGACGCTGCATATGCATTTCTAGACTCGTTAGTTTGTCAGTGACGTGCTCTTCTCCTGCAACCGAGTTCCATTTAATCAGAGTCTGTCTGATTTCCTCAAGGCTATACTTCTCTTGTTTCATTTGGTTAATACGTTCAAGCCTGTTTAACGTTTCACCATTATAAAGGCGATAATTTTTCAATGATCGTTCTTCAGGTGTGATCAAACCGAGTTTAGTGTAATAATCAATCGTTCGTTCGCTCACACCAGCCGCTTTGGCTAGCTCGCCAATTCGATATAGCTTCATATCCCCATCTGTCTTCACCTCGCGCTCTTCGTTCAACCTTCAATATTAGCATTTTAAACCGAGTGTTTATAAAGGATATTTTACATGATTCTCAACCATACAGTCAAACGTTATGCTTTTGTCGGGCTCAAACAAGCTACCTTTATGGTTAGTAAATGTGACATGTCAGTTTTTCAAGCTCATTTTTTTAACATAATAAAAAAAATCTTGTCAACTTTCATGTATTCTGATTATAATGACAATAAGAATTTCACGAAATGTAAAGAAACTTAACATTCGAGGAGTGGTCTTCATGAGAAAAAAGTGGTTAGTTGTATTATTGGCCATGCTGACGGTTCTAGCTTTTCCGGTAGGTGCGTTCGCTGCTGACGGGCCGACAAATATTCAACTTCAAGCTGGGCTAAACACGGCATTTACGTTCTTGGCATTTATACTTGTATTTTTCATGCAAGCGGGATTTGCATTGCTGGAGGCAGGCTCGACACGAATGAAGAACGCGGGTCATGTCGCTGGTAAAACGATTCTCACGACGGGTGTTGCGGCTTTGTCCTTCTGGGCCCTCGGATTTGGATTCGGTTTTGGCAATGACGGCGGTAACGGATTTATGGGACTGACGGGTTTCTTCATGAGTGGGACAGATGCTGCTGCATCGTTTGATACTCTTTCAGGTTTGGATGTTCCGATTACGATTATGTTTTTGTTTCACTTTGCTTTTGCTGCGGTTTCGCTTTCGATCGCATGCGGAGGGATGGCAGAGCGTGCAAAATTAAGTGTATACATTATTTTCGGTATTTTGTTCTCCATCGTGATCTATCCAGTTGTAGCTCACTGGGTATGGGGCGGTGGCTGGCTTGGCAAGTTGGGAATGCAGGATTACGCTGGTTCAACAGTGGTCCATCTGACAGGTGCTACGGCGGCACTCGTCGCTACGTTGCTGCTCAAACCGCGTCTGGGCAAGTTTAATAAAGATGGCAAGCCGAACATTATCCCTGGTCATAATCAGGTGTACTCTATCCTGGGTGTTATTATTCTCTGGTTTGGCTGGTTTGGATTTAACCCAGGTAGTGCTGTTTCTGCTATGAATGACGGATTCTTTGGATATGTAGCCCTGACTACAAATATTGCTGCTGCGGCAGGCGGAGTTTTCGCTTTGCTCGTATCTTGGATGGTATACGGAAAAGCAGATATTCCTGCTATGCTAAACGGTGTGCTGGCAGCCTTGGTTGCCATTACGGGTTCTTGTGCCTTTGTAGCACCTTGGGCGGCATTGGTTATTGGCGCAGTTGCAGGGATCGTCACTTTCTTCACAGCGCAATGGTTTGAGCGTGCGAGAGTAGATGACCCGGTATATGCTTTCTCCGTACATGGTGTTGCGGGGATGTGGGGCGCGGTATCCACAGGGTTTTTCGCTACTCCTGAGCTTGCAAAAATAACAGGTGTAGGTCAAGCGGGTCTGTTCTATGGTGGTGGTTTTACACAATTAGGAGTACAGCTGCTTGGACTGATTGGTACTTTGGCATTCGTATTCGTCATTTCCTTCATTATTCTGGGTGCGATGAAAGCAATTATGGGTATTCGCGTTACGGAAGAGGAAGAAACGATGGGACTCGATATCAGTGAACATGGTACGTACGGCTATCCAGAGCAAATGAAGTTAGTTACCGAAGCTGAAAAGCGTTCTGGAATTGTCAGCTAATATGTAAAATATAAAGAGCCAGTATGGATGAGCGGAGGAGATGGAAGTATGGAACTGCAAAATATGGCCCCTTGGATGAGTTCCGCCGAAGCGATTGATCATGCAGACACACCTGAGTCGTTAAGGCAGGCCAGGGTTGATTCCCAGAAATGGCTGCTGGCTTCCCAAGCCTCCGCTCCGTTATCAGACTGGTTACGAACGGCGAATGAAATGCATGACCGCATCGCGGCCAGAGCGGTACAAATGTGCGAAAAAGGGATGGTTGAGGATGGCTTCGGCCCTCCTCCCGTCCCTTACGCATTTATAGCCTTCGGTAGCATGGGACGCTCGGAATCGACGCTGTGGAGTGACCAGGATAACGGTATGATTATCAGTGACCTTGTGTCTGCTGATAAAGAATTGTATTTTAGCGAGTTTGGTCGCAGAGTCTCTGCAATGCTAGAACATTTGGGGTATCCCAAATGCGAGGGGAAAGTGATGTGCTCGGAGCCATTGTGGCGCCATACATTGACTGGATGGCAAGAACAGCTATCAAAATGGTCGGAAGATTTTTCCTGGGAGCCGATTCGATATCTCATTATCTCGTCTGACATGAGACATATCGCAGGCGACGAGCAATTGTCTGTGGAATGGAAGCAAAGCTTTTATAAGTTGTTCCGTAAATATCCCGACCTACCTTCAGCGGTACTTAGGAACACGGTAAGGCATAAAGCGACACTTAATATTTTAGGTCAGATCGTTACCGAGCGGTTCGGTGAGCATGCAGGCGATTTTGATGTGAAATACGGGTTATACATTCCGTTGGTGAACGCCGTCCGTTTTTTGGCATTGCAACATGGTGTAGAGGAAACTTCCACCCTGAAAAGACTCAGGCGTCTCGCATCACTTGAAGCGGCACCGTTGCCTTTACTCGATGCTTGCGAGCGAGCCTTTCGGATCGCACTTCAGCTTCGAATGGCTACTCCGGCGAGGGAGAAGGACGGGTTGCTGATCAGTAATGGCTATCTGGCTGTCAAGCCGTTGAAGCAAGGTAAAGGCTGGCATGAGCTGCGCGAGGCTCTTTCAACAGTACGACGGCTGCATCGTGCGTTGCAAAGGCAGCTGCGATTTATGGAAGGGAGAAGGTCATGAAAGAACCAGCGCAGGGAGGTGGCTTCTGGAGTGCCCTCCGCAGAGGAGGAGTGCCGTCGGCAATCGCATCTGTAATGGGGGCTCCTACGGCTCAGCAAATGGCGTTTATTCGGTCCTTAACGCGGGAACAACGGCGTTCTGAAGTATTGCGTACCCCACTGGAGCGTTTGGAGACGGTAGTTTTTGATCTGGAGACAACGGGATTTTCGGCACAGCATGGAGATGAGATTTTGTCGTTTGGAGCGATTCGGGTAGTCGGGGATGTAATTATGGAAAAAGAGCAGTTTTATACGCTTGTGAATCCGCGGACCGAGATTCCTGAACAGATTACTCGGCTAACTGGGATTACCCGGGAAATGACGGATGGAGCTCCGCCGCTTATGAATGGACTGCATGACTTTATGTCCTTTGTAGGTGGGCGGGTGCTTGTAGCGCATGCTAGCGCTCATGATAAGGCCTTTTTAAATGCTGCGTTATGGAAAACATCTAAAGTTCAGTTAACTCACCGTGTACTAGACACAATGATGCTCGCCAAATGGCTGGAGCCACAGCAACACCAAACCTATAGTTTGGATGAATTGCTGGCCTATCAATCCATTCCGATTGAAGGGCGGCATCATGCGTTAGAGGATGCGAAGATGACGGCTAAGCTTTGGGTGGCGTATGTTCAGGAAATGCTGAAGCGTAATGTGACCAATTTGGCAGATGTCTACGCGCATTTGAGTCATGCCTGATTCAGTACAAGGTATAGTATCTGACACCACATCATAACGGCAAGTTCGCGATTTTCGTGGGTTTGCTGTTTTTTTTGTGTCCTGTTCAGATTTAGAAGGTTAGAGGTGGGAATCGTAGGGGCATCCTATGGGAAGGATGAAGATCATTTAGATGAAAGACAGGTGATAAGACTGTGAAAAGATTTCTTTTCATCAGAGCGATAATTGTGCTGGTTATGGTTGGGTCTTCATGGTGGATTATTGCAAACACAGTCTATTCAGCAAGCCTGCCTGTGGAAAATGCACCACTGGAAGAAAAATATAAAGGTGAGAAAGAGCTTGATGTTGAGAAGAATGTAGGGACTGAATCAGCAGCAGAGGTAATAAAAAGAATCAAACCTGGGCAACAGCTTCCTTCTATGATTTTAAAGGGGTTAAACGGCAAGTCCTACGATGTAGGGGCTCCGCGGAATAAAGCGATGATCATTAGTTTTTGGGCTTCATGGTGCGATCCGTGCCGATTAGAAGCCCCCATGCTGAATGAATTGTATAGTAAATACAAACATGATGTAGATGTGTATGGCATCAATGTAACTCGCTATGACCGGTTGGAGGATGTGCAGAAGTTTTCCCGTTCTTTGAACCTCAAATTTCCCATATTATTGGATGAACAAGGAGCGTTGTTTGAACAATTTGGAGGAGTGGCTTTTCCGACTCATGTAACGATTGATGACCATGGACGGGTACGAGAAATTATAATCGGCATGCTCAGTGAACGAGAGTTGGAGTGTAAAATAGAAGCACTTTCAAAAAAATAAGGTGACTTTGGGGGCTGATATAGACCTCCAATTTCACCTTATTGTCTCATTGTAGTAGTTGATTAGTGGTTAACTAATCCGTGATGAGTAAGCTCTGTTTGTTCATTTTTTGGAGTTGGTGCTTCCAACAATGCATAACGGAAGCTGTCCAAGAGAGCTTCCCAGCTAGCTTCAATAACATTTTCGGATACGCCTACGTTACTCCAGACGTCCTCGTAATTTTTGGACTCAATGAGTACGCGTACCTTGGCGGCAGTGGCGTCTTTTTCGTCGAGTACACGCACCTTGTAGTCAGCCAAATGCATGTCTCGCAAGGCTGGGAAATACTGAGAAAGAGCCTTGCGGAGTGCATTATCAAGTGCGTTGACAGGACCATTTCCTTCAGCTGCGGTATAGACACTTGTCCCTGCAACATTCAGCTTTAAGAATGCCTCGGAGACGACCGATCGCCCCGCTGTTTTTTCCACCAGCACCTTAAAGGATTCAAATGAGAACATTTCCTTCACTTCACCGCCGGCTTCACGAATAAGCAATTCCAGCGAAGCATCCGCGCCTTCAAACTGATAGCCCTGATGCTCAAGTTCCTTGATACGACTAATGACGCCACGTGCCTCATCACTGGACGGATCAAGGGTGATGCCGAGTTCTTGCGCCTTGGATACAACGTTGCTTTGTCCGGCCAGTTCGGAGACCAAGACCCGCTGCTTGTTCCCCACAAGTTCAGGAGCGATGTGCTCATAAGTTCGTGAGTCGCGCAGAATAGCTGACACGTGAATGCCCCCCTTATGGGCAAAAGCAGCATTGCCAACATAAGGCTGGTTGACAGGCAGATTGACGTTGGCGACTTCACTCACAAAGCGAGCTGTATTGTGGAGTTGTTTTAGCTTCTCGGGATCTAGACAGTCGTAGCCCAGCTTAAGCTGCAAGTTCGGAATGACGGAGCATAGGTTGGCATTACCGCACCGTTCACCATAGCCGTTGATGGTACCTTGGACCTGTCTTGCGCCTGCTTGAATTGCACTGAGTGAGTTGGCTACTGCTAATTCGCAATCATTGTGTGTATGAATGCCCAACTGTGACTTCGTTAGCTGGCTTTGCAGTGTAGTGACAATTTCATGTATTTCATGCGGAAGGGTACCGCCGTTGGTATCACACATCACGAGCCAATCCGCGCCTGCTTCCTCAGCTTTTTTCATAACGGCGAGTGCATACTCGGGGTTGTTTTTATATCCGTCAAAAAAATGCTCGGCATCAAAAATAACCTCCATGCCCCCTTGCTTTAAAAAGGCGATGGAGTCGTAAATCATAGACAGATTTTCCTCCAGCGTTGTCTGTAATGCAGTGTGTACATGAAAATCCCATGATTTACCGACCAGAGTAGCGGCCTGAGCGCCGGATTCCAGAATCCGTTGCAGATTGACATCCTGCGCTGCGATGCTATCTTTGCGGCGCGTACTGCCGAAGGCGACAATCTTTGCCTGAAGGCCTAGTTCTTGTACCCGTTTGAAAAATTCGATATCCTTGCTGTTGCTCCCGGGAATCCCGCCTTCAATATAGTGAACACCGAGATCATCGAGTTTTTTGGCGATTTTCAATTTGTCATCAGCAGACAAGCTAATTCCTTCTCCTTGAGTGCCATCTCGCAGCGTTGTGTCAAAGATAGAAATAACGGTGGACATGAGGGACTCCTCCTTCGCGGATTGCTCAGATTGGTAATGCTCTGCTTTTTTAAGCACATTAATTTAGTTGTTTAACGCTTAAAAACAGGAAAGCGTTAGTTTGTCGTGTTCGTATGATAGTCGATTATAACAACTAATGACTTCAAATGTAATATATAATTATCATTTTTGAGCGCAAAACCTATATTTTTTATGTAAAATAGAAATAGTATGCAAGGGTGATTTAAGTATAAAATCAAAGGACATATTCTTGATCTAACGAATGAATTTATAGTTAAAAAGAAGGGTTGAGCATGAAAGATGTCAGTGCTTATTATCCGGTTGGTGGACGAGTTATTCTGCATGTGGATATGAACGCATTTTATTGTTCCGTTCATGCAGCGGAGGAGCCGGAAAAATATAAAGGATTGCCTACCGCAGTGGCAGGCAGCAGTGAGCTGCGCAAAGGTGTAATTGTAACTTGCTCTTATGAAGCACGACGATTGGGCATTTCAACAGGGATGGTTGTTCAGCAGGCTCGTCGGATTTGTCCGCAGCTCATCATAATACAGCCTGATTTTCATTTATACCGTCGTTATTCCAAAGCATTTATGAGTATTGCTTACTCGTATACGCCTATGCTGGAAGCAACTTCAATTGATGAGTGTTATCTAGATATTTCCGGTTCCAAGCAGTTTGGAACACCTTTGGATATTGCCGAGGAGATTCAGCGTAGAGTAGAAGAAGAGCTAGGCTTGCCTTGCTCAATTGGGGTAGCACCCAACAAACTGCTAGCCAAAATGGCCTCTGATCTGAAAAAGCCACGCGGGATATCTGTTCTACGTTTGCGTGATGTACCCAACATTTTGTGGAACCTTCCATGTGGTCAATTGTTTGGTGTGGGCCGCAAAACAGCAGATAAGCTTCTACAAATGAACATTCGCACCATTGGTCAACTGGCTAAGGCAGATGAACACATGCTGGTTAGCATATTTGGGGTAACTGGTTCTTGGTTAAAATTGGCGGCAAACGGAATTAACCATTCTCAAGTCAGCACTGAACGGGAGCCGAACAAATCCATCGGTCACACAACCACTCTGCCTATGGATGTAGTAAAGTTGGAAGAAGCCCAAAGAGTACTGCTTAACATTAGTGATCAGGTAGCTCGGCGGCTTCGACGACAAGGGATGCTGGCAGGAGGTATCCAACTGACGATTCGGACCCCGGATATGAAGACCTTTACGCGTTCTCAAGTCAGGAGTACGCCTACGGAAAGTGCAGAAGACATATATAAGGAAGCTTGTGCATTGTATCGTCGCCATTGGGGAGAGGATAAGCCAGTGCGTTTGTTGGGGATTACGCTGCAACAGCTCATTCCAAAGGAGGAAGCGGCAGTTCAATTAGATCTATTTGAATACCAAGACCAGCCTAAAAAAGAAAGTTTACTGAAAACGATGGATGCGCTGCGCGATAAGTTTGGTGAAAATGCAATTTTGACTGCGGGGATGCTGGGAGATGATCCTTCAGTACTTCTTCGTAATTCAAAGCTGCGCGGAACTTCGCTGCAAAAAGACAATCTACCTACTCCAGAGTGAACATAGGGGAGAATGATGGTCAGTATCAGTAACACACGTTATAAGCGTTTTTTGCATGAAGGATAAAGGAAAATAATTTGTAATAATTTTGGGTTTGTATTAATATGTGAATAGAATGCAAAAGCTGGTTTGTTCGATTGTATAGGAGGAAGAGAAAAGTTATGGCTAAATACACTTGGGTAGAAAAAGATACATGCATTGCTTGCGGAGCCTGCGGCGCTACAGCACCAGACATCTATGATTATGATGATGAAGGTTTGGCTGAAGTGATCTTTGAAGGGGATGCAAACCAAGGCATCAAGGCGATCTCAGAAGACCTGTTTGATGATATGCAGGATGCTTGTGACGGTTGCCCTACAGATTCCATCAAAGTTGCAGACGAACCGTTCAATAAAGAAGGTTAAGTGTAAGTTTTTTGGACAGGCATAGCACCGTCAGCATGCTTTCACCGTATAACGGTGAAAGCATGCTGACGGTGCTGTTTTTTTTATGTGCTGTCCATCAGGCCCATTGTGACCGATATACATAATAGTAAGCATGCAAGATTACACGATCAGGAGGATCCGATGGACCATTCGCCTCATCTTAAATCGTATGTCAAAAAGCACCCTGATAATAAAATGGCCTGGTATTTACTCGGTAAGGAGTATGAAAGCAACGGTCAGGAAGGCAAAGCAAATTATTGCTTCAATCGTGCAGGAGAAGTGTTCGAAGCCTTTGAGCATAAACAGATTCCGGCAGACGTATGGATGGAATATCAGGATAAACTGGTTCAGATGTCCAAGGAGAAGGAGCGGAGAACCGCTCGAACACGTCATCTTTTAACTGCCTTAATGGTACTTCTGCTCATCTGGGTCCCTTCAGCCAATTCACCGAGCACTCCACTTGAGAACGCATCCGTTCCATCCGGAACTGAGCATGCAGCGATTGATCATGTCGAAGTTGCGAAAGTGGCTACTGCAGATCCAAAGAAGAGGGCACAAAATGGTGAGCCTTATGCTGGTGGTGTGTTTACAGCTCAAGCCAGGCAAGGAAGTGGGGCTGGAACAGCGCTTACGGATATGTTGGCAAAGACGAGTCAAATGCCGTCCAAGACCACAGTGCTGGGCATGGAGCAGAGTGGGGCGTGGCTGATCTGGAGAGAAGGCATGAAGCCGTTACTTAGTGTACAGAACAGGGGAAACGGCGGATTAGCTATTCAGTCTTACGACGCCGCTGCATGTGCTTGCAAGCCGTCGGACAGTGAGAAACTCCGCATAAAAGGTCTAAAATGGGCTGCCGGACAGGAAGAGCTGGCTGTGCTGAATAGCGCCATGCGTGCTTATCGCTCGCAGCATCAACGTCTTCCCCAGAGTCTTGAGGAACTGACCCGAGATTTTCCCAATAACACGATGTACGGTACGACAGACGGGATGAAGAAGGCTTTTACACCTATGCGCAATTTACTTGCTTCTCCAGCACAGGGAACAGGGAAGGCAGGAGATCAGAACGCTGGCTCAGCGGCTGAAAGCAGTCTACTGCTGGCATCGTCATTGCACGGACGGCCTTTTCTGGGGCAACCGCTACGAATTGTGGTAGACAAATCCAAACACAGGCTAGCAGTGGTGAGCGGCAATATACTTATTCGCAATTATCCCATCGGTTTGGGCGGAGAAAGAACACCGGAAGGGAAATTTGTGATTACCGATAAAGTCGTAAATCCGAACGGCAAATCCAACGGTGAGTTTGGCAGCCGTGGTATGCAACTGTCTGCAACAAATTATGCTATCCATGGTACGAACGAACCAGATAGTATCGGCAAAAATGAGTCGCTGGGTTGTGTCCGCATGGGGAAGGAAGACGTGGAGGAATTGTTTGCACTCGTACCTTCAGGTACGGAGGTGGTTATTGGTAACGGGGGACTGCCTGATCAAGTGCTTGTACCTGGTCCCCGATTTACGAGTGAGCCGCAGCACGACCAGACGAATCCCCACAAAACCTATCACTGGCTAAATTAACGTTTTGATGCCACTGCTACTTGTTGTTTAACGAGTTCCTGCTTGTGCTAAAACAATGACCAGAACAATCACAATGATGAGTAGAACAAAGCTGACGGCGGTCCAAACAATCGCTTTCTTGTTCACCTCATCCTTTTTCTTTTGCAGACTGGGCGGTTTGCGCTTGGTCTTCATATCAGCAATCCCTCTTTTCTTGCGGGCTAAGATCCTGTCTTACTATGTCCATTGTAAATGGTTTGATTATACATTTTCAATGACATCTCCATGACAACTGAATTGTTCTGATATTGGACCTCGCAAATTACTTTCTTTTTGGTATGGAAAAAGCTAAACTATTTTGTAGAGATGTTTTTTTAGGATTGTGCAAGGGCATAGAACGGAGTGGATGAATCGTGTTGTATCGAAGGATTGCAAAACCTGTTTTTTTCAAAATGAGTCCAGAGAGGGCCCATCATGTAGTCATTGACGGCTTAAAGCATGCGGGCTCACTTCCCGGTGGAGCAGCGACGTTGCGAGGGATGTATGGAGTCAAGGAAACGGAAGATCTTGCCGTTGATCTGTTTGGTATTCATTTTCCCAACCCGATTGGACTGGCTGCGGGACTGGATAAAAATGCTGAAGCGGTTGTCGGTTTTTCTTCCATCGGTTTTGGTTTTATGGAAGTAGGCACGGTGACACCTGTCGGACAGCCCGGCAATGATCAGCCCCGGTTGTTTCGACTGCCTCCCGATGAGGCATTAGTCAATCGGATGGGCTTTAACAATCTGGGTGCTGAGAGCATGGCCCAGCGTTTGGCTACCCTTAAACATCGACCTGTGCCGATTGCTGTTAATATCGGTAAAAATAAAGTCACGCCAAATGAGGATGCCCATAAGGACTATGAGAAGTGTATTTCCGCACTGTATCCGTATGCGGACTTCTTTGTAGTAAATATTAGTTCGCCCAATACCCCGGATTTACGAAAACTCCAGCATGGCAGTGAACTGAAGTCGTTACTGGAAGCGGTTCGGGCAGAGATGGGAGTTCAGGCGACAAAGTATGGTAAAGCCAAGTCTGTACTGGTCAAAATTGCACCGGATGTATCGGACGAGGAATTGGAATATATGACGGATGCGATTGCAGCCAGCGGAGTGGATGGCATTATTGCGACGAACACGACCATATCAAGGACGGGTCTGACGCATCGAAATGCAAGTGAAACCGGAGGATTGAGTGGTAAGCCGCTACGTGACCGTTCCACAGAGGTCATTGGACGGGTATACCGCCAGACGGAAGGGAAGCTGCCTATTATTGGATCAGGCGGTATTTTTACCAGTCGTGATGCCTATGACAAAATTAAAGCAGGCGCTAGCCTGATTGAAATTTATACAGCATTGATTTACGAAGGGCCGGAAGTAAACCGGGCTATACATGCCGGTCTGCGTGAGCTGCTTCGAAAGGACGGCTTTAGGCACATTACCGAGGCTGTTGGTGCAGCTCATAGATAAAAAAGTGTTGTCGGAAGAGACAGGAGGTACGGGGATGGACGGAAGAGACTGGGGAACATTTTTGCTGCCATACGATCAGGCGGTGGAGGAACTTAAGGTCAAGTTCAAAACAATGCGTGCGGAGCTGAAAAAGCGCGAGGAATACGCTCCTATCGAATTCGTAACTGGACGGGTTAAAAAAATATCCAGCATCCTCGATAAGGCGAAGAGATTGCAGGTTTCACCTGATCAGCTGGAGACGGGGATCGAGGATATTGCCGGCATTCGCATCATGTGTCAATTCGTAGAGGATATTCGGCGGGTAGCCGAATATATTCGAAGACGTAAGGATTTGACGGTATTGTATGAAAAGGACTATATCACCAATTATAAAGATAGCGGCTATCGCAGCTTTCATATGATTGTGGAGTACCCGGTTCAGACAGCAGTGGGGTTAAAAATTGTGCTGGCCGAAATTCAAATCCGTACGTTGGCTATGAATTTTTGGGCAACCATAGAGCATTCTCTTAGCTATAAGTATCGTGAGAGCTTGCCGGATGATATGCGGACCCGGTTGAAAAAGGCGGCTGAGGCAGCCTTTGTGTTGGATAATGAAATGTCTTCCATCCGTCTTGAAATATTGGAAGCGCAGAAGAAGTTCGAGGATGAAGCCAATATCGTATCCAAAGTCCTAACAGGCATGCACCGTCTTTATTTCTACCATAAAATTAGTGAAACGATTGAGGCGCAGCGCAGATTTAATGAACTGTGGGAGCGGCACGACATGGAAGGAATCAAGCAGCTGCATGATGAGGTCAAGGAGATGCTGGAAGCTTCAACTAAGGAAGAAGACAGGGATGAGTTTTAAATGGTGAACCCTTCCTATGAACCGTTGTACGTAACTTATTTGGTATACTTCAATCGGGATCGGGATTACTTTGAATGTCATGAGGTACTGGAAGAGCTGTGGCTTAAGCTGGACCGAGACCCTGTATATAAAGGTTTGCTGCAAATTGCTGTAGGACTGTATCATTTTCGTAATGGTAACTATCGTGGTGGATACATGATGCTGGACAGTGCGGTACATAGGCTGGAGCATGCTGCTTCGCACGCGCTGGGCATTAATATGGCGAAGCTGGTAGATGAGGCGCGCGCTTGCGCTCGGCAGCTTGCTGAAGCTGTTATGGAAGGTTCGGAAGAGCTTCAACGTCAACCGCCGGTTTATCGGGATTTGACGATTGAAATTGTCGAGCCCGGGCTGCGTCAGGCCGTGGAGAAGGCATTATCATCCGTTCCAGTCAACATCCCTCAGCAGAGAGGTCCTCGGCGTGGGGAAAAGCATGAGCAGCGTCAGCAGGCGCTGGAAGCTTCGATTAGGCGAAGACAGGCCGCTGGGAGCTTACGCTCAGCTACAGTGGAAACGAAGGATGCGCCTTGATGTTGTAGCGCATAATAAACGAGCAGCCCGATCCGTTTTATAGGGATCGGGCTGCTTTATCATTGTCAGGTGTGAGGACATTTGTCTAAGAGGTTACGTTCTTTTTATATTTCTCAAAGAAGGCTTTGAAATCGTCGAGTGTGTATCCGTTGTCTGAAGGACTTTCCTTCAATCCACCTACCATACGTTCCTTTTCCACGCCTTTTTCGTAATAAACAAGCGTAGGAGTATACTCAATCTTGTACTTGTCCCAGCCAGCCTCATACTCACGCAGGTTAAATTCGTGCATCGTGATGTTCTCCTGCTTGCTCAAAGGCATGAGCTTGGGAGTGGTGGCACGGCAGTGAACACAGTCAGACGCGAAATGATAGACGAAAAAACTTTCCTTTTTGTCAATTTTACTTTGTAGATCTTCTGGCTTAATAATTTGCTGATAGTTTGGATCGTTCAGCAGTTCCTGGGTAGTAGGACTTAACGAGGCTGTGGAAACGCCGTACAGCTTGTTTTTAGTGCCTGAGTTTAAAGCGAGCAGCACTCCAAGCAAAATGATAAGCACAACAAAAAAGCCAATGACAGGTATAAGCTTTTTTTTGTTGGATTTTTGTGCGTTCAATGGAATCTCTCCTATCAAAATCTAAAATATGTAACTATGAACCTCATTATTATACAACATTACAGCTTGTAGTGAAAGTTTGTAAATCACACAGATATTGCCGGCTAACAGGTTGATTATGGTACAATAAAATTTATTTTAACAGGACAGGATGATTACGATTATGGGTGTACAGCTCCCCACAGCATTTGTAAAGCGCATGGAGCAACTGCTCGGCGATGAATTTGAGGCTTTTATGGCTGCCTATGACCACACGCCCCATGCTGGGATTCGTGTCAATACATTAAAAATTCCAGTAGAGGACTTTAAGGAACGTCCTCCGTTCGAACTGCGGCCGATTCCGTGGTGCGCCACAGGTTTTTACATTCCGCACGGTACTAAGCCTGGACTTCACCCCTACTATCATGCTGGGTTGTACTATGTTCAGGAACCGAGTGCCATGTCTCCAGTTGAACTGCTCAATGTAGCTCAGGGTGAAGCTGTTTTGGACTTGTGCGCTGCACCGGGAGGGAAATCCACCCAAATCGCAGCCAAACTGCAAGGAAGCGGCATACTGGTGACCAATGATATTAGCGCCGATCGAACCAAGGCGTTGGCTAAAAATGTGGAATTGTACGGTGTGCGTAATGCCGTGGTATTGAATGAGAGCCCTGATCGTATCGCAGATGCTTTTCCTCATTTTTTTAACAAAATTTTAATTGACGCACCTTGTTCGGGAGAAGGCATGTTCCGTAAGGATGAGGATATGGCCAAACAATGGGAGACACACTCGGTGGAAAAATGTGTGGTCATGCAACGGGACATTTTGCGTGTAGCGGCCTCAATGCTGAGCGATGGGGGGAGAATTGTCTATTCGACCTGCACCTTTGCCCCGGAAGAGAATGAAGGAATGATTGCGGAATTTCTGGAGGCTCATTCCGATTTTAACGTAGTCCCTGTTCCTTCGGAAGCAGGCTTTGCACCAGGCCACCCGGAATGGATGAACGAAGAGATTGCATCGGCACATCCCGAACTGCGGGGTACAGCACGCCTCTGGCCGCATCTTGTAGAGGGGGAGGGCCATTTTATCGCTGTATTGCAGCATCAGGGTGGTGCTCGTGTCGGTTCGACAGCAGATCTTACTGAATCAGGGGATCTGGCTCCATTTACGAACAAGAATGACAGAACATTAAACATAGAAGCAGCGTATCCGCAGAAGAAGCAATATTTGCCCGTCAAGGAAGTGCTAGTCCCAAGTGGCCAAGGAAGGCGTGCGACTGATGAGCCTAAACGAACCGGAAAAGGAATGGGCGGAAAGTCAGCCAAAGGAAAGAACACGCGCGGCTTTGATGGCAGCAAGTCACGTATGGGCAAAGAAAATGTAAAATCTGCTGCACGCTCCCCGCATGATGTGCTGGAGTCCTATCATCAATTTGTTCAGGAGCAGCTGGAGGTTTCATTTGCAGGCTACACGGTGGTCTACGGAGATCGCATTTATCAGTCGCCGCTGGCATCACATCGTTTGGACGGCCTTAAGGTGGTACGTCCGGGCTGGTTTATGGGAACCGATAAGAATGGTCGTTTTGTACCTTCACATCCGCTGGCGGTGGCTTTGCGCCCTTCTGAGGCGGTTAGGAGCATCAACCTCTCTAGCTCGGATGCTGAAGCCATCCGGTATTTAAAAGGTGAAACCTTGTCCATCCCTGTTGAGAGAATAGAGCTTCGAAATGAAGTCCAACCCAAAGGCTTTACTCTCGTGTGTATTGATGGTTATTCGGCCGGGTGGGGCAAATGGCAGGACGGCATGCTTAAAAATGAATATCCTACAGGCTGGAGGTGGACATCGGTATGAGTGGAAAAGGAAGACAAACTCAGCGTTTGGACAAAATTTTAACCCATATGGGATATGGTTCCCGTAGTGATATCAAGAAACAGGTAAAGCAAGGTATGATCACGGTAAACGGACGGACCATCAAAGATAGCGGCTTACAGGTTCATCCATACCAAGACCAAATTGAAGTGAACGGAGAACTGGTTGTATTTCGGGAGTTTATTTACATCATGCTGCACAAGCCTCCAGGTGTCATATCCGCAACCGAAGATACGAGGGAACGGACGGTGCTGGATTTGCTGAGTGCGGAGGAACGACATTTTGAGCCTTTTCCAGTAGGGAGGCTAGATAAAGATACAGAAGGCTTATTGCTGTTGACCAACGACGGCAAGCTGGCGCACGAACTACTGTCTCCACGGCGTCATGTCCCCAAAACGTATGAAGCTACGGTGTCGGGGCATGTCACGGAGGAGGATATTCTTCAATTTACAGCAGGAGTGGAACTGGACGATGGGTATGTCACCCTACCCGCGCAGTTGACGATTCTTC
Source organism: Paenibacillus sp. BT-177 (assembly GCF_025846815.2). Taxonomy (NCBI): domain Bacteria; kingdom Bacillati; phylum Bacillota; class Bacilli; order Caryophanales; family Paenibacillaceae; genus Paenibacillus; species Paenibacillus sp. BT-177. The sequence goes on along the minus strand of NZ_JAOYTP010000004.1, from coordinate 432,944 downwards.
GGCATGAACAGCCGCATCAGGCAGATGGAGAAGTCACTTCCTATATTTCGCTCGTAATCCATGAGGGTAAGTTTCACCAAGTGAAGCGCATGTTCGAGGCGGTTGGTAAAAAGGTGACCTACTTGAAAAGAACAGCCATGGGGCCATTGAAGCTGGATGATCAGCTTCCACTGGGCAGCTATCGAGAGCTGACTAGCGAAGAACTGGCCTCGATCGGCCGTGATATAGCATCCGCAACTTCAGAAGTTTAATGAAGAGATTAAATACAAATGACGCACAGGCTCGTATGAGATTCCTGTGCGTCATTTTATGATATAGACAACCAGACAGAGCAGTATTCATAGGCAGTCTTTGATAACGAATCGAATTTGCGAATTATTGTGCGCGTGCTGCCCGACTTTGCTTCACTTCCGCTGCCTTATAAGCTGTAACCTTGTTTTTGCCTGTCGTTTTGGATATGTACATGGCTTGATCGGCCTGTTTGACGAGTTCATCCGGGTTTATTTCCTTCTTTGCTGTACTGTGTCCGACACTGATAGTGACGATGCTTTCCTCAGCGACACGTTCGCGGATTCGTTCTGCGACCTGCGCCACCTTGGCCCGCCGATCCACAACCATTGCGACCAGTTCCTCGCCACCGTACCGTCCGGTCAGCCCGATTTCATCCAGTTCCTCCTCCATAATTTGTGCGACCTGCTTGAGAACCTCATCCGCACGAGCATGGCCCTGCGTATCATTCAGCTTTTTGAAATTGTCAATATCGCAAAAAATGACCGACACGCGGATTCCCTGGTCCATATATCTCCGTAATCTTCCCGAAAAATATTTACGGTTATACAGCCCTGTGAGGCCATCGGTGATGGAAGAACGATAAATCCTTTGGAGTAGCTCCACAATCCGTTCAAACAGAATGATGAATAACGTAGTGTAGTACAACAATGGTAAAAATGACATCCACAGGACTGTGCTTGACCCGTTTGCTTCTTCAGGGATGTCATTTTGCAGCCAGAGAAAACCAAGCCAGAGCGAATAAGTGAATAAGCCTGCTATAAATTTTTTTGGTTGTCCGATCCGTGGGGTGATGAACAGAAGGCTTAATATAAGCACCAACACTCGATAAAACAGAGTGAATCCAACCAATTTCACTGAGCTGATCCAAGTGGGCAACAAACCTAAAGTCCAAGCCATTACCGGCAGTATTAATAACGCAGCCAGCAACAGCAAGGCCCATTTTTCCACACGCTTTAGTTTTCGGTACAGCTGAAATACAGCGGCATTGATGAGCAAGAAGGCAAACGCCTCCAGCGCATTTTTCCACACGATTCCCTGCAGTTGCATTTGGCCGCCGCCTGCCGAATAGAGATTCATCGCTTCATATGTCATAATAAAAATAGCGGCAACCGAAAAAAGGATATAGGCTTTTTTTCGTTGTCTGCTATATATGATCACGCACATTAGCGCCATCATGAGTATAATATACAAACCGCAGGCTGCACTTATAGCCCCGGCCAGAGATGGGGAGCCCAAGGTTCCCAATAAGGACAACAACGTCAACATCACCGACTCCATTTGTAAAATTAATCTATCTATTGAACAGACGATATCGTTCCGATACAATAGACAGGATTTATTGCAGTTAAAATGTTATAATTTTCTTTTGTGCCTAACATTTATTCTCAATATATCATCTTTCAGAAAATCCGGAAACCTATACATATATCCTGTGTTCCGGGCAGTTTAATGCTTGAAAGGGGAAGCACTCATGAAATTGCTACAGGCTCTCTTTTTCCCACCCGAGCAACCGGGAGGCGTTTCATCCATGATTCCATATTTGCAAGAGCGATTTACGTCCCCCCGTTGGGAAATGGAGCTATTTTCAATCCCTAAACGGATTCGTAACAAGGGTAGGGACGAAGTAATCTTTGATACCTTCGACTGGACGAGATATGAGCAATATCCAATTGTTCAAAAATATATTCAGACGTACCGTGATTATTTGTGGTGGACTCGGCTTCGTATTCAGAAGCCCTTTGACCTTATTCATGCTCATCATCCGATTGCCGGGCTCGCTATGAAAAACGTATTTCCAGATATCCCGCTCGTACAGACGATTCACTCTTCCTATGAGAAGGAGTTAATTCTAAACGGGAAAATAGAGGAGAACGGGCCTGAACACCAATTCTTAGTGTCATTGTACCGAGAAATGGAGCATAAGGCGGATCGCCTGATAGCAGTATCGCAATCTTTTCAGCATTACTTAACACCTTATGTACAGCATCCGCAAGATGTTGTGGTTATTCCAAATGGATATGATGAGAAACGATTTAAGCCCATTCCTCACGAAAATGAAGTGACACAGCTCATAACCGTTTGCCGACTTGTTCCCGCCAAAGGGCTTGATATTCTATTACAGGCTTGCGCTGAGCTGAAAAAAAGAAATCAGGAATTTGTACTCCATATCATTGGAGATGGTCCGATTCGACCTGAGCTGGAAGAGATGGCGCGACAGCTGGATATATACCATGAGACGATTTTTTATGGATATACTCTTCATCCTGAAGAGTTTATGCCTTTCTTTGATGTATTCGTATTGCCTTCGCGGGCGGAGGCCTTTGGCTCCGTATTTGCAGAAGCGGCGTTGAGCTGTCTGGCATTGGTAGGTACAGAAGTAGGGGGAATACCGGAGCAGATTGAGGATGGGGTAAATGGTCTGCTCGTGCCACCCGATAATCCGAAGGCACTGGCAGACGCATTAGAAAAGGTCATCGCTGACCCTGCCTATCGTTATGAACTGGCTAGATCTGCCTGCGACAAGGCTAAATCAAGCTATTCTTTAAGTCGTGCTGTTAACGAGCTGAAGAAAATGTATTTGAAATTTCCACACTAACCATGACGGGTATCACCTGGTTTGGAATCAGAATGTCGAAAGCTGGAACGAGGACGTGAGGAGCGGAAAGGTCTTCCGCGTCCTGCTAAGATCAGTTTACTAACCCACATTAGACTGAGCATTCCGAAAATAGGATAAAGAACAGATAACAGTGAGCTGAAGCCGAACTGACTGATTAAAAAACAGGTGAGCATAATGAATAATGTAATGAGCTTGGGCGAAATTTGGACATGCTGACGAATTTGTAGACTGACTCCATAAATGTCGGCTACAAAGGTACTGAAGATCTCCATGAAAATGAGTAGAATGTATATGATTTCAACAAGGGCGCCTAGACGGTAAGCGATGCTTCCCATAGGGATTTCAAATTGCTGAATGCCTGGCATTTGCGCTGACATGACAAAATGTGCAGCCATCAGCATAAAGCCAACACCAATTCCGCCCAATACACCGCCCCAGCGGATGGTTTTGCGGGAGAAAGTTTGACTGCCTAGAGGGACAAGCACGGCCTGAGCCATAGCCAGATTGAAGGACGTATATAGGAGTGGAGAGATCCATGTTCGTAGCGCACTGTGGTCTGTTGTATTCGTGATAAAGCTTTGTGGATTGGGCATGGAAAGGGTGCTGTGAACGAGCAAAAGAGATATGGTGATCATCAGCGGGACAACAATGGTGTTCATATGCAAAATCGCTTTAATACCTTTATTCAGCAGCAAGTAAGTTCCGATTAATGTAATGAGCAGTCCTGTTTGGTAGTGTAGGTGAAGGTGCTCCACAAAAACAGAGCCGGCTCCTGCCAGCATGACACTGTTCACGCCAATTAGCACAATAAGCGTGAATATGCTGATCCATTTTCCAGCATTGGCACCAAAAAGGTGTTTGTTCAGATCCTCGTAGGAGCGGGCTGAAATATCATGAGCAATCAGCATCATTTTCGTACCCAACCATACAAATACAAGTGTGGACAGCATAATGGTGATTGTAGCCCAACGTCCATATTGCGTAAAAAATTGCAATATTTCTTGTCCGGTAGCGAACCCGGCACCGACGATTGTACCAATGTATGTAAAAGCAATCTGAAAAACATGAATATTACGTTTCATTCCCAGTCCCCCCTTGCTTGCTTGAATAACGCTGCAGCGAGCATATAATACAAACTATGTTCAACTGAAATGGGACATGACTGGATGAGACTGAAAATAATTATACTGAATTTAATGAATAGCTTGACGGGAGCGTAATTTATGGGTCAAATCCTTGCATGGATACTGGAATATGGATATTTGGCGATGTTCGGCTTGCTTGCCCTTGGAGTAGCTGGTATGCCGATACCCGACGAAGTGCTAATGATCGCCTTTGGCGGGCTCGTGTCTCAAGGACACTATAACTTTATTGCCGCGCTGGCAGTCACATTTTTCGGTAGTATGACAGGCATGATGCTTAGCTACACATTGGGTCGCCTGCTGGGCAAGCCACTATTGCACCGATACGGTAAATGGGTGAGGCTTACGCCCTCCAGGATTGCCTCTTCCGAAAATTGGTTCGGGCGCTATGGTACCTGGGGAATTTTGTTCGGGTATTTTGTCCCCGGATTGAGACATGTATCATCCTATCTGGCAGGCACAACCCGTCTAGGTGTTTTTCGCTATATCGGCTATGCATCGGCAGGAGCTTTGCTGTGGTGCGGTACATTTTTGGGGATCGGACATGCGGTAGGCATGCACTGGGAACAGGTGGCTAAGCTGATGGAGAAGGTGACGCACCGGGTAGGTTTGATCGTTATTCTTTTAATCGTTTTGGGAGGAATCATCGCATGGTTCTGGAACAAACGTAAAAAAAATATCACATGAACGCATGGAAAGCAGGCTATAGCTTGAAAGCGGCGGGTGAAGTATGGTACTTTTACCGCATAGGAATGCCGTGGGAGGTCATGGAATGGAAGTATTAAAGAAACGAATTTTAAATGAAGGCGTGATTGCGTCAGATCAGGTGCTAAAGCTGGATGGATTGCTTAATCATCAGGTTGATCCAGAGCTGACAATGGAAATGGGACGAGAGTTCGCAGCCCGTTTCCGGGAAGAGAAAATCACCAGAGTAGTGACCGTGGAATCCTCAGGCATTGCCATCGGGTTTGCGACAGCGTTGGAGTTGGGTGTACCGTTAGTATTTGCTCGTCGTAAAAAGACTTTATTAGCTGATCCAGATGCGCTGTGTGAGCGTGTACCTTCGTTTACAAAAGGTATTGTCACAGATATTATGCTGTCTCGTCAATTTATTCATGAGCATGATCGTGTGTTGTTCATTGATGATATTATCGCTAATGGCGATGCGGCTCGAGGCATGGTTAAAATTATTCAACGCTCTGGAGCGGAGTTGATTGGATTCGGAGTTGCGGTTGAAAAAATGTTTCAAGCTGGAGCGAGAACCATCCGTGAGCAGGGCATCCGTGTAGAATCATTGGTTAAAATTTCATCGTTGGCTGACGGTAAGATAGAGTTTGCTGAATAGTAATAATTCAAAACTCCGGATCCTTATTTCTAATAATAACCTTTGCATGAGCATCAATTTCGCTTATAATATATATAAGGTTTGGGAGAGGAGGCAGCAACATGGGGAATGAACAATTGACCGAACAGTTTTTTCTGGAAAAACTGGCAGCGGCTAAAGTGCATTTTGAACGCGCCTTGGATTGTAAGCATACGGAATTCGACGATTTGTATCCCTATATGATTGAACATCCTCAGTTTTTTTGGTATAAACGCTATGTGGCCTGGTCTGAGTTGTTGACATTGGTTAACCTATGCGAAGAATTGTCTTTCTCTTGGAAAGAAGAATTTACTGCTCACCAAGTGGAGTATGTAGAACAGCGAGTGTTGTCTGCACAAGTGCTGGACTTCTGGTACGAGAAGAACGATACAAAAGAACATGATCACAGTGTAAATCAGTCGGGATAATTTGTTGCTCTGTTGGCAATCCATATAAGTAGTAAGCGGAAGAGACCTAAATGATTCGTTTAGGTCTCTTTTTAAACTTTTTTCATGTATATAAAATTATGGCCGTTGTGTTGAAAAAAATGGACAAGGAGGGGACATGGATGATAATGGACGAAGAATTGGATGCTTATCGACTTTCTGGTGAAAAGGTACGCGTCGTACGCGATGGATTGGAGTCCAACGATGTGGTTGGCATTGTACTGGCATGGGATGATGAACAGGTGCTTATTCGCCGCCAGAATCGACGTGTGGTCAAGTTGGATCGCAGCTATACATACCAGCCGTTCAGCGAGCCGCGTCACAATCCGATAGAACTGGATTAAGAAACGAGTTCTAATGGGTATTGGATAAAAAAACTGGGTGCTTCATTAGGCATACAGAAACTCTAAACCGGACACAGTAATGAAGCAAAACTCAACAGAGAGGGCGTGCTGTGTTAATGACGGTTATGGATGAAAAAGTACATGCATACAAGGATCAAATCAGCCATTTGGAAGATAAGTTGCCCGAGGTAGTTCATGCCTATCATCGCTTTACCGGAGAATGCTTTCAAGCCGGCAGTTTAGATGAAAAAACCAAGCAACTGATTGCGCTAGGAATTGGATTATTTGCCAACAATGAGGTGTGCACGTTTTATCATGTGAATGAGGCGCGTTCCAAAGGAGCCAGTGATCAGGAGATTATGGAAGCCGTTGCTGTAGCTGCTGCAGTTGGTGGAGGACATGCTCTAAGTCAAGGGGTTACACGTGTACAGAAGGCGCTACATTAAAACGAATCATCCATACAGATAACTCATACTCGAAATAGGGGAAATAGATTGATCTGAACAAATGATAGTGATGTTTATGGAAAGAAGCTTCCGAGCACAGTTAGTGCCTGCGGAAGCTTCTTTTTGCATGTAGTGCGGGGATTATGCTCTTTTGCTTGCAGCAAAAGCAGCAGGACGAGGGGATTTATGCTTATAGGCAGAAGAGGATGCAATCCAACTTCGCTCAACAACGCGTAGGGGTTTGGGGGTTGAGTTATTGGGTAATTCGGGGCGATATTTCTCTGGCAAAGGTAGAGACGCCGTATGAGGCATAGAGGTAGGGAGCCCCAAATAAGCTCGCATTCGTTCATACATTTCTTTGCGGAATGCGGACATAGGCATACTGAACTGCTCTTTGACGCCTTTATATATATAGGTGGCGTGAACGCCGGAGTGGTTTTGTTGTATGTCTAGAACACGAACGTGATACTTCTTAAATTCATGTTTAATTTCAGATAGTAGGATTCCGGTACGATCTATTCCTGCGTTAACCATTTCGACATAAAGATCAGGGGTTTTCAGCACGCCGCTTTCTTCAAGAATTAGGCTGTCACGCTCAAATACTTTTTGAATAAAGGTAAGGAGCAGATAACTCTTCACAAGAGAGCATGAATGCTGAGTAGTATCTGAAGAGATCATTACCATTCACCGCCTTAAGGAAATGTGATGATAATTCATAGTCATGGAAGTAAAGGAACTTTTGTTCCTAAGAACTTATGTTCTTATATTATCGTATTATTCCTTTTTTATCAAGAAGAAATAAAGAAAAATAAAAGATTTGACAACTTTATATGAGCATGGTATGATCTATCTTGTCGCTAAGAAAGATTGATTCTTTCGAGATAGACGATCAAATCTATATGCGGTCGTGGCGGAATTGGCAGACGCGCACGGTTCAGGTCCGTGTGGGCTAACCCCCCGTGGAGGTTCGAGTCCTCTCGACCGCATCCATTTAGAAAAGGTTTATAGAATTGCTCTTGTAGCAATTTTATAAACCTTTTCTTATGTTTCGGAATTATTGCAGACTTCCAGCAATGATTCCAATACGAGGGTTTGAACTTTATTCAAGTTCATAAGCAATTCTTTTATAAGTTTAATTTTTAAGATATGATAGAAAATAACGCATTTGATGATGAAGCTATTGAAAGGTTGGATGTAAGATGGAGAAAGCAACTTTTGCAGGCGGATGCTTCTGGTGTATGGTGACTCCGTTCGAGGAGCAGCCAGGCATTCATAGTATTGTCTCAGGCTATACTGGAGGGACGATTTCCGATCCGACCTACGAACAGGTTAAAACAGGAACAACAGGGCACTATGAGGTGGTGCAGATTACGTTTGATCCTGAGCTGTTTCCTTATGAAAAGCTACTTGAATTGTATTGGCCGCAAACAGATCCTACCGACGGAGAAGGTCAATTTCAGGACCGAGGCACACAATATAAGCCTGCAATTTTTTATCATACGGAGCAGCAACGAGAGCTTGCACAACAATCCAAGGAACAGTTGGTACAAAGCGGACGCTTTGATAAGCCAATTGTAACGGAGATTCTTCCGGCTGCAATTTTTTATCCGGCAGAGGATTATCATCAGGATTATCACAAGAAGAATGTGAAGCATTATAAGGAAGATCGAGCCCAATCCGGTCGTGATGAATTTATCGATAAAAACTGGTAAGCAGCTTTAATATACGTTATTACGCGCACATCAAGGCAGATCAGAGATTATATCTCAGATCTGCCTTATACATATTTAAACGGTTTTACTCACACAATGAAGGGACAGAGAAGGAGGCTGACCCGCAAATGAGTACACGACGGAAGCTGCACATGAGAAATATAATAAAAAAAGCTTTAAAGGCATCACGCAACCGGAAGAATTCGTCTTATGCGCTTGTACACCATGCAAGATCTAGAATGCAAATCATCGTAGTGCTTTGTATTTCAGTCTGTATGTTATTTATGGTCTGTAAAACTGCTGTTGCCGAAGCAATAGACCAACAGAACCAGCAGCAAAAGAGGGTTGCTGTCATTATTGATGATCTAGGAAACAACATGAAAGGTACCAAGGAGATTTTAAATTTACCTGTCAAAATCACCGTTGCTGTAATGCCCTTCCTGCCAACAACCAAACAGGACGCTATGGAAGCGCATAATCGTGGTCATGATGTTATCGTCCATCTTCCAATGGAGCCCAAGCAGGGCAAGCCTGAATGGCTTGGACCTGGAGCAATCAAGGCTAATATGACGGATGAAGAAGTACGCGCCAAGGTGACCGCAGCTATCAAGGATGTTCCTTATGCCATAGGAATGAACAACCATATGGGCTCCAAGGTCACCTCAGACAAGCGCATTATGTCCATCGTTCTTGATGTTTGTAAAGAACATGGACTATTTTTTGTTGATAGCCGAACTAATTATTGGTCAGTGGTGCCTGAACTTGCCGCTAAAAAGGGAATGCCACCGGTGCGAAATGATGTTTTTTTGGATGATGTTCATACACTCGCTCATGTGAATCGGCAACTTAGCAAAGTGGTTGAATGGTTGGCAGAGCACAACACCTGTGTAACGATTGGACATGTTGGCGTGTCCGGCATGTATACCTCCTCAGGGCTTCATTCATCGGTTCCTAAATTAAAGGAGCATGCTCAGTTTGTAGGCATTAGCGATCTGGTGCATGATGTATGGGGGTGGACAGGAGATCCAGCCACGAATACTACCACGCCGTCAGATGGGCAATAATGCCTTCGGCAATAGCTTCAGCAATCCTTTTTTGGCCGCGATCCCCAGAAAGTAGGGCTCTGTCTTGTTCGTTGCTGATAAACCCCGTTTCGACTATTACAGCGGGATGTTGAATTTTATTCAGAAGATAAAAGGGTTTTCCGTATATGGTTTGTCTATTCATGCAAAATAAGCGGTTTAATGAATGCTGGATCTGTTCAGCTAACATATAGCTGCTGCCTTCATCTTGATACAGTACAATGGGTCCACGTTTTTCGGCACGTTTGGCCCAATTTACATGCAGGCTTACAACCACAGCAGTGGGCAGTTGTTCTGTCAAGCTTTTACGCTGGGCGAGGTCTTTAAGATGCCGGGATTTGGACTGCAACCAACGGTTATCATCACTCAGTGCGTAGTCCTTGTCCCTATTCAAGACAGCAGGGTAACTCTGGGAACGTAAGATCAAGTACAGTTTTTGAGCAATGGCGAGATTGATATCTTTTTCCAGAAGTCCTTTGTGACTTGTTCCACCATCCACACCGCCATGACCTACATCTATCAAGACCACGGGCTTGGCAAAAGCATGATAGGAGCGGTTAAACGGGGTCTCTGTATGCTTGTTTGTGTCGGTGCTTTTCTCGCCAGGCTGAGTAGTTGCATAAGCAAATGGGGCAAATACAGCGCTACAAAGGATGCAAAGACTTAACCCTAGTCCGATCAGCCATATCTTGTTTAACTTTTTATTCAACACGTTCTATTCCTCCAATGGACGAATTGATTGTTTACTGAAAACTATGCATAACAGACATCAAACCTAAAGCAGCATAGCTGCCTTCAAATATAACAATAAACCTTGGAGGTACTGTTATATTGAAGATAGTATGTACCATTTAAGGGAAACCATGCATAGTTATTCCGCAGGGATTAGAGCTGCTGAAAACTGTGCAAGCTAGTAGTATCTGAACCTAACGTGTAACTTGATATTTCCAAGGCACGGTGATTGGAAATGATAGGTGCAGATGGAGGAGGTCATGGAGGATGGCGAAGAGTGACGAACTGGTGACGTATATTACACAGCGGATTGTACGTTATATGGAAACGCCGCGTGAGGTTCGACGTAGCCAAAAACAAGCCAAGGAGCCATGGGTGAGCAAATGGTTTGGCATGTTGCCTCTCGCTCTGAAAATGTGGATAAAATCCACACGCAGAGGGCGAAAAGAGCAACGTTAAACACGCCAAAGAGACCACAAGAGGCAGGGGTATGCCATTTGAGGTCTCTTTTTATGTTGTTATAGGGGATAATTTCGAATGATTTTTGTTGTTCCTGAAATTACTAGGATTCCAAACGGTAAAATTGACCATGAGGCAACAGCTGTTTTAGTGGCACAAATCGGGAAAGTCCATCGCGATAGGTTAATGCATATAAAATGGGTTCGGATGGATGATCTGGAGATATCCAAGTTTGAAACCCGCTAATGGATAAGGGTCCCCCAAAGGCAAAATTGATACTTGTGGCAGAAAAAATCATACGTGGTGAATTACTTAGTGCGTCCATAAATTGGTCTGTGTCATGAATGGAAAGTTTTTGCTTAGCTTGAAGCCAACCCAGATCATCATAAGGATTGAAAGGATCGGACGAGATAGTAACTGCCTGTGCCTGCGTTTTCAAAAAGGGTGTAGGTGAAGAAATCGCGTTGTTCTGAAGCTTATGTTTCCAACTCCCATCTGCTACTTCTACAGGTAGCGGATCGCCAGTAACAGCATCAATACATATTTGGCTACCCGTAGAGGAACGCACCAGCCAATAGGCTAAAAGTGGTTCCTCATACATAGGTGTAATTTGCAGCTTGTCGATAGAAGAAAATTCGGTTTCTGTGAGCGACTTGAGGGATTGGCGAAGTATATCCATACTATATGGTCCGCCTGGGCCATTCCCGTATTCATTGAGTTGATAAGCGCCGTTTGGGTCACATCCGATAATCAGGTAGCCAATGTATTCTCCTGCATGGTTCACTTGAACAAGCCAGCTATGGGTTCCAGGTCCAAGCGGATGGTAGCTGAGCTCGGCGTCTTTCCACGAAGCAAAAGGGGACTGCGACGATAGGGATTGTACGGTGTCGGCTGCTGTCCGTTTCACGTCCTCAGGCACCCCTTGCTGCTGAGCAGGAAGCTTTGATGAAACGTCACCCGGGGAGGCAGAAGGAGTAGCAGGACTCATGGATTCCATTGGAGGAACCCACGAGCTTTCGTTGTAGTTGGGTGCTGAGCTTAAATTGCTTTCTTGAACGGCTGAGGGAGCCGCATGAATGGAAGCGAACGGACAGACTGCGGACAGGCTGATCAGTACAGCTGCGATCATACCTACGCTATAATGCCCCGAATGATTTTTCTTCAATGGAATCCACCTTTCTGTCGGATGACTTGCCGACGGAGGCATTCTTTTTTAACTAGCATACAGCCTGTCCGATGAAAAGACTGCTGCACCCTGTCGGCGCAAATGTCGTATCCAGGTTCGCTTTTTGCTGTCGATACATAGGAGACAGGCTAGACTACGCTTGTGTTTGCAGCAGCGGAAACTGATGTAGGCTGAAGCAAGATGTTACAACTTGACGACATATCTGCAACTAACCTGCGAAGGAGCGTGAGATATCAGTTACCGCAGATGAAATATGCCGCAGTTAATGGCGGATACGAGTACCTTTGGCTCATATTGCCATACCATTTCTTTACGGCGGGCTTGATGCTGCTCTAATACGGATTCTTTTTTATCCTCTTCCTCTTTCTGTTCCTTGATTAGATCATCGTAATAGTGGTCAATAACCTCTAGTTCCTCGCGTAATCGTTCCTTCGCCTGCTCAGCCCAACCATAATCTTGCTGTCGGAGCTGTTCGGTGAGATAGTTTTCAAGCGAGGTGGAAGCCTCAGGGACAGATAGCAGTGCTGGCTGTACATGCATATTGCCTGCCAGTAGTGGGCTGAGCTGCCGAGTTTCGAGCATAGCGCCAAAATTGGTTACAATAGTGCCGCTTTTGAGTGAAATCCCTAGCCACTGAAGTTCCTCACGCTTCAGATCGCAGGCAAACTCAATCTTGTAGCAGACGCTGAGCCAAGCTTCATAGACTACAGGAGAACGGGCAGACAATTGACGGGCATCAGGCTGCTCGAACAAATAAACATATTTTCCTCCATCCCGAGCGGCTTCAAAAATTTGATGCAGCCGACGGCTTCCGTATCGAAGCTCCTCCTGCATAATGCGACCAGGCCCTAATTGCGGTAACGTCGGTACATGACCGAAGTAACGCCCCATGACCTGATCTTGTGCTGCGTTGCCAGCTACAGGAGCTGGTGGCGTCTGATCCGCTAAACGTTCCTGTTCTGTCCGATAGGCTTCCCCATCAAAGATGAATGTGAAGGACATCGTCTGCGCTGGAACGCCAGTACGCTCTACGTATCCCCAATAGTAGGGACGATTTGTCAAGGCTTTATCTGCCTCCGGAGACAGCTTGACAGTTACATGGTGGGGAGACCTCTCAATGATGCTGCACCCGGTAGCTTCCAGATAGGTGTGGACAAAACGCTGGACTTGCTGTGCATTCATAGTCAAGGCTAGCGACCTCCTTTCACACTGCGCCGAGCTTTGGTTGGAGAAGCTGCATCACCTGCTAAGCCTAACAAATCCTCGGTGACACTTGAGCTTACTCCTGTTAGCCGTCCCTTAGGCTGCTTTGTTCCAGTTGACTTATCGGTTGCTACATTTGGAGTGACTGACGGGTCTGTGCGGATTTGTTCTATTTCTTGTTTGATGGAATCCAGCGAGTGGCCTAACTTTTGCATTTTTCTGCGAATTTCCTCATCACTGCTGGACTCAAGCATGATTTTATATAAACTTTTTTCAATGGATTCTTTTTTCTCAAACTTTTCCAGAATAACATCCAATCCGCCGATGACCATTTCAAACATATTAATCTTTTCATGCAGCAGGTGCAGGATATGCTCCTCAATCGTTCCGGTAGTGGACAGGTTGAAGATATTCACATCATGCTTCTGTCCAAGTCGATGCACCCGTCCAATCCGCTGTTCCACGCGCATGGGGTTCCACGGTAAATCGAAGTTAATCATGTGGTGACAAAATTGCAGGTTAATACCTTCACCACCTGCTTCAGTGGCAATCATAACCTGAATGCGACCACGGAACAGATCCATCATCCAATCCTTGCGGCCTCGGTTCATACCCCCTCTGTAAGGAACAGCAGACAGTCCGCGATCACGGAAATAGTTTAGCAAATACTCCTGTGTGGCCCGATATTCTGTAAAAATAATCACTTTTTCGTTCATCTTCCGGATAAGCTCAAGCGCTTTTTCAGCTTTGGAATTGGCCTTGATCGCTTTAATGTGTGCGACCAAGTCCCAGACACGATCACGTAGAGGAGAGTCTGGAGCCATCTTTTTGGACAAATTGACCAGCGTGACGAACACAGCGTCCCGGCTACTGCACACTTCCCGTTGAAGGGTAACGAGAGACAGCATGCTGCTTAAATTTCCGCCATTCGCTTGATATTGCTCTTTGACAAAAGAGGTCACCCCATCGTACAGCGCTTGCTCTTCTGGCGAGAGCTCCAAGTGAATGTTGGAAACATTTCGTTTAGTGAATTGAACTGGCCCTTCTCCACGACGATTGCGGATCATGACTTTAGACAGCTCATCCTTGAGCTGATCTTCATTTTTGGGCAGACGTTTATCTACAACAAAGTTTGCTGAAAAATCGCCTTGTCTTCCTAATTGACCGGGCTTGAGTAACGTGATCAGATTAAACAGCTCAGATAGATCGTTCTGTACAGGTGTAGCTGTCAGGAGCAAACAATATTTTTTACGCAACTTCATAATGAACTGGTAGTTGGATGTTTTTTTATTCTTCAGCTTATGAGCCTCGTCAATAATGAGCAGGTCATAATCGGTATCTAGCAGGATGTTACTATGTGGCTCTCTTTTGGCCGTATCCATGGAGGCTACGACGACCTCGGAAGACCAAGAATACGCTTTTTTCTGGGCGACTGCGGGAATGCCGAATTTGCTATTCAGCTCACGCACCCATTGCAGGACCAAAGAAGCGGGTACAAGAATAAGCACTTTGGAAGCCAGCCCGCGAACCAGATATTCCTTAAGGATCATTCCAGCTTCAATTGTTTTGCCTAGGCCGACTTCATCGGCAAGAATGGCACGTCCAGACATCTCAAACAGTACCTTCCGAGCGGTATCGAGTTGATGGGGCAGAGGAGTGAGGTCTTGCAAATGCTGAAGACATTGAAGCTCATCAAAGCTCGGCACCAGCTTGGCCTTTTCCGCCTCGATGGCCAGCTGATACAGATCCCAATCTCCCCAGGGGCCTCCCTTGTGCAGGCGTTGGTCCAGCTCGTCCTGCCAGCTGCGGTCAAATTGTACCGGAACAGGCAATGGTGCTTGGTTTTGTGTGTGCTGGGAACTTGTCGGTTTGGCTTTCATGATGATTCCCTCCCTCCTGGTAGTAGCACAGTTGAAGCTATCGGCTCTGTCACATATATGGCATCTATTTTGCACAGATCGTAGATGTAGTATGGACGGAAAAAGATATCTTCATAACAGGAGGGATGAAATCCTTTAGTTGCCTTCCATTAACTTTTGGAGTTTACTTTCCGTAGAAGTTTGCGCATTGGGGGTGTAAATGCTGCAACGGAGATCGACACTGCCTTGTACCTGAAGGGAAGTCAGGTCAAATAACATTTTGCCAGCCTTGGCATGACGAAATTCAATGAGCACTTCGGGAGCGGAGCTTACCTCACTCTGATTCCAAAGCTCGTTAAACTCTGGGTAGGCCTGACTCATGTTTTGTATAAATTGAGCATACCAGGGGTCTGTCACGTATTGCCCGTAATAAGCGCGGAATATAGCAAGAAACCCCTTTACAAAGTGTTCCCAATTCACGGCCAGACTTTTAAACTCCTTTTTTGTAAATAGCAGTTCGATCATATTGCGTTGCTCATGTGGTAGCTCGGCAAAATCCATAAAAACATGAGCAGCAGCTTCGTTCCAGCCGACAATATGGCAGCGCCGATCTGAAATAATAGCAGGACAGTAGTGCAACTCTTGTACGATCTTTTGCAGAGATGGAGATATGATCGCCTGCTCTGCAGGAGCAGGAAGGTTATGAGACCCGGCTTCCAGCGCTAAATCGTACAAATATTTACGCTCATCCGTGTTCAACTGCAAGGCAGCAGCAATAGCATCCAACACGGAGGAGGATACTTTAATATCCCGACCCTGCTCCAGCCAGGTATACCAGGTTGTACTGACACCTGCTAGTTGAGCGACTTCTTCTCTGCGCAAACCTGGTGTTCTCCGACGTGACCCTGGGGGAAGACCAACCATATGCGGGTGTAGGCGGGCCCTTTTTGTTTTCAGAAAAACTGATAGTGCTTCCAGACGTGCTTCCGTTTTCATAGGTATTTTCTCTCCATTCAATGAGTGTATCTGAAGTAATTAAATCAGGCGCTTACTATAGTAGTGTTCATTATACCAGGATAAACAAACACTTGTAATAGGATAAGACGGGGGTAAAATGAGGATTATAAGTAAGCCATCGAGCAGGAGGAATGAATAGCTTATGCAAAGAGTAGTGATAACAGGTATGGGTGTCGTTTCGCCATTGGGTAATGAAGTAGACACGCTATGGAACAATTTGCTGGAAGGCCATTCAGGTATACGTAAAATTAATTCATTTGATGTGTCCGATTTAAAAGCACAAATTGCTGGGCTGGTACAGGATTTTGATGCAGAAAAACAGTGGGGGCGTAAGGATGCCAGACGAATGGATCGATTTACTCAGTTTGCATTATATGCGGCAGAGCAAGCGCTCAAGGATTCTGGCCTGGAACTAGATCACACTGATCTGGAACGTGTAGGTGTATATGTGGGATCAGGAGTCGGCGGTTTGGATACGTTGGTAGACAATGTGGACGTGCTGCTACATCGTGGTCCAGGCAGAGTTAGCCCGACGCTGGTACCTATGATGATCTCGAATATGGCTGCTGCTCAAATTAGTATCGCGTTTGGAGCGATGGGTCCTACGCTTTCACCTGTAACGGCTTGTTCTATTGGGAACACTGCAATTGGAGAGGCATTTCGAACCATTCGTACAGGAGATGCGGATGTCATTTTTGCCGGTGGAGCTGAAGCGGCGGTGTCTCGATTGGCTTTGGCAAGTTTCGCTAATGCAACCGCCTTGTCGACACGTAACGAGGAGCCTTCCACAGCAAGTCGGCCTTTTGATAAGAATCGGGACGGTTTTGTCATGAGCGAAGGAGCAGGCATCTTGGTGCTGGAGTCGCTGGAGCACGCTACCCGGCGTGGTGCAGAAATCTATGGTGAGGTCATCGGTTATGGAGCGAGTTCGGATGCCTATCATATGGTTGCACCGCATCCTGAAGGAACCGGAGCTTATCTAGCAATGAAAGCGGCCCTTCATTCGGCTCGAATCTCTCCTGAAGAAGTGGACGTGATCAGTGCTCACGCAACGAGTACGGCTGTAGGGGATATCGCTGAAACCTTGGCGATTCACAAGCTGTTTGGTGACTATGCCTATCAGATTCCGGTAACCGCGAATAAGTCCATGCTAGGTCATATGCTAGGAGCCGCAGGCGGTGTCGAAGCGATTGCGCTTGTTCAAAGCCTTCGAGAAGGTATCATTCCGCCAACGATGCATTTGGACAATCCAGACCCTGTTTGTGATCTGGATTATGTGCCTCACGAAGCGCGCAAGGCTTCGCTAAATATTGGGTTATCTAATTCTTTCGGCTTCGGTGGTCATAATGCGGTCATTGTGCTGAAACGCTATGAGTCATAATATGTAATGAGTATTGAAGCCTCAGATGCTATATCCGGCTGGATCTAGCATCTGAGGTTATTTTAATTTAGGCATCATAGATTTAATTTAAATAATAGATAGAGTAAGATGGAGGAAAACATTTGGAGGGATGAAGCCATGATTATCATCAGGAACATAGAGCCAGCAGACGCTGAAGTGTATTGGAATTTAAGACTGGAAGCCCTAAAAATGAATCCCGAAGCTTTTGGAACCTCCTATGAGGAAGCTGTACAAGTTTCGTTATTTGATATAGTGAAGCAAATACAAAATAAGAGAGATCATTACATACTTGGTGCATTTACAAAGGATCATCAGCTGGCTGGCATGACCGGGTTTAGAAGAGAACACAAAATTAAGACACGGCATAAAGGAACGATTTGGGGAGTGTATGTACCACCGATTTACCGAGGCCAGGGGATCGCTAAGAAACTTTTATTGGAAGTTATCAGTCGAGGTAGAAAAGTGGAAGGATTGAAACAAATCAATTTGAGTGTGGTGGCTGCCAATCAAGCAGCTGTTGAGTTTTATAGAAAATTGGGATTCAAAACTTATGGTATTGAAAAGAACGCTTTGGAATATCACGGTCAGGGATATGATGAGGAACTCCTGGCTTATTTTTATTAAGGGTGAAAGGTTTTGAAAAAATGAAAATCGATCGATTGCTTTCTATCGTGATTTTGCTGCTGAAAAGAAATAGAATACAAGCAAAGGAACTCGCTGATTTGTATGAGGTTTCAATTCGGACGATTTATAGAGATATTGAAGCGATTAGTCTGGCTGGTATCCCAGTAGTAACTTTTCAGGGAGCAGGTGGGGGGATTGGCCTGATGGAAGGATATCGTCTGGATCGCAGTATGCTGACGGATCATGATATCAAGGACATTGTGATGGGCCTACAGAGTTTGTCCTCGTCGTTGGGCGGTCCCAACGTATCCCGGTTACTTCATAAATTTGAAAGCATTATACCAGAGTCTGAAAAAGAGCAATTTAGTGTCCGTACCACACAGTTTATCGTCGATCATTCGGGATGGGGAAATCAGTCTGTCCAGGAAGCTAAATTAATCAAGATAAAAGAGGCAATGAGTCAAGCGCGTACGGTTGCTTTTACCTATCGAAATGCGGAAGGAGCCCGAACAGAACGGGATGTGGAACCGCATACGCTTGTGCTGAAAGGGCAACAATGGTTTGTGTATGCGTATTGTCCCGACAGGGGGCAATTTCGGTTGTTCAAGCTTTCCCGTATGAATGAGCCTGTGGTTACAGAGACGGCTTTCACTCGCAGGGATCTTTCTAATGAAGTGCTGCCGTGGAATGAGGGGCGGATGACGGCATCCAGCGCTGTACAACCATTTACGCTACAATTTAACCGCACCTCAAGACATCTGGCGGAGGATTGGTTTGGTGTGGAAGCATTGAACGAGCAGGAGGAAGGGATTTACACGGTTTCAGTCCCGTTTCCTGAGGATGCGTGGGTGTACGGATTTATTTTAAGCCTCGGACCGGATGTGATTGTCAAAGAACCAGCCCATTTGCGAGATAAGATTTATAAGATGGCGTTGCGTATTGCGTCTAATTATGAAGAAGGCTAGGAATTATAGAGTAAATCTTAGATTAAAGTAAAACGAACCTGACCCATAGTTGTCAGGTTTGTTTCGTTATACTGGTGGCATACCAGATATGAGTTAGCGAAAGGGGATTTACGAGAATGGATAAAGCTTGTCAAAGCTGCGGGATGCCGCTGGAGCATGAGGATCAATATGGAACGGATGCACAACATAATAATACAGATGAGTATTGCAAGTATTGTTACAAGGAAGGTGCACTTGTACAGCCTGACTTGACGATGGAGGGAATGATCCAGCAGTGTGTGCCGATCCTGGTAGAAGAGGGGATGCAGGCAGAAGAAGCGACTTCGATGCTACGTAATTACCTACCGCATTTGAAGAGGTGGCGGTCTTCAGAGGATACAGAGCTTCCATTTGATGGACCCATTCGGGAGGAGTACCGAGGTGAAATCCATTTAATTGGTCTAAAAGCACGCACAAACAATCAGAAGGAACAGACATCTCACGGGATCATTCCAAGCATGTGGGAACGTTTTGTAGGTGAGAATGTGGCAGGTCGGATCAGGGGTCATGAAGGACTTGCTTCCGTCTATGGTTGCTATACTGACTATGAAAATGGAGCTCTGGGCGAGTATACATTTTTTATTGGAAAGGAAGCGGCTGAGGACTTCCAAACTCCTGACGAGCTTGAAGAACTTGTAATTCCGGCTGCACGCTATGCTATTTTTCAGGCAACCCATGAACCTTCTTCTATCTTCCGTGTATGGCAGACAATTTGGGCATGGGCTGCCACGGGACAAGGGGAGCGGACCTACACAGGTGATTTTGAAGTGTATGGCAATCCAGATGAACCCGTTTTGATTTATATTGCAATTAAGTGATGATCTACAGTGATAGAAGAGAACCGCCTAGGCTGTTATTGAGGCCCAGGCGGTTTTTCGTTGATCCCATCCATATGGATGTACCATCAAGTTGAACGTCGAGTCATCGCCCAAAAAATGAGAGCCAGAGCACTGACACCCGCCCCCAATAGGCAAACTCCGTTCCACCCAGCATAGGTATACATGTGAGTGGAGGTAATGGCTCCAGTGGCGCTACCGATGGAATAAAAGATCATGTAGCCTGCGGTAAGTCGGCTCCGTGCTTCAGGGCGAACGTTGAAAATCAAGCTCTGGTTAGTGACATGTACAGCCTGTACGGCCAAATCCAAAAGAATGACACCAAGAGTTAAAGCGAATAGAGAATGCTCGGTGTAGCGTATAGGTAGCCAGGACAGTAGCAATACAACTAGTGCGATACCTGTTGTTCGTTGTCCCAAGCCTTGATCAGCAAGCCGCCCTGCTTGGGCTGCTGCTAATGCTCCGGCGACTCCAGCCAGGCCGAAGGCCCCAATGGCAGTGTGTGAAAGAGACAATGGAGGGGCACTAAGAGGCAATACAAGCGAAGTCCACAATATGCTAAACGCTGTGAAAATGAGCAGCGCAAGGACAGCACGAATACGCAGAATTCGTTCTTGGACGAACAGTGCGATAACCGAGCGAAGCAACTGCCCATAGGAAAGTGTGGCGCTTGTGGGTTCGTTCTTTGGGAGTACTCGCAATAGAGCCACAGCCATAAACAGCGTAAGTATAGCAGAAATAAGGTAAACTGAACGCCAGCCTGCCAGATCAGTTAATACACCAGCAACGGTTCGTGCGAGTAAAATGCCGATAACGACTCCGCTGGTTACCAGTCCTACGACCTGCCCGCGTTCAGTCGGATGAGCCAAGGTCGAGGCGAATGCCACGAGTGTTTGAGTCACTACAGCCAGTAGCCCAACCATTGCCATGCCCATAAGCAGTATTGTACGGGTAGGGGCAGAGCTAACCAGGATTAATGCCAGCACAGATAGCAGCATCTGTCCTGTAATCAAGCGCCGCCTGTTCAAGAGATCGCCAAGCGGGACGAGTAGCAGCAGTCCTAACGCATAACAAATTTGCGTGACGGTAATAACGATACCGACCGATGAGTGTGTAATGCCAAACTCGTGCGCCAGCGCATCCAGTAATGGCTGTGCATAGTAAATGTTAGCGACAGCCAGCCCGCAGGCTATGGCAAACAAGAGCGCCACAGACCGGGATAGGACCGGAATGGGAGCTATTTCGGCAGTGCTGGCTACCGTTTGATGGGGGAGCAGTATCGCTTTTTCTTCTGACGTCTTCATTTTCACATACCACGTCGCTTTCTGTGATTTACATACTGATCAGTATAATATACCGATTGGTATGTAATGATTTTAGGTCAATGTAACTCTCATCAATAAGATTTGTCAAGAGTTTAACCCGCATATATTTGACAGCCGCTTCTGGAGATCATACAATCTTAATATACTGAACGATACGAAAAGAAGGGGATAAGTATGGTTCGACCACGAGAATTTGATGAAGATCAAGCGTTGGATGCAGCGATGCAAGTTTTTTGGGAAAAGGGTTTTGAGGCCACATCTTTAAGCGATTTAACCTCGCGTATGGGAATACAACGTCCCAGCATATATGCTGCCTTTGGGGATAAAAAGCAATTATTCGAAGCTGCGCTGCGTAAATATACGCAATCTCATGCAGCTTGTGTAAGGGCTAAACTGCAAAATAGTTCAGCTGTAAAAGAAGCATTTTACAATTTTTTTGGAGGAGTGATGGCAGAAGAGTACGAGGAGGGGTCCAATAAGGGATGCTTTTGCATCAATACAATGGTAGAACTAGCCCCTCATGATGAGAGGTTTGAAATTTTAACCAGAGAACATCAGATGTATCTCTCTGCTGTCTTTCAGGAGACCCTCGAACGTGGTATTCAATCTGAGGAGCTTGAGGTGACTATAGATGCACGAGCTTTGGCACACACGTTGGTCTCTTTGTTAATCGGGATAACCGTGATGATGAAGTCACGCCCAGAGCGTTCTTTTGTGGATCATGCGGTTGCGACCGCACTTATGTTGCTGGATGGAAAATAACTTAGGACTGGAGAACACCTGGATGCCACACATAAAAGCCATTCAAACGCCGCTTGGCGAATTGCATGGACGGGATGCGGTCTATTTGGATCAGGTTCATATGAATTATGCGAAGAAAGAGCTGGTTTTGAAGGGAGAGATTAATGGGGGGTTGGCGTCAGAAGCAGTAGACGATTTTGTACCCTATGAGCTTATATTTACAGGAATCTACTATTTTAATATGATTGAACTGGATGTGGCTTTAGACATGCCTGAACAGAAGTATACGCAAGGTAGCAGTTTTGATGAGCTTACAGATACGCCATTATTAGCTACAATAGCTAGTGCACGGGGGAAGAATCTAAAACACTTTCTGTTGAAAACCTATGACGATGTTTTAGAAATCGCTTGTAGAGACTATAAGATGACTATATAACAAAGCTGGTTTTTAGAAGAGAAGGAGGACCAATGGATACCCAAATTGAACTATTTAACGTGATCATACGTGTGGTGCAAGGGGATATTACCTGTTGTAAGGCAGATATTATTGTCAACGCTGCAAATACAAGCTTGCTGGGTGGCGGTGGTGTAGATGGTGCAATTCATAGAGCTGGCGGTCCGGCTATATTGGAAGATTGTGTCCGAATCAGAAACAAGCAAGGGGGATGTCCGGTAGGAGGCGCAGTTTATACGACGGCTGGCAAGCTGGAAGCCCAATATGTTGTTCATACTGTCGGCCCTGTGTGGAATGGTGGCGACCATCAGGAAGAAGAGCTATTGGCGACATGCTACCGTCATACACTGCAATTAGCTTTAGAATTGAATGCACGCAGCATTGCTTTTCCCAATATCAGCACAGGCATCTACCGATTCCCGAAAGAAAAGGCGGCCGAGATTGCTATACAGGAAGTGACACGTTTTGTACAGGAACATGCTGGGTTGAATGAGATTATTTTTGTTTGTTTTGATGCGGAAAATGCTCAGTTATATAGCCGTAAGCTACAGTCACCTAAAGATTAATTTTTTAGTATACATACTTAAGCTCATCATTTAACTTAATCCAACGAATGAATTGATGTAAGAGTGCTCAACTGGAGGTGTGTTATGCTGGTTAAGCTGATAAATAAGATCCCGCGGGATTGGCTTGTATTCATGTATAAGCATACGCCGTTCATTCGATTGAAAAATGCATTGGTGTACCGGGCACAACATAAATTTTTAGTTGCTGTGCTGGGCATTTTCACGAACGATGCCGGGGAAGTGCTGCTATTAAAGCACGTATACCGGAAGCAACCGTGGGGAATTCCCGGCGGCTGGATGGAGCTAGAGCAGCCGGAAACCGCCTTACGGCGCGAAGTCCGGGAAGAAACTGGGCTGGAGGTAGAGATCACCTCATTGGCGCAAGCCCAGTTTGGCCAGTTGCCGAACCGTGTGGATCTTATTTTTAAAGGCCGGGTTATCCCGGGTACCTTTCGACCAAGCGCTGAAATCTCCGACATTTGTTACTGCCGCGTAGGGGAATGGCCGAATGCTTGCCAGCACACCAGAAAAAGCTTATTCAGAAGCTGCTGAAGTAAATGTTCACCTCATGCTCATGTTCAGTTCATGCGATGGAAAATCGGTTTACAGGCGTTTCAGGAATACGCTGATGCGTTCCAGAGCCGTTTCCAGCTGTTCACGCGATGATGCATACGAGCAGCGGATAAAACCTTCGCCGCCTGGGCCGAATGCGGAACCCGGGACCGTTATAACTCCTTGTTCTTCCAACAGTCGCTTGGCAAACTGTTCTGAGCTTAACCCTGTGTGCATAATGGAGGGAAAAGCATAGAAGGCACCATTTGGTTCATGACATGGAAGTCCTGTCTGACAGAGGGCAGCAACGAACCATTTTCTACGTTGATTGTAGGACTCCATCATGCGATCTTTTTCCTCCAGCCCGTTGCGCAGGGATTCAATAGCGGCAATTTGCCCGATAATAGGCGCGCACATGGCTGTATATTGATGGATTTTCAGCATGGCTGAAATCAACTCTTTCGGACCGCATACATAGCCGACCCTCCAGCCTGTCATGGCAAATGCTTTGGAAAAGCCGCTGATGAGCAGGGTGCGTTCTTTCATTCCTGGCAGAGAAGCGAAACTTACATGCTGCTGTCCATAGGTCAATTCAGCATAAATTTCGTCCGATATGACGATCAGATTATGCTCCTCAACCAGACGGGCAATGGGTAGCCAATCCTCATAGGTCATCACCCCGCCAGTCGGGTTGTTCGGATAACAGAGAATAAGCACTTTGGATCGTGGAGTCAGCTTGGATTTGAGCGCCTCAGCTGTCAGCTTAAACTGCTGGTCAGCAGACGTTTCAACCGTTACGGTATGTCCTCCGTTCAAAAACGTAATAGGCGAATACGAAATATAACAGGGAGCTGGTATGAGTATTTCATCGTGTGTTGTGATGAGGGCGCGTAGCGCCAAATCCAACGCTTCACTACTGCCAACAGTGACCATGATTTCATCTGCCGGGTTATAGGATGTGCTGAAGCTGCTCTCCAGATATCTGGCAATTTCCTCACGAAGCTCAGGGAGACCTGCATTGGGTGTGTATGAGGTTTTACCATTTTCCAGTGCTGTGATACAGGCCTTTCTCACATGTTGAGGAGTTACAAAATCAGGTTCACCAACACCAAGCGATACGATATCTTTTCTGCCTGCACTATATTCAAAAAACCGACGGATACCTGAAGGGGGCATTTCCCGTACAGCCGGAGTCAAAAAATCAGTTATAGATACTGCTGTCGATACATTTGTCATGTTGATTCCTCCTTATTGAAAAACAAAAAAACCCGCCCCTGTAAAAGGGACGAGTTTATACCCGTGTTACCACCCTAGTTTCATTCCATAGGAAATGACACTCTGTTCACGTATCCATCAATACGTGTTCCGGTTAACGCTGGAAAGGCGGCAGAGCTTACTTCAGGTTCAGCCCGCTTCTCAGAGATGGCGTTCAGCTACCCTCGGAATGTTGGCTTTCACCTGCCCCAACTCTCTGCAAATCCGCTGTATAGCTTACTCGTTCTCGTCATTGAAATTTGTTGCCGTATCAATTTAGGTGTAATTATAAGCACAACATTTCAGAATGGCAAGTCTTTTTTTATAAATTGTAAAGACAGGGGCATCATCATTGACGACTGGAAGATAACGTATATAGTGGTATCAAGGGGAATTGTACCCCAAAATTCACTGTGTTAAGACTATATTGGCTAGAGAGGGATGGTATCCATATGAACGTATTTGAAGACTTTAACGACAAGGTTTTGCCTCAAGGATGGGGCTGGATCAACGAACCGACTGTATGGAGCTTCGATGAATTCAAGGCTTTACAAGTATCTGCACCTTCACAGGCAGATTTTTTTAGAGATCCGTCCGGCGCCGTTATCAAATCGTCCGCTCCTTTTTTGCATACCACCCTTCAAGGAGATTTTACAATATGGACGAGGGTTCGTGTCGATATGAAGCAGCCCTATGACTCAGGATGTTTGATGGTGATGGCTGATGATACTCATTGGGCTAAAGTGTGCTTTGAATACTTTGAGAATACCCCCTCGATCCTAAGTGTGGTTACACGGGATACATCCGATGATTGTATATCGGGGGCGATGGATGCTTCTAATCCGTATTTGCGAGTAACACGAGCTGGAAATTGCTTTGCCTTTCATTATTCATCGGATGGTCACCATTGGAAACTGGCCAGATATTTTGGGATGAATGTTCCCAGCCAGCTAAAAGTTGGGGTTGTCGCACAATCTCCAGTAGGGGAGGGGTGTAATGTTACCTTTGACGCTTTGACAATAACAAACCATGTGTTCGAGGATATACGAAACGTGGAATAAATAAAAGCCCTCTCTATATATGAAAGCGCTATATAAGAAAGTTAAAAAGACGTAAATACGTGTTTTTAGACAGGAGGTAGATGGAAGTTTGCTGTTAAGAAGGAAGGGTTACAAGCTGCCCGGTTTGTTGGGGGTGATGCTTGTAGCTACATTGGGCTGTTTCGGACTCATTATGTATCTACAGTCCACAAGTGGGACGAGGATATATCAATTTCTGTACTGGGACATATTCCTGGCCTGGGTTCCGGTGTTTATTTCATTGTTAATGGTGGCTTTATCCAAATTACAATATGCAAAAGTGAGAAATATTCTTTTATTTTTCGCCGCATGGGTATGGTTGTTTTTTCTGCCGAATGCTCTTTATCTAGTGACCGAGTTACTACATGCATTCCGTTTTTACGATGTGAACCCTGGTACGCGTTTTTGGTTGAACACTCAATTTTGGCTAATCTTATTTACGTCCTTTTCAGCCGCTGGAATTGGTCTTTTTCTTACATCTCTTTGTGTATTGATGATCCACCGTATGTTGAGGAAGATTTGTTCAGGGTGGCTCGCATGGGTTGTAGTCTTTGTGATGTTGTGGTTGGCCAGCATAGGTGTATATATAGGCAGATTTGCACGCTGGAATAGTTGGGATGTGTTGCTGCAACCGCTGGTGCTTTTTGTGGATCTTTGGAGCTCGGCAGTAAATGCAGGGGAGAAGCTTCATTTACTGTCTTTTAGCTGGCTGGTGTTTGGGATGGCGCTCATCTTTTATCTATTTATCTATATCTCTTTACGTGAGGATTAGGATTGAGGCCGAGGACCTGTATTCAATGAATACAGACTTCGGCCTTTTTATCTGTGATGAGTTAGGAGTTGGAGTTATCTTCTTCGTGTACATCATAAAGCACGCGCACAAGCAAATCTTGGCTGAAATTTCCGAATCTTTTACCAAAAATAGTGAGCCCTCCTTTGTTTTGCGATTGATCGGATACGGATAAACGCAGTGTAATATCGCTTTTGTAATCAAGTCCAATATCGTCTATTGTGACTTCTGATATACGACACCCGTCAATGAAGCTTCCATGTTGATTGATGCGAATTAACTTCAGCATGCCGTACTGATTCAAGTGTGGAGGCCACCAATCGGGATTGAGGACCCCCGGAACAGCTCCAAAATCGCCTGGGCTCGTCCAGTGACCGATGGCAATACCATTTACATGAAAACAAATATCAGACGGATAGTCCTCACAATAACACGGTGCTTCTGACCCCAGCTCTGCGGAAAATTGAATTTCGGTAAAGGATTGATTCGCTTTCAAGTAGTTAGGAATGCGGTATTCCAGAAAGCCTTCTGCCATCCAGATCATTTCAGAGTCCAGTCGCGCGGGATCTGCAAAATAGCGTGGGTCATCAAAATCGCCGATAATGCTGTCTTTGGTCACTAATCCACAAGTAGGAACTGCCTGGTAGTTACTATAATGACCGATGCGAATTTCTACCTCATACACATTTTTTTGTTCTCTGCTGCGCAGATCTACCATTAGCTTTTCCTTATTTAAATAGCACATTTTTCGGGTCCCGTGTTTACCGCTTACGGTATTGATTTCCACAAGTCCGCATTCTTCCAGTTTGCGAATATGCATCGTAATGGTGCCGTTACTTAAATTCAGCTTGCTCGCAATATCATTCATACTTTGTCCTTGAACAGCAAGTAATTCAAGAATTTGAATGCGGATTTCCGAGCCCAATGCTTTGAAAATATCTAACCCTGACATTAAGTTCTTAATATAAATCATAGCTATAGCCCATCCTTATCTATAAAAAGTGTGATGTAAGCGCTTATATTTTTACTTTGATTTATGTTAAAATAAAATCATAAAGAAGTAAACTGCTTTTATGTAAATTTTTTTTACTAAAAGAAGAAGAGAGGAAATCGCGTTCTAAAATAAAGCCTTTTTTATAAAATAGATCGCATTTAAGTTTTTTTTAATTAGATTTAATTAATAAAAATACTTAAATACGATTTAATTTCACTTTTTAAGTTACTCTAATCTATGTTTTATAATTATTTAAAAAGATTGAAAAATGCATTGACGAACCGTAGAATGGCGTGCTATATTTTATTTGTAAACGAATTCATTATTGATAAAGGTAAATGTTAATTATACGGTACATGAGAGGGATGATAATCACAGCGGCAATCAACAACGGGTTGTGTACCGCACAGTTAAAGATTAGGCCGAGTGGTATGAAGTTAATTTAACACTTAATGTATGCGGTTTCATTTTAATTTTAGGAGGGGTCGCGTTGACAAAGAAAAAAGGTTTTGCGCTAACAATGGTTGTTCTGTTGTTAATGGTTGCTGCACTGGCAGGCTGTAGTGGAGGAAGTTCCAGTAGCGATGGAAGCAAGGAATTGACTTTCATGTTCCGTGGAGGAACGGATGAGCAGAAGGCTTATAAGGATGTTATCAAAAAATTTGAAGAAGAACATCCTGGTGTGAAGGTTAAAATGGTTGTGACGGCAGCAGATCAATATGCTACAAAGCTTAGAGCTGCAATTACAGGTAATAATCTTCCAGATATCTTTTATTTTGCCCCTGGGGATTTGAAAGCTTATGTTAACAGTGGGGTGTTGAAGGATCTGACACCTTATATTGATAAGAGCAAGGATATAAATCTGGATAATATCTGGAAATACGGTGTGGATTTGTATCGCTATGACGGTAAAATGGCCGGTCAGGGAAATATTTACGGTATGCCGAAGGACTTGGGTCCATTCGCTTTGGGTTATAACAAAACCATGTTTGAAAAAGCAGGTGTTCCATTGCCTGACAAAGACAAACCATATACATGGGATGAGTTCATTAAGGTTAACCAAGAGCTGACCAAAGATACCAACGGTGACGGCAAGCCAGATCAATACGGAACAGGCTTTAACGTTCAGTGGGCATTGCAAGCCTTTGTATGGAGTAATGGTGCTGATTGGCTGGATGAGAGCAAAACCAAAGTAACAATTGATGATCCGAAATTTGCGGAAGCGCTTCAGTTCTTTGCTGATATGCAAAACAAATATAAAATTACACCTGGTATTGAACAATCACAAACATTGGACACATATCAACGCTGGATGAAGGGCGAAATGGCCTTCTTCCCAGTAGGTCCTTGGGATATGAGTACATTTGAAAAACTGCCATTCGAATATGATTTGTTGCCTTTCCCAACTGGATCGACTGGCAAACCGGCAACATGGATTGGTTCTCTGGGTATCGGCGTTTCCTCTAAAACAAAATATCCGGATGAAGCTGTAGAACTGGTTAACTATCTGACTACTTCCAAAGAAGGCATGAAGCAGCTCGTAGATGCCAAGGTACAAATTCCGAACCTGCTGGATATGGCTGATGAATGGGCCAAAGACACAAAAACAAAGCCTAACAACAAACAGGAATTTATTGATATCGTAAATGACTATGGACGCTCATTACCAGGTAACTATACGTATAACGCAGAATGGTACGATATTTTCTTCACAGATATTCAACCTGTGCTGGATGGCAAAATTACGGCAGCAGATTATGTGAAACAAGAACAACCGAAGATGCAGAAACTGCTGGATAAAGCGGTGGAGCAAGAGAAAAAATCACAGAAATAATGCGTAAATAGAGGAAAAAAGGATGATGTTAGTGGCTGAATATCATGCTGCTAACATCATCTTCATTCCAAATCAGAAACAGAGGTGAGCCCTGTGATAACCAAATCTAATCTCTACCGCAAAGAGAAGATATATGGATACTTATTTATTCTTCCGCCTATTCTCGGTCTGCTAATCTTTACGTTGTTCCCGTTTGTCTATTCGTTATACGGCTCTTTTACAGACTGGGACGGATTAGGACAAATGAACTTTATTGGGTTCGACAATTTTAAGGATTTATTTAGCGATGAACTCTTTTACAAATCGATGTACAATACTCTTTTCTTAATGTTGGGTATTCCAATCGGTCTTGTACTAGCTTTACTGCTGGCACTGGGGTTGAATCGCAAGATTCCAGGTACGACGACATTTCGTGTGATTTATTATATTCCGGTCATTTCTTCGTTGGCTGCTGTTTCTATTATGTGGAACTGGGCTTACAACGGAGATTATGGTTTGGTGAACCAATTCCTTGAACTGTTCGGTATTAAAGGACCTAACTGGCTGATGGATAAGGATACAGTCAAACCGGCCTTGATTCTCATGACTGTATGGAAAGGTCTCGGATATACAATGTTGCTGTATCTGGCTGCACTGCAAAGTGTATCTCGCTCTTATTATGAAGCAGCAGAGCTGGACGGAGCTAGCGGATTCCAAATGTTCCGCAATATTACATGGCCAATGGTGAAACCAGTAACCTTCTTCCTGGTCGTTACCAACATTATTGGTGGTTCGCAAATCTTTACTGAAATGAACATTATGACACCTACAGGGGGTCCGGAATATTCATCCGCCTCAATTGTCTTCTATATTTGGGATAAGGCATTTAAAAACCTGCAAATGGGATATGCCTCCGCGATGGCTATGATTCTCGGCATCTTCATTTTTATCGTAACTTTGATTCAATTTAAAATGAATGAAAAATCATCCTTTGATGGGGATTGATTTTCGCGGAAAGGAGTGAGGCTGATTATGTCCCATAGTCAAAAAACGAAAGTTACCAATATCATTATCTTTATTGTACTGGCGATTGGAGCGATTGCGATGATCGCGCCGTTGCTTTGGATGTTGTCCACTTCGGTAAAAGAAAAGCAGGATGTCTTTGCACTTCCACCAGTATGGATACCAGAGGTGTTTCAGTTCGGTAAGTACAAGGAAATTTGGGAAGCAGGTCCTCTGTTAAGTGGGATCAAGAACAGCGTGATTGTGGCTGTAAGTGTCACGGTTGTGGGTACCTTCACATCTAGTGTGGCCGCTTTTGCATTCGCAAAGCTGAGATTCCCTCATAAAAATAAACTGTTTTTGGCACTCATCGCATCCATGATGATTCCTTACCCAACAGTTATGATTCCACAGTTTATGATGTTCTCCAAACTTGGCTGGATAGATACGCTGTTGCCTCTGATCGTTCCCGGCTTGTTCGGTAATGTAGTTATGATCTTTTTTCTGCGGCAGTATTTGCTCAGTGTACCAGATGCTATTATCGAAGCTGCTAAAATTGACGGAAGCTCTTATTTCCGACTTTATTCGTCGATTACGTTCCCACTCATTAAGCCGGCAGTTGCTGCACAGCTGATCTTATGGTTTATGGGGATTTGGAACGATTACTTGGCACCGATTATTTACTTGAACTCACCAGAAACGCAGACATTGCAGCTGGTTATCGCGAATTTTAATGCGACTTACGCCATTCAGACAGACTATCCGCTTATTATGGCAGCTTCCATTATAGCCTTGTTACCTGTGTTGATTATATTCCTAATCTTCCAGAAACAAATTATTGAGTCGGTTGCCATTTCAGGTGTCAAGGGTTAATTAACACTCGCACTTGGACGATTTGGATGAATGATGGAACGCAGTCACCATATGTATTGAGCAAAGGAAGGAGGAGAATAACAGTTATGGTTATGCTGCTAATGCTGGGCCTATCCGGCTGTGGGGATAACACTCCGGACCCTGTATATCCGCAGGCTCCGCCTCCTGATCACTTGTATGATCAAAGCACGATAGACGATGAACAGCGCTGGACTATTAACAATGCTCATGACCCAGCAATTATCAAAACAGATCAGGGATATTATGTCTATTCGACGGATGTAAAGACAGGTGGAGAACTGAGGCCGGGTGTCATGGTGCGCAAATCGACCGACCTGATTCACTGGAACTGGGTTCAATATGCTTTACCCGGCATTCCAAAGGAAGCGGGGGCATGGTCATCAGCAACGAATCTGTGGGCCCCGGACGTCATAAAGATGGGCGATACCTATCGAATGTATTATTCTGCCTCTACATTTGGCAGCACACGATCAGCCATTGGGTTACAGACATCCCATTCCCCAGAAGGTCCTTGGAAGGATGAGGGACTGGTTGTTAAAACGGATGAGCATGACAAGCTGAATGCAATTGATGCTAATCCGGTATTGGATGCTGATGGAAATCCATGGATGGTGTACGGATCTTTTTTCGGCGGTATTTATATCACACCGCTTGATCCGCAGACTGGAAAGCTCAAAGAATCTGGTTATGGTAAAAATATCGCTGCCAGAGATCGGGCAACCGAGGACGGGGCTGTGGAAGGTCCGTACATTGTGTACAATCCTGTGTTCCGCAAATACTACTTGTTCGTCTCGTATGATTCTTTGTTCGAGGACTACAATGTTCGCGTAGCCCGCTCGGATTCCATCACAGGCCCGTACGTAGATATGAATGGACGTGATATGGCAGATACCAGTTATTTGCCTCAATATGAGATTGGGACCAAGGTACTGGGCGGTTATCGTTTCAGTGAAGGAGAAGGCTGGGTTGCGCCAGGTCATAATTCCGTACTGAAGGACGGAGACGATTACTATATTGTTCATCATGCGCGGGGAGAAACGGATAAGAGCTGGCCTTACTTGCATGTGCGCAAAATATTGTGGACGGCTGATGGCTGGCCTATCGTATCGCCGGAGCGGTATGCGGGCGAAAAGGAGCAGGATATACCCAAAAGATTATTATCCGGCAACTGGGAGCGCATCGTGATCAGGCAAGAAGTAGACGGTCAGGTGGAAGCTGAACCGCTTCGTCTGGAAGATGGAGGGCGGGCAACCAGTGGTTCTCTGGAAGGTCACTGGAGTTTTGATGGTAGACGTACTCTAACAATGAATTGGAGCAATGCGTCCGAAGGGTCAAAGGAGGAATTGCTATTGCTTCCTTCATGGGACTGGGAGCTCGGTCGTCATACTCTAATTTTCACGGGTATGAATGAAAAAGGAATTTCCATCTGGGGAAAACGTATCAGCGATTAATCCTATGAACTACATATTACACATAGAGGAGAGAAAAACCATGAATCAAACTGTATCCTTTAATAATCCGGTCATTGAGCAACGTGCAGACCCTTGGATTTACAAGCATAGTGATGGGTACTATTATTTTACCGGATCTGTGCCAGAGTATGACCGCATTGAGGTTCGGCGGGCACGTACTATTCAAGGCTTGAATACAGCAGAGCCAGTGGCAGTGTGGCATAAATATGAAACAGGTCCGTTAAGCGCGAACATTTGGGCACCGGAAATTCATTATATTAACGACAAATGGTACATTTATTTTGCAGCAGCTCGTACCACAGAAACGAAGGAAGGTCTGTTCGACCATCGGATGTTCGTGCTGGAAAATGATTCAGCTAATCCGCTGGAAGGCGAATGGGTGGAAAAGGGACAGATCAAAACTCGCTGGGAGACGTTTGCTCTCGATGCGACAACCTTCCAGCATAATGGCGTTTTATATTATGTATGGGCTCAGAAAGACCCGGACATCGTAGGCAACTCCAATCTGTATATTTCAGAAATGAGCAATCCTTGGACGCTGCGCGGTGAGCAGGTTATGATCTCTACACCAGAATATGACTGGGAAGTCATCGGTTTTAAGGTGAATGAAGGTGCAGCGGTTCTGAAACGGAACGGCCGAATTTTTATCAGCTATTCAGCTAGTGCTACGGACCACAATTATTGCATGGGCCTGCTAACGGCAGACGAGAATGCAAACTTACTTGACCCGAAATCGTGGGCAAAGTCTCCTGCGCCGGTATTCTGCACGAATGAGGAGACAGGTCAATTCGGACCTGGTCACAACAGTTTTACTGTTGCTGAGGATGGTAGTGACGTTATCGTATATCACGCCCGCAATTACAAGGAAATTACAGGTGACCCGCTGTATGATCCGAATCGTCATACACGTGTTCAGCCGTTGAACTGGAATGAGGATGGAACACCTAATTTTGGTATTCCAGTGCCAGATGGCGTTTCCGTTAATAACTAAGCAGAATATATGCTAGACGATTGACGTGTCACATAGCGACGCTATAACTTTATAAACATCGCAGGAAAATGATTTTGCTGCGTCTAACAATGGAAATGAGATATCTTCGGCCTTAGGCTGGAAGGTATCTTTTTGCTTTTGGGAGGGAGAAACGTCTCGGAAACTATGGGAACTTTAAATCAGGTTATGTGAAGCCTAGAACATGTCAAGCGATTAATTGATACAAATGTTTAATATTTTCCACGAGATGGAAGCTACAAATGTATGGTAAAGTGTAGGGTATACAAGATATTTTCCAAAGTCTCCTGTGCATACCGAATCCGAATCACACGAGGTGAGAAAAATGTTACAATCGTTAAAAGCCATTGCTAATTACAGGAAAGAAAGTGATCTGGCCTGGGATACACCGACTTGGCTAAAGCTGCTTGTGTCGGCTGAGGAGCGTATTGTAAATTTGGAGCGCATTCGATCCATAGGTGAGTTAAAGGATGCCAATCCTGTACTGGATTATGTGGAGCGCACGTTGCTTATTTTGGACGGACTTCCATTGTCATTCTGGGTTAAAGAGCTACTGGAGGATGTATTGGTATGGTCTGAGACAGCCAAAGGAGGCACAGTCCGCGAACGGCTACGCTGGCAGCATGAGGGCATTAATTTATTTGTACATAATATTGGCTCTTCCCAACTGTATGTCAGACAGGCTCAAGCAGAGTCCCCTGCCTACCCGCGCAACAGCATGACCCGAATTTTGATTGAGACGCATGGATTGATCGGACAGTATATACGGGGAGAAATACCCTTTGCAGAAAATCGACTGCTGCTCGAAATCACTCGTAAGGGCTGGCTGAGCTCGGAGGAATTGGAGCTTGTGTTACGAGCACTGAACGAATGCATTATCGCCGGTGTAGATCCTGCATTATGGGAACAAGTACGCGGTGAAGTGGAGCAGCTAATCGGCTGGATTGCCTGGGATAACGCACCTGTAGTCTGGAGTGTAAAGGAGCGACTGGAGAGATTGCGGTCGGTTTCGATTCATGAAGGTGAGCCGTTTGAGCAGGCTTACGCCGAGCTGGAGCGGGAGCTGAATGTAGAGAAGGCGCTGGCTCCGCTGGAGAATCGTACACTTTGGTATGTAGAATCAGCTTTGCAGGATTTTTCACTTCAAGAACTGGTTAAGGTATTTTTACTCACGTTGAGGGATGGCACAGGGCAGGAACAGCCTGCAACGGTACGGCATATCAGTTTTGAATCACTTATGAATACGATGTATTATGACTATCGTGGTGTTAAGAAAATTAACGTATACAAAAAACGAATGATAGAAAAATATTTAAGCGCACTGTCTTGGCAGGATATCACAAAAGGAAAACGGAAGCATAATCCTCATTTGAGTGTAATCGTGGAGCATAAGGAGGAGCTGCCAAGTACCGTGTTTTTTAATTTTGTATTTTCATCAGCTGCTGAAAAATTGATCGATTTTTGTATTGAGGCAGAAAAGACGCCTCTGTATGACAAAGCAGTCCTGCTGCTGTTTGATCTGTTCGGATTACGGCGCGATGCTTATGATCGCTTTCACAATGAGGAGACGTACCTTACAGATATGAACCAGACCGCAGATTTCAAAAGGGTCATTCTGGATTACGTGACTGGAACCCGTATACTGGATATCGGACCTGGCGGGGGCGTACTGCTGGACCTGATCGAGCAGGAAAGACCAGACTCCAAGCCGTTGGGTCTTGATATTTCTGTGAATGTGATTGAGGCTCTTAAACGTAAAAAGCAATTGGAGCACCGTCGTTGGGATGTCATCAAAGGTGATGCGCTTCGACTGGAAGAATTTGTGGAAACGGAGAGCATGGACACGGTTATTTTCTCTTCGATTCTTCACGAGCTGTATTCCTACATCGAACGAGATGGAAAAAGGTTCAATTCACAAACAGTGGAGGCTGCTTTGCAAAGCGCCTATCGTGTACTTGCACCCGGCGGACGCATTATCATTCGTGACGGTATTATGACCGAACCAGTAGAGCAGCGCAGACGCATTCGATTTTTGGAGTCGGACGGAATGGAATGGCTGATGCGGTATGCGCAGGATTTTGCAGGTCGCCCCATTGAAATAGAGCGTATAGGTGAGCATGAGGCTGTTTTGCCGGTAAATGATGCAATGGAATTTCTATATACCTATACATGGGGAGTGGAAGCCTATGTGCATGAAGTGCAGGAGCAGTTTGGTTATTTTACTCCGTCACAGTATGAAGAATGTATTCGTAACACACTTGGTTCACAAGCGATTATCCGGGTGAGTCGCCACTATTTGCAGGAGGGCTATGCCGAAGCGCTGTCCAGTCGTGTTGAGTTCATGGATGAGCAGGGACAGCCGGTTCCTTTGCCAGACAGTACCTGTCTGATCGTGATTGAGAAGCCAAATCCTAGGGATGAAGCAACTGAATGATTTTTAATTTGAACAAGAGAATGCCTTCTGAGGTGTGCCAAACGCACTGAGAAGGCATTTTTTTGAAAAACGAATGGAGGTGCGTTCATGTCCAAGCAGGTAGTGATATCCGAATATAATCCGCAGTGGGTAGCAGAGTATACACGAGAACGAGCAAAAATGATAGAGGCCCTCGGAGACGTATGTGTCGGCGTAGAGCATATTGGCAGTACATCCGTTCCTGGTTTGGGAGCCAAGGCTATTATCGACATTATGGTTGGAGTAGAAGATTTGGCGATTATTCAATCGGAACAGCGAGAGCGTTTACTAGGTATTGAATATGAATATGTACATAAGTCGGATTTTCCAGAGCGAGCTTTCTTTCGCCGTGGAGAATGGGGAGCTGGGACCCATCATTTGCATATTTACAAGTATAAAGGAGAACATTGGGAAAACCATTTATTGTTCAGAGATTACTTGAAAGCGCATCCTGAGAGCCTGCGAGCGTATGAGACTTTAAAAAAAGATTTGGCGCATCAATTCAAACATGACCGCGCAGCGTATACCGAAGCCAAGGGACCTTTCATTCGGCAGATCGTTGAGCAAGCGAAGCTTGAAAGACAAAAGCAGAGACAAATGAAATTTTAGTACGCATGGACAAGGTGGAGGAATGATGAAGATATGATGCTTGATGCACAGGTAACGCCGAATGGTTTAAAAGAGAGAATGATGCTGCTGTCAGCGCTGGATATTATATTGTCTCCGGAAGATTGGTTACGCACGTATCGTATGCAGTCTGAATGGTCTGGTGATGTGTGTCTGGGTGAGGTGAACAACGGCGCTGGAGATACGATTCATATGCTATGGACGCGTGGAGGTGTGTTGTTGAAGGGTTTTGACCACGAATCCCCTGTAAGTCCTCATGCAAGAGACGAATATGAGGTCTGGCCGGGCATGTACGACGGTGTGCCTGATGATATGATGGAGCTTTTGGAAGATGAAGCGCTGGAGAAAGAGGACGTTACCTTTTGTATGTGGAGGGAAGCGGGAGATAAGGAGTGGCGTATGGGCAACGCGAACTTTCCTGAGGGATATGACGATGGCTCATCCTTTTGCTGGGGAAAATTATAGTTACACCGGAGGAATATCAGGATTGGGCTGAAAGTTACTATGAGCTGCCGATTTCTCTAGGGGTGGTAAGCCAGATTTTCAACGGCGTTCCGATCACTGCCCAGATGGTCTCTGCGCTTCATCCACAGCGTAACGTTACGGAAGTGGTAAAGGAGCTAAAACAGCTTGGCATTCAGGTGCATGAAAGCTAAGAATGCAGATTTGTTTTTCTTGACAAGTTTTGTATATAATACAGGAGAAATGGCTGGGTTAATCACCTCGAATTAAAGGAGCTGTGTTGAAGATGTCCAAACGTTTGATTCCTTACATCACGCTGGATGGAAATGCACGAGAAGCAATCGAATTTTATGAAGAGGTATTGGATGCCCAACTGCTTTTTATTCAAACCTTTGGGGAAATGCCGGAAAACCCCGATCTTCCCATTCCCGCAGAGGTCAAGGAACGTGTGGGACATGCTACCCTTAAAGTAGGTGAGACAGAGCTCATGTTTTCTGATACCTTTCCCGGCTCACCGTTTAGCAGCGGGAATCAAGTGAGTATCTGTATTACAACCGATAGTGTGGAGCAAGCTAAAAAAATGTTTGATGCTTTACAGCAAGGAGGACAGGTGGGAATGCCTTTGCAGGAAACCCATTTTAGTCCAGCTTATGGGAATGTAACAGACAAGTTTGGTGTCACCTTTCAAATGTTCACAGAAGCTCGATCGTAGTAAATAGAAAACGGCCTGATTTTGCTACTTTAGCGATCTGGCCGTTTTTTTTTGCATGCATGCCCACGTTTGGTAAATACGTATACATACATAAAGCATGGGGAGTGTTCGGCTCTCTTTTTTCACGTATAGCTCAATTCCTAAAATAATAAATATTTTTATTATTGTTGAAATGGAAATAGAAATATATTATATTATGTTGTTAATGCACCAACGGGTGGGAGGACAGTCCATGAACAAAGAAGAACAGGTCATAATGGGTTTCAGGGACTTATATAACAAGATGGTTTGGCTCAATAAGGATAAGATGGAAGACAGTCTTAAGGGTTATAAGTCTTCTGAAGTACATTGCATGGAATATATTGAAAAAAATGTAGATTCCAACGTGACAACACTTGCGGAGTCCCTTTATATGACTAGCGGTGCCATAAGTAAAATAACTAAAAAGCTCATAAAAAAAGGCCTTATCGAAAGCTACCAGAAGCCGGATAACAAAAAAGAAATCTATTTTAGGCTTACTGAGCAAGGGAAAGTAATCTATAAAATCCATGAGGAACTGCACAAAGAGTTTCAAGAGCGGGATAAAGCCGTATTTGAGCAGGTAACTGATGAGCAATTTGACAGTATGCTTAGCTTCATAGATAAGTATAGCAGGCATTTGGATGCAGAAATAAAGAAAAAGGGTAACGATATTAAGTCGAAATAAAATTTGAATAATGAAAATCAAACCATAGGCAGCCGGGCTCTATTGAGAACGGACTGCTTTTTTGTTTCCTGGGAAGGGAAAGTATGATACGATAATTTTGTTTCCTGGGAAGAAAAATCGCGACTTTTGAGGGGAGAATTGGAGTGTTCAAATTTAGATCACATAATGAACAGACCACAGAACAAACCGTAGATAAACACGCTTTAATATTCGGCCTTATCTCTGTGTTTCTTTGCGGAATAGGCTTCAGTATCATAACACCTGTCGTCCCATTCTTAGTGCAGCCTTATACAAGCAGTCCGGAAGAACAAGCCATAGTTGTTACGCTACTGACCTCTGTTTATGCATTTTGCGTGTTTTTTGCGGCTCCCGTACTTGGAGCTTTGAGCGACAAATATGGTCGTCGTCCATTGCTCTTAATATGCCTTTTGGGTTCCGTAATCGGGTACTTAGTTTTTGGTATAGGAGGAGCTGTATGGGTACTATTTGCTGGACGCATCATGGAAGGTATAACAGGTGGGAGCATAAGCACGATCTTCGCATATTTTGCAGACATCATTCCTCCAGAACAGAGAACTAAATACTTTGGATGGGTGAGTGCGGTTGTAGGTGTCGGCACGGTCATTGGCCCAACCCTAGGAGGATTACTTGCCAAGTTTGGTTATTCTGTACCCATGTATTTTGGAGCAATAATCACTTTATTGAATGTTGTTTATGGATTCTTTTTTATGCCGGAGAGCCTTGACAAGAAACATAGACTGAAAGAGATCACCTTTGTAAAACTGAATCCATATACACAGCTTGCAAACGTACTTTCCATGAAAAACTTGAAAAGGCTACTTGTCTCAGCGTTCTTACTCTGGATACCCAACGGATCTTTACAGGCAGTTTTTTCACAATTTACAATGGATACCTTCGGTTGGAAGCCTGCATTAATCGGACTTATGTTTTCGATTATGGGATTCCAAGATATCATTTCACAAGGTTTCATCATGCCAAAGCTCTTGATAAAACTTAGTGATAAACAGATAGCAATTCTGGGAATGGTCTCGGAGATTATAGGCTATGGTCTCATTGCGCTATCTGCTTTGTTCTCATTCTATCCACTTATTATCGCTGGAATGTTTATATTTGGTTTTGGCGATTCGATCTTTGGACCTTCATTTAATGGGATGCTCTCCAAGTCTGTCAATTCTAGTGAACAAGGAAGGATTCAAGGAGGTAGTCAATCTATTCAGGCTTTAGCAAGAATGATTGGACCTATCATTGGAGGTCAAATCTATGTATCATTTGGTCATGCCGCACCCGCTTTTATGGGTATGATTCTTATAGCGGTGGCCATACCAGTTTTATATAAGAGAACGCATGCGAATATGTAAACTACCGCTCGAAGCTTTCCGGAACCACCTGCATAGCAGGTAGTTTTAAGAAAATAATAGGGTTTCAGAACTTAGGAATAAGTTCTGAAACCCTATTGTTTACAGTCTGAGCCATCCGCATGTGGATGGCTCTTTATAGTATCGCCTTGCTAAATTCATTTTACGTATGTGTACTTATACGCCAAAGTTAAAATCATCATCTGTCAGCGGTTCTACATTCATCGCCCGAACATAGCCGTTTCCTTTTTTAGAAAAGAAATCGTGCTGCTTGGTGTGGGTACTGATGCCGTTGAATACAATGGGATTGACTTCTTCTTCTTCAAAAAGTGGATCAAAGCCCAGGTTCATCATGGCCTTGTTGGCGTTATAGCGCAAGAAGACTTTAACATCGTCTACAAGTCCAATAGGGGCATAAATTTGCTCGGTATACTGTTCTTCATTATTATGCAAGTAGCGCAGCAAGCCTACCAGCGTCTGATAGAGATCGCGTTGTTCTTCCTCGTCCAGTTCTGCATAAATCTCCTGTGCCAATACACCTACGTAGACACCGTGTATACTTTCGTCCCGCAGGATCAGATCGATAATTTCCCCGCTGCATGTCAGCTTGCCCTGACCCGCCAGATAGAGAGGGTAGAAGAAGCCGCTATAAAACAAATAGCTTTCTAATAGCACCGACGCAGCCATCGCGAGATACAGGTCTTTCGGTGTATGAATGTTCATATAATACTGACGAATGGTTTCTGCTTTGGTTTGGAGATGGGGATTTTCTTCCACCCAGCGGAATACACCGTCAATTTCTTCCGTGGAAGCCAGGGTGGTAAAGATGCTACTGTACGATTTGGCATGAATTTGCTCCATCATCGCCATAAAGCTTAATACCGCTTTGCGTTGCAGTCCGTCTACATGCTCCATAATTTGCGGCATGCCCACACCGCCTTGAATGGTGTCTAGCAGAGTCAAGCCGCCCAGCACCTTCATGTAGGCTTCTTTTTCGATATCACTGAGGGTTACCCAGGACATTTTATCGTCAGACAGCGGAATTTCATCATCCGTCCAAAATTGCATAATATTCTGATTCCAGAACATCAGTGTGAAATCATCGTCCGAGCGGTTCCAGTTTACGGCTTGTATACCTGTCATTGTTAGCATTCTCCCTTCAGCTTGCGAGATTCCCTAGAAACACACGTGAGATGTTACCGGAGAGTCATCGTATGCTTGACATACGGAAGCTGTATCCGTGAGGGCTTTGTCCAATCCTGTAAAGGTCTGAACCACGCGCTGGATACAGCTTCTAATGCCAAGCATTCATATCTATTCAAAATCTAATTTTATTTTATAGCTTGTTACCATATATGCATTAGATGGAGCAAGTGAGGCACTCTTCCACAGACAGTTTTTTGGTACGTGTGTAGTATAACGATTTAAGTCCTTTATGTGCGGCGTACAGATAGCAACGTGCTAACTGACGCGTAGTCACGTCACTGTTCACATGAAGCACAGTCGAAATTCCTTGGTCCACGTGAGGCTGGATTTCAGCAATCAGATCAAGCACTTTGAATTGATCCATTTGATAAGCGGATTTGTAAAAGAATACATTATCCTTTTGCAAATACGGCATTGGATAGTAAGTTGTCGAATTCGCATAGGTACGAGTTTCAATCTGTTCGACAATCGGCATAACGCTGGACGTTGCATTTTGAATATACGAAATGCTGGCAGTGGGAGCAATCGCCATACGGTAGGCGTGATACAGACCGTTCTTCATGACGTCTGCTTTAAGTGTGTCCCAGTCTGCTTGAGTCGGAATATAAATATCCTTGAACAGTTCTTGCACACGTGCCGTTGTCGGACGATAATCTGTGTTCAGATATCGGTCAAAATATACACCTGTCGCATAATCCGATTCCTCAAATCCATAAAAGCTTTGTCCGGCTGCTTTTGCGATTTCCATACTCTTTTCGATGGAATGATAGTTCATCGTCATGAAGAAGGTACGGACAAAATCCTTCGCTTCATTGCTTTCATATGCAATCTTGTTCTTGGCAAGGTAGCCGTGCAGATTCATGACACCCAGACCAACGGAATGCATTTCACGGTTCGCTTTCGCAACACCTGGTGCATTAGCTACTTGGGTCATATCGCTGACCGAAGTGAGAGCAATCATACCCTCGTGAACGGACTCGCGGATTTTGCCGTGCTCCATCACATTTACAATGTTCAGGGAAGCCAGGTTACAGCTTACATCCCGGCGAATAATATCCTGTTGTCCATAATCGGCAATCTCAGAAGTTTCCTGTAGCTGGAAGATTTCCGTGCACAGGTTTGACATTTTGATTTGGCCCACGTTTTTAAGAGCATGCGCCTGATTTGCGTTACTCTTATTCATAATATATGGATAGCCAGACTCCAACTGAATCATGGCAATTTTCGTCAGCATATCACGTGCGCTCATTGCTATTTTTTTCTTCACTCGATCGTCAGCGAGCAGTGTATCGTACATTTCATCCAGATCCATGTCGTCCAAATGCGTTCCATAAGCCTTGAACACACTATAAGGTGCAAACACATGCAGCGGTTCATTATCTTGAGCCAGCTTGTAAAAGCGGTTGGGCACCAGCAATCCGATCGAAAGTGTCTTAAGGCGTACTCTTTCATCGGCATTAATTTTTTTACTATCCAGGAACTCCAGCACGTCCCATCCGAATATGTTGTAATAGGCAGCGCCAGAGCCTTTACGTTGACCCATTTGATCCGCGTAGGAGAAACCATCTTCCATCAGCTTCAGCACAGGCATAATGCCTTTTGCTGCGCCTTCTACACCTTTAATCGCCTCACCGCGTGACCGCAGCTTCGACAGGTTAACCGCGACACCGCCGCCAATTTTGGACAATTGCATGCAAGTGTTCAATACATAGTTGATTGAGTTCAAAGAGTCGTCCATTTCGAGCAAGAAGCAGGACACCAATTCCCCACGGCGGCTTTTGCCAGCGTTCAGGAAGGTTGGTGTAGCTGGCTGAAGACGTTGCTCCATCATCGAGCGGGACAACAGGCGGGCCGTATCGGCGTTGCCGCGTCCCAAATGCAGGGCCACAGCAGCCACCCGGTCAGGGTAGTGTTCCAGATAGACTTTACGGTCATTACTCTTCATTGCATAATCGGTATAAAACTTGGATGCTGCCATATAGGAAGGAAATTTAAAATTATAGCTATGAGTGATATGGAAAATATCGTTAATTTCATCAGCCGTATAGCTGTTATAGAAATTTTCGTAATAATCATTCTCAATCATATACAGCACTTGAGCAGCTGTGTCAGCAAACTTCAAACTCCGTTCTTGAACTTCCTTCATAAATTCTGCTACGGCCTCTTGGTCCTTTTCCAATTGGAAAAAGCCGTCTGTATCGCGTTTCATCAACATGTTGTTCAATTCAATATGCCGCAACTCGGCTCACCTCCTGTTTAAAACGCTCTACATCTCCGAACGTTCCAGATAATTCAAATTTGCTAATCACGGGGACATTATAATGGTCGGCAATCAAATCCGCACTTTTGGCAAATTTATCACCCCAGTTACGGTTGCCACTTGCAGCTACACCAACAAGGTTTTGTGCATTTTTTTTCAAAAATGAAGATACCCTCTCAGGTATCTGTCCAAACCCGGTTGTATATGTAATGAGTACGTAAGGTTCTTCTATAGTCATTTGTTCCTCAATCTGAACTGCCGGAAGCTTGAGCTTGTTTATAAATCTTTTTACATTGCCGGTCTTGGAATCATAAGCAATCAGCATGGTGTGCAACCTCCTTAACAATTAACGAAAAAAAGAAAACGGCATTGCCAAGAGACCCATCATAGCTGTAATCCCTTGCTGGCTGCGCCATTTAAGATTTTTGACTCTATATTTACATGTATTTTCATACCTTTATCTTCAAGATATCGGGCATAAATACGTTTTTTACACTATATTTAGAGTACATTCTCTATTTTATATCTATATATAGTTTTGTCAATCGGTCTAGAGAGGCTCAGAGGACCTAGATCCGGTGTAAGTCCAAGCAGGGTGCGGAAAAGAGCGAAAGAACTTTTTTTTCGTAAGTATGTTAAAAAAGTATTGGAGTTTTTGAGGCTGAGGATGTACCATTTGTCAATGGGAAATAGATTGGAAAATTTTCATTTTACTGTAGAAAGGATGAAGTGGATGGAAAGTGGTTTTTTTATGGAATTTCAATCGTTTAATATGATCTTTTTTATCGTGTTTGGACTTATTGCTATTGTAATTATTACGGGGATTGTGAAAACAATCGGAGCGGGCCTTTCCAATCAAGCAGCCGAACAGGTTCAACGTTCATGCAAGGTTGTGGATAAGCGAACGAGAGTGCGTGGGGGATCGGGCGATTTTTCAGCTTCGACCGATTACTATATCACCTTTGAGTTTGAAGGAGGTGAACGTAAGGAGCTGAAGGTAAAGGGTTCGGATTTTGGAATGATTGTGATCGGAGATCGCGGGAAGGTTCATTATAAAGGTACACGATTTTTGGAGTTTGTAAGAGTAGTGGAAGCGTAAGATTAACCGGAAAGCTAGTGTACTACCCGAAAATACATACTAGGAGGAAGATGACGATGCCACATATCAT
Source organism: Paenibacillus sp. BT-177 (assembly GCF_025846815.2). Classification (NCBI taxonomy): domain Bacteria; kingdom Bacillati; phylum Bacillota; class Bacilli; order Caryophanales; family Paenibacillaceae; genus Paenibacillus; species Paenibacillus sp. BT-177. The sequence continues at coordinate 388,264 of NZ_JAOYTP010000004.1, read as the reverse complement.
TGGAGCACGAATTGTTTTAAGAGAGTACCGTCAGGAGGATATACCTGATATCCGAAGATGGGTCAATGACCCGGAAATCACACATGGTTTAAGCGACGTATTTATCTATCCGCATTCACTGGCTAATAGTGAATCGTTTGTACAGATGATGATTGACGGCAACTCTGAGATCAAGGGCTTTATCATTGCTCATAAAGACACATTGGACTATATTGGACAACTCGATTTATTCAAAATCAACTGGGTGAATCGGCATGCCACCCTTGGGATTGTAATCGGGCGTGACGGTGACCTGGGCAAGGGCTATGGGTGGGAAGCAATCCGGCTGATACAAAAATTTGCGTTTCATTCGCTGAACCTGCATCGGCTGGAACTGGAGGTGTATGCGTTCAATGAACGTGCATATCGTTGCTATCTGGCATGTGGCTTCAAGGAGGAAGGGCGGCTACGGGAAAAGCTATTCAGGGAAGGACAGTACTATGACATTATTCAGATGGGAATGTTGCGAAGTGAATATGAGGCTGTAGAGCAAGCGAAGGAATCCTGAAAGTGCAGCCGCATAAGCTATTTTACTCCGTCAGCTTTCTGCAATTTTTTATGAGTGAAGTCACGGGGACTACGCTCATCCTATTTCTATTAGCTAAAGGACTTTCTCTGCAAAGTGCAAATTTCTTGCTGGTTGTATTCTTTGTAAGTATTTTTCTGTTTGAAATACCAACAGGAGCTATTGCAGACAAATATGGAAGAAAGATTTCTATTGTTATGGGGCTTTGTTGTTTTCTAGTCTACAGTATGTTGTTCGTTTGGGCAGATCTCATGTGGCTGCTTGTGTTCGCACAAGTCTTTGGGGGTCTGGCAATATGTTTGCAATCAGGCTCGTTGGAATCCTGGGTTGTGGAAAACAGCGATAAGCCGATGGAAGTTCTTTTTACAACCGCTAACAGTATACAGTACATTTTGGGATTTATTTGCGGTCTGTTGGGGGCCTTCCTCGCAACTTTTAACTATTCACTTCCCTGGGCAGCCAGCATTGTATCAATTATCCTGTGTATATTTCTATGCTGCTTTTATATGGGTGAGAAGAATATTCCCCATCGAAAAGCATCAACTACTCACATTAAAACGATTATCAGGGAAAGTGTCCGTATCGGTTTTGAAAATAAGTCGATCTGGATTGTGTTTATCATTGGTTTATTTATCAGCTTTTCAAACCCGGCGGGGAATACATTTCAACAGCCACGTCTGGTCGGTCTTTCTGAACAAGGGATTTGGATTATGGGATTGATCAAGGCAGGTTATTCACTATGTATGACTTTGGGAAGCTATCTGGTTCGAAAGCTAGGCGCCCGTTATAGTGATGTACATATACTCATGTATGCTTGCGGGATGATTGGGATATGGCTCATTTTAGCGGGTGCTTTCAACACGTTTTATCCTGTACTGCTTACCTTTTTAATCTATGAAATTGGGCGAGGGATGTATCCGGTTGCCAAACAAATTTTTCTGAACAAAAGGATCTCTAATGAGTATCGTTCAACACTGCTATCTCTGGATTCTGCCATTTCCCAACTAGGCATGTGTATAGGTTTAATCGTGACAGGCATCGTAAGCCGTAATTTTACCAATCTTGCTTCAGATCAAACACCTATTCAGATATCTTGGGTGCTGTGTGGCGGGATCGCATTGATCCCAATCTTTTTGTTGCTTTATGTCCATCGGGGGTCAAGGAAAAATAGTTCCTGGAAAGAAAAAGCAACAAAGCAGAATGTTTAGTGCAAAAAGGGCTAAACAGGTTCTAGCTGTCAGCCCCTATGCACCTTCATTAGCAATCAGACTTTACTTCTCCCCGTACCATAACTTCAGACGATTTTGGATCAGGCCAGTGAAGATTTCTTCAGCCTTTGGTACACCCGCCTGATCCAGCTCTTGGAGCATGCGGTCATACACGGCATCGAATTGATCTGGCTTGGCGAGTACGGCCTCAGGAATCCGTTTGCGTACAATGTCCTGCGACTTTTGATAAATAACATTGTAATTTGTATTGGTCGGAACAGGCATGTTGTAGGCGGCTCCCCACTCTTTTACCGGAAAATCCTTCTCGTTCGGGAACAGGTCTTTCCATGTCCGGGCTTTATATGCCTGAAGGGATTCTTTTTCCGCTTGACTATAATTTTCGGTAATCATCTCCGGATAATTGGTTGTGTAATAGTTGCCAGTAGGGTCCTTAACGCTATCGCCGTAATGTGGTCCCCATATCCAATACAAACCGATACCTGATTCTCTGCTAAAAGAAGCATTATCTTTGTTTTTGCGTTCTTGCACAGCCGCAGGAATGACTCGTTTGCCATTCTCTACATTGTAATGCTGGCCTTCAATTCCCCAATTACGTAAAATTTGTCCTTCGTCCGAGGCCAGGAAGTCCAGAAACTTGATCGCTCGCACCGGGTTTTTGCATGAAGTTGTGATGCCGATCCCGGACGCAGTATCGAACCCAATGGGCTGGAGGGAATGATCCTCGTATTGCTCATTTAAAGTGACTGGAAAGTGGGAGTAGGTGTATTCATCCTTACCTGCTGCCTTGAGCGCATTTTCGGCATCCTGGTAGTTCCATTCCTGATCAATCAGTCCAATGACACGACCTGCAGCGATTTTGGATTTGTACTGATCACTTTTTTGTACAAAAGTATCCTTATCCAACAGACCTTCATTGTACATATGGTTTAACCAACGGAAATACTCTCGCTCTTCTGGGCGTTTGTAGTGAAGAATGGCTTTGTGTGTTTTAGGATCAATATAATATTCGCCATCGTCTGGTCCACCTGTAGCCGTAACTGCCGGGTTTGTCACAGTAATCTGCATTTTCCAGTCCTCGGCATCGAGCGATAAGGGAATGGTGGGCTGGCCATTAGTAGTAGGGTATTTGGCGACATAATCTTTAAGTGCTTTTTCAAAATCTTGAACGGTGCGAATTTTGGGGTATCCGAGCTTCTTAAGGGCCTGATGCTGGATTTCGAAGCCTGCTTGTGCATCAAACGCGATGTGATCTACGCCCAGATTGGTCGGAATAGTGTAAATGGCGGGATCTTCACTACTATATTTAATACGGTTAAAATAATCTCCATACACTTTCTTAATGTTAGGACCGTATTTATCAATCAGGTCGGTTAAGTCAATGAGTGCTCCGGCATCGACCAGCTTTCCAATGTCTCCTTTGGGGTACACGAGATCAGGGTACTCTCCGCTAGCAGCCATTAAAGCAAACTTTTCCTCGCCTCGACCGTTGACAGCATGTTCGGCATTGAGTGTAACACCCGTTTTCTTGGTTATTTCCTGCCCGACAGCGTCCTTCATGTTGTTCCAGTTGGAGCTTGAGTCACCGCCAAAGAACGTAAATGTAATGGGACTGGTGTCATCGGGGTCTTCCTTTTCTGCCGTACCGCCTTTGCCATTCGCGCAGCCCGTTGTAACAAGCAGCAGCAAAGCCAGGAGCAGGATAGAGCATTGTTGTACCGACCTGTTCGTGAACATCTGCAAATCCCCCTTAATAAGTATGATTTACACAATGTAAGTGCTTTCAATAGTAAATTGTAGGAAATAAAGAACCTTACGTCAAGTTATTTATGTTTATTTGTTATGTGTTTTGTTTTTTATTAAGCAAACATATTTAAATGAAAGGTGTGGATTTGTGCAAATCCATCGTTTGATGATCTAAAACAAAGTATGCTACGATGGTACCAGTTTATAGGCATACCTGTATATTTAGAAGACTAAGGTAGAAAAAGATTTTGAATAGGGTTGGGTGAGGAGATGCGTGGAAAAGTAACATTACAGGAAATTGCGGATGCGGCGGGCGTTTCAAAGTTTGCTGTTTCGCGTGCACTGTCAGGCAAACCCGGTGTAAGTGAAGAGACAAGGGCGCTGCTGGTTAAGCTTGCTGCCCAGATGGGCTATTTTCGCAGTCATCCCAAAATGACTGGGGTAGAGCCTCGGGACACAGATGCCAGAGAATGGTCGGGTACGGTGCTGGTGTTATTTCCGAATATTCGACACCAGAATCGGGAGTCCAAGTACTGGGGACCTATATTTGAAGGGATTTCCGAGCGTCTGAACCGCAGGGGATTGGATATGATCACGCTAACGGAGCCTTCAACGGACGATATGTTTTCTTTACTGAACCCAGAGGCCATTAAAGGGATTATCACTGTAGGAACGATTTCAACTACGTTATTGCTGAACATTTATCGAATGGGTATTCCGGTTGTCATGGTGGATCATTGGGATTCTGCATTTTTAAGTGATGCGGTGTTTACGGATAATCGCACATGCATGAATGAATTAATGAAGGATTTGCTATGCAAGGGGTATGATCACTTTCAATTTGTGGGTCATATTGACGATGCTCACAGTTTCTATGAACGTTGGGAAGCTTTTCGGTCCACACTGGAAATGAGCGGAGTAGAATTACGGCAAAACAAAGCCCTTATTTATGGGGGAGCGCAGGCGCTTGCTGAGGAAATGGACAAGTTGCCCGAGGATGAGTTGCCAGAGGTTTTTGTTTGCGCTAATGATGTGACTGCTTCGCAAGTCGTGGAAGTGCTGAAAGGAAAGGGGATTGACGTGCCGAGGCGATGCGGGGTAACTGGGTTTGACGATACGAATGATCAAATGCCGATTTATGCCACGGTGAGAGTGGATAAGGAACTGTTGGGGATGCGGGCGGTAGACCAATTATTATGGCGCATCATGAACCCAAACTCGCCTGTGGAAAAAAAGTTGCTACACGCTGATCTACTCGTACGGGAAGTTCACGCGCCACGGATCAGCCAGGAAAATGATGATCGTGATCGTCCCTTTAGCACAATCAAATATAGTTGATGTCCGGATATGTGGGATGAATTCGATCCACAGTGAAGACGAGGGAAGTCGCTTTTAGCCTGTTTAGGGGTAAAGGGCGACTTTTATTTTGTGTTTTACCGATTGTTCCAAAAAAACAATTGACTGATTTGTTAGCTTGATGTTATTTTTGTTATGTTAATGAGTGATCCAGATGTTCCCAATCATCCTTATAGGAGGCTTGCGACGATGATTAATGTGATAGGGTTGGATGGCTGGAGGTTTAGGGAAGCACATTGTGATGAGTGGCTCAGTGCGAAAGTACCGGGCTGTGTGCATACCGATCTTTTGCGACATGGCAAAATTCCTGATCCTTTTATCGGTATGAACGAGATGGAGATACAGTGGATTGACAAGCAGGATTGGATATACGAAGCCTATTTTGAGATAGATGCAAATCAGTTTCAATGTCCATGTGTAGAGCTGGTGCTGGAAGGTCTGGACACCTACGCAGATGTAAGAGTGAATGGTCAAACTGTCTTATCGGCTGATAATATGTTTCGGGTATGGAGACAGGATGTGAAGGCATTTGTTCAGCAAGGGAAAAATCGGCTTGAAATCCATTTTCGCTCTCCGATTGCGGAAGATGTGCCTAAGCTGGAAAGGTTGGGCTATGGACTCCCCGCACCGAATGATCAGTCCGAGATAGGTGGCTTGTCCGATAAAAAAGTAAGCGTTTTCGCTCGTAAGGCTCCCTATCACTATGGTTGGGATTGGGGACCGAGGCTGGTGACGAGCGGGATCTGGAGAGAGGTCCGAATTGAAGCTTGGTCTGGTTTGGACGTAAGAGACTTGTTTATTCGACAGGACAAAGTGAGTACCGAGAGGGCTGAACTCACGGCAATGGTAGAGATTGAAAGTGCAGATGAGATTAGAGATGCCGAGTTGTGTATTTCTGCTGATGGCAGGGTGTGGTCCAAGCCGGTTCGTCTTCTGAAAGGAAAGCAAACAGTAGAGCTGGAGCTGGATATGAAGGATCCGAAGCTGTGGTGGTGTCGTGGGCTGGGAGAGCCGCATCAGTATACGTTTGTAGCCGAATTGAAGGAGCAGGCACAGGAAGCAGTAATTGCGGAAAAATCAGTGAAAACGGGACTACGATCGATTCGTCTAATACGTGAGCGGGATACGGCAGGGGAGAGCTTCTATTTTGAGCTGAATGGAATCCCCGTGTTTGTAAAGGGAGCGAACCATATTCCGAATGACAGCTTTGCTGCCGAAGTTACGTTGGAACGATACCGGCATGAAATTGCCAGTGCGGCCGCCTCACATATGAATATGTTACGGGTGTGGGGTGGCGGTATTTATGAAGAAGACGTATTTTATGACCTTTGTGATGAATACGGCTTGCTCGTATGGCAAGATTTTATGTTCGCATGCAGCATGTATCCGGGGGATCAGGCTTTTTTGGACAATGTAGCGCAGGAAGCCGAAGATAACATCAAGCGTTTGCGCCATCATCCTTGCATTGCGTTATGGTGCGGCAATAATGAGATTGATTCCGCATGGGCGCATTATGAAGAAAATGCAGGCTGGGGCTGGAAAAAGGCCTACACGCCTGAGCAACGAGAACGCCTATGGGAAGATTATGAAACGCTTTTCCACCGGATTTTACCGGAGGTGGTAAATGCCTGGACTCCGCAGACGGCATATTGGCCCTCCTCACCGCTAATTGATCTGACCGGAGATCGAAATCAGCATGCTCATCCGTCCTCCACAGCGGGAGACATCCATTATTGGGGAGTATGGCATGCGTCTGAGCCGTTTGAAAATTATCACGTACATGTGGGCCGTTTTATGAGTGAGTATGGCTTTCAGTCCTTTCCTGAATACAAGTCTGTTCGCGCTTATGCGGAAGAGAAGGATTTGGAACTGGAATCTGAGGTGATGCTGGCACATCAGAAGAACGGCTCGGGCAATCGGCTAATTCAAGAATACATGAGACGGTACATGCGGCAACCCAAGGATTTTCCATGTTTTCTGCTCATGAGCCAGGTTTTACAGGCAGAGGCGATGAAAATGGCCATAGAGGCCCATCGTCGTCACAAGCCCTATTGTATGGGGACATTATACTGGCAGATGAATGACTGCTGGCCCGTTGCTTCCTGGTCAAGTATGGACTATTTTGGTCGTTGGAAGGCGCTTCAATATACGGCTAAACGCAGCTTTGCCGATGTGCTGTTAAGTGCAGTAGATACGGAACAGGGGAGTAAAGAGCTGCATCTGGTTAACGATACGCTAGAACTGATAGCGGGTACGCTGCAGCTGACACTTTTGCATATCCGTGGCAGTCAGGCTATTCGTGAAGAGAACATTAAGGTAGAACAGCAAGCAGGCGGCGCAGGGATCGTACATATACTGCCTACCGACAAATGGCTGGATGGCCTGGATCGTACGGAGCATATGCTGGTCGCACGTCTGATACAAAACGGTGAACAGGTGGCCGCCAGCGAAATTTATTTTGCAGGTACGAAAGAGATGGATTTACCGCAGGCGAAAATTGAAGTGACGGAGATACCGGGAAGTGGAGGCAGTAGGTTCACGCTTTGCTCGGATGTACTTGCCAGACATGTGTGGCTGACCGCAGAGCAGGAGGGGATTTTCAGTGACAACCATCTGGATCTGGCTCCCGGAGTTCCTAAAACCGTGGAATTTCTGGCCTTGCGTAACGGTGCCTCCGCATTTGAGGTAGCAGCGCCAGGTGCATTGACGGTGCAATCATTGGTCAATTGGATACAAGGTTAGAGGACAGTTAAAGCTCATCCGCCTTGAAGTAGATGATGGACAATGAAGTTCCTCTTCATCCGGCCGGTTGGAGTATTAAAAAACATACGGCCGGCTGAGAGCATGTAGAGAAATCCGTGAGTAGTGTTTGAGCAGGGGGAGCTGAATTACAGCATTACCCGGGAAATGCTGCCTAAGATTGAGCCTATTGGAGGGCTCCTTTTGATCAGAAGATCCGCATTCGTATATCGCTTTACCTGTGAAATGAAGTCTGAAATACAGTAAGCATCTGTCTCCCAGGGACATAAGGTCAACCCCGGGAGAATAGATGCTTTTTTATCTTCATTTTATGCAGAGTGGAGCGCTTCCATTGAGCTTGAAGCCATTGTGGTGTACACTGTCCAGAATAGGTGTAAATTGGAACGTCAAGAAGGATGGACGGTTACAAGGAGGGAAAGAAACATATGTATGACCGTTTAAGATCGTTAAATTATCCAGTTAAACTTTATATTTTTATTGCACTGGCCCTATGCTCCGTAATTAGTACATTGTGGATCATTAACGTGCGACTGCCCTCAGGGGGCCGCCCTTATCTTTTTATTTGGTGGAATATGATGCTGGCCTGGATTCCTATGCTGTTGACGCTTTTGCTAGATGTCATTCATTGCTCGTGGAGAAGGGGAACAAGGACATTTTTGCTCTGGGTCATAGGGGCTGGATGGCTTTTCTTTTATCCCAATACGCCTTATTTGATCACAGATTTGCTGCATGTATTTGCCAGGTATCCATTTCTCGGGGAGCAGCGCTTTTGGGGCAATCCGTACTTTTGGAATCATGCATTAGGGATGCTGCTGGTAGCTGTGCTTGGTATCACCATGGGAGTTGTATCGCTTGAATCTGTACGACAGTTGGTGCAACGTGCACGGGGCGGGCTTGTCAGCTGGTTGTTTATGCTGGCGGTACTCCTGCTAAGTAGCCTAGGTATTTATATTGGCCGTTTCTTTCGAGGAAACACATGGGATATTGTGTCTGCACCGTCCCAGTTGTACACACAAGTATCCTCCATATGGGCGGATTCCTTGCAACGCACTCATTTTGTGGAGTTTAGCGGGATGGTCTTCGTTATTTTGCTCGTTAGCTATATATCCATGATGTGTGTGGCCTGGATGGGGAACAGCCGCCGGGACGAATGGCATCGCTGGTGATTACGATGGGGCTGAGTGGCTAAATATCATCATAAGATAAAATGTAAAAGCAAAGGAGGAATAGCTACAATGAATGGACAGAACCGATCTGATATCCGCGCTGGTCTTCAGGTGGATATTGTGCTTAAAAAGGATCAGCCTACGGGTAAACTGACGCGAGGAACGGTGAAGGATATATTGACCAATTCCCCACGTCATCCGCATGGAATCAAAGTGCGTTTGGTAGACGGACAGGTTGGACGTGTCAAACATATTGTAATGAATGAAGGATAGAGCTTTGGGCTTAGGAGGAATAATGTATGAATCAGGTAACGGCATGGTCTAAAAATGATCGTTATCCACTTATTTTACTTGTACTGCTGGTGCTTGCTCTCATTTGGTCCTTGGTTCGTCCGACGGATTATTTTACATGGGTACTGGAAGTTCTCCCAGCCGTTTTGGGAGCTGTACTGCTAGCGGCTCTTTACCGTCGATTTCGTTTTACCAATCTGGTATACACCCTAATCTGGCTACACGCACTCATCCTGATTGTCGGCGGGCACTATACCTATGCCGAAATGCCGCTGTTCAACTGGATTCGGGATACGTTTGGGCTGGAGCGCAATTATTATGATCGACTTGGGCATTTTGCGCAAGGTTTTGTGCCTGCACTCATTGTCAGGGAGGTGCTGCTGCGTAAGACGGCTTTGGGAAGCGGGAGCTGGCTCACTTTTCTAACGGTTAGTGTGTGCCTTGCGATCAGTGCTGTGTACGAACTGATTGAGTTTGCTGTAGCCAAGGCAACCGGTACGGCGGCAGAAGCCTTTTTGGGGACACAGGGAGATGTATGGGATACTCAATGGGATATGCTCCTTGCGTTCATCGGTGCCCTGACAGCGGTGATTTTGTTAAGCGGGGTACATAACAAGCTGCTCAAACAGCTAAAGGTATAGCAGGGTTTCTTTTTAAGCCGCTTTTTATTACCGTAGTTTTGAATTTTTTTTAGGGTTATATTCGCGTCACAGGGCGGCTGTCGAGATGCAGGGTCGCTGCATCCATGTAGCTGTCCAGTAGCCGCTCAAAAATACGGTCCCACGTCTGCTCCAGACTGTATGCTCTACCAGTTCTGGACAGAAAGTCGCGAAGTGGGACATCCTCGTACAACAGGTGTACAGCTTTGGCAAAGGCAGCGGCATCTCCAGCTGGACACAGTAACCCCGTTTTCCCCTGGATTACATTATCTTTTACCCCGCCTTCATTGGCGCCGATCACGGGCGTTCCGCTGGCCATTGCCTCCAAAACGACGTTACCGAAGGTTTCCGTAGTGGAAGGAAAGAGGAATACATCGGCTGCAGCGTACAGTTCAGCTAATTCCGGTCCTTTTACAAAACCAAGCCAGTGAACTGCGTGCTCTGGCACTCCGATATCTGCTGCAGTTTTGAATTTAAACAATGGGCCATCTCCTGCAATGACCAGCACTGAGGCTGCGCGGACGTCGCCGGGTAACTGGAGATAGGAATCCAGTAACGTATCTATTCCCTTTTCCGGTGCAAGTCTGCCCACATACAAAATCACAAATGCGTCTGCACGAACGCCCCATTTTTCCCATATCGCTTCGCGATTCACTGTGGGCTGGAAGCGGTCGGTATCAATTCCTCTACCCCAGATTTCGAGCTGTCCCATTCCTTTATTGCGTAACAATTCCATGGTTGACCGAGAGGGGACATATACCCTTTCACAATGTCTGTGAAACCAGAGCATGTATTTCCATAACGCAGGTTCAAGCCAGCGAAGCTTGTAATATTCGAGGTATTTATCAAAGTGGGTGTGATAGGAGGCGACAAGTGGAATATGGTGTTTGGCAGCGTAGCTTGTTCCATACAGGCCAAGGTTAAACGGAGTAGCGACATGAATTAGATGCGGGGAAAAGGCTGACAGGCGCTCGTTGATTTGTTTGGCGTTAGGGATCGCTAGTCTACATTCCCGGTACAATAAAAAGGGAATACTTCGAAATCGCTCCACGCCCGGCCCCGAGGACAGATGATGGTCTGCCTCCGGTGCGAAGACAAGCGTAGATACCCCGTGTGTCTCCAAATAGCCAATCCATCGTTCCAGTGTCAGAGCAGCGCCATTGACATCAGGCGTATACGTGTCTGTAAATAATGCGACTCGAAGCATGCCTTCATTCCTCCTCCGCCATTCTCATTATCCTATGACGTTCCAGGGGAGTCCGCTTGGAGGCTCCGGCTTTTATTGTGTCATGATTTTGTTTACGGGCTTGCCGGGTTTTGTAAAAGTTGCCCTGCGGACGGGCGCTCTTCTCAGATTTTACTAATCCATGGCACGATGAGATCCTTCTGCGATGTTGATGTATATAGGGGAATCCTGTTGATATGTATCCTAGCAGGAACTGTACATTTCATAAATATTCCTGATCTCCGATGGTTTTGGGTAATAATAAAACATGGACTTTGTCTTGAAATTTCATTATAGTAATTCGGTATGAATAAATTTAAAGGGTAAGCAGGAGGGATGGCTTTGGCTTTTGGAGCACGGGTGTTAAAAACGGGAATCGCAGTGACGCTCGCCCTTTTTCTGAGCACGCTTTTGAACACCCATTCGCCTGTGGGGGCAGCGATAGCCGCTATTTTTGCCATGCAACCGTCGATATATAGGTCGTGGCGTTATTTTCTGGATCAACTCCAAACAAGCACATTAGGTGCAGTCATGGCGTTGCTGGGCGGAATGGTATTTTCGAATGAGCCGATTGCGGTCGGACTGGTATGTGTATTGGTACTTATGATATGTCTGAAAATAAACATGGCTGATACGGTTGGATTGACACTCGTGACCGTTGTTTCTGTCATGGAAGCTTCAGGGGACTGGAAATTTGCAGTAACCCGCTTTGCGCTGACTCTGATCGGGATTGTGTCTGCTTTTGTCATCAACATTACTGTTTTTCCTCCCAAACCGAAAAGGCAGTTTATCAATCAGATTCAAAATGTATTTAATAGCATGTCCTTGCTGCTGCGAACCGCCATTTCCGATGAGATTAAGGAGTCTGTCTTTAGAGAGGAAAAGGGAAATTTGCAGGGAGCTATTAAATCACTCTCGGACAAATATCATTTGTTCGAAGAGGAGCAGAAAAAGCTCAAGCGCACCAAGTTTAGTCAGACCAGACAAATGGTCGTATACAAACAAATGCTCGAAAGTTTGCACAAAGGATACGAGGTCTTGGATGCGGTGGAAAGGCACTACTTCCAGTCTTTACGTCCAAAGGGAACAGATGCGTTTTTTGACGATCATCTGGAGCGGCTGATTCGTTTCCACGAGCACGCTCTGCTGAAATTCGAAAATAAACTGAAACCAAATGAGGATGAAAGTGAATTGTTTCAGCAGGCCAACGGCGATTTTATGAAGCATGCCATTACACGTTTTGACCATTGTGAGGAGGGAATGCTGCGGCTTTCCATCGTAGCTGCGACGATGTACGACTATGGTCATCAGCTGGAGCGATTAAGCAGACTGGCCGATCATATTCATCCTGTGGAAGAGAGTCGATAGGCAATTTCGAAAAAAAAGAAATGGCGACCGTATTCATCAATCAGATGGACGGTCGCTTTTTTATGTCATGAATTCAAGGATGTAGGAACAGGCTAATGGAAGATTGCCAGAAAATACAAAAAAAGCCCACTGGTTGCGAACAGGGACTGAACTTGCTACAATAGAGGATGCTATGTTTTACATCGTAAAACCGTATTGCATAAGTTGTTAACACACTTCTTGTTACATTATAGCATGCTTCAAAGGAATAGTCAATTTTCCCGGATCAGGGGGATGCGATGAGTATGCCCGGGTCCATAATAGAGCATAGTTTGTACGCAAGGGAGCCCTGCGCGGAGCAGGAGGAAACGGAACAGGAGCGATGTCAGTGACTACTGAGCAGCAATGGAATGAGGAACAACGAAGAGTAGAAGATGTGACCGCAGTCATTAGCGGGCGTATTCGGAAGCTGGAGACAGAGGTTGGTTCTGTGCGCGGCGATGTCGTCGATATGCGTAAAGACTTCTGGGATGAGGTAACGATCAATTTCAGTGAGGCGGATGATGTGGGTGAGACCTCCACCAGTTTGCGTCAGCAGTCTGAGATTTTGTCTGAGCGGGAACGAAGACACAAGCATTCCACTGAGGCGCTAGGTCGTTTGAAAAAGTTGCTGGACTCACCCTATTTTGCACGCATTGATTTTGCTGAGGAAGGGCAGACTGCGGAGCGTATTTATCTGGGGATTGCCTCCCTGCTGGATAATCAGGATGAGGAATTTCTGATCTACGACTGGCGTGCGCCTATTTCGAATCTTTATTATGATAACATGCCAGGTCCCGCTTCTTATAAGACCCCAGCAGGAGAGATGGAAGGAGAACTGACGCTCAAACGCCAATTCTCAATCCGTGACGGACAGATTCGCTTTATGTTCGATACAGGGGTTACCATTGGAGACGAACTCCTTCAAGCCGTATTAAGCCGGAGCTCGGATGCTCAAATGAAAAGTATTGTCGCTACCATTCAAAAGGAGCAGAATCGCATCATCCGTGATGACCGAAGCCGTATGCTTATTGTTCAGGGAGCGGCAGGAAGTGGCAAAACCTCTGCAGCGCTTCAGAGAGTAGCGTATTTGCTGTATAAATATCGGGATTGCTTGCGAGCGGATCAGGTCGTGTTATTTTCGCCAAACCCCATGTTTAACAGTTATGTTTCAACGGTATTGCCTGAATTGGGTGAGGAAAATATGCTTCAGGCCACGTTTCAGGAATATTTGGAACGGCGTTTGGGCCGGGAGTTTCAGTTAGAAGATCCTTTTGAGCAGCTGGAATATGTGCTATCAGCGTCGTCACAGCCTGGGTATGAAGCTAGGATGGAAGGTATCCGTTTTAAGTCATCCAAGACGTTCTTACATGTGATTACAGGCTACAAGGCGCATCTGGAACAGGAGGGAATGCGTTTTAAACCTGTTCGTTTTCAGGGACGTGAGGTGATCTCAGTAGAGCAAATGGCAAGCAAGTTTTATGAATTCGACTCGGCTGTGCGGCTGGCGAACCGATTGGAACTGCTACGCGATTGGATGCTCAAAGAGCTGGCCCGCTTTGGTAAGGAAGAATGCTCCGCTCCTTGGGTGGACCAGCAGATGGATCTGATGGAGCCGGAGGATTATCAGCGTGCATATAACCGCATGCGCCGTAAATCCAAGAATAAAGGCGATACCTTCGACGACTTTACACGTGAAAGAGAAATATTGGCACGTATGGTGGTCAGTGACCGCTTAAAGCCCTTGCGCAAGTGGATTAAGGCACTCCGCTTCGTGGATACAACCCGTCTATACAGCGAGTTGTTTATGAACGAGACGTTATTAAGCCAACTGTCGAATCATGCAGAGCTACCCGTCAACTGGAGTGAAATTAGTCGGCAAACTCTGAAACGAATTCAGGCTGGAGAATTAGCGTATGAGGATGTGACGCCCTTTTTATATTTGCGTGAGCTGATGCTGGGCTTCCGTTCCAATAGTAACATCCGTCATGTGTTTATTGATGAGGCACAGGACTATTCACCATTCCAGCTGGCTTTCTTTAAACGATTATTTCCGCAGGCTAAAATGACGGCACTCGGCGATTTTAATCAGGCCATCTATGCCCATGCTTCGGTGCTTCAGGATGCAGAACCATTGTATGACCTGTATGGAGCAGACCAGACCGAGATGATTTCCCTGACACGCAGCTATCGATCAACACAGGAGATTGTAGAGTTTACCCGGGGGATGGTAGCAGGGGGAGAACATATTGTTCCGTTTAACCGTAAGGGTGAGAAGCCTCTGGTAACCGAGGTGAACTCGCGTGAAAAGCTTCACCAACTGATTGCTGGGAATGTTACAAAATTGCTGGCAGAGGGTTATGAATCCATCGCGGTGATCTGTAAAAATGCTGATGAAAGCGCGGCAGCCTACGAAGCACTGGAAGGACAACTGCCAGTAAAGCCAAAATTAATTAAGAAAACAACCCCTGCTTTTGAAAAGGGGATTCATATCATTCCGGCCTACCTGGCGAAAGGCGTGGAGTTTGATGCGGTCCTCATTTATGACGGATCAGTGCAAGAATACCAGCGTGAGAGTGAGCGTAAATTGTTCTACACGGCCTGTACGCGAGCGATGCATTTGCTGCATATATATAGCATAGGGGAGATTACGCCATTCGTGAGTTCGCAGGAATCGGAGACGTATATCCGTAAAGTGGAATAAAGTGACTATGTTCTTTAGGGGCGGCTGGCATTGTTGAGCGTATTCCAGTAACATAAGCAAATAAGCCAAACAGGTAAGAAGCATAAACGGAGGTTACAAACGTAATGGACATGAAGAGAGTATTTCAACGCCCGCCGCTGGCGGACTGTGTACCCGAGTTGATAGCTACAGCTAGAGGGGAGCGCAAGGCATCGCTGGTGATCCGCGGAGGAACGCTGGTCAATGTGGTATCGGGCGAATTGTTACCGGGCATGTCTATTGCTGTGCAAGGCTCTCGTATCGCATATGTCGGTAGAGACGTTAGCCATACGATTGGAGAAGACACCGTAATCATTGAAGCGGAAGGCCGCTATATGGCACCGGGTTTGCTGGACGGACATTGTCATATCGAAAGCACACAGCTCACCGTAACTGAATTCGCGAAGGCTGTACTGCCGCTGGGCGTGACGGGCGGTTTTTTTGACCCACATGAAATTTCCAATGTGCTGGGTCTAAAAGGGCTTCGTCTGATGCTGGACGAAGCACGCACGACACCGCTGGCTGCTTACATGCAGGTAGCTTCGTGCGTGCCTTCCACAGGCCCAGAGCTGGAAACGACAGGTGCCTCTTTCGGTCCGGCGGAAGTCGCAGAGGCTCTAAGCTGGGGCCCGGATATGATCGGGCTGGGCGAAGTTATGAATTTCCCTGGCGTCGTCTATGGCGACGACGTGATGATCGGGGAAATTCAGGCCACGCTGCGCGCCGGCAAGGTGGCAGATGGCCATTTTACATGGGCCTCCGATGATTGGCGGCTGCCGGTCTATGCAGCCGCAGGAATTACGGGCGATCACGAATGTGTCACGCCCGAGGATGTAGCCGAGCGTATTCGGCTCGGCATGTATGCCAAGATGCGGCAAGGCTCCGCATGGCATGATGTGGCCGAGACGATCCGTGCCAGCACGGAAATGGGTCTCGACACGCGCCGCATGATGCTGGTGACGGATGATCGCAGCGCCGAATCCTTGCTCCATGAAGGACAGATGGATTTCGTTGTCCGTCATGCCATTGCGCAGGGCGTTAAGCCAGTGACTGCCTTTCAAATGGCAACGCTGAATACGGCAGAGCGCTTCGGCGTAGCACGGGACATCGGCTCGATCATTCCTGGTGCGATAGCTGATATTATCTTGCTTGATGGCCGATTGGCCGAAGTGAATGTGACGGCTACCATTGCAGCGGGTCAACTGGTGGCCGAATACGGTCAAATGGTCGCCGACTGGGACGGCTTCGTTTATCCTGCGGAAGTAATGGACACGGTCCATTTGGGTCGAGAGCTGAGTGCCGCAGATTTCCGTATTGCGGCTCCAGTGCAGGAAGGGAATGTACCTGTACGGGTAATTCGTGTCACGGAAAATCACGTGGATACGAAGGAAGTGCGGATGACCGTTCCGGTGCGTAATGGTGAAGTTGCATCAGATCCTGCACAGGATTTGTGCAAAATCGCCGTTTTCGAGCGGCATCATGCCAGTGGCAGCCACGCGGTAGCACTTGTGACAGGCGTCGGCTTCACCGAGCCAGCCGCAATTGCCATGACCGTAGCCCATGATAGCCACAACCTGCTCGTCATCGGCAATGATGACGAGCTCATGACCCAGGCGGCGAAGCAGGCCGTTGCCCTGCGTGGCGGCGTGGTGGTCGTATCCGCCTCGGGTGAGACGCGCTTCCCGCTTCCGATCGCCGGGCTGATGTCCCCAGCTCCGTTTGCTGAGGTAGCTGCGCAGTCCGAAAGCATCAGCCAGGCACTTCAGCAATCCGGCTGCATGTTGAACAACGCGCTAATGACACTGTCGCTGCTCGCACTGGTCGTAATCCCTGAAATCCGCCTGTCGGATCAGGGACTTGTCGTGATCGGAGCCGACGGTATACGGAAGGTGTCTCTTTTCGTGGAAGAGGATGCTACGGAAGCCTGATAGAATACATCACTGGGGTTGTCCTGCAGGTCTACCCAGACCTGTGGGATAGCCCCTGTTTTCTTATATAGTCCTAAAGGTATCTTTGATTCCTTAATCAACGTTTTGTGGGGTGGTGAGGAGATGCAATTATATTATCGTTCATTAGAAAAAATGGCTCATCAAGCCTCGATTATAGATCAGGATTGGAACAGGTTTGTAGAGCAAACCCGTGTGAGGCATGTTCCGCAGGGAACGGTTCTCATTGAAACCGGCGAGCTAGTGAAACATGCTTATTTTTGTTCAGAGGGATTATTCCGTTTGTTCTATACATTGGCAGATGGCAGAGAATATAATGTTGGTTTTTCGCCAGAAGATGATTATGTAACCTCTTATGGCGCTTTGGTCCAAGGTAAACCATCCACCTTTACGATAGAGGCCATGGAAAATTCGGTTGTTATTGAAATTCCATATTACGTATTAAAGGAGCTTATGGATACAAGCCATATGTGGGAAAGATTCGTGCGTAAAAGCGTAGAAAGACTGTACATTCGCAAAGAGGAACGGGAACGCGAATTGTTGTATCTTTCTGCTAGGGAACGTTATGATGCATTTCTTCTCAAGTATCCCAGGTTAGACAAACGAGTTGCACAATACCATATAGCTTCGTACATAGGTGTATCCCCCGTCTCACTTAGTCGTTTGCTGCGCAGCGATCCGCATTAACCTATGTTAATGCAAATTGGCAGACAAGCAGCGTACAATAATGATAAATTCATTCAAGCTTCACAAAAAAGGAGATAGGCATATGCGTTATATGATGATTGTATTATTGGAATTCTACCCTTCCTGGTTGGCTCTTCCTCGGGAAGAACGCCGTAAACATGCAGGGGCCTTGCAGGCTCGTATTCAGAAGTACAGCGAACATGTTCAGGTTCGTTTTTTCGATGCAGAAGCACTGCCCGGAAAGGACTATACGGATTTCGTCGTATGTGAAACAGAGGATATGAAGCAATATCACTATATGTGGGAAGAAATTCGTGATTCGGAGCCGTATACCAAAGGATATATGAAGATTAAAGATGTAGTAATGGGGATGGAAAATGCATTTCAGTCCTATGAGTCCGAAATGCTACAGATGGACAAATAACTCCCCGTACCTCTTATTATGTAAAAGTAGGAGTTGAGCTTGTACAAGTTTTAAACAAGGCGAGTTCCCATGCTGTTTTATTCAGCTGGGAATTCGCCTTTTATCTTTTGAAAATGATAATCAGAAAAACCACTTTATGCAACTGTATTACTTATAACCTTCAGAAATCCATTATTTGTTGCATTATTAATTAACTGATTAATAGATTTTGCTGCGCTATCGCTAAACAAGTACCACTCATCTTTGGATACGTCATGAATCAAAAACTTGGGATACCCGATTAAAACTTCGGATGGAAAGGACTGGATTAAAGAATACACATCAAAACGAGCTAAGCTTTTCCCCTTTTGGTCTAAAAAATCGTATTGTGCATTTTTATAATAAGACCCAGGTGTGTCAATAGTGAAGCTCCAAGAATAGTTTTCAGGTGCTTCGACCTTTTGACCTTTGTTTTTTGCAAAAATATTATAAATGGTTTCATTATATGCATTGCCATGAATTTGCTGAACTACGCCGCCCATAATCATATGGTATTCCTGTTGAAGTGCCTTTACTTGTACACCGTCTATGAGCAATGGTTCAGTATTAATAGTCACTGCAAAGTTGCTGTAATTGACATTACAGCCAAATGTCTCTGCAATAAAACGAAGTGGAACATATATGTTGTTATTTTTC
Organism: Paenibacillus sp. BT-177; assembly: GCF_025846815.2. Taxonomy (NCBI): domain Bacteria; kingdom Bacillati; phylum Bacillota; class Bacilli; order Caryophanales; family Paenibacillaceae; genus Paenibacillus; species Paenibacillus sp. BT-177. The sequence goes on along the minus strand of NZ_JAOYTP010000004.1, from coordinate 369,430 downwards.
AAGTAAGGTTTTACATCAAGCGGTATCTTTTGACCGTTTTTCTCCGCTGTGCTTCTGTTTACTGCTAATTTTACTTTCATATCGCTTTTAGCGAGAATAACCTCGGAATCGGACCATTCGACGCTAGCCCCCAAACTTTCGCTAATGACACGTAGAGGCACCATTGTACGTTTGTTCTTCATTTGTGGCTTTGCATCGGTTGCAATAGCTACACCGTCAATTTTGATTTGATTTTGTGCTGCATAAGCAGTGGACGATGAAATACATAAAAAGATAGCAAGAAAAGCGCCAAAGAATGCCTTGTTCATAAAAGATTGCTCCTTTTTTTGATTAATTTGTTGCACAGTAACTTTCCCCCATATTAAGACGCGACTGGATAAAAATTTGTTGCGTTTTCCTGTTCATCAACTTGACGTAACAACCAGTTTGTACTATTCAACTGAATTCCGATATTTACCACCCAAAAAATTCTAATCTTCCTGGGGAATTATGTCGATAACATTGAATATTGTTCATAAAATTTACAAAGTAAATCCTTAGGGGGAAAGTTAATGAGAAAACAGCTAAAAGTTGCGATTTCTCTAGCATGTTTAATGATGTTTATAGGTTGTTCAGCATCACCAGTATCACAGCAGACGACCAAGATTACATTTTTGAATTCTAAATCTGAAATAAAAACCCAATTAGAAGAAGTCGCAAAGCAATACAATCAAGTACACCCTGAAGTATCTTTAGAAATTATAACCGCTCCAGAGGGAACGTCTGCATATCAAAAGCTGATGTCGATGTACGGCTCGGGAAGCCCAGCAACGATGTCGATGCTTGACCCGGGTGACACGCAGACATTCCTGGATAAAGCCGTTGACTTAAGTAAAGAGAAGTGGGTAGCCGATACGATAGAAAATGGACTTGATGCAGTTAAGAAAAACGATGCTGTGCTGGGATTCCCATTTGCAGTGGAAGGCTACGGATTAATCTATAACAAGAAAGTATTGGACAAGGCAACAGGGGGTTCTTTTGATCCTTCTTCGGTCAACAGTAGAAGCAGCCTGAATTCATTAATGGCTAAAATTCAGAAGTCGGGAGTAGCACCAGTCATGCTTTCACCAATGGACTGGTCTCTTGGCTCTCATCTTCTGGCTCTGGCTTATTCTGTTCAACCTGGAGGTTTTCCAGAGTTTGTTAAAGGTATGCAGAACAACTCCATCGATATGTCCCAAAACAATGTAATGTCTGGATGGGTACAAACTTTAGATCTGCTCAAGGATAACAACATCAATAAACACGCGCCTTTGGACAGTACGTATGAGGATGGATCCAAAGCTTTGGGAGAGGGCAAGGTAGGGCTTTGGTTTATGGGCAACTGGGCTTGGAATGGAATAAAGAGCAATGATACGGCAAATGAGGAATACGGGTTCTTGCCTCTTCCGCTAAACGATAATACAGATGATCCCAACAATTCAAAGATCACAGTTGGTGTGACAAAGTATGTATTCATCGACTCCACAGCTACTACGCCGCAGCAGCAAGAGGAAGCAAAGAAATTTTTAAACTGGCTGGTATACGAAAAGTCGGGACAGGAACTTTTGGTTAACAAGGCTAATGTTATACCAGCCTTTAAGAATATTGACTTAGTGCCTTCCGATCCCTTGAGTAAATCGATCAAGTCATATATGTCGAGCGGAAAGACGCTGCCGTTTATGGCAACACTTCCACCTGATCATGGGGCCATCACAGGAGCATCTATCCAAAGCTATATCAGTGGAAAGATAGATAAGGCTGAGCTGTTACGCCAAATACGCATATACTGGAAAGCTCAGCAGGGATGATGCGAGATCAGTCACGGGAGGAAGATAAGGGTGTTTAAATTAACGTTAAAGAAAAAAATAATTAGTGCAGCGCTCATACTGGTAATCGTACTATCCCTTTCAAGTGTTATAGGCGTCATTAAGATGTCGGAAATGGGGGAGGCTTCTGATAAGGTAAATAACAGGTCGTTACCTGCGGTTATTCTTCTTCAAGGTATGGATAAGCAGATTACAGAAATCGATAGGCTCACCGTTCGAATGATACTCGAAGAGGATGCAGCTGCTCGCAGCACTTATCAAGAAGAACTAGCCAAAGCTACAGCTTCAATGGATAAGAGTGTAAATAAATATCAAAGTTTAGCCTCTACGGCAGAGGAAAAAGAACTGTTCACCAACTTTTATGGTCAGTGGGCAATGTATCTTCGCCATCTAAAGGTGGTTTCTGCGGCCATGGAAGAAAACGACAAAGTGATGGCCTACATGATCATTCACGGAAATTCTTCTATTTATAAGGCAGCATTAGACGATGTAAATAAACTGAAGCTGCTTAATGAGCAGTATGCCACTGAGGCAGCTAATCAATCGAGTCAATCTTACCATTCAGGTAGACTTTTGATGATTTCTTTGACTATCATATGTACGATCCTTGGAATTATCGGTTCTTTTTTATTGGCTCAATCTTTCACTAAGCCCATATTAAAAATAGCAGAACAGATAAAGCTGGTAACGAGAGGGGACCTGCAAGTGGAACCCCTTAGGGTCCGATCCAAAGATGAGGTCGGGGAGCTGGCATCCGATTTTAATGAAATGTGCGATTCGCTACGTAACCTTTTAAAGGAAGTTGTGGATAATTCCTTACTGGTTGCCTCTACGGCTGAACAGTTAACGGCCAGTGCAGAACAGACAAGCATTGCTACCGAGCAGATAGCTATAAGTGCAACTCAGGTTGCGGAGGGTTCTCAGACACAGCTTGCAGATATAGCTGAAACGCTGAATTACACGGTAGGCGTTTCTAAAAGTGTAGAGAGCATAACCAATCGCTTTGTGAATGTGGCGAAACTCACAACCCAAGCACAAGAAAAAGCAAACAACGGGAAAACCCAAATGTCTTCCACTGTCTCTCAAATAAGAGATGTGCATACCAAGGTAACTCAATCCGCTGAAGTGGTAAATATTCTAGGCGAAAAATCTGCGGAGATTAGACAGATCACAGCTATGATCAGTGATATATCTGCCCGCACCAACTTGCTTTCACTCAATGCGAGTATAGAAGCTGCACGAGCGGGAGAGCAGGGAAAAGGATTTGCGGTTGTCGCTTATGAAGTACGTAATTTGTCGGCACAAGCAAGTGAAGCAACGGGCAAGATTTCCTCTCTGGTCAACGAAATCGCATTAAGAACAGACGAAGTTGTGATTTCGATGAATGAAGGTGTTCAATCTCTAAATGAAGGTATGATGCTTGTCGAAGGTGTCGGTAACGTCTTTTCTGAAATTGTCGGTGCCGTTGAAGAGGTGAGCGGTGAGGTAGACACGGCGGCTGTAGAAGCAAGATCCGTAAATGAAGGAACCATTTCTATGGTGGAATCTATGAAGAAAATTGCCGAAATCTCCGAACGTGCAGCCGACTCTACTCAAACAGTCGCAAGCGTAGTCGAGGAAACTACTGCTTCCATGGAGGAAGTGTCCGCAGGTGCTAACATGCTTGCCAAGCGGGCGGAAGAGATGAATCAAACGGTGTCTGTATTCAAAATTTAAAATAAGTTAGCGGTAGTCTTGGACGAGAAAAACAAGCCCTAGACTACCGCTGTTGTATTCAACTCTTGTGTCTGAATTAATTTGCGTATAATTACGAATGAACTGCTTCAGCTTGTTTAGCAGCTTTTTTCAGATCCTGTTTACGGCGTTCCTCTAGATACCGTTCTCCATTCTTCTTGTCAGCTGTCAGCGTAAAACTGGAAATGATGGTGAACAGACCTGCAATGGAACCCAAAATAACATAAGTGATTGGGAAATTCAGAACTTCATACATATGTCCGACAATAGGTGAGAAAACAGATACTACCAGGGAGCCCATAAACAAATACAGCAGGTACATGGTGGACGATAAGCGCTGGTCAAAGTTGACGGTAATGTACTTGAAGATGGCTACCAGAATCAGCGGTTTTTCCAGGGAGTGAATCATCTTCATCGCAGCCACCCATATGGAACCGAACGGCAGCGAAGAACCGATAATACGCAACGACATGATCGTTCCGGCAATAATCAATGCCCATTTGGCAGTCGTTTTGTTCACAAACCATGGGGTAACAAACAGGAACACAAATTCCAGGAATACCTGTACAGCACTTAAATCGCCAAGGAATTGATTTCCTTCTGCTTTGGAACTGAACTGAGATACGAAATAGGTGGCAAATTGCTGGTCATATACCTCATAAATTTGGGTCACGCCAACCATGAATAGCATGAGAAACCAGAACTTTGTGGTGCGTACGAGATGCAGTACGTCAATGAGCTTCAACGATTCAGTTTTCTGCTGCTCCTGCCCAGAAATTTCGACTTTGGTCAGGAAGATGCAGATCATGGCAACAACGGCAGATACGGAGGCAATCCAGAAGGTCAGATTTACATTGATGTTGATGACCCGCCCCGCAACAAAAGTAGCAGCCGCCCACCCGAGGGAGCCCCACATACGAACTCGTCCGTATTCAAAGCCGTATTTGCGCGACACTTTGTCCATATAGGAATCGACGACACCGTTACCTGCATTAAACACCAGACCGATAAATAGTGCACCGACAATGGCACCAATGACGAACTGCGTTTGAAGCAATGGACCGTATACATAGATAAAAAAGGGTCCGACGAGCAAAAGGATCGTAAAGAGTATGTACAGCAGATGTTTTCTTAAGCCCAGCTTGTCGGATAAGTACCCAAACAGGGGTTGCATGATCAAGGCGACGATAGAGTTCGCCGCGTATAAAAACCCTGTGTAGGTTTCTGAAATCCCCAGGCTTTGTCCCAGCCAAATGACAAAAAAAGACATGGCGGCAGACCATGTAAACAGATAAGCGAAATTAAAAACGCTCAAAGACCAGTAGTTACGTTTTGCTAAATTCATGTTTAAGCACCCCTTCAAATTATAGCCGCTCAATGTATTGCATACGTCTTTAAACATTGTCTGTACTATTAATTGTAAGGATGATTCAATTGAATCCATAGGGCATTTTCCCAAGATTTCCTGTGCTTATTGCAATCAATTGCTAGATGGGTTATACAGAGCTTTTATTATCTTGTAAGAATTAAGTCCTACGTGTAAAATTGTTCATAGTTCATTAGGCTCATTTAGTAGGAGGAGAAACATGGCACGAAGCAGAATTGTTCTAAGGTCTGGCTGACATGGTCATACTGATAGCACAATAAATTGCTAGAGCAAGGGGATGAAGTGGTTCTTTCGCAAGTACAAAGTTACTTGAAACCGTGAACGTATATAGAGTATTGTGTAATGATGAGTTATCGAAACTCACATCTTGAATAATGTTCTTACACCGATCGGGAAGGGTTAGCGGAGGGCTATCCCTACTTGGTGCTGCTATGTCCTATTCACATGTCCTATACAAAATAAAAAGAAAATGAATGATAACAAATTGTTGTGATTTCATGGTTGGAGGATTTATTATGTCAAAAAGTGTTTCTTCGTCCTTTATTATTATTATAGGATCGATGCTATTTGCCTTATTTTTTGGTGCAGGGAATCTAATCTTCCCACCTATGCTTGGTCAAATGGCTGGAAAGAATGTATGGATAGCCAATGCGGGTTTCTTGGTTACCGGAGTTGGTTTACCGTTACTAGCCATCACTGCCTTTGTTTTTTCAGGCAAAAGCAATTTACAAACTTTAGCGAGTCGGGTACATCCTGTATTCGGGATTGTCTTTACAATGATCCTTTATCTAGCCATTGGCCCTTTATATGCAATTCCAAGAACCGGTAGTGTGTCGTTTGAAATTGGAGTAAAACCTTTCTTTTCAAACCATACAGATCATCCTGTCGCACTTTTTGTATTTACAATTCTTTTTTTTGGAGTTGCATGCTTGTTATCACTTAACCCTACAAAAATTATTGATGTGATCGGAAAGTTTTTAACCCCCATTAAATTGACATTCATTGGAATCCTGGTGGTTGTAGCTCTTATTCACCCCATAGGAGCCTTCCAAGCACCTGCTGAAGGTTATACTTCGCACGTCTTTTTCAAAGGTTTTCAAGAAGGTTATTTAACATTGGATGCTCTTGTAGCCTTTATTTTTGGAATTATCATTGTGAATGCAATTAAGGAAAGAGGAGTTACTGCCAAAAAAGAGCTGATGATTATTTGTGCAAAATCGATAACCATTGCGGTTGTCCTCTTAGCATTTATCTATACGTCTCTTGCCTACATGGGAGCTTCTAGCGTTGAAAAACTGGGTGTTTTAGAAAATGGTGCTGAGGTGTTAGCCAAGGTTTCATCCTATTATTTTGGATCTTACGGCTCAATTCTATTAGGCTTAATGATTACAGTAGCGTGTTTAACGACAAGCGTAGGGCTTATTACGTCCTGTTCTTCCTTTTTTCATACATTGTTTCCGAAAGTTTCTTATAAAAGAATTGCTCTCATGTTATCCATATTTAGTACCATTGTAGCCAATATAGGTTTAACACAGCTCATTAAGGTTTCAACGCCAGTGTTAATTGCAATATATCCTATTGCGATTTCTCTAATATTTTTAACATTTTTACATTCCGTGTTTAAAGGAAAATCAGAAGTATATCAAGGCAGTTTAATATTAACCTTCATTGTTAGTCTATTTGACGGCTTGAATGCTGCTGGAATAAAAATCAAAGTAATTAATGATTTTTTCACTCAAATTCTTCCGTTATATGATGTAGGATTAGGCTGGTTAATTCCCTCTGTTTTAGGAGGAGTAGGAGGTTATATATTCTACTATATTAAACGAAGAAAAATTGTCCTTATACTTATGAAGCCAAAAAATAAATGATTTGCTTATTCGGTGAATTGGACATGTATAACAAAAAAGAAAGAACGAACGGAGAACTGGATCTTCCGTTCGTTCTTTCTTTTTTGTAACTTTACTGGCTTCAATTCAAATCAAAGTCATGCTTTTCAGTCTGTTATAGAAGGGACAGCAGGCGCCTGATCTGCTTCGTGCTGCTTGCGGTATAGCGAAGGAGTCAGACCGTTCCATTTTTTAAAGGTTGCAATAAAATAGCTTAGATTTTCAAATCCCACATCCAGCGCAATATCAACTACTTTGCGGTCACTTTGCTCTAGCAACCTGCAAGCCTTCTGAATCCGCTGATAATTGATATATTCAACCGGACTTTTCTGCACCATCTGCTTGAAGAAACGACAGAAATGTCCCTCGCTCATCCCAACCTCATCTGAGATCTCTCGCAAACGAATGGGCTCATGCGCATGACTGTTGATGTACGCCAGCGCTTTTTTGATCCGTTCGACCTTGTTGCGTTGACTCGCCATAACCACGTCTTCTCCGTTAGCCGGAGTCATATGCGGGAACAGGCAGGCGATTATGCTATAGAGTTGTGCTTTGGTGGTCAGCTCACGGGCAGGCGCATTCTGTTCATGGCTGGTGATAATACGTTTCAACGCGGTCAATAGCTCCTGCTCCCAAGACTGCACACCGCGAATGTGAGGGGGAGGGACGAGCTTTTTATGGATAAACGGTTCAATAAACTGGGTCTGAACTGTATCTTGCGTGCGGCTGTGCAGCATGTCCGGGTGAAACACCACCGCAGAAAATACACAGCGAGGACTTTTTTGTAAATAACCGGCGTGAAGCTCGCCACTGTTTACAAAAAGGGCTTCACCTTCGCTAACCTCCGTATAGACCATATCCGTCTGAAATACAGCGCTCCCCTGTTCTACTACGATAAACTCCATTTCCTCATGCCAATGGGACTCCAATATACGATTTCCGTTCAATTGCTCTACGCTCGGATATACGCTGACTGGATACATGGGATTGCCGTGAATGCGGTTTTCTCGTAACATTTCCCTTTGCATTTCAATGATTCCTTTCGGCAAACTGATTTATATAGAAAAAATCAAAATATTGATACTAAACGTCAAAATAAAAGAAGTAAACCCTTACATAAATCAATATTATTATAGTAAGGATTTCGAAAAAATCCAATAAGCGATTTGGGAACAAGGAATATAAAAGTCGAGACGGAGGAAGAGACAGATGAAATTTACTGATGGCTATTGGTTGGTTCGTAAGGGCTATGAAATACAAAATCCTGCTGACATCCGTGATATCGTGACGGACGATGCTTCCATGACGGTATATGCAGCAACCCACCGGATCGAGCACAAAGGGGATACGCTGAACGGAGCGTTACTGAAAGCGACCTACAGCTCTCCCATGCCGAATGTTATTCGAGTGCGTCTGAACCACCATAAGGGACGGGTGCATCATGGACCAGATTTTGAAATTCACACCTTGCCGACAGAGGTGGATATTACGGTGGGTGAGGACGTAGCGGTGCTGAAAAGCGGTGATCTGAGTGTGCGAGTCGGTCGTGGAAAGAGCTGGGACGTAGGCTTTTATGTCAAGGATCGTAAAGTCACAGGCAGTGGGCATCGGGGACCAGGCTATATTACGGACCCACAAGACCAGCCTTTTTTCCGAGAGCAGCTGGAGCTGGGCATGGGGGAGTACGTATACGGTCTTGGAGAGCGTTTCACTCCGTTTGTGAAAAATGGTCAGGTCGTTGATATTTGGAATGAAGATGGCGGGACCAGCAGTGAACAGGCGTACAAAAACATTCCATTTTATTTATCCAATAAAGGGTACGGTGTATTCGTCAATCATCCGGAAAAGGTATCCTATGAGATTGCGTCGGAAAATGTTTCGAAGGTACAGTTTAGCGTTTCTGGCGAATCGTTAGAGTATTTTATTATTGGTGGAGCTAATCCTAAGGAGGTACTGGACAATTATACCAAGCTGACAGGCAAGCCTGCATTGCCCCCGGCCTGGACCTTTGGTTTGTGGCTGACCACTTCGTTCACGACTGATTATGATGAAGCGACAGTAAACCATTTTGTGGACGGGATGGCTGAACGGGATCTGCCGCTCTCGGTATTCCACTTTGACTGCTTCTGGATGAAGGAATACCAATGGTGCGATTTCCAGTGGGACCAAGATATGTTTCCAGATCCGGAAGGCATGCTGCAGAGATTGAAAGCTAAAGGTCTCAAAATTTGCGCATGGATCAATCCGTATATTGCAGAAAAGTCCATTTTGTTTGATGAAGGCATGGAGAATGGCTACTTGGTTAAAACAGCCGATGGCAGTGTGTGGCAGTGGGACATGTGGCAGGCGGGAATGGGGCTGGTTGACTTTACGAATCCGGCTGCAGTTGCCTGGTATCAGGATAAGCTGAAGGTGCTGATCGATCAAGGCGTGGATTGCTTCAAAACCGACTTTGGTGAGCGTATTCCAACAGATATAGTTTATTATGATGGCTCTGATCCAATGAAAATGCATAATTACTATACGCATTTGTACAACAAAGCTGTGTTTGATGTGCTGGAGGAAAAGCTGGGCAAAAATGAAGCCGCATTATTTGCACGTTCTGCCACAGCCGGGGGACAACAGTTCCCAGTTCACTGGGGCGGAGACTGCTCGTCCACGTATGAGTCGATGGCAGAATCCTTGCGGGGCGGATTATCGCTTGGCTTGAGTGGTTTTGGCTTTTGGAGCCATGATATTAGCGGCTTTGAACTAACGGCTGCGCCGGACTTATACAAACGGTGGGTACAGTTTGGACTGTTGTCCTCCCATAGCCGTCTACACGGAAATGTGTCATACCGTGTTCCTTGGCTGTTTGACGAAGAGTCAGTCGACGTAGTGCGCAGCTTTACCAAACTCAAATGCTCGCTGATGCCACACCTGTATGCAGCTGCTGTGGAATCCTCGGTGAAGGGACTGCCGATGATGCGGGCTATGGTTTTGGAATTCCCGCAGGACCCTACCTGTGCCACGCTGGATCTACAATACATGCTGGGGGATTCCATTTTGGTAGCTCCGATCTTTAATAAAGAAGGCAATGTACAGTATTATGTACCAGAGGGTCAATGGACGAATTTGCTAACGAATGAAATCGTATCTGGCGGTCGTTGGGTCAACGAGCATCATGATTTTACAACCTTGCCTGTGCTCGTGAAGCCAAACACATTGCTGGCCATCGGTCATGAGGATCGTCGTCCGGATTATGATTATGCAGATCAAGTGACGCTTCATTTGTTTGAGCTCGGTGAAGGGCAACAGGCCCGCACGGTCGTCGTGAATACATCAGGTGAAGAAGAGCTAACGGTTACTGCCAGCCGCAAGGATTCTGTCATTACGGTGAAGGCCGAAGGGGCCGTTAAACCGTGGTCGTTAGTACTGCGCGGTATCCATGAGGCTGTTCAAGTGAAGGAAGGCAGCAGTCTGGCGGGAGAACAGGGGTTAATCATTACACCAGCCTCCAGCGGACAGCAAGAGCTCACTATTCACTTGGCCTAGGTTAGGAGTTCATCCGTGGATGGATAGATTATAATGTAGCGATTATATTGCAAAAAAAGGGCTTGCCTGATACAAACAGGCAAGCCCTTTTTGATGTGGGATTCCAATAAAGAATATCTTCAACTTTAGCATTGATATCATACCCTATGCATTTTGCTGAAGTAGTAGTGGTACAAGGTACTGCCGGAAAATATCCACAGGAGTCCGTTTCTTTTTAAATTTATCAGCTGTGAGGACAATTACCAAGTCATAAGAGGGGACCACGATAATATATTGCCCACCAAAGCCGAGTGCGTAAAAATAGTCTGTTTCCATTCCTGTCTCTCTCTCATCTGAAAAGGAAGAAGCCCACCAGTGAAAGCCGTAATATGCTTTTTGTGGTTTGGAGGCTGGAAGAAATGGACGGGTCGAATATCGGACGGTCTCTGTCTGGATGATCTGCCGTCCTTCCCAGCTACCTTCGTTCAGATAAAGTCGCCCGAATTTGAGCATGTCCAGCGGTCTGAGATGCAACCCAAAGCCCCCGGTGTGAGTGCCTTGCGGATCGGTTTCCCACTGATAGTTATCGATACCAAGTGGCTGGAATAATTGCTCCTCGGCAAATTCAGCAACGGCTTGTCCAGAGGCAGAACGCAGCAAGGTGGCCAAAAGTTGAGAACAGCCAGAGCTGTACTCCATTCGCGTACCTGGTATATCCGATAATGGCTGTGAAAGCACAAATTGTACCCAATCGGACGTTTTGCTCATGGTAGGAAAAGAATTTTGTCCCCCAAATTCAGTCCAGTTAAAGCCAGCAGACATCGTCAGCAGGTGTTCAATCGTAATATCACGCTTTCGAGGATCACTGTCTTTGGCTAACTGGGGGAAAAATTCGAGGATCGGTGTCTCTGGTTTGGGTACCAGTCGTTGATCCATAGCAATACTAACTAATGCGGAAATCACACTTTTGGTACAGGAATTTATTTTATAGAGTTCGTTGGCGAATTGAGGCTCACGATAGTAATCCATGATCGTATGTCCCTGTTGCTCAATAAGACAGCTACGGGTTTCCAACTCGTTAAGCACGTGAATAAGTGGTTTGAGCTCCAGACTTTTCATGCAGATCCTCCTTGAGGCTTATAGCATACCATTACATAGTATATCATTTTTAATCATCCGAATCCGACAAGTATAAACGAATAATGGTTCTTATCTTTTTCCCTAATTTGAATTTTTTTGTTTTATGATATTAATAAATATATATATGTTCACTAAAAAGACACAAATATATTTGAAAATCTATACACTTTTTCGGTTTCATTTAAAAAAACAGATCAATAAAACGATATATAGTAAGTTGAACATTTTATTTTGAAACAACTGGGGGACCAATTCATGAACTTAACAATTAAGACCAAAATGATTCTCAGCGCGATACTGATCCCAAGTGTGATTGCTGCCATGCTGCTGACCAATTACATTTTAAGTGTACATAGTGAGAATGAGTACAAAGATATTATGAAACGTGAAGAGGCGATTGCGTATAACTCCAAGTCTCTGCAATTTTTGTTAAACGGGATATCCAATGATGAGCGGGCATATTTGTTGACTCGTGACGAACAGTATGGGAACGAGATCGGAAACAAGCAAAGTGAAGTTGCAAAGTTGTTACAGGAGACAGAAGCTCTGCTCAATACAGGCAATGAGGATACAAAGAAGAAGATGACTGATCTCAAAACAGGGATTAATACCTATATGAATCAAGTTCATAGTCTACTGAATACAGCGGGGTATAAGAGTACAAGAGATGATGCCTTCCCGCCATTTTCTGAATTGCTCGATGATTTTGAAAACGAACGGGTTTTGCGCAAGCAACTTGATACCAAGGTGGTAGCATTTGTCAAAGCGCAAGAAGATATGGTAACGGTGAAAATACAGCAGGCGCACCAAACGATGACGAACACAACCTTAATTACGAGCTTTGTAGGACTTTTGGTTATTATTTACAGTATTGCTCAATCTATCGTTTTGATTCGTTCTATTCGTCCATTACACCATATGAATGAGCAGTTGTTGCAAATGTCTCAAGGTGGAGGAGATTTACGAAGTAGACTGGATATTACGTCCAAAGACGAAATCGGTATGATTGCGAGCTCCTACAACAAGCTTATTGAAGGGTTCCGCAATATCATTGTGGATGCTCAGGATACGGCTCGTACATTAACCGTAACCGCAGAGCGTGTTAACGTCAGTACTGAGGAAATGAATCAGGCCAATCGTCATACCTCCGGTGTAATGGAAGAGCTTGCGACTGGTATGGAGCATCAGGTCGATGATATTACACAAACTACAGATACCATAAAAGAGCTTGCCAACGAGCTGGAACGGATTGCTGCCACAAGCGAGCAGGTATATGAATTGTCTGATACAGCTGCTAAAGATGCAGAAGCAGGGGAACAATCAATTGGTCAGGCTATGCGTCAGATGGAGAAGGTAAGCGAAAGTGTAGACAGCTCTGCACGTGCTGTACGTTCACTTAGTGAACAGGCGGAGCAGATTGGCATGATCGGATCTGTTATTACCGGATTTGCCAAACAGACTGGAATGCTGGCGCTTAATGCGTCCATTGAAGCGGCAAGAGCGGGAGAACAGGGCAAAGGATTTGCTGTTGTGGCCTCTGAGGTAAGAAGATTGTCCGAGCAAGTATCAGTTTCAGCAGCAGAAATCACACAGTTTGTGCAAAATATTCAGGAGCATGTTGGGCATGTCGCTTCAACCATGCAGTCTGGAACAGTTGAAGTGCAATCTGGCGTAAAGGTCATGCAATCCGCTGAAACTGCATTTCGTCAGATTGGAAGTTCCATTCAACAAGTCAGCGAACAGATTCACAGTGTAAACCGGTCTGTAGAACAAATGTCCGGTGGATCTGAGCGAATGGTGAAGGCCGCGGAACGCATCCGTGAAGTAGCGGAGCAGACGGCAGGAGGAACCCAAAGCGTCAGTGCGGCGGCTGAAGAGCAACTGGCTTCCATGGAGGAAATTGCATCGTCCATTCATACTGTGGCGGATATGTCGCAATTGCTAAACGCAAGGGTCGGTGGTTTTAAAGTATAGCCGTATAAATTCCCACCAATGTAAACACAATAACATCTGTTGAACGAATCTGGACAGCTGTGTGTTATTACTTTTGCAAAGGTGGTAACGGGATGCAACAAAATAAAGGGAATCTGGTTGCATTAGGTTCCATCCCGCTGATGATGACGCTGGGTAATTCCATGCTGATTCCGGTTTTACCGGAAATCGGACGTAAGCTACATGTAAGCTCCTTTCGGATTAGCATGTTGATTACAGTGTATGCGGTGGTGGCCATTTTACTGATACCGATTGCGGGCTATCTATCCGACCGATTTGGCCGTAAAGCAGTGATTGTTCCCTGTCTGATTCTGACTGTGATTGGAGGGGGAATTTCTGCGGTGGGAGCATGGTTGCTTCATGACCTGGCAGCATACTGGACCATTATTGCAGGTCGACTACTTCAGGGCGCAGGAGCGGCAGGGGCTTTTCCTATAGTTATTCCGCTTGTGGGTGATCTGTACGAGAACGAGGATGAAGCCAGCAAGAACCTGGGGGTAGTCGAGACCTACAACACATTCGGTAAAGTATTAAGCCCGATTCTCGGTGCTGCGTTGGGCGCTGTGCTATGGTTTTTGCCATTGGCAGTGATTCCGGGCCTCTGTCTGATTTCGCTTATTTTGGTCATTTGGCTGATCCATGTGCCCAAGCGTAAAAATCAACCGATTATGTTTCGAGAATTTGTGGGGAATGTGAAGCAGGTGCTTGCCGAAAAGGGACGCTGGCTCTACGCTATTTTTGCTATGGGCGGTATTTGCATGTTTGTCATTTTTGGCGTCTTGTTCTACTTATCCGACATACTGGAAAGTCGCTACAACCTCCATGGTGTCTGGAAGGGCTTTGTGCTGGCTATCCCGCTTATTTCCCTCTGTCTGTGCTCTTATTTAGGTGGCAAGGTTATTGGCAAGCACAAAAAACGTATGAAATGGATCGGTTTCGGAGGTTTGGCCATATTGACGATTAGCTTTGCCATTCTCGGATTTTTTCAACATATTTATGCGGTGATTGGCCTGTTTACGCTAGGGGGCGGCGGTATTGGGCTCGCACTCCCTTGTTTGGATGCACTGATTACCAAGGGAATTGAAAAAGAGGAGCGCGGAACCATCACTTCCTTGTATAGCAGCATGCGCTTTGTCGGAGTATCTTTAGGTCCGCCGGTTGTATCTTTGCTGATAGGCAGCAGTGGGCATGGTCTGCTTTTTGGCGTCATGGCCGCAGTGGGGGGAATTGCGGCTCTGCTGATGTTATTTGCGGTCAAGCCAGAACAGGATGAACCAGCAGGGGACAAATCCAGTGATCGCAGCAATAAGAGTGAGGGAATGACATACATTTCTCGAGAAAAGCCTCCTTCTTCTAAGCTTAAACACAAAACCCCTGCGAAATATAAATAAATTGCAAATGAAAAAGCACCCGTATTCCATGAAATAAAGCCATGGTAACGGGTGCTTTTTCTACTTGAGCAAGTATAGATGGATATTCATTTTAAAGAATAGTCTTATCCCTCTAGAGGGACATTTCTTTTAGGCTTGCGGCTTGCGATGATCTGAATGACATAAATCAGCAAGAACAACACAACAAACAGCGACGAAAGACGATACATCCATGCATAATCACTGGCTTTGGCGATAACGCCAAGTATAAGCGCTCCAGCTGCGACCCCGAAATCGAGGGAATTGAGAAACATACCGTTTGCCATGCCTCTCTGTTTAGGTGACACAACCTGAATCATCCAGGTTTGCAACGTTGGCTGCATAACACCAAACCCGATACCGTAGCAAAGAGCAGACAGATACATAAAGGCGTCACTGTGTGCGTAGGAAAGCAGGATCAGACCGCCAATGAGAAACAGGGAACCAGGGATAAGCAGCGCCTTTGCCCCTTTTTTATCATATATACGACCCGAGAAGGGGCGCACGATCAGTACAGATACCGCATTAAACAGGAAAAAGTAAGCCGGGTGCGCAAGATTAGCTTCATCTCCATAAAGCGCCATAAAACCGAGCAACCCGCCATATGTGATAGACATCAACATGTTCAACAAGGCGGGGATCCACAATTTACGGTTAAATGCTGGTTTGCGCCCTTCTTCCAAAGGGACCATAGGTGGTTCGATGTGTCCTTTAGGCAGTGTGCGAATGAGCCAGTAAGCCAGAGGGAAAATGACAACAATGACAGCGGATGTCGAATAGGCAAGCAGGTTAAAACTACCGTATTGCAGCATCGAAATACCGATAGTTGGCCCAATAGACATCGCTAAACTAGTGGACAGACTAAAAAATCCCATTCCTTCACCGAGACGTTTGGGAGGGATGACGTCAGTGACCATTGTTGGAAAGGCGGTGCTGCTCATACCAAAGCCAATCCCAAACAGCATACGCATGAGCAGGAGCACCGCAATTGTCGGTGAAACACTGTATCCCAGCGTTCCTGCTAATGCAAACAGCAGTCCAACGAAGATCAGGGCGCTGCGATGTCCTTTTTCCAGCATACGGGCAGAAAAAAGCCTTGCGACAATTGCACTTAATGCGAACAAAGTCGTAACAAGACTGACCTGCACGGAGGTAGCATGGAATGCATTTTTCACATAGGAAGGAATGGAAGATACAATCATCTGTAGTTCCAGAAACAAAAATAAATTGGAAACCGTAAGAACGATAAATTCCTTGGTCCAAAGAGGTTGCTTGCCTTGTTGCATATTAATCGTTCTCTCCTTGTTTTTCTGATTCAGTCATGTTGGTATGAATTTGTAAAAGAATGTGGCGGAATTGCTTTAGATCGGCAGAGGAAATTCCTTTTACAAAATCGTGGTTGGCATCCCGTTCGACGGGGAGGGTCTCCTCCACAAGCTGTCGACCAGCTTCAGTCAAATGAAGCAAATAGGCCCGGCGGTCCTGCGGGCTATTCACACGTCGTACCCAGCCCTTCTTGTCCAACAAATCAATAATACGGGTCGTAGTGGGCTGATCCTTTACGGCCTTAGCTGCAATTTCTTTCTGATTTAAACCCTCGGCCTGATAGATTTGGTATAGAACCGACCATTGCTCTGGGGAGATATCATAAGGTTTAAGACGATGCAAGAGCTGTTGACTCATTTTGCGATGAGTAATCCCAAGCAACATCCCAATAGAACAATCGGGAGGCAAATTGTTCATAGGGCACTCCTTTCTATTTTTCCGTACAGGGATACTTTGAAATTAATTAGTTGTTATAACAATTATATGGACAACAAGTTGTTTTGTCAAAAGAAGTGCAAAAAACAGCCCGTAAAAACGGGCTGTTGGGGTATTAGTACAATATAGTTTACCATGACTGGCGAATTAAGCTTTAGGTACGGTTTCCCAATCCTTAAGGAAACGTTCGATACCGCTGTCTGTCAGTGGGTGTTTCCACAGGGAAGGAAGCAGGGAACCCGGAATGGTGGCGATATGTGCCCCAGACAGAGCAGCATCTTCTACATGCTTAATGTTGCGGATGGAAGCCGCGATGATTTCGGATTTCAAACCATGAATGTCCAAAATTTGTCTCAGATCACGAATCAGCTTCATACCGTCAACGGCGATATCATCCAGACGTCCCACAAACGGGCTGATAAAAGTAGCACCAGCTTTGGCTGCCATCAAACCTTGAGCTGCGGAGAAAATCAATGTTACATTCGTTTTGATTCCGTTCTTGGTCAGCTCGTTACAAGCGTACAAACCGTCTTCGGTCATAGGAAGCTTGATCACCACGTTAGGTGCCCACTTTGCGATGTCATAAGCTTCTGCGAGCATATCTTCAGCCTTCAGGCCAATGACCTCAGCACTTACGGGACCTTCAACGATACTGCAAATCTCCTGAATGACTTCCTTGAACACTCGACCTTCCTTAGCGATCAGGGAAGGGTTCGTTGTTACACCATCAACCAGACCCAAACGTTCGATACGTTTGATTTCTTCAATGTTACCAGTATCCAAGAAAAATTTCATTTGATTATCCTCCTCAGGTTTATATAGTACATAATACATATCTTATGGTGTACATTAGCTTATTAAAATGTAGCATATTGCACACGTTAAACTTATAATTAGTATGTATTACATTTTTAATTGTGACACATTTTAAATTTGAAAACAAGCGGTCTTTGATTAAAATTTGATGAATTGTCGAAACATGCTGAAATTGACCGACCTAAGCTCATTTATAATGTATACTACCCCATTCCATAAGGAGGTAATCATTATTCAACTGTCAGAAAGACAGCGGGAAATTGTAGATATTGTCCAGCGTCTGGCGCCTGTTACAGGGGATAAAATTGCTGAAGAGCTGGGACTATCGCGGCCGACTTTGCGTTCTGACCTTGCTTTGCTCGTTATGCTCGGGCTTGTAGATGCCAAACCAAAGGTGGGTTACTTGCCAGGGCGTTATCCAAACTATGATAGCCATATCGGCAGTATGCTCAAAAAGCTGACTGTGGCAGATATACTGAGTGACCCGATTTTGATATCAGGTGATGCTACCGCCTATGATGCGGTGTTAATGCTATTTCAGCAAAATACAGGCACGCTGATGGTCACGGGGGAGGAGCAGGAGCTCATTGGTATTGTTACCCGCAAGGATTTGCTGAAGGTCATGCTGGGACATACTGATCTTCACACTGTCCCGGTGACCATGGCTATGACTCGCCGGGCCCAAATGACGACGCTTGCTCCAGGAGATTCTTTACTGGAAGCAATATCGAGATTGATTCGGCATCAGATTAATTGTCTTCCTGTTTTGGACGAGCCATGTACCTCCTCGGCTCCAATTCAGGGGTTGGTAGGGCGGGTTACGAAAACGGATATTATGAACGCCATTTTGAATTTGACGGAAGAAAAGACGTAAAATATGAATAAGGGGGCCTTATATGTACTGGTTGGCCATGCTGACGATGCTGATTGACCATGTCGGACTTGTGTTTTTTCCGACAGATCCGGCTTGGAGAATTGCCGGCAGGCTTGCTTTTCCAATCTATGCGTACGCCCTCTATATGGGCTATACCCGTACTCGAAATATGCGGAGCTACATGCTTCGCCTGCTCGGACTAGCCTTGATCTCCCAGGTGCCCTATATGCTGGCCTTTGATGTACATAGACCCAATGTGATCTGGACGCTACTGACGTCGTTGCTCGCGCTGGCTGCTGCATCTCGCATGAAGCATTGGGTGGCTGTAACGGGTCTGTACGTCCTCACAGCGCTATTTATGGAGCTCAGCCAGATGGATTACGGAGCTTATGGTCTGCTGCTTGTTCTCATTTATCGATACACCCGTTCATATATGATGATTGCTACCCATTTTGTTTTGAATGTTGTGTATGATATGGTACACCATGCGAATATTCAGCACTTTAGTCTGCTGTCCAGCATTCTGATTGTATGTTTTGCCACTGGGGAGAGCGGATTTTATCGTCGGGTACCGCGTTGGTTGTGGCGCAGCTTTTATCCGGCACATCTAGCCGTGATTGCGCTAATTCGCATCTGGCCCTAAACTCGAAATCATACAACAAAAGAACCTTTACAATCCTGACATAAAATGATTGTAAAGGTTCTTTTTATTCTTAAATAAACTATGGTGTTCAAGATGCCTCATTCGGACCTTGGGCAAAAGGAAGTGGGCGAAGGGGAGCCCCTTCTTTCATATATTGTACCAATACTTCGGGAATATTGTGTATTCCACCTGCATTGACGCGATAGCCGTTCGTTTGCCCTGGCGAGTTAATTCCTCGTTTCACCGTGAACGTAACGTCAATTCCTAAGGAGCGGCAAATTTCCAATGTCTCCTTGGTATACCCACCATAAGGGAAGGCCAGTACATTCTGATCATTGTGTAGATGTTTGAACAGCTTTTTATCAGCCATGTCCAAATCGGTATAGACCCGCTGTTTGAACTCCTCCTCGGTTTCCATTCGCCCCAGCTTTTTCGAATACACCGGACCCATCAGAAGCGGTTTTTGCTTGGTGCGCTTTGTGTTGGAGTATCCATAAGCATGCTGGTCATTGGTATGATTGTAAAAATCAATGCCCTCTGCATGCATCTGATGAATTTGATCCCATGTCAGCTTGGGTATACCGATATGTTTAGGATTGCTGATTGTGGATGTAATGAGAAAATTGGTGGCCGGAACATGATATTTCTTCAATACGGGAAAAGTGTCCGTATAAAAGGATTCATATCCGTCGTCAAATGTCATAAGGACCGCATTATCGGGAACTTTGCCTTTATGTAAAATAAAATCTGTATACTCTTTCATGGTGATCCAATGAAAGCCATTTGCTTTCATTTCGTCCAACTGTTTCGTTAAATTACTAAGCTTGAGAGCACCGGGATCAGGTGGAGTCTTGGTCACTTCATGATACATCAGGACAATGACTTTGTTTTGGTAATATACCCTATCTGGTGTAGGCGTCAGTGAAAATAAATGGCGTACCAGTCGATCTGCATTAGCAGTGCGTGTACGATGAGTTCCTTTGACTACAGGTGTGTGATAAATAGTACGTGCTTCATACACCAAAATCCCTAGAATAGCTACCAAGCTTATGATTAGCAATGTTCTTTTTAAAAAAGTGTGTTTCATTGAATGACATCCCCCGCATGCAAAAAATTCTGAAAGTATAGAGGTTTATACTAAATATGAAACTAGCAAAATCTAGTCTATCATACCGAAAACACGCGGGGGAAATATCACAACTTTGTTACCTCTGTGTTGCTTGTGCAGATACCGAAGATGAGGCCGGGAAGTAACCGATCTCGACAGCATGCTCGATCATATTGCGAATAAACTCCAGGTCGGTCACCGGACACTGGACGCCAGCTTGTTCTAGCAGAGCTGTGGTTACAGAGCAGCCGTAACGGTAGGCCGAATCCTTGGCGCCATCACCTTCGAGTTGCCCCATAGCAAGGTGAAGTGCATCTTCCTGAATGCCAGAAGACGGATTCAGCAGCCAAGCGCTGTAATCGTCAAAAGGCAGGGTTTCTACTGCGTAACCGAGCTGGTTTACCATAGCGATCAGTTCATCATATGGCAGTGGGTTCGGATTACAGATGTGGAAAATGCGGTTCGCACTTTTTTGCTTGACGGACAGTTCTACAATAGCACGGCTGGCGTAATCAATCGGTGTAAAGTCTGTATGCCAATCGGCTTGTGGAGCTTTGCCCAGCAGCAGCATCGCTTTCATCATACGATAATAGGCATTGCTGTCGATATTACGCTGGAAGCGTCCGTTGGCCGAATGGGCGGTCAAATTACCGGCACGGTAGATCGAGACAGGCGTACCTGCTTGAGCTGCTTGGAATAATAGCTTCTCTGCCGCAAGTTTACTGTTCGTGTACAGGTTGTCCACGTGCAGTTCATCTGGGAAGGCAGAGAGTTCTAATGTCGATTCCCATTTTCCTTCGTTTGCAAGATCCTCTGGTATTCCCATAGTGGAAACGTGATGGAAGGAGACTCCTGGTTTAGCTTGAGCGATTTTTAGCAGTTCCAATGTTCCGGTCACATTCGTGCGATCGAAGGTTGCCGAATCACCAAAATGGCGAACGTCAGCGGCGCTGTGAATGATACCGTCGATGTGGTGCTCTAGCATATGGCGGTCGACAGAAGAGAGACCAAGATCAGCTTGCTCTAGATCCCCATAGACAGCCTTCACCCGTCCTTCCATCAAGCTGGAGATATCTTGACCAAAATATCCTGTCAATACGGATTGAATACGCTCAAAGCCAGATGGACCGTCCTGAGAAGGGCGTACCATTGCGTATACTTTGGCTTCTGTCCGGTGGAGCAGGTCATACAGAATGTGTGAACCCAGATATCCCGTGGCTCCGGTCAACAAAATCACGCGCAAGTCGCGGATTTTAGCTAAATCTGAAGTGCCAGGCAACTCAATAGGATGTTCATTCAAATCTGTTTTTTCCTGAGAAATCGCGAGTGACTTGCGCTGAGGAGCTTGTTCTGTACCTAATTGCTCTACATATTCAGCAAGCTCACGAACAGTTTTGTAGCGGAAGAAGTCTCCAATACGCAGCGCGCCATAACGCGGCTTCAGAATAGCCAGCACATGAATGACACGAAGCGAATCGCCTCCGATCAGGAAGAAATCGTCGGTCGCGCCAATGTTATTTTTACCAAGCACTTGTGTCCAAGCTTCGGCAATCAGTGTTTCAGTTCCTTCGCGGAGAGGTTCCCCGCTGGACGTAACATCAGACACTTCAGGAAGTGGCCGCAGGGCCAACTTTTTACGATCGATCTTGCCAGTTGGTGAAATAGGCATGGCTTCCAGATGAACAACATGGGTCGGTACAAAATAGGAAGGCAGCTTGCCTCCAATATAAGACTGAATAACGTCCTGTGGAATGGTCTGTCCGTCCGAAGTGGTGAAATAGCCAACTAACATATTCTGATCTGTGTGATCCTTGACGGCAACGACAGCTACGTCCTGAACACCTGGATGTTTGGAGAAATGGTCTTCAATTTCTCCTATTTCAATCCGGTTCCCCCGAATTTTGAGCTGCGAATCCTTCCGGCTTACGTATTCAATCGTACCGTCTGGCAGTAGCTTGGCGATATCCCCCGAACGGTACATTTTCTCACCCGGGACAAATGGATTGTCCACGAACGATTGGGCTGTACGCTCCGGCTGGTGGAGATAGCCATGCGCCAACGCAGGCGTAGCAATGCATACTTCGCCCGGAATATTGACAGGGCAGAGCTTGTTATCGTCGTTAACGATGTACACTTTGTAATTGTAAATCGGCTTACCGATCGGGATATTAACGACATGCTCAGGTACGGCACCACGGACTCGATGGGTCGTCGTCGCTACGGTACATTCGGTAGGTCCGTATACGTTTACGATGTCGGTATCTGTACCGAATTTGCTTTGGAACGCCCGAACTTGTGAGCCATACAGCGCTTCGCCTGCTACAGTAACAATCCGAACTTTTGCGAGTTTACGATAACCTTCGTCTGACAGGTACGTAGATAGCTGATTAAAGAATACGGTTGGCAAAATAGTAATAATCGTTGTGCCCGTACGTTCGATGGCTTCAGCGAATTCTTCAACAGATACGCGCTCTTCGGAAGACAGCAAGTACAATTTTGCACCGTAAAACAAGGCTCCAATCGTATCCCACACAGAAGCATCGAAGCTATAGGTGGCGAATTGGGTCAATACATCCTGAGGCGTAATGTCACAATCGCGTTGTACGACAGCTCCTAGGTTAACGACACCGCGGTGAGCGATCAGGGCACCTTTTGGTTTGCCTGTAGAACCGGAGGTATAGATGACATAAGCTAGATCATCTGGACTTACATCAACGTTTGGATTGCTTGCTGCATAACCTGCCAGTGGTCCGTCAATAGCTAATATTTCTTTTACGGTTTCAATTGACCCGCATAGTTCAGCCGCTTGTTGGGTGAGTGCGGAAGTTGTTAAAACAAATGGGGAACGCGTGTCCTCGACAATGTAGCTACTCCGTTCAGCGGGGTGAGCGGGATCAACAGGAACGTAGACCCCTCCGGCTTTCAGTATGCCGAGCAGGGAAATAACGGTCTCCAAGCTTCGTTCCATGAAGATGGTCACGAATTCACCTTTGGTGAGACCTTTAGATAACAAAACACGTGCAACTTGGTTAGCACGCTCGTTCAATTCACGGTACGTATACTCACCAGTATGGGAAGCAATAGCTGGACGATTAGGGTATTGGGAAGCCGCTTCTTCAAACATTCCGTGAATCGTCTGATGCTCAGGATATTTTACGACTGTATTATTTAAAGCTTCGTGAGCAGCTCGATCTGCGTCCGATAATATGTCAATGGAATTCACAAGTGCATGGCTGTTGTTGAGTGCACCACGCAGAAGGGTTACAAAGTATTCAGCGTAGCGGACCACCGTTGTTTCCAGCAAGAGTGATTGATCATATCGAATCTGTATTTGATAAGTGCCATTGCTCTCACTGACAGCCCAGTCCATAATACGGGATTCTACACCGCTGTCTGTAGGTAGTGTTGTTGAAAATGAAGTATCGGCTTGCGGTTCTGCCAGGAATGCATGAGGCTCACGGAGCATCTCCTGAAATAAGCTTGCCAGTTCATGAAAAGTCGTTTCCTTTTCAACTGTCAACGATGCTGTAAGCAGACCGGATTGAGGCATAAAAGTAGAGAAAGAAACTTCTTCCTCTGCGGATAGACGATATAACCATGCAGTATACGCTGATAAGAGCACCGCCTGTTTGTCTTCCGCAACTTTTTGTTGATTCAGTTGGTCCGAGATGGATGTTCCTAACTCTACTTGATAAGTAGAGGATGTATACTTGCGCTGTATACGTGCAAAATCCAAGGGAACTAGGAATGGGGATGGAGCTGTCTGTGTGCTGTTTTGTAGTAATGAAGCCATTACGCTAACCTCCTGAATGTTTGGTGTTTCAATATAAGTTGTAAATTTAGTAAATGCCTCCGATCCCTTCAAATGGATGAACAGGAGGGAGGCATTACCGAACGACTTACTTATGAAATATACATTGAAATCGATAAATGGATATTATGATTTGGTACGGTTTGTGTCTGCAATTTTGAAATAAGATGTAATTTCTTGAAGCTCTTCAGACATGGAAGTCAGCTTATGGGATGACTCGATGATAGAATCCAAAGAAGCTTTTTGTTCCTCTACCGTTTGCATAATGTGAACACTGTTATTGGCTGTTTTGGTTACGGTGGAGGAAAGATCGTCTGCTGTCGCGGTCATTTCCTGTGTCCCCGCAGATATTTGCTCCGTAGCACTGGATACTTCTTGGATTTGCCATGCTAGATTTTTAGTTGCTTGAAGAATATCATTGAACAATTCGCCTGCTTGTCCAGCAACGACAATACCGTTTTGAACTTCAACGTTCCCTTGCTCCATCGAATTCACAGCTTGTCCGATTTCACTTTGAATTTCTTCAATCAAAGAAGTAATTTGTTTAGTTGCCTCCGCAGATTGTTCTGCCAGCTTGCGTACTTCATTGGCCACAACGGCAAAGCCTTTACCTTCTTCACCGACACGCGCAGCTTCTATAGAAGCGTTCAGGGCGAGCAGGTTCGTTTGGCTAGAAATACCTGAAATGGTGCTAATGATATTGCCAATTTCCTGTGAACGGCTGTCCAGCAACTTGATGATACGGGAAGTATTCGTTACTGAATCGGTAATCAAATGCATTTGGGATGATACCTTATCTACAATCTCGTTACCTTCATTCGAACGCTTCTCTACCGAATTGGCTTCTTCGGCCACATTGGAAGAACTAGTAGCAATATTTTGGATAACTGATGCCATTTCAGCCATAGCTCGTGCACTATCGCCTGTCGCTTTTTCCTGTGAACGGATATTATCCGTAATTTCATTGATATTTTGGTTGATGATGTTGGAATTGATTCCGTTTTGCTCGCAGATTGCGAGTAATTCTTTCGCAGATTCATTGACTTCATCAGTAGTCTGCTTCACTTTGGTCATTATGCTGTTAATATGGCTTACCATATCGTTAAAGTTCTGATTCACGAGTCCCAAATCATCCTGGCCAGTATGAATTTGAACATCCAGGTTTCCTCTGCTTACTTCACTGATACCGTACATCAGTTGCTTAATCGGAGACAGTGTGCGTTTTACTACCCAATATTGAAGCGCCAGGCAGATCAGTAGGAATATCACCAAAATGGTAGCGCCGCTAATGAGCAGCTTAGTCAATCCAGCCGGTACAGCCCCAGCATCAGCATCGACCGCAAAATAAGCAAAGATTTTGCCACTAGGATCTTTAATCGGCGTCATCAAAGTCGTCCAAGTACCAAAAGAGTCATCGTAGAAACTGGTGAATGTAGGTTTGCCGGAGTCCAGCATGCTAGTTACCCCTACAGCCACAACATTGGGTTGCTCGTACATAGCGCCGACACCCATCTTTTCTTTTTCAAATGATTCTCTCAGATCTTTTGGCATGGCAATAATGGATGTCTGATTACCATTTTCCAGCTCTGTTCCGAAAATATAGGCGTGAGAGATATTCGGGTTCGTCGCCATGATGTTATCAAGATAGGTACGGAGCTTGGTTTGAATGGGTCCATCATAATTTTTTTCTTGAACTGCTTGGGATACTTCATCGGAATTAATGCCTTGTGCCCACTTCAATGTGATTTTTTCCACTTGCCCATGCAACTGGTCAATCAAAATCGTACGTTGGATCAAATAGCTAGATACAATAAGGACTAGCCCGATCAGTACGATATTGAAGAAGGATAATAATAAGTTTTTGGTGAAGAATGATAAGCTACTCCACTTTTTCAAAATGTTCCACTCCCTGGTAGTATTTTTGTATATGGTGTTGAACCGCTTATCGAATGAGATAATCAAGTCCCCCTTACAAACACAATAAATAGAGATAATTGACCCTTGATTTTTTTATAATAGGTCTTAAGTCTTTTTAGGACAAGTAAGATATCCCTATATATATGTCGTACGAAAAGCTCTTGAAATGAATACCTAACACAATAAAAAATTAATTTTTAATAGGTAAACGTTGTGTGTATTTCAGTATTTTCCAATTTATACTCACGCTTGAAATTCAAGTTCATTTCAGTCCATAAGCAACTATTCAACAGAAACCATCATACTTTATAATAGAGTCAAATGCACTTATCAATTTGGGACATTTTTCATATTTGAAGCCGCAAATGCTTGATTTATCGCGGTTTTCGGGAATTGTTTGCGAAATGAGCCCATGTATCTATGCATAGAGAAGAGGGAAGAGAAAAGTGTCCAAGCTTACGATTTTAAAGGTTGAGAGCAATCACGCGGATCTGCATCATTTGATTCATAGGCTGGATGAAGACTTGCTGGAAAGGTATCCTGCTGATCAAATTTACTTGGTCGATTTTTCCAATCCAAAAGTTAAAAGTATGGTTTTCGCTGTTGTGTATGTGGATGAAAAACCGGTTGCTTGCGGAGGGCTTAGGCCTATAGATGCGGAAGAGATGGAACTTAAAAGATTTTATGTCGATTCCTCTTATCGCAGACAAGGAATTGCGGTCAGCCTATTATCTTTTCTGGAAGAGGAAGCCAGAAAGCGGGGAGTTGTAAGGATTAAACTAGAGACCGGAGCGGCTCAACCTGAGGCAATTGCCTTCTATACCAAGCAAGGGTACGAACCTATTGAACGATTTGGGGAGTATGAACACGATGAAAATAGTCTTTGTTATGGTAAAAAGCTGTCTCTGTCTTTATAAAGCGTTCTCATATAAAATAGATGTTGATCAACATTAGCCTATATAGCGGGAGAGATGATAATGAATTTGAAGCAAAAAGCGGCCGAAAAAGCAGTTGAGGCGATTCAGGATGGCATGAAAGTAGGACTTGGTACAGGCTCGACAGCCTATTGGGCTATTCAAAAAATCGGAGAGCGTGTGGCACAAGGTTTACATATACAGGCTGTAGCTACATCCCAAGCCTCGGAGGATCAGGCTAGGGAGCTGGGAATTCCCATCATTCCGTTTGATCAAATTGGAAGGCTTGACGTTACCATTGATGGTGCAGATGAGGTGAATGAGCAACTGGTATTGGTGAAAGGTGGAGGCGGTGCTCTGCTGAGAGAGAAAATTGTGGAAAGCAATACCGACCGATTAATCATTATTGTGGATGAGTCCAAGGATGTGAAGGTACTGGGCGCATTCCCTTTGCCGGTCGAGGTGGTGCCTTTTGCTAGTGAATGGACGTTGGAGGCTCTGCGGCAGACGGGTTGTAAAGCGGAATGGCGTATGAAAGACGACGAGCGCTTCCTTACGGATAACGGTAATTATATTGCCGATTGTCGCTATGGTACGATCGAGAACCCGCAGGAGCTGGTAATTCGCTTAAATCAAATTCCGGGTGTAGTCGATAATGGACTGTTCATTAACATGGCGGACCAAGTCATTATCGCACGAGCTAATGGACAAATTGACATACGGAATAAATAATGTCTGGTAACCGTCTGTTTTATAATGTGGCATTCGTGTTATTGATATTATATACAGGGCTTCTATTATATTGGATGTTTCTCGGTTTTGGTCGTACATTACGGCCAGGACCTCCGTATTCATATAATATGGTTCCATTGGATACGATTGGCCGATACTGGCGGGCAATGCATTCGTCCCCTTTTCGGGTATGGGGTGTTAATTTGCTTGGGAATATTGGTATGTTCATTCCCTTTGGTGTTCTTTTGCCGATCATTTGGGTGTCTATGCGCAAGGTAGGCAGGCTGCTGTTAGTGGTGGTGGCCGCATTGGTCATTCTCGAAGTAAACCAAATGCTGCTGGGCGCAGGTACGATGGATGTGGATGACATCATACTGAATGTGCTTGGAGTATTATACGGACGTGTTGCCTATGTATTTTTACGTAAGAAATTAAGAATTGAATCATAATCGCCCTGCTCTCGATATCAGTGTTTAATGACTGGTCGAGGGCAGGCTTTTTCTACATAATGAACGGCAATTTTCGCATAATAGATGGTAATTCCTACAATAACAGAGCGTAAGAGCAGGAAGGGAAGCGCTTAAACTTGACAAAAGTACGCAATTAAGATATCTTGGAATAAAGATATGAGTAACGGAGGCTGTTAATATGTCTGTAAAACCAGATGATCAGGACTTAGCGCTTAATTTGTTCGTTGTTCTGGCACGTGCCTATAATTCGGTCACGTCACGCACGAATCGGGACATTCATAGTCATGGATTAAATACAACTGAATTTGGTGTGCTCGACCTGCTGTATTATCGCGGACCGCAGCCTTTGCAGAAAATTGGAGAAAAGGTACTGATCTCCAGTGGAAATATTACGTATGTGGTGGATAAACTCCAGAAAAAAAACCTGCTTACTCGCCGTGCGTCACAAGATGATCGGCGTGTAATTTATGCAGAATTGACTGACGATGGACGTCATTTTTTTGAGCAAATATTTCCGCAGCATCATCGTGTTATTATGGAGACTGTGGATGGCTTATCCGTCGAAGAGAAGGAGCAGGCTATTCATCTGCTAAAAAAGCTTGGACTAACAGCTGAGGGACAGAAGAGTAACGGATCATAAGTGTTGCATATTCTGGTTAATTCGGCTTTGAGATAAAATACCGACTTTTCGGTATTTTATTTTTTTGTCTAATTTTGGAGCAGTAGGTACGCAAATCAGGTATAATTGTCTAATAGTCTCGATCTGAGGTCATCCCTAGAACCTGTTTCATATACAAATACCTTGTCGGGGAAGGAGCTGTACATGAGTATACAGCAATATACCGCAGGTGAGTCGCTATTAATGCAAGCAGGAGGCTTGGCTGAACTAGTTACCCATAAACAATACGAATTACAGCCGGATCTTTTGGAGCGCTTTGGGGACAACGGTAAAATAAAGACAAAACAGGACTCCATATATAGTTTGAACTATTTAGCAGAAAGTGTAATCGTGAACAGTCCTATTTTATTTACGTATTATGTTTCCTGGTTAAAGAGACTTCTAGAAGGTTTCGGCATAACCCAAGAAGATTTGATCATCAATTTTCAATTAATTCGGGAGACGTTGGTAGAGCACTTTCATCACACGGATAAAACGACGGTGCTGATGCATCTGGAATTGGGGATACAGCAAATTGGGAAGAAGGAGGAGTACGCCTCTTTTATTACAGATGATAATCCCTATGCTGCAGATGTGGCTCAATATTTGGAATATTTACTTTTAGGTAATCGCAGACAGGCTTTGGATTGGATCGTTCATTTGCTTGATGAAGGTACGTCTATTCAACATACTTATAAATATATTTTTCAAATTTCGCAATATGAAATAGGTCGTCTGTGGCATGAAGGCAAAATTACGGTTGGCCAAGAACATTTTTGTACTGCTGCGACTCAGTTTATTATTTCCAGCCTGTATCCCAGATGGATAGGTACTGGAAATAAGGGACGCAGCCTTGTAGGAGCATGCGTAGGCAGCGAGCAGCATGAAATAGGTCTGCGTATGCTGGCTGATATATTCGAAATGGATGGTTGGGATACGTACTATTTAGGTGCTAATGTACCTGATCGGAGCCTGCTTCAGGCCATTGTAAGTTACAACGCAGATGTGGTAGCTATCTCAGCTACCATGGCTTACCATGTCCATCTGGTGAAAAAGTTGATTACTGTTATCCGTCAAAATACAACTACTAGTCATGTGAAAATTATGGTCGGTGGCTTGCCCTTTAATCTTGATTCACACTTATGGCAGGAAGTTGGGGCGGATGGATATGCACCAGGTGCGGAGGAAGCGCTGGAGGTAGCAGAGGACATACTTTCGCTCAAGAGATAATGTTAGTGTTGGCAACCCGTAAGTCATTTTGTAAAGGGGGCCTTTTAATATGAAGGAACCGACAGCAGAAATGGCTGTCCTGCGGAGAACGGTCGAACAATTAACGGATGAGGTTCTGAAAAGCAAAGCTGAGGAAGAAAAGCTGCTGAATGAATTTTCAGCAATGAATAACGAGTTGGTCAATCTGCAGCGTCAGCTTGCCAAAAGCAATGCGGAATTAAAGCGGACAAAGGAAGAAGCGATACGGGCTAATGACCTGAAGAGCACTTTTCTCGCCGTGGTTAGTCATGAATTTAGAACGCCAATGAACGGAATTCTGGGGATGATCGAACTGTTAGCTTCATCCAAACTGTCTCCAGATCAGCGGCAGGCCATCGGTGTGATACGTGAGTCGGCCTCTCTGCTGCTAAACATGATTAATAATCTGCTCGATATATCCAAAGTAGAAGCAGGACAGATGGAATTGGAGATCGGAAATGTCAGAGTCCAAGCGATTATGAGCCATGTTGCCCAGTTGTTGGAGCCACAAATTTATCAGATGGGCAACCAGTTGAGTATAGAGACTGATCCTGGCGTGGCAGAGCATCTCGAAGGAGATTCGGCAAGGATCATGCAGATCTTGCTTAATCTGTTGAACAATGCGAATAAATTTACAAGCGAAGGGAACCTTGTTGTTCGGACAAAATTGGTTGAGGAAACAAAAGATTCCCAACGTGTTCGTTTTGAAGTACAGGATTCGGGCATCGGGATTTCACCGGAGGATCAGGACAAGCTGTTTCAGCCTTATGTGCAAGCTGGTGAGGGCGGCGCCTCTCAATATGGAGGAACGGGACTGGGACTATGGATATGCAGCTCGTTTGTGAAACTTATGCAAGGAGAGATTGGGGTCGTCAGCGAAGAAGGCCAAGGCTCCACATTCTGGTTTGAAATTCCCTTCAGGAAGGCATCAGGACAGGCAGATAAAATAGAGAAACATGAAAATGGTAAATTGACGGCACGTAGCGAATTGCTTCGTGAGCATAGTCTTTCTCAAGCTATTTTGGTGGCTGAGGATAATCGGGTGAATCGTCAAGTGGTGCAATTACAGCTTAACCACCTGGGATTCCAGCATATTGACTTTGCCGAGGATGGGCAAGCCGCAGTAAGAGCGGCCTCCGAACGATCCTACGCCTGCATTCTAATGGATCACCATATGCCTCTGCTAAATGGTCACGATGCGACGAAAGCGATCCGCCAGTGGGAAGTAGAAAACCAACAGCCGCCCGTAACGATCATTTCTTTGACCGGAAATGTGTCCGAGGAAGACCAGGCTCGTGGGCGGGAGGTTGGAGTGAACGATTACTTGACGAAACCGGTGACGATTGAAAATCTCTCAGAAAAGCTCGTCAAATGGCTACCCGTTCCGGAATCCGAGCCTATTTTGGATGAGGATGTTATTCGGGAAATTATGTTGCTGGATGAGGATGGTAGCACGGGATTACTCGAGTCATTGGTTGAAATGTATACTAGTGATACACCTGCCAAAATCAACAAGTTAAAAGAATTGGTTGCTGCGGGCGAAGCCACAAAAGTAGTAGAGGCTGCTCATGAGTTGAAATCAGGCAGCGTGAGTCTAGGGGTCGGGCGTTTGTCCAAGTTGCTGTCTGATATTGAACAGCTTGCACGGGAGAACCGACTTGAGAATACGCAAGTGAAGTTGTCTGCGCTCCAGTCTGTCTATCAGGCAACGTGCTTAGAGCTGGAACGTTATATTCACCAGTCTAGACTGATTCCCCCTTGTTAGACTTGTACCTAGAAGGAGGACCTAAGATATATATATGAAAGAACAGCTGCGTTCCATTCACCCGCTGGCCTGGACAATTATAGCGGGTACGATTTTTGGTCGGATGGCGACCTCGATGAGCATCCCATTTTTGTCTATTTATCTGACCACCCGTCTGGGGGTCTCCCCCTTTCATACGGGGGTGATCGTATCGGTCAGCTCGCTGGTCGGCATTTTTGCCAGCTTTTACGGTGGATATATTTCAGATCGGATCGGACGGCGTAAGGTGATGCTGGTATCCATCGCGAGTTGGGCGCTTGTATTCGTCGCTTTTGCGTTGGCAGAAGCGGCTTGGGCTTTTTTTGTCATTAATGCTCTGAACGGACTATGCAGATCCTTGTTCGAGCCAACTTCGCGGGCGCTATTATCAGATGTAACCCCCAAGGAGAAAAGATTGCTCGTCTATAACATGAGATATGCGGCGATTAATGTTGGTGTGGTGGCAGGACCGCTGCTTGGTTTGATGTTGGGATCGGCATCTACAGGTACGCCGTTTATGGTAGCCGCTGGTGTGTATGCTCTGTACGGGGTGCTGCTGTTGATCCAATTTACTCGGTATGCAGCGGATCTGCATGTAGGCACAACCGCAGGAGAGGCTCCGCTGCGGATGGGCGAGGCGTTCCGAACAGCCAGCAGAGATCCCGTATTTATGCCGATTTTGTTGGGAACCGTATTCTGCGTAATGGGCTATGCTCATTCCAATTCGACAATGCCTCAATTTTTATCGTTGTCCTTCGAGGAAGGTACCCGGTGGTTTACATACATGCTAACGGTCAACGCGGTTTGCGTATTGGCTTTTCAGTATCCACTGGTACGACTGGCAAGCCGCTTTTCTCCAGTGAATTCCTTAATAGCAGGGAATATATGTATTGCAGTCAGCTTGCTGCTGTGCGGTATGCTAAACTCAGGCTGGATGTTTATACTGGATATGGTGTTGTTTACAGTAGGCGAAGTATTATTGTTCACGATGCTGGACGTACTGATTGATCAAATTGCTGATGCTCAATATAAAGGGACCTACTTCGGTACGATCGGCTTTAATAATTTGGGTAGTGTACTGGCTCCTTTATTTGGTGGCTGGTTGCTGGATATCTATGGTCAAACAGCACCGCTTGCCGTGTTTGTTCCGGTTGCACTGTCGGTTGTGATCGGTATTCCGTTCCTGCTGGTCGCACGCCGCCGTTTGGCGCAGCGTACAGCCCGGTTCGCGGCTCAAGGTGGAGAGTCTGTGCAGCAACTATCATCATAAAAAAGGGAGCTGAGTACAGGATGAAGTCGGAAGAAGATGTGCTACGAATTATACAATATATGAATGATCCACAGGTCTTGGAAGACTTGCGCTATGTGCGAGAGCTGAAGCTTCCGCAAGGCTGTATAGCCGCGGGCTATGTACGAAACCGGGTTTGGGACAAGCTTCATGGCTATACAACGGCTACACCTCTAAACGATATCGATGTTATTTATTTTGACCCTAAAAATACGCTAGAGGAACGAGATGAGTTTCTGGAGCAGTCCTTGAATCGTAAACAGGCAGGACGCAACTGGTCTGTCAAAAATCAAGCTCGGATGCATATTCGCAATGGGGAGGCTCCGTATTCCTCGATAGAGGATGCGATGAGCCGCTGGCCAGAGACGGCAACAGCTGTAGCCATTCGATTGAATGCCAAGGATCAAATGGAGGTTATTTGTCCGCATGGGTTGGAAGATCTGCTGGATATGCGGGTACGCCAAAGCCCCCTGTTCCGTCACACTACGGCTTTTCGTCAGCGTGTATTTGAAAAACAGTGGCTAGATAATTGGCCGTTGCTTATTGTGGAAAACTAAAGTATAACCTCATTTCAGATTATAAGGAGAGACGACTAACGATGTTTAAAAATATAAAACCAGATTCAGATCGTGAGGAGGTGATGGAGCTCCTTACCTACGCTGTGCTTGATCATCCTGAACGCGGAGAGGCGGCTTTGCGTGCTTATCAAGCCTCGGATGAATGGAAGTTGTTCGGTGTGGAAGATGAAGGACTTATTGTAGGTGTTGTCGGTTTTGAGGAGCGGGAGGATGGAACGATCGTGCTCCATCATCTGGCTGTATTACCTGAAAATCGTCATAGAGGCTACGGCAGAGGGATGTTGCTTACGCTTATTAAGGAGCGTAGCCCGAAGCGACTTATGGTGGACACAGATGCGGAGGGGGCAGATTTCTTCCGCAACGTGGGTTTTGCCGTATATGGATCGGAGGATTTGCCAGATGGTGGGCAATTCCATTGTATATATGAAATAGACGAAGAATAAGCGAATCTCCGTGTCCCACTTCCTTTTTTCTACATAATATATGTTATGTCGGAGGGAGGTGGGTTTCATTGGCGTATCACTACACAGCGATTGGAGATTCTTTAACGACCGGTGCAGGGACGTTGCTGAGTGGCGGCTTTGTACCTGTCTATCGGCGAATGGCGGAAAGACATCTCCGTACGCCAGTCAGTTACGAGAATCTGGGAATCAACGGATTGACATCGCAGGAGCTGCTGTCCATGGTCCGCAACAATCCGCTTTTTCGGTCGGCAATCAGCCGGGCTGAACTCATAACGGTGACGATCGGCGGGAATGATCTGCGTCCATATATCAGTACACTTGCTGGAAGCCCAGGCGCGTCGGGTTCTTCCATTCCGCAAGCGCTGAATCATACCAAAGAACATGTACGCCAAATTGTACATGCCCTGTATCAAATAAAGTCCGGTCAGCGTGAGCCATTTATCATCCGAATGGTGGGGTTATATAATCCTTTTCCAGGAGTAAGGGAGGCGGGAGTATATGTGCGCCAATACAACTCGTTTCTCTATACATTGGGCGGACCGAATTATCGGGTAGCGAACATTTATCCCATATTCGAAGGCAATGAACGGGCACTGCTTTCGCTGGACCGGATACATCCGAACAGCCGTGGTTATCGCGTGATTGCGGAAGAGCTGAATCGACTTGGTTATGCGCCGTTACGATGACCGTGAGAGGATGCTTTGGATCGGAAAAAAGTATAATAAAGAAAGAGGTTCATCATGGCAGATTAACTGTTCATCTTGAACCTCTTTTTTGCGTTTTAGCGTGTGATTTAGCTGATTATTTTACGGAATAGACTGCGTGCAGCCCACTTGCGCTCACTTCGTTTGCGGTATTTGGGCAGAGAACGATAGACAGCAATAGACTGGTTAAATGCAGTGATGGCTTCATCCTTGCGTCCCAGCATACGGTACATCAGGCCTGTCAGATAATAGCCCTCGCTGGAAGAAGACTGAATCTGCTGAAAATGCTGTAGATAGTGTAGTGACTTATTTACGTCTCTTTCCTTGAAAGCTGCGGCTAAATGTAAATAGGGTTCACCGTATTGCACCCGCGGGTTAATGTCCAGTGCCTTGAGTAAATGCTGTTCTCCATCCTCCAGGTGGGTTATGTGTACCTCAGCCGTACCCCGCGCGTTCCAATAATCTGCTGAATCTTCATATCGGGATTGAATTTCCAATAGTAGCTCCAAAGCCTGCGAGTATTTCTTGCTTTCGATCCAAATCCGTGCCAAATCAAACTTGGCAGCCACATCGTTGGTGTTTAACACAATTTGCTGACGCAATCGTGCTGCATTGCGTCTTCTTTTCCACGGTTTGCTGATGCTGGGCAATACACCGACAAAGCTGCGATCCAATATATAGATCACAATTAGGAGTACGAGCAATGCCAAAAATGGATTACCGAGCAAACTCCATAGTAGAGAGAAAATTAAAAATTTCCCAATCATTCTGCTCCAATCCTCCTGTATATGTAACTATCCATACTTTCCACATTATAGCATAGGTTACTTTAAGGGGCATTAGCATGATGAGATTTCGAAGGATGATAGCTTTCAGAATTGGTGGGGAACTTGTACATGCTTTTGATATATCGATGGGGAAAAAGAGGAGCATGAGAAGTCTCAGCATTCCCGCCAAAAGGTTGAACAGTCGGCCTTATCCAAAATATTAAACTCGATTATTTTCTCAAGTAATGAGAAATCAACTGGACTATCCCACTGGATACGTACCAACTGCTTGGTGTGATTATAGCCAGCCTGTACAATTAACTCAGAAAAATGATTAATCCCTGCCTTTTCAGGGGCAACGGCTAAATGATGTTTGGCTACGCTAAAGCCAATAATAAATGTGCCGTGATCCGTAAACATAGGCTGATTCCACGCAATTTTTGGCAATAAATTTGGGAAATTCTTGGTTACCCAAGCCAAAACCTCTTCCGTTCGGACCCGATGTTGTGGGTTATCAATATGCGCTAAATATTCTGCAAAAACTTCCATGTTGTTCCCTCCTAAAATAAAAATTATGTCCTGTAATATTCCTCAGCAAGAATAGAGTACAAATATGAATCATGAAACTCGCCTTTGTAGTACCAATGTTCTCGCATTATACCTTCACGTTGCATTCCGATCTGTTGCATAACCTTCTCAGAAGCTTTATTTTCCGGACGACATGTTGCATAAATACGATGGACATCAAGTGTGCTAAATCCAAATCCTAGCAGGGCTCGTGCCGCTTCTGTTGCATAACCCTTACCTTGATAATCTGGGTTTAAAATATAACCCATTTCTGCATTAGTATCTTTGACATGAATACCAACACCGCCGATCAGAATTCCAGTGTCTTTCAGACATACGGCTAGTTCGTAGTCTTGTCGTGGCTTTTCCAGCTGTGAGACTAAAACTTGTTCTATATACTCCTTTGTATCTTCTTCTGTATTGGGTCCCCATGCTGTGTGCCTAGTAACTTGAGGCAATGACGTGTAGGTATGTATACTTCCCCAATCGGATCTGCAAATATCACGAATGATGAGCCGATCTGTCTCAAATTGCATAATGATTCCTCCTGTCTATAATTAGCGTACATATTCGTGTTTTCTGAAAAATCTATTAAACCTATTTAAGCAGATCTGATGGGAAAGATTCAAGATTTTGAAAGAAAACGTTAAAGAAGAGTATCGAATTACGTGTTGAACAATGGGAACGAATGAATCCTTTTGCCGCCTGAACGCAAACCGCAAGGGAGGCGTCCGGCAAAAGGCAATCAGAAGATAATGAATGTGGTAATGGAGCAGCCTACGGTTATGGGGTATCTGCTTGTCCTAAAACACCCTGCGAGCTGTTACGAAACGTTTCTTCCATTTACCGTCAAACGTGTCAAAATGAACGCCGCGTTCTTTGGAGAAAGTGTGCAGCAATTTGTTGTTCCCTGCATAGATCGCCACATGGCCGATCTCCAGCCCCCGCGCACTGAAGAACAGCAGGTCACCTTTGCGCAGCTCGTTCAGCCCGATCTCTTGGCCTTCTTTGGCCTGATCGTAAGAGACACGGGGGAGGTCGACAGAGAGCGTATGCCGGAACACTTCCCCGACAAAAGAGGAACAATCAAAGGTCGATGTCTGTCCGGTTGCAGCGCCGAATTCATAAGGGGCACCAAGGAATTTCTGCCCGTAGGCGATCAGTTCATCTCCCTGCCGTTCTGCTAGGGAAGTGCTGGTATAGTCACTGTATTTTGGTTTTGCCGATATGTACCCGGTCAGGTTGTTTTTAGTGCGTACTTCCAGCCAGAGGGCATTGACCTCGCGGATGACATGAACCTTTTCACCGGTTGGAATAAGCCGCAGGGAAGGGGAAGTTTCTGATGAATCCGGTTTGCTACGCAGGTTGACTCCGGAAAGAACCGTTGTGAAAAAATCATCAGCGGAGGCAATCCGAATCGTACGGGTTAGGTCGTCCCACTTCACTGTGCTCCCAAGTGCTTCACTCACAAAACGCAGTGGAATCATTGTGTTGCCCTCAACAATCTGTCCGGGAACGTTCAGGGATAGCGTTTTACCGTTGAGGGTGGAAGTGACTTCTCCAATGCGATAGGTCAGCGTCGTGTCGTTTTTGGTTGCTGTTACGGTTTTGCTGGATCCGTTCCAGGAAAGCACAGCTCCTTGCGCTTCAAACAACTGCCGCATGGGAACGAGCGTTGTCCCGTTTAGCAGTAGCGGTTGAGCAGTAAGCTCAAGCGGGCGGTCATCCACATAAACGGTTGTTACTGGAGTTAGCGGTGCCGGCTTGGCATAAGATGGGGTTGCTTGAAGCAGTAGTACTGCCAGCAGAGCCAGCCATACTTTCTTGTTGATTCTCATGCTGTCATCACCTCGTTGTTAATGTGTTCCTCTAAGTTGTACGATACTGTCTCCGATTAGTTGTGTACCAATTATTGGACTGATTCAAAAAAACAAAACAAACAAAAATAAAACAAAGCAATATCTGTGTTTTTATATTGACATCAAAATAAAATAAAGATAGAATTACAATTGTGAAATGTTTCACTTTAGAGTAATTCTGTATTTAGCGAGGGATCAAAAGTGAATCCTTAGGAGGCAGATTTTTATGAGCGCACATGTATTTTTTGTACCATCTATCAATCTGATGGGAAAAGGCTGTTTGCATGAAGTTGAACCCTATATAAAAGAACTACATTTAAACAAAGCACTGGTCGTGACGGATAAGTTTCTGATGAAGAGTGGAATTGCCGGCAAGGTCACATCCTTGCTGGATGATATAGGCATGGACTATGCGGTATATGATGAGGTCAAGCCCAACCCGACCTGTAAAAATGTACATGATGGCGTCCAATTTCTACAAGAAAACGGCTGTGACTTCTTAATTTCCATTGGCGGAGGATCCCCACAGGATACGGCCAAGGGAATCGGCATTATTGCTACCAACGGGGGACATATAACTGAGTATGAGGGCGTTCATCAATCCAAGCATAAATCGCTGCCGATTGTCGCTATTAATACAACGGCAGGAACATCCGCAGAAATTACAATCAATTATGTCATTACGGACGAAGAGCGCAAAGTCAAAATGGTTATGGTTGACAAGAATAGCGTAGCTACGATTTCAGTCAACGATCCTGAACTGATGGTAGACAAACCCGCCGCATTAACGGCAGCTACAGGACTAGATGCTTTGACCCATGCCATTGAAGCTTTGGTTACTCCAGGCTCCTACCCTGTTACAAATGCGACCGCGTTGGCAGCAGTAGAACTTATTTTTAACAATTTGGCCCGCACGGTGAGCGACGGTCATGATATAGAAGCACGTGAACAAATGGTTTTCGCTATTTTCTTGGGAGGACTTGCATTTAATAATGCCGGCTTGGGTTACGTCCATGCTATGGCCCATCAGCTAGGCGGCGTATACGATTTGCCTCATG
Source organism: Paenibacillus sp. BT-177 (assembly GCF_025846815.2). Lineage (NCBI taxonomy): Bacteria > Bacillati > Bacillota > Bacilli > Caryophanales > Paenibacillaceae > Paenibacillus > Paenibacillus sp. BT-177. The sequence goes on along the minus strand of NZ_JAOYTP010000004.1, from coordinate 330,499 downwards.
GGGTTTGCAATGCCATGCTGCTGCCGATTGTGGAGGAGGAGAATGCCAAGCATGTACCAGAGAAGTTTCGTGCCATTGCTAAGGTGATCGGTTTTGAAGATAAGGGAAAAACGGATAAAGAATGCGCAGACTATGTAATTCAAAGAATCAAAGACCTGTCGAAGGAAGTAGGGATTCCTGCCAAACTTTCTGAACTAGGTGTAAACGAGGTGGATTTAGATTTGCTTGCCGAAAACTCCATGAAGGATGCTTGCGCTCCGGGCAATCCGTTCATACCTAGCAAAGAACAAGTTATCGAAATGTTTAAGAAAATTCTATAAATCATACTGCTATTATTTTGTTATATACTTTAAGGGCTGTCCCAGGAACTGATCAAGAATACCGGGAACGGCCCTTCTAAAGACAACCCTATAGAACGTAGCGCGGTTAATGGTGGCCTTCCTTTTGGCCTAAGTCATTACAGATTCCCATTTGTCCACTTTTTTACTTAAGAACTCCTGAAGCTCCCCCTCGTTGTTGCTTAGCTTATAAAATAAAGAAAGGGCGACCAGAATCACGTCTGCACATTCCTCTTTGACATCGGAAATATTCAATTGCTTATATTCGCTTCCGTTTGCATTCATATAAGACAGCATGGCTTGAGAGGTTTCTCCTACTTCTTCGGATAGTTTAAGAACCATCTGCTCTAATGTCTTCTTTTCTTGGGTACTCAAGTATTGGATTTTCTTCAATATTTGTTCCATTTAACAAGCTCCTAACTATTTTTAACTTTATTATAACAGACTAAAATCTAGTTCTTTGAAGCATTTCATACGTTAAAATCAGATCAGACTGACTAAATACTTGATATATATAGATGTCTATGTAATAATACTTGTATGTTAAAAAATAATGCAGCTGCACTTGTAGGAACTATTAGGGACTCGATCAATAAATTAATTGTATCTGAGCTCGAATCCTATGGAGTTGAAGGAATCGTACCTACCCATGGTGGAATACTGATGTTCCTGTATCAAACGGATGGACTTTCGATTAAGGAATTGACGCAAAAAATTGCTCGTCAGCAGCCCACAGTCACTGTTTTAATCGACAAGCTAGTAAAATTGGGGTATGTGGAAAGGAAAAAAGAAAGGGAGGATAGCCGAGTTACTCTGATCTATCTTACAGAAAAGGGAAAAGAGCTGGAACCTATATTTGAGGCGATCTCTAATAAATTAAAAGAAACCATCTATGGTGGTCTCAAAGACGAGGAAAAAAAACAACTGGAATATCTGTTGGAGCATGTAAAAAACAGGTTTTAAATTTTTTTTTGAATAAATGCATAGATACCTATACAAATGCCAAAATAAATAAAATATCTGGAGGTCATAAAAATGAAACATCTTATCATCTATGCTCACTCTAAAGCTGAAAGCTTTAACCACGCGATACTGGAAACGGTTGTAACTACCTTGAAGGAAAAAGGTGACGAAGTCGTTGTACGCGATCTGTACGCTCTTGATTTTCAACCGGTATTAAAACCTGAGGATACGGCTGCGATGAGAGCTGGACAAACGCCGGCTGATATCAAAGTAGAGCAGGAATATATCTCGCAGTCTGATACGATTACGTTTATTTCACCCATTTGGTGGACAGGTCTTCCTGCGATCCTGAAAGGTTACGTTGATCGTGTATTTGCATATGGCTTTGCATATACGGCTGGTGCAGAAGGGATTAATAAGCTGCTTACAGGTAAAAAAGGGTTTATCGTGAATACACATGGTACGCCCAACGCGATCTACGATGAAATTGGTATGACCGCAGGATTGAAGCTCACATCAGATACGGGTATTTTTGATTTTGTTGGAATTGAATCAGTCGGTCACTTGCTGCTTGGAAGTATCGGCTACCTCGATGAAGATGGTTACAAAGGATTGTTGAAACAAGTACAAGACACGGTTAAAACGGTGCTGTAAAGTTAGTTTATATTCGTTCAGAAGCGTAGGACATTCTTTAAACGATATGGTCAACCAGCAATTACGGGTTGGCCTTTTCTTACAAATGCTAATACTTTTCCAATATAGTCCAGACAACGATCTGATCCTGCTTGTTATTATGGGGATATACAAAACTAGCCTTCGTACGATTTATTTTGTCATAATATACTATGGCGTTTAGGCTTTGGGCAGAGTCGTAGCTTTGATCCACGAAATGGTTGCCCAATTTATTTTTCACATCCTCAAGTTTCTGAAGTTTGTGGCCACTGATGCTGGAAAATTCGCTCTCGGACAAGGTTTGCAGTTTCATAATCTCTCCACTAGAACTATAGACAATCAAGAAATTTTCAAAATACCTGTGATCGGCATCTTTTGTGTGTTTATCGTTAAAATCGGGGTTCTTTTTATAAGCAGTCAAATCAATCTCCGCAATATTCTTGCTTAGTGGAATATTGTTTATTGACAATTCCGATAGATCCGTTGATTTTACCGACATCTCCGTCCTTAGATCTTTTGTGAAATATGCCATTAAAGCGATCAGGATAACAATACATATAATGAAGCTTTTTTTGGGGATTAGCTTAAGCATAGTTTGAAGACTCCTTCACTATCACAGAGATTAGCATGGTTTATTTTATCGCAAATACTGGAATATACTATTTATTGTAACGAGTCAATGAATGAGATTAAAGAATTTTTTGTTCTCGGCCTGAGAGATGTCTATAGGTGAAGGGGGAAGGATAATAATTCACAAATATTTCATTGTTATTATTGTTGGCAATTCTTTATAGTACATAGTATCCATATTTAGTTTAACGTCGAGATAATGGAATTAATTTCCCCTTACTCCGAGATCATCTGCATGTATCCAGAACATGAATTACGGCAGCGCTTACGGGAATAAGGAAAAAGGCGATGTGGCAATAGAAATAGAAATGCCTGATGTGGTCAATTGAGCTTTCTTTGAATATGATGAATGCGGATTCTAGTGAAAAATAACATAATGTGAGGGTGTACTGGGTGAGATATAAAATCATAGCAGATAGTTGCTGCGACTTAACGACAGAGCTTAAAGAAAAGATGCAAGTAACTACGATTCCATTAAACATGACATTGGGTGAAAAATGCTTCATAGATGATGATACATTGGACTTGCCTCAGTTTATGGAAGAAATGAAGGCCTGTACAACCAAGATTGGTTCCGCTTCACCGTCACCTATGCTATATAAGGAAGCCTTTCAAGGCGCGCATACTTCTTTTGCCATTACATTATCCAGCAACCTGTCCAGCTCGTATTCCAGTGCATTGGTCGCAAAGGATATGGCGGAAGAAGAAGGGGCAGATGTTCATGTATTCGATTCGAAAAGCGCATCGGCTGGACAACTCTTGTTAGCTCTAAAATTACGCAAGCTGATTGACGAAGGATATCATAAAAGCGAGATTATCTCTTCTTTGGAGAGCTTTATCAGCAAGATGAAAACCTATTTTGTGTTAGAGAATCTGGATAATTTGGTCAAGAACGGACGAATGAATAAAATCACCGGAAAGATACTCTCATTCTTGCATATCAGGCCTATTTTAGGTTCAGACGGTGACGGAAACATCGCATTATTTACTCAAGCCCGTGGACAGAATCAAATCATTGAAAAGTTGGCAGATACCATTGAAAAAAGTGGTCGGAGTACCGAAGGAGAAAGCATCGTTATTACTCATTGTAATAATCTCGGACTGGCGCAAAAGTTAATGAATACCTTAAAGAACCGCTATCAATTTAAGGATATTCATATTGTGTCCACCAGGGGAATTAGTTCAATGTATGCCAATGACAAAGGAATCATTATCGCCTTTTAAAAGTATTCAGGGTTTATCCTCATGTGATGGATAAACCCTTTTTTAGTATACTGGGGCTTTGTAGGAGCTTAAGCCTATCCCAATTTTCTAATGAGGACAGAGGCATTTATGCTGGCTTGGGTTCCTTCTGCCTGTGTTTGCAGGGTAACAGCAGCAGTAGAACTATGGTTACGCAGAGTAAGGACATCACCGCATGCCAGGGCGAGAATGGCTTGCCCTGTGTTCTGCTGTGTCCCAGCTCCTGAGCCGTACACGGTTCCCTCAGCCAGTACGCCATTAATAAAGATGGCGAATTGGTTAGGTTCTATACCCGACACCGAAAAGTGGACTTCATACTTCCCTGCATCGGCTACAGCAATTTGTGTAGTCCCTGGAAGGTGAGCAATCCCAGGTGTAAGTATGCCGTTCGTATCGAAAATAACCTCCCCTTCAATCGAAACGAGTTGGGGCCTCACATTATAAATGTAACCGAACTGCGCTATATCACCTGTGGTTCTGGAATTCCCTTCAGCATCTTGATTAATATTCACACGTACAACTTGCTTTTTGACAATGATGTCTTTACCAAACGATTTCCGTTTCGAGCGGCCTCTTTTTTTGGGGGGCATTTCCTCAAACTTTTTTTCTAGCTTATCAAACCAGGCACGGACAAAAACATCTTTTTTACGGCCTTTTTTTCGGTTCAATTCAGGACGACCCAATACAAACACCTCCATATGGTTTGTTGTATAGTACTCCATTCATCTAGAGGAGGCATGGATATCTGTCCTGTGTTTCATAGGAAACGATCTATTTTGACTAAAAACAGGCTTCTGTACAAGGTACATTCGTCTAGTATGTAAAAAACACCTCCAAATGTATCCTTGGTTGTCATCTAAGGATACATTTGGGGTGCCAGTAGTAGGCTAATATCATGATGAAGCGGTTTGAAGCCGCTTTTTGCGTACATATAGGGCGTATAGGATACCGCCAAGCAGGCACAGGATACAAGCAAATCCCGCTAGTAACCAAGCTGAAGCAACTGCCCCTCCACGATCCATACTGTTTCCAAGCCATAAGGGCAGCAGGGCCCCTCCGACTCCGCCTGCACCGATAAGCAGGCTCGTGGTCGATTCTTCTGTACCTGGCATCATTTTGCTGGCAAAAACAAGAGCGATGGAAAAGATGCCGGACATGCCGAGTCCCAGCAGTACGATAAGGACAAAGGCACCAGCAGTGCCTTGGATCAACGGGAACACACACAGCAGCAGAGTCGCTGCCAGTGAGCTCAGAGCGACAAAGACACCGTAGCCGTATCGATCGGCAATGTAGCCTGTGAACAACCGTCCAAAGGCCATTGCCAACCAAAAGCAGGTGACGCTGAGTGCTGCTTCGGCTTGTGTGAGACCGAGTCGCTCAATGAACATGGAGGGCAGGAAATTGGCCAGACTCATCTCTGTTCCTACGTAGATAAAGAAAAAAACGATAAATAATGCAAGGAGCTTCCAATTGCCTATAGGGCTGCTTTTAGAAGCCTTTACGGTAGGTGACTCCGGTGAATTAGTGGCACGCTTATGGTAGTCACCTCGGTGTTCCTGTTCGTCCAATAGAGCGTCCAGTGTGCCGAAGGACCCACGCAGCCAAGCTATAGTGGCTACGGCTGCAAACAAGGAGATGATGGGAAATGCCAGTCGCCACCAACCTAGAGCAATGAATTGGCTAGCGATAGCGGGCATAGCCAAGGCGCCGATCCCGAAAAAGACTTCCAGACGGCTCATAGCCGCGCCCGTTCCTTGAGTAATACCTCCAATAACAATAGTACCAATGAGTGCTTCTACCATCCCAAAGCCAAATCCGGCTACTGCCCCGACGGCATATAGCCAGCCCCAGGGCGGCAGAAGTGAATACAGCACTTCAGCCGCACACAGCAGGAGTAGAGCAAATACCAGACTTCGGCGTTTGCCGAACGTCCGGGCAAGCCACGGTGACAGTAGGACTCCAGCCAGAAATCCGGAAAATTGAGCAAAAATCAGGCTTCCGCCATCCGTATAGGTTCTACCGTAATGCTCTAGCAACACGGGCAGTAGGGAGCCTACAACCACATGTGCTAGACCAATTAAAAAATAAGACAAGCTGCCGATCCATAGCAGTCGTTTCATGATTAACTCCTTTGGTACTAAATTACCTTTATGCAGTAAAGTGAGTGGTATAAGTCAGATTGAATTGATTATGATAGCTCCAGCACTTGAAAGCCATAGCCTTCAATAGAAATATCTCCTTCCAGGAATTTTCCGCTGATCAGCTCTTTTCCTTTTTGGTCATCCAGATGATATTGCTGTGTCTGGGCATTATGGTTCAGAACAAATAGATAAGACTTTCCATCTTTGGACCGCATAGTGACTTCTATGCCCGCAGGAGCACGCAGCAGGGATGAAATCCCTTTTTGCTCACAAATGTAGCCCAGCAGACCATCAAGGAAAGGTTCCTCAGGATCAGTAGCGACATACCACGCTTCACCTTGACCAAAGCGATTGCGTGTCAGCACTGGCATGCCCTGATAGAAATCATCGCCGTATTCCGCCAGCGCCTCGGCTCCTTCGCTATGCAGCAAGTCGCAGAGCAACCCACACTTATATTCACCTTCTAATACGCCCACTTTTTCTTTCAATATAATGCGGTTGTGTGATTCAGGCAGAAGCGCATCAATTTCCTCCACCCAGATCCCGAGTAAATTACGCAGTTTACCAGGATATCCTCCGGTTGTGACCAGATCGTTTTCATTTACAATGCCACTGAAAAAGGTCGTTAAGAAGGTGCCGCCACGCTCTGTGAATTGTTCCAGCTTCTCGGCAGTACCCGGCTTGACCATGTAGAGTACAGGCGCGATAATGAGATCATATTTTTGGAAATCTGTATCCACAGAAATCAGGTCTACCTGTACGTTACGCCGAAAGAGGGTAGCATAATACTTATGCACCTGATCCAAGTATTTCAAGGCGACAGAAGGGCCACTTGATTTTTCCAAAGCCCACCAATTGTCCCAATCAAACAAAATAGCTACTTTGGCATGAACAGTCGCGTCAAGCAGCGTGTTGCCTAAAGCGCCGAGCTCATTGCCAAGCTGTGCCACCTCGCGAAATACACGTGTGTTCTCATGCCCGGCATGCTCAATTACGGCCCCGTGGAATTTCTCGCAAGCACCGATCGAGCGGCGAAGCTGGAAAAACATGACCGTATCCGCGCCATGTGCTACAGCCTGATAACTCCATAAACGCATAACGCCAGGTCGTTTAAGTGAATTATACGCCTGCCAATTCTGTTGGCTCGGTGTTTGCTCCATCAGCATAAAGGGCTGCCCATCCTTCAAGCCGCGCATCAGGTCGTGCGCCATTGCCGTATAGCTTATCGGGGTATTAGCCCCGGGATAGCTGTCCCAAGATACTATATCCATGTGCTTAGCCCACTTAAAATAATCCAGCTGCTTAAAAAAGCCCATCAGATTGGTTGTTACCACGGCATCGGGAATATGTTTTTTAATCGCGTTATATTCCAGCAGGTAGCAATCCAGCATACTGTCTGAATTGAAGCGCGCATAATCAAGGGATATGCCCTGAAATGTGGAGTGATTTTCTCCCCAATGCTCACTCAGATTATTTGGAGGTACAATTTCATCCCAATCATAGAAGGTGTGACCCCAGAAGGAAGTATTCCACACCCGGTTTAGCTCTTCTAGTGATCCGTATTTTTGTTTGAGCCATACCCGGAACGCTGCGGCACAATTGTCACAATAGCAATCCCCGCCATACTCATTGGATACGTGCCACACGAGGATTGCGGGATGGTCTTTGTATCGCTCTGCAAGTCGGTCAGCCATCTGCTCTGCGTATTTTCGATAGGTTGGACTGTTCGGACAAGAGTTATGTCGTCCTCCGAATTTTCGCTTACGCCCGTCAGCATCGACCCGAAGAATGTCGGGATAACGGGTAGCCATCCAAGCAGGATGCGCTGCCGTACTAGTAGCTAGACAAACGAAGATATCGCTTTCATAAAGATTATCAATCAACTGATCCAGCCACTCAAAATGATATGTGATTTCGTCAGGCTGAATTTTAGCCCATGAGAAAACGTTGAGTGTGGCGATATCAATTCCTGCCTGTCTGAACATCCGTAAATCCTCCTGATGCGTGGCCTCATCCCATTGCTCAGGATTGTAATCCCCACCGTAAAATACTTTAGGAAGTTTGCTGCTTATCATGCCAATCACCTCTGTATATAAGAATAATCCTATCTTATAATACAAATAAATGCTTTTAAATATAATAAAATGAACATGTATATAACAATATGGATCTACATGAGAAATAGATACCGCATACGCCGGAGGTGCTTATTATGATTTTGACTCCCCATCATTTGCGATTTTTCCTGACTACTCGTGAGCACTCGTTACCCCTTTTTATTGAAAGTATCGGATTTAATAGCAGACAGGAGGATGTTTCCCGTCCAGAGGGCTATCCTTGCTTTCACTGGATTCAGACGGTGTCAGGTGAGGGGATGTTTACATATAAAGGGGGAACCTTCCGTTTGGGTGAGCAGTCCGGGGTTCTGCTACTGCCTGGTGAAGCCCATGCATACAGACGGGCGACCAAGGTATGGCGAACGTTATACATCACATTTGACGGACCCATCGCCGCGGCTGTATTGACTGCACTCGGATTGAAGCATACGCGAGGATACCATTGGGACCCGGATAGCGAGCTGCACAGCTTTGGGGAAAACATGCTACACTCCATGGTTAGTGAACGTGATTTGTCTGGATTAGATGCTTCGGCCAATATGTACCGTTTTCTGACTCTGCTGCGTAAACATGGACAACATAGCTCGATGCCTTCCTTATCTCATAATGTGGAACGTTTAACCCCTGTACTGACCTTTATGGAGCAAAATTATGCCAGCCCAGATGTGGGTTTAAGGGATATGGCTGTTATGATGAATGTCAGCGCTCGTCATTTAAATACATTGTTTAAGCAAGCGTTCGGTGTGACTTCGTATGCTTATCTGATTGTAATTCGGTTGCGGAAGGCTAAGGAAATGATGACAGAGTATCCGCAATTAACGGTAAAGGAGATTTCGGAGCGCGTAGGCTTCCGGGATGTCAGTCATTTTGTGGCAACTTTCCGCCGGGCGGAAGGAATTACGCCGGAAAGGTTCAAAATACTGTATACATAAGGGTATTTTATCGAAATACTCTTTCTTACTCGGGAATGCTCTTTTTAGGGAGCATTCCTTATTGTTTTTTTCTGGATGAGGGAGTATAAAATAATAGTTCATTTGTTTCATCAATCTGATGTGCAGGTGACATAATAAATATACGATTCATAGTTCTTTTGCAAAACCCTCATCCAAAGAAGGAGTCAACGAAATGCTAAGTAAAGTCAAAAGGTTATTAATCGGTCGTCCGCGAAAATCGACGGCCCTTGAAGATGAGAAACTGAATAAGCTCAAGGCACTGGCCATTCTGTCCTCAGATGCATTGTCCTCTGTAGCTTACGGAACGGAGCAGATTCTGCTGGTTTTAATTACAGCGGGCTTTGCTGCCCTATGGTATTCCATCCCTATATCCATTGCGGTATTGGGTTTGCTTATCATTCTGATCCTGTCGTATAGACAGACCATTTTTTCCTATCCTGGTGGTGGGGGAGCCTACATTGTTGCACAGGACAATTTAGGAAAGAGTCCGAGTCTGATTGCAGGCGGCTCTCTGCTGGTCGATTATATTCTAACGGTAGCTGTTAGCTCATCGGCAGGTACAGATGCCATTACATCGGCGTTCCCATCGTTACATGATCATCGAATCGCAATTGCTTTAGTGATGATTATCTTTTTGACTATAATGAACTTGCGCGGGGTGACGGAATCTGCCTCGGTGCTGGCTATACCGATTTACTTATTTGTTGTTGCCATTTTTGTTCTGATTATTAGTGGTATCATTCACTATCTGGCAGGAGGAGCCCATGCGGCGGCGCCGCAATTTGGAGCTACGGTATCCAACGTCAGTCTGTTTCTCTTACTGAAAGCATTTAGCTCGGGCTGTTCGGCGCTAACCGGTGTAGAAGCTGTCTCAAATGCCATTCCGAACTTCCGCAAGCCTGCTGCCAAAAATGCGGCAACTACATTGATGATGATGGGCTTGATTCTCGGCTGTATGTTTATCGGAATTAGTTTGCTGGCTTATTGGTACGGTGTTCGTCCTAATCCGCAAGAAACAGTGATTTCGCAAATTGCGAATGCTACTTTTGGGCGCGGTGTGATGTATTACATCATTCAAGGCGTGACAGCACTTATCTTGTTTTTGGCGGCCAACACAGCTTATTCGGCCTTTCCGTTGCTGGCTTTTATGCTCGCGAAAGACAAATACATGCCGCATATGTTCATGGTTCGTGGAGATCGACTCGGCTATTCTAACGGCATCCTGTTTCTGAGTATCTTCTCGGCATTGCTGGTCATCGTTTTTGGTGGCAACACAGAAAACCTCATTCCGCTTTATGCCGTAGGGGTATTTATTCCGTTTACCCTGTCACAGCTTGGTATGATGATTCGGTGGATTCGGCTCAAACCAGCTGGCTGGGTCGTCAAATTGGCTATTAATACGGTCGGGATGCTAACCACGCTGTCAATTACGCTTATCTTTATCTTTACTAAGTTTAGCCAGGTATGGGTAGTCTTTATCTTCCTGCCTTTGGTATTATATTTCTTTATGAAGATTAATAAGCATTACAAAAATACGGCTGAACAGCTGCGCATTGATATCACAAAGGACAAACCTATGGTCAAAGGCAACACGATTATTATTCCGGTGGCAGGCATTACACGAGTCGTCATGAATACCATCAGCTATGCCAAAACCCTGTCGGACAATGTGGTTGCTGTATATGTAGGTGTGGACGATGAAGCGATTCAAAAAATGGAACAGAAGTGGGAAGAGTGGGATGTAGGTATACGTTTAGTAGTGCTGAGATCCCGTTATCGCAGTATCATTAATCCGCTCCGCAAGTTCATTGATACAGTAGAGTGGAAAAAAGCAGACGAGGATCATATTACAGTTCTCATTCCACAATTTATCACTAAACACTGGTGGGAAAATATACTGCATAATCAGACCAGTTTGCTGATGAGAGCCTATTTGATTAACTACAAAGATGTCATCGTAACGACCGTACCTTTTCATTTAAACAAATAGGTAACAGCTGATTATAGCATGATAAAATCAACACTTTTTGACCGCATCTTGGTGCGGTCAGAGGGTGTTTTTTTACATAATGGGGATATTTACTTGGGTGATACATTTTGTGTATTATAGATACAAAATGTATCATTTGAATTTGTTATGGAGGGATACGATGCCCGAAGACAAGGGGAAGATAGAACAAGATAAGTTGCAATTTGTAGATACGCTAAGGGCGCTGGCGATTATGGGAGTGTTACTTGTGCATGTCAGTCAGCATGTGGACGGATTAAACGGTTGGTTGCAAAAAGGCTTGAGCATAGGAGCCAAAGGAGTCGCTTTATTTTATATGGCCAGCGCTTTTACGCTGTTTTTATCCCTGAGCAGGCGTTCGAGTGACAAGAGAGAAGGAATGGCGGCCTACCTGTTACGTCGTTTTTTTCGGATTGCACCCTTGTATTACGTGATGCTAGGAATCTATTTAGCTGTGAATGGGACGGGTCCACGATTTTGGCTTGGGGATCAGGAGGGGGTTACTGCCACTAATATTGCAGCCCATGTTCTGTTTTTGAACGGTCTCAATCCGTATTGGATCAACAGCATTATTGGTGTGGAATGGTCCATTGCGGTGGAATGCATGTTTTATCTGTTTATCCCCCTCTTATTTAAGTTGATTCGATCGGTTCGCCATGCGACTTGGTTTGTCGTGATGGTGCTTGTGACAAGCTTTGGGCTAAATACGGTGTTTGCTCAATATCCACTAATTAGTGATCACTCTTTATGGGGGCACTATTTGTATTTATGGTTTCCGAATCAGTTGCCTGTCTTTGGACTGGGTATATTGTTGTTTTTCATTTGGAAAGACGAGCGTCATTGGAAAAGTGTAGACGCGCTCAGTGGTGGCTTGCTGCTTGGTACTGTGCTGTTTGCGTTTTTTGGAGGTATGGCGGATTATCTCTTAGGTGTCGGGTTGCTGCTGGGAGCGTATGCTTTGTATCATTGGCAGCCGATGTGGCTGCTTAATCAGGTGTGGTCATGGATCGGCCGCCTCAGCTATAGCATGTATTTGACGCATATGCTGGTCCTGGGGCTAATCATACAGATTAAATTACCGTTTGCTCCTTTGGTCAGCCTCACACTTATGTTCATCATGACGTTGCTAATCACCGCTGGACTTTCCTGGTTTACCTACATATGGATAGAACAGCCCGGCATCCGATTGGGGAAAAAGCTTATATCACGTATAAAATCTGTACGCAAGCAGGAAGATTCGGTCAAAGAAAGTGTTGCCTAGTTGCAACTTGAAGCAGCATCAGATAACATTTGGTTGAAGTGCTTGAATAAATCTACGAAATTATTGAAAAGACCCCTTGAAAAGTAGCTCCCAGCCCTTTATATTCGATGTACATCCAAGTTTTTGAATACACCGATGAGGTTTGTTGGAATTGTAAAGGAGATGCACGTATGCTTTTGGAGCCACTCGGCTTTTTATTTTTCTCTACACTGGAAGGAGTAGCTGTTTTTGCCCTGATTTTAAGTATCTTTAAAGTTAGAATGACTCCCTATCTATGGCAGGCTATTTTTGTAAACCTGATTATGAACCTGCAAAGTTATTTGCTCCGAGAGGAATTTTCACTTTCATATTTGGTACCTGTCATTAATATGCTGCTTTTTATTTTTTTACTTGCTACGGTGGTGAAGATCCCGATTGTTTGGTCAGGTATTATGACAGTTACCGGTTATTTTGCATATGCCGTTATTCAATCGGTACTCCTGAAGGCTATGTTCGGTAACCTGCCGGTTTCTGAGCTGCAGAACGGGTCCTTGAAGGGTTATCTGTTACAAGTGGTTAGCGCAGCAACAGGACTATTTATTTCATTTATATTGTATCGAAAAGAGATCGGCTTTTCCCCAAATTTCAAAAAGCTTAAGTTCAAAGAGGAATATGGCATTGTTATTACCTTGATAATTCTGTCTCTCATTTCAACCTCTATTGTGCTTTACTATAGCGAGGTATGGTTGAGTATGATATTTTTTGCACTGGTATCGGGATTTTTTATCTACTATGCAGTCGGAAAGGAATACCGAGATGATTGAAACGATGGCCTTCAAACTTGCTAACCAGATTAAACGTATTGTGCCTGATCATCCGGCCTCCGTCCCAGTGCTTAAATACGCACTCGCTCTCATTCTGAATGCGTCTATGATCATCTTGTTGACACTATTCGCCTCATTCTTCACGGGGCGGATGGTAGAAGCTGCAACGATTCTCGTTGCTTTTGCTTTGCTGCGCCAAGTATCTGGTGGTATTCACTTGAAAACGGGTATGGCATGTGTGTTGGTGACCTCTGTAGCTTTTACATACATATCTTGCATTTCCTTAAATATTGGGTTGACAAACCTGTTTAACGGAATCGCGCTCATTCTTGTTTTATGCTTTGCCCCGTCCAGAATTGAAAAGCAGTCGCGCATTCCAGTCCGGTTTTATCCCCTCTTGCGATTGTTATCCTCCTTGCTTGTATGTACAAATTTTGTTATTGGTTCTTCTGTAGTGGCTGTTGCTTTTTTGCTTCAAAGCCTAACATTGATTCGGGGAAGGAGGTGAGTGGAATGATGAAAAAAGTAGTATACGGGTTAGCCACATCGTTGTCTATGTTTGCGACATTTGCTGTATCGGTGGCAAGTTATGTGTATGTTTATCAAGGGGATACACCCGAAGAACTGCTGAAATAAGCGAAATGCAGATTAGAAAAAATAATACATAAAGCTGCTTTAAAGCAGCTTCTTTTTATGCAAAAAAACAGGCGCTCTACGAAAGAGCGCCCGAATGGGAGAGGAGAAACCGGACGAAGAGCTTATGGGGAAACGTAAGTCTTCTCCGCGGTTGTCTACGACATTGGTTGAATGCCGATATCCTAAGGATGCCCAGGAGATGGTTTTTTATACCTGCTTCATCACTAAGTTTTTCAAACGGCGGTGCATGTGGTACGATAACGTCATAATCTTTATATGGTTATGAACACATATAGAAAATAGGTGAGTTTCAGCGTGAGAGTGGTATCGGGTAGTGCCAAAGGAAGGCCGTTAAAGGCAGTTCCCGGCACCGGGACGCGACCGACCACGGATAAGGTCAAGGAAGCGATATTTAGCATGATAGGTCCTTATTTTGATGGAGGAGTCGCGCTTGATTTGTTTGCTGGCAGTGGCGGCCTGGGGATAGAGGCGCTTAGTCGGGGAATGGACAAGGCAGTTTTTATTGATATGGAATCCAAAAGCATTGATGTCATTAAAGAAAATTTGCGAAAAACTGGATTGGAAGGAAAGGCAGAAGTGTTCCGCAATGATGCCGGACGAGCGCTCAAGGCGCTGGCAAAACGTGGAGCTCTTTTTGATGCTGTTTTTCTGGACCCGCCTTATCGTCTCAAGCACGGGGATGAATTGATGAGCCGCATGGCAGAGTTGGACTTGCTTCGTTCAGGTGCAATCATCGTGCTGGAGTATGAATCGGGACATGAGTATCCGATAAGTTTCGGACCGTTTGAACAGGTTAGAAAAGCGGTCTATGGTGAAACGGCGTTATCCATTTATCACTTTGCAGATGATGCTTTGTCAGACGCCGAAGAACATACAGAAGCCGAAGGGGGCAAATTCGGCATCACCGAATCAGACGGGGAGGACCATCATGATTGAGCACAAACCACGTGTTGCCGTATATCCGGGAACCTTTGATCCCGTGACGATGGGGCATCAGGATATTATTCAAAGAGCGGCCCGACAGTTTGATTTACTGATTGTCGCGGTTCTTAACAATATTAGTAAAAATCCGCTGTTTTCACTTGAGGAGCGAATGGAGCTGCTGCGGACGGTAACTCGCGATATTCCGAACGTTGAAGTGGACAGCTTTCGTGATTTGACAGCTAATTATGTACGTCAAAAAGGGGCTCAGGTTATTGTCAGAGGAATCCGGTCAGTGACCGATTTTGAATATGAGCTGCAATTGGCCTCTACAAATCATAAGCTGAACCCGGATGCGGAAACGATCTTTATGATGACCAATCCGGCTTATTCATATCTGAGTTCCAGTATGGTGAAGGAAATTGCGCATTTTGATGGCAAGGTCGTAGATCTGGTGTCACCAGAGGTGGAAGACGCACTGCGTGCCAAGGTTAGCGCGAATCGCGGTGGCTCCACCATGAAGTCATAAAGGAAACGGCGAGCAGAGCAAGTATAATCGTACTTAGAAGTACGACGGACAGTACGGTCAGTTGCCAGGGGTACATGGATGTTCCTTCTATTTGTGTTAATAAACTGCTGGCTCCGACCATGACAGATTGTACACCAGAGTCATTTACACTTTCCGAAAAAGAAGATACAGAACTGCGACTGATGTAAGCAGGAATTGTATTACTGACAATGTGGCTAAGCGGAGTCCATGCCGCCAAGGTCAGTCCAAAAGCAATAATCCCATGGAGCACTCGTGATAAGGTGAAGGTGATGCCCTTGTCGGAAGGTCTGGTGACGGCGGTAATTTGAAGCCAGCCGCACAAGCCGCCCCAGCCCAACACAGCGCTGATCAGCGCTGCTTGTGTACGGAGATCGTTGGGCAGACGGCTGATTTCATAGGAACCCAGATGGATTTCCATCCAGGCAGGCCACACCATAGAAAGCGTCCCTTGACCTGAGTATAGGGTCAGCAGCCGAATCAGTACGGAAAAGAAAATAATGAATCCACCTGTCACCATCAGCGTCTGTACAGCATGGGATACGGTTTCGCCTAACAGTTTTCCAAAACTGCGACCGTCCCGTTCTTTGGCAGAGCGGGTAGCTTCCCATGCGGATCGGATCAGGGAGGTGGTAGGGCGGGAAACAGAAGCGCGCCGGATGGCAGCTGGCGTTTCCCGTTTTTTCGATTTTCTGGACGATTCAGGTAATCTGGCTGTGATCCAGCCTGCCAGCAGCCCAGAAATCCAGTGAACGGCAAGTAACAGCCCGCCTACAGCAGCATTGTGCAGCAGTCCTGTGCCAATGACGAGCAGGATCGTAATCGGATTGCAGAAATGAGCGATAGCGGTCAGACGTCGAAGCTGAAGCGGGGTCATATCCTCCTGCTGTGCCCATTGGCGTACCGCTTCCGCAGCAGCCGGGAATCCCGCAGTTAGGCCGAGTGCCAACACCCAGCCGCTTCGTCCTGGCAGCCGAAACCAAAATCGCATGAACGGCTCCAGCAGAACACCTAGACCATGTACCAGACCAAAGGCGATGAGCATTTCAGATAGCATCAAAAAGGGCAGCATGGCCGGGAAAATAATGCTCCACCATAACTTAAGCCCCTGGGTAGAGGCTTGAAATACTTCTTCTGGTGAGGTGACAATAGCCACTACAAGCAAAATGGCTCCGAGGCCAAGCAGCAAGGTTGTCCAATAAGGAGCAGGGCGGGCTTCCTTTTGCATCAAAGAGTTCACCTCTCATAAATATACTAAGGAGAGTCGGATGCTGTCTCCAGCGTTTATTCACGTTCATTGTCTGGGTAGAGGTTGCTCGTACACGTTGTCGTAAACAATGTATGCTTTTTTGGAAGGCTTGAGAACAGGTGGTGCAAAGGCACTTGGGTAAGATAGGAGAAGTTAGGCTGCAAGGGGGAGAAGCAATGATGCAAATTAACCGGAAAAGAGCCTTTTTTACAACCGGTTATGTCTTAATACTGGCTGCAATGGTCTATGTGCTGGTTTATATGCCAACCCCTTATCTGATCTATGGACCAGGTGGGGCAAACGAGATCAAACCGATGGTTAAAGTACAGGAAGGGGATAGCAGCGAACGGGGGAGTTTTATGATGACGACGGTATCGGCGCGATATGCCAATGTCATCATGCTAGCTATGTCCAAGCTGGACAGCAACTCGGAGATTCAGCGCAAAGAGGATCGTCTGCATGGCAGAAGTGAAGATGAATATGCAGCAGAGCAGGTATGGTATATGGGGGATTCCCAATCTTCCGCGATGGAGGCTGCCTATACCCGTGCTCATGTTCCCTATCGCATTGTGCCGGATTATGTGTATGTATTTAAGGTTCCGGGACCAAACAGCGTGTTTGAGCCCGGAGATGAAATATTAGAGTTGAACGGTACGAGGGTAACTGATAATCATTCCATTCGGAAGGCCTTGGAGGATGAGAAACCGGGAACGCTGGCTAAAGTGAAGTTAAAGCGCGATGGAAAGTTGCTGGCAGTGCAAGCTCCATTAACAACCATCACGGACAGTGAGACGGGAAAAGAACGTTCCGGGTTTGGTGTCAGTATTGCCACGGTACAGAAGGTAGAGCCGAAGGATGGACGTAAAACGATTCATTTTACATCCACGGATGTCGGTGGTCCTTCAGCAGGTTTGATGTTTACTATGGAAATCTATAACCAGCTGACACCAGGTGACTTAAGTAAGGGATATCGTGTAGCCGGTACGGGTACTATTGATAAGGACGGTCAGGTTGGAGCGATTGGTGGTGCCAAGTATAAAATTGTCGCTGCTGACCGTCAGGGCGCGGAATTGTTTTTCGTCCCGGCGGATAATTATAAAGAGGCTAAAGCCAAAGCAGAGCAAATCGGAACCCAGATGAAGCTTGTCCCGGTTCGCAAGCTTGGCGATGCGCTGAATTATATGGAAAAGCTGCCTATTAAACCATAATGGGGGGCCGCAAGTAATCAGCATACATGTGACGGATGGCGGGACGCGGCATCCCGGCTGCATGTATGGCGACGGCGGCAGTATCCCAGTCCAGATGGGCATGTGACCCGGCAGACGGCTTGACCCATACTGGCAGGGCGGCTGTGTCTTTCATTTGCGCCAGCAGCTTGCGTCCAGCCCTGTTAAAGCCGAGCACGCGGATATAGCCGGGACCTTTCGCCAGCTCAGCGGGAGTCATATCGGCTTTGGCATGATTCAGCAAAATATGTGTACACATTCGCTGAAGCTTCGTACGAGTATAGCGTTTTGTCTTGACAGCGGCAAACAGAGCCTCCACAGAGGGCTGGGGCAGCGTGTACAGCGATTGCTGCAGACGGTGCTCCAGTCCTTCGGTGACCTCGTGCAGCTCCGCCAGCTGCTGCGGGCTGCGCGTGATCAGGGCGTTCAGCAGTGGCTGGCAGAACGCTTCCCAATGCAGCGGCGCGCGTTCTTCTTGCCACTCGCGCTGCAAAATCTCCAGGGTCGCCGCAGGTACGTACGGCGATGCGGCCTCCGGCCCGCCGTCCAGCAGTAGACGGCGGATGGCCGTGGCGCTGGCGATGACTCCGTCCGCAGGAGCCACGGCTTCGTGATAGCCCGATCCCGTGCGGGCTACCGTGAAGGGCTTGATCGTGCTGCCCAGTCGTTCCAGCGCAATCAAGTAATGCAGCCCCAGCGTATTGTTGGGCTGTTGCATAAGAGCGGCGAGCGCAGCGCCGTCCGCTCCTTCGGCCGCCAGCGCGGCTGCGGCTCCCGCGTAGGCGGCGGGATAGCTCGCGCCCTTGCTCAGGCGCTGGGCGATGCCGGCCTTGAGTTCGGCCGGCTCTGCCGCCAGCACGCGAGCCAGCGTGTGCAGCGGGGCGATGTCTCCGCTCTCGCTGCCGAAGCAGAGCGCATCGACGATGCCTGTCGCGCACAGCAAGGTCACCGCGCCGCGGGCAAACCATTCTGCGGGCTGGACAGCATAGGCTACAGGCAGCTCCAGAACCAGGTCTACGCCCATGGCGAGTGCCATTTCGGTGCGCGACCATTTGTCTGTAATCGCGGGTTCGCCCCGTTGAAGGAAGGGACCACTCATCACAGCCACCGTGCGCTGTGCACCAGTGATACGAAGAGACTCCTTCCAGTGATGGACATGTCCGTTATGCAGGGGATTATACTCTACAATGATACCGAGTGTTTTCAAAACTGTATGTCGGCTCCTTTCTTTAGTAGCTTATTTGATAACTATTTTGAGTGGTTTACTACCAGCGAATGCATGTTTTCAGGGCAGCTATCTGGTATTTCATCATGCACTTCAACAAGACCATTGAGACCTAGAGCAAAAAGCTTTATACTCGCATTATTGTACACGAAGAGTGGCGGGGGTACGAATACACACAGGTACATGATGAATACAACACATTTTTTCATCCGCATAGATCTTACCGAACCATTGGAAAACCGATGGATTTGTAAGTGGTGTAAAGTGAAAGGTGTTGACAAACGACTCGATCAGTCGTTATAATAATTTTTGTTTGTTTGGAGTGATAGTGATGCAACTATTTTTTCGCAAAGTAGCAACAAGTGACGGTCCCTTTCCTATCCGTGAATCTCTTAATGTGAGTGAATTGGTGGATGATCGTGCTGATGTTACAGCCGTTTCCCCGCTGGAGACCGACTTGGTCGCCGTTAGTCTGGGCCAAGGCTCGATGAGTGTGGAAGGCACGTTGACCGCAGGTCTGGACATGCTTTGCTCACGCTGTTTGAGCCCGATGCACGAGGATTTGAAAATTGAATTCCGTGAACGGTTTAAGCAAACCTCATCTTCAAGTGTTGAAGATGAGGATGAAGATGGCGATTTTATCGCAGTGACGGAGGATTCCTTCGACATTGCACCGTATTGTGAAGAACTGTTTGTACTGCATGTGCCGTTTGCGCCTGTATGCAGTGAGGATTGTCAGGGCATCGCGCCAGCGGCCGGACAAGACTGGAGCCTTGGCTCCGATGACAGTAACGATGGTGATACGGAAAAGATTGATCCGCGTCTGGCAGGGCTTAAGGATTTTTTTAAATGAGAATTGAGTTCAATTCTGAAAAAAATCATCATCCGCTTGTGCCGGGAAGTTATTGAACCGATACGTGGATGTTGCATGCTTGATTCACCGGCTGTAAGATCATTGTCTTCTGGCATTTTCTTTCGGTCTTGAATGAGATAAGAAGTCATACCCGTTATGCGGGGTTGATCTGTTTAAGGAGGTGGGAATAATGGCAGTACCTCAACGGAGAACATCCAAAACTCGTCGCGACAAACGTCGTACTCACTTTAAACTGGAAGTACCAGGTATGGTGAAATGCTCCGAATGTGGCGAATTGAAACTTGCTCACCATGTGTGCAAAGTTTGCGGAACGTACAAAGCTAGAGAGATCATCTCTCAATAATGTCCGATAAGCGGATTCTTTGGAATATTCGCAGAGAAAGTAGCGCTTCACTACAGTGAGGCGCTACTTTTTTTATCAGCATGCTTTCTTTTTGCGTCAGCATGCTATATACTGTTTTAGTACCAGGTTCTAAGAAAGAAGGGCCTAAGAGGTTCCTTTATACATACAAGAAGACAAACCGGCTTGAAGTTTAGCCGTTAGAACGTAAAGTAACCTGAACTGTCGGCTGAACGGCAGTTTACTGTAGGGAAAGGAGGCGTCACTGATATCGAACGTTTGCCGAAGAGACAGAGACAGCAACGGCTGACTCAATTAATTGATGATAATCCGTTCGTGACGGATCAGGAATTGACAAGACAGCTGAAGGTAAGCATTCAGACCATTCGGTTGGACCGGATGGAACTGGGGATCCCGGAATTGCGGGAGCGGCTAAAGCTGATGGCTGAGCGCTCCTACGATCAGGTTCGTTCCTTGCCTTTACATGAAGTAATTGGGGACATCGTTGATCTCCAGTTGGATCGAAGTGGTATTTCGATTTTTGAAATTAAAGAGGAACATACTTTTTCACGCACAGGCATTGCACGAGGACATTATGTGTTTGCGCAGGCCAATTCATTGGCCGTTGCCGTAATTAACGATGAGATAGCATTGACCGCTTCAGCGGATATTCGCTTTGTTCGTCCGGTTCATTTGGGTGAAAAATGTATTGCCAAGGCATATGTACGCTCAAATCCAGAACAAAAAGGAAAGGCCAAAGTGGAAGTGTTTGCCTACGTAGGAGAAGAAATGGTGTTCCAAGGCAACTTTGTCATTTATCGCTCCACGGAGGAAGAGTATAGCGAAGGAGGAAGTCAGCATGCGGATCGCCATTGATGCCATGGGGGGAGATAATGCTCCTGAGGCGACAGTAGAGGGCGCGTTATCTGCGGCGGCGGAATGGAAGGATACAGACATTACGCTGGTTGGTGACCGGGAACGGATTGAATCGGTTTTGAACGGCAGGGCGATGCCGACGAACCTCACCATTCGCCATGCGTCCGAAACGATAGATGCGCAGGACGAGCCTGTAAAGGCAGTGCGGCGTAAAAAGGATGCCTCAATGGTCGTAGCGGGTCGAATGGTTAGAGAAGGTGAAGCGGATGCCATGATATCCGCAGGTAATACAGGCGCTCTGATGACTACAGGATTGTTAGTGGTTGGAAGAATGGAGGGCATTGAACGTCCGGCTCTCGCGCCGATGATACCAACGATTGATGATCAAGGTATACTGGCGCTGGACTTGGGGGCCAATATGGATGCCAAGCCTGAACATCTTGCCCAATATGCACTGATGGGGAGCTTGTACCGTCAGAAGGTTCACGGATTGGCTTCTCCAAGAGTGGGTCTGCTGAATGTTGGGACTGAAGCAGGAAAAGGCAATGAACTAACAAAGTTGGCGTATCCTCTTATCGAGCAGTTACCTGTCAATTTTGTGGGGAATGTTGAATCCCGAGATGTGTTAACCGGAAATTGTGATGTATTGGTGTGTGACGGATTCGCCGGAAACATTATGCTAAAATCGCTAGAGGGAACAGCCGGAGCGATATTTTCTCTCCTTAAAGAGCAGTTCACCAAATCTTTAAAGACTAAGCTTGCAGCGGCCTTGATTATGCCTGAACTTCGGGGGCTGAAGGGGAAACTGGATTATAAAGAGCACGGCGGGGCTCCTTTGTTGGGGTTGAGCGGACTCGTCTTAAAAAGTCACGGTTCGTCTGATGGCATTGCCGTCAAAAATGCGGTAAGGCAGGCTCGTACGGCCTTGCAAAACCGGTTGGTGGAAAGTATATCCAAGGAAATCAGCAGGAAGTGAGTGACGATATGAATAAATTACGGCCGGTTGGCGTTATCGGAACAGGGAAATACGTACCTGAGAAAATTCTGACCAATAAAGATTTGGAAGAAATCGTTGAAACAAGTGATGAGTGGATTGTTAGCCGTACAGGGATTCAGGAGCGCCATATTGCTGCTCCAGAGCAGGCTACATCTGATTTGGCTTATGAAGCAGCAGTTAAGGCGTTGGAGTCTGCGGGTATGACGGCACAAGATCTGGACCTGATTATAGTAGCTACGGTTACACCAGATATGGCATTTCCGTCAACTGCTTGCATTCTTCAGGACAAGTTAGGGGCCAAAGGCGCAGCGGCTTTTGATTTGTCTGCTGCATGCTCGGGTTTTGTGTACGGGCTGGCTACGGCAACGAGCTTCATTAAGACAGGTATTTATAACAATGCGTTAATCATTGGTGCAGACTGCCTTTCCCGGATTACAGATTATACTGACCGCAACACCTGCGTTCTTTTCGGAGATGGAGCAGGAGCTGTAGTGATTGGTGAAGTACCTGAAGGTAGAGGATTCCAATCCTTTGATCTGGGGGCTGAAGGCGCTGGAGGCACCTTGCTCAAGTTGGAAGCTGGAGGCTCACGTTTGCCTGCGAGTGCGGATACACTGGAAAATAAACAGCATTATATTTACATGAACGGACGCGAAGTGTTCAAGTTCGCGGTTCGCGTTATGGGAACAGCAACAGTTGATGTGTTAGAAAAAGCTGGGATGTCCAAAGACGACATTGATCTGTTCGTTCCGCATCAAGCCAATATCCGAATCATCCAATCCGCAATGCAACGTTTGGATTTGCCAGAGGAAAAGGTAGTTATTAATGTTAATAAATATGCGAATACATCCGCAGCATCAATTCCCCTCGCTCTTGTGGAAGCAGCTGAGGAAGGCCGCATGAAGGAAGGCGACCGTATACTAATGGTGGGCTTTGGCGGCGGTTTGACCTGGGGTGCGTCGGTTCTTATCTGGTAATTAAGTGGAATTTTTGATATAATATTGAATTTGTCTGGTGTTTTACAGAAGAAGCATTGGATACAGAGAGGTGCATGCACGATGGGCAAAACGGCATTTATATTTCCCGGTCAGGGTTCACAAGCTGTAGGTATGGCTAAAGATGCTTATGAAGCAGTTCCGGCTGCAACAGAAGTATTCCGTAAAGCGGACGAACGTTTGGGTTTCGCACTAAGCACACTGATCTTTGAAGGGCCTGACACAGCCTTGAAGCAAACATCCAATACGCAGCCTGCACTGTTAACGGCGAGCATTGCGCTGTATGAAGCGTTCAAGGAAAAGGGCATCCGCCCTGATTATGTGGCTGGGCACAGTCTAGGAGAATACAGTGCGCTAGTGGCTTCCGGTGTTCTCACATTTGAGGAAGCAGTTGAGACTGTTCGTGCACGTGGTCAGTTTATGGAGCAGGCCATTCCTGATGGACAAGGCGGGATGGCTGCTGTGCTGGGAGCTGATCGTGAAGCATTGGCAGCATTGTGCCGTGATATTACGGAATCTGGCCAACTGGTTGAACTGGCCAACATCAACTGTCCCGGACAGATTGTTGTATCCGGTACAAAGGCGGGTGTAGCTGCCGTCGCTGAACGTGTGAAGGAAGCAGGCGGCAAGCGTGCTATTACTTTGGAGGTCAGCGGACCTTTTCACTCGTCATTGATGAAGGAAGCGGCAGACAAGCTCTCCGATAAATTGGAGACTGTGAAATTTGCCGAAGCCCAGATTCCGGTTGTGACCAATGTGACAGCAAAACCTGTACGTGAGGGAAGCGAAATTCGCCAACTGTTGGTGGAACAGGTCTATTCCCCGGTACTATGGGAAGACAGCGTAGCATGGCTGCTGGAACAAGGGGTGGACACCTTTGTTGAGTTTGGACCGGGAAGTGTTTTGACCGGACTGGTTAAAAAGATTGACAAAACGGTTAAGCTGTATAACATGAGTAGCCTGGAGTCGTTTGCTTCTATAACAGAAGCCCTGGAAGCCCGCTAAAAGTATTAATGATTGCCTTTACGGGTTAAATACTTGCAAGGGAGGACTATGATGTCTAAGCCATTGAGTGGAAAAACAGCGCTGGTTACGGGAGCGTCGCGCGGAATTGGCCGTAGTATCGCACTGGCGCTGGCTGAAGCAGGTGCTAATGTAGCAGTAAATTATGCTGGTAGTGAAGCGGCTGCGACTGAGGTAGCAGAGCTGATTCGTGCCAAAGGTGTGGAAGCTATTACAGTTCAGGCTAATGTGGGACGTGCTGAAGAAGCTGATCAGTTGATCAAGGATGTGGTCGGCGCTTGGGGCAAGATTGATATCCTGGTGAATAATGCTGGCATAACAAGAGATAATTTAATCATGCGGATGAAAGAAGAGGAATTCGATCAGGTGATCGAAACGAATCTCAAGGGTGTGTTTAATTGTCTCAAAGCGGCGACACGCCCAATGATGAAGCAGCGTTCCGGCCGAATTATCAATATCTCTTCCGTTGTTGGTGTACTTGGTAACGCAGGACAAGCCAACTATGTCGCTGCTAAAGCGGGAGTGATTGGTCTTACTAAATCCTCTGCTAGAGAGCTTGCTTCAAGAGGAATTACAGTGAACTGTGTGGCTCCTGGATTCATTGATACTGAAATGACGCAGGTGCTGGCTGATGATTTGCGTGACAATATGCTTAGCGGTATTCCGCTGGCCCGTCTTGGACGGCCTGAGGAAATTGCAGATGTGGTGCTATTCTTGGCCTCGGATGCTTCCTCATATATGACGGGCCAGACTTTGCATGTGGATGGCGGCATGTATATGTAGTTCATGTTGCCAATCCGCATGCCCCGATGGAGAGTAGTTAATGAAAACTCTCTTCTATGGCATTTTAATTGTAATTTTCGTATAATACCATAAGGAGGAGGTGAGCCGGATGTCCGATGTATTGGAGCGCGTAAAACGCATTGTCGTTGACCGTTTGGGAGCCGACGAAGCCGAAGTTACACTTGAAGCATCTTTTAAAGATGATTTAGGCGCTGATTCTCTCGATGTAGTTGAATTGGTTATGGAATTGGAAGATGAGTTTGATATGGAAATCTCTGATGAAGATGCAGAGAAAATTACAACTGTAGGTGAAGTTGTAAAGTACATACAATCTCATACCTAATTCATGTCATCAAAAGTCCCGTTCTGTTACAGGCGGGACTTTCTCCTAATTATACAGATTGAACTAAAGACGGAATTGTCGCGTGTTTTTGACTTCATCTCAGCTTCACTTCGTCAAGGGCTGAGTATAATGCGGCATTACTAACTTTAGTTGATTCTATATTATTTTTGCACAAGCGTGTGCGATCTAAAAATACAATTTGCAGTAGACATAGAGGTGATTATCTTTGAAACAACGTGTTGTCATAACAGGAATGGGTGTAATCACTTCGCTGGGACAGGATTTGAACACACTATGGGATAATCTGATGGCTGGAAAATCTGGTATCAGTAAAATCGAAGCTTTTGATACAAGTGAATACACTACGAAAATAGCCGCTTCCATTAAAGATTTTAATCCAGAGGATTATATTGATCGTAAGGATGCGCGTAAAATGGACCGCTTTGTGCAGTTCGCGGTTGCTGCTAGTAAATTGGCGCTTGAGGACAGCAAACTCGTAATCGGAGAGAATGTGGATGCTGAGCGTGTTGGTGTATCTGTCGGTTCTGGTATTGGCGGATTGGGCACTTGGGAAGATCAGCATAATGCACTGATTGAAAAGGGACCTAAACGCGTAAGCCCTTTCTTCATTCCGATGATGATTGCTAATATGGGTTCCGGTCAAGTTTCGATCTCACTCGGTGCTAAGGGTCCCAATACATCGCCAGTTACGGCTTGTGCCACAGGCAGTCATGCTATCGGTGATTCCTTCCGCATGATTCAGCGCGGTGACGCTGACGCTATGATTTGCGGCGGTGCCGAAGCAACGATTCGTCCGATTGGTATTGCTGGATTTTGCTCCATGCGAGCGATGTCCACACGTAACGATGAGCCGGAAAAGGCAAGTCGTCCATTTGATACCGAACGGGACGGATTTGTTATGGGCGAAGGCTCTGGTGTACTGATTCTGGAATCGTTGGATCATGCTTTGAAGCGTGGTGCACATATTTACGGCGAAGTGATTGGCTATGGTCTTTCAGGCGATGCCCATCATATGACGGAGCCTGATCCAGAGGGAGCAGCACGCTGCATTAGAATGGCGATCCGTGATGCTGGATTGAATCCTGAAGATATCGATTATATCAATGCACATGGTACATCTACGCCGGTTGGTGACAAATCGGAGACGGAAGCAGTTAAGAAAACGCTTGGAGAGCATGCCTATAAGGTAGCGATCAGTTCAACCAAGTCGATGACAGGGCATCTTCTGGGTGCAGCGGGAGGCGTTGAAGCCGTAATTTGTGGTCTTGCGCTCCAACATCAGACAATTCCGCCAACAATTAATTTGGACAATCAAGACCCAGCTTGTGATCTTGATTATGTACCTAATAAGCCGAGAAAAGCGGAACTGAATGTGGTTATGTCCAATTCCTTTGGTTTTGGCGGTCACAATGCTACGGTTATTCTAAAAAAATATGAAGCGTAAGGGGTCAGTTCGTTGAGTGGAGACTTGAAGCAATTACAGCAGAAACTTCATATTCAATTCAACAATCGGCAGCTTCTGAAGCAGGCCTTTACGCACGCTTCCTACGTAAACGAACATCGGTTCAGTCAGCATGCAGATAATGAGCGTCTGGAATTTCTGGGTGACGCTGTTCTGGAACTGACGGTGTCTGAGCAATTGTACAATCAGTACCCTAACCGGCCCGAAGGCGAACTAACCAAGTTGCGTGCAGCTATTGTCTGTGAGCCTTCTTTGGTGAAGTTTGCTGTCGGGCTTGAGTTTGGGCAGTATGTACTGCTTGGAAAAGGTGAAGAGCTGACAGGCGGACGTACTCGTCCTGCTCTGTTGGCTGATGTGTTCGAGGCGTTCGTAGGCGCGCTTTATTTGGATCAGGGTCTGGAAGCCGTCCGGTCGTTTCTAGAACGTTATATTTTTCCTCAAATTGTATTAAACGGTAAGCTTCAGATGAGTGATTTCAAAACAGAGCTTCAGGAACTGACGCAGCATCATAACATGGGGATGCTTGAATACAAAATTGTCGAGGAACGCGGGCCCGCCCATGAGCGCGAGTTTGTAGCCGAGGTATATATGGACAGCGAGCGGTTGGGAGCAGGTACAGGACGCTCCAAAAAAGAAGCTGAGCAGCAAGCGGCGGCAGTTGCTTTAAACCGTTTGAAGCTGGCGGAATCGTAGTCGGTACCTGAGCGGCCCGAACGGGCGACGCAAGCAGAGGACACAAAGTAAGAGCAAAGGGCAGTCCGCGGGGAGTCCCGGCCCGTAATGGCGAATGGACTGCGTTTTGCTCTTTTTTCGTGGCTTTACTGCCGTAACGTGAGCGTCGATACTGTGCTTTTTCCAAATTAGTCTTATGCTACAATAGGAATAATTCAATCAATCAGGTCAATGAAGTTGTACAAGCATATTTAAATGTTAGAGGTGAGATTGAGCATGTTTTTAAAGCGCATTGAGCTGGCGGGCTTCAAATCGTTTGCAGATAAAACGGAAATGGAATTTGTCCGCGGCATTACGGCAGTCGTCGGACCCAATGGGAGTGGGAAAAGTAATATTTCCGACGGAATTCGTTGGGTGTTGGGCGAACAGAGTGCCAAATCACTGCGTGGCGGCAAGATGGAGGACATTATTTTTGCAGGTAGTGATGCTCGTAAGGCTGTTAATTACGGTGAAGTATCGCTTACGCTAGATAATGAAGATCAGGCATTGCCTCTGGATTTTGGTGAAGTGACGGTAACGCGACGTGTGCATCGGAGTGGGGATAGTGAATATTTCATTAATCGTCAATCATGCAGACTTCGAGATATTACAGAGCTGTTTATGGATACAGGGATTGGTAAAGAAGCTTATTCGATTATTGGGCAAGGACGTATTGAAGAAATTTTGAGTACCCGATCTGAGGATCGACGGGGTATTTTTGAGGAAGCCTCGGGTATCGTAAAATATAAATCACGTAAAAAAGATGCAGTTCGCAAGCTGGATGAAACAGAGCAAAATTTGCTGCGCATTCACGATTTGGTCAGTGAACTAGAGGATCAGATTGGACCTCTTAAGGAGCAGTCTGAAAAGGCGATTCATTTTAAAGAGCTGCGCAGTGAATTAAAATCAAAAGAAATTTCGATGTACGTCCATCAAATTGAACAAATTCACACTTCATGGAGCGATGCGACTTCCAAACTAGCTTTGTTGCAGCAAGAGCAGCTTCAATTGTCTACAGTGGTGTCCCGCCATGATGCAATGCTGGAAAACGATCGTAATGAATTACGGCAGCTGGAAGAGCAAGTAGAACGTCTACAAAAGGATTTGCTGCAATACAGTGAAGCTACGGAAAAAAGTGAAGGCTACGGTGAATTGCTCAAAGAGCGCACACGCAATTTGGAGGCCAATCGGGAACAATTGATCTTATCCCTCAGCACAAGCGAATCACGACATTCCGAACGCAAAAGCGAACTGGATCAGCTGAACGAAAAGCTGTCAGCGCTGAATGTAGAGCTGGACGAGTTGCGTGCGCGTCTGTCTGATGAAGAGGCCAAACTGATTGGCGTCACAGGTGGAATCAGCCAGGAGCAGGAAGAAAGCCTAAAGGGAGGTCTGCTGGAGCTGATGAATCAGATGGCGCAGGCGCGTAACGAAATTCGTTATACCGACCAACAGAAGGAAGCGTTGGAACGCCGAGTGAATCGCGTCAGTGATGAATCCGGCAAATGGGAAGCCCAAAAAGCCGAACTTGAACAGCGCAAAAAAGGATTGGAAGCGACGATTCAGAAGCTGGGACAGGAAATTAGCAGTTTGCGCAGTGGCTATATTCAGGGAAGTGAACAGTACCAGGCCCTGCAAAAACTACTGGAAGAAAACCAGGGCACGGTTCGTAAATGGGAACAAAAACGTGAGGCTCAAATTTCACGGCGAGATACGATGAAAGAAATGCAGGATGACTTTGACGGCTTCATGCTCGGAGTTAAAGAGGTGTTAAAGGCTTCACGCAAGGGGACTTTGCACGGTGTGCATGGAGCAGTAGCGGAGCTGATTCGGGTACCTGAGCATTTAGAGCAGGCGATGGAAACCGCTTTGGGCGCTTCAGTTCAGCATATTGTGATGGAAAATGAATCGGTATCCAGACAGGCGATCAGTTTTCTAAAGCAACGTCAATTGGGCAGAGCGACATTCTTGCCTATGGACGTTATCCGCCCGCGTCAGATCGGTGCTGGAGAACGTCAAATTGTGGAAAGCGCAGAAGGCTTTGTCGGGATCGGTGCAGATCTTATTCAGTACGATGATCGATATGCCGGAATCGTAGGCAGTCTCTTGGGGAATGTGGTCATTGCCCGTACGCTGGAAGATGCCAATCGTATTGCGGCCCGTTGTCAATATAGATATCGTGTTGTCACGCTTGAAGGCGATGTTGTCAATGCAGGTGGTTCCATGACTGGGGGGAGCCAGTTCAAGAAAAATGCTAATCTGCTGGGCCGTAAACGTCAGCTGGATCAGTTGGATCAAGACATTCTAGATACGGAACAGCAAATTGCCAGGTTGCGCCAGAGTGCAATAGATACCAAACGACAGTTGGAGGAGACACAGACCCGTCTGGATGAATTGCGCCAGGGCGGCGATGTGAAGCGGACCGAAGAGCAGCAGATGGCAATGGAGCTCAAACAACTTGAGCATGAACTTCGTCATGTTCTGGAGCAGGTAGCTGCGTCTGGCCAGGAGAAAAAAGGCTTTGACCAGGAAATCAAGGAGCTGGAAGCTTCCCGTGCAGAAGCACTGGTAAAGTTGGCTGCGCTGGAGGAAGAAGAGAAGAAAACGCATCAGGCCATTCACGCTGCCGAATTTGCGCGTAAAGCGAATGAATCAGCCAAAGAGCAGCTGCAGGGAGAGCTTACGAATCTCAAGGTAAGAGAAGGCAAGCTGGACCAAGAGCGTTTTTCATTGGAAGAGCAGATTCGCAGATTGCGTGGGGATTATGATACCCTTGGTAAGGATTCAAGACAAAACAAGACCTTGCTTGCTTCCATCGAAGCGGATTTGCTTACCAATGAGCAGGAGACCGTGAAACAAATTGAGAATCTCAATCAATACCGTTTGAAAAAGGAAGAAGCTGCAAAGCAATTGGAATTCAAACGGGCTGCACGCAGCAGCTTGTCCAAAAAACTGGAAGTTGCTGAGAATGACACAAAAGAACAGCGAATTCAGCTTAAGTCGGTGGAGGAACTGCTTCGCCAAACAGAAATTGGAGTAAACCGACTTGATGTGGAACTGGAAAATGTTTTGAAAAAATTAAGTGATGATTATGAACTCAGCTATGAGCTGGCCAAGCAACGTTACCCTATACCGGAAGATATTGAAGGTACGCAGAGTGAGGTGGAAAGGCTCAAACGCGGGATATCTGCGCTGGGTGAGGTCAATCTGGGTGCTATTGAGGAATACCAGCGTGTACATGAGCGCTATACGTTTCTTGATGAGCAAAAGTCTGATTTGGTAGAGGCCAAGACAACGCTCTATCAGGTTATTCGTGAAATGGATGATGAAATGTCCAAGCGCTTCAAGACCACGTTCGATGCGATTCGTCGCGAATTTGGAACGGTTTTCTCCAAGCTGTTCGGAGGCGGACGTGCAGACCTTGTGTTGCTTGATCCAGAACGATTGCTGGAGACGGGCATTGACATTGTAGCTCAGCCTCCAGGCAAAAAACTCCAAAACTTACAGTTGTTGTCAGGCGGTGAACGGGCTCTAACAGCAATGGCTTTATTATTTGCCATTTTACACGTTAAACCTGTTCCATTCTGTGTACTCGATGAAGTAGAGGCAGCATTAGACGAAGCAAATGTGGTGCGTTTTGCTCAGTATTTACGGGAATTCTCAGAGCAGACACAGTTTATCGTAGTTACACACCGTAAGGGCACCATGGAAGAATCCGATGTGCTGTACGGGGTTACGATGGAAGAAGGCGGGGTTTCTAAACTCGTATCTGTCAAGTTGGACAACGATGAAGCTGAGATTGCCTGACATCAAATAACATACTTTCAGATCAACGGAGGGAATTCATGAGTTTCTTTAGAAAATTGAAGGAAAGCATCGCAAGCAAAACGGAATCGGTCACAAAGCAGTTCAAAGACGGTTTAGAAAAAACACGTAAAGGTTTCGTTGAAAAAGTAACGGACCTGATGATTCGCCGTAAAAAAATTGATGAGGAATTTTACGAGGAACTGGAAGAAATTCTGATCGGAGCGGACGTAGGCGTCAATACGGTTATGAACCTCATTGAAGACTTGCGGGGAGAAGTGAAAAAACGCAAAATCGAGGATGCGTCCGAGTTACAGCCTGTACTGTCGGAAAAGCTGTCTGAGTTGCTGCGGGGGAATGACAATAGTCAGCTCAAAATGAATCCAGACGGGATTACGGTTATTCTATTCGTAGGCGTCAATGGAGTCGGAAAAACAACGACCATTGGCAAGTTGGCTCACCGTTTTAAACAAGAGGGCAAAAAAGTATTGTTGGCTGCTGGAGATACGTTCCGGGCGGGCGCGATTGAACAGTTGGAGGTTTGGGGCCAACGGGCAGGTGTAGAGGTCATTAAACAGCAATCTGGTTCAGATCCAGCTGCGGTTATGTTTGACGCCGTACAGGCTGCCAAGCAGCGTCAAGTAGATGTTTTGTTATGCGATACAGCAGGACGTCTTCAAAATAAAAGCAATCTAATGGAAGAATTGAACAAGATTTTCCGCGTTATCCAGCGTGAAATTCCAGACGCTCCTCATGAAGTGTTGTTGGTACTTGATGCGACGACTGGACAAAATGCACTTAACCAAGCCAAGCTGTTTGGTGAGAAGAGCGGCGTAACCGGTCTGGTACTGACAAAATTGGATGGTACAGCAAAGGGCGGGATTGTCGTTGCTATCCGTCAGGAATTGAATTTGCCTGTTAAGCTGGTGGGCTTAGGTGAAAAAGTGAATGATCTTCAACCGTTTGATTCAGAACAATTTGTTCATGCATTGTTCGCCGGTTTGATCCAAGAAGAGGCTGTCGAAGCAACTGCTGCTGGCGAGGAAGAGCAGAGCTAATCCGTTTGATTAGACTTGCTTATAAGTCTGGGACTAAGCAGTGCTCCTGTTGCTGCGTAAGTCCGCCCAATTGTATAATGAAAGCAAATGGTTTGACGATGCCGGATAAATTTCTTGTATAAAAATATTACTCAGGAAGCCGGGTGAAAAACGATGGCAAACACCTATACTTATTCCCGCCGGGAAGAAGTAGCTAACGCGATTACACATGGTATTGGAGCCGTTTTAAGTGTAGCGGCGCTTGTGCTACTCATTGTTTTTGCTAGCATGAAAGGAACTGCTTGGCATGTCGTAAGCTTTACAATTTACGGGATTACAATGCTGTTGCTGTATACCAATTCCACGTTGCTTCATAGCCTGCGTGAAGGAAAATTGAAGGATTTGTTCGAAATATTCGATCATTCTTGTATTTACCTGTTCATTGCAGGTAGCTACACCCCTTTTATGCTCGTTGCCTTGCGAGGTACTCTGGGATGGACGCTATTTGGAGTGATTTGGGGGATCGCTTTGTTTGGTGTACTGTTCAAGGCGTTCTTCACCAAACGCTTCCTGTTTATGTCTACTGTGTTTTACATTATAATGGGCTGGCTCATTACAATTGCCTGGAATCCCCTGATGGCCATTGTTCCCGCCGGAGGGATGACGCTATTGTTCGTGGGTGGTCTTATGTATACGCTGGGCACGATCTTTTATGTGTGGCGGGCATTTCCATATCACCATGCGATCTGGCATCTGTTTGTTTTGGCAGGCAGCATACTTCATTTTCTGGCTGTTCTGCTGTATCTTACTCCAGTAAGGGTTTGAGTGAGAGGGGCAAAAAAGTCGATCTATTCTCCCGTTTAAGGGCAGTGGATCGGCTTTTTTTTGTATGACAAGGGATAACGCTTGACATCTTCTTTTCTTTTATGTATGATAAGGAACGTTGAAAAGAACTGTAAAGTGTTTTTCCTTGACGATGGAGGTATACACGATGAGTCAGGAGAATCGGCTGGAAAAGACAAACCGGATTAACCGACTGTTTGACTTCTATGAACCTCTACTTACAGAGAAGCAACAGATGTTTTTAAAATATTACTTCCATGATGATTTTTCTTTAGGGGAAATTGCATCGGAATTTCAAATTAGCCGTCAGGCAGTCTATGAACATATTAAACGTGCTGAACAGGTATTAGAAATGTATGAGGAAAAGCTTGGATTGCTAAGTAAGCATGAACGTAGAATCCAAGATTTAGAGGAACTGAATGCGACATTATATGATGCATTCGGTAAAGTTGGTAAGCCCGATAAGGATACATTGCAACATGTCCAACAAATTGTAAATCGCCTGCAGGAATTGTAGGATATATAAATGAAGAACTAACAACCCTGGTAGACAAGGAGGTGCGAAAGTATGGCATTTGAAGGATTATCGACTCGCTTGCAAAATGTATTCAGTAAATTGCGCGGCAAAGGAAAAGTGTCTGAGGATGATGTAGCTCAGGCGATGCGTGAAGTGCGATTGGCTTTGCTTGAAGCGGACGTTAACTTCAAGGTTGTAAAAGACTTTATTGCCAAGGTAAAGGAGAAATCCGTTGGTAAGGAAGTGATGGACAGCTTTACGCCAGGCATGGTCATCATCGACATTGTAAACAAGGAATTGACCGAGTTGATGGGTGGCAGTCAGGCCAAGCTTGCCAAAGCAAACAAACCGCCTACAGTCATTATGATGGTGGGTCTCCAGGGCGCAGGTAAGACGACTACGTCAGGTAAACTAGCGAAGTTGTTGCAAAAGCAAAACCATCGTCCATTGCTTGTAGCTGGTGATATTTACAGACCTGCCGCGATCAAGCAGCTTCAGATTCTCGGTGAGCAGATTAACGCACCTGTATTTACATTGGGAGATCAGACAAGCCCGGTGGAAATCGCAAAACAGGGTTTGCAGCATGCTAAGGATAATGGTAATGACTACGTTATTATAGATACTGCCGGTCGTCTTCATGTTGATGAAGAACTGATGGAAGAGTTGCGCCAGATTCATACTAATGTCAAGCCGGATGAAGTTCTGCTGGTTGTAGATAGCATGACAGGACAGGATGCAGTTAATGTTGCGGAGCACTTTAACAATAGCCTTGAGTTAACGGGAGTTGTACTGACAAAGCTGGACGGCGACACTCGTGGGGGCGCGGCCTTGTCGGTTAAAGCTGTGACAGGATGCCCGATCAAATTTGCTACATTGGGTGAGAAGCTGGATGCGATGGAGCCATTCCACCCTGAGCGGATGGCTTCACGGATTTTAGGCATGGGTGACATGTTGTCCCTGATTGAAAAAGCGCAGTCCAATATTGACGCCGATAAGGCGAAGGAAATGGAACGGAAAATGCGCAATGCCGAGTTTACTTTCGAGGATTTTCTGGAGCAAATGGATCAGGTTAAGAAGCTTGGCCCAATCGACCAGATTCTCGATATGATTCCTGGTATGGGCAACATGAAGCAAATGAAAGACATCAAAGTGGATGACAAACAGATGGGCCGGATTGAGGCTATCGTTCATTCGATGACTACACAGGAAAAGCAAAACCCGGACATGATTAATCATAGTCGTCGCAAGCGGATTGCTGTAGGCAGTGGAACATCGCTGGCTGAGGTAAATCGTCTCATTAAGCAATTTGATGAAATGCGCCGTATGATGAAGCAGTTCTCAGATATGATGGGTCCTAAGGGTGGCAAAAACAAGGCTCTGAAACAGCTGAAGAGTATGGGCAAAGGTATGAAGTTTCCTTTCCGCTAAAAGGTCGATAGACCTTTGGAGTTATAGGATAGCAATATACAGTCTACTTTTTGAAGGAGGTGAATTTTCGTGGCAGTTCGTATTCGTCTGAAACGTATGGGTGCACATAAGGCTCCTTTCTATCGCGTCGTGGTATCTGATTCCCGTTCCCCGCGTGACGGTCGTTTTATCGAAGAAATCGGTTACTACAACCCTATTACAGTACCAGCGGTTGTAAAAATTGATGAAGATAAAGCGCTGAAATGGTTGCAAGATGGTGCACAAGCATCCGACACTGTTCGCAACTTGCTTAGCAAAGCGGGCGTGATGAAAAAGTTTCATGAGCTTAAAACACAGAAATAAGGTGCTGATACGGAGGGTCAACCATGGAAGAATTAGTGATAATCATTGCTAAGGCTTTAGTCGATCATCCGGATGATGTGACCGTGAAGACCTTGGAGAAGGATCGACTTGTAGTGTATGAACTTAGTGTACATCCTGAGGATGTGGGCAAGATCATTGGCAAGCAGGGACGTATCGCCAAGGCGCTTCGCACTGTGGTTGCATCAGCAGCCGTTAAGATGGATAAACGGGTTACCGTAGACATCATATCTTAAAGATATACGAAAGTGGGTTAGGATGTATGTCCTAACCCTTTTTCGTACATGATGAAGATGATATGGAGCGGAGCCGATTATATGCAGGAGGAACACGATGCAGCAAATGTTTAATGTCGGGAAAATTGTGAATACACATGGAATTCGCGGTGAGCTAAAAATATTAACGACAACTGATTTTCTTGAGGATCGTTTTGCCAAAGGCAGCGAGCTATTGATTGTTCCAGCAGATGGCAAAGCACCGATTCCCGTAACTGTAGAAACAGCTCGTTTTCAAAAAAATATGGTTGTCGTAAAATTTAAGGAATATCACAACATCAATGATGTTGAGAAATATAAAGGTACTTTGTTAAAGGTCTCTGCTGAGCGGCTAGGAGAATTGGAAGAAAACGAGTTTTACTTTCATGAAGTAGTCGGTATGGAAGTAGTAACGGAAGACGGAACTAAGCTCGGTGAGGTAAAAGAAATTTTGACACCAGGAGCGAATGATGTATGGGTAGTCCAAATGCCTAAAGGTAAGGAACTGCTATTGCCGTATATAGAGGATGTTATTTTGGATGTAAACGTGCGCGAAAAACGGGTTACAGTACGATTAATGGAAGGTCTGCTGTAATGCGGGTGGATGTACTGACCCTGTTTCCAGAGATGTTTGATGGCGTTTTTAATGCAAGCATTCTGGGAAAAGCAAGGGATAAGGGGATTGTATCATTGCAAGCGGTTAATTTTCGCCAGTATGCCGGCAACAAGCATGGGCAAGTGGATGATACGCCTTATGGTGGTGGGGGCGGCATGGTTTTGAAGCCTGACCCTATTTTTGCTGCCGTGGAAGAGCTGTTGGATAAATCAGAGCAACCCACATTTGAAACTGCCGTTGAAGGTATTCGACATGAAGATGCCGAACATAATGCAGACATAAAAACTCCGCGTATTATTTTGATGTGTCCACAAGGAGAGACTTTTACGCAAAAAAAAGCGGAAGAGCTGGCCAAAGAGGACCATCTTATTTTTATATGTGGACATTATGAGGGTTATGATGAGCGTATTCGAGAGCATTTGGTGACGGATGAGCTTTCGATTGGAGATTATGTATTGACTGGTGGCGAGCTGCCAGCCATGGTCGTCATCGATAGTGTGACACGGTTGTTACCAGGAGTGCTGGGTAATGAAACGAGTGCGGTAACAGATTCGTTTAGTACAGGGCTGTTGGAATACCCCCATTATACTCGGCCTGCTGAGTTTCGGGGCTGGAAAGTGCCAGATGTACTCTTATCAGGGCATCATGTCAATATTGACTCTTGGAGACGACAAGAGGCGTTACGTCGGACGATGGAACGTCGACCGGACTTGCTGGAACAGGCTGAACTGACAAGCAAGGAGCGCGCGTGGATTGAGGAGCAGTACCAATTGGACCGTTCGGGGGACAAGTGATAAAGCACTATTAACATGAGTGGATTTGAAAGCAGGCAGGGACCTGTTTTATAATGAAGTCAATTAAATAATGTTTGGTCAAATCCCTTTTTGTTGTTGCAATGCGGTAACCTCCATGATACAATACATCTGTTGTGTGTAATACGGTGGTCCTCTGTGGATGATGAAGGAAACGGAAGAGTTTCCAGAAGAAACATGAACACCTGTACGGAAGGAGGGAGTCATAGATGAATATCGTCCAAGCGATTACTGAAGAACAACTGCGTAAAGATCTGCCTAACTTTCGTCCTGGTGACACTTTGAAAGTGCACGTGAAAGTTATCGAGGGAACTCGTGAGCGTATCCAGTTGTTTGAAGGTGTAGTAATTAAACGCCGTGGTGGTGGAATCAGTGAGACTTTTACAGTTCGTAAAATTTCTTACGGTGTAGGTGTGGAAAGAACTTTCCCGCTTCATTCCCCAAAAATCGATAAAATCGAAGTGGCTCGCCGTGGTAAAGTGCGTCGTGCGAAGCTTTATTATCTTCGTGAACTGCGCGGTAAAGCAGCGAGAATTAAAGAAATTCGTCGTTAATACAACGAATAACGAAAGGGGCTTGGTTACAAGCTCCTTTCGTTTTTTCTACGTACATAGGGAACTGTGGATTATTGACCGTAAAGAGAGGACAGTGAGCTATGGAGCAAGAAGTAGGACAAGGAGCTGTGCAGCAGCCAACTGATCAGGATGGTACGCCCAAGCGTAAACCAAAAAATGAGATTTTTGAGTGGCTCAAGGCCATCATTATTGCGTTAGTGCTTGTCTTTTTAATCCGCTGGCTTCTCTTTAAGCCTTTTATTGTGGATGGCCCGTCAATGCAGCCTAACTTTCATACCGGAGAACGCGTCATTGTAAATGAGATTTTGTATGATTTTCGTGCTCCTAAACCGGGTGAAGTGATCGTGTTCCATGTCCCGGAAGAAAAAAGAGACTTCATCAAGCGCGTCATTGCCGTTGCGGGTGATACGGTCAAGGTAGAAGGTGACACGATTACAGTAAATGGTAAGCCGATTCAAGAACCTTATCTCAGGGCTCCTTTGGAAGAAGCACATCAAAATGGAGAACTTTACAACAAGTTTACCAATTTTCCAAATGAAAAGTTTAAGGATGGAAAAGTGCCAGAAGGGCATATTTTTGTTATGGGCGATAACCGTTCCAATAGTACAGACAGTCGGATGATTGGATATATTGATTTGAAGGAAGTCGTGGGCCGGGCTGATGTCATTTTTTGGCCTGTGAAGGATATGCAGTGGATTAACCACTAGAAATAACTAATAAGCAGCATAGCTGCCGTAATCCTAACTATGACCCTAAGGGTGAAAGTAGGAGTTACGCTCAATGGGGTGATGACGGTGACGATTCAATGGTTTCCTGGTCACATGACCAGAGCGCGCCGCCAAATTGAAGCAAAATTAAAGCTGATTGATTTGGTTATTGAGCTGATTGATGCTCGGTTGCCGCTTTCCAGCCGAAATCCAATGATTGATGATATTTTGCAAGGCAAGCCGCGAATGATTATTTTGAACAAGGCAGATTTGGCGGACCCTGTAGTATCACAGCAATGGATTGCCTACTTTAAGGAACAGGGGCATGTAGCCTTTCCGGTAGATGCCACGACAGGGACGGGGCTCAAAGAAATTCCGGTTCAGGCCAAGCTGTTGCTTAAGGAAAAAATAGACCGGCAGATTTCGAAGGGAATGAATCCGCGTCCTATACGTGCTTTGATTGTCGGTATTCCGAATGTCGGCAAATCGACATTGATCAACCGAATGGCAGGACGTAATATTGCAGCTACGGGTGATCGCCCCGGAGTAACGAAGGCACAACAGTGGATCAAGACCGGAGAAATTGAGTTGCTGGATACACCAGGTATTTTGTGGCCTAAATTTGAGGATCAGAACGTCGGCTATCGTCTAGCAGTTACAGGCGCGATCAAGGAAGAAATTCTAAATGTAGAGGACATTGCCTTTTTCGCGACAAAATATCTTGTCCAATATTATTGGGATGCCATGGCAGAACGTTTTGAGCTTACCGAACGTCCTGAGGATACAGAAAATCCAGATGATGTTGTGAGCGTTATGGAGGCTATCGGACGTAAGCGTGGCTGTATTGTTAGTGGTGGACGTGTAGATCTCGAAAAGGCGTCAAAAATTATTTTGCGTGAGCTACGTGCAGGGAAGCTGGGACGATTCAGTTTAGAAGCACCATATTGATAAAGCTGGTACATCTGATACAGAACATTGCATTTTGTGGCAAGGAAGAACCTTCCCCATCTCTCCGGAGAGGAGGAAGGTTTTTTGGTATGTAAAGGTAGATAGAAAAGGGTTTTGAACAGTAGAGGTCTGTGGTAAGCTGAATTCAATTGTTAGAGCTACGGCATGATGAAGCTTAAACTACGTAAAGATGGGCAGGTATTGAATATGGAAGCTAAAGAGAACGCAGTAAAGGACATGCTGCACTATGAAAAAAAATGCTGGGAACAATCTTGTGAGCGGATTGCAGGTATTGACGAGGTAGGGCGTGGATGTCTGTTTGGAGATGTTGTGGCGGCAGCAGTCATTTTACCAGTTGGTGAGTTATTGGAGGGGGTAGACGATTCCAAAAAATTGACTGACAAGAAAAGAGAAGCCTACTACGAACTGATTATGGAGAAGGCGATTGCTGTAGGAGTTGGTCATGTAGACGCGCGGATGATTGATGAAATCAATATTAAACAAGCGGCTCGTTTAGCTATGAAAAAGGCTGTAGAGGCTTTACATGTGTCTCCTGATTATTTACTTGTGGATGCAGAAAAGGTAGATGTACCTATTCCTCAGCTATCCATCATTAAGGGAGATGCGAACAGTCAGTCTATTGCGGCAGCTTCTATCATCGCCAAGGTGACTCGTGATCGGCTATGCAAAGGTGAATGGGATGCGAAATATCCGGAATATGGGATTGGTATACATAAAGGTTATGCTACCAAGTTGCATAGAGAACAAATTTTGGCGCTAGGGCCTACAGAAATGCATAGACGCAGCTTTTTAGGCAATTTGTTGACCGAGCAACCGACGTTGTTTGATCTGTAGATACTTATTATGAATCAGGACTATACCGATATAAAGTATATCTAATATTACAGACCCTTTTGAATAGGGGCAGAGTGAGAGGAGGGGCGGTATGAACATCGGATCTGTATTCCGGGGATTACTTGGAGATGTGAAGGCGGGAGAGGCAAAAAAACTTGATATGCAGCCAGGCCAGATCGTAAGAGGAGTCGTATTAAAGGTGTCTGAGGACGGTGACGAGGCTGTATTGCAAATACAGGGTTCTCAAGTCAGGGCAAAGCTGGAGACCCCTCTTCAACCTGGACAGACTGCAACGTTTCAGGTACAACCGGCTTCTTCCAGCGGAATGACTGTGCTTAAGCCTCTGAATGATGCTGCCAATATACCACAGCAAACCGTAGCGCTGACAGACGTATTGAAATCGGTGGGACTGCCGGATACAGCTCAAAACAGGGAGCTTATACAGGCAATGCAAAAGAATGGTGTGCCGTTGACATCGGAAAATGCGGCTTCTTTGCAAGAAGCCTTGTCGAAGCAAAGCGGCAATGTACAATTGGGAACGTTTGTGCAGGCAGCGGCAGTTGCCTTTCAGCGGGGACTTCCATTAACGGCCGAAAGCATAAATGGATTGCGTCAAACGATGTTTGGGCCTCCTTTAAATGATTTGTTGTCATCGTTGGAGCAAGAACTTGAAGCGGTGTTAAAGCAGCAAGGACAGGGAACGCCTACTGACCGGTCATTAGGGGAAGCAACCGCAATAAAAAGCACTGACCGAACGTCAGTTAGTCCAACAGGCACTTCTTCTGTGGTGATTGCAGATGGACAGGAAGGCCAAGCTTTAACATTGTCCAAGGATGCTTCTGCCTCTGCTGCTACAAAACAGGCAGAAACAGGACAACAAGTCACAGGCGGCAAGGAATTGTTAAAAGGGACTCAGGCAGCCAATCTCGCTGCTACAGTAAGCGAAGCGAGTGTTTTGGCTACAGATTCGGATACTTCGGCGGGATCTACTGCATTTGCATCCAACGGGACTGCTTCAGAAAAACCGCAAGCAGTTAGCGGGCGAGGAGCGACAGTGGTATTGGATGCTGGTGCCAATGCGCCTGAATCGGGCGCTGCTGATGCATTAAACGGCTCCCGCGTCAAAGCGGAGCAACAACAGCAAGCTACTACGGCAGGTACGCAGCTTAAGGATGCCGATGGTGCTCCAACTCGGGCCACGGCAGAGCCTACGGGGACGAAGTCTGCCTTAAACGCAGTCATGGCAGACCGTCCTTCCGCACAGCAAGCCGCTGGCTCTGCGCCGCCCTCCGCGGCGGGCAACGCTGCTGTACCAGAGGCGCCGCTTCAGCGGCTGCGCCTCCTGCTGCAAGAGCTGCGTGCAGCAGTGCCACCCGAACTGAGCACGGTTGCACCAGATCAGTCCTCAGCAGAGGTAGCGCAGCCAGCGGCTGGCGCTTCGCGGACTGCGGATGCCGCTGCTTCACAGTCTGCGGCGCCCAGCATGCAGCTCAGCCCCACGGAGGATCCGTGGGTAGGCCGTGTGCTGAAGCTGCTCGGTGCAGAGCACGAGCAGCAGGTACACCGCTCGACTGCGCAGCTCGCGCAAGAGGCGGCGGCACGTACGGAGCCGCCCGGGGGAGTGTCGCAGACGCTGCCGGGTTTAGCGGCTACGACAGACAACTCCATGACAGCGGCCACAGACACCGTTAAAGGGGCGCTACTCCAGCTAATGAGCAGCGACGACCTGCCGCCCGCTTTGAAAGAGGCGGCTCAGCAGGTTGTACAGCACCTGACAGGCCAGCAGCTGCTGCTAAATACAGACCGAACGGCGCCTTTTGCACAAGTGCACATGTTTATACCGTTTATTGGACCGGACGGTCGCGAAACAGCTACAATCCAGATTCAGTCCCGCCGTGGCAAACGCGGAGAGCTGGATGCCTCCAACTGTCGACTTTGGTTTGATTTGGACATGAAGGGGCTTGGTCCGACGCTGGTGGATATGCAGGTTGTAGATCGGATTGTAAGTCTTAAGCTTCATAATGATCAGGAATGGGCGGCTTCGCTATTAACGAGTGGGCGTGAGTCCATTCGTACCGCGCTGGAGTCGCTAGGCTACCAACTTCTAACACTGCGTACCGAGCCTATGCCTAC
Source organism: Paenibacillus sp. BT-177 (assembly GCF_025846815.2). Lineage (NCBI taxonomy): Bacteria > Bacillati > Bacillota > Bacilli > Caryophanales > Paenibacillaceae > Paenibacillus > Paenibacillus sp. BT-177. The sequence goes on along the minus strand of NZ_JAOYTP010000004.1, from coordinate 288,232 downwards.
AAGGACTGAACAGAGCAGCCCCGCCTCTTCAGAGGTACAAAGCTATGTGCCTCAGCCGTACAAAGGAGTCGATCTTAAAATATGAAAGAGCCCTTGGAATCTCCTTCTCCTTCCATGAAGAAGGCGGTCGCCCTTAAATATACACCTAGTGAGAGCGAAGCGCCGATCGTCGTTGCCAAGGGGAGCGGCCGCATTGCGGATAGCATTTTGGAAAAAGCCAAAGAACATGGTGTTCCTGTTCAGGAGGATGCTGCGCTGGTTGAAGTGCTGTCCAAACTTGATTTGGACGAGCAAATCCCTGCTGAACTCTATCAGTTGGTAGCAGAGGTGCTAACCTATATATATCAAATGGATCGGCTTGCTCCAAGAGATGGCTGGTGATGGGGTATGACATGAAGACGAGAGGCAAGGATCAACGGAAAGCCAAAGGAGCGATGGGCGAAGAGGCTGCAGCTTTGTTTTTAGAAAACATGGGTTATCGTATCCTAGAGCGCAATTGGCGATGCCGCAGCGGGGAAATAGATCTGATTGCCAAGCAGGAGCACATACTCGTGTTTATAGAAGTACGTAGCCGAAGTAGCTCCAAATATGGAACACCAGCTGAATCAGTTACTCCGCGTAAAATAACCCAGGTTCGCCAAACAGCCGCAGTATACTTGCATATGAACGGAATGGGAGAATCTCCAATCCGTTTTGATATGATTTCTGTACGATTATCTGCTGAAACGGCTGTTGTTACGGACCACTTTATAGATGCCTTTTAAAAAAGTAAGAACTTCTTTGGATGTTGGAGCACAGGGCTGAATTCATATGTACAGGTTGACAGAAAGGAAAGCTGTAGGTATATTTTATTGAGAATAGTTATCATTTTCATTCTACAATGAATATCTAGTCGTTGTACCTGTGAAGGAGGATTTACGTGACAAAGCATACCTTTAGTGAACATGTCATAGATGTAATTCAGGAACGCCGGACGATTAAACGATTTAAACCTGACTCTATCCCGGTAGATACGATTAAAGAACTGCTGAACGTCGCTGTATGGGCTCCTAATCATAAAATGCGTGAGCCGTGGCGTTTTCTGTTGTTTGCTGGTGAGGGACGGAAAAATCTTGCAAAAGCCATTGCAGCCGATATTGGTAAAGACAACAAGTTTGAGAGTGGAATTCTGCATAACCCGATTCAGCTTTTAGTGGTGATGGAAGAAGATCCGCGTCAAGCGGTTTGGGATGAGGATTTTGCAGCAGTCAGTGCGCTTGTTCAAAACTTTATGCTTGCTGCATGGAGCAAAGGGATCGGAACGTTTTGGGTGACAAAACCATTTCTGTATTCGCCTAAATTCCGTGATTGCTTGGGAATTCAACCAGGTGAGAAGGTAATTGGAATGATATATGCAGGCTATCCTGAAGTTATCCCGGAATCAAGACCACGTACTCCAGTAGCCGATAAGCTAACCTTAATTGACAAATAATCTGTCGTCAGATAAGCTTAGTTGAGTATTTGAAATTAGGGTTGAGAGCTAATTTAGAACATTATATTTGCAATAAATGAAGATTTGGAAGCACCTTTTTTCATATAGGCAATGATTCCCGAGAGGGACATTTCAATATGAGGAGAGGTGCTTTTTTGATATGTATGGAAAATTACATGGAGCTTGTCTATATGGATAGATGGCGTTCTGACCGGACGGCCAAGCGACCAATCAAAATTGTACTGCCAATGAACAAGTCATAATCCATTCCTATGACCATTACCCCAAGCAGAGCATATACCGTTGCGTGAGCAAGAAGCGCTGATCAGTAATAATGGAGTATTACAGCGATGTATTGGGTCAGCTACACGCCAAACGTGCGTTAGTTATCGCTGCAGCAAGAATGCATAATATTCTGCTGATCCATAAAAGCGTCAAATTACGGTCAGCGGATCTTCTCTAATCGTGCAGCTCTCGGTAATTCTATTCGTTCTCACGGAGTTCCTTGATCTTCATTTGTAGCGTGGCAATCCGAGCAGCTCTCTGTCGTTTTTCGTTCGCTCACTTCAATCAAGTTTTAGACCATAGCCCTGACATCGCGGGGCTTTTTTTATTGCCTAGTGATAAAGATAGTCACTTTTTCCAATCCGTTTGTCTGTTTCGATTCTATAAAAACTAGCATATTCTATATTATCAAAAAAGAAGGGAAGTTGATTCGAATGGGAAAAGTAAATTCTTCTAGAAAAATTCTGAAACCTACGCGTCGCCTAAGAACTAAAGCAGGTACCGCATTCATTTTTAGTCTCAACAATGTAGGTCCGAATTTGTTCCAAAGTCGCTTGAACCTGGCTGGGTTTGTTAATTCCTCAAGTAGGGTACTTGTCTCGATCACGGAAATTGGTATTTTTGGCGGTCAAGTTAAGCCGTTTCAAGGAGCTGCTACCATGACGATCCATAACGTCGTTCCGCATGACGACGGTATAGTAATTGTACGTGGGAATACTGGCTGGGGTAGTCCCCTCAATATACGACTTTCAGTCGTGGTTTTCTAATCGTTCAGACCTGCTGAACGCACTTCTCACGGGTGAAAACTGAAAACTCCCGCCACTACGCGGAAATAAAATGTCGAATTCGGGCAGCGCTCAGATCAAAAAAAGTCCTGACATCTCAGGATTTTTTTTGTTCCTTCAATTTCTCATCAGACTTACCTAGCCTTCGGTTTCTTCTCTTCGCGCCGACCCAAAGGGAGACAGCTTACTTGTCTTCTTTTTAGAGTTACATCATCGTGGAAAGTAAACTCGACAATACATCGTTCCTGATAAATTTTAAATTGATAGTATTTATGAAATTATAAGAAAATCACAAATGTGTTTAATAGAGCCTAAAAGAAAAAAGCGATCTCCCACAGAAAGGAAAACTGTTTAGTATCGCCAAATTCTTGATATTACTTGGTTTTTCAATGCGTGACAATGTATCATAATATCCTTCTTATGGGACCGCCGGGTGTTGGAAAAACGATGCTCATCCGCAGGAGAGCCCTTGGAACCTTCTTCTCCTTCCATGAAGAAGGCGGTCACCCTTAAATATACGCCTGGTGAGAGCGAAGCGCCGATCGTCGTTGCCGAGGGGAGCGGCCCATTGCGGATAGCATTTTAGAAAAAGCCAAAGAACATGGTGTTCCTGTTCAGGAGGATGCTGCGCTAGTTGAAGTGCTGTCCAAACTTGATTTGGGCGAGCCCCGGAATCAAGACCACGTACTCCAGCAGTCGATAAGCTAACCTTAATTGACAAATAATCTGTCGTCAGATAAGCTTAGTTGAGGATTTGAAATTAGGGTTGAGAGCTAAATTTAGAATATTATATATGCAATAAATGAAAATTTGGAAGCACCTTTTTTCATATAGGCAATGATTCCCATGAGGGACATTTCAATATGAGGAGAGGTGCTTTTTTGATATGTATGGAAAATTACATGGAGCTTGTCTATATGGGATAGATGGCGTTCTGATCGAAGTTGAGACTGATTTGTCCAATGGCTTGCCTCAGACCGCGATTATCGGATTGCCGGATTCAGCGATTCGAGAGGCAGTAGAGCGTGTGAGAGCAGCAATCAAAAACTGCGGTTTCAAATATCCGTCCCAGCGTGTCACGATTAACTTAGCTCCTGCAGATTTGCGTAAGGAAGGCTCATCTTTCGATCTTGCTATCGCTTTAGGCTTGCTGACAACCAGTGGACAGGTTGTCTTACCAGTAGGGGAACGAACGCTGTTTATTGGCGAGTTGGCACTGGATGGCAGCATTCGTCCTGTAAATGGGGTGTTGTCTATGGTTGATCTGGCCAAGCGAGAAGGATTCGATTCCGTGCTGCTTCCTCAAGAAAACGCAAGCGAGGCTCGTCTAATTGCGGATATACGTATTTACGCTATACGCCATCTGGTGGATCTTATCCCGGTTAATGATCATGCACAAGGTACCCCGGACGGCCAAGTGACCAATCAAAATTGTACTGCCAGTGAACAAGTCATAATCCATTCCTATGACCATTTACCCCGAGCAGAGCATATACCGTTGTGTGAGCAAGAAGCGCTAATCAGTAATATGGAGGATTACAGCGATGTATTGGGTCAGCTACACGCCAAACGTGCGTTAGTTATCGCTGCAGCAGGAATGCATAATATTCTTCTTATGGGACCGCCGGGTGCTGGAAAAACGATGCTCATCCGCAGGTTGCCCTCGATCCTGCCGCCTTTGACTGAAAAGGAGTCGCTAGAAGTGACCAAGGTATACAGCGCAGCAGGAAAATGGAAGGACTCATCGACCCATCTCATGCATGTTCGTCCCTTCCGTGCGCCTCATCATACGATCTCTGCTGCTGGATTGGTGGGCGGAGGAGGCATACCCAAACCAGGAGAAATCAGTCTTGCACACCGAGGGATTTTATTTCTCGATGAGCTGCCTGAGTTTAGCCGTCATGTGCTAGAAGTGCTGCGGCAGCCTCTGGAAGACCACCATGTTACAATCAGTCGTTCACGTGCAGTGTTTAAGTATCCGGCGCATTTTTTACTTGCAGCTTCTTTGAATCCGTGTCACTGTGGCTTTTTCGGCAATAACACGGAACATCAGCGCTGTACCTGTTCACCTGCAGCAGTAGCTCGATACCGCTCACGTATTTCCGGTCCATTGCTGGATCGAATTGATCTTCAGCTTGAGGTATCACAACCGAAGGATTGGCGGGAGGAAAAAGAATCACTGTCGTCTGCTGATATGAGAAAGCAGGTGTTGGCTGCTCGAGCAATACAAATCCACAGATACAGCAAGCTTCCTTTTTCATGGAATAGTGAGCTGTCCGGTCAGATGCTGCGTAAATATGCGGTTTTAGAACAAAATGCAGCGGAGTTGCTTGACCAGACGATGGATGCACTTGGTTTAAGCATGCGTGCGTATGATCGAATTCTCAAGCTGTCCCGCACCATTGCAGACTTACAGGAGTCAGAGAAAATTACGACTTCACATGTGGCTGAAGCTATTCAATACCGCCAGATGGATAGAGCAAATTCCAATTTTCCCGAAATATAAAAAGGCGATAAAATTAGCAGATACAGTACGATCATTTTTATGAAAAAGTTTTTCCAAAGGGTATGTATACGAGAGAAAACGGAAATAAGGACAAAAAAAGCTCCAGGCAAAAAGACCTGGAGAAGCAAAAAAGATTATGACAATAGTGATTATACTATGAGTATATCAATTTCGTATATACGATTATGCATCATCTCCCATGTTACTTGATGGAAAAACAACAAGCCCCTCGACCAATACGGTTAAGGGGCTTGTTGTGAAATTCATTCTAACTCTATGTTACAAAACGTTCAGCTTCACTTCAATATTACCGCGGGTAGCGCGGGAGTATGGACATTGTTCATGTGCGCCTTCCACCAGTTTTACCGCAGTTTCATGATCAACGCCTTTGACCAGAACGTCGAGGTTTACTCCGATTCCGAAGCCGCCGTCTTCGACTTTGCCAAAATGGACCGTAGCTGTGACTTCGGTACCTTCATGTTTAACACGTTGCATGCGAGCGACCATATTTAAAGCACTGTCAAAGCAAGCAGAATAGCCTGCTGCGAATAGCTGCTCTGGATTCGTACCTGTACCGCCGGCGCCACCCATTTCTTTTGGAGTATCAATATCTAAACGAAGTTCAGGGGAAGAAGACTCGATATAACCGTTACGTCCACCAACTGCTTTTACTGTTGTTTCATACATTTTTTGTTGAATGGTCATCATAATCCAATCACTGCCTCTCGCTAAATTTGTATTTTACACAATTTAATTTATCAAAATAATTATTATTTGTAAAGTATTTTATGCAATTAGAATGTACTTTGCTATATAATATGCTAAAATAATGACGAAAGTAGGTGACTAGACAGCATGGAAAACAATTCTAATGAACACGCGGCGTTGAAACTTGATAATCAGTTATGCTTTGCCATATATGCATGCTCCAGAGAGATTACAAAGCTGTACCAGCCTTATCTAGAAAAGCTTGGTGTAACGTACTCGCAATATTTGGTACTTATCGTGCTCTGGGAGCGTGAAGAGTGTACAGTGAAGGAATTGGGTGAGGCGTTATATTTGGATTCCGGCACACTAACTCCACTATTAAAGAGGTTGCAGAATGCCGGGCTGATCGATCGAAAGCGTTCCACTCAAGATGAGCGTAAGGTGCTGATTTCTTTGACGACAGAGGGTAGAGCGTTGCGGGATAAAGCCCTGTCTGTACCAGGATGCATACAGGAAAAAACAAGTATGACTCATGATCAATTTGGGTCGCTTCTGCTTCAGTTTAATGATCTGCTCGATCGTGTTCATCAAGCGAATGTACAGATTGAAAAATCATAACAGGTACTTTCGGTTGCTCTTGTGAATTTACGACATGAGTTTTTCTTAACTGAAAGAAAAAATGCTATTTAAAGTCTAATGAAATAAAGTGCCTCTCATGCGGATTAGGTAATCCCATTTTGTGGAGGTGCTTTTTTGTGTGAATTTGTATTAAAAAGCAAAATCCAATAATATCCAAACATTCGATTTTGGGAATGATAATGATATCAAAATACTGTAATTCATGAGGTTGAATTATAAGGAAAGCGTTTTAAAAACATGTTACAATGATGTAGGTTTAGTATAGATTTCCTTGTGAACCGCCCTTGTTGCAGTCATGTTGATAGGAGGATTCCAGAATGAATATCCATGAATATCAGGGTAAAGAAGTATTAAAGCAGTACGGAGTGGCTGTACCGAACGGCAAGGTTGCCTACACGGTGGAAGAAGCCGTTGCTGCGGCAGAATCGCTTGGAAGCGCTGTTACGGTCGTAAAAGCACAAATTCATGCTGGTGGACGCGGTAAAGCGGGTGGCGTAAAAGTTGCCAAAGGCTTGGATGAGGTGCGGACTATTGCTTCTGAAATTTTGGGTAAGGTGCTAGTGACACATCAGACCGGACTTGAAGGTAAAGAGGTCAAACGTCTTTTGATTGAGGAAGGCTGTGATATTCGCAAAGAATATTACGTAGGCGTTGTCGTGGATCGCGCGACTGGACGCATCGTATTGATGGCCTCCGAAGAAGGCGGTACGGAAATCGAAGAGGTGGCTGCGGCTACTCCGGAGAAGATTTTTAAAGCAGTTGTTGATCCAGCAATTGGGCTTCAGGTGCATCAAGCTCGTAAGCTGGCGTATGAGATTAATATTCCCAATGAACTGGTGAATAAAGCGGTCAAGTTTATGCTGGCGCTTTACGAAGCTTTTGTGGACAAGGACTGTTCGATTGCAGAAATTAATCCCCTAGTCGTTACGGGTGATGGGAATGTACTGGCGCTGGATGCCAAATTGAATTTCGATTCTAATGCGTTGTTCCGTCACAAGGATATTTTGGAATTACGTGATTTGGATGAAGAAGATGAGAAGGAAATTGAGGCATCTAAATATGATCTAAGCTATATCGCTCTGGACGGAAATATTGGCTGTATGGTCAATGGTGCGGGGTTGGCAATGGCCACGATGGATATTATCAAATATTACGGTGGTGATCCGGCCAATTTCCTAGACGTTGGTGGCGGTGCAACGACGGAAAAAGTAACCGAAGCGTTCAAAATCATTTTGTCCGATCCGAAGGTAGAAGGTATTTTCGTCAACATTTTCGGCGGGATTATGCAGTGCGACATCATTGCGAACGGCGTCGTGGAGGCTGCCAGACAGTTGGGGCTGACTCGTCCGCTTGTTGTCCGTCTTGAAGGGACAAATGTTGAGCTCGGCAAACAGATTTTAGCGGAATCCGGTTTGAATATTGTGGCAGCCGATTCCATGGCCGATGGTGCCCAAAAAATCGTTGAACTTGTTCAATAGCCTGTTTGCATTCCGATATGCCGAATAAACGATAGGGGATGTGAAGATCGTGAGTATTTTGGTCGATAAGCATACAAAGGTGATTACACAGGGGATTACGGGAAAAACGGCGTTGTTCCATGCCAAAGGTGCACTTGATTACGGTACACAGATGGTAGGTGGCACCTCTCCAGGTAAGGGAGGCACCGAGGTAGAAATTACACTGGAAAACGGACAACAGGTCAAACTGCCAGTGTTTAACACAGTAAGCGAAGCCAAGGAAGCTACGGGCGCAACTGCTAGCGTCATTTACGTGCCGCCGGCTTTCGCAGCGGATTCCATTTTGGAGGCTGTGGATGCGGAACTGGACCTCGTGATTTGTATCACAGAGGGGATTCCGGTACTTGATATGATCAAGGTCAAACGTTTTATGGAAGGTAAAAAAACCGTTCTGATTGGCCCTAACTGTCCGGGCGTTATTACGCCAGGAGAGTGTAAGATTGGTATCATGCCAGGTTACATTCATCTGCCTGGTCATGTAGGCGTTGTGTCACGTAGTGGTACTTTGACCTATGAGGCAGTGCATCAGTTAACCACTCGAGGTATAGGTCAATCTTCAGCGGTTGGTATTGGCGGTGACCCGGTTAAAGGTTCGGAATTCATCGATATTTTACATCGCTTCAATGAGGACCCCAACACTCACGCTGTCATTATGATCGGAGAAATCGGTGGTACAGCTGAGGAAGAGGCTGCCGAGTGGATCAGGGATAATATGACGAAGCCAGTCGTTGGTTTTATCGGTGGTGTGACTGCGCCTCCAGGCAAACGGATGGGGCATGCAGGCGCCATTATTTCTGGCGGAAAAGGAACGGCAAAAGAGAAGATTGCAACGCTTGAAGCCTGCGGGATCAAGGTGGCACCGACTCCTTCCGAAATGGGCTCGACACTGGTAAGTGTGTTGGAAGCACGTGGTATTTTGAACTTGTGTACAACACATTAAATCGTGTTTCTTCATTAATATACAGGCTGTAAATCAACATCGAAATTTGCTGCTGGCTAGTGTATAATGAAAGAAAGGTAAGCAACCTTTTTATCTTCTGAAACAGGGGATGAAAAGGTTGCTTTTTTTTTGCGTTGATACAGGCTTATCAGGGAAACGCTTGCAAAATGATCCGTTGTGCCACAAAATAAGGAAGGGTTCACTCTTCCATGAATGGGGGAACCACAGTTTGGAAGAAAGATGGCTTTTATTAGGTCTACATGAGTTAGAGGGAATCGGAAGAAGAACTATTCAGCGTATTTGGTCGAGTGATTATCGATTGCATGAGCTACTGCATTTTAGCGAACAAAAGTGGATTGAGATAGGCTTAAGTCCCACACAGGCACGCATTGCGGCACAGTGTTACGATGAAGAATGGGTGCATGAACGATATCAGCGAATTCAATCCAGTGATATTGGTACGGTAACTTATGTGGACGAAGATTACCCCTTATTAATGAAGGAAACAGTTGACCCTCCTTGGGTGATGTATACAAAAGGGGATAAATCACTTTTGCACACATGTTCTGTAGCCATGGTAGGAACTCGCGTTCCTACTGCGTATGGTCGTAGAGCAGCGGAGATACTAACAGAGGAATTATGTAATGCAGGGATTACAGTGGTTAGTGGATTGGCGAGAGGGATTGACAGTATTTGTCACGAAACAGCCCTGCGCCAGGGAGGCAACACGATTGGTGTACTTGGAACAGCAATTGACCAAATTTATCCTCCCCAAAATGCCTCTTTGTTTGCAGAGATGGCTAGTAAAGGTCTAATCGTATCGGAGTATCCTCCAGGTACAAGGTCTCATCCCGGGATGTTTCCACAACGTAATCGCATTATTGCCGGGTTAACGAAGGGGACGCTCGTTGTAGAAGCAGACGCTAGAAGCGGTTCCTTGATTACAGCGGATGCTGCGCTGGAGGCAAATCGAGATGTGTTTGCTGTTCCTGGACCCATTACGTCACCGAAGAGTAAAGGCACGCTGAACTTGATTAAGCAAGGAGCCAAAACGGTCACTGAAGCTTCGGATATTATTGAGGAGTATGAAGCAGATTTGCGTACAAGGCAGGTTTCTTCATACAATAGAGAACAGAGTCTTAATCTTAAGAAAGTTTCCAAAGCATCAGAAAGTGAGACTTCTGAGGAAAAGCGCGTAGTGCTGCTGCTGGAACAAGGAACCATGACACTGGATGAACTGCTTGATGCTACGGCATGGGATTTTGGACTTTTACACGCAGTTCTGTTATCGTTAATCATAAAAAAAAGGATCGCTCAGCTAGCGGGCACAAAATACAAGCTTATTTAGTCGTTGTTTTTGTCAAATCCTTAGTTAGTAAATGCGTAAAATTCAATTTTAAACATAGGTGGAGGGAAATTAGCGTTATTCGCATCGCGGATTCCTACTCCTTCCCCACTTCCTGAAATGTGTTGAATTTATAGCTCGTATTAACGAACTATAGCTCACCACATTTCAGGAAGTCTATCATATTCATGTGTGTAATTGAGAGGAGGAAGAGCCTATGGCGGATTCACTCGTCATCGTGGAATCGCCTTCCAAGGCGAAGACGATCGGCAAATACTTAGGCAGCAAATATATCGTCAAGGCTTCCATGGGTCATATCAGGGATTTACCTAAGAGCCAGATCGGTGTAGAGGTTGAAAATGATTTTAATCCCAAATATATTACCATTCGAGGTAAAGGCTCAATACTAAAAGAGTTAAAGGATGCCCGAAAAAAAGTAAAAAAAGTATATCTGGCGGCTGACCCGGATCGCGAAGGCGAGGCTATTGCTTGGCATCTGGCGCATGCGCTGGAACTGGACGATACGGCGGATTGTCGTGTGGTGTTTAATGAAATAACGAAGCAGGCTGTCAAAGATGCTTTTAAAACCCCCCGCAAGATCAACATGGATTTGGTCAATGCGCAGCAGGCACGACGGATATTGGATCGGCTTGTCGGCTATAAAATAAGTCCATTGCTCTGGAAAAAGGTAAAGAAGGGTCTGTCTGCTGGGCGTGTGCAGTCGGTTGCAGTGAAAATTATTCTGGACCGGGAAAACGAGATTAATGAGTTTGTACCGGAAGAATACTGGACGATCACAGCTAAACTAGCTATTAAAGACAGCACTTTTGAAGCGAAATTCCATAAGCTACACGGCGAAAAGAAAGAGCTCTCTAGCGAAGCGGATGTACAAGAAGTGTTAGAAGCTATCGGAAAATCGTCTTACAAGGTGCGCGATGTGAAAGAGAAGGAGCGTTTACGCAATCCGTCTCCTCCATTCACAACAAGTTCCTTGCAGCAAGAGGCGGCTCGAAAGCTCAACTTCCGGGCATCTAAAACGATGTCTGTAGCGCAGCAGCTGTATGAGGGTGTGGATTTAGGAAAAGAAGGGACTGTGGGTCTGATTACGTATATGCGTACGGATTCCACACGGATCGCCACTTCGGCTCAAGAGGAAGCGAAAGAGGTCATCATTCAAAAATATGGCGAAGATTTTGTGCCTGAAAGTCCTCGTCAGTATTCAAAAAAGTCGGCTAATGCTCAGGATGCGCATGAAGCGATTCGTCCAACCTCCGCCTTGCGTGATCCGGAAACTGTTAAGCCTTTTATGAGTAGAGATCAGTTCCGATTGTACAAACTGATATGGGAACGTTTTATGGCGAGTCAGATGGCTTCCGCTATTATGGATACTTTGTCCGTTGATATTGAAGCAGGCGAGGCGATATTCCGGGCAGCCGGTTCAAAGGTTCGCTTTCCAGGCTTCATGAAAGTGTATGTGGAGGGGAATGACGACGGCAAAACCGAAGAAGATAAGCTGTTGCCGCCACTTCAACCCGGCGATAAGCTGAAAAAGGAATCGGTTGAACCAAAGCAGCATTTTACACAACCGCCTCCTCGCTATACGGAAGCACGACTGGTGAAGACGCTGGAGGAATTGGGTATAGGACGCCCGAGTACGTATGCACCGACGCTGGAAACCATTCAGAAGCGCGGTTACGTCGCTATTGAGGAGAAGAAATTCTTCCCTACCGAGCTGGGAGAGTTGGTCATCGAGCAGATGGAAGAATTTTTTCCAGAGATTCTGAATGTAGAATTTACAGCCAATATGGAAGGTGATCTTGACCACGTCGAAGAAGGCGAAGGTGATTGGGTCAAGGTATTGAGTGACTTTTACGAGTCATTCGAGAAGCGTCTGGAAGTGGCTGAAGAAGAAATGAAAGAAATTGAAATTAAGGATGAAGTATCCGACGTCATCTGTGACAAGTGTGGTAGCCCCATGGTGTATAAGTTGGGCCGCTTTGGTAAATTTCTGGCCTGCTCTGCTTTCCCGGATTGCCGTAACACCAAGCCAATTGTCAAGGATATCGGGATGAATTGTCCTACATGCGGTGAGGGACATGTCGTCGAACGACGAAGTAAAAAAGGACGTGTCTTTTACGGATGTGACCGTTACCCAGAATGTGATTTTGTATCCTGGGATAAACCGTCCATTAAGCCTTGTCCAAGTTGCAGTGGCCTAATGGTCGAAAAACGTACTAAACAGGGAACGAAGCTCAACTGTACCGTCTGCGATCACAGCGAAATGCTGGAAGAGAGCGATGAGAGTGTAGAGACTTCTTAAGAACAAAGATAGCAGGGGGATTTAAAAGTGAGTGAACTACAAAAGGTAACGGTCATCGGAGCAGGTTTGGCGGGCAGCGAAGCTGCCTGGCAAATTGCAAGCCGTGGAGTGCCAGTTAAGTTATATGAAATGAGACCGGTTGTAAAAACACCCGCGCATCATACGGATAAATTTGCCGAATTAGTATGTAGTAATTCCTTGCGCGCGAACGGTCTGACGAATGCAGTAGGCGTACTGAAGGAAGAGATGAGAATACTAAACTCTTTGGTTCTGAGTGCGGCAGATCGCCATGCTGTTCCGGCTGGTGGGGCATTGGCAGTGGATCGTGATGGATTTTCCGGTCATATTACAGATACGCTTCATCAACATCCTTTGATCGAGGTCGTTAATGAAGAACTCCAGGAACTCCCGCAGGACGGTATCGTGGTCGTTGCAACGGGACCATTAACTTCTCCAGCTTTGTCAGAACAGATCAAAACACTGATGGGAGAGGAGTATTTTTATTTCTACGATGCGGCAGCTCCGATTGTAGAGAAGGACTCCATCGATATGAGCAAGGTCTATCTGGCTTCCCGTTATGATAAAGGAGAAGCAGCTTACTTAAATTGTCCGATGAACGAAGCGGAATTTGATGCTTTCTATGAGGCTTTGATTACTGCTGAGGTGGCACAAGTCAAGGAGTTCGAAAAAGAAATCTACTTCGAAGGATGTATGCCTATCGAAGTAATGATGCAACGTGGGAAACAAACGGCATTGTTTGGACCGATGAAACCTGTAGGCCTCGTAAATCCACATACAGGAGAACTACCCTATGCAGTTGTTCAGCTTCGACAAGACAACGCTGCAGGTACGCTATATAATCTGGTTGGGTTCCAGACTCACCTCAAATGGGGGGAGCAAAAGCGTGTGTTTTCAATGATTCCGGGACTTGAAGAGGCAGAGTTTGTACGTTATGGCGTGATGCATCGCAATACCTTCATTAATTCTCCACAGCAGCTTCACCCAACTTATCAGTTCAAGGGAAGAAGTAATCTGTTCTTTGCCGGACAAATGACTGGTGTAGAGGGTTATGTAGAGTCGGCGGCCTCAGGTCTGCTGGCTGGTATAAATGCGGCACGAGCAGCACGTGGGCAGGAAATGTTCGTATTTCCTGCGGAAACGACACTAGGCAGCATGGCACGATATATTACAACTGCTGATTTCAAACATTTCCAACCGATGAATGCAAACTTTGGTTTGCTTCCAAAGCTGGAGACACGCATTCGTAACAAAAAGGAAAAAAATGAAGCTCTCGCTAATCGCGCATTGGAAAGTTTGCGCGGTTATATCAACCAAACGGGAGTTATGTCAACAGAAGTACAGGCATAAGGATGAAGGAAAAGGAGGAGCGCGTTATGGATATGTCCTTTCATGCTACCACCATCTGTGCTGTACGCCATAATGGCAAAGGAGCTATTGCGGGTGATGGGCAGGTAACGTTCGGCAACAGTGTTGTGATGAAGCAAACGGCTAAAAAAGTGCGCAGATTGTATCGTGGGCAGGTCGTTGCGGGATTTGCGGGTTCGGTGGCCGATGCTATCACATTGTTTGAAAAGTTTGAAAATAAGCTGGAGGAACATCACGGCAATCTTCAAAGGGCTGCTGTAGAACTGGCCAAAGACTGGCGGCAGGATCGTGTACTACGCAAGCTGGAAGCGCTGATGATTGTGATGGACTCATCCGGGATGCTGCTCATTTCTGGAGGCGGAGAAATTATTGAACCTGACGATGATGTGTTGGCCATTGGCTCAGGTGGTAATTTTGCATTGGCAGCTGCCCGTGCTTTCAAACGTCATGGCTCTGGTATGGAAGCAAAGGACATGGCACGGGAAGCGTTAGAGGTTGCTTCGGAAATATGTGTGTATACGAACAGTCAGATTATCGTGGAAGAATTGTAAGTCGGCTCTGAGTATTCAAGGGTGGAGGAGTGCAAAATGAATAATCAATCGTTGACGCCCAGACAAGTGGTATCCGAGCTGGATAAGTATATTGTCGGACAAAAGGAAGCTAAAAAATCAGTTGCTGTTGCCTTGCGCAACCGTTATCGGCGTAGTAAACTGCCGGATGATATTCGGGATGAAATTGTGCCTAAAAATATTTTGATGATCGGACCGACAGGTGTGGGTAAAACTGAAATTGCACGTAGACTTGCACGGCTCGTGGGAGCTCCTTTTGTCAAGGTAGAGGCCACCAAATTTACAGAAGTGGGTTACGTCGGTCGTGATGTAGAATCCATGGTGCGGGATCTAATGGAAACCTCTATCCGTATCGTCAAGTCGGAACGAACAGAGAATGTGAAAGACAAAGCGGAGGACATGGCAAATGAACGTATTGTCAATATCCTTGTACCTGCAGAAAAGTCAAATAAATCGCAACGTAATCCTTTTGAAATGCTTTTTGGCAATAACACAGGGACTTCGGTAGAAGAAGAACCACCACAACAGGACGGAACCTTAGCAGAGAAGCGACGCAAGGTTAAATTTGATCTGTTGTCCGGTAAGCTTGAGGATGATGTCATAGAGATTGATGTGGAGGATACCGCACCCAATATGCTCGATATGTTTGCTGGCCAAGGGAATGAACAAATGGGTATGAATATGCAGGAGATGTTCGGAAGTTTCCTTCCTAAGCGGACGAAGAAGCGCAAGCTACCAGTCAAGGAAGCCCGCAAGGTACTGATTCAAGATGAAGCAGCCAAGTTGATCGATATGGATGATGTGATTCAGGAGTCTGTGAAGCGTGCTGAGCAATCCGGTATTATTTTTATTGATGAAATAGATAAGATTGCCAGCCAAGGCAAGGGAAGTGGCCCTGATGTGTCGAGAGAAGGAGTCCAGCGCGATATTTTACCTATTGTCGAGGGCTCTACCATTATGACCAAATACGGCCCGGTAAGAACAGACTACATTCTGTTTATTGCTGCTGGGGCTTTTCATGTGGCTAAACCATCAGACCTGATCCCAGAGCTTCAAGGTCGTTTTCCAATCCGTGTGGAGCTAAGTAGTTTGACCTTGGATGAGTTTGTGTCGATATTGACGGAGCCTAAAAATGCGCTGACCAAGCAATATACCGAGTTGCTCCGCACCGAGGAAATAGAAGTCGAATTTTCTGCGGAAGCGATCCGTGAGATCGCTAGTATTGCCGAGTCCGTTAATCGCAACACCGAAAATATCGGCGCACGGCGTTTGCATACCATCTTAGAGAAGCTATTGGAGGATCTGTCATTTGAAGCCCCGGAGCTTACATTGGATCGTATGATCATCACCCCGGAATATGTGCGTGAGAAGCTGGGAGATATTGCCCAAAACAGGGACCTTAGTCAGTATATTTTATGAACAGGGTGTCTAAAAATAGGGTGTGTGGTCCAGAATAACACTATCTTGCACCGTCGTTTAGTCCTAGACACAGGTTAAGTTGATGATTTTTCTGTCTATTCCAAAAGTAGGACGTATAATCTTTTGCAGGTGTAAAGTGCTAAGAAAACATTCATTTTCTTGAAAAAAACCTGAAAAATTTAACATTTTATGCATCTAAAGCCCTCTTTTTTAAAAAAGATAGGGCTTTTTTCTTATTGTAATTAGGTCCCAACTCTACGAAACTTAGAATATATGACAGAAAGTTAAGATTTTCTACTTAAGACCTAAAAGAAATGTATAATTATGAAATTTTATTGTCGAAAAAAAGTGAAAAATCTTGTTTTATTGAATCTTACTTTGGAGTAGACGCTGGAGGGAGGAGCTAAATGAATCTGCTGGGTGATGTAAGCTTTCAAAAGCTTCAGGCAGGTGTACAGGCGGCCAATACGAGACAACGTGTGATGGCCGATAATATTTCCAATGCGGATACCCCGTATTTTAAGCGTTCGGAGGTTTCATTTGAAGAACTGCTTCAGCAGCAAATGGGCGGTGATGTCACGCCACTGCGTGGAAAAGTAACCAATTCAAGACATTTTCAAATAGGACCTGTGAACTCCATTCCTGATGCCACGGTCACCAAAGATGGGTACTCAGTCATGAATAACAACATGAACAACGTAGATATAGACAGAGAAATGAGTCTTATGGCTGAAAATCAACTAAGATATAATACCTACATCCAAGAAATTAATGAGCGCATCAAAATGATGAGAACAGCGGTAGAAGGGAGATAGGACGAGGTGAAGATTAACAACGGCTTTGATATTAGTGCATCTGCTCTTACGGCCCAACGGTTGCGGATGGACGTTATATCGAGCAACATTGCCAACGCAGAGACAACTCGGGCGAAGGTGGAGAATGGACAAGCAATTCCATATCGAAGAAAAACGGTTGTTTTGGAGCCGAACCAATCTGGCTTTGCCGATGTTTTGAAGGCTCAAATGGAAGGAAGTAGTACAAGCGCCGTTGGCGTTAAAGTTTCGCAAATTCAGGAAGATCAGTCACCTTTGAAACCAGTGTACAATCCGGGTCATCCGGACGCTGATAAAGATGGCTATGTATATATGCCTAATGTAGACATAATGAAAGAAATGGTCGACATGATTTCCGCAACACGCTCATACGAAGCCAATGTAACAGCTCTGAATGCTTCAAAGGCGATGGTTTCCAAAGCGCTTGAAATCGGTCGCTAAGTTCCAGGACTACTAACTACTTAATAGGGAGAGTAAAACATGATTCAGAACGCCATGTTTAACGTACAGACACCGGTAATACAGCAGATTCAATCGCCTAACAATGAGTTGACGAAAGCGACGCCTTCCGAATCCTTGAAGGATTTTGGCTCCTTCCTAAAGGATGCTCTTAATGAAGTAGGGCAGCAGGAAGCCGCTACACACCAGATGTCCGACCAATTCATGGCAGGCAAAGTTGATGTAGATCAGGTCATGATCACTTCACAACAAGCGCTGCTTTCCCTGCAGCTTACTACACAGGTCCGAAACAAAGCGATCGAAGCCTATCAGGAGATCATGCGTACACAGATGTAAAGTGAGGGTTTAGCAAAGTTTCGGATGGGGTGACGGAGTGAACGAGAGAATCGCCCAATACCGGGATAAGATTTCCGGGTATTGGAATAATTTCAGCAAAAAACAGAAGATATTACTTGTTTCGACATTAGCATTCATCATTATCGCCATTGTAGTGCTAACGATGCAGTTTACCAAAACTGAGTATGAAGTGGCCTTCCAGGATCTAAATGCAAATGATGCCGCTGGGGTCATTAAATATCTCGATTCTGCGGGTATACCGTATCAGCTTAATGCTGGTGGGACACAAATTTCAGTCCCAACCGCAAATGCAGATAAGGCGAAGGTAGATGTTGGGTCTCAAGGCCTGATACAGAAAGGGTCAATCGGCATGAGCGCCTTTGACCAGTCCTCCTCGGCCATAGGTATGACGGAGAACGAGTTCAATGTGAAGTACAATAACGCATTGAACGGCGAAGTACAGCAACTGTTGGAACGGATGGATGGTGTCCAAAGCTCCAAAGCCGTCATTAATATGCCAAAGGAAAATATCTTTGCCGGACTTGAAGAAAAGGACAAAGCATCTGCTTCGGTTCAGATGGAATTCGAACCTGGCTTTACTCCCAATCAACAAGCGATCGACGGATATTTTAACCTGGTAAAAACGGCTGTACCGAATTTGCCAGTAGAAAATATTACGATCACCAATAAGGAATATGAATTGATTCCAACGGCCAAGGGCGGCCAAGGTGGACTCACGAGTGGTGTTCAGGAAAACATGGCTCTACAGAAGAAGTTTGAGAGCGATGTAAGGAATAATGTTCAACAATTTTTGTCGAAAATTGTTGGAGACGACAAGGTAAACGTACTGGTTATGTCCCAGCTAAATTTCGACAAAGTAACATCAAAGGAACAAATGGTCACACCTGTTGACCAAACGAAAATGAAGGGTATTGAAATCAGTGCCCAACAAATTCAGGAAAGTTATACGGGCAGTAGTGGACAAACCGGAGGAGTTGCAGGGACAGGAACGCAGGATGTCCCGGGTTACCCTGGAGGAGCCAATTCCGGTAATACCAGCTCGGATAAGAGCTCAAGTACGATTAACTACGAAGTTAACCGAATTGCAAGGGATATTATCCAAAGTCCGTACACTGTAAAAGATTTAACCATTAATGTAGCAGTTGAACCACCAACAGGTCAGCAAACGTTGGATACTGCAACTCAGACAGCAATTCAAAATATTTTGGTTAATATTGTAAGAGCATCACTGGCGAATTCCGGTACTACTTTTACAGACGCTGATTTGGCTAAAAAGGTTTCAGTGTTCTCGCAAGCTGCTCCGGCGCCTACGAGTACCAATACATTCTTCTCAGCTTCCAACCCGTGGATGTGGGGCATCGGAGCTGCAGTTCTGGCACTGTTGGCGGGTGTAATCTTCTTCATCGTACGCAGTCGTCGTAATCAGGAAGAAGAGTTGGATGAAGAATTGCAACTCATGCCAACGCCGACGGAATTCCCGTCCATTACCATGGAAAGTGTGACAAATGAAAGTCAAGTGCGTAAACAGCTTGAAAGTCTGGCGAAAAAGAAACCCGACGAATTCGTCAATCTGCTTCGTACATGGCTGGCTGACGAATAGAGGTGAGTTCATTGGCAAAGGCAAGCAGTCAAGGTTTAACGGGAAGACAGAAAGCAGCTATTCTTTTGATCACAATGGGGCCAGAAGTATCTGCTCAAATATTCAAGCATTTGCGTGATGAAGAGATCGAGCAACTTACATTGGAAATTGCCAATGTACGGAAGGTCGATGCCATTGAAAAAGACTCCATTATGGCCGAGTTTCATCAAATTTGTCTGGCTCAGGAGTACATTTCCCAAGGCGGTATTAATTACGCCAAAGAAATATTGGAAAAAGCGCTTGGATCGCAAAAAGCAGTTGAGGTCATTAACCGTTTGACAGCGACATTACAGGTGAGACCTTTCGATTTTGCTCGTAAGGCTGATCCGAACCAAATATTGAATTTTATACAAAATGAGAATCCGCAAACCATTGCTCTCGTGCTTTCATACTTGCAGTTCGAGCAAGCGGCGGCAATTCTATCGTCCTTACCACAGGAAAAGCAGGCAGATGTGGCCCGGCGTGTTGCTGTCATGGACAGTACATCTCCGGAGGTCATCTCTCAAGTGGAGAGAGTATTGGAGCAAAAGCTCTCGGCAACTGCAACGCAGGATTACACGAATGCAGGTGGTATCGAGTCTATCGTTCAGATTTTGAATGGCGTAGACCGCGGAACCGAGCGTACAATTCTCGACTCGCTTGAAATTCAAGACCCTGAACTGGCTGAGGAAATCAAGAAAAGAATGTTCGTATTCGAGGATATCGTCAATGTGGACAACCGGTCCATTCAACGCATTATCCGCGATATCGACAATGCAGACTTGCAATTGGCGCTTAAAGTGTCCAGTGAAGAAGTACGCGATGTGATTTTCCGAAATATGTCGAAACGTATGGCAGAAACCTTCAAAGAGGAAATGGAGTACATGGGACCGGTGCGGCTGCGTGATGTAGAAGAAGCACAAACACGTATCGTTTCAACGATCCGCAGATTGGAAGAGGCCGGTGAGATTATAATCGCACGCGGCGGAGGAGATGACATCATTGTCTAACTTGATTAAATCTTTCCAATATGTGCCTGTAGAGGCTTTGAAAACGATTGATGTGGCACATACGTACGTGCCAGAAACGACGGATGAAGAAATCACAACTGAATATACGGAGCCAGAGCCTCAGCGAGATTATGAGGCAGAACGGCTCCGAGATGAAATGTTGAATGATGCTAAGGACTTTGCCGAACGTCAGGTACGCGAGGCGGCTGAAGAAGCGGAACGAATGCTTCAGGAAGCACAGCAGCAGATTGAAGATTGGTGGCAGGAACGACGCGAGCATGACGATCAGTTGATTCAGTCGATAAAAGCAGATGGATTTCAACAAGGATATGAAGAAGGCCAGAAGCTGGCTGAGGCTGAGCTTCAGACGAAATCGGAGCAGATGATGGAAGAAGCACAAGATATTCTGCGTCAGGCCTATGAGATTAAGGAACAACTGATTCAGGAAGCAGAGCCTTTTCTGGTTGAACTGAGTAGTGCGATTGCCGAGAAGGTCATTGAAAAACAGCTTAGTCTTGAACCGGAATATACAATTGAGTTAATTCGCAAAAATTTGGCTCGTAAGCGAGAAAAAGGAATCATTACATTGTGTGTGTCGCCTCAGCATTTCGCATTTGTGCAAGGTGCGCGGGAAGAATTGTCATTAACTGTCGATTCGCAGGCAGAACTGCAAATTATTCCTGATGGTACCGTAATGGATCGCGGTTGCGTCATCCGTTCTTCCTTTGGAAGCGTGGACGCCCGGATCGATACGCAATTAGCTGAGATTAAAAAGGAACTACTGCGTCTGGCACATGAAAATGAGGAGCGAAGACATGAAGGGGCTTAATGCGCAGCGCTACATGGATCATTTGCGACAGCTGGACCCAGTTCGGGTGAATGGCAAGGTTACACAGGTTATCGGCTTGATGGTTGAATCGGAAGGTCCGGACGCGAGTATCGGGGATGTTTGTTATATTTATCCGGGCAAAGCGGCAAAGCCATTGCAGGCAGAAGTTGTTGGCTTCAGAGACAATAAAGTGCTTCTGATGCCACTTGGAGAACTACAATCCATTGGTCCTGGTTGTGATGTCGTAGGAACAGGGAAGCCGCTGAATGTGCAGGTTGGTTCGGAACTGTTAGGCAAAGTGCTGGATGGTTTGGGTCAGCCTTTGGACGGATCACTGATTCCCTCGCGAATGGCGAGATATTCAACTTTCAATATACCGTCCAATCCGCTGAATCGTCCGCGTGTGCAGGAACCCATTAGTATCGGAGTACGTGCAATTGACGGGTTGCTTACGATTGGCAAAGGACAACGGGTTGGTATTTTTGCGGGTTCGGGTGTAGGTAAGAGTACTTTGATGGGTATGATTGCCCGTAATACGGAAGCAGATGTGAACGTAATTGCCTTGATCGGAGAACGTGGACGCGAGGTGCTGGACTTTATTGAACGGGATTTGGGTCCTGAGGGACTAGAACGCTCTGTAGTCATTGTGGCCACTTCCGACCAACCTGCGTTGATCCGCATTAAGGGTGCACTTATTGCAACGACGATAGCGGAATATTTTCGGGATCGCGGGTTGAATGTCATGTTAATGATGGATTCAGTTACCCGATATGCGATGGCCCAGCGTGAAGTCGGTCTAGCGGTGGGTGAGCCACCAGCAATGAGAGGATACACTCCATCTGTGTTTGCTAGTCTGCCTAAGCTTCTGGAACGCGCAGGGACAGGTCCTACTGGCTCCATAACCGCTTTTTATACAGTGCTGGTTGATGGTGACGACATGAACGAACCCATCGCGGATGCGGTGCGCGGGATATTGGATGGACACATTGTCTTGAACCGTGGGATTGCGAACAAAGGACATTTTCCCGCAATTGATGTGTTAGCAAGTATTAGCCGGGTCATGAAGGACATTGCACCACGAGATCAGATAGACGCTGCCGAAAACATTAAGCGCTTGATGGCCATTTACAAAGATTCAGAGGACCTGATTAACATTGGGGCTTATCAACAGGGTTCGAATGCAGAAATTGACGAATCTATGGAGCGCATACGGGATATATGGGATTTTACAAGACAAAGAACCGATGAAAAGGCTGAGCTGGACGAAGTACGAGAACGTTTGATTTCTGAATTTACGAGGAGATGAAGGTTGAACGATGAGATTTCAGTATTCCTTTCAAAAAGTTGTAGACTTGAAAACGAACGAAAAGTCACAGGCCGAATGGCTGCTTTCCAGTGCTGTTGGACAATTGCAGGTTGAGGAGCAGACATTAACACAGCTTATAGGCGAAAGGAATCGGGTCATATCAGCCATTCAAAAGGCTGCCGAAGATTGCGCGCCACTCTCTAGCATTCAGGAATTACAAGCTTATGTCAATCATCTGGACCAATGTATTACACGCAAGCATAGGGATGTTCAATATGCGCAGCAAAATGTGCAAAGCAAACAAACCGTTTTGACCGATAAAATGCTGGATGAACAAGTTTGGCTGAAAGCAAGAGAGAAGGCCAACGTGAAATTCCAACAGGAAATGCTCCTGCGCGAGCAGAATGAGCTGGATGAAATGGCTTCCGTGCGATTTGCCATGAAAGCCCGGTAAGCGGAACGTCATAGGATACGCATATCAGCTGCCTGAGGAGGAAGACGATGGCACAGAAGTTAGCAGAAAATGAACTGGATATGGATTTAGGAAAAGAATCAGGCGGGGGATTTGAACGGTTTATGTTTTTCCTGATTCCGATTGTTTTCACAATCGTTCTGGTCGGGGTCTTGCTTACACTATTCAATATGGACTTCAGAAGCGAAATGATCTCATTAGGGAATAAAATACCAATTGTTAAAAATTGGATTCCTGAACCGAAGGATAAGGCAACCCAGACAAAAGAGGCAGATCAGAAGGCACAGTCTGAAAGTACTGAAGCAACCATTCAACAGTTAAAAGCGGATTTAGCTAAGCAGACGGAAGAACTCAAAAAGGCTACCGCTGCTAAGACGACACAAGATAAAAAGGTTACTGAACTTCAGAATCAGGTCAATACACTGCAAACGCAACAGGAACAACAGTCGCAGACGGGTCAACAGGGACAGGTCGGGCAGCAGGGACAAGCTGGTACGCAAACTACAGACGGAACAACAAATGAAGATCCTTATGTAAAACAGACCAGAGAACTTGCCAGCATGTATGAAGGAATGACGGCAAGTAAAGCTGCACCGATCATGGAGAATCTGACCACGGAAGAGACCGTACAGCTCTTAAGCTATATGGACCCTGCCAACAGTGCGAAGATTTTGCAAAAGATGGACGCTAAAAAAGCAGCAGATATTACGATGGCTCTGAAAAACGTAACACCATCTACGGATTTATCGGTAGCTGCGTTGCAGTCTCGTCTGAAAAAGGATCAAGGTGCTACAGCCGGAACGACGAGTAAAAGTCTGCAAAGCACTCAAATCAGTAGCACATTTGCTTCCATGGACAAGAAAAGCGGTGCCGAACTTATTTTACAAACTTACAAAATCAGTCCGGATAAGGCATTAAACATATTAAATACAGTAGATGATTCGACACGTGCTTCTTTACTGCAAAATATGTCTGCCAAGGATGCAGGCCAGACCGCGAAAATTTTGAATAAATTGATGGGTAGTAAGTAATTTGAATTGAAGGGAGGTGAAAAATATATGACCCTTATTTCTCAAAGTGTATCTCTTAGCTCTAGTCAAACAGCTAACAGTACGACAGCATCAACAACAAGTACAGCCACGGCTGCTGGAGCAACCACGGGTGCCTTTAATCAAACACTGACGCAAATGATGACAGGCGGGCAAACGGGCTCAGCAGGAACAGATGCAAATGGTTCTCCATTAGTTATGGTACTACCACTTATTGCAAACGGAGAATCTGCGGAAACTCCAACCGAGCCGCTGGTTGAAACATTAGCTCCTTTGCTGCAAAATCTCGAGAAATTGGATGATCAGGTAGTTGCCGATCCTGCGCTGCTTGCAACTCTGCAATCGTGGATTCAGCAAGTACAACAGTTTTTGCAAGGCAATGGAACAAATCAACAGGCAGATGGTGGGGAAACGGCAGAGGCTACAGGCTTGACAGCTTTGGCAGCTAATCCGGCAACTCTTCGGTTTGCATTGCAGGACGCTTTGTCACAACTTGCCAATGTAGCAGAGCAGGCTTCGGGAGACCAAAAGACTAAGGTGACACAGTTATTACAATCGCTGCAAAGCGCAACGGCTGGGACGGGAGCTATTTCCGATGAGCAATGGCATGGAGTATTGAAAGCTGTGGAACTTGCTGATAGTGGAGATTCACAAGCGGCCCAGCCTTCTGCACAACGAGCAAATGGTACTCAGACGTTAACTGCAGCATCTACAAACAAACAGGTTACTCCTCAGCAGCAAGCAAGTCAGGGTGGAACTAGCCAGCAAGGCTCAGAAGGACAGCGTTCATCAACGAATCTTCTCGTTCAGTCTGCAGTTAAGACGACTGTAACGGATGAAGCGAGTGCATTCGTAGATGCAACTGAGCAAGCGGATTCGACAGCAACTGACAATCAGACTCCAGTGATCACGACTGCGGGACAGCTTTCGGTACAAACGCAAGGAACAACACCTTCGGCTCCGGCTCAACCCGTCGTACATGTACGGCAATTTGCCAAGGAGATGACTGAGTTTGTAGTGCAGAAACTTGATATTGTAAAGCACACTGGTTTGACAGAAGCGACCATCATGCTTCGTCCAGATCATCTGGGCCAGCTGGAGGTTAAGCTAACGATGCAAAACGGTCATCTGGTTGCCCAGTTCATGACTGAGCATAGCGGAGCGAAGGATTTGCTGGAACAGCAAATGTCGCAGTTACGTACGAGTCTTCAGAGCCAAGGTATTCAAGTGGACAAAGTAGAAGTAACGCACAATGAGTCGCTATCTTCCCATATGTATCAGGATGGACGCGGATCTGGAGCTAATCAGCAGCAGCAATCCAACCAACGTTCTAAAGCTCGAGGTAGAGAAGAGAGCGAGGATGCTGTGAAGGTAGCTGAAATGACAGAAGAGCTTCGTAACTGGACAGCAGAACAACGCGCAGATGACATGAATCGGACAGGCTCCTTTACAGCACAAGCGTAATGATGGAGGTGAGAACACAATGACGACTACAGACAACAATGTATCCACCAGTAACGTCTGGCCGAATTACAATGTGAATAATGTCAAAACAGCAAGTGCCAAGGATACTAAAACGATGGGTAAAGATCAATTTTTAAAAATCTTGATCACTCAACTACAAAATCAGGATCCAATGCAGCCTTTGGAGGATAAAGAATTTATCGCCCAAATGGCACAGTTTTCCTCGGTGGAACAACTGATGAACATTTCTACGCAGTTGAATGCATTGGGACAGTCTTTGGGTACAGCTTCTGGTTTGATAGGAAAAGAAGTCAGTTGGATTGAGCCGGGGAAAAAAGATTCCATTACAGGTGAGACAGGCGCAGGTACGGTGAAAAGTGGAATCGTAGATTCCATCGTTATTCGCGACGGTGTGCAGTATGCCAAAATGGGAGCGGCTGAGGTGGCATTAAAAGATGTAACATCAGTAAGCCAGGCTAATACAACGGCTCCTGTTACAGAGACGTCAGATACTTCATCTTCTTCCTCTACTGGAAGCGGTGAGAACTCATGAATGACAGGATAACGGTCGGACGCCTTTTTCCTACCAACGTTCCCCCGGCAGCGATTTCTCAAAACCGATTAAATTCGATAACAAAGGACACCAAACCATTTGGTCAGGTGTTGCAGGAACAGGTGCTCAAGCTCAGCAACCATGCAGCCAAGAGACTGGAGCAGCGAGGAATAGAGTTGAGAAGTGACCAAATGGCGAAAATTAACTCTGCTGTGGATAAGGCTGCTGCCAAAGGCGCTAAAGAATCTTTGATTTTAATGCAGGATATGGCTTTGATTGTTAGTGTGCCTAATCGAACGGTTGTTACTGCGATGGACAAGCAGTCCATGGAGGATAACGTATTTACGCAGATAGATAGTGCTGTAATTATTTCATAAAAAAATATACGAAGTGGCTGGCCCGAATAGGAAAGCCATGAAAAAGCCGCGGATCGACTGATGCGGTCAACTAAGCAAGCAATCAGAGGAGGATTTATACTCAATGTTGAGATCAATGTATTCAGGTGTATCGGGCATGAAGGGCTTTCAAACAAAGCTGGACGTTATCGGTAACAACATTGCAAACGTAAATACTACAGGCTTCAAGTCCAGCCGAGTGATGTTCAAGGATATTTTGAGCCAAACCAGCTCGGGCGCAAGTGCACCTGATGCTACGACAACTGCAGGTCAAAATGCCAAGCAGATAGGTCTAGGGGTGTCCGTCAGCTCGATTGATACGATGCATCTCCCAGGTAGTGCAATGACTACCAATAATCCAACGGATTTGCGGATTAACGGTGACGGTTTTTTCCTGATCAAAATGAATGATGCACAGGAAGTCCCTTATCTGACTCGTGCGGGTGATTTTCACGTAGACGCAAACCGAAATCTGGTGACTTCCGATGGATTTTTTGTAGGGGATGCAGGTGGCGACCCAATCACACTTGCTGACAACGTTACATCGTTCTCCATCTCGCAGGATGGCACGATTGTACAGCAATTAGATGATGGTACAGTAGATAATGGCACGCAAATTGGTATAGCCAGAGTTACTAACCCGGAAGGTTTGGAGAAAATTGGAGGCAGCCTGTATCGTACAACGGTCAACTCCAACATTGATGAACTTGAGCCTGGAGCAGCCAACTCAGAGGGGCGTGGAGCTATCATCGCGGGTCAGCTGGAAATGTCCAACGTTGACTTGACAGGCGAATTTACCGAAATGATCGTAGCTCAGCGTGGATTCCAAGCGAACTCGCGTATCATTACGACTTCGGATGAAGTGCTTCAGGAAGTTGTAAACTTGAAACGATAATCTCATTTAAACGCGGAGGAGTAGAGGCTCCTCCGCACCTATCAGGAGGTTGGTGTTACGATGATCCCGTTAACGCGGCTGAACGGCTCGCCTATGTGGCTTAATGCGCTGCTCATTGAGACTGTGGAGGAAACACCGGATACATACGTCACTTTGGTGACGGGGAAACGGTTGATTGTATTGGAAAAAGCGGCAGATGTCGTCTCCTTGATCAAGGGTTACAGCCGTGAAATCGGCATGCATGCCGCCACGATAAAAGTGCAACAAATGGAGGAAGACGAATGAAGAAGATGCTGCCATGGCTCATTACAATTTTACTCGCGATTACTTTGATTGCAGGCGCGGCCTTTGTACTTATACCAGCGCTTAGCGGGAAGAAGTCGGAAGTCATACCGAATGCGCAAGCCGCTCAAGCAGAACAACTTCCAAGATTGTCAGCAGATGAATTGGTGGAAGTAAGCTCTGAAATTACCGGTATCAAAACAAATTTGGCAGACGCAGATTACATTGTGCAGATGAATCTTGCTTTTCAATTGAACGATGCCAAAGCCAAAGAAGCTTTTGAAAAAATCAAGGACATTAGTATTAAGCCTATCGTTATTCAATTACTTGCAGACACCAAACCTGATGAGCTCAGAACGGCTAAAGGCCGGGATCAGTTCAGTGACAAGCTGACGGATCTCATCAATAAGTCGCTCCCTGAAGGTCACCTGGGGAACGCCAAAATTACAGACTTTTTGCTGGCAGCCATTTGATTCCAGGTGATCTTGTCAGGAACACGTAAGGGGGTGAATAACATTGGTGGATGTACTGTCACAAGGGGAAATTGATGCCCTTTTAGCAGCTCTCTCGTCCGGTGAAATGGATGCGGAAGAACTCAAAAAGGAAGAAACCCAAAAGAAAGTTCGCGCTTATGATTTCAAGAGAGCGCTTAGGTTTTCCAAGGACCATATACGAAGTCTGACGCGGATACACGAGAACTTTGCACGGTATCTGACCACTTATTTTTCAGCACAGCTTCGTACTTTTGTCCAGATTAATGTCGTTCAGGTGGAGCAGCTTCCATATGATGAATTCATTCGCTCCATTCCGAAAATGACCATTCTAAATATTTTTGAAGCTGAACCACTGGAAGGCCGAATGGTGCTTGAGGTTCACCCGAACGTAGCTTATGCCATGCTGGACAGGCTTCTCGGAGGAACAGGTTCGGCACCAACCAAGGTTACCGCGTTGACCGAAATCGAGACGACGATCATGGAGCGAATTTTCAGCCGTACCTTTGATAGCCTGCAAGAGGCTTGGAAAACGGTACTGGACATTGAACCACGTCTAGAGGCTATGGAAACAAATCCGCAGTTCATGCAGATTGTTTCGCCCAATGAGACGATTGCTCTGATTTCGCTTAGCACCAAAATTGGTGATACCACAGGGATGATTAACCTCTGTATCCCGCACGTGGTATTGGAACCTATTATGGCCAGACTGTCCACGCACCAGTGGTTTACATCCGAAAAGAAATCAAGGGCGCCTGAAGAGATAGACGCCTTGAGATTACGGGTCACCAAAGCAGAGCTTCCTATTATTGCGGAGTTGGGTGAATCCCGGATAAATGTAGCTGAGTTTTTGGGCCTTTCGGTAGGGGATGTCATTTCATTGAACAAGCCAGTCAAAGAAGGACTATCCATCCGGGTAGGCGAGAAGTTGAAGTTTATGGGAAGTCCCGGCATGGTAAGAGATCGTGTTGCCGTACAAATTGATGAAATTGTCAACGAAGGAGTTGAAGAAATTGACGAGTAAAGACTATTTGTCCCAGGAGGAAATTGATGCCTTGCTGAAACAGTCTGAAGCGGGGACGGATTCTACTCCCGCAGGCAAGACCGTTGACGATTTTCTGACTTCTCTGGAGCAGGATGCTCTCGGGGAAATCGGTAATATAACGTTCGGCAGCGCAGCTACGGCTCTTTCCACACTGCTCGGTCAAAAGGTGGATATTACGACACCTAAAGTTTCAATTATTACACGTTCTGAATTTGAAACTGCATTTCCAAAGCCGCACGTAGCCGTACATGTAAATTATGTCGATGGATTTGAAGGCATTAACTCGCTTGTAATTAAAAAGCGTGATGCGCAGGTTATAGCGGATTTAATGCTTGGTGGTGAAGGAAATCCGGCAGATGAAGAATTGAATGAAATTCACATCAGTGCCGTGCAGGAAGCGATGAACCAGATGATGGGATCGTCTGCGACCTCTATGTCTACCATGTTTAATCGTTTTGTTAATATCTCTCCACCAGGGATTGATATTTTGGATCCTCTGCACGGTGATGGAGTATCCAGCCTGCCAGATGAAGAGACGCTGATTACAGTATCCTTCCGGTTATTGATTGGAGATCTGATTGACTCTACACTGATGCAACTGTTACCTGTTAATTTCGCCAAAAAGATGGTGAGCATCTTAATGAATGGCGGAGAGGATGACGAGCAACCGCAAGCGTCCGCACAGCAGGCAGCTGCAACAGCTGCTCCTGAAGCGCCGACACAAGCTAGTACTCCGCAGCCACCGTCTGCACCAGCCTACCAACAGCCGCCTGCAGCCGCGCAGGCACCGCAAGATGCAGGCTATGGGCAACAACCGCCGATGTATCCTCAAGACCCGGGATATGGGCAGCAGGGCGCTCCAGGGTATGGAACGCCGGGGTATGGAATGCCAGCAGGTGTGCCGCCGCAAGTGCCTTATGGAACACCTCATCATTACGGGGCTGTACCACCGGGACGTAATGTAAATGTGCAACCTGTACAATTTTCTAACTTGCAGTCCGGTGGATTTCCGCAAGTGGATGAAAATAATTTAAATTTATTGATGGACATTCCCCTTAGAGTCACCGTAGAATTAGGAAGGACCCAAAAGCAAATTAAAGATATTCTAGAGCTCTCACAAGGTTCAATTATTGAACTGGACAAGCTTGCCGGTGAGCCGGTGGACATTATGGTTAACAACAAACTGATTGCCAAGGGCGAGGTTGTCGTAATCGACGAGAACTTTGGCGTGCGTGTAACGGATATTGTAAGCCAATGGGACCGAATTCAAAAATTACAATAAAAGCATAATTTAGGGAGGATTTATTTCAGATGGCAAACCGTATTTTGATCGTGGACGATGCTGCATTTATGAGAATGATGATTCGGGACATCCTGTCCAAAAATGGATTTGAAGTAGTAGGAGAGGCCCAGGATGGATCACAGGCCATTGAAAAATTCAAGGAGCTTCGTCCTGACCTGATTACGATGGATATCACGATGCCTGAGATGGACGGCATTGCCGCTCTGAAGGAAATCAAACAGATTGACCCGAACGCAAAGGTTATCATGTGTTCCGCGATGGGTCAGCAAGCTATGGTAATTGATGCCATTCAAGCTGGCGCAAAAGATTTTATCGTTAAGCCATTCCAATCGGATCGGGTTATCGAAGCCATCAACAAGACACTGGGTGTGTAAGGCGCATCCAGTATGGATACACAACAGGGTGCCTCTGACGCTTTGAGTACATCCAGCAATATAGGAAACATTGCTTGGGTCCTTTTCGTGCTAATCTTTATCATCGTACTGATCGTGTACTTGATACGGTTTTTGAGTAAAAGAAATCAGAGCTGGTTTAGCAACCGCTCCGTTCGCATACTGGGAGGCGTGGGGCTTGGCCCCAATAAATCCCTTCAGCTTGTTGAAGTTGGTAGCAGTGTGTACCTCATTGGTGTGGGAGAAGATATCCGGCTTGTTGACAAAGTATCCGATCCTGAAGAAGTGGAGCAAATTTTGGCCGCACTGGAGCAGGAAGCTTCTCTGCAGCGCGGCCCAATTGCCCCGCTATTCGCTAAAATTGCGGATAAGCTTCGCCGGAACAACGCGGCACAGCAGCAGCAAACTGAAGAGGAAACATCTTTTCATGAGATGTTTGAATCCAAGCTTCGGCAGATGCCGAATCGCAAGGATAAACTTGAAAAGTTGCGCAATGAGGAGAATACTACAGATCGGTCGGGAGATTCATGAGAAAAAAGATTATACTAGCATGTTTGCTGCTTGTCTTGTTCAGCTTCATTTCGGTGACGGCGGCCTCTGCGGAACCGATTCCGAACATTGATATTCAAGTCGGCAATTCGGACAAAGGACAGCCCGGTGCCACCTCGCTGTCTATTATTTTACTTATTACTGTCATTAG
The DNA here is from genome assembly GCF_025846815.2 of Paenibacillus sp. BT-177. Classification (NCBI taxonomy): domain Bacteria; kingdom Bacillati; phylum Bacillota; class Bacilli; order Caryophanales; family Paenibacillaceae; genus Paenibacillus; species Paenibacillus sp. BT-177. Next base: position 256,889 of record NZ_JAOYTP010000004.1, on the reverse strand, counting down.
TGTAGCGCCCGCGTTGCTTGTACTTATGACAAGTTTTACGCGTATCGTGATTGTACTTGGCTTTGTGCGAACTTCACTGGGAACTCAGCAGATGCCGCCCAATCAGGTGCTTGTTGGACTGGCCTTATTTCTCACCTTATTTATTATGGCGCCGACCTTCTCAGCTATGAACGAAACTGCGCTTCAGCCGTATCTCAAGGGGGATATAACACAGTCTCAGGCACTAGATAAGGCATCAGTACCGATTAAGACTTTTATGTTCTCTCATACACGTGAGAAGGATCTACTACTCTTTATGAAATACACCAAGATGGAAAAACCAAAAAACTATCAAGATATTCCACTAACGGTGATGGTTCCGGCATATGCAATCAGTGAGTTGAAAACAGCATTTCAGATGGGCTTTATGATTTTTATACCCTTTTTAGTTATAGACATTGTAGTGGCGAGTACACTCATGGCTATGGGGATGATGATGCTACCACCGGTAATGATCTCGCTTCCTTTTAAAATACTGCTCTTTGTACTTGTAGATGGTTGGTATTTGGTAGTCAAATCATTACTTCTGAGTTTTAATACATGAATACTTTCTGCAAGGACAGCAATCAAGGAGGACGGCAATGACTTCGGAGTTTATTATTTCCCTGGCTGGGCAAGCGGTGTACATTGTACTCAAGGTGAGTGCTCCGATGCTGATTTTGGGGCTAGTCGTGGGTTTGATCATCAGTATTTTCCAAGCAACAACCCAAATTCAGGAGCAGACACTGGCCTTTGTTCCGAAGATTGTCGCCGTATTGCTGGCATTGCTTTTGTTCGGACCCTGGATATTGACCTCATTAGTGGACTTTACGTATAACATTCTGGACAATTTGTACAAATATATAGGTTAGGCTGAAAGTTATGAACATATTGTTGCAGAGTTTTCCTGTTTTTTTGCTGATTTTTTGTCGGATTACCTCGTTTTTTGTAGTAGCCCCCATTTTTTCAACCCGAGGGGTACCTAATATCTTTAAGGTGGGAATTTCAGGATTTCTAGCTTTGGTCGTGTATCTTACTTATGGTACACATCAACAGGTGCCGACCGATGTAGCGTATGTGCTGTTAGTAGGGCGTGAGGTGCTGATTGGGTTGTTGCTGGGGTTTACTGCATATTTCTTTATGACAGCGATCCAAACTGCAGGTTCTTTTATTGATCTTCAGGTGGGTTTCGGGATGGCCAATGTACTTGATCCTATGACAGGAGCTTCATCGCCTTTGACAGGAAATTTTAAGTTTGCTATAGCTGTATTGTTTTTTTTGAGCATAAACGGGCACCATCATCTGCTAAATGCTATTTTATACAGTTATGATTGGGTACCGCTGACCAATGATTTTTTTATAAAGCTGTATGGTGGCAGTGTAACCGAATTTCTGGTGCGTTCTTTTGCGGAATCATTTATGTTAGCCTTTCAAATTGCTGCTCCTATAGTAGTAGCTACCTTTTTAACGGATGTGGGACTTGGCTTTTTAGCTAAAACAGCACCGCAGTTTAACATTTTTGTCATTGGTGTGCCGCTCAAAATTTTTGTTGGATTGTTCATGTTACTGCTTCTCATGCCAAGTTTTGCTTTTATATTCGAAAGATTGTTTTCTGTGATGTTCGAATCCATGCGCAACTTGTTGGATATTATGGGTAATCGTCCTTAATGTCTGGTCTGGAGGAACGTAGTTTGTCATTTAAATATGCTATGAACCTGCAGTTGTTCTCAGGGGAAAAAACGGAGAAAGCTACACCCAAGAAGAAACAGGATGCAAGACAAAAAGGGCAGGTTGCCAAGAGTATGGAGTTGCCCGCTGCTGGTGTCCTGCTGGTTACGTTTTTTTGCCTCATGATTTTCGGCGGGTATTTTAAGGATCATGCGGTCCGCTTGTTTCGGGATATTTTTGTGAATCGGCTGTCTATGGAAGTAACACCGAATACAACGCTGCTGATGATGGGTGAGTATGGTGTGCAAATCTTAATTATGCTGGCTCCTATTTTTATTGGTGCCATTGTTATCGGGGTAGTGGCAAATTACATGCAGGTCGGTTTTTTATTGGTTGGAGAGGGTATTACACCCAAATTTGGCAAAATTGACCCGATTAAAGGCTTCAAAAATATTTTTGCCATGAGGTCATTGGTTGAATTCCTGAAATCCGTTTTAAAAATGACTGTAATTGGTTATCTGGTGTACAGCGTACTCTGGAAAACAAAGGCTGACCTACCCAAACTAGCTGAAATGTCCGGCGACCAGATGTTGAGTTTTACAGCTTCCTTAACAATGGAACTAGGACTCAAAATTGGTGTGGTGCTGTTCATTTTAGCGATATTGGATTATATGTATCAACGTTATGAGCATGAGAAAAATCTGAAAATGTCCAAACAGGACATCAAGGATGAGTACAAGAAAATGGAGGGTGACCCACTGATCAAAGGGAAAATTCGCGAGCGACAGCGCCGTATGGCTATGCAGCGCATGATGCAGGAGGTTCCTAATGCAGATGTCATCATCACCAACCCTACGCACTTTGCTGTGGCTTTGAAATATGACGGTTCGGAGATGGAAGCGCCGCAGATTATTGCGAAAGGACAAGATTATGTCGCGCTCCGAATTAAGGAAATTGCCAAGCAAAACGGCGTTATAACGATGGAAAACAAGCCGCTGGCGCGGGCGCTGTTTCAAAGAGCCGAAATCGGGGATGCGATACCAGCTGATCTTTTTCAGGCCGTTGCCGAAGTGCTGGCGTATGTATATAAATTAAAAGGTAAAGTGAAATAAAGGGATCGGAGGCCAAGAGACCCGTGAAAATAAAAGATATAACCGTCCTTGCAGGCGTCATCGGTATCGTTCTTATGATGATTCTCCCGATCCCTTCATGGCTGCTGGATGTCCTACTCGTCATTAATATTTCTATTGCTTTAATGATTTTGCTCGTATCAATGAACACGAAGGAAGCTTTACAATTTTCTATCTTTCCTTCATTGCTGCTCATTACAACGTTGTTTCGTTTGGCACTCAACATTTCTACGACCAAACTTATTTTAGGTGAGGGTCATGCCGGCGAAGTAGTTGCTACGTTCGGTAGCTGGATTGCAGGCGGCCAAATTGCCGTCGGCTTTGTTGTCTTTCTCATTCTTGTGGTCGTACAGTTCATTGTTATCACCAAAGGATCGGAGAGGGTAGCAGAAGTGGGCGCCCGGTTTACATTGGATGCGATGCCAGGTAAACAAATGAGTATTGATGCTGATTTGAATGCAGGTCTGATTAATGAGCAACAAGCCCGTGAACGACGTAGTAAAATCGAACGGGAAGCGGATTTTTACGGAGCTATGGATGGTGCGAGTAAATTCGTTAAAGGCGATGCGATCGCTAGTATTATCATTTTGATCATTAACCTGGTGGGCGGCTTTATTATCGGTATGGCCGTTCAGGGAAAAGGATTTCAAGAAGCGCTGTCAACGTATTCTGTTCTCACGATCGGTGATGGATTGGTCAGCCAGATTCCCGCGCTGCTCATATCCACCGCATCAGGCTTGATTGTTACGCGGGCTACGTCGGATGGCAACTTGGCAGAAGATTTAACCGGACAGCTCTTTTCATATCCAAAATTGATCTACATAGTGGCTGCCACCATTGCATTATTGGGCCTTTTCACGCCTATTCATATCATTACGACTCTTCCACTTGCGATTCTATTGTTTTTTGCAGCCCGAAGAATGCAGGGCAATATGGAACGCAAGCAAATTGCTGATGAACAGCTGGAGGAGGAGCAACAAATCGAAGAGGTGCGTAGTCCGGAAAGTGTCATTAACTTGCTTCAAGTAGATCCGATTGAATTTGAATTTGGGTACGGGTTGATTCCGTTGGCGGATACACAGCAAGGCGGTGATTTACTGGATCGGATTATTATGATTCGCCGTCAATGCGCCTTGGAGCTGGGGTTGGTTGTGCCGGTCATTCGTATTCGGGACAACATTCAACTCAAGCCTAACGAATATGTAATTAAAATTAAAGGCAATACGGTAGGCGGCGGAGAACTGTTGTTGAATCATTATCTGGCTATGAGTCCGGGATACGACGACGACTCTATTACAGGGATTGAAACGACAGAACCGGCTTTCGGATTGCCTGCACTCTGGATTGACGAGAACACCAAGGATGTTGCTGAGCTGTCAGGTTATACGGTAGTTGATCCACCTTCAGTTGTAGCTACTCATCTAACAGAGACGATCAAGAAACATGCCCATGAGTTGCTTGGCAGACAGGAAACACGTTCGCTGGTTGACAATCTCAAGGAGAATTACCCAGTGCTGGTGGACGACCTTATTCCTTCTGTGCTTGCGATTGGGGACGTACAAAAAGTGTTGGCCAAGCTGTTGAAAGAAAAAATCTCTATACGCGATATGGTGACTATATTCGAGACACTGGCTGACTATGGTACTTATACAAAAGATCCAGACGTGCTGACTGAATATGTTCGCCAAGCGTTATCACGTCAGATTACGCAGCAATTTGCACAGCAGGGAGAAACGTTGCGCGTTATTACTGTGGGACCAGGATTGGAGAAGAAAATTGCTGAGAGCGTGCAGCAGTCGGAGCAAGGTAGCTATTTGGCTCTTGATCCGGTGTCAACGCAAACGGTGTATCAAAGGATGATGGAGCAAATCAACCGTCTGATTCAATCTGGACAGCAGCCTATTGTGTTAACGTCACCGACAATACGTATGTATTTGCGGCAAGTGATGGAGCGGACGATGCAGGATGTCCCGGTGCTGTCGTACAGTGAGCTGGAGCCGAACGTTGAAATTCAAAGTGTCGGGGTGGTGAACTTATGAGGGTGAAACGATATGTAGTGGATACCATGCCAGAAGCCATGCTGCAAATCAGGGGTGACTTAGGAACAGATGCCGTCATTTTAAGTACAAAGGAAGTGAAGGTCGGCGGTTTTATGGGGATGTTCAGTAAAAAGAAAATTGAAGTGGTTGCTGCAGTTGAGGAGCAGCAACCTCCAAAGCCTCGGCGGGCTGAACGCTCGTCACACCAGCTTGCCCAGGCTTCTTCGCCTCTAATGAACACCCCTGAGAAGCCGGAAAAACCATTACTCCCTGTGGTCCCCAGACAAGCAGCTCCAGAAGCTTATCGACGGGTTACACAACAGATAGCCGGTAGTTCCAAAGAAGGACAAGCTGAATTAACGGTTAATACAGAACAAGCTGCATCAGCAACTGAGCATTTGTCGCCTAGGTCTGCTAATAACCTGGAGACTATATCTCAGGCATTTGATCAAGAAGTATTGCTTTCGAACCTGAAATCATCCAGTGAGCTGCATAAACGGCCAATCGAAGCAAGTGTTCCAGACAAGAGTGGAGCTGAGGAAAATCAGGCTTTGCTTAATGAATTACGGGAAATGAAAGCGATGATGACTCGGTTTTCCAGAAACTCTTCGATGGAAAGTACTTGGCCGGAGGCGCTGCAAGAGATTTGTGAGCATGTGTTGGAACAGGAAGTGGAACGTGATTTACTGGAATATTGGATCGAACAGGTATATGTCCGTCGAAGTGAGCACCCTTTTGCACCTGAAACTTTTGATTGGGAACAAGCCTTTCGTGAGGAAGTGACCAGTTTTATACAGACAAGACTGGATAAAGGAATTTCCCAAGATACCAAAATTGTGTATGTTGCAGGCCCTACCGGAGTAGGAAAAACGACAACCATTGCGAAGTTGGCAGCGGAACAGTTGTTCAAGCATCATCGCAAAGTTGGATTTATTACTTCTGACACGTACCGGATTTCAGCCGTCGAGCAACTGCGTACATATGCTACGATTTTGAATGTACCGCTTGAAGTTGTGCAATCTCCCGGTGACGTCCAAAGGGCTATTCAACGTCTGGAACATTGTGACTTGATCCTCATGGATACCGCGGGACGAAATTATCGTAATGAACTGCTTGTATCAGAACTGCAAAGCCTGCTTTCACCTATTAATGAAAGTGAGACGTATCTGGTACTCAGCCTAACATCCAAAAGTAGGGACATGCTCAATATAACTGGCCATTTCAGTAAGTTTGGTCTTGGTAAGGTTGTATTTACCAAGATGGATGAGACAGGCAGTTATGGCGGAATGTTTAATCTTTTACACCAGTTTCCGATGCAGTTGGCCTATATTACTAATGGACAAAATGTTCCTGACGACCTGCTCCATCCCGATGCAGAAATGGTGACAAATATGCTGCTTGGAGCCCAAGGATCACCAGAAGTTATCGGAGATTCCATATGAGTGATCAAGCCCAATCACTTAGACAGATGGCTCCATCCTTAGAAAAATATCGATTACCCCCGCGTAATCGTCACGCAAAAATTATAACGATTACCAGTGGTAAAGGCGGGGTGGGCAAATCCAATTTTACGCTGAACTTTGCTTTGGCCCTGCAATCTCTTGGTCGAAAGGTACTTGTGTTTGATGCTGACATCGGTATGGCTAATATTGATGTGTTGATGGGGGCCCACTCACAATACAATCTTCTTCATCTGTTAAAACGTGAAAAATCCATTGATGAAATTATTCAAACGGGTATAGGTGGTTTGCCTTATATTGCCGGAGGTTCAGGCTTAAGCGAACTGTTTGCCTTATCAGATGAGAATCTGAATTATTTTGCCGAAGAAGTAGAAAAAATGGCAGCAGACATGGATTATATCCTTTTTGATACAGGTGCAGGTTTATCCAAGGAAAATCTTAAATTTATCACTTCAGCTGACGAATGTATGGTAGTAACCACCCCAGAGCCGACGTCCTTAACAGATGCGTATGCACTAATTAAAGTCGTAAACGGGTTGCAGAAAGATACGGTATTCAAAATTATAGTCAATCGTGCCGATAACGATAATGAGGCCCGTCAAGTTGCTGATAAGATCGCACTAGTTGCGAAACGCTTTTTGGAGATCGAAATCCCGCTGCTTGGACATATCAGTGACGATACTCATGTCATGCAGGCAGTCAAAAGACAAGTACCTTTTATGGTTGCTTTTCCGGGATGTACGGCTTCAAGAGATGTACTGAATCTGGCACACCGTTTTGCAGCAATGCCACAGGTTCCACAATCAGGTGCATTGAGTGGAATTAAAGGATTTATGCAAAAATGGTTGCGGCGTTCTATGCATTGATTTTTGATGAGAGGAAACAGGGGTGTTTAACATGTGTGCTTACCGGGTGCTGGTTGTAGATGATTCGGCCTTTATGCGCAAAATTATTACAGATCTAATTGTAAGGGATGAGTCGTTCAACATCGTAGGTACAGCCGCCAATGGCAGAGAGGCTGTAGAGAAAGTGAAAGAATTGCAGCCTGATTTGGTCACCATGGATGTCGAAATGCCTGAAATGAATGGTCTTGAAGCGTTGCCACTGATTATGGCAGCCCATCCGCTACCTGTCATTATGCTGTCAGGCATCAATGAACAAGGCATGAAGGAGACCATCATGGCTTTGGAGGCAGGGGCTTTCGATTTTATAAGAAAGCCTTCCATTGCTCATGCGCAAGATATTGAGCAGGTGAGCAAGGCATTGCTCGAACAGATGCATACTGCTATGCAAGCAGTACGCAGCCGCTTGGAGCGCAAGGAAGCTAATGAACGCAAAGCTGCATTGGAACAAGCGAAAAAAACGCCAATGGAAAAGCCACCTGGACAGGCTGTGACTGAGAAACGAGCTGGAAGTCAAGCTTCTGCAGACAAGCCTCCTGTTGTTCCGCTTGCTTCTCCACCTGCTGCATCGGCTCGGCCAAAGAAAGATGCTGGGAAGTCCGTCCCAACAGCTGCCAAGCAGGAAACTAAAAAACAGCTGTCTGGAACAGCTGCTACAGCTGATCGCATAGACAAGCCAGCTGTTCAGCCAAGGAAACCAGTGCAAGCACCTCATGTGCAGAAGAAAGAAGACTTGTCCATGGGTACGGGAATAACGTCGGGACAACTGAAGAGCTCTGATCCGACCGCTGGCAAATCGATGCAGGGTAAGGATAAAGCAGGATTGGTCAAGCCGGAATCACGGAAGACGGTAACTTCATCAGCTTCTTCCACTCCTGCGGCTACAACGCCTCCGGTAACAGCACCTACAGCTCCAGCCGCACCAAAGGGATTGTCACTTAAAAAAGGTGTGCACACGTCCAGCTTTCGAAAACTGGTGGCGGTCGGATGTTCTACGGGCGGACCACGGGCGCTGAAGACGCTGTTGGAGCGCATTCCTGGGGATTTTCCAGCTCCAATCGTTATCGTTCAGCATATGCCGCCAAACTTCACTCGTTCGCTAGCCCAACGGTTGAATACGTTGAGTCCACTTCGAGTGATGGAGGCTGAGCAGGGGATGACGCTGGAGACGGGAACAGCCTACATCGCTCCAGGGGGATATCAGCTAAGAATTGTGCCTGGAGCCGGTGGTAAATACACTGTGTCACTGAAGATGGAGGAGGCTCGCAATGGTCACCGTCCTTCCGTAGATACGATGTTCGAATCACTGCTCTCGTTAACCTCACTGGAAAGACATCTAGTATTGCTTACTGGAATGGGGAGCGACGGGGCTAAAATGATGAAAAAGCTTTATGACGCTGGGGTTCAATCCACATTTGCTGAAAATGAGGAGACTTGTGTAGTGTACGGAATGCCCCGCTCAGCAGTTGAATTAAAATGTGTGCGCCACCTTCTGCCAATGCAGGAGATCGCCCCCAAGCTTGTACAAGTTGTGAAATAATCGGAGTGTAACTCATGGAGGAGGTGTCTCACAATGGACATGAACCAATATTTAAACATGTTTATTGATGAGTCGAATGATCATCTGCAATCTCTTAACGAAAATATGCTTCAACTGGAAAGCAACCCAACCGATCTAGGCATCGTTCAGGTGATTTTCCGTTCTGCCCATACCCTCAAAGGAATGGCTGCTACGATGGGGTTTGAAGACCTGGCATCGCTCACTCACCAAATGGAAAACGTTCTTGATCTGGTACGTAACAACAAGCTGGCGATGCATGAATTTATATTCGATACCTTATTTAAAGGTTTGGATGCCCTGGAATCCATGGTGCAGCACATTACAGAGGGGGGCGATGGAAAAGCGGATGTCTCCTCTATTGTATCTTCATTACAATCCATCGTGAGCGGGGATTTCCTTAAGTCCGGCTCAAATGCCGCCACTGAGGAGTCTCCTTCTACAAAAGCGGGCACTAACGATAGTGCTGGATTGGTTTTGGACCAATTCCAGTATTCTGTACTGGAGCAATCGATTTCAGAAGGGCATCGTGTTCACTATATACAGGTAACAATCAGTTCAGAGAGCCAGCTGAAGGCAGCACGTGCCTTTATGGTATTTAACGCATTGGAAAACTCTGGTGAAATTGTCAAGGCCTATCCATCCGTACAGGATATCGAGCAGGAAAAATTCGAACAAAGCTTCTCGTTATATTACATAACGCAGAAAGAAGTTGGGGAGCTGGAAAAGGAAATCGCGGGTATCTCTGAAATTGACACTGTCTCAGTGGTACAACTGGATCAGGAATCCCTTAAACAAATGAGCGAAGTTACTGCTGGACTCGCTGAGACAGCGGCGGTACAGGAAGCACCAGTTGCCATGCAGCCAACCGCTCCATCCCAGCCGCAGTCTTCAGCTGCGGCCTCTGTCGCCAAGCCAGCTGCAGGTAAAGCGCCAGCAGCCAAGGCGGCTGCTCCTACGCACAACCGTACGATTCGCGTAGATATTGAACGTCTGGATGTACTTATGAATTTATTCAGCGAGTTGCTCATTGACCGTGTGCGTTTAGAACAGTTAGCCAGTGAGGCTTCCAATCCAGCACTGACAGAAACGGTTGAGCATATGAGTCGTGTGAGCAGTGATTTGCAAAATGTTGTTCTTAAATTGCGGATGGTACCTGTAGATACTGTTTTCAACCGTTTCCCGCGTATGGTTCGCGATCTGGCCAAGTCGCTGGATAAAAAACTGGAATTGGTTATTACTGGAGCAGAGACTGAAATGGATCGGACTGTTATCGACGAAATTGGCGATCCTCTGGTGCATTTGCTTCGTAACTCCGTGGATCATGGCATCGAGTCAGTGGCCGACCGGATTGCAGCTGGCAAACCAGAAACTGGAACGGTTCAACTGCGTGCTTTTCATAGCGGTAATAACGTATTTATCGAGATTGAGGATGATGGGAACGGGATTAACCGTGAAAAGGTACTAAACAGTGCTATTTCCAAAGGGATTTTGACAGTAGAACAAGCAGCTTCAATGACCGACGAGGAAGCTTATCAAGTATTGTTTGCTCCAGGCTTTAGTACAGCTGCAGTCATTTCAGACGTATCAGGACGCGGTGTCGGTCTGGATGTTGTTAAATCCAAAATCACTGCTTTGGGTGGTAATGTTACGGTTCACTCCACATTGGGCCAGGGCACTAATTTCTCTGTACAATTGCCGCTGACTCTATCCATTATTGCAGCCATGATGATACAGATCGGTTCTGAAAAATATGCGATTCCTTTATCTTCCATTGTGGAAACTGCGATCGTCAAACGTAAGCAAATCCGTTCTGTGCATGGCAATAAGATGATTGCTTTCCGCGATTCTCATATCCCGCTTATCTCCTTGAGTCAGCTTTTTGAGGTACCGGACTTCAACGAAGATGAAGAAGAAGAGACAGAGGTCGTGGTCATCCGTAAGGGAGACCGTCTGGCAGCTCTTTCCGTACAGGACTTTTTGGGACAAAGTGAAATCGTCCTTAAAAATCTGGGCAAGTATCTTCCAAACATCCAAGGAATTTCAGGTGCTACGATTCTGGGTGACGGTCAGGTTGCTTTGATCATTGACCCGAATGTTTTCATTAAATAATGTCTTCATTAAAAATGAAAGAAATGTGAGATTGCTGACATCAATAAGGAGGGTTTTTAGACATGGGAGAAGAAATTAAAGTTATCGTATTTAAGCTTGGTGAAGAAGAATACGGTGTTGAAGTAGAAAAAGTCCAATCTATTGAACGCATGGTGCCGATTACACGAGTTCCGAGAACTTACGATTTTGTTAAAGGCGTATTCAACATGAGAGGCGTGGTTATTCCGGTTATTGATCTTCGTGGCCGTTTTGGATTACCTGAAGCTGAATATACCGATCAAACCCGTATTATTATCGTTGCTGTGGGCGAAATGCAAGTCGGCTTTATCGTGGATTCAGCGAATGATGTAATTGACCTGAATACTGACAACATTGAGACACCACCGGAAGTGGTTGGCGGAGTTAAGGCGAAATACCTTCGCGGAGTTGCTAAAATTGGTGAAGAACGCCTGTTGATTATGCTGAACTTGTCCGAAGTTTTGAACCGTAGCGAAATGAACCAACTGGAAGGTTTAGAGGATTAATATATGGAAAATTTAGGAAATCTTGAAGACTTCAAGTTGGATGTTTTGAAAGAAGTCGGCAACATTGGCTCGGGGAACGCTGCTACAGCGCTCTCCCGGCTTCTCAATAAACCAGTCGATATGGGTGTACCCAAAGTGCAAATGCTGCCCTTTGAGGAAATTGCGGACAAAGTCGGCGGAAATGAACAACTTGTTGTTGCAATATTTTTTAGAGTCGAAGGGGAAGCCCCTGGTAATCTATTCTTCATATTGCAACCTCAGGCGGCGAAAAGCTTACTTTCCCGTTTGGCGAATATTCCTTCGGATGACGAGGATAGCTTTAACGAAATGGAGCATTCAGCTCTGTCGGAGATCGGTAACATTTTAGCAGGCTCCTACCTTTCTTCGTTGGCGGATTTCACACGTTTATCCATGTATCCAACAGTCCCTGCGCTGGCACTGGATATGGCAGGAGCCATTCTCAGCTACGGACTGCTGCAGTTTGGGCAGATGGGGGATGCTGCTTTATTGATTGACACATCGTTTCTGGAAGGGCAGAATCAGATTGAGGGTCAATTTTTCCTGATTCCTGATCCAGAATCGTTCGGGAAAATCTTTAGGTCGTTAGGAGTCCCGATGAACGATGATTGAGGATAAAAGCATCATTAAAGTCGGCATGGCAGATTTAAATGTTACCAGCAACCCGAACTCGATTCGCACGACAGGACTTGGCTCCTGCGTCGGATTGACCCTCTATGATCCTCATTTGAAACTGGCAGGCATGGCACATGTGATGTTACCGTCCTCGGATATTGCGCGTGAAGGGCAGTTGAATATTGCCAAATATGCAGATACAGCACTGCCAGAGTTGTTGGAGCGAATGTTGAAACTGGGTGCTGAACGGCGCAGACTGATTGCCAAAATGGCAGGAGGAGCGCAAATGTTTGCCTTTGCGGGTAGCGGAGACACCATGCGGATTGGCCCGCGCAATGTAGAATCGTGCAAGGAAATGCTTGTAGATCTGGGCATTCCTTTAATTGCGGAAGATACGGGTGGCAATTATGGACGAACGATTGAGTTAAACTCTGAAACTGGCGTTTTGAATATTCGAAGCGTACAAAAAGGTGTAAAGGAATTATAAACATGTTATTTGGTAGCTTACGCATTAATCTTTGGTCTGGAGTAGTCGGATTTATTCTGACTTTTGTGTTGTCCGTTGGCAGCAATCTGCTGACCACGAGCTTAATTCGTGGCTTAATCGCCTTCGTTTTTTGGTTCCTACTTGCATTTGTGCTGCGCTGGACACTGGGTGTGGTAGCGCGGCCAGATCTGGGTAATGCCCAAGATCGGGCAAGCTCTCAGGTAGATGGCGTAGGGGGAAATCTGGACTTGACGACACCAGACGAAAATGAAAACCTGAATGAATTGCTGAAACCGAAACCAGAGCAGACGGACGAGGGGAATAATGGTTTTGCACCTTTAAACCCACCCAAGCTGGTTTCCAACAAGGACCCTGAAGAATTGGCCAAGGCCGTTCGTCACCTGACAGACAAATAAGGAGGGTGAAGCCGATGAACGAGCGAAAAGCCGCTCATTTGAACCATTCCGACCTGTGGGAGCAATGGAAAGAACACGGTGACAAGGAAGCGAAGAAACAGTTAATTGAAAAGTATCTTCATATTGTGGAGTATGTGTCGGGTCGTCTTGCAGTAGGCTTACCTAAAAATGTATCCAAGGATGATCTGGCGAGCAACGGTGTTATGGGTTTGATTGATGCTTTAGAGAAATTTGATTATGAGCGTGGTTTGCAGTTTGAGACTTATGCTTCTTGGCGTGTTCGTGGAGCAATTTTGGATGGCCTTCGTCAAGGAGATTGGGTTCCTCGTTCAGTTAGGGAAAAAGCGAAAAAAATCGAAGACGCCTACCAGCATCTAGAACAAAGATATTTACGCACAGTAAGCGACGAAGAGATGAGTCATTATTTGGACGTCTCCGAGAAAGAGTTTCAAAGTATGATCCAGGAGGTCGCCGTGATGTCGATTGTTTCATTGGAGGACCCGATCCGCGAAGAAGAGTCGGAAACACGGCTTTCCCTGTTGGTGGACGAAAAGGCGAAAAATCCGGACCATAAGGTCAATGAATTCACACTTCGTGATGCCTTGGCACAAGGCATTGATAAATTAACTGAAAAAGAGCGTATCGTTGTTTCTTTATTGTATTACGAGGATCTGTCACTCAGCGAAATTGCTGAGGTCATGTCACTTTCTCCTTCGCGAATTTCTCAGTTGCATTCCAAAGCAATATTACGTCTGAGAGCGACACTGGACAAACAACGGGATTTGCTAATGCGTAAAGATTAACGTACGGGAGGTTACAGTAACAGTTAGACGGAAGGAGCACCCATGTGGAGAAGCAGTATGCTTTGGATCAGTTTTTAAAAGTGATTGTCTCACCTGACAAACAATCCGCCTACTTGGAGTTTGCCAAACGTGAAGAAGGCTTTGCCTGTTCTGTGGAAGAATTAGAACGTTTTCTAAGCAACCAAAAAATATCCTACGGTGTAATTACCGATGCAATTTGCACATTTGCGGCAAATCCGGAAGATCATTTCTTCGGGAAATTACTGATTGCACAGGGAAAGCAGCCGATCCACGGTACAGACGGAAAAATTAATCTGGCCGATATTGTGACCGGTGAAGATGCACATAAGCCACTTGAAACTGTGGATGGACGGGTAGATTATAAAGAATTAACTCGTTTAAGAAATGTAAAACGTGGACAACTGATTGCCGAACGGGTGGATCCTCTGCCAGGTGTACCAGGAATTGCTGTAACCGGAGAGGAAATTCCTTTTCTTCCAGGTAAAGAGGCACGTTTTAAAGTTGGCAAAAATGTAGTGATCCATCCGGAAGGCGTTGCGATGTATGCGGCTATTGATGGTTTAGTGACTACAACTGAAAAGGGCAAGCTTAATGTGTTCCCTGTGTATGAAGTGAACGGGGATGTCGATTATAGCGTCGGTAACATTGATTTTGTTGGAACCGTCGTCATTCGCGGGAATGTCTTGACAGGTTTTCGCGTTCGGGCGGCTGGTGACATTCGTGTCATTGGCGGTGTGGAAGGCGCTGAAATTGAGGCGGATGGCTCAGTGGAAATCAGCGGGGGGATTATCGGATACCATAAAGGATTCGTGAAAGCTGCACAAAATGTGAAATGCTCGTTTATACAAGATGGTAACGTGATCGCGGGAGCCGATGTACTTGTATCCCAGAGTATCATGCATTCCCAGATCAAAGCGAGTAATAATGTAATCTGCGAAGGGACAAAAGGGCTTATCGTAGGTGGCAGTGTACAAGCTGGTAAAAAGGTAGTGGCTCGTACCGTCGGTAATACGATGTCCACAGCTACCAATATCGAAGTGGGTGTGCTTCCCGAACTGCGTGATGAGCTGACAGAACTCCGCGCACGATTGAAGCAGCAGACAGACAGCCAGGATAAAACGAACAAGGCTCTCACAATATTGGATCAGCTAGCGGCTGCCGGTCAGCTCGCACCTGATAGAATGGCTATGCGAATCAAGCTGACATCTACTAAAAAATCCAATGAACAGGAACTTTTGGAAACCAAGTCCAGAATGCTTGAAATAGAACGAACTTTAGAAGATACGAGCCGCGCCCGGGTAGAAGTGAAAAATGTGATTTATGGTGGCTCTAAGATAGTTATCGGCAGATATACAAAATTTATTAAAGATTCTTTGGAAAGAATGGCGTTTTATTACCATGAGGGAGATATCAGCATGTCCTCCTACATGTAATTCATTACACTGATAATAATTCAATTTATTATATTTCTTGGTAGTCTGATACGGATGCCCAATCGGAAAGGGTGTGGTCCAATGAGCTTGAAGGCTGTTGAATTGCAAATTGCTGTACCTCGCACTAGTGAAGCAGGGAAATACCATAGTGAGTCTCAGCAGCGACCGATGAATGACCAGGCATTACTTGGACAAAAGGCTGCGCTGGAGACGGAGAACATGCGTCAGCGAAGCGGTGCCATAGACCAGTCTGCAGAAACATTCGTCGGTGAGAGGCAAACAGGTGAGCAGAGCAGAGATTCTTCCCAGCAGAGTCGCTCCCGCTCAGATGAGACTGAGCTGCCTAAGGAGCATCCGGCAGAGCATCCGTATAAGGGACATCATATTGATTTTTCGCTCTGATCCGATGGGTGGAGAAGCGTTATAAAAGGAGACGATGGGCAGTGGATCAACCATGGATTTATATTGTTCTGCTGGGAGCCGCAGCTGTTGTCTACGCCTGGCTTATGCCAAAGCGCCAGCCAAGCCGGGGAACAGAAGAGGCCGTCGTTCAAAAGGTTGAGGCTACATTGGAGCAATATATGGCCGATATTGAAAACGACAATGACGAGTTGATTGAACTCGTATCTGGTATGAAGCAGGAGCACGCGGTTAAGCAGGCAGCATTACAGGAGCAAGTAGCTGAGCTTCGGAATCGTATTGTGGAGCTTGAGCGTCAGGCAATGCTTGCGACCATCTCTATGCCAAACTCAGATTCAGAAGCTTCTATTGTAACTTTGGAGGAGCAAACGGCTTTGCAAGAGCCTCAAACTGAGCAGGAACAAGAGTCCATCCGAGATCGTTATCAAGAGTTGTTCGCGATGCATGAGCAAGGCAAGTCGGTGGATTATATAGCCAAGCAATCAGGCATCCAGCGGGGCGAAGTACAGCTCATATTACAACTCGCGGAACGGGAGGATGTGACATGATCAAAAACCGCTCATTTATGTTAGGCATGGGTACGGGGCTTATAATGGGGGCATTGTTGTTGCAACTGGCAATAATTGGTCAGGGGCAGTCGCAGCAATCTTCGACAGACCCGAAAAACATGACGCGAGAACAACTAGAGAAGGCAGCAGCCGAGTTAAATCTTCAGATCAGTGACAGTTCTGATCCGAAAATGACAGAAGAGGAATGGCGTAATAAGCTGATCAAGGAAGGCAACAAGACTCCCGTTGCACCTCAAAAGGCTAAACCAGCTCAAACGCCTTCAACACCAAAGGTACCTGCAAACAGCACATCCTCGGCTGCTTCTAAGCCTTCGACTAGCACGTCGGTACCACAAAGTCCGAACAAGCCACAAACTCAAAGAGCTGGTACTACAACCACTCCCGATATTCCCAAGCAGCCTGCCACCCCACAAGTGCAATATAGCATTGCATCGGGGAGTAATTTAAGAAGTGTGGCATCTGGATTGGAACGGGCTGGAGTCGTATCGGATGCTAGTGCATTTGAGGCAGCCGCTAAGGCTAAAAAAATCAATACCAAAATTCGTACAGGCACCTATCAGTTTGCTAAAGGTGAGGATTTCAGTTCTATTATTACTAAAATAACGAAGAAGCCGTCCAACTGACCTAATCGGGAAGAGGACGGCTTTTTATTTTTTTCGATGCGAATAAAGAATTTTCTTAGTGTTTAGTTCAAAAGCGGGAATGACCCCCCATAATGGCTTACAACATAGTCTAT
The DNA here is from genome assembly GCF_025846815.2 of Paenibacillus sp. BT-177. Classification (NCBI taxonomy): domain Bacteria; kingdom Bacillati; phylum Bacillota; class Bacilli; order Caryophanales; family Paenibacillaceae; genus Paenibacillus; species Paenibacillus sp. BT-177. The sequence continues at coordinate 239,960 of NZ_JAOYTP010000004.1, read as the reverse complement.
TGCAATTCAGAGCTAGTGGATATAAAAAAAGACCCCTGAAGAATTCAAAGGTCATCTCATTGCGGCTTACACCAAGATGTATTGTTAAAACTGCCCTCAATCCGGATCAATGTAGCTCTAGCGAGGAGGGGGCATTATCGTCTTAATTCTCGGGTATAAATATTTGCCGAAATCCGGCCGTCATGAGGCGCCGAATCTGGACGTCATCGGCATGTGCCTCGCGCCGATCGCCTTCTCCATGCTGGCGTATGGTGTAAGCGAAGGCGGCACCAGCTGGTCCAAGGCTTCGACGATCACGGGCTTGACCATCGGCGGCATTGCGCTCATCCTTTTCATTTTCGTGGAACTGGCACAGAAGCAGCCGCTGTTGGAGCTGAAAGCGTTCAAATCGTCTGATTTTACACGCAGCATCATTTTGACGTGGATCGTACAGCTCGCGTTGTTCGGCGCAATGCTGATCGTACCGCTGTACCTGCAAGGCGTCATGCACTACACCGTCCTTGAAACCGGCTGGATCCTGATGCCTTATGCGTTATGCGCAACCCGATCAGCGGCCGGCTGTTCGACAAGATCGGTGCGCGTCCGCTCGCCTTCGCCGGTCTTGCCATCGTATCCATTTCTCTATTCATCTTGTCCAATATATCTGTGGATCCTTCGCTCTGGGTTATTATTTTATGCATCTGCACCATGGTTCTCGGAATGGGCTTCTCCATGATGCCGCTCAACACGTATGTTCTGAACTCTGCACCTCGCCGCCTGGTGAGCCGAGTCACACCATTGACAACAGCAGCTCAGCAAGTTGTTTTCTCGTTCGCGGTCGCGGGTCTGACAGGTTATCTGACGTCGCAAATCACTTCCCACACCGCAAATGCGGGAGCGGACGCGAATCCGCTGAATGCTGTCGTTGCGGGTTATGGCGATACGTTTTTCCTATCCGCGTGTCTTATGACTGCGGGTGTAGCTCTGTCGCTCCTTTTGCGTAAACCGCAACAGCAGGAAGAAGGTACCGCCGACGGGGACAACCCGGACCTGGCGATGATGGGTCACTAATCGCGAATCGGTACGATTTCATTCGTGTGCAAAAAGCCTTGGCCATTAGTCGGTCAAGGCTTTTTGCTGGTACGCCCAGCATGGTGTCATCTATATATAAAAGACTAGCACAGATGCGGCTAACAGGGCACATATTGGAACTATCCTGCCCGTTCAATGCAGTGCGAGAGTCTAACACTTTATTTTCACAAACATTTTGCTAAGAAGCCAGGCAGATGGAAGTGTACAGGACGTTTTTCACACGGTTTCGACTATTGTCGAAAAGCTGGTTGCAACGCTGCAAGTGTTATGGTATATTAATTGACGGTGTTAAAAACGCACGTCGGTTAATTTTATAGAGGGTGCTTCCAAGTAGGAAGTCTTTATAAAAAATGATGTCGGCGGAGGACACACAAAAAAACCAAACTTAGGAGGTGCGTGAAGATGGCAGTAATCTCCATGAAACAGCTTTTGGAAGCTGGGGTTCACTTTGGTCACCAAACACGTCGCTGGAACCCGAAAATGGATCGTTATATCTTCACTGAAAGAAACGGTATTTACATCATTGACTTGCAAAAGACAGTGAAAAAGGTTGAGGAAGCTTACAACTTCGTAAAAAGCATTGCAGCTGAGAATGGTACAATCCTGTTCGTAGGCACGAAGAAACAAGCACAAGATTCCGTTAAAGAAGAAGCAGCTCGCGCTGGTCAATTCTACATCAACCAACGCTGGTTGGGTGGTACACTGACTAACTTCCAAACCATTCAAAAGCGTATTGATCGTTTGAAACAATTGGAAGCTTGGGAAGAAGATGGTACATTTGCTGTTCTTCCTAAAAAAGAAGTTATCATTCTTCGCAAAGAAAAAGATCGTCTTGAAAAATTCTTGGGTGGTATCAAAAACATGAAGGGCCTTCCAAGTGCTCTGTTCATCATTGATCCGCGCAAAGAACGTATCGCGGTTGCTGAAGCTCGCAAATTGGGTATCCCAATCGTAGGTATCGTTGATACAAACTGCGATCCAGACGAAATCGACTATGTTATCCCAGGTAATGACGACGCGATCCGCGCTGTTAAATTGCTGACAGGTAAAATGGCTGATGCAGTTATGGAAGCTAACCAAGGCGAAGAAACTACAGCATAATATTTCCGATCGGAAATACCTATACGAATTAAATGAAAAGGGTGGTTGGTAGGTGGAAAACCTCTCACTACCCTTTTTTTAAGGAATAAAGCTCGTATATATCACTGAATATCAAATTTGGAGGGAAATAATATGGCAGTTAATGCTAGCGCAGTAAAAGAGCTTCGTGAAAAAACAGGCGCAGGAATGCTGGATTGCAAAAAAGCGCTTGAAGAAGCAAATGGTGATTTGACAAAAGCGGTTGAAGTTCTGCGTGAAAAAGGACTTGCAGCTGCAGCCAACAAAGCGGGCCGTATTGCTACTGAAGGCGTTGTTGAATCCTACATCCATGCTGGCGGCCGTATCGGCGTGCTGGTAGAAGTAAACTGCGAAACAGACTTCGTAGCGAAAACTGACCAGTTCAAAGATTTTGTTCGTGACATTGCAATGCATATCGCTGCATCGAACCCTCGTTATGTTCGTCGCGAAGAAGTGCCACAGGAAGAGATTGAAAAAGAAAAAGAAATCCTAAAAGCACAAGCTTTGAACGAAGGTAAACCAGAAAAAATCGTTGAAAAAATGGTTGAAGGCCGTATCGGTAAATTCTACGAAGAATTCTGCTTGCTGGAGCAATCTTTCATTAAAGATCCAGACAAAACAATCTCAACACTGATCAACGAGAAAATCAGTACGATTGGTGAAAACATCTCCGTACGTCGCTTTGTTCGTTTCGAACTGGGTGAAGGTCTGGAGAAAAAAGAAGACAACTTCTACGAAGAAGTTATGTCTCAAGTGAAACAATAATTACCAACGATCGGTAAATGCATATGAATAAACAGAAATGGAACACATCAGTGTTCCATTTCTTGCAACAGGACACCTATCCTGTTACATAAATAATATATGAAATTGGAGGGTGATCATTTGGAAAAACCTGTATTTAAACGTGTTGTTCTGAAAGTTAGTGGGGAGTCGCTGTCAGGTCCTAACGGTTACGGTATTGATGCGGATACAATTGCGTCGATTGCTGAACAAGTTAAGGACGTGGTGGAACTAGGAGTAGAAGTTGCTATTGTGTGTGGAGGCGGTAATATCTGGCGTGGTATTGCTGGAAGTGCCAATGGGATTGACCGGGCAACGGCAGATTACATGGGTATGCTTGCAACCGTGATGAACTCATTGGCTCTACAGGATGCTTTGGAACAGATTGAAGTGCCTACGCGTGTACAAACGTCCATCGCGATGCAACAGATTGCAGAACCTTACATTCGCCGTAGAGCTATTCGTCATCTGGAAAAAGGTCGGGTCGTAATTTTTGCTGCAGGTACGGGTAATCCGTTCTTCTCGACTGATACTACAGCTGCTTTGCGTGCTGCAGAGATCGAAGCAGAAGTGATTCTGATGGCTAAAAATAAAGTAGATGGTGTGTACTCCGCCGATCCGTTTAAAGATAGCACAGCTGAAAAATATGAGCAGCTCACGTATTTGGATGTGCTTAATAAAAATCTTGGTGTCATGGATTCTACAGCTTCCTCGCTGTGCATGGATAACAATATTCCGTTGATTGTCTTTGCTATTACAGAGCAAGGTAACATTAAACGTGTCGTACTGGGTGAAAAAATTGGTACGATCGTCAAAGGGAGTGTAAATTAATGCCACAATCTGTGAAAAAGAGCGCTGAAGAGCGCATGCAAAAAGCAATCCAGGCATTGCAACGTGATCTTGCCTCTTTGCGTGCAGGACGGGCAACACCAGCATTACTGGACCGTGTGCAGGTTGAATATTACGGCGCAATGACTCCAGTCAATCAGCTGGCGAATATCAATACACCTGACAGTCGGACCTTGATGATTCAGCCTTGGGACAAATCTTCTTTGGCTGATATCGAACGCGCTATCCAAAAATCCGATTTGGGTTTGACACCTTCGAATGATGGTAACACCATTCGTCTGAGTATTCCCGCTTTAACGGAGGAACGCAGAACTGATTTGGTGAAGCTAACGAAAAAGAGCGGTGAAGAAGCAAAAATCGCTATTCGTAACATTCGTCGTGATGCAAACGATGATATTAAAAAAATGGAGAAAAGTGATATTTCCGAGGACGAATCTCGTAAGCATCAGGAAGATATCCAGAAGACGACTGATAAGTTTATCGCTGAAGTGGATAAAGTTTTAGCTGCAAAAGAAAAAGAAATTATGGAAGTTTAAAAAGATTGGCAGCCCCTCCCTTACGGTGGGGTTTGTCTCTTTTCAAGCCTGAGGCACATTTTCAGAGAATGCTGGAGGAACTGGAATGATCAAACGGGTTCGGTCTTGGTGGAACGGGGAACAAAAACAGCAAACACCGGCCATTTCAAAAGACAATATTCCGCAGCATGTTGCTGTCATCATGGATGGGAACGGCAGATGGGCCAAACGGATTGGAATGCCGCGGATTGTAGGGCATCAAAATGGAATGAAGGCAGTGAAACGCACAGCAATTGCAGCGGATGAACTGGGTATTAAGTATTTAACTTTATTTGCTTTTTCAACTGAGAATTGGACGCGTCCAAAGGACGAAGTTGATTTTCTAATGAAATTGCCTCAAGAATTTTTGGCAATTGAGCTGGATGAGCTGATTGAAAAAAATGTGCAAGTGCGTATGATGGGGAACAAGGAACATTTACCTTCCCATACCGTTGAAGCGCTGACTGAAGCGACTCGACGTACTGAAAATAATACCGGACTTGTACTTAATTTTGCATTAAATTATGGCAGTCGGTTGGAAATCACAGAGTGCATGCAAGCATTGGGCCGACAAATTGAGGATGGAAAGCTGAAGCCGGAAGATATAACATCTGAGCTAATTGGCAACACATTGCTTTCTACTGGTATGCCAGATCCTGATTTATTGATTCGAACAAGCGGGGAACTTAGACTCAGTAATTTTATGCTTTGGCAGCTTGCATATAGTGAGTTGTGGTTTACTGATATTTATTGGCCCGAGTTTAAAAAAGAGCATTTATACGAAGCAGTGATCGAATATCAGAAAAGATCACGACGGTATGGCGGACTGAAGTAAATGGAGGATGAAAGCCGTTGAGACAGAGATTAATTACCGGTATTCTGGCAGGCATATTCTTTTTGGCAATGGTCCTGTGGGGCGGCTTGGCCTACCATTTGCTTATATTGGTGATGGCCCTAATCGGATTTTATGAGTTCGCACGAATGACGCAGGTATCTCCTTTTGGAGGTACGGCAATGCTTGGCTACGTAAGCATATTAGCATTTGTATTCCCATATCAACCTCTGGGTTTACACACACCGCTATCCTTTGCCAGTTTGCTTTGGTTGGTAATGATAGTGTTTATGATGATCACGGTAGGAACGAAAAATAAAATCCCAATTCAAACGGTAGCTATACTATTTCTTGGTACTGTATATATAGGATTTGGATTTTCGTATATTGCAGAATCACGTCATATGGAACATGGACTGTTATGGACTTTTTTGTTGTTGTCTTGTATTTGGGCAAGTGATGCAGGGGCATATTTTGTAGGCAAAATGGTAGGAAAGACGAAGCTATGGCCTGCGATTAGTCCAAACAAAACGGTCGAAGGGTCCATTGGCGGAGTTGTTTTAGCTTTGGTTATAGCTCTGGTATTCGCTGGATTATCAGGTGGACTGCTGCCCTGGGGTAAAGCCTTTGGCATCGGTTTGTCATGTGCTGTTGTGGGACAACTGGGCGATTTGGTACAATCTGCATACAAACGAGTGTACGGCATTAAAGATTCTGGTAATCTGCTGCCAGGACACGGTGGTATACTAGACCGCTGCGACAGCTGGATTGTCGTTTTTCCATTTGTACATATGCTGATGCTGCTTCCATGAGTCTGGTAATTACAACTTATGCTCAGGATCAACCTTTATGTTGTTCCTCCTGCGCTATTAGAAGGATGGTAGCAGCTGTATAGTTGCCTGGGTAACAAACAATGAGCTCCTGATTAAAGTGATTTTCAGGATAGGAAGGTGCATCATGAAAAGAATTACGGTACTTGGTTCAACCGGCTCTATTGGAACTCAAACACTGGATGTGGTGTCCATGCACCCAGATCAGTTCACTGTTGAGGCTTTAGCAGGCGGCTCCAATGTAAAGTTACTTGCTGAGCAGGCACATCTCTATCATCCTAAAAAAGTGTCTGTCGGTACTCAGCAGTTAGCGGATGAAATTCGTCCTTTACTGCCTTCTGGAATCGAACTACACTGGGGAAATGAAGGACTTGTTGAGCTGGCCGAGAATACAGAGGCGGATATGGTTGTGACGGCTGTAATGGGCAGTGTCGGATTGCACTCCACGCTGGCCGCGATTGAGGCTGGAAAACAGATCGGTTTGGCTAACAAGGAAACACTGGTTACTGCTGGTCATCTGGTCACTGCGCGAGCTCGGGCGAAAGGAGTGCCGTTGCTGCCGATTGACAGTGAGCATTCAGCTATTTTCCAATGTCTGAATGGTGAGCGTATGAAAGATGTGGCACATATTACCCTCACAGCATCAGGCGGTTCTTTTCGAGATTTGACAAGGGAACAGCTGCGTGAAGTTACTGTGGAAGATGCACTTAAGCATCCTAATTGGTCAATGGGGGCCAAAATTACAATTGATTCAGCAACGATGGTAAACAAAGGGCTGGAAGTCATTGAGGCACATTGGCTGTTCGGACTTAGCTATGAGCAGATCCATGTGTTGCTTCATCCGGAAAGCATTATTCACTCCTACGTCGAGTTTCAGGATACAAGCATTGTTGCTCAACTTGGGAACCCGGACATGAGAGTACCCATTCAATATGCATTGACTTACCCTAAGCGAATGAAGTCTCCGGCAAAGCCTCTGTCACTGGCTGAAGTGGGAAAACTCCACTTTAAGGAAATGGATTTTAATCGTTTTCCTTGTTTAAGGCTTGCCTTCGAATGTGGTAAAATGGGTGGTACAGCACCGACCGCATTTAATGCTGCTAATGAGATTGCTGTTGCCCGTTTCTTGCGTGGAGAAATTTCTTTTCTGCATATTGAAGCTATTATTGAACAGGTGCTCGAACAGCATGTCAATATGGCTGATCCTGATTTGTCTGCGATTGAAACCTGTGACCGCGAAACTCGTAGTATAGCTGCGAAGTTGTAGGCTAATGTTGGGGTCAAGAACGAATTGTGATTCTCTTGTGCGGGTTCGGAGAATAATGATAATCTAGGAAGACAAACTTGATCTCATTGAAAGGGGAACGGAAACGATTGGAAACGATTCAAATAGTGTTGATGACGGTGCTCATGTTTTTCGTCATAGTGACGGTGCATGAATGGGGGCATTATTATTTTGCCAAACGCGCCGGGATTCTGGTACGGGAGTTTGCGATCGGTTTCGGTCCGAAACTGTTCTCTTATAAAAGAAACGAGACACGATTTACACTACGGTTGCTGCCGTTCGGTGGTTTTGCCCGCATGGCGGGAGAGGATCCGGAGGTCAATGAAATTGAAACCGGACAAACGATTGCTGTACGCGTAACAGATGGCGTCGTTAAGACCATCTATTTGGACCAACTGGATAACCGCAAGAATGTTGTGCGCGGTGAAGTGTTGGATATTGATCTGGAACAAGCGCTAACTGTAAAATTAGATGTGGATGGCGAAGATCAGCAATATACTGTGCATCCACAAGCGATGATGGTAACCAAAGGACAATCCATTCAAATTGCACCGAAGGATCGACAGTATGGGAGTAAAACAGTAGGACAGCGTGCGATGGCTATATTTGCTGGACCACTGATGAATTTTATTCTTGCCTTTATTCTGTTTGGTCTGCATATCCAGATGGTCGGCATACAAGTGGACAACCCAACTTATGTTCAAATTAGTGAAATTACAGCAGGTATGCCTGCTGCTGAAGCTGATTTGCATAAGGGAGATATCATTGAATCGGTGAACGGAGTTGCAATTGGTGCGAATGTTGAAAACATGATCAAACTGATTGCGGATTCTCAAGACAAGCCGATGAAGTGGACAGTTCGCCGTGATGATAAAACCTTTGATCTTACTATTACACCTCGTGCAATGGAAGGACAAAAGGGTGGCAAGGTGGGCATTGTGCCTGAACTTCCAAAACGCCAAGCAGGTGTTGGGGAAACATTCAAATTTGCCGGACAATCCATGGTCAGAACGACAGATATTATTTTTCAAGGATTTAGCCAGCTTATCCAACGTTTTTCTATCAATGACCTGGGAGGCCCCGTACGTACTTTTGAAGTGACGGGACAAATTGCTAAGCAAGGCATTGAGCAGTTGACATATTGGACTGCGATCATGAGTCTTTATCTGGGGATATTCAATCTATTGCCTATTCCGGCTTTGGATGGAAGTAGACTTGTTTTCCTTGGGGTTGAGGCGGTAAGAGGACGTCCTGTTGATCCGAGCAGGGAAGGAATGGTCCATTTCGTTGGTTTTGCTATGCTATTCCTACTTATGATTGCGGTCACGTATAACGATATTTTACGCTTAATTAATGGTTAATTAGAGACGGACATTATAAAAATGGTCTGTATGGGAGGACATGCATTTCTATGTCGAACGATAAACAGTTTGTCGAGGAAATCACGCCGCAGAGCGAAGATTTTTCCCGATGGTATATTGATGTTATTAAAAAAGCAGAACTGATGGATTACTCGCCGGTTCGCGGGTGTATTGTATTTCGTCCCGATGGTTTTGAGATTTGGGAGCACATTAAGGAAGCTATGGACGTACGTTTCAGGGAAACGGGACATCGCAATGCTTATTTTCCAATGTTTATCCCAGAAAGCTTTTTCCAAAAAGAAAAAGAGCATGTGGAGGGATTTAATCCTGAACTGCCATGGGTGACTGAGGCTGGTGGGGAAAAGCTGGAAGAGCGTCTCGCAATCCGTCCAACTTCGGAAACCATGATCGGTCATATGTACTCCAAATGGATTCAATCCTATCGTGATCTGCCTGTGCTCATTAACCAATGGGCTAATGTGGTGCGTTGGGAAAAACGTACGCTGCCTTTCTTGCGAACAAGTGAATTTTTGTGGCAAGAAGGTCACACAGCTCATGAAACAGAAGAAGAAGCACGTGAAGAAACGATGAAAATGCTGGAAGTTTATCGTGAGGTCATCGAGGAAGTTCTAGCTATTCCGGTTATAACTGGACAGAAAACACCTTCTGAAAAGTTCGCAGGTGCGAAGGATACATTTTCACTGGAAGCGATGATGAGAGATGGACGTGCGGTACAAGCTGGAACATCCCACTATATGGGAACTAACTTTGCCGTAGCATTTGATATTAAATATTTGAGCCGTGAAAACAACCTGGAATTCGCGCATACGACATCTTGGGGAACAAGTACACGTTTGATCGGTGCTTTGATTATGGTCCATGGAGATGACCGTGGTCTTGCACTGCCTCCTAAAGTGGCACCTACGCAGGTTATTATGGTTCCTATTGGACCACCTAAGAAACGTGATGCAGTTATCGCTCGTGCAGATGAATTGTTTGCTGAGTTGAAACAAGCGGGTGTCCGTGTTAAAATGGACGACCGCAGTGATGTAAGTCCAGGCTGGAAATTTAATGAATATGAAATGCGCGGTGTACCGGTTCGTCTGGAGATCGGCCCTCGTGATATGGAAAACGGTGTCTGTGTTCTCGTATCCCGTATCAGCGGTGAGAAAAAAATTGTACAACAGGACAATCTGCTTGAAGAAGTACACGCGATGCTCGCACAGGTACAACAAGAGATGTTTGACCGTGCGAAGAACTTCATGGAAGAAAACTTCTATTCCGTCGATACGTTGGATGAAATGAAGACTCTCATGGAAGAAAAACGTGGCTTTACTTTGGCTGGTTGGTGCGGATCTGAAGAATGTGAAGACAAAGTTAAAGAAGTGACAGGCGCTACAAGCCGTAACATACCGTTTAAAACAACTGAGCAAAAGACCACATGTTTGTGCTGTGGCAAACCAGCCAAGCATACAGTAGTGTTCGCACGGGCGTACTAATAAAGAAGAGCAATACCCTATACTTACTTCATTCTCTTCGCCAACAGGAATAGCTGTTACGGGATAATATTCCGGACTATCTATATCGTTGTGATGAGGGTTGAAGAAGGCTACGAAAAGCTTTTGCGGTCGGAGATGTTTTAGACGCAGAAGCTTTTCATGTTTTCAGAATGGTAGATTGGAAATTGGGGGGAGAGCCATGGGCGGAGCTGAAGAAAAGAGAAAGCGGCTGGAGCTGCTGATGAAGCAGGTTGTAATGCCGGCGGGAGTGGTTGATCCTTATTTTTTGGACGGTTGGATTGATCAGGTTGAGATTAGCCGTACCAACAAGGATTGGAATATCACTATTGCCAAAGAGACACTGGTCCCCGCTCAGGTGTATCGTACGTTCTGTATTCAAGTACAGGAAAAAATGAGCCATATCGCTAAAATCACATTCCGCTTTCAGTACAGTGAGCAGGTTCAACCTGGTGATATTATCGGTGAATACTGGAAGCTTTTTTTAGAGTGGGTGCACCGTGAAATTCCATCTGTTAACGGTTGGATGAACCGGGCTGTGCATGAGTGGGAAGACGGTCTATTATTACTAACAATGAGCGATAGTATGTCATTGGAACTGGCGCGCAAAAAGCAGATAGATCAAGCTATTATTAAGTTTTACGATAAATATTTTGGGATCTCTATGCGCATTAAAGTCCAGGTGGGTGAAAGTAATCAGGAGGCATTACAGGAATTCCAGGAAAAGAAGATGCAAGAAGAACGCGAAGTTATTCAGCAGATGATGGAAAGTATGGAATCCGAGATGCCGCCTTTGGAAGAAGAAGAAGGAGACGTACGGCTTCAATTTGGTTATGACATCAAAGAACCGGCTATTCCGATGCAAGAGATTCAGGACGAAGAAAAGAAAGTCACCCTACAAGGAACAATCTTCGGTTTGGACAGTAAAGAATTGCGCAACGGCAGTACATTGTTTACGTATTATTTGACCGACTTTAGTGATTCCCTACAAATGAAAATGTTTGCTAAAACTAAAGAAGATCTAAAAATTCTCAGTCTGTTGGCTAACGGTAAATGGGTCAAAGTGCGGGGAAGAGTTGAATATGACCGTTTTATGCAAATTCCCGAGCTGGTTATGATTCCTTCCGATCTAGTTGAAGTACAGGCTCCACCTGGACGTAAGGATAATGCAGCGGAAAAACGGGTTGAGTTTCATCTGCACACAAAGATGAGTGCAATGGATGCTGTCGCCTCGATTGATCAATATGTCAAAACAGCCGCCAAATGGGGGCACAAGGCGATTGCGGTCACCGATCATGGCGGTGTGCAATGCTACCCTGATGCCGCTAAGGCTGCAAAGAAAAATGGCATTAAGATGATCTACGGTGTTGAGGCCAATGTGGTTAATGATGCTGTTGAGGTTGTAATGCAGGCACAGCCATTAAATTTGAAAACAGCGACTTATGTCGTTTTTGATATTGAAACCACCGGTCTATCAGTTACACAAAATAAAATCATAGAGATTGCTGCTGTTAAAATGCATGAGGGCAAGGAAATTGATCGTTATGCAACCTTTGTCAATCCGCATGAACGTATACCATACAACATTCAGCAACTGACCAACATTAACGATGAAATGGTCAAGGATGCGCCGGATGTGGAACCTGTTATGAAGGAGTTCGTAGCTTTTGCTGGTGATGCTGTATTGGTTGCCCATAATGCGCGGTTTGATATCGGCTTTATCCAGGCCACCCTTCGAAAGATGGGTTTGCCCGAAATGACCAATCCGGTACTGGATACGCTCGAGCTGGCTCGCTTACTGTTTCCAACAATGAAAAACCATCGTTTGAATACGTTGACGAGTAAATATAAAGTGGCACTAGAAAGTCATCACCGAGCCATTGACGATACAGTCGCACTGACTGAAGTGCTAAATGGCTTGCTGAATGATGCGGAACAAATTAAGGGATTAAAAATGCTCGATCGTCTGAATGATTATGTAGGTAAGGATCTATCGACTGTTCGTCCTTTCCACTGCTGCATTTATGCTCTCAATCCGGTTGGTAAAAAAAATCTGTACAAGCTGGTTTCCATGTCTCATACCGAATATTTCAAGCGTGTGCCTTGTATTCCTAAATCGAAATTGTCTGAGATGAGAGACGGATTGCTTATTATTTCTGGTTGTGAAAAAGGAGAATTCTTCGAGGCTGTGTTGAACAAGTCCGAGGAAGAAGCCGAGGAGATTGCACAGTTTTATGATGTGCTGGAGATTCAACCTTTGACGATGTATATGCATCTGGTGGAAAAGCAGCTTGTAAGCGGGCCTGATGCACTAAAAACGGCCATTCGCAAAGTATGTGACATAGGAAAACGCCTTGATAAGCCCGTAATTGCTACAGGCAATGTTCACTATTTGGAAACTCGCGATAAGCTGTACCGTGATATTACTATTCATGGCATTACTGGTTTTAGCCCGCTAAAGGACATCCGAAAGCCAGATGCTCATTTGCGGACAACGGATGAAATGTTGGCAGAGTTCGAGTTTTTGGGTGAGGCAAAAGCGTATGAAGTCGTTGTGACAAACACTAGTGAGCTGGCAGAGCGTTTTGAAGAACTGGAACTGTTTCCCGACAAGCTTTTTACGCCATTGCTGGACGGAGCAGACGAGGAAATTCGTAATACATGCTATGAGACGGCTCGATCCATTTATGGTGAACCCTTACCTGAGGTTGTTGTAGCTCGCCTTGAAAAAGAATTGGAACCTATTATTAAATATGGTTTCTCCGCTAACTATCTCATTTCTGAACGTCTGGTTAAAAAGTCTAATCAGGATGGATACTTGGTAGGTTCACGGGGTTCTGTTGGTTCTTCTGTAGTTGCTACTTTTCTCGGTATTTCTGAGGTAAATCCACTGCCCGCCCATTATATTTGCGGTAATTCTGAATGCAGACACAGCGAATGGTTTTTGGATGGAAGTGTGCCGAGCGGTTTTGACTTGCCAGATAAAAACTGTCCGAATTGCGGTGGCAAGCTCAAGGGTGAGGGACAGGATATACCTTTTGAAACGTTCCTCGGTTTTAAAGGAGATAAAGTTCCCGATATTGACTTGAACTTCTCTGGTGAATATCAACCTGTTGCCCATAACTATACGAAAGTACTGTTTGGTGAAAAAAGTGTTTTCCGTGCAGGGACCATTGGTACAGTAGCTGAGAAAACGGCGTTTGGTTTTGCCAAAAAATATGAAGAGGCACATCATAAAAAATGGCGTGGAGCCGAGCTGAACAGGCTGGCTTCTGGTTGTACGGGTGTAAAACGTAGTACCGGACAGCATCCGGGCGGGATCGTTGTTGTTCCCGATTATATAGAGGTCGAGGATATTACACCGGTGCAGTATCCGGCTGATGATACGAGCTCGGAATGGAAAACGACGCATTTTGATTATCATGCTTTTGATGCGAACTTACTCAAGCTCGATATTCTGGGCCATGATGATCCGACCATGATGAGAATGCTTCAGGATTTGACCGGGGTTGACCCTACGACCATTCCAATGAATGATCCCAAGGTGATGAGCATGTTCAACTCCACGGAGGCACTCGGTGTAACACCGCAGCAAATCCGCACGCCTGTCGCCACCTATGGTGTACCAGAGATGGGGACAAAATTTGTACGCCAGATGCTGGTAGAGTCGCAGCCGAGTTCTTTTGCCGATTTACTGCAAATATCCGGTTTGTCTCACGGGACGGGTGTATGGCTAGGGAATGCACAAGAGTTGATTAAAAATAATACGTGTAACATCAAGACCGTAATTGGTTGTCGGGATGATATCATGCTGTTTTTGATTTACAAGGCGGGGATGGATGCAGGTCTGGCCTTTAAAATTACGGAGAGCGTACGTAAAGGTAAAGGACTTAGTGCCGAATGGATTGAAGAAATGAAAAAATGCAAGGTGCCGCAGTGGTACATTGATTCCTGTCTAAAAATCCAGTACATGTTCCCGAAGGCGCATGCTGCAGCCTATGTTATTTCAGCCGTGCGTACAGCATATTTCAAGCTGTATCATCCGATCGAGTATTATGCAACTTACTTCTCAGTACGTGCAGCCGATTTTGATATTGACCTGTGCTGTCAGGGGTATGATGCGATCGCACGGAAGATTGTCGAAATTGAGCAGCTTGGTTTTCAGGCGCCACCTAAAGAAAAAGGGATGCTTCCAATCCTGGAGATGGCTTTGGAAATGACGGCTCGCGGGTTTAGCTTTAAATCCATTGATTTGTACCGTTCCGAAGCTACTCGTTTCAAAGTGGACGGGGACTCGCTCATTCCTCCGTTCGGAGCTCTTCAGGGTATTGGAGATAATGCAGCACGTAACATCGCAGCTGCCCGTGAACAAGGTGAATTTTTGTCCGTTGAGGATTTTCAACAGAAATCGAAGGCTAGTAAAACGATTGTCGAAATGCTGTCCCAGATGGGATGCTTTCGAGGTCTGCCAGAGAGTAATCAGTTGTCTCTGTTTTAATCTGAACCATAGTAGTCAAGCTCTGGCACTTGTCACATAACTACGGTTATGTTATAATTTTTTTGGTAATCATGGAGATAAAACCGTTGCTAAAAGAGTGGGGAAACCCACTCTTTACTGTTTGATATACAGGTACAACGTGAAAAAAAGGTTATTTTTGGGCAGGCAACCGGTACGCCGGTTTATTTGCAGTGAGCCCAAAATGAACATTACATCAAATGAAAATGAAAATGCCGGTGATGGAGAAGCATTGCCCACGGCAAGAGGGTATCTCTTTTTCACCACAGGAAAGTTCACTTTTGGAGGTTATAATCTTTGAGCACACCAAAGATCAAATCAGTAGTAGAAGAAATGGCCCAACCTTACCTCGATGAGCATGGTTTTGAACTGGTCGAAGTCGAGTATGTCAAAGAGGGTAGCAATTGGTTTCTTCGTGTTTTTGTAGATAAAGACGGAGGAATTGATCTGGACGACTGTAGTATGATCAGTGAATATTTGGGTCAAAAGCTGGATGAAAATGACCCTGTTTCTACAGCATATTTTCTGGAGGTGTCTTCACCAGGCGCCGAGAGACCGCTGAAAAAAGCGGAGGATGTCACTAAAGCGGTAGGCAAAAACGTATTCGTTACTACATACGAGCCGATTAACGGTCTGAAGGAATTCGAAGGCCGTTTGCTTTCTTTTGAAGATGGGGAACTCACCGTCCAAAGTGGACAAAAGAAGCATACCATACCTTATGACAAGGTAGCTGGTGCAAGGCTCGCGATCATATTTTAATTCAGATTTGATTGTTGCTGTTTGACATGTACTACATGTTTTTTGCCTCGTGTGCCGACCAGTACGCAGGTGCCATCATTTGAAAGGGGGAGCAGTAATCCATGAGTATGGATTTTATTGAAGCAATGAACGAGTTGGAAAGAGAAAAGGGGATCAGTAAGGACGTGCTGTTTGAGGCCATTGAAGCAGCCCTGATCTCCAGCTACAAACGGAATTTCAATACCGCACAAAACGTGCGTGTTGATATGAACCGCAACTCGGGAGTCATTAAGGTATATGCCCGTAAGCTGATTGTTGAGGAGGTATTGGATCCTCGCACCGAGATTTCGTTGCCGGCAGCCCGTGAGATTAACCCACATTTTCAGTTGGAGGATGTTGCTGAAATTGAAGTCACACCACGTGATTTTGGACGGATTGCTGCACAAACAGCGAAGCAAGTCGTGACCCAGCGCATTCGCGAAGCGGAACGGGGACTGATCTACAACAAGTTTGTGGACAAGGAAGAGGATATTGTAACAGGAACTGTACAGCGCCAAGATCCACGCAATATTTATATTGATCTTGGCAAGGTGGAAGCAGTTCTTCCGTTGAGTGAGCTAATGCCTAATGAGAAATTCAACCATTTGGATCGGATTAAGGCTTATATTACCAAGGTGGAGAACACAACCAAAGGACCGCAAATTATGCTGTCCCGATCACATCCGGGTCTGCTTAAGCGTTTGTTCGAACTCGAAGTGCCTGAAATTTTTGACGGTGTTGTAGAGATTCGTTCCGTAGCGCGTGAAGCAGGCTTCCGTTCTAAAATCGCTGTTCATTCTCGTAACGCCGAGGTTGATCCGGTAGGTTCTTGTGTGGGACCAAGAGGAACGCGGGTGCAGACCATTGTAAACGAGCTGCGTGGCGAAAAAATCGACATTGTACGCTATTCTGATAATGTTGATGAATACGTGGCTAATGCTTTGAGTCCGTCCAAGGTGCTTGAAGTACAGGTGTTTGAAGAAGAGAAAATGGCTCGCGTTATAGTACCTGATTATCAGCTTTCTCTAGCTATTGGTATCAAAGGGCAAAATGCTCGCCTTGCTGCTAAGCTTACTGGCTGGAAAATTGATATTAAGAGTGAAACACAGGCGGAGGAAGAACTCGGCAGACCGAGAACATCCACCGATGAAATGCATCAGGATTCCGTTTCTGTAGATTAAGCGGAGTGTAGGGGGGTTAATGCATGAAACAGAGAAAGATACCTTTGCGCAAATGTGTCGCCTGTCATGAAATGATGCCAAAGAAGCAGTTAATCCGTGTCGTCAAAACCCCTGAAGACGAAGTGTTGATTGACTTGACTGGCAAAAAGTCGGGACGCGGCGCTTACTTGTGCGGCAAAGCCGCCTGCTTCAAGTTGGCTCAAAAGAGCAAGGCACTGGATCGAGCATTGAAGCACTCGGTCCATCCTGATATTTATGAGCAGCTAAGTCGTGATTTTGCTGCCGTCGAGGAAGAATTCCTGGCGGCACAAGGCAGCGTGCAGGATGAATAAGGCGCTGTCTGGATTGGGGCTTGCCATGAGAGCTGGCAAGTTGCTAACAGGTGATGAGATCGTTTATAAAGCGATCAGGTCTTCAGAAGCCAAGCTGGTCATTCTTGCGAAAGATGCTTCAATGAATACTCAAAAGAAATTCCGCGACAAATGCGGGACGTACAAAATCCCCTTATTGATAGGATTTGACCGGGAAAGCTTGGGAAGCAGCATCGGCAAACCTGAACGGGTCGTGCTGGCTGTGACGGATCAAGGATTCGCGAAATTGATCATGAAACATGCGGGGATAATGTCGGAGGTGGAGTATATTGAGTAAACAAGAAAGCAAAGACAAAGTGCGGGTATACGAATACGCCAAATCGTTGAACATGAGCAGCAAAGAAATTATCACCATTCTTAAACGGCTGGATATTCCCGTGAACAACCATATGAGCGTCATGGAACATGATGCCGTAGGTAAAGTGGAAAATTTTTTTAAGAATATTAAATCCAATGCTGCGGTCAAGCAAGGCGAAGCAGGTACGGCGCAAGTAAGCTCGAATCAGACCGGTTCAAGCCAGAATAGTAATCATTCAACGGAGCAAACCAAAAATCAACAGGAAAAGCAGGTAAGTATGAATAGGACAAACAACAACCAAAACAGTAACCGAAGCAGCGCTCCAAAAGCGCAAAGCAGTCAGCAGGGCGGTCAAAACCGCAGTCAACAAGGTTCTAGTAGACCAGGCGGCCAGCAAGGCACTCAGAACCGTAGTAATGGTCAACAGCAGGGAGGACAACAGCGTACCGGTAGCAATAACACAGGTTCACGTCCTCAGGGAAGCAGCCAGGGGGGTGCGGCAGTAAGAACTTCTTCTTCGGCAGGAAGCAATAATTCCAACCGCAGTGGTGGCAGCCGTACAGGTGGCAACTCCAACAACAGCGGTAACCGTTCCGGTCAAGGACGTTTTGACGATAACCGTCAAGGCGGAGGACGCGGTGGTAACGGTGGTCGTGGAGGCAACAACCGTGGTGGAAACAATCGTGGTGGTAAATTCAACAACCGTGGTAAAGGTCAACAACAGGAGCGTCGCGAGAAAATCGACAACACGCCTAAGAAAATTATTGTGCGTGGTGAGATGACTGTAGGTGAAACAGCCAAGCTTCTTCATAAGGATGCGTCAGAAGTCATCAAAAAATTGATTATGCTCGGAACTATGGCGACCATCAACCAAGAACTGGATATGGATACCATTCTCTTGCTTGCTGGTGACTTTGGCGTCGAGGTAGAAGTGAAAATCCCAGTGGAAGAAGATCGTTTTGAAACTGTGGAAGAAAATGATGATCCAGCGGATTTGAGAACACGTCCACCGGTTGTAACAATTATGGGTCACGTCGATCATGGTAAAACAACTTTGCTGGATGCCATTCGCTCCACGAATGTAACAGGTGGCGAAGCTGGCGGTATTACACAGCACATTGGTGCATACCAAGTTGAAATTAACAGCAAAAAAATCACTTTCTTGGATACACCAGGTCACGAAGCCTTTACTGCTATGCGTGCACGTGGTGCTCAAGTAACAGATATGACGATTATTGTGGTTGCAGCTGATGACGGTGTTATGCCACAAACGGTTGAAGCCATTAGCCATGCAAAAGCAGCAGGTCTACCAATAATCGTAGCTGTAAACAAAATCGACAAACCGGATGCCAACCCGGACAAAGTAAAGCAAGAACTTACAGAATATGAATTGGTGCCCGAAGAGTGGGGCGGCGATACAATTTTCGTCAACGTTTCCGCTAAACAAAGAATGGGCCTGGAAGATTTGCTCGAAATGATTCTGCTTGTAGCTGAAGTGAATGAGTACAAAGCGAACCCGGATAAACGGGCGCGTGGTACTATTATTGAGGCTGAGCTGGATAAAGGTCGTGGTTCTGTAGCCCGTATTCTCGTTCAAAACGGGACACTGAAAGTCGGCGATGCATTCGTAGCAGGTAACTGCTTCGGACGTGTACGTGCCATGGTTAACGATAAAGGTCGTCGTCTTAAGGAAGCAGGTCCTTCCACTCCAGTTGAAATTACTGGTCTAACGGAAGTTCCACTTGCAGGCGATCCGTTCATGGTGTTCGAGGATGAGCGTAAAGCTCGTGCTATCGCTGATAAACGTGCGATTACGCAACGTCAATCTGATCTGGGCAGTAATACCCGCGTAACGCTGGATGACCTGTTCCAACACATCAAGGATGGCGAGATGAAGGATCTGAACGTCATTATTAAAGGTGACGTACAAGGTTCTGTCGAAGCGCTGAAAGGCTCCTTGAACAAGATTGAAGTTGAAGGTGTACGCGTCAAAATTCTTCACAGTGGTGCAGGTGCAATCACCGAATCCGATATTATTTTGGCTGCGGCATCCAATGCCATTGTTATTGGCTTTAACGTTCGTCCTGATAATCAGGCGAAATCTACAGCGGAAGCTGAAAAAGTGGACATTCGTCTGCATCGCGTTATTTACAATGTCATTGAAGAAATCGAGCAGGCTATGAAAGGCATGCTGGACCCTGAATATAAAGAAAATGTGATCGGTCACGCTGAAGTTCGTAACGTGTTTAAAGTTACTAAAGTCGGTACGATTGCTGGTTGCATGGTGACGTCTGGAAAAATTACCCGTTCAGCAGAAGCACGTCTGATTCGTGATGGTATCGTTATTTTTGAAGGTAAAATCGACTCACTGAAACGCTTTAAGGACGACGCAAAAGAAGTTGCCCAAGGTTACGAATGTGGTATCACCCTTGATGGTTATAATGATGTTAAGGAATCCGACATTATTGAAGCGTTCGTCATGGAAACAGTGGAGCGCTAACGGCAGAGAGGTGAGCACCCATGGCTAAAATACGTACAGGTCGAGTTGGCGAGCAGATTAAGAAGGAACTAAGCCTACTCATACAGACCGAATTAAAAGACCCACGTATCGGTTTTATTACGGTGACTGGTGTCGATGTCACAAACGATTTGTCCCAAGCGAAAGTATACTTGAGCGTACTTGGAGATGAAGAACAAAAAACTTCTTCTCTGAAGGCGCTGGACAAAGCGAACGGTTATCTCCGTTCTGAACTTGGCAAACGGATACGGCTTCGCCATATTCCTGAGCTGATTTTCAAAATTGACGAATCTATTGCTTATGGCAGCCGAATTGAAAAGCTGTTGAGTGATATCGACAAGGATGAGAAATAGGAATTTTTGTTAGTCTGAAGAACCATGAACTGAATGTAAAGGAGACGGCAATGCATACCTATGAACAGGCGCTTCAACAAGCGAAGGAATTTATTCTGGAGCATGATGATTACCTGATCGTATCGCATGTACAGCCGGACGGAGACGCAGTCAGCTCCACCGTAACGGTGGGCTGGCTTCTCTCATGTCTGGGGAAGAAATTTACCATGCTGAATGAGGGACCTATTCCTAAACGCATGGATTTTTTATGGCATGCCGATGAGATTATGGATATGAGTCAACAACCGCCAGAACGGAAATACAACCGGATCATTTGTGTAGATTGTGCGGATTACCGTCGTGTTGGTTTGACAGAGCAGTTTTTTACGGAAGATGCCATTATTCTGAATATTGATCATCATCCAACGAACGATGCTTATGGTACGGTTAATGTGATTAAGTCGGATGCTGCGGCAACAGCGGAAATTCTTTTTGATTTATTGGAAGAGTTTGCAGTAACTTGGGATGTCGAAGTAGCAACAGCTGTATATACAGGGTTGTTAACGGATACGGGAGGCTTCCGCTACTCCAATACTTCACCGAAAGTGATGTCTACGGTATCACAGCTACTTGCTTATGGTGTAGATGGTCCATTTTTGTCCGAGAAATTGCTCGAGGAAATGACATTTCCCCAAATGAAAGTACTAACCAAAGCATTGCAAACGCTCACGATGTCGGAGGACAGTAAAGTTGCTTGGGTCGTTGTAACACCTGATGATATGATGGAATGTGGTGCTGTAAATGAGGACTTGGAAGGCATCGTGAATTATCCAAGAAATATTCGTGGGGTTGAAGTCGGTATTTTCTTTAAAGTTATTAATGATCAAGCGACCAAGGCTAGTTTGAGATCGGCAGGGAATGTTGATGTAGCTGCGCTGGCTCAATCATTTGGGGGCGGTGGACATGTACGTGCGGCTGGCTGTCGACTAGAGGGTAAGCTGGAAGATATCATTGAGACAGTTGTAGGGCGGGTGAAGTCTGAGCTATGAACCCAATAAAGAAGGAACAGGCAACTTGGGAAGGTGTTCTACCTGTTTATAAACCTGCTGGATTTACCTCTCATGATGTGGTGGCCAAGGCTCGCCGTTTATTGGGGATGAAGCGAATTGGACATACTGGGACACTAGATCCGCAGGTAACCGGTGTTCTGCCCTTGTGTCTGGGACGCGCCACCCGAGTGGTGGAGTACATGCAAGAGCGACCCAAGGAGTACCGGGCTACACTGCGCTTAGGCATTGCCACTGATACCGAAGACCTGACTGGGACAATAACAGAAGAGAGCGAACGTCCGGTTGAGGTGACCGAAATGGAAGCCAAAGCGGTTTTGGAGCGTTTCGTTGGTACGATCTCCCAAATCCCACCTATGTACTCTGCCCTCAAAGTAGATGGAAAACGTCTATACGAGCTGGCTCGAGAGGGCAAAACCGTGGAGCGTAAAAGTCGTGAAGTGAGCATTTACGAGCTGGAAATGACGGGATTTGCGAAGATGGGGGCGCATGTGGATATTTCTTTTCGTGCTTTATGCTCCAAAGGTACTTACATCCGTACACTATGTGTTGATATTGGCCGTGAATTGGGATATCCTTCAACAATGGTTAAGCTGGAGCGAACCATGTCTGCGGGTATTTCTGCAGAACATTGTTTAACATTTGAAGAAATTGAGCGCTATGTAGCCGATGGTAGCCTAGGTGAGCGGCTTATCGCTACCGATAAAGCAATTGACTATATGCCTGAGCATACAGTGGCTGAATCCAAGGCAGCTGCGGCTCTGCAAGGCCAACGCCTGTCGCTGAGTATAATTTCACCACCAGTGACAGACAACCAGCCTTTCCGATTATATAAAGAGGATAAAACGTTTTTAGGCATATATGGACGGGATGAATCAGGTGCGATCGCTCCAATTAAAGTTTTTTTAAGTTTGTAGGATTTATAAATTTTCAGCGGAGCTGAATCATTCTATAATCGTCAGAGATTTTCTCCTAGACTGCGGCCTGGCTTCTGTGAAATTATGCTGATAGACGTTTTTCACCTTGAATTGTGCTATAATTTTTGACGAAGTTAGTCAAATGATGTGAAATGCAGGTGAATGAATATGATTACCGTATCGTTATCTTATCCTTTGAGTGATGAGCTATTGCAGCAATGGGGACGTCCACAAGTCACGGCGATCGGCCAGTTCGACGGCCTTCATCTGGGACATGCAAGCGTGATACGCAAGGCCGTCGCGCTCGCTCGCGAACAGAAAGTGCCAGTATCTGTCATGACATTTCACCCTCATCCGAAGGAAGTCATGAAAAAAGGCGATTATGAAGGTTATTTAACACCGCTTGCGGATAAGCAGACTATTCTGTCCGATATGGGTGTGGATGTACTTTATATTTTAAGTTTTAACGAAGAATTTTCCAAGGTTAGCCCGGAGGCTTTTATAACAGACGTGCTACTTCCATTACAAATTCTAACGGCGGTAGTTGGTTTTGATTTTAGGTTTGGCCACCGGGGAGCCGGGCATGAGGATACGCTTCGGAAGCTGGGAGGAGAGCTGATGTCTGTCTACACTGTACCACCGTTCGAACTGGATGGGGATAAGGTAAGCAGCTCAGGCATTCGCCGTGCTTTACAGACGGGGGATTTAGCACATGCCTCGCGCTGGTTGGGACGCCCTTATCGTATCCAGGGTACTGTGATGGATGGTGAGAAGCGCGGACGCACAATCGGTTTTCCGACAGCTAATCTCAAGCTGGATGATTCTTATGTCATTCCGGTTAAGGGTGTATATGCTGTACGGGCGCTTATAGGTGATCATTGGATAAATGGTGTAATGAATGTAGGGGTTAAGCCTACTTTTCATGAAGGTGTGCTGAATCCGTCGTTTGAGGTACATCTTTTTGATTTTAATCAACTAATTTATGGGGAGTCTGTGCTCGTTGAGCTTCACCATTACATCCGCCCTGAACGCAAATTCTCTTCGGTGGATGAACTGATCAGCCAAATTGGAAATGACGCACAAACGGCTAAAAAGCTGTTGAGCTAATTTATTTACATAAGACAGGCGCTGTGTTATACTGACTTATGTTGTGTAAACAACGATGAACCTTAGCTTGGTTGTCCGCTTTCACCGGCGGTTACGAGGCTAATGGCGATTATAATGAAGGAGGTGAACAGGATGGCATTGACTCAAGAGCGTAAACAGCAATTGATCGAGGAGTACAAAACTCATGAATCCGATACAGGATCACCTGAGGTACAAATCGCTATCCTTACTGAAAACATCGTCAACTTGCAAAGTCACTTTCGTTCGCACAAGAAAGACCATCACTCCCGCCGCGGGTTGTTGAAAATGGTCGGTCAGCGTCGTAAACTTTTGGCTTACCTGAAGAAGACTGATGTTAAACGTTACAGTGCGTTGATCGAGCGTCTCGGACTGCGTCGTTAATTTTCAGACATGTAATGAGAAAAGAAGCCTGGTTGTTCACCGCTTGTCCCTGCTAAGGCGACGGCGGACAGCAGCCGGGTTCTTTTTTGAAATGAGGAATCTTTTTTTGAATTACATATCCTATTTTGTCTGTGAATTTCTTATGAATAAGACCTGCGCAGGAAATACTGGATGTGTATAGAACTTTTACAATGAAATGAAATGGAGGGATACCATGGAGCAACGCGTAGAAATGCAACTCGGCGGAAGAAAGCTGGTGCTTGAAACAGGACGTCTTGCAAAACAAGCCAATGCGGCAGTTAAGGTGAGTTACGGAGAAACAGTTGTGCTGTGTACTGTGACCGCTTCCCGTGAACCGAAAGATTTGGACTTTTTTCCGCTGACCGTGAACTATGAGGAAAGATTGTATGCTGTGGGGAAAATTCCTGGCGGATTTATTAAGCGTGAAGGACGCCCGAGTCAAAAGGCAATCTTATCCAGTCGTTTGACAGACCGTCCAATTCGACCATTGTTCCCTGAAGGTTTCCGCAATGATGTGCAGGTGTTAAACCTAGTCATGAGTGTTGATCAGGATTGCGAACCAGAAATTGCAGCCATGATTGGAACTTCAGCAGCACTCAGTATTTCGGATGTTCCTTTTAACGGTCCAATTGGCGGAGTTGCTGTAGGTCGTGTAAACGGACAATTTGTGATTAATCCAGATATTGCACAGCAAAACGCAAGCGATCTGTATCTCGTTGTAGCTGGAACAAAAGATGCCATTATGATGGTAGAAGCAGAAGGCGATGAGATTCCGGAGGAAGTTATGCTCGAAGCTATTATGTTCGGACATGATGAGATTAAGAACATTGTGGCAGTTATTGAACAATTGGTGCAAGTAGCAGGTAAAGAAAAAATGCAGGTTAAGCTGCATGCTGTTGATGAAAAAGTGAACCGTGAAGTACGTGCTTATGCAGCTGATCGTTTGGTGAAAGCTGTTAAAATTGCAGAAAAACATGCCCGCCAAGAGGCGATTGATGCAGTTAATGAAGAGACCGTTGCCCATTTTGAAGCACAATACATAGAGACACCTGAGCTTTTGAGTGATGTGAGCGAAGTTCTCTATGATATCGTTAAGGAAGAAGTTCGTCGTCTGATTACGCATGATAAAGTGCGCCCTGATGGTCGTAAGCTTGACGAAATTCGTCCAATTGAAAGCGACACTAGCATTTTGCCGCGTACGCACGGTTCAGGCTTGTTTACACGTGGACAAACGCAGGCGCTTAGCGTTTGTACTCTTGGTGCACTAGGGGATGTACAAATTCTGGACGGTATTGATCTGGAAGAAACCAAACGCTTCATGCATCATTACAATTTCCCTCCATTCAGCGTAGGTGAGGCTCGTCCATTGCGCGCGCCGGGTCGTCGTGAAATCGGACATGGTGCTCTTGGTGAGCGTGCGCTTTCCAAAGTAATTCCTTCCGAAACTGAATTTCCGTACACGATCCGTCTGGTCTCCGAAGTGCTGGAATCGAATGGATCGACCTCACAAGCTAGTATTTGTGCAAGCACACTGGCCATGATGGATGCAGGTGTACCGATTAAAGCTCCAGTTGCAGGCGTAGCTATGGGATTGATCAAGGATGGAGATCATGTTTCCGTACTGACGGATATTCAGGGTATGGAAGATCATCTGGGCGATATGGACTTTAAAGTTGCTGGTACTGCGGAAGGCGTAACTGCCATTCAAATGGATATTAAAATTGACGGTATTGACCGCAATATTTTACAGGATGCGCTCAAGCAAGCCAGAGAAGGACGTTTGTTCATTCTTGGAAAAATGATGGAAGCGATCCAGAAACCACGTGAGCAATTGTCTCCGTATGCTCCAAAAATTATGACAATGCACATTAACCCGGATAAAATCCGTGATGTTATTGGAGCTGGTGGTAAAATCATCAACAAGATCATCGAAGAAACCGGCGTGAAAATCGATATTGAACAAGATGGTCGTGTGTTCATCGCTTCTACAAATCAAGAGATGAATGAGAAGGCGCGTTCCATTATTGAAGGTATCGTAAAAGAAGTCGTGGTCGGCGAGATTTACATCGGTACAGTCAAACGAATTGAAAAATTCGGCGCATTTGTTGAAATTTTACCGGGTAAAGATGGTCTGGTTCATATTTCTCAACTGTCTACTGAGCGTGTAGCCAAAGTTGAAGATGTCATTGCTATTGGTGATACGATTACAGTGAAAGTAACTGAAATCGATCAGCAAGGTCGTGTCAATTTGTCCCGTAAGGCAGTACTGACGGCTGAAGCTCCTGCTAAGTCCTAGGTTGTGGTTCGCATACCACAGGGAGTCTATACGTTCGTACAAAATAAGGGGTTTGAATAGCATTAATTAAGTTTTTGGAAAGAGGCAGAGCTACGTTTCTGGCTCTTTTTTCATACATATGCACAAGTTGCACCCAAGTGGGCTTCTATAGCTTACTACGTCATAGATCTTGTCCTTCTCGCATACAATGTGGACAAACGAGCGGGAGGATGAAGGAATGATGAGTAGGGTGAAACGAGCAATGTGGGTGGTAGCCACTTTAGCCATCACACTGGTAATTGGGCAGTTTAGCGGGGTTCGTGACTACGCTAGTCAATTACGCAATGGAGACGCTACAGGAGCCGAAGAGCTTGAAGCTACACCCACGATGGCGGTAGTAGCTTTGCCTGATAATGCGCTCATGCAGCGACTAAAGACAGAAGCAACGCGTCAGCGAAGAGAACCAGTTGATGCCAAGATAGACAGGGTGTGGAAGGCTATTCCAGGTTATAACGGACTGGAGGTCGATCTGGATGCTACCTATCGCAAAGCCATTGCAGCTCCAGATCGGCCTATTCAATATGTATATCGCCAATTGGCACCCAAAATACATTTAAATCAACTGGGTAATGTCCCAATTTACAGGGGCAATCCTGAAAAACCAATGGTTTCCTTCATGATCAACGTAGCATGGGGGAATGAGTTTATCGTGCCTATATTGGATACATTGGATCAGGAGAAGGTTAAGGCTACATTTTTTCTTGATGGAAGTTGGCTGAAGAAAAATCCTGAACTCGCCAAGGAAATTCAAAGAAGAGGGCATGAGCTTTCGAATCATGCTTACTCTCATCCTAATATGAGTCGTTTGAGCCGAGCTAGAGCCGTACAAGAAATCGAAAAGACGGAAGAGCTTCTTCAACAAACTTTAGGTGTCAAAAATAATTGGTTTGCCCCTCCATCGGGTGACTTTAATCAACAAACAGTGGATATAGCAGCAGAACATGGGCTCAAAACAGTGTTGTGGACATTGGACACCGTAGATTGGAAACATCCGTCACCGCAATCGGTGGTTCATAAAATTAACAGCAATGTTGAGTCAGGCTCCCTGATATTGATGCACCCAACAGATTCGTCTGCTGCTGCTCTCAAAGGCATGATTCATGCCATCCGTAGTAAAGGACTTGTACTTGGAACTGTTAGTCAGACGCTTTCCCCTGATCGGCAGCTACCAGCTCCGGTTGAGTGAATGTCTTTTTTCTGTTAGGATTGAACATTATGGCTAAGTATGCAATTCAGTTTAGGAGGGCCAAGCGTGGAAAGAATTCAACTTAAAAACGGCCTAAGAGTGGTCATCGAAAAAATTCCAACCGTGCGTTCTGTTTCTTTCGGCATCTGGGTTAAAACCGGTTCTCGGAACGAAACATCGGACAATAGCGGTATTTCTCATTTTATTGAACACATGCTTTTCAAAGGAACAGAGCGTTTTAGTGCTAAGGAAATCGCTGAGCAATTTGACGCCATCGGAGGAAATGTTAATGCTTTCACTTCGAAGGAATATACGTGCTATTATGCAAAAGTGCTAGATGAGCATCTACCGATCGCAGTCGATGTACTGTCTGATATGTTCTTTAATTCCAAATTGGATCAGGAAGAGCTAGCAAGAGAGAAAAATGTGATTTTGGAGGAAATCTCCATGTACGAGGACACACCTGATGATATGGTGCACGATCTTGTTTCTCGCGCGGCCTATGGTGAGCACCCACTGGCTTATCCGATTCTCGGAACCGAAGATCACCTGCTAGCTATGGATAGCTCACATCTCAGCCATTATATGAAGGAGCACTATACAATTGATAATACAGTTATCAGTGTGGCTGGTAATGTTGACGATCGTCTTGTAGAATTGCTGGAGCAACATTTTGGGCATTTCGATAATCATGGAACCGTCTCGCCACTGACAGTACCTGCGTTTAACGGTCAGCTGTTGTACCATGAGAAAGCAACGGAGCAGAATCACATTTGTCTATCCCTGCCTGGATTTGCAATAGGCGACGATCTCCAGTATGCTATGGTTTTGCTGAATAACGCGATCGGCGGGGGCATGAGCTCACGTTTATTTCAAGAAATTCGTGAAAAACGCGGACTGGCTTATTCGGTCTATTCCTATCATAGCTCCCATGCAGATAGTGGAATGTTCACGATCTACGCAGGCACCGCTCCTAAGCAAACAAAGGATGTGCTCGATTTGACACTGGAGTTGTTGCGAGATGTAGCTGTCAACGGTTTGGACGCTAATGAGCTTCGCAAAGGCAAGGAGCAGCTAAAAGGAAGTCTGATTTTAAGCCTTGAGAGCACTGGTAGCCGGATGAACCGTCTTGGAAAGAATGAGTTAATGTTGGGTCAGCATTATACGCTGGATCAAATGATAGAACACATCGAGCAAGTAACGGCTGATGATGTGAACAAAGTGCTGGATCGGATGTTTTCGGAGCCGTTTGCTCTGTCAATGGTCGGAGCGAGTGATTCAGCGGTTAAGGATATGAGGAGGGACTATTTTGTTAACTTACGTTGAAATTAACAGACTCGGGGGCAATGAAGATATTGAGCTACCCCGCAAAATGTCAGAGCTTGCATCTGGGTTTGACTTGTATGCAGCAGTGCAGGAGGATTTGGTTCTGGAACCTGGCAAACGATGCCTCGTTCCAACTGGATTTGCAATAGCTATGCCAGCAGGATTAGAGGCACAAATCCGTCCGCGTAGTGGACTGGCTCTCAAGCATGGTATTACTTGTCTTAACACACCTGGGACGATTGATGCAGATTATCGTGGGGAGATTAAGGTGCTCCTTATCAATTTAGGCGAGGAACCGTTCACCATTACGCGCAATGAGCGAATTGCACAAATGGTATTTCAGGTTGTGCCTGAGGTCGAGCTGAAACAAGTAGACCATTTGTCTGAAACAGTGCGGGGTGCTGGTGGGTTTGGTCATACAGGACGCTGAGTCTACGATTTACTTGCAAAACCTGTAATCCAACAATGTAATCCAATTGTCATTTTGCAAAAACTTCAATATTACTCGTTTAAGAGTAAAGCATATACATAAAGTCGTCCCGTAGAGGGGCGGCTTTTTTTGTGTTTTTTCACCCCTCTCCGGGCATCTGCATAGACTAAAAGCATATCGTGTCTCGGAAAGGAGTGATCCGGATGCTAACAGGAATGCGCATCGTTGTTTTGGGTGGAGATGCGAGGCAGCTTGAGGTAATCCGCAAATGTGTGGACATGGATGCTACCGTCACCGTGGTCGGCTTTGACATGCTTGAAGTACCACTCAAAGGAGTCACACTAGAACCCATGTCTGTCAAGCTGCTGGAATCGTCAGACGCACTGATTCTACCGGTGGTGGGATGCGATGAGGAAGGCAACGTAAATGCACTTTTCGGAGCACAGAAGCTCCAGTTTCTGAATGAGCATGCTGCTGCTCTTCCACCGCATTGCGTTGTATATACAGGGATGGCGCGAGCGTACTTAAAAGAAATATGTACCAGACATGAATTGAAGCTGGTTGAGCTGCTGGAAAGAGATGATGTGGCCATATACAATTCTATACCTACGGCTGAAGGCGCACTGATGATGGCAATTCAGCATACTGATTTTACGATTCATGGTGCAGATTGTATGGTTTTAGGCATGGGACGGACTGGATTTACCATGGCAAGGGCACTACAGGGATTGGGCGCCAAAGTGAAGGTTGGAGTACGGCGGGCAGAGGATGCAGCGAGAGCTGTAGAAATGGGTTGGAAGCCTTTTATGACGAGGGATTTAGCGAATGAGACAAAGGGAGTTGACTTGATTTTTAATACGATACCCTCTATGATTATCACAGCGCAAATCCTGTCTAAATTGCCACTGAGTACCGTGATTATAGATCTTGCTTCTGCCCCGGGCGGTTGTGATTTCCGGTATGCGGAAAAACGTGGAATTACGGCTATGCTTGCCCCCGGTCTTCCTGGTATAGTTGCTCCCAAAACTGCAGGTGCCATTATAGCGAATACGCTGGTGCAGTTGTTAATGGAAGATAATCCTGATCGGGGGGATGCGCAATGAGTTGGCAAGGGAAAACAGTAGGTTATGCCATTACAGGCTCACATTGCACGTTTGAAGAGGTAATGCCTGTTATACAGCGCTTCGTAGATGAGGGTGCGAAGGTCGTTCCCATTATATCCAATACCGTACTAACAACGGATACTCGTTTCGGTACTTCGCAAAGTTGGCAAAAACAGTTGAAAGATATAACAGGGAATGATATCATTTCTACAATTGTGGAGGCTGAGCCACTGGGACCCTCCCAAATGCTCGATGTGCTGGTGATTGCACCGTTGACGGGGAATTCGATGAGTAAGTTAGCGAATGCGATGACAGACAGTCCGGTTTTAATGGCTGCCAAGGCGCAATTACGCAATGGTCGTCCACTTCTTTTAGCCATATCTACTAATGATGGACTTGGTCTAAATGCTGCTAATATCGCCAAGTTACTAGTAGCCAAAAACATCTTTTTTGTGCCGTTCGGACAGGATAATCCAGTTAAAAAGCCGAACTCGCTTGTAGCCAATATGGAGTTGATTCCAGAGGCTGCCTATGAAGCATTGCAGGGTAAACAGATTCAGCCGATGATTGTGGAACGCAAGACCCCATGAAGTACTATAGTTAACTGCTGAGCATCCCTCGCCTAGAAGATGATTCGATAATGCATCGAGTCTAATTTCTTGTTGGCGGTGGATGCTTTCAGAATAAAAAATGGTTTTTTAGTCGAGAAGGGGAGATACACCAGATGAGCAATAGAAAGTTTAATGTAGCTGTCGTTGGAGCGACAGGCGCTGTAGGCGAACAGATCGTAAATCTGCTGGAAAAACGAGATTTTCCTGTGGGAAAAATCAAATTTCTTTCTTCGCCTCGTTCTGCCGGCACGTTAATTAGCTTTAAAGGTCAGCAGATTCCAGTAGAGATTGCTACCCCCGACAGCTTTGAAGGAATCGACATTGCTTTGTTTAGTGCAGGCGGAGACGTGAGTAAGGAACTGGCGCCGCATGCTGTTCGTCATGGGGCAGTTTGCATTGACAACACCAACGCATTCCGAATGGAACCGACAGCTCCTCTTGTAGTACCTGAGGTGAATAGCGATAAAATTGCCGAGCATCAGGGGATTATCGCCAACCCGAACTGCTCCACCATCCAGATGGTAGCTGCTTTGAAACCATTATATGATCAATATGGCATTTCTCGTATCATAGTATCCACATACCAGGCCGTATCGGGCGCTGGAAGCCGTGCTATTGATGAATTGAATCGTCAAAGCGCAGCCATTCTTAACGGTGATGAGGTTCAGCCAGATCTGCTGCCGGTAGGTTCGTTGCCAGTAAAACATCAGATTGCTTTCAATGCTATTCCGCAAATCGATAAGTTTCAGGATAATGGCTATACACTGGAAGAAATGAAAATGGTACGCGAAACGAAAAAAATACTGGGTGACGATTCTGTAGACGTAACAGCAACGTGTGTGCGTATTCCTGTTGTATACGGTCACTCGGAATCCGTCTATGTAGAGCTTAAAAAAGATTATGATCTAGAAGAAGTTCGTAATCTGTTGGCTTCCGCACCTGGAGTAACGCTGGTAGACGATCCTACTGCCCAGCTTTATCCGCTCGCATCCGAAGCGGCAGGAAAACCTGACGTATTCGTAGGGCGTGTACGTCGTGATTTGGGCAATAGCCGTGGTTTGAACTTGTGGGTCGTATCCGACAATCTGCTCAAGGGAGCGGCATGGAACGCGGTGCAAATCGCGGAAATTATTGCTGCAAAAGCGGAGTAACGTTCCTAAAGCCGGGAGTATATGGGGGAAGAATAATGGGTATTTTGGTGCAAAAATTTGGGGGAACCTCGCTATCCACACCTGAAGCGCGTCAACTTGTGCTGGCACATGTGAAGCGGGAGCTGAAGCAAAATTTTCAATTGGTTGTTGTTGTGTCGGCCATGGGGAGGAAAGGAGAGCCTTATGCCACGGACACGTTGCTGGATTGGGCGGCATCTAACGGCGACAGTCTTCCGAAGCGCGAACGGGATTTACTGCTGTGCTGTGGTGAAATCATTTCTGCTGCTACATTGTGCAGCCTGATGGAGAAGGAAGGTATCCCTGCTACAGTGCTGACTGGAGCACAGGCAGGCTTTATTACGGATGATCAATACGGCAATGCTCGGATTTTGGATATCAAGCCAGACCGTATTGTGGAAGAACTGAACCAAGGCAGAGTGGTCATTGTGACTGGTTTTCAGGGACAAACAGCTGATGGTGATATGACTACCCTTGGTCGGGGAGGCAGTGATACGTCAGCTACTGCACTAGGTGCTGCTCTACATGCGGATATGGTTGATATTTATACAGATGTGAATGGTATATTGACCGCTGATCCGCGTATTGTGGAAAATGCGAAGCCGCTTGCACATGTTAGCTATACGGAAATTTGTAATATGGCTCATCAGGGAGCAAAGGTGATCCATCCTCGTGCTGTTGAAATAGCCATGCAGGCTAATATTCCGGTACGGGTTCGCTCTACCTTCTCCGAGGGAGAGGGGACGTTGGTTACCCATCCGGAAGGCTTTAAAGATGTGCAGGCAGATATCGTAGACCGCTTCGTGACCGGTATTGCGTATGTCGGCAATGTTACTCAAATTACTGTTGAATTAAAATCGGGTTTGGAGCACTTGCAATTACAAGTATTCAAATCTATGGCTGAACACGGAATCAGCGTCGATTTCATTAATGTAACTCCATCAGGAGCGGTTTATACCGTATTTGATAATGATGGAAGCAAAGCGGTTGAAGTACTTAACGGTTTGGGTCTAGAGCCTAAGATACTGGCCGGGTGTGCTAAAGTTTCGGTCATAGGCGGTGGTATCAACGGGGTACCAGGTATTATGGCGACAATTGTGGAGGCATTGACAGAATCAGACGTACAGATCCTTCAATCGGCAGATTCCAACACCACGATCTGGGTACTTGTTAAAAAGGAAGATATGGTGCAGGCTGTACGCGCATTGCATAATAAATTTGAACTCCATCAATAGGCGCATTGTCCGTGCTCGGACTTGCAAAAAAAGGAGGCAGCATGGTGAACTTCGGCAGATTGATTACCGCAATGGTGACACCTTTTGATCAGCAAGGAGAGATTGACTGGACTGCATTGTCCTCGTTGATTGATTATTTAATAGAAGAACAGCATTCAGAGTCACTTGTTGTATCTGGAACAACAGGGGAGTCTCCTACCCTGAGTGATGATGAAAAAATTAAGTTGTTTGCATTTGTTGTAGAAAAAGCAGCTGGGCGATGTAAAATTATTGCAGGGACAGGAAGCAATAACACACGTCATTCCATCCACCTCACCCGTGCTGCGGAGCAGGCGGGAGCAGACGGTGTGCTGCTGGTAGTGCCATATTATAATAAACCGAATCAGGAAGGGATGTATCAGCATTTCAAAAGTATTGCAAACTCCACATCCCTTCCAGCGATACTGTATAATGTTCCAAGCCGTACCGGTGCCAGCCTGACAGCTGAAACGACACTGCGGCTTGCACAAATTCCGAACATTGTAGGAACCAAAGAATGTGCATCACTTGCACAAGTTACACAGATTGCAGCGGCAGCACCAGAAGGTTTTCTGGTTTATTCCGGGGATGATGCATCTGGATTACCTGCCATGGCTGTAGGTGCTTATGGCATTATCAGCGTAGCAAGTCACGTGGTAGGTGCAGAAATGAAGCGAATGCTGGATTCCTTTGTAGGAGGACACGCTCAAGAGGCAGCAAAACTGCATCAACAGTTGTTCCCGATTTTTAAGGGCATGTTCGGCTGTCCTCATCCTTTGCCTAATCCGGTAGCTGTAAAGTATGCTTTGGAGTTACGGGGGATTAAGGTAGGTTCAGTTCGGTTGCCACTTATCCCGCCTACCGAGGATGAAGCAGAGTTTATTAAGAATTTATTTACCCGCTAAAAAGAAATAGACGAAAGATGTTGATGAATACAAGGAGTATCCTTGTTAAGGGCAGTCGGTAGGTATAATATCGACTGGGTTATTGCCCTGACAAGGTCTTCCGGTATGAAGGGCGTTCTTATAGAACGTCCTTTTTGCTATGCTGTTAACCAGGCATGTAGATAAAATGGCACATACTTATGGTTTGAGAAGGCAATGGGAAACCTAGCGTAACGAACAGGATGACTTGTTTTTTCGTATTTTAATCATGTATAATGGGGTCAAGTGACTGGGTGCGGTATTTTTTTGAAAATTAAATAACAAATCAAGGTACGACGTCCAACTACCATAGGAGGTTTAGATTCATTTGTCTAAAAAAACAAACAACGATAAATTGATGATTTTCGCTTTGGGCGGCGTCGGTGAAATCGGGAAAAATATGTATGTCGTTCAATACGGCAACGACATTGTCGTGGTGGATTCCGGTCTGAAATTTCCGGAAGAGGACATGCTTGGCATCGATATCGTTATTCCTGATATTTCCTACCTTACAGAGAACCGCGACAAAGTAAGAGGCATTGTGTTGACTCATGGTCACGAGGACCATATCGGCGGTTTGCCTTACGTGCTGAAACATTTGAATGTACCTGTATATGGTACCAAGTTGACGCTGGGACTGGTGGAAAACAAGCTGAAGGAAGCGAATCTGCTTGGTGAAACCAAACGTATTTTGATCAATGCTGATTCCGAAATCAAGCTGGGCTCCACATTGAAAGTAACATTCTTCAAAACCAACCATAGTATTCCTGATTCTGTAGGTGTTTGCATTGATACTCCTGAAGGCGCTGTTGTTCATACAGGAGACTTCAAATTTGATCATACTCCGGTGAACGGACAATATGCAGATTTGCAGCGTATGGCTGAGATTGGCACACGTGGCGTACTGGCTCTATTGTCAGACAGTACTAATGCCGAAAAACCGGGCTTTACACCTTCGGAAAAGAGCGTTGGCATTGTGCTGGAAGATATTTTCCGCAAGTCGAGACAGCGTGTGGTCGTAGCCACTTTTGCTTCGAACGTACATCGCATTCAGCAGGTCATTAATGCTGCTGAGGCAACCGGACGTAAAGTAACGGTTATTGGTCGCAGCATGGTTAATGTCGTAGGTATTGCTTCTGATTTGGGCTACTTGGAAATCCCAGATGGAATGCTGATTGAGCCTGAAGAAGTTGGCAAAATGTCAGCGGATCGCGTAGTTATTCTCTGCACAGGTAGTCAGGGTGAACCAATGTCTGCTTTGACAAGAATGGCTCGTTCTACGCATCGTAAGGTAGATATCCTTCCAGGGGACTCAGTGATCATCGCAGCTACTCCGGTACCAGGTAATGAAAAATATGTTGGACGCACTATTGATGAGCTGTTCCGTCTGGGTGCCAATGTATACTACAGTGCAGCTAATCCTGGTATCCACGTTTCTGGACACGGCAGCCAAGAAGAACTCAAGCTGATGCTAAATCTGATGAAACCAAAATTCTTCTTGCCAATTCACGGTGAGTTCAGAATGCAGCGTCGTCACGCTCTGCTTGCTGAAGGAGTAGGTATCGAGCCTGAAAATATCTTTATCACGGATATCGGTGAAGTCATTGAAATTCAGAATGGCGGAGCACGTAGAGCTGGTAAAGTTACAGCAGGTAACGTACTGATTGATGGACTAGGCGTAGGAGATGTAGGAAATATCGTGTTGCGCGACCGCAAATTGTTGTCACAGGACGGTATTTTGGTAGTGGTTGTCACACTGAGCAAGCAAGATGGCACGATTAAGTCGGGCCCGGATATCATTTCCCGTGGTTTCGTGTATGTTCGTGAATCAGAAGGTTTGCTGGATGAAGCAAATCGTATTGTTTCAAGTACACTGCACAAGCTCATGAGTGAAAATGTAAATGAATGGGCTTCCCTCAAGACAAATGTCAAGGATGCACTGGGTCGCTTCTTGTATGAGCAAACTCGTCGCAGACCGATGATTCTGCCAATTATAATGGAAGTGTGATTCAATTGAAATATGTTCAAAAACTTGAATTAAAAACTTAAGTCACAGGCACACAGTCGCCTCTCTTCCCGCAGGAAATATTGGACGGTTTCCGCGGGAAGAGAGGCTTTTTTTGATTTTGGGGTTGAGGAAAGGCATGGAGGTGGGTATAAAATATTCCATTTCTATCCTATACTATAGGGTGAATACGGGGCACATAGATGCGTAAAGCGAAAGGAAGATCACCCATATGGAACATTACAGCAATTTATCTTCTGGCAACGAGGAAACGGAAGCGCCAGAACAACCAGAAGTTGGACAAAGACCCGTTTTACCTGCTATGGAGGCTTTACAGCAGCTGGGTCAAACCTCCATGCCCGGAAGCGAGTCCAATATTTTTTGTATGACGATTATCGGTCAGATTGAAGGACATCTCATCTTACCGCCTCAAAACAAAACAACAAAATATGAGCACATTATTCCGCAGTTGGTAGCGGCAGAGCAAAACCCACGTATCGAAGGATTAATGATTTTGCTAAATACAGTTGGCGGTGATGTAGAGGCAGGTCTAGCTATTGCTGAGATGATCGCTTCCATGAGTAAACCAACAGTGACCATAGTCATAGGTGGAGGGCATAGTATCGGTGTGCCGATTGCCGTATCTTCTACTTATTCTTACATTGCTGAGAGTGCGACGATGACCATTCATCCTATTCGTATGAGCGGCCTTGTCATTGGAGTCCCACAGACTTTTGAATATATGGAAAAAATGCAGGAGCGTGTCGTCCGCTTCGTCGTTTCTCATTCCCGCATCACAGAAGAGCGGTTCAAGGAACTGATGTTCAAAACTGGAGAATTAAACCGTGACATTGGTACA
This sequence comes from Paenibacillus sp. BT-177, assembly GCF_025846815.2. Lineage (NCBI taxonomy): Bacteria > Bacillati > Bacillota > Bacilli > Caryophanales > Paenibacillaceae > Paenibacillus > Paenibacillus sp. BT-177. Next base: position 203,052 of record NZ_JAOYTP010000004.1, on the reverse strand, counting down.
GCGGTTGGAGGAATCGATGCAGTAAAATACGGTTTGATGGATGCGGTTGGTGGGATAGGAGAGGCGCTAAAACAGTTGAATACCATCATTGAGGCGCGCCGTCAGCAAAACGGGATGACAGGGACTCCACAGCAGACTCCATATGCCCCTTTTTCACCCAATGCTACAGGCATCCCTACAGGAACCCCTTCAAGTGAGCACAGCAAGGAGCTACCCCAATGACATTATATACTGTAATGCCAATGGAATTGGTGTGGGAAGGGATGTGGAAGGAAGGAGAGGAGCTTGTAGAGGTCCGGGTAGACGGTCTGCTTATGCAGGTACAGCCGCTTGAAAGTCGTCGGGGGATCATAGTAAGGCTGTTGGACTGTCCGTTGGAAGCCTACCTCAATCCTCGTTATGGACCAGGTCAGGTCATCGAGTGGTCATAGAAGCTGTCGAATAGTACAGAAATAGGTCATTTGCTGCTGAAAAAGAACATATGTGCGGATAGCGAGTGACGTGGTATAATATTCTTCTGGGGGGTGACCTAGTATGTCCAGAAGAAGAAAAAGAAAAAAGAAAGCCATATTTGGTGGAGTTTTAAAATATGAAATTTACGGCATTGTGCTGATTACATTGGCGGTCATTGCGTTGTCGGGTGAAGCGGCGGTTGGTCGGTCGCTATCCAAGATGTTTGGGCTTGTACTGGGGAAATTCTATTTTGTGATCCCCCTGATTGGCATTTATTATGGTCTGATGGTGATGATTCACCGCAAGTGGCCGAACCAGTGGAACTCACGGAAGACGGGTTTGCTGTTGTTGGTATTTGCCTTTACACTTATGAGTTCTATTTCATCTATGGAGCAGCGTTTGGGACCGATCAACGCGCTTCAGCCGGGCGGAGTGATGACCCAGATACATATAGATATGCGTGAGCAGTTGCTGTCGCCTGATCAGCAAGGCCATACCTCCATGCTGAATAAGGATATTAGCGGGGGCTACGTTGGCGCATTACAGCTTACCGTTCTGTTGTGGCTGTTTGGTCTCACAGGAGCTAAGCTGATCATGATTGTCATGTTCGTCATTTGTTTTATGCTGATGACTCAACTGTCTTATGTGGATTTAGTGCGGATTGTAAAGACCAAACTGCTGACAGCCGGGGGAAGCGTGCGGAAAAAATGGACTGGAAAAGCCACTCCGCTTTCTGCATCAAGCAAGGGCAGCGGAAATAGAAAACCCAAATCTGAGCCTATTCCTGCCTATGAGGAGGATATGGATGATGACTTTGATGAAATGCAGCCTCCAGCACGCAAGCAGCCCATTTTCTTTCAGTTGTTTGGCCTTAAAAATACAGATAAGGCGGACAAGGAAGAGCAACCTGCCCATGCGGATGAAGATGAACATGATCTTCTATATGAGGCTGGTGACGTGCAGCCTCAGTGGAGAGATGGCAATCAGGGAGAAGAGCTATCTGACGTGATCGAACACGTTGAACAGGAAGCCTCAATTTCGGTAAAAAGATCGCCAATCATTAGGGACTTCTTCGAACAAGTGAAAAATGAGGAAAAAAGATCAGAGGCTGAACTTGAAGACTCCCTGACAGGTGGAGTGCGGAACGATTCCATTGATGAACCTCTGGATAGTAATTTTATGGATGCCGATGCGGATATGAATAGAAATGATTCGGCAATGATCCATGAGACATCAGAAGAAGCTCAGGAACTGGCTCAGACGATTGCTAATGGATTGACAGGCGAAGAAGCTGAAGGGAATAATGTAGCTATTCCAACTCCACCACCGCCTAAGCCGTACAAGCTCCCATCGTTCCGTTTGCTTGCCAAACCGCAAAATGCAGGCAAAGGCATGGGACAAAAGGATTACATGCAAACAGCACGCAAGCTGGAGGCCACGCTTGAAAGCTTCGGTGTTCGGGCGAAAGTGCTGGAGGTTGTACGTGGTCCAGCCGTCACACGTTATGAAATCCAGCCGGACATTGGCGTGAAGGTTAGCCGGATTGTGAGTCTGACGGATGACATTGCACTTGCGCTTGCTGCAAAGGATATCCGTATGGAGGCACCTATTCCCGGCAAGTCCGCCATAGGGATAGAAGTTCCAAATAATGAAGTTTCTATCGTAACCATGCGTGAGGTAATGGAAACGACAGTTTTCCAGGAATCGGTTTCCAATTTGTCGATTGCATTTGGACGTGATATTGCAGGACAAACGATTGTCGGTAATTTAGCCAAGATGCCCCATCTGCTTGTAGCTGGAGCTACGGGTTCGGGTAAATCGGTGTGTATCAATGGGATTATCACGAGTATTTTATACAAAGCGAAGCCAGATGAGGTGAAATTTCTGATGGTTGATCCCAAGATGGTGGAGTTGAACGTGTACAACGGAATCCCCCATTTATTGGCTCCGGTCGTGACTGATCCCAAGCGTGCCTCACTGGCATTGAAGAAAATCGTAGTTGAAATGGAAAAAAGGTATGAGCTGTTTTCCAAATCAGGCACCCGTAATATTGAGGGCTACAACAATTTGATGAAGGATAACCCGGATGCATTTCTGCCTTACATTGTCGTTATTGTGGACGAGCTGGCAGATTTGATGATGGTTGCTGCAGGAGATGTGGAGGATGCGATTGCGCGACTTGCCCAAATGGCGCGTGCAGCAGGCATCCATCTGATTATTGCAACACAAAGACCTTCGGTTGATGTAATTACAGGGGTTATTAAAGCCAATATTCCTTCACGTATTGCCTTCGGCGTTTCTTCGCAGGTGGATTCCCGCACCATACTGGATATGGGCGGTGCTGAGAAACTGCTCGGACGTGGTGACATGCTGTTCATGCCGATGGGAGCTTCCAAACCAGTCCGCGTTCAGGGAGCGTTTATGAGTGATCAGGAAGTGGAGAATATTGTTAACTATGTGCGTGAACAGGGTGAAGCGCAGTATGATGAAACGCTTGTGCCGGAGGTGGAAGAGGTATCCACTGATGCGGATGAAATGCTGGATGAGCTGTATGATCAAGCTGTCAACATCATTTTAGAGGCTAAACAAGCTTCCGTTTCGCTCCTTCAGCGCCGTATGCGGATCGGTTATACACGTGCTGCCCGACTGATTGACTCCATGGAAGCTCGCGGTGTCATCGGTCCTTACGAGGGAAGTAAGCCCCGTGAGGTACTTATCTCAATGGAACAATACCAGCAGAATAAAGTTAGCTCCTGAGCATTATCTTTTATCAGATTCCATTTAAACGCTGTTTGTACGCATGATGAGTTGTTAAGTATGACAACTCCATGCACGCAAATAGCGTTTTTTTGTGATGTTTTTTTTGAGGTTTGGAACTGCCTGCTAAAAGAAGATTAAAAGGGTGAATAGCTTCTAGCGGAGCTTGTCATAATAAACGTAGCCATCCTGTTAATCCCACAAAAGAAAGGTAGAGCGCAGCATATGAAAAAGACAATGGTCTGGATTTGCACGGGTATCCTCGCAGCCTCGGCTATTACGTACACAGGGCTTTTTAAAAACGACTCTGCACAGGAGCGAGCAGAGTCGCTGAGCACGCAGCAGAAAGTAACAGCGGCGCAGCCTGTTCAGCCGACATTCAGTTCAGAAGCGGTTGATTTTGGTTCTTATGGCCAGGATGTTTATGAGCTGCAATCACGATTGAAGTTGCTGGGTTTTTTTGGTGGGAAAGTGGACAGCCATTTTGGCAGTAGTACACTAAAGGCTGTCAAGGGTTTTCAAAAGGAGTTTGGTATCAGACCCGATGGAGTGGTTGGTGCGAAAACCAAATTAAAACTGGTGAATGCTACTCCACACTGGAAGCCAACGGAAACGCCAATGCATCGTAACAATCAAGGATCCGATCAGGGACAGGCAGCGAACAATAACAATAAATCAGATCAAAATGAAGAAACGATGGGATCGGCCAACACCATGGGGCTTTCTGAAAACGATCTTAAGATCATGGCCAATGCGGTCTACGGTGAATCCCGCGGCGAGCCGTTTGAAGGACAAGTTGCCGTGGCGGCTGTTATTTTGAACAGGGTCAAGTCGCCCAGTTTTCCAAACACACCGTCTGGGGTAATCTTTCAGCCGGGGGCTTTCACTGCTGTAGCAGACGGCCAAATCTGGCTCACGCCGAATGAGACTGCACAAAAGGCGGTACGTCAAGCCCTGAATGGCTGGGACCCAAGCGGAGGATGTCTCTATTATTTTAACCCTAAAACAGCCACCTCCAAATGGATTTGGTCCCGTCCGCAGGTGAAAACTATCGGGGAACATATTTTCTGCATGTAAAACGCCGAAGCAGCCGGAAGCTTGTCTCCGGTTGCTTCTTGGCTTTTGCATAGTTAGAATAAAGATTGGTACACTTTACCTCTTTACAGGAAAAAGATGTACAACAGCTAATGCTAATCAAAGGCTAGACGCAAATTGACGTCACAAAGGAGTTTTGGACTTGAACAAAACAGGTTTCGAGCGTGGTACACGCAGACAACTGAGAATTCATGTACTGCCGACCAAGCGCTTTAAGACGTTTGCCATATCACTGTATGTAGGTACTCCGCTAAGTGAGGAAACTGTAACTCGTGTGGGACTGGTACCTTTCGTTCTGAGACGGGGTACAGAATCATATCCGCAGACTACACAATTTAGAGAGCAGTTAGAGCAATTGTATGGTGCGGGTTTTGGATTCGATGTATACAAACGTGGAGATTATCAGATCGTTCAATTTCGCATGGATACGATTAATGACAGCTTTGTAAGCAGTCCAGATAGTTTACTGGATCGTTCGTTTGCTTTCCTAGGAGAGGTTTTGACGAAGCCTGCATTGGAAAACGGTGCATTTCAAACAGGATATGTACAGCAGGAACGAGAAAATGTTCGTAAGAAGCTGGAATCTATAGTTAACGATAAAATACGTTATGCTGGGGAGCGCTGTATGGAGGAGATGTGCAAGGATGAGCCTTATCGTCTGCATCCTCTTGGTCAGCGATCTGATCTGGACAGCATAAGTGCACAAAGTTTATACGAGGCTTATGGAGAATGGCTGAATAATGCCAGCATGGATTTATATGTTGTGGGTGATACCACGCTGGAAGAAGTTGAAAAGTTTGTTGATCGCTATTTTCAATTAAATCGCTCGACGGAAACGGAATATGTAATCGAACAGCCCAAATCGGTAGAACGTGATGTGCAAACTATAGTAGAGCGTCTCGATGTGAACCAAGGCAAGCTCAACATGGGACTGCGTACCCCTATTACGTATGGCGATGAACGTTATGCTTCCGCTCTGATGTACAATGGCATTCTGGGCGGGTATCCGCATTCAAAGCTGTTTGTCAATGTGAGGGAGAAGGAGAGTTTGGCGTATTACGCTTCGTCACGGTATGACGGGCATAAAGGCATTGGCACAATACAATCCGGTATCGAAATTCCTAATTATGAAAAGGCGGTTACTATTATCCGCAAGCAACTGGAAGATACGCAAAATGGAGCGATTACCGAGCTAGAAATGACCCAGACGCAGGCGATGATACGCAACTTGCTAAAGGAAATGCAGGACTCCGCTTTTGAAATGATTGCCTATGATTTTAACAGACAGCTTTCCGGCAAAGAGCGGACGGTAGAGGAACTGCTAAGCCAGGTGGAGGCAGTCAAGGTGCAGGATGTTCAGGATGCCGCCCGGACGTTCCGACTGGACACTATTTATTTCTTGAGAGACCAGAAGGGGGAATAGCGTTGGAGCATATATCGTATGAGCATTTGCAGGAAACGCTGTACTATGAAGTAATGGATAATGGCTTGCACGTTTATGTGTTGCCCAAACCAGGCTTTCAGAAGACGTATGCCACATTTGCGACTAAATACGGCTCAGTTGATAATCATTTCCGAGTAGAAGGTCAACAGCCTGTCAAGGTGCCAGATGGCATAGCCCATTTTTTGGAGCATAAAATGTTTGAAGAGCCTGAAGGCGATATTTTTGCTACCTTTTCCTCTAATGGAGCATCGGCGAACGCATTTACGAGCTTTGATCAAACAGTATATCTGTTTTCGGCAACTGAACGCATTCAAGAAAATTTGACCACGCTAGTCAATTTTGTTCAGCATCCTTACTTTACAGATGAAAATGTGGAGAAGGAAAAAGGCATTATCGGTCAGGAAATCAATATGTATGAAGATAACCCCGACTGGCGGAGTTACTTTGGTTTGATTGAGGCATTGTACAAGGTCCATCCGGTGCATATTGATATAGCAGGTACTATTCAATCCATCAGTACGATTACAAAGGAAACATTGTACAGTTGCTATGAAGCTTTTTACCATCCAAGTAATATGATTCTTTTTGTAGTAGGTGGAGTGGACCCAGCCAAAGTAATTGAATTGGTACGTAATAATCAGGCGAAAAAGGACTATAAGCCGCAGGGAGAGATCGAGCGGATTTTCGATGATGAACCCACTACAGTTGCAGAACCACGGCGTGAAGTAAAGCTGGCCGTTTCTTTACCAAAGCTGCTTTTGGGATTCAAGGAGACCGAAGTAGGTCTAACGGGGGAAGCATTGCTTCGTCATGATCTCGAAACCAAGCTGATGCTTGATCTCTTGTTTGGTTCCAGTACACAGCTATATCAGAAGCTCTACGATGAGGATCTAATTTCGGACAGTTTTGGTCATGAGTACAACAGTACGCAACAGTATGCATTTTCTGCGATCGGTGGGGATACCAAAGACCCTGATCGCCTGTTGGCTAGGATACGAGAAGAGGTAGAGTCTATTCAGAAGCAGGGATTTGCAGCAGAACATTTTGAACGAGCGCGCAAAAAGAAGATCGGCGGTTATCTACGCACACTCAATTCTCCTGAAAATATTGCACATGAGTTTACAAGACATCGCTTCCGCGGCAGTGATTTTTTTCAATTGCTTCCGGTTTATGAAAGTATCACGCTTGAGGATGTAAACCGACGTCTGAAAGATCATATACAGTGGGATCAAATGGCAATATCGCTGGTGGTGAGTCCGTAATGTCTAGGGAGAGGGAAACGATGACCACCGAGGGCGGAGAATTAAAGGCTATTGGCGATACGACTGTGCTGATTACAGGAGCAAGTGGTGGAATTGGTGCGGCTATTGCCGAGCGTTTTGCAGCAGTAGGGATGAATGTGGTCATTCACTACATGAAGTCCCATGAAAAAGCAAATGAAGTTGCCCGTCGTTGCATGACTTATTCAGGCAAGGTAATGACTGTGTCAGCCGATCTGCGGAGTAAGGAGCAGATTGAACGCATGCGGGAAAAGCTGGATAATCACGGAATGAAGCCAGATATTCTAGTGAATAATGCTGGAATATCTCATTATGGGCTACTTTCAGATGTTTCAGAAGAGGAATGGGACGAAGTGATGGCCGTGAATGTTAAGGGAACTTTTTTATGTACGCAGGTTTTTATGCCGCATATGATTTCCCAACGCTATGGCCGTATTGTGAATGTTTCGTCTGTGTGGGGCATATGTGGAGCTTCGTGCGAGGTATTGTACTCCACTACCAAGGGAGGCATTAACGCTTTCACTAAAGCGCTGGCTCAAGAGGTTGCGCCTTCTGGAGTAACAGTGAATGCTGTGGCTCCAGGGGCAGTAGACACGTCGATGTTGGATCATTTGGATGCAGGCGAAATTAACAGTTTGGAGGAAGATATCCCTGCCGGACGATTGGCGCGGCCTGATGAAATATCGTCCCTGGTTTATTTTCTTGCGCTTCCTGAGTCAGGTTATATTAATGGCCAGGTCATAAGTCCTAACGGAGGATGGGTGACTTAAGGAATACAGCGCATGGAGGAATTCACCAGTATAGTAAGCGTCTGTGAAGAGCATATTACAACTGTTGATTTTAAATCTGAATCATCTAAGGAGGATTTAAGTATGTCAACAGTTGTTCAGAATTTTGATGTTTGGAAAAAGTTCCTTGGTCAGCGTGTAGAGCAAGCGGAGAAGCTGGGAATCAGTCAAGATACCATTGCAGAGCTTGCTTACGAAATCGGTGATTTTCTGGATGAGAAGGTCGATCCAGCCAACCACTCCAACCGCGCACTGAAAGAACTGTGGGGAGTTGCCGATGAGAACGAGCGTCACACCATCGCCCGGCTAATGGTTAAATTGGCCAAGAGCAACGCATAAGCAGGAACCAACATGAAAAGCTCCCTTTTGGGGGGCTTTTCTGTAATGGTTACAGAGCTGTTCTTGTAATTCCATTGTAATTTATATATCATAAACGTGATTGAGGCTTACAACACAATATAGCCTATTAAATTTCAATAATTGGTTTTGTCGAATGATGCTATCTTATGATACAATTATGCTTTGATTTGGCATTGTTGACGGTTTGAATGTGAATGAGGTGCTAACGTGACGGAAGAGACGAAACAGTGGTACATGGAATACAAGATACATAAAAATCGACCCGGACTGCTGGGGGACATTGCTTCCATGCTTGGTATTCTGGGGGTTAATATACTGACGATTAACGGTGTTGAAGGCGAAAGACGGGGGATGCTTCTCGAAACAGACGATGACGAGAAAATACGCATTCTCGGAGATACGTTAAAAAAAGCCAGCAACATTACAGTCACGGCCTTACGTGCTCCGAGACTGGTCGATATATTGGCAGTTAGACATGGCCGTTACATTGATCGGGATTCAGATGATCGTAAAACTTTCCGCTTTACACGCGATGAGCTTGGGTTGCTGGTCGATTTTTTGGGTGAAGTATTAAAGAGGGATGGCAATCAGGTAATTGGTCTTCGCGGGATGCCGCGTGTGGGTAAAACGGAGTCCATTATTGCCAGTAGCGTATGTGCAATGAAGCGATGGACTTTTGTGTCGTCGACGTTATTACGACAGACGGTACGCAGTCAGCTTTCTGAGGAAGAAATGAATCCCAACAATGTGTTTATTATTGATGGCATTGTGAGTACAATTCGATCAAATGAAAGACATTATCACCTGCTTCAGGAAATTATGAGCATGCCAAGTACCAAAGTGATTGAGCATCCTGATGTATTTGTGCGTGAATCGGGATACAGCTTTGACGATTTCAATATCATTATTGAACTTCGCAATAATCCGGCTGAGGAAATTATTTATGATACCTTTACAGCCAGTTATACAGAAGATCTTTAAATAAGTGTAATTACACAAGGAGATGATGACATGTCAGAACTGGGTCAGCAATTAAAGGAGGCCCGGCTGCAAAAAGGATTGAGCCTTGACGATGTTCAGGAAATGACGAAGATACGCAAACGTTATCTGGAAGCCATTGAGACGGGCGATTACAAAGTGCTGCCGGGAAGCTTTTATGTCAGAGCTTTTATTAAAACATACGCCGAAACGGTCGGGTTGAATCCCGATGAGCTTCTGGAAGGGCACCAAAGCAATGTGCCTGAACCTGAACCGGAAGCAGTCATGGAGCCTGTTACACAGAAACGCTCCAGCCGTCCCGCGACGATTGGCAATCTTAAATGGTTGCCTACAGCGTTAATGTGGCTTTTTCTAGTTCTCATTGTTGGGGTTATTTATGCTTATTGGGTGAGTAACAACCATTCCACTCCAAAAACAGCAGAAAACACAACGCCGATTACAACACCAAGTACACCAAGTACACCAAGTACAACACCTAACACAACGCCAAGTACGACACCAAACACGTCTACTCCAAATACAACTACGACACCGAATAATGGTCAGACAACGGCACCAAATGGTGCTGGCGGGCAGACCCCTGATACGGGGAAAACCGGGGAAACCCAGCCAGGTGGTACGGGAACTACAGATGCGACGACTCCAAATACTGGTCAGCAGCCGGATACGACTACGCCAGCGCAGGGAGTAACTGTGGCTCAGGATGGTAAGCAAGGCAAGACGACGATCTTCAAAGTCTCCAGTGCAACGGGGGCCACGGTCAAGGTTGATATTAAGGCAACGGGCGAAAGCTGGCTTGAGGTGTATAAGGGACAAAATTCCCGTGGAGAAAAGCTGAGCTACGGTATGACTAAAAGTGGGGACACGATGTCTTTCGATATTGGTCCGGAAGGTCTATATATTAAATCAGGGCGGTCTTCTGCCACGGATATCTCCGTTGCCGGTCAACCGATAACCGATAATAAATCGACGACTCGCGTGTTGATACAGCAAGGGGAAGCTTCTTCCACTGGAGCGAGTACTGGGGTGACGGGTTCAACGGATACGACGACAAATGGTAGTACGGATACTACACAAAGTGGGACAGATTCTAGTACAACTACTGATGGTGAATAAACGCCTTGTTGCGGTGAAATACTAATGACTGTAATTCTTGGAAAGTCAGTCAGTTCATTTTCCGCAAAGTGAGGTGTATACGTTATGACCGTCAGCTGGATTGTGACTGGGCTCGGGATTATTGTCAGTTTGCTGGGCTATTATCTAACACCGAATGCATGGGGCTATGGCATATTAGGCTTTGGTCTTGCTCACATTGTGCTTGGAATTTTGGATATGTTTAGAAATCCAACACGAAGTCACTATTAGAAATGTTAAACTGCAATTGTAAATAAAGGCGTTTTTGTCGGGGAACTGGCAAGAACGCCTTTTTAGTGAACGGATTATTGGATTTTTGTAAATGACTAGCCTATAATTAGATATTGAACTTTGTTGTGGAAAGGAAAGTGAAACGATGGCTTCAGAAAATTCATTTGATATCGTCTCCAAAATGGATATGCAGGAGTTAACAAATGCGGTTCATCAGACGGAGCGTGAAATTGAAACGAGATTTGATTTCAAGGGGAGCAAAAGTAGCCTCAAGCTTGAGAAAGATGCCCTTACGATTGCATCGGAAGATGAATACAAGCTGAATGCAGTGATTGATATTTTGCAATCTAAAATGGTCAAACGAGGTCTATCCCTTAAAAATGTGGAATTTGGAAAATTGGAACCAGCTTCTTTAGGTTCAGTGCGTCAGCGTCTTTCTCTTAAACAGGGAATTGATCAGGATAACGCCAAAAAAATTAATATCCTTATTCGGGATTCCAAGCTTAAAGTGAAAAGTCAGATTCAAGGTGATCAAATTCGAGTAACTGGAAAAAATAGGGATGATTTACAAGCCATTATTCAATTGCTGCGGAAAGCCGATCTACCGTTGGAGCTTCAATTTACAAACATGAAATAAGCCGTTTCTCTCATAGATTTTGTAGGACTAAACGTTGCTTGATGTGCAGCAGGTTATTTTGACATGCGTTTTGCGCCATATTATACTTGTAACGAAAATGCAGACATTGAGGTGTATAACGCTCGTCGAAAGCGATTTACATAGGATTGAATTCAATCCGAAAGCTGCCATTTGTAATCAAGTACGATAATCAGGGGAGAGTGTGTTGTGAATTTACCCAACAGAATTACAATAACGCGGATTTGCCTTATCCCGGTGATGATGCTGGCTTTGCTGGTGGATTTTGATTTTTATCCGCCACCGATTGAGATCGGTGCATTCACGCTGCCGTATAATCAGCTGATTGCGGCTATCATTTTCCTTGTAGCAGCCAGCACAGATGGCCTTGACGGATATTTGGCTCGTAAAAATAATATGGTCACCAATTTGGGCAAGCTGTTGGACCCCCTTGCTGATAAGCTGTTGGTAACTTCTATTTTGGTTTCTTTGGTGGAAATGGGAAAAATTGATTCTTGGGTTGTCGTTGTGATTGTCAGTCGTGAGTTTGCGGTTACGGGTCTGAGACAGATCGCCTTATTGGATGGCTCTGTGGTTGCTGCAAGCAATTGGGGGAAATTAAAGACGATCATCCAGATCGTTGCTATTGTAGCACTGCTCATTAATAATTTCCCGTTTGTTTTTCTGGGTATTCCGTTTGATTTAATAGCGATATGGGCAGCTGTGTTAATCACCATTTATTCGGGTATTGATTACTTTGTAAAGAATATCCATTTGCTGAGCTCCTCTAAAGTTTAACAGGATAAATCTTATGGAAACAGCAATAGGGACTTAACTTATTGCTGTTTCTTTACATAATTCACATTATACGCATCATAGGAGGACGAATTGATGAAAGCTGAAATCATTGCAGTAGGAACAGAGTTATTACTTGGACAAATAGTAAATACAAATGCCCAATATTTGTCACAAGAGCTAGCTACTATCGGAATTGATGTATATTTTCAGACTGTAGTTGGCGATAACATGGATCGACTTCAGGAAGCGGTACATCTTGCTCAGAAGCGTGCGGATATTATTTTGTTTTCTGGTGGGCTGGGGCCAACTCAGGACGATTTGACAAAAGATGCAATAGCGGCTGTACTGGGGCGAAAATTGCAGATAGATCGCCTTGCCATGGACAAGCTGGATCAGTTTTTCCGTAACCGCGGGGTAGAAATGACCGAGAATAACCGCCGCCAGGCGCTTTCTATTGAAGGAGCCACTCCGCTTGAAAATGAGACGGGTTTAGCTATAGGGGATGCCATTGCACAGGACGGTAAATTTTATGTGGTTTTGCCCGGACCGCCTAAGGAACTTAAACCTATGTTTGCAAATCATGCTAAACCATGGTTGCTTCAGCAGGCATTAAGCGGTGAGGAGATGCCGATTTATTCGAAAATGCTAAAATTCGCAGGGATCGGTGAGTCAGCTCTTGAAACGCGCTTGTTAGATCTGATCGAATCCCAGACGGACCCCACGATTGCTCCTTATGCCAAGGAAGGGGAAGTCACGATCCGTATATCCACCAAGGCGGCCAGTGAGAGTGAAGCTTTAATTAAGCTGACGGCTACGGAAGTACAAATTCAGCAGCGTCTTTCCGAATATATGTATGCAAGTGAGGATGTTACGCTGGAGAAGGTGATTGTAGATTTAATGGCCAAGCGCGGACTCACTGTGAGCGCAGCGGAAAGCTGTACAGGCGGTATGCTGATGGAACACATCACTTCTATACCTGGCAGTGCTGTTATGTTTCAAGGTGGCATCGTGTGTTATTCCAATGAAATGAAGATGAAATTGCTCAATGTGCCTTATGATTATTTGGAAGGGGATCATGCGCCAGGCGCAGTGAGTAAGGAAGTAGCCCTTGTGCTTGCAGAGCAGGCAAGGATGATTATGGACAGCGATTTCGGACTTTCTGTTACTGGTGTAGCTGGGCCCGGATATTCCGAGCGGAAGCCAGTCGGCCTGGTGTATATTGGTATTGCTGAGCGCGACAAGGAAACAGAAGTATATGAGCTGAATTTAAGCGGTAACCGTGAGACCATCCGTTTGCGATCCGTCAAAGCTATCCTGTACAGATTGTGGCGCCGATTGGTAGAGAACGAGAAACTCTCTTAATTATCGATGAGTTGTTTTAGATAGATATTCATGATATAATATTCTTATTCGGAAGAACCGTTGCAAAGCTTTTTGCCAGCGGTTCTTTTTTCGTTTTAAGAGAAAGGCATAATTATAGAAGAGAGCTGCGGGAAATAAAAAAAACGAATGTATGTTCGAAAAAATGCTTGGCAAGCGTGTCAAAACAAGGTATTATTAAAGTACAAACAATGAAGGATGTGAGTTTATTGTCAGATCGTCGTGCTGCGCTGGATATGGCGCTCCGTCAAATAGAAAAGCAATTTGGTAAAGGTTCCATCATGAAGTTGGGTGAGTCTACCCACATGCAAGTGGAAACAATCCCCAGTGGTTCGATTGCTTTGGATATTGCGTTAGGAACGGGCGGCTTTCCAAGAGGCCGGATTATTGAAGTATATGGACCGGAATCATCCGGTAAAACGACAGTAGCTCTTCATGCTATCGCAGAGGTGCAAAAAACAGGCGGACAAGCCGCCTTTATCGATGCCGAGCATGCACTTGATCCGTCGTATGCGAGCAAGCTGGGTGTCAATATTGATGAGTTGTTACTATCGCAACCAGATACAGGTGAGCAGGCATTGGAGATTGCCGAAGCTCTTGTGCGTAGTGGGGCAGTGGACATTATCGTCGTTGACTCTGTAGCGGCACTTGTACCGAAGGCAGAGATTGAAGGCGAAATGGGAGATTCCCATGTCGGTCTTCAAGCGCGCTTGATGTCACAGGCATTGCGTAAGCTGTCTGGAGCCATTAATAAATCGAAAACCATTGCTATCTTTATCAACCAACTCCGTGAAAAAGTAGGTGTTATGTTCGGTAACCCTGAAACTACACCGGGTGGACGTGCCTTGAAGTTTTACTCTACGGTACGTTTGGATGTTCGTCGTATCGAAAGCTTGAAAATGGGTAACGACATCGTGGGTAACCGTACACGTATTAAAGTCGTGAAGAATAAAGTCGCACCTCCTTTCCGTCAGGCTGAAGTGGATATTATGTACGGTGAGGGCATTTCCAAAGAAGGAAGCTTGATTGATATCGGTACGGAGCACGACATTGTCGACAAGAGCGGAGCTTGGTATTCCTACGAAGGCGAGCGCCTTGGTCAGGGACGTGAGAATGCAAAGCAATTTTTGAAGGAAAATCCGAACATTGCTAGCACGATCGAGCAAAAAATCCGGGTGGCCAGTAATTTAATTACAACAATTGCTCCACCGACAGAAGAAGAGTTGGCACAGGAGGCCAAGGAAGAACAGGAATTGTTGGAGCTTGAATAAGCTTGCCTGAAACTTCGCTTCTGATCTGTCATGTGAACTGTAGCCTAGGGATTATGGTACAGTCCGTTTAAATAGCATGATTCTGATGCCCTGCACAGTTGTGCAGGGCATTTTTGCATCAAATAAAGTCTGCTTTGTCAGCAGAATCTAACTTTTACGTAGCAGGTGATCGTAGGCTGCTTTCGTGAATTTCAAAGCGAGGGAAACATATTGCAGTTGGACGATAAAGATGAATACACTTCGGAAGAAAATAAACAGCAAGGGATTTCTCTTTTTCCAGATCATGAGGAATTGATGATTACTAGAGTGGAGCAGGGACAGAGACGCAACCGTGGAAGATACATCATTCATTTTGGTCCATATTCACTGTCTGTATTGGAAGATGTAATGATCAAGTACAACATGTTCAAAGGAACGTCATTCGTCAAAAAAGAACTAGAAGATATCGTTCTGGCAGATGAAAAACAACAGGCTTATGTACATGCGCTGCGCTATTTGGGTCAAAAGCCTCGTACACGTCAGGAAATTGCTCAGCGTTTAGCGCAAAAAGAAGTGGATCAGACTGTTATTGATGAGATATTGGTGCAATTGCAACGGGAGAAGCTAGTAGATGATGATTTATACGCCCGTCAGTGGGCAAGACAGCGTATAACAAGCCAACGTAAGGGTAAGATGTGGATTAGACAAGAACTTCGTCAGAAGGGCATTTCTAAAGCCTCTATCGGGGAAGCATTAGGTGAGATCACCGACAACGAGGAGTGGGAGAGCGCATTGTCGATTGGACGTAAGAAATGGAATCAGGTACGTGGTGATATAATGGATAAAAAGAGGAAAACATTCCCGTTTCTTATGAGACGCGGATATTCGGGGGATATGACACGCCGCGTGGTCAATCATCTCAGTGTGGCTGAGCAAGATGGAGCTTTCGATGACGAGGAATTACTGCATTGGGAGGAATAAGTTGCAATACGGTAGCTGAACCTCTGGCTAGATGAGCTGATTATGATATGGACAGCTGCACGGTCTTCTACTAATGTTTGCATTCCCTTGACAATGCCATTTGTCAAATAATAAAATATATATGAAACGATATTTGTGGAGTGCCCTTTTTCCTTCCAAAAAAGCGGAATCCACGGTAAAGTTCTCATCGCCAAATAACAAGTGATGCCGCTATGCCAGGCGGAATTGTACGTGTGAAAGCATGTGCATATGAAATGAAGCGACCTTGAGTCGTTATCTTAGTTTGACGATCAAAGTAAATGTGACAATTTCAAAAAGTCCCAAGGAATGCCTTGGAGGAACCAACGGGGAGGTGAACAGTATGATGACTGCGATCTGGTTCGTTCTCGTTGCTGTAGCCGCGTTATTCTTTGGGTTCGGGATTGGTTATTTTATTCGCAAATCTATTGCAGAAGCTAAGATCTCCAGTGCGGAAGAAGCTGCCGCGCAAATCGTGGAGAACGCGAAAAAAGAGGCAGAAGCGCTGAAGAAGGAAACGGTATTGGAAGCGAAAGATGAAATTCATCGCATCCGTGCCGAAGCTGAAAAAGAAACTCGTGAACGTCGCAATGAAATTCAACGACAGGAACGAAGATTGCTGCAAAAAGAAGAATCGCTGGATAAAAAATTGGAATCGCTGGAACGCAAAGAAGAACAAGTGGCCAACAAAGAGAAACGAATCGATGAAACCCAGCAGCAAATTGATTTGATTTACAAGAGCCAGGTAACTGAGTTGGAGCGTATTTCTAATCTTACGATGGAGGATGCAAGAAGTATTATTCTGACCAACGTAGAGCAGGAAGTTCGTCATGAAACAGCTCAGATGATTAAGGAAATTGAACAGCAGGCCAAAGAAGAAGCGGATAAAAAGTCTCGCGAAATCATCACACTGGCCATCCAACGCTGTGCGGCAGATCATGTAGCAGAAACGACGGTTTCTGTTGTGACATTGCCGAATGAAGAAATGAAAGGCCGGATTATCGGACGCGAAGGCCGTAACATCCGTGCACTTGAAACCCTTACAGGAATCGACCTCATTATTGATGATACGCCGGAAGCTGTTATATTGTCCGGATTTGATCCGATTCGTAGAGAGATTGCGCGTACTGCACTCGAGAAGCTGGTAGCGGACGGACGGATACATCCGGCTCGTATTGAAGAGATGGTGGAAAAATCCCGTAAAGAGGTGGACGAACGAATCCGTGAGTATGGTGAACAGGCCACCTTTGAAGTGGGTGTGCATAGCTTGCATCCGGATTTGATCAAGATCTTGGGACGTCTTAAGTTCCGTACGAGTTATGGACAGAACGTATTGAAGCACTCGATGGAAGTTGCATACTTGACAGGTCTGATGGCCGGGGAACTGGGCGAGGACGTTGTACTGGCAAGACGAGCAGGCTTGCTGCATGACATCGGGAAGGCGCTGGATCACGAAGTGGAAGGATCACACGTTGAAATTGGCGTGGAGCTGGCGAAGAAGTACAAGGAACACCCGGTCGTTATCAACAGCATTGCTTCACATCACGGCGACTGCGAAGCGACTTCAGTGATCGCCATGCTGGTTGGAGCGGCAGATGCCCTGTCAGCAGCAAGACCAGGAGCACGGCGTGAAACGCTAGAGACGTACATCCGTCGTCTTGAGAAGCTCGAACGCATCTCCGAATCTTTTGAAGGCGTTGAAAAATCATACGCAATTCAAGCTGGACGCGAAGTTCGTGTCATGGTACAGCCAGAGAAAATTGATGATGCGGAAGCATTCCGACTGGCTCGCGATATTACGAAAACGATTGAGAATGAACTGGATTATCCAGGACATATTAAGGTTACCGTTATTCGCGAGACCCGTGCGGTAGAATACGCAAAATAAAAGCATTTCAATGAAAAGTGGCCGCTGCTTGTAGGGCCACTTTTCATTATGTAAGGCAGACTAGGGAGGGTTTTCTATCAACGTATTATTTATTGGAGACATCGTCGGCAGTGTAGGCAGAAAGGCACTGAGGGAGAATCTCCCTTCGCTAAAATCAAAATACAACCCGCATGTTATTATCGTGAACGGAGAAAATGCAGCTTCGGGAAGAGGAATTACTCAAGCCATCGCCAGAGAGTTTTTTGATTGGGGCGTTCATGGAATTACGATGGGGAATCATACATGGGACAATAAGGAAATATTTGATTTTATAGATGATGAGCCGCGGATCATCCGTCCGGCTAACTTTCCACCAGGTACACCAGGCCGGGGTTATACTGTTGTAAAAGGTGGGGGTAAGGAGCTAGCCATTGTTAACCTGCAAGGTAGAACCTTTTTACCAGCTATTGACTGTCCATTTCGTGCAGCAGATGAAATTGTAGACGAGTTGCGCAAAAAACATAAACATATTCTAGTAGATTTTCACGCTGAAGCCACCTCCGAAAAAATTGCTATGGGCTGGCATCTGGATGGACGTGCTTCAATTGTGGTAGGGACACATACACACGTACAAAGTAATGACGATACGATTTTGCCACAAGGAACTGCGTATCAGACAGATGCGGGAATGGTAGGTCCTTATGAGGGCGTGCTTGGTATGCAGAAAGAGGCTGTATTACAGAAATTTCAGACCCAGCTTCCGGTACGCTTTCAAGTGGACATGGGCAAATGGCACTTTCATGCCATCAGCGTAGAGCTCAATGATCACGATGGAAAAGCCCGCAAAATTGAGAAAATCAGACTTAAAGAAGACGAATGGCGGATGGATTAACTTTGTTGTGAGCTACTTAAGGAAAGAATAAGGAAAACTGTCACCAAAAAGCAGGAATTTTTTGCTGACCCTCGAATAACATCTAATAGTGGAATCAAACCATCATCATTCCCAGGGGAGGTACTTACTATGGATGTATTAAAAGTATCAGCAAAATCCAATCCCAATTCAGTTGCAGGCGCACTCGCAGGAGTACTGCGTGAACGCGGAAATGCAGAATTACAGGCGATTGGAGCGGGTGCACTAAACCAAGCCATTAAAGCGGTAGCCATTGCCCGGGGATTTGTCGCACCAAGCGGAGTGGATTTGATTTGTATTCCTGCTTTTACAGACATTGTTATTGACGGAGAAGATCGGACTGCAATCAAATTGATTGTAGAACCAAGATAATAAATGGAAGTTGCCTGAGCCTGTTTACGTTTTGTAAACGGGCTTTTTTGCTTTGTGGTTTAGTCATTATGTTTTCAAAATAAATTTGTGGGCTTTAATCCAATGGAGGTATGGTGCATGAATGATAAGTTTGAAGCGAATTGGCCAGTTGTTGACCTGCACTGTGATGTGTTATGTAAAATGCAGCTCGATTCGCAGGTGGATTTCAGTCATTCATCACTTGATGTCACAAAAGAGCGTTTGCTAGAAGGCAACGTAAGATTGCAAACGTTCGCTATTTATATATCACAGGTATTGGGCACGCCAAGATTTGAGCATGTGGTTCGTCAAATTGAACTGTTCAGGCAGCATGTTACCTCTAGCTCAGGCGGGTTAAAACCTCTACTGTGGAGAGAGGACTTGGCAGCACTCAAAAATACGTCCGCTATACGTCAAGTGGAGCAAGTACAGCATACAGGCGTAGAGAAGCAAGCAGGGAAGATGACGAATGGGTATGAGAGTGGGACGAATCGTACAGAGCCACCTTGGGCGTTACTCTCACTCGAAGGGGTAGATGCGCTGGAAGGAAATCCGTTTTATGCGGATGTATGCTATGCCATGGGAATACGATTGATCGGTCTGACATGGAATTATGCAAATTGGGCTGCTGACGGTATTATGGAGCTTAGAGAAGGCGGCTTGACCCGCAAGGGACGTGATTTGGTTCATCGCTGTAATAGTATGGGACTGCTGCTAGATGTATCACACTTGTCCGTACAAGGCTTTTGGGAAGTGATGGAGGAGGCGGCCTTACCGCCCATCGCCTCGCATTCGAACGCCTTTGCGAAATGTGCTCATCCCCGCAACTTGCGAGATGAACAGATTCGGGCACTGATCGCCCGTAACGGACGAATTGGATTGACCTTTGTCACGATGTTTCTGAAAGAGCAGGGTACAGTGCACGCTGAGGACCTGCTACCGCACATTGAGCACATTTGTTCATTAGGTGGCGAAAGACATTTGATGTTTGGCTCTGATTTTGATGGTATCGAGGCCCATGTGCGAGGACTGGAGCACGCGGGGAAATATCCGGCTTTTGCAGAACTACTGCTGAAGCATTACTCTGAGGAGCTGGTCAAGGGATGGCTGGGAGAACATGCACT
Source organism: Paenibacillus sp. BT-177 (assembly GCF_025846815.2). Taxonomy (NCBI): domain Bacteria; kingdom Bacillati; phylum Bacillota; class Bacilli; order Caryophanales; family Paenibacillaceae; genus Paenibacillus; species Paenibacillus sp. BT-177. The sequence continues at coordinate 183,159 of NZ_JAOYTP010000004.1, read as the reverse complement.
GGACTATTTGCGAACGAATCTGCCATCTAAAATGTCTTCTTAAAATAGCTTAATATAGCAGTTGTTTTCGGCTGAGCATTTTCTTGACAAAGCGAGAACGATTACGAAATAATTGGAGCATCCGAGGATTGCATGGGGCTAAAATAACGCTTTCCGAAATTGGACATACGTAGGAGCGAGCCTGACAGCACCATGCTATACCGCCATACAAGAGGGGAGCTCCGTTACATCATGTTGATAAAAAAGGTTACCTGGCTTGAACTCTTTTATGATTTATTGTTTGTAGCAGCTGTGTCCAAGGCGACTCATGTTTTACTACATGTTGAGCATGGCAGTGTTGGTTGGCATAATTTAGAGAAGTTTATTTTGATTTTTATTCCGATCTGGTGGGCATGGGTGGGGCAAACTGTCTATAACAATCGTTTTGGTCAAGACAGTATAACGCATCGAATGTTTATGATCCTGCAATTATTTTTTGTGTTAATCATGACTGCCAGCCTTAATGTAGATTTTGATGCGTATTATGTATCTTTTTTTGTTGGCTATATTGGTTTAAGAGGTTTGACTGTCGTTCAATATCTACTTACGGCCCCCAAAGAAACAGCTCACAAACAGGAAACAGCTCGATTTTTTGGAACCTATCTTTGGGTTGGGATAGTCATCTCTAGCTGCTCCCTTTTCTTCGACTCGTGGGTTCGATATTTGATCTTATATACTGGCATTGCGGTGGATATCCTCGTTCCTTTGATCGGTCGTAAAAAGCTGGTGATCACACCTATCCATACAGAGCATCTTTTGGAGAGATTTGCACAGTTTACCTTAATCCTGCTTGGAGAATCAGTGATAAGTATACTTTCTGTTTTACAATCCGATCATTTCACAGTCTCCTCCATTGTATTTGCTGCTTTGACATTTGTGCTAGTCATTGCAATCTGGTGGCAATATTTTGAGAACATAGAGAAGCGCGTTGACAAATCAAAACAAACAGCAGGACAGACTATTATTTATGGTCATTTGTTTATTTATCTTTCTCTTAGCATGCTTGCGGCTTCCATACAGCTCTTATTTTTGGGGCAAGCAGCCTATACTTTTGTACTTTGCTTTACTTTTGCTTCTGTTTTGATTTATTTTTTGTCAGTTTTGCTGGTATTCCATCAGTACAGATTAAGTCACCTTAAACCTCGTCTCAGAGTCATTCTTTTGTTAACTGGAATTCTCTGTGTCCTGTTTATTCTGAATATATTTATTGTAGTTCCTCATCTCATCGTAGCTGCGATCATGCTTTTCTTTCTTCTGTTTGCTAAAATGACGGTTTGATCCAAGTTTTATAGGGACGATATGTATGGCTGGTTAGGGCGAAAAAGGGAACTTTATGTGCTATCCTTTTCTTTCTTGTCGAAATAGGAGTATAATAGCATAGATGTGTAAAGTATTGTATAGAGAAAAAGGAGTGACCACACGATGACTAAAATCGTACCTGTCGGCGTTTCCGCCCGTCATATTCACCTGACTCAAGAGCATATTGAAATCTTGTTCGGAGCAGGCTATCAATTGACTGAATTTAAACCTTTGTCCCAACCAGGACAATTTGCTGCAAATGAAACGGTAGCTGTAATTGGTCCTAAGGGCCAATTTGATAAGGTTCGCATTTTGGGACCTGCTCGTCCCGCTTCTCAATTGGAAATCTCTCGCACAGATTCTTTTGCTATTGGTGTAAAGGCACCTGTACGCGAATCCGGTAGCATTGATGGTACACCAGGAATTACAGTAAAAGGACCAGCTGGTGAAGTGGAACTGCAAGAGGGCGTTATTGTAGCAGCCCGTCATATTCATTTCCATACATCTGATGCAGCTAAGTGGGACATTAAAGACAAGCAGTTGCTGAAAGTACGTGTAGGCGGCGAACGTGGCCTTGTATTTGAAAATGTTCTTGCACGTGTGTCCGATTCTTTTGCTTTGGATATGCATATTGACACGGATGAAGCGAACGGAGCCGGTGTGAAAAACGGTGACACTGCTGAAATCGTAGACTAATACACGTATTTGATACACAAGTTGTAAAAGTCCGATTCTTGCAAAAGAGTCGGGCTTTTTTATATGCTATACATACACAAATCCTTACCTATAAACATAAAAACTTTAGCATCACACTGCATCTGAATCGTATCCGGGGATGATCTATGGCTATGGTCTATAAATCATGCTATAATTTAGTGTAATGCCTTTTTCAAAGGTTTTTTTGGAGCTAAAATAAAATAACCAATGTCTAAAGATACAGTAAAATCACAAATGAGCTCGTGAAATAGATGGTGTAAGGAGTGACCAGGGAATGGCTAAGGAAACAAAAGATTACTCCAAATATTTTGATTTCTCGGATGCGAAGATTATTTCTGAAGATGAGCATAGCAAAAAGATTCGTATTCGTGGACGTGAAATCAACATTATGGCGGAGCCAAACCATAGGAAAGAAAAGCAGCGTGGTAAAGAGGACGTACAGGTATTGTATGATAACGCAGTCCCGGACGAGCTAAAGCATATCGGTGAGGGCAAGCATTATATCGTATATACATTCGGTTGCCAGATGAATGAGCATGATTCTGAAACAATCAAAGGCTTGCTGGAGCAAATGGGCTACCAGGCAACCGAGGATCGGAAGGAAGCAGATATCATTTTACTGAACACTTGCGCTATCCGTGAAAATGCAGAAGATAAAGTGTTTGGTGAGCTGGGTCACCTCAAGCATCTCAAAACAGAAAAGCCGGGACTGCTGCTCGGTGTGTGTGGCTGCATGTCGCAGGAAGAGAATGTTGTGAACCGGATTATGCAAAAACACGGTTTTGTTGATATGATCTTTGGTACCCATAATATTCATCGTTTGCCTCAGCTTGTCAAGGAAGCCCTCTTTAGCAAAGAAATGGTGGTTGAAGTGTGGTCCAAGGAGGGCGACATTATCGAAAACCTGCCGAAGAAGCGTGAGGGTATGCGGGCTTGGGTAAACATCATGTATGGCTGTGATAAGTTTTGCACTTATTGCATCGTTCCTTTCACACGTGGTAAGGAAAGAAGTCGTCGGCCAGAGGATGTTATTGCTGAGGTACGGGATTTGGCCCGTCAAGGATTTAAAGAGATTACCCTGCTGGGTCAGAATGTCAATGCCTATGGCAAGGATTTGAAAGATATGAATTACAGATTTGGGGATCTGATGGATGATATGCGCAAAATCAATATTCCGCGTGTACGTTTTACGACCTCACATCCGCGTGATTTTGACGACCATTTGGTTGAAGTGCTTGGTAAGGGTGGCAATCTGGTGGAGCATATTCATCTGCCTGTACAATCCGGTAATACGGATATATTGAAGAAAATGAACCGAAAATATACTCGTGAGCGTGTTTTGGAGCTGGCAGCGAAGATAAAAGCGGCTGTTCCGCATGTTTCTCTGACAACAGATATTATCGTAGGTTTCCCGGGTGAAACAGACGAACAGTTCGAAGATACACTATCTCTGGTGCGTGAAGTGGGCTATGACTTTGCCTACACATTTATTTATTCACCACGTGAAGGTACGCCAGCGGCTTCGATGGAAGATAATGTGCCTATGTCGGTCAAAAAAGAGCGTCTCCGGCGTCTGAACATTGCTGTGAATCAAAACAGCCTTCGCTTTAATAGTCGATTGCGTGGCGAGGTGGTTGAAGTGCTGGTGGAAGGCGAGAGTAAAAATGACAGCAAAGTGCTTGCTGGTCGGACTCGTTCCAATAAGCTGGTTCATTTTGAAGGTTCTAAGGACCTGATTGGTTCCTTTGTCCAAGTAAAAATTACAGAGCCTATGACCTTCTACATTAAAGGTGACTTGGTTCAAACGCCAGTAGCGGTTAACGGATAAAAAGAATAGTCTAGCGGCCTGCATGCGGTCTGATTAAAGGGCTGCATGCAAGACCATCTAAGTGAGAAAAGGAGCGATGGACAATGACAGAGGAGCGGTTGCAACAAACAGAACTTCAATCGGCGGCGCGCCAGCATGATCATTTGGTCAATCGCGATATGATATTGGCAAAGGCCAAAGAGTTGGCGGGTATTCTGGGCAGCAGTGAGGAAGTACAGGTGTTTCGGAAAGCAGAAGAAAAGATTCAGGATCATGAGCGCATCCAGCAACTGATTGCAACGATGAAGAAGAAGCAAAAGGAAATCGTAGCATTTGAATCTTTAAAGAATCAAAAAATGATTGCCAAAATAGAGGCTGAACTTCAGGAGCTACAGGAAGAGCTTGACGGTATTCCGATTGTAACGGAGTTTCAGCAGAGCCAGGTGGAAATTAATGAGCTGCTGCAAATGGTGATCACGGCCATCCGTGATACCGTTGCTGAAAAGGTGAACGTAGAAGAGGGAAAGATCACTTCCTCCTCTAATTGCAGTGACTAGAATAAGATTTATGGTGTGGAGGCTTAGCTTCCACGCCTTTTTTTCGGAAGCAATTAGTCATCGTATATGTTCATGAGACACCAAAAGAATTGGGACATCATAGAAGGGATGGAAGCGAGGGAATGGATAAGTTGCGTAAGATGCTAGAGGGTGAAGATAATACCTTTTGGGAGTATTTAGGATGTGAACTGATTACAGCTGATGCTAACGAGGCACATATCGCTTTGGAGGCCAAACAACACCATACCAATGTGATGGGGATTGTACATGGAGGTGTGCTCACTTCATTGATGGATCAGGCGATGGGGATGGTCAGTATGGCTTCACGAAATATGGATTCATGTGTAACAACGAATCTGAATGTTCATTTCTTGTCAGCCATGAGACAAGGACGACTGGAGGTTAAGGCACGGATTCTTCATCAGGGAGGCCGCACCATAACCACTCAGGCAGAAGTGAGGGATAGTGAAGGTACACTCGGTTGTACAGCTACAGCAACCTTCCGAGTATTGCGTCAACAAGCAAGTGATTCAAGCAAGGCCTGACGCTTGACAAAAATTTTTATTATGTCATAATGAATTTATCAAAACGATATAATATGGTGATGCCAATGGATAGCAATCGTATAAACGAAGAGGCGCAGAAGGCGTCTTATAACATTAAGAAATACCGTACCCCGGATGGTGCTCCGGCGGATATCGTAATGTTTACTTTAACGAAGCGTGAGCGCAAGACGGTAACAAAGACACTGCCGATTCGTGAGCTAAAAGTGATGCTCATCAAGCGCCGTAGTTGGCCGTTTGCAGGACGCTGGGCATTGCCTGGAGGATTTTGTCAAGAAGATGAATCCATATATGGAGCGGCCAAGCGGGAACTGTTAGAGGAAACCGGTGTAGACGGCGGACATCTGGAGTATTTGGGCGTATATAGTGGGCCAGGCCGTGATCCGCGTGGGTGGATCATATCGCATGCATTTTTTGCACTGGTAGAGGAATGGATGCTGGAGCAACGTCAGGCAGCTGATGATGCTTCTGAGGTCGGGTTATTTACGATCCGAGAAGCGTTGGAGGAATTGGAGCTGGCGTTCGATCACCGGGATATCATAGTTGATGCTTATCGCAAAATTCAGTTGCAGATGCTTCAGACAACGATAGCCAAGCAGTTTTTACCGCCACATTTTACACTGGGTGAATTGTATCAGGTGATTCAGAGCGTCGTACCGGATTTCGAAGAGCCGAATTTTATTCGCAAAATAACATCGACTCGTAGCAGACAGGGAATACTGGAAGAGGTGCGGGATGAGAATGGCAAACCGCTCAGTTCCAATCAGTATTCACAAAGACCGGCCCAGTTGTATCGCTTTAGTGATAGAGTACCGCGTTTATCTATCTATACGTAACTTTTATTGGAATAGGTCACGCATAGAGCGTACAACCTCACTTTGATGATAAGGAGCTGACTGTACGATGAAGGCACTGATTGTTATTGATTACACGAAAGATTTTGTGGACGGTAGTCTGCCTGTGGGGCAACCTGCAATTGAGCTAGATGAACGGATCACAGCTATTACGCAGGCCTACGTGGATCAAGGGGACTTTGTTGTCATGGCTGTGGATTTACATGAGGAGAACGACCTCTATCACCCGGAGAGTAAGCTGTTTCCTCCACATAATATACGTGGAACCAACGGACGACAATTGTATGGTAAACTCCATAGCCTTTATAAGCAACAAAGTGATCGTATCTATTGGTTGGATAAAACACGGTACAGTGCTTTTGCTGGTACGGATCTGGAACTCAGGTTGCGCGAACGCGGGATTCTGGAAGTTCATTTGATTGGTGTGTGTACAGATATATGTGTGCTGCATACAGCTGTAGATGCTTACAACAAAGGTTTTGCTATTACCGTATACAAGGACGCTGTGGCGAGCTTTAATCAGGCGGGACATGATTGGGCTTTGGGCCATTTTGAGGGAAGTCTTGGAGCCACGGTGCGGTCGGCTGAAGATACGCTTTTGCTCCAGAAGATGTAAAATAACTGAACGATTGTGCACCAATGTCCGATAACAATTAGAGCCGGATATTGCTGAATCTGGGCAGATAAGACGGTATGCCGTCACCAATCCAGGGACAGTCAGAGAGGATGATACGATGAAGTCAACGAGCCTCGCATTACATACAGATAAATATCAGATAAATATGATGTACGCCCATTGGGTGAACGGAAGTCACCAACGTAAAGCTGTGTTCGAGGCGTATTTTCGTAAGCTTCCTTTTGGCAATGGATATGCCGTGTTTGCTGGTCTGGAACGCATTGTGAATTACATTTCAAACTTGCGGTTTACAGAAGAGGACATTCGCTATCTGTCAGAGCAGGAGGAAAAGTACGATCCCATGTTCATGGAGGCATTGCGCCAGTTTAAGTTTGGCGGAACGGTCCACTCGATGAAGGAAGGAGCGCTTGTTTTTCCGAATGAGCCTCTGGTACGCGTTGAAGGAACCATTATGGAAACGCAGCTTGTCGAGACGGCATTGTTGAATTTTATGAATTACCAGACACTCATTGCGACAAAAGCATCACGTATCAAACAGGTGGCAAGTGACGATACACTGCTCGAATTTGGCACACGACGTGCGCAGGAGGCAGATGCAGCTATTTGGGGAGCACGTGCTGCTTATGTTGCAGGTTTCGATGCGACTTCTAATATGCTGGCAGGCGAACACTTTGGGATTCCGACAAAAGGGACACATGCCCATTCATGGGTACAAACCTTTATGACGGAGCAAGAGGCGTTCGACGTGTATGCGAAGGTTTTGCCAGATCAGGTTACGCTACTGGTAGATACGTTTGACACGCTGGAGAGCGGTGTTCCCCATGCGATTCGGACAGCAAAGATGCTGGAGAGTCAAGGAAAGCGTATGAATGCCATCCGTTTGGATAGCGGTGATTTGGCTTATCTATCTATTCAGGCACGGGAAATGCTGGATGCTGAAGGTTTGGATTACGTACAAATTGTAGCTTCCAACGATTTGGATGAGAATACGATTTTCAATCTAAAAGCCCAAGGGGCACGTATTGATGTGTGGGGTGTAGGAACACAGCTGATTACAGCTTCAGATCAACCTTCACTGGGTGGAGTGTACAAGCTGGTTGAGCGGGAAGTGGACGGTGAAATGCTGCCGACGATTAAAATCTCGGGTAACCCGGAAAAAGTATCTACACCAGGCAAAAAGGATGTATACCGTATTGTGGATAAGAAGAAAGGGAGAGCTGTAGCTGATTACATTTCTTTCCCGGATGAAGAACGTCCGCGTAATGGTAAGCGCCTGAAGCTGTTTAACCCTTTGCATCCATATATGAAGAAGTATGTAGAAAATTACGAAGCTGTACCGATGCTTGAACCTATTTTTGTAAATGGGCAGAAGGTATACGAGCTTCCTGAACTGGATGAAATTCGTGCCTATCATGCATCACAGTTGAAACTGTTTTGGCCAGAATATTTGCGGAAGCTGAACCCTGAAATTTATCGCGTAAATCTTAGTGAGAAGGTATGGGAGCTGAAGCAAAAGCTGATTGACAGCTACATGCAGCCCGAAGTTGAAGAAAAGGAATAATGTGAAGAGGCACCTCATCCATGTATGGGGTGCCTTTTTTGTATCTGCACATGTGTAAATAGGAGCTTATTTATAAATTTCTCTCATCACATGACGCAGCTCAGGGACAATAATGCGTTCCATTGCCAAACGAACGGCTCCGCGGGAGCCAGGCATAGAAAACACAGCTGTCTGGCCCACAGTGCCCGCTACAGCCCGACTTAATATAGCTGCTGATCCAATGTCCTCAGCAAAGCTTAAGTAACGGAAGATTTCTCCAAACCCAGGTAGTTCCTTATCCAGTAGAGAGGAGACGGCTTCATATGTAGTATCACGCGGAGAGATGCCAGTACCACCTGTTAAAAGTACAGCCTCGATGTCCTCATGTGCCGCAGCTTCGGCTACCAACTGCCGGATTCCTTCATAGTCGTCCTTGACGATAACATATCGTACAACCTTGTACCCATTCGTTTTTAGTAGTTCCTTGAGCAGTCGTCCCCCAGTATCGGTTTCCATGGTACGTGTATCCGAGACGGTTACGACCATGCAGTTAACCTGCTGCGGAGATTCCTGTCGGTGCTCCTCTACAGATGTTATATTCATTACAATGTTCACTCCTTGATCAGTGGTTAAGCATACTCTTTTTTTACAATAGAGGAATGACAGACTGGATGCAAGTCAGAAACGAAGGCTAAAAAGGTTATGTGATTAATATCCTTGCGCTTGCACCTTGGAATATAGTACACTTCCTTACATAAGTCGGGATTTTCTGGGTATATTTTGTTGAAAGCGCGAACATCAAATGATTAATTTCAAGGTTCAGCGGGTAATAGTACAGCAGGATCAACAACTAGGAGGTAATGTATTATGAATCATTCATACCAAAAATGCGTAGATGCTTGCCTGGAATGTATGAACGCTTGCAATGTATGCTATGTAGCAAGTTTGAAGGAATATGATTTAGCTATGCTGCGTGAATGTATTCGAGTGAGCAGGGAATGCGCAGAGATATGTGGGTTTGCTGCTCAAATGTTGCAGCGCGGAACGGATTTTGCCGAGGAAATCTGTGAGCTATGTGCCAAAGCCTGTGAGGTATGTGCTGCTGAATGCAGCAAGCATTCCCATAATCATTGCAAACATTGTGCAGAAGCCTGCCGTCATTGTGTTGAAGCCTGTCGCGAATTGGTGGCAGTGTAATTACATATACAGAACTAGTCTCTGAAGAGGGAATAAAAGGTTGCTTTCTACTAAATAGGTTTGTATAATGGTGGGAATTAACGTCAAGGAACGGGAGAGTAGCAACGGAACCGTATCATTACAGCGAGCCGGAAGAGGTGGAAGCCGGTATGAAATCCGATGTGAAGCGCACCCGGGAGACGGTTGATCCAACGATAAAAGCTTCTAGTAGATCAGCCCGGCAGACACCGTTATTTGTCAATGGAGTGAAATCGCGATTTTGTGTAAGCTAGCTTTAGCTATACAACCGATTTACGAAGAGTGGTACCGCGGGATATCGAAGTTCTCGTCTCTTGATTATTTCAAGAGGCGAGGGCTTTTTTTGTTAGATCTTATAAAAAGAAGGAGAGAGGAACATGTTGTTGATGATTGCTACCCAAGCTATTGTAGCTCATACGGGCTTGGAGGAGAAAGAAGTTTTATCTTTATTCGAGGTGCCTCCGCAGCCTGAATGGGGAGATGTGGCGTTTCCCTGTTTTGTGCTGGCTAAAAAATTCCGAAAGTCTCCACAGCATATTGCAATGGAATTGGCAGAGCTAGTAAGCCATGAAGCGGGTCTAACTGCTTCAGCATCGGGTGCCTATGTAAATATTACATTGGATCGATCTGTTCATATTCCATCGATGCTTGCTGAATTGAGCAAGGCTGAGTTTCTCAAGCCCAATATCGGATATGGACAGCGAGTAGTGATTGATATGTCGTCGCCTAATATTGCCAAACCATTTGGTATTGGTCATCTTCGCTCTACTGTTATTGGTGCCGCCTTGTATCGCATACTTGGTGAAACTGGATATGTGCCGATTAGTGTGAATCATCTAGGGGATTGGGGGACACAATTTGGCAAGCAAATTGCGGCCTATAAAAGATGGGGCAATGAGGAGCAGCTACAACATGATCCGATCGGGGAATCGTTGAAGCTATATGTCCGTTTTCATCAGGAGGCCGAGCATGATCCGTCTTTGGAGGATGAAGGCCGCGAGTGGTTCCGACGTTTGGAGCAAGGGGATACTGAAGCTCAACAACTGTGGGAGTTTTTTGTTGAAGTCAGTCTGGGAGAATTTGACCGTATGTACCAACGTCTTAACATTTCGTTTGACCATGTGTTGGGGGAAAGTTTTTACAATGATAAGATGCAGGCAGTTGTTGCCCAATTAAGAGCAAAAGGACTGCTGGAAGAAAGTGATGGAGCACTTGTGGTTCCTCTGGAAGACGAGCAACTGCCGCCGTGTCTTATTTTGAAAAAAGATGGGACTACCATTTATCCCACCCGTGATCTGGCAACAGCGATTTATCGTCATGAAGTGATGAAGGCTGATCGCCTGCTGTACGTCGTTGGCGGGGAACAGAAGTTACATTTCCAACAGGTATTTGCGGTGCTGAAGCATGCAGGGGAGACATGGGCAGATCAATGTGAGCATGTACCGTTTGGTTTAATGCGGTTTGCAGGCAAAAAAATGTCCACAAGACGCGGCAAGGTGGTGAAACTGGAGGAAGTGCTGGATGAAGCTGTAGCGCGTGCTCAAGCCATCATTACGGAGAAAAATCCCAATTTGCTGGAGCAACAGGCAATAGCTGAAGACGTTGGCATCGGAGCGATTATTTTTGGCGATTTAAAAAATAACCGTCTGAATGAAGTGGATTTTTCGTTAGAGGAGGCACTGACCTTTGAAGGTGAGACTGGCCCTTATGTGCAGTATACTCATGCGCGCATACGCAGTCTTTTGGAGAAAGCTCACGCCCGCTCTGATGTTGATTCTAATTCCAGTGACAACGTCCTTGCCCAAGACGGGCATTCTCCTGATTTGAATATCGTTTCAGATGAAATGCTGGGTGACGCAGGCTGGGCGCTGCTTAAGCAGTTGGATCGCTATCACGGGCAGCTAATACGTGCTGCTAGGCAACTGGAACCTTCGGTTATTGCGAGATTTGCATTAGATACAGCACAAGCGTTCAACCGTTTTTATGCTAAGGAAAGGATTGTCGATGGTGGACAGTGGCGCATTCAGTTGGCGGAACAGACTGCGGATATGCTGGCAAGTACACTGCGACTTCTTGGACTGAAAGCCCCTAACCGGATGTAAACTACCACAAGTGAGTATTTTTGTTAGGTACACTGCTTGATTTTGCTAGCTAAATTACTGCGAGTCAGCTCTTTTTCTCTAAAAGGTGCTACAAAAGGAAAACTGTCATAGACACTTTTGGATTTGCATGGAGATGGTGAGCAGAAAAGAGCAAGACGGGTTACACTATTCGCAGGGTATTCCATTGTTTTGCAACCAATTTGTGCATATTTGAAACATTTGATGGTTTTATTGCGTCCGTAAGTATAGAAGCAAAGTAAACATGGAGGTGTATCTCATGATTAAACATAAAAGCGTGGCAGCTGCGCTGCTTGTCGTCTGTTCATTGGCTGTGGCTACGTCGGCTTCTGCTTTTCGAGATATAAAGGGAGCTGAGCAGGAGAAGATCGTAAGTTCACTTCAGAACAAAGGAATTATTCAAGGGATAACCAAGGATAAGTTTGCACCAGATCAAACACTCACGTATGCACAAGGAGTACACTTGGTTGTTCGTGCGATGGATCTTCAGGTTATGCCTGATTTCACCACGGGCTCCTTTGCAAACATTCCGGCTTCCGCATGGTATGCCGATTCCTATCGGATTGCAGTCCAGCACCAAATCCCTCTGTCACCGGATATTGATCCGAGCACCCGTATGACAAGGGAACAATTCGCGAATATTCTTTACAAAGCCGTGAGTGCAACAGGTGAATATCCTACGGTCCGTATGTTCATTAATGTAGCAGATGGCAAAAAATTAGACCAAGAGTCGAACGAAGCAGTGCAATTTCTCCTGTTGACCAAAATTGCAAAATTGGACAAAGAAAGCAACTTTAACCCGGATCGTAAAGTAACACGGATGGAGGCAGCAGAAATGGTCTACCATGCATCCGAGTTTGTACAAAGTCATAAACCGGTGCAAGCCACTCCGGAAAATCCAGCTGAGCCTGTAGATCCGGTTCAACAAACCAATATTAGTATGAGCATAGAGAAGGCGAATGGCCAACAGAACAAAGTGACCATCACCCGTCTGCAGGCACCTAATCCAGGTTACGGCATTGAAGTGGATCACATCGACTACGTAGATGATACGAATGCAGTCATTTACTACAAGCTGACTAGTCCAAAACCGGGGGAAATGAATATTCAAGTCATTACGGATACCCACACCAGTACATTGGTAGACAGTAAGTATAAGGTTACGCTCAAAGCAGTCGATGGAACCGTGCTTCCGCCCACAGGAACAGGCACGTCTGTAGCTAAATAAAACTTTAAGCCATATGTCAATATATAAAATAAAGCCAGCGAGTTCCCCCCATAAGAATGGAGACCGCTGGCTTTTTCTTGCTAAATGTTAATTGTAAGCCCAAGCTCTAGTATTATTTAAGCTTTAAATGCGACTTTGCCTGTAAGCAAGTCATTTTGCACAGGATGTGTAGCTGAGGAAGACGCAGATTCTGCTGCAACCGTTCCTGACTGGAGTTGATACATTTGGAAGTAACGTCCGCCTTGGGCCATAAGCTCGTCATGGCTACCCCGTTCAACAATTTCACCTCGATGCAGCACCAAAATTTGGTCTGCACTACGAATGGTGGACAAACGGTGGGCAATGATAAAGGTCGTACGTCCCTTTTTGAGCACCTCAAGAGCAGATTGGATGAGTGCTTCCGTTTCGGTATCAATGTTGGCGGTAGCTTCATCCAGAATTAAAATGGCAGGATCAAAGGCTAACGCGCGAGCAAACGAAATAAGCTGGCGTTGCCCGGCGGATAAGGTACTGCCTTTTTCAATAACAGGCTCATCAAATCCTTGGGGCAAATGGGCTAACAGTTTATCGGCTCCAACGTCATGCAGCGCTTTATTTACCTGCTCTCTTGTAATTCTGCTGTCTCCGAGACTGACATTAGAGGCTACCGTGCCTGTGAACAAATATGGATCTTGAAGAACAATACCCATATGATGGCGAAGCCATTGCTTAGGAATATTTTTGACAGGCGTTCCGTCAATGGTGATCGTCCCTTTTTGCGGATCATAGAACCGGAATAGCAGGTTGATAATCGAACTCTTACCTGATCCGGTATGCCCGACAAGGGCAACCGTTTGGCCAGGCTGTGCTGTAAAGGAAATATGCTTAAGCACATCATCCTTTTTGTAGGCAAAGGAAACGTCGTTAAATTCTACCTGGCCTTTGTAACGCGGCATAGTACCGTCTGTCACCGGCTCTCCAGTTTCGTCCATCAATTCAAATACACGTCCTGAGGATACGATGGAAGTATCCAGTACGGCAAGCTGGTTGACCATACCCGTAATAGGTTGGAACAAACGACCCAACACATCGACGAAGGCATACAATACCCCTAATGATATCGCACTACCTGTAGTGCCAAGCGCCGCAGATCCAAAATACCACAACACGACAGCGAAGGCGAGGTTTCTCAATACATTGACCAAATTATGCGAAGTAAAAGCGTTCAAATTCAGCATTTTATTCTGATGCTTCATATAGTCATCATTCAACTCTTCAAACTCTTGCTGTGTTTGTTTCTGATGCCGGAATACGCGAATAATGGACATCCCCTGAATGGATTCATTGATAATCGCATTAATCTCACTGAGTCTGGACCGAATGATCGTGTTATAGCGGGTTGCAACCTTGCGGTACAATATGATCCATAAGATCAGTAACGGTACAATAAATAGAGAGATCAGACCCAGTCTGAAGTCCAGTAAAAAGAGTGCAACATATACCCCTGTCATCGTTACAATCCCTGAAGTGAAGTTGGAGAGTACAGCCACAAACAAATCTTTGACTGCCTCCGTGTCATTCGTAACACGGGATACGACCTTGCCTGCGGGTAAGTTATCAAAAAAGTAAACTGGCAAGCGCTGAATGTGTGCGTAGAGATCAAGTCGAAGCTTCTGAATGACCTTGTTCGCCGAGGATTGCAGCCAGTATGTTTTACCGAATTCGGCAAAAATCGAAACGACCAAAAAGAAGCAATACCACCCAATCAGCTGAAAGATGCCGGGCATTTCTGGTTTATAAAAGCTATACAGCTCATCAGCCGTTAGAGCCTTAGCTTTATAATGAAAGGTGTCGGAGCCGCGTGTCACGGTCAGCGTACCGTTCGTAAAGGATCGGTTACCATCCGCTACCTGGACGGAACCATCGACAAATACAAAAGATCTGCCGACTTGTAAAATCCTTGCTTCGCGCCCTTTGGCCTCCCCGGCTTCAAAGCGATCTTCACGTTTAAAATGGGTTCCAGCATAACTTACAGCGCCGTCCACACTAGTCGTCTCATAAAATGGTTTTTCAATAGCGAGCATATGGTCGTCAATCATCGTTTTGGCGATGAAGGGACCGGCCAGCTCGGCGGCTACTCCAATAGCCAAGGCGATGAGAGCGGCAATAAAACCCGCTTTGCTCGTCAGTGCATACTGGAACAGTCTTTTGCCGATATTGGGTTTCATTAGGATACCTCCCCTGAGGTCAGATCAGATTCCACTTGTTGCCGTTCATATTGTTGTCGGTACCATCCGTCAGCCTGAAGCAGCTCGTTGTGGGTTCCTTCCTCAATAATGCGTCCTTGCTCCAGCACGACGATCCGGTCTGCATGCTCTACAGCCGATAGACGGTGAGTGGAGATCAAGGTTGTTTTACCTGAGCGCTTATGCCGGATATTGTCAATAATACGTGCTTCCGTGCGAGCATCTACTGCTGACAGTGCATCGTCGAGCACTAGAATATCTGGATCACCGATAAAGGCGCGCGCAAGCGAAACACGCTGCTTCTGACCGCCGGACAGGGCGATGCCTTTTTCTCCGACCAGTGTATCCAGCCCATCGGACAGGGTACCCAAATCTTGGTCAAAGGCAGCCGTACGGATTGCTTCCATGATGTCGCCATCATCTGCCCCGGGCTTCCCGAACTGAATGTTCTCGCGCACCGATTTGGAGAACAAGATTTGTTCTTGCGGCACGTAGCCAATCCAGCTGTGTAATTGTTCTACTGCAATGTCCTCCAGCCGGGTGCCGGAGATTAAGATATCACCACTGCCAGTCGGATATTCATGCAATAGCTGTTTGAGCAAAGTGGATTTCCCGCTGCCTGTTCGACCAACGACACCTAGTGTTTCTCCGCGTTTGAGCTCCAGGTTCACATGTGACAGATTGTCAACCGTGGAGGTAGGATAACGGAAAGTCACGTCTTTCATGGTGATGGATTCGGGACGATCCACTGGAACAGGTTGAGCTACATTCTGAACGTCTGGCTGGACATCGAGAGTTTCATTGACCCGGTCCAGAGAAGCGCTACCGCGCTGCATAATGTTAATCAGCTCGCCAATAGCAAACATCGGCCAGATCATCATTCCTAGATACATGTTAAAAGATACTAGTTCGCCTAGCGTGATATCGTTATGAAATACCAGATAAATACCATACCCGAGACCGATAACGTAGCTAAGTCCTACACATAAACGGATTGTTGGTTCAAAGAGAGCATCCATCCGGGCAACTGCCAAGTTTTTACGGAACACATCCTCAGTAATATCGGCAAAACGTTTTTCGTCCATTCGTTCTTGCACATAAGCTCGAATGACACGGATACCTGCCACCGACTCCAGCACCTGGTCGTTCATATCGCCAAATGCATCCTGTGCCAGTGTGTAACGCTCATGTACGGCTTTACCGTAAATACTCATGGCCAGCGCAATAAAAGGAAGGGGCAGAATGGCCGCCAGTGTTAGCTTCCAGCTAATCAGGGTGCCCATCGCAACCAATACAACGGTAAGGTAGACAGTGGAGTCTGTTAATGTTAACATACCGAAGCCTGCTGTACTTGCTACAGAGCGAAGATCGTTCGTGGCACGAGCCATCAGATCACCTGTACGATTGCGTTCAAAAAATGGAGGGGTCATCCGCAGCAAATGATTCATAAAACGTGTACGCAATAGGCGCTCCACCAGATTAGCACCACCAAACAGTTTGTGCATCCATATGTACGTAATGTAGTAGATGACGGCAAGAATCCCTATGATGTACAAAATATAACGCCAAAGCGAGGACCAGGAAATCGAACCACGTACAATCTCATCAATGGCGCTGCCTAGCAGCCGAGGTGGAGCGAGCTCCAAAACGCCAACCGCAATCAGCAAAAACAATCCAATGGAGTATCGGCTTCGTTCTCTTTTAAAAAACCAGCCTAAATTTTTGAGTACTGAAAACAAGAGGAATCCCATCCTTTCATGTCAAGTTCATTCGAGAGTTGTGTACCATTTTGAAGAAACAACAGCGGCTTGCTGCCATAAGTATAATTCGGCAACAGGCGCAAAAAAGGCATACCGTCCGCAGACGATATGCCTTAAATCTCAATATCATATGGCGCGCAGGTATCTCAGCATACTCGCCACTGAAAAACTGCTTAAACGCAGGCAGCCACTCGTATTAAACCATACAACAGGAATGGCCCAATTCTGAAGGATGCGACAGGGGAGATGCTCCGGTATGAAGTTGTTGTGTTTGTAGATGTGGGTGAAATACAATCATAAATTTTAGCACCGGAAACACTCCTTTCTTCCTCAAAATGGGTTCATTCTTACATGAGTTATCGTTCAAATTGGTAATAAATTTCAAAATGGATCTCGTATGGTTGAATCTTAACACCCTCTTTTGCGAATTGTCAAACCTTTTTCAAAAAAATGTATATGACTTGCCCAGGAAGCCGCATGGGGAGAGACGGTTGGTCGTTATTCCAAAAGATGCTATGATATAGTTGGCAAGACGTCATTTGTACAAGGAGATGAGCATAACGCATGAGCATACAGGTAACTGAACCTGCGGCACAGTGGTACATTAAGGAGCTTGGTTTGAATCGTGGAGATTCCATCCGTTTTTTTGTTCGCTATAGTTCCGGCGGTGGGTTGCATCCAGGCTTTTCTCTGGGAATTGCCGTAGAGCCTCCGCAGCACCCCGCATTACAGCATGAAGCGGCTGGCATTACGTTTTATATGGAGGATCAGGATTACTGGTATCTGAAAGGCCATCATCTGGAAGTAAAGTATTTGGAGGAACATGACGACATTATTTACACCTATGAAAAGGATGAACAAGCTTAATGCCTCCACGTTAAAAATAGCGTGCCAGTAATGGTTTATGGACATGAAAAGCGGCGGAGTATCGTGTGGTAGGAGATGAACCTGCACATGATACTCCGCCGCTTTATTGTGGTTAGGGCAGGATGTTGTATGTTAAGGGTTGTTAAACATCGGACCATCGACTGCAAAATCAAAATCATCAATATCGTACACATGTACAGGTACGGAAGCTTCGATAATGCGGTGGATCCAGTCCAGTTGATCAGTCAGGATGGGTAATGCTTCACGCTGAGCTGTCAACACCAGTTCGGTTTCAATCGGATCAAAATATTCTCCGTAATGCGCCGTATCAACTGCATTAATGACAATGAGTGATGTATTGGCATCGAATAGGATAGGCAAGCTTTTCGCCCAAGGCATCTGAAGGGCACGTCGAATTTTTTTCTGATTCAACGGTTCTTCAAAATAACTGATCAGTTCACTTACCTTTTGCTTCACATGTTGATCGTCCATAGGGTTATCCATGAGAGGCTCTGTGCTGTCCTGGAATTCGTACAGCTCTAGCAGTGATGTGTAGGGCACTATATATTCCACAGGGGCGGGAGATGTAAGTAACTGGCCGTATATAGCCACCATTACAGCTTCCGTTACAAATTGTCGAGACATCAGTCAAGCCTCCTGCATTTACCAAATTATGCGATATGAGTATAACACAAAGCGGGACTGAATTCAGCCAGATATGCAGATTGCTATCATTCATTTGTATATTTGTTGAACGGCTCTTTTCAATCCTGTGTCTAGAAATTTAGGAGCGACCGATTAATAAGGAGAGCAGCCCGGCAGCAATCAGAGGTCCAACCGGAACCCCTTTAAAGAAGGCAACGCCAATGACGGTCCCAATCAGTAGACCTGTCACAATAATAGGCTGTCCGGACATCAGAGTTACTCCGCGGCCGCCAAGGTAGGCTACCAGAATTCCGATACCAATCGCGAGCAGGGACTTCCAGTGCAGGAAGGACTCTGTCACCTGATTGATGCTGATTTTACCGCTGGCTAGCGGGGTCATGACCCCAATCGTCAAAATAATTATTCCGATCGTTAGGCCATACTTTTCAAGCCAGGGGAAAGCAGTATGAAAGCTGGTTACCCGCAGCAGTAGTAGTACAACCATAGCAATCGTCACGGTTGAGTTGCCACTGATAATTCCAAGGCCGGCTAGTACCAGTAAGATAAGTGAGCTGTAATCCATTCAGTTGTCTCCTTCGATCGTTTAACTTTGGATATGTTCGGCGATTTGACGCCCGTGCCAGCGACCTGTTTCAATAAACACTTCATTGGCATTGCTGCCTGAAGCGATAACTCCGGCGACATATATACCTGGGATGTTAGTTTCCATCGTGGTTGGATTAAATTCAGGTTTGTCCAGGTCCTCAGCCATGTGGACGCCGACAGACTCCAGTAGTTTTCGTTCTGGGTGAAATCCTGTTAGTGCCAGTACAAAATCGTTTTCGAGCTGGAACGCTTCTGCGTTCATCGGAGTGACGATGACATGGTCTGGATGAATTTCGGTAATGCGTGAGCCTAAGTGCAGCGTGATCTTCCCTTTTTGTACCATACTGTCGAACAATGGACGAACCCACGGTTTGATATATGGGGACAACTCATTACGACGATATACCATATCAATCGTAGCCCCGACCCGCACCAATTCCATTGCTGCATCTACCGCAGAGTTACTGCCGCCGATGACTGCGACCCGGGTTCCTGTATAGGGATGGGCTTCGCTGAAATAGTGAGTGACTTTATCCAATTGTTCCCCAGGAATACCCAGATAGTTCGGATGATCAAAATATCCCGTAGCCACTACGACATAACGTGTCGAATAGCTCTTGGTTATTTCCCGTTTGCTTAGGGTATGTACGGTAAATGTACCGTCTTCCTGCCGCTGAATGGATTGAGCCTCCTCATAATGCTGAATGTCCAGGTTATAATGTGAGGCTACTTTGCGATAGTACGCTAGTGCTTCATGACGAAAAGGCTTGTCATTGGGAGTGCTGAACGGAACATCACCGATTTCCAATAGTTCGGCGGTGCTAAAAAACTGCATATTTGTCGGATACAGAAAAATGGAGTGAACGATGTTGCTTTTTTCAATAATGATCGTTCGCAAACCTCTGCGGCTGCATTCGATTGCAGCGGATAGTCCGCAAGGTCCGCCACCGATAATGATTACGTCGTGCATTTGGATGAACCTCCAGTTATATTGGTTTATTTCGTCAAACGGATCTCAGAATTGATACAAATAGCTCAGTATGTGAGAAGTTTTCAAATAATAATCCTACCGTAATGTGTGCATAATATCCAGCCGTTTTCAGAAAGAGATAATGTGAGGGAAGAATTGACAGACACTTTTAACATACATATAATTAGATGAACATCTATTTAGATTAAGCAAATTCGCTTGCTTAGCAAACCTGTAGTAGTGAAAAGAGGTGCAGTCACAATGCAACTAGATAAAATGGTCAATTATCATAAAGCACTTGCGGACCCGACACGTATGCGAATATTACTCCTTTTATCCCGTGGGGAGATGCATGGCCAAGCTTTGGCGAAAAAGCTGAATCTATCACAGCCTACGGTTACGCATCATGCTTCCAAACTCCGTGAGGTTGGGTTAATTAAGGAACGACGTGATAAAAACACGGTGTATTTTACACTGAATCCAGAGCTGATTCGGCAGCATGCCGAGGCGACTGTGCGTTTTATCTTTGAAAAAGGAGAGGAAGAGGAAGATATGTCCGAACTGAATGAAACGTTGGAAGCAACGGTTTTACGCAATTTTTTTGCCAAGGACGGCAAGTTGCGTCAAATTCCTGCTCAGTATAAGAAAAAATTGATCGTACTTCAGATGCTCGCCGAAAAGCTGGAGCCAGGCCGCATCTATCCTGAACGTGAACTAAACGAATGGATCAAGCAATACCATGAGGATTTTGCGACGATTCGGCGTGAGCTGATCATGCATCAGTTTATGTACAGAGAGCGAGAAATGTACGAATTGAACCCGCGTGAAATGTGGACACGATGGGATCAGGTACGTTAAACGAAACTTGAAATAGTTTAAAATGTTTGAAATCAGCCTTGACAGACAATTGATGGACTTGTATGATAAAGGAAATTTTAGGAGGAGGCGATGTTATATGCGTACGAACATGAGTGGATGGGTTCAGCAGCAGAATGACTTGTCTCCCGCACGGACGATGCACGGCTAAAGACTGTATAGATCTATAGTCTTAGCTCAGCAGTTGGTTGGACAGTAGAACCAACGAAATCCGCAGGGAGTGATTCCCTGCGGATTTTTTTATGGTCAAGTGTTTTGTTATCCGTTTGTTGGTTTTGGGAGTGGTCTATGTAAGACTGCTTGCATATGTGAACGAACGGATCACATCGCCTGAACTGTATACACTCCGCAGGGGTTTCCCTGCGGATTTTTTGCGTTGTTTGCTTGCGGAGAGAAAATGTACACCTATCGAGTAACGTTACATCCAGAAAAATTAAACATAATTTCAGGAGGAAAATAATGAGTATACACGAATACGGTTGGTCTGATTACTGGAACGGTTTTTGGGACCAATGGAAGCAAAGCTATGAGGAACGAGCAGGAAACACGCAGATACGTCCTGCCCGCTTGATTGCCGATTATGGGCAAAAGGTGAAGCTTATTACGATGGATGGGGAACGCTGGGGAGCTGCTTCAGGTAAGCTAAGGCATGCTATAGTTGATCCAGCGGAAATGCCAGCTGTAGGGGATTGGGTGGCCATCACCACGTCGGACGAAGTATCGGATGCAGTAATCCATGCTGTCTTGCCACGCAAAAGCCAAATATCTAGACAGGCCGCGGGCTTTGAGACGAAAGAGCAACTCATCGCAACCAATGTAGATACGCTTTTTCTTGTTAATGCGTTGAATCATGATTTTAATATGCGCAGATTAGAACGGTATTTAATAATGGCCTGGAATAGCGGCGTAAACCCGGTTGTCGTGTTGAGTAAGAGTGACCTTTGTGACGATGTCGAACAGCGGGTTGCTGAAACGGAGGGAGTTGCTCCTGGAGTACCTGTTATCGTTATTTCTGCTTTGCAGAACGAAGGCAGAGAGCAGCTGGAAGCGTTTCTTCAACCTGGCTGTACGGTTGCTTTGACTGGCTCTTCTGGTAGTGGCAAATCCACAATAGTGAACTGGCTTTCCGGAGCAGAAGTTCAACTGACACAGGATGTGAGGGAGGAAGACAGCCGAGGCAGGCATACAACCACACACCGACAGCTTTTTCCCATTGCAAAGCAAGCTGTTTTGCTGGATACACCCGGGATGCGCGAGCTTAATCTGTGGGATGATTCCAAGGGTGTAGCTCATACCTTTGCCGATATTATGGAAACAGCGCAGCAATGTCGTTTTGCCGATTGTAAGCATAGGGGAGAAGCTGGCTGTGCGGTGGAGGAAGCTATCCAAAAAGGGGAATTATCAGAATCTAGAGTGAACAATTATCGCAAGATGCAGCGGGAACTAGAGTATCAGGCACGCAAGGAAGCAGACCGACGTAGAAAGGATAGCCGTTCAAGTACAACTCCGGGCCGTAAGGATCAGCGAAGCGGTTGGCGACGTGATGTGGAGTGGTAAGCCGAGCTGTTTTGTAACATCATTTGTAGAAATATAAGAAAATCTATGTGGTAGTCGGCATATGGTGTAAAGGGGTGAACATATGCCGAACTACAGCATTGTGGTGGATTTATCGGATCGTCGTCTATATTTAAAAGATGGAAGCCAGATCGTTCTTAGTTATCCAGTCGGTATTGGGAAGGTGGCTACACAGACACCGCATGGGCAGTTTACGATTATTAACAAACAGCCCAATCCGGGCGGTCCTTTCGGAGCGTTCTGGATGGGGCTGTCCAAGCCGCATTATGGCATTCACGGCACCAATGAGCCATCGTCCATTGGCCAGATGGTGTCACATGGCTGTATTCGAATGCAGAATAAGGATGTGCTGGAGCTTCAGGAGAAGGTAAGTATAGGAACGCCGGTCACGATACAGCCATAACGTCTAGACGATATAGGATTCCTTTGGCTGCCTAGTTACGATTTGGGTTGAATTTGGACACGGGCTTCAATCCGTTTGGAGCCCTCTTTGTCGTCTGCGGATTTAACTAAAGATCCCGCAAGACGTTCTCCATTTGTACCGTAAGCCTGTTTGGCGTTGGTCCACATATCTTCGTTCGGTTCGAAACTTATGACCAGGGTGTAGTGGTTGGCAAGGCTCGGCTTTTTGACCCTCATGCTGAAGGAGCCATCAGGCATGACCTTGGTTTGATCATCGTAGCCAAACTGCCATCGTCCCGGAAAATCAATTGTGAGCTTGACGTCCGAACCCTCGAGCAAATTGCTGCGTGCATATACATGATAATAATTTCCTTTCTGCTTCACATCAGGCTTAATCCACACTTGAGGGCTACCGTAGTCCTTTGGTTTGTTCCAGACAGGCTTGATTAGAGGGACATGTCGATCTTGTTCAGGATCAAACTCAGCACCTATCCGAATTTCTTGCAAAAGTTGTTCGTTTTCTTCGTATTGATATACATAAGGGCCTTCTAATTTGTTGCCACCACTACCATACAAATTTCGTATTTCTTTGTCTTGGTCATCCGGGCGAAATAGAACAGTCAGATCCATACTACCCTGTATACCAGGTCGGTGCACTTGGAGTACAAAACTTCCGTCCTTTTGAATAGTTGCCTCGTCCGTGTATCCGGTTAACAGAGAGTTTTTGACTGCAAGATTCCCTTTGATCCGTGCTCCAGAAGGCAGGTTAGAATGTCCTGTAAC
The DNA here is from genome assembly GCF_025846815.2 of Paenibacillus sp. BT-177. NCBI lineage: Bacteria > Bacillati > Bacillota > Bacilli > Caryophanales > Paenibacillaceae > Paenibacillus > Paenibacillus sp. BT-177. Next base: position 159,874 of record NZ_JAOYTP010000004.1, on the reverse strand, counting down.
CTTCACTGTATTTTTATCAATACTTATGTCACCTGATATTTCGACATAGCTACTGCCTTGCTGATGGACAGGTGCATCGTTGGCGGCTCGTTCATCAAGGGATGATGCAGCTTGGTTCGGATTACCTGTCACGGTATAGGCACGTGCTTCAGCTTCGTGTTGGGCCATACTTCGAGTTGAGGCTTTCTCCCTGCTGCATGCAGCCAGCATAATTAGGATGAAGAACATACATAAAAGGTTCCAGCTTATTTTGGTCATCATGTGCGTATTCATGGTTTTTACTCGCTCCTTGTCCGTAGCTTCCAGGCTATACTGATAAAACTTTCGAAACTTTATGTATTTACCCTATTTAAAGGGTATGTAATCCTGCCTGCTTTATCCTAGTCAGAGCGTGCGTGTTTGAACAACAGGCGGAATGGTTAAAAATGGATAGCCTGACCATCCCCTTGAAAAGCAGGGGCAGCTTGCTGTAAAGGAGCCTGAGTCATATGTCCATTGACCGTTTTATCTTAAAAAAGCTGGACAACTGCCGGGAAGAGCATACACGCGCTAATTTACTAGAACTGTTTAGAATACGAATTGAGAAGGCGCAGAATAAGGAACGAGGCGGTAAAAAAGGTTATCGCAGAATACTATAAATAGAGTCTGATCAAATGCATAGGCTGCGGTAAGTCACATGTAGCATGTTTCAAAACCGCTGATATGGAGAGGGTGCCTGAAATGCCCCTCTCTTTTTTGTGTCTAATGCAAACAAAAAAAGTCCCTCTTAATAGAGGGACAATGCCAATGAATCATTTTCACTAACGCTATGCAGGATGGCTTCACAACCGACAATCTCTATACTGATCAAAGAGTTAAGACATTTTTGAAGGGCACGCTTGCCGCTGGAGATTTTGTTCTCCAAAGTATTACTTAGAAGTTTTAAGGTTTTTTGTACCGGTTGCTTATTTTCTTGATTGAAGTATACGGGAATACGTTTGTTTTGAAATGTAATTAATGTTCTCACAAAAATCACCTCACCTGAGTTATTTCATGGCTTTATTGTAGTGCCCGTTTCTTAAAATTACCTTAAAAACACCTTATAAAAACATAAAGGTCTGAAAAATTTACAAAGTGTTCACAACAATTTGGGTAACAATCAAATTTAGTTCTAACTAATCGACAAAATGACGTAAGCACGCAAATTAAATTTTGTAAATATCTATTTTTGATTCATATGACTCTACTATTAATTTTAAGCATGCCTAAAGTCATTGTTTTATTTTGAGTGTGGGTATTTTGTAACAAATTGACAGTATAATAGACGGATGCTACAGTTACGATAGCCATATTTCCGTAGAAATAGGCTTTTTGCGTGAGTATTGCTGTATAAATTAAGGATCGGGAGGGATGACAGATGATCCTGACCGTGCTTTCAGGACGACAGGAAACAGAGTGGTTTGATATTGAGGTGGCTGATGAATACTCGGTGGAACATTTAAAATTGATGCTGGGTGTGCGTATTTTTGGTGAGCCTCCGGCTGAAGGCATGCAATATATTATGGAAGCAAAATTCCCGGAAGGGCTTTGGTTCAGAGTGGAGGATAACCAGCTACTCACAGGAGCAGGTTTGCGGGAAGGCTGTACTGTGCGCATTCAGCGAGCTTTTTCGACAACTCAGGACGAGGCGCCTGTATATGGAAGGCGTTCTTTGTTTCAAACTGAAAAAAATGGGTAAATACACACATGAAATAATATGAAACCTTGGTAAAATGAAATAGTAAGCGAAAAGGGGGACTTTTGTCTTGAATGTATTATACCAGCGATCCCCGAGATTAAGACCGGCCCTCCGGGAGGAGAAGCTGGAGATTTTGCGGCCTCCGGCTGAGCCGAGCAAGCCGTCTTTTTCTATTATATCTATACTTATTCCGTTAATGATGACGTTGGTGACTGTAGGCTTTTACGTATATATGAGCAGAACAGGCAAGATGGGCAACAGTAACTATTTGATGTTCCAAATGGTCACTGTGGTCATGATGCTTACATCTTATACGATTCCTTTTTTCGTCTATTTAAATAATAAGAAGGAATATAAGCGCAAGTTGGAGGAACGGGACCGAATGTATCGGGAACAGCTCCAAAAGCATCGTGAAGAACTCGAAATGAAACGCGAAGAGCAAATTCGCACACTATATGAAATTCACGGTGATCCGCAAATATGCACTCAAATCGTAAAAAACCGCAACAGTTCTCTTTGGGAACGATCACCAGAGGATGAAGATTTTTTGCAGGTACGTATCGGGACTGGACAAGTTCCCTTTCATATTAAACTGCAAATTCCACGACCTGACGGTTATGACCGTGATCCCTTGTTGGGGGCTGCAGATGAGCTGGAGGAAGAATTTCGTTTGGTGGACGCTGCTTCCATCACATTACCGCTGTTTCAATCCAAAGTGGTTGGATTGGTCGGCGAGCGGGAGCATACCCTGGCTGCGTTAAGAGTCATCTTGGCACAAGTGACGGTTCGTCATTCGCCGGATGAAGTGAAAATTGCCTCCTTCTATGATGAGCGAGAGGAAAGTGAATGGACTTGGATGCGCTGGCTCCCGCATGTGTGGGATGATGACCGAATCCAGAGAATGATGTCAGACCGCAGTAGTAGCGCCCATCAATTAGCTGACTTTCTGTTTGCCAGATTGAACCGCCGAAAAAATAATCGCAATGAACGTCAGGGCAAAGGGATGGAAGCCCCGTGTTACGTCATTGTTTTATCTGATACCCAACTGATTGAGGAAGAACCTTTGCTGCCGTTGTTGCTAGAGGACGGCCGAGCCATAGATGCGTGTACGATTGTGCTGGCTTCTCGTAAAGAAGCTTTGCCAATGCAGTGTCAGCTGATTGTGGAGGCTTCTAAGGAACAGGGTGTATATGCCCTTAAATCAGAATCAGCGGAGGTTGAACAGCAAAGTTTTAAACCGGATCGTTTGTCCAAAGAGGAAGCCGATGCATTGGCGCGGTACATGGCGCCTATTCGTTTGAAGCGTTCTTCGGCTTCTGATATTCCCGCTGTTCTGCCTCTTTTTGATATGATGAGTGTAGCAAGTGTGGAAGAACTGGATGTGGCAGACCGGTGGCGACGTAACCGCCATCCTGATACATTACCCGTGCCGATGGGCGTGCGGGCAGGCGGCAAAAAGATTATGATTAACCTGCATGATAAAATAGAGCGTCAAGGTCATGGTCCCCATGGCTTGATCGCCGGTACGACAGGTTCAGGGAAGAGTGAGGTTATTCAGTCTATCGTAGCTTCGCTCGCTGCTGAGTTTCACCCGCATGATCTTGCTTTTATGCTGATCGATTACAAGGGTGGTGGCATGTCCAACACGTTCGTTAACTTGCCGCATGTTGTGGGCACGATCACGAATCTGGACAATAATTTGATTGAGCGTGCTAAAATATCTCTTAAAGCAGAACTAGTTCGTCGACAGAAGATATTGAACGATGCGGGCAATTTACAACATATTGATGAATATTACAGACTACTCCGGCAGCGGCAGGAACAACCGCTGCCTCATCTGGTTATTATTATTGATGAATTTGCACAGTTAAAGCGGGATCAGCCAGAATTTATGGACGAGCTAATCAGTATTGCCGCAATTGGGCGGACATTAGGTGTCCATTTGATTTTGGCGACTCAAAAGCCTGCTGGTGTTGTAGATGATAAGATTTGGAGTAACTCCAGGTTCCGGATCTGCTTGCGGGTGCAAAGTGAAGGTGATAGCCGTGATATGTTGAAAATACCGAATGCCGCGTGGATAACGAAGCCGGGACGAGGATATTTTCAAGTGGGTAGCGACGAAGTGTTTGAAGAAATGCAATTTGCTTGGAGCGGTGCGCCGTATATAGGCAACAGAGACGTTTCTTCTGCCTTACCTGTTCATGAAGTAAGACTGAATGGGAAACGTGAAGCGCTATTGACGGGTGGCGAACGGGCAAGCTCAGGCTTAAAGGGAGAAGAAGCTCCTAAACAGCTTCAAATATTTATTGATTATATTGCAAAAGAAGCAGCTAAGACAGGAATCGAACGTCTTCAGGGACCGTGGCTTCCGCCGCTGCCAGAAATGTTGGATTTAACTAATCTACCGCAATGTACCGAAATAGATAGTACATCATCATCCTTGGAGCTCAAGTCTCTTATTGGGCTGGTCGATGATTTGCCGAATCAACGGCAGGAGCCGATGTATGCGTCGCTGGATCATGGTCATTGGGCTGTGTATGGCATGCCGGGCATGGGGAAAACGACCTTTTTGCATACGTTGCTGATGTCCGCGGCTCAGCGTTACGCTGCGAATCATTGGAACGGTTATATCATTGATATGGGTCGAACCATGCGCGACTTTGGAGAGCTTCCACAAATCGGTGCTGTTATGATGGCCGAGGAGGATGACCGGATTAAACGGTTGTTCCGCTATCTGTTCAAGATGGTGGCCCTACGCAAGGAAATGCTTTCTGAGGCTGGCGTCAAAACAATAAGTTCTTTTCGACGTTCTGCTGTCGAGGATGTTCCGCAAATTGTCGTAGTTATTGATGGATACCTTAATTTTCGAAATGCCTATCCGGATGAAAATGAACTGCTGGAATCTCTTTTGCGTGAAGGAGGCAGTCTAGGTATCACGTTTATCATTACAGCGAACCGGATTACCGATGTGTTTGAGAAGTTCCGCAGTAACATACCTAATGCTGTTTCTTTCGAATTGGCTGATCCTAGTGACTACTATTATGCGGTAGGACGACCAGCCAAAACACCAGGACCGTTAATTCCGGGTCGGGCTCTGGTTAAAGGGCATGTTCCTCCGCTGGAGTTCCAGACGGCACTGCCTTCACCAGGAGAAGATGAGGCGGAACGATCAGCACAACTGCGTCGCAATATCGCTGGCATTGTGCAGGGATGGAAGGGCAAGCACGCACCCGCCATTCTCCCATTGCCTGAGCGGGTTCCACTGTTGGAATTACTTCAGCAGTGGGATCGGACGAGTGGACCATCAGGTGCGCTTCCTTACGAAGTACCTGTAGGCCTACAGAGTGACGATCTTGAGCCTTTTCTCCTGAATTTGAAAGAAGGGCCTAATTTTATCGTAGGTAGTCCAATGGAGGGTGGAAAAACCTCCTTCCTGATGAGTTGGATTATTTCGCTCGCTTATTACATGTCACCGGATCAAATGCAAGTCTATACGATCGATACACGCTATGGAGGCGGGGGACTATCCCGATTACGACATCTTCCTCATGTCAAGGCTGCTGCCGAAAGCGAGGAGGAAATGGGACCTCTGGTACAACAGGTGCATGATATCGTTCAACAACGGAGCAAGGATGGGAATGATCCCGAACTGCTCCTGGTCATTGATGATGCGGATATGTTAAGCAAGCAACTGAACGATTTTATGATAAAGGATCAGCTTTCCGCCATTGTACGGTTGGGACGTGATCGCAATGTGCATGTCGTGCTATCGGGTGTGCCATCTGATTTCCCTACCTTTGGTGTGGACTGGTTTAATGATGTCAAGGCAAGCCAAAGCGGTATGCTTTTTGGAACACTGGATTCGAATGATTTATCGTTCTTTCGTATCCCTTATTCGGAAGCAAATGCTGCTGCTGGTGGCCTAAAAGTCCTGCCTCCTGGGCAGGGATACTACGTACGACGCAAATTTACCAGGATAAAAGCGGCGATTCCCTTCTCAGAGCAAATGAGCTGTGAGGATTGGATAACGAAAATTCGTGACCGATGGCATGTTGTAGTTTGAAGGGAGGTGGCTCATAATGTTAACGTTTCAAGCTTCCAAGCAGAAGTTAATAACCCTCAAGGCAAAGGAACTGTTTTTTCTGGCAGGCGTATTGGGTTCTGACAGACTGCTTGGGGTGGAAGATCCGTTTAAGGGCTATCTAGCAGAGGAGTTGGCGGAAGAGTGGGAGCAGGTTAAAGCTGCTCTTCTGGAAAAGGGTTATCTGAAGCAGGCCGATAAGGGCAAAGAGCTGGCTATGCCTCCTACCGTTTTTTCAAGAGTTGCTATCGCGGGATTATCCAACAGGGCTTGCCGTATACGCTATGTAAAGGGAGGTAAGCAGTTTGAAGGCTATCTTCATTGCACGAATGAGCGTGTGGTGGAGCTTGTGAAATCTGTTGACGAACCCGATGAATATCGTCTGTACGATCTGGGTAATGTGGAAAAGGCTTGCGAAACATTGATTGATAAAATGGGCTGGGTTGATCGGCTTGTACCTGAATCTCCCGCGCTTATGTTTTCCAAGCAGGCTTTTAATAAAATTTACGAGCAATCTGCTGGAGAAAGTTTGTCTCAAATCAGCAGTAAGCTAACCGAAGCTAGCGGAGATGAAGAGGGGGCGATGAGACTGGCTCAGTCTTTGAGTTCCCGTGTAGCCGAGGGAGAATTGCAATTGCTGGTCTGGAACGGCAGAGAGTGGGAGTCACAACGGGCAGCTTTTGTCCTGTGTCCTGCAATGAACTGGATATTTCGGATGAGCTCTGCGGGTAACGGAGACTGGTTGATTGCAGCTATGGCTTCAAGAGATCAGTTTGTGGATTTATTATTGAATTGGTTGAAACAGTCGGCAGTGACTGAAGAAGTGACAGAAGAAGGGTGATGGATATGCGCATTCGAGTTGAACCGGATGTGCTTCGGGGGCTTAGCGGGCAGCTACAGCATGCGGCGGAGCAAATTCAACAGTTAACAGCAGGTTTGGAGCAGGCGTTACAATCGCTGGATTGGGATGTATCTGCACGTGAGGCGATCTTGAATCAGTGGATGCAAGCCAAGCGGATGTCAGAACAGATTCATGCTTATCTCCATACATCAGGTACACAACTGAACCGAAAGGCAGAGCAGTTTCAGTCTGTTGACCACAACTATCAAACGATTCTGCCATTTGCCAGCCAACCATTGGGACGACCCGTCACGATGCTCGATTGGTCGAATCAACAATCACCGTCTATTCTGCCTGGGCAAGCTTCGGAAGGAAGCGGTCTAATTTCCAACCCGCAGTCTGTCGTACATGCTATTGCAGGTGTACAGCCTTCGGATGTAGGCACCCTGCATCAGGATATTCTGAAGCAGGCGTCTTCTAGCAGTCCGCAGGATTGGTATTTTACTGATCCGTCTATAGCAAGAGATCAGCCTGTCGCTTAGTTCGGATCGTTCCGAGATGATCTGGATCGACTTGTAAATCCATATGAATTTGTTATATCATTCCCGGTTTTATGGGACTAATATGGGACTTATTAGGTGGTTGTTTTATTAAGATTGTACTGTTAGATGCTGTTTTCTAGTTAAAAAGTGGGATTATTGCAATTAGGTCCTTTGCCTTTTGTAGGGAATTAAATAGCCATAGTACAATTTGAACCAGCTAAACAAAAACATTTTTTATCATCAAGGAGGACGCAAAAAATGGCAGGACGCATTTTAATTACCCCAGAACAGGTTGATCAGGTAGCTAACCAATTTAAACAAAGTGGTGAGCAAAGCCAGCAGATCGTTTCTAGCTTGACTCAATCCATCTCCGGTATGGAAGGTCAATGGGAAGGTATGACTAAACAACGCTTTTTCCAAGAGTTCCAAGAAGCTAGCAAACAAATGCAAGCTTTCGTAACGACTTTGAATAGCATTAGCCAAGAATTGACAGCTATCGCTAACAAATTCCGTACGGTTGACCAAGCAAAATAAGTTGTCATGCCTGATCGGCATTAACTTATCATATATCACTCTATAAAGAAGCAATATGTGAACCCATTCCTCACGGTTTGGCACAGATTGTACAGGAAAAACCGGGCGATCTTCGGATACCCGGTTTTCTTGCCATCCATAGACGTATATAATAAGGTGAGGAAAACTAGCATACTGAACGATATAAGGAGAGGGATGTTTCATGTCTTTTCAACCGAATCCGGGAGACGAATTGATCATAAACGGCACAGCTTATGTGGTTGGACGACATCCCGCTGCACCCGGTTTAGCCTATGCACAAGCAGGGAGGCAGGGAATTGTATACCAGCTGATTGCCAAAAACGGAGCACCGCATGAGGCGAAAGCCCTTAAAGTGTTTTTTCCGAAGTTCCGCATCCCGGCTATGGTTTATCAATCTGAGCATATGGAAACATACGGGGATATTCCCGGTTTGCAGGTATGCAAGCGTGATGTGCTCACTCCAGAAAGAAACGGAAGTCTGATCGCTGAGCAGCCTGATTTGCTGTACGCGGTGCTGATGCCATGGGTTCATGGTATGACATGGTTCGATTGTCTCACAGATCAGCGTCAGCTTGAGGCTTCCGATAGTCTGGCTTTAGCCAGAGCACTGGCAGGGATCGGTTCAGCGATGGAGCAAAAAGGATTGGCTCACTGTGATTTATCGGCGCCTAATGTTATGCTTCCGTTTTTTTCTGAAGTGGAACTGCCTGAAGGCACGTCAGCTGTCGAATTGGTAGACGTGGAGCAAATGTATAGCACCAAAATGGATCGTCCAGATGCACTATTGGCAGGATCGCCAGGGTATGCTGCACATCGTACCGTTCACAGCGGGTTATGGAGTGCATATGCAGACCGTTTTGCAGGGGCTATCATTATTGGGGAGATGCTAGGCTGGTCTGACCGTGTGGTGGTCGATAAAGCGTGGGGCGAAAGTTATTTTGATCAGCATGAAATGCAGACGCCTTGCGAACGTTATTTTATTTTACGGAAATCGCTTGAATCCCGTTGGGGCAGCAAGGTGGTAGAACTATTTAGTCGTGCCTGGGATAGTCAGGATTTAAGTAGTTGTCCTACCTTTGGCGAATGGTTGGTTGTACTTAATGCGGTTACTGAGCAGGAAATTCCTGTTGAGACTATAGAAACTGAGCCAGCTGTGACAGAAACAATAGAATCGGCGGCGGCGGGGCCCTCAAGTGAAACGGTATCCTCTTTGGCAACCCCTGCACCGCTCAAAGCTGAACAGGCTGCATTGCTAAATCAGGAGGTCCTAGAGCAGGGAGAGCGTGGAGTAACGGACAAGCTGTTTCGACAGGCGCGTGAGCTGGAGCAGCAGAACAAACCTGCTGCAGCGTTGGAAGTCTATCGTTCGTTGTATCACTTTGTAGAAGACGGCAGTCCTTTGCATGTGGAGGTGTCGGCTGCGATTACAGGACTGGAGGAGCAGCTGAATCCCAAGATGCCAGAGCAACCTGAAAAATCGAAAGCCTGGTATCGCTCCAAAATGTTTATCGTTACAGCTTCGGCCGCAGTTGTTCTTTTGGCAGCCGGAATCCCAACTGTGAGTATTCTTGCAGATCAGTCTAATCAGCGACAAATCGAGGCTACAAAGCAAGAAGAGGCATTGAAGGCTGCAAAAGCGGCCGAGGAAAAGTTGGCAGCTGAGCAGGAGGCCGCTCAAAAATCGCTAACGGAGAAACAACGGCAGGAAGCTGAACAGCAGGCCAAACAACAGGCTCTTGCTGCTCAAAAGCAACAGGAAGAGCAAAAGAAACAACAAGCTCTGATCGCTCAACAGGTTAAATATGAAGCTTATCTCGCCCAAAAGGAACAAAACAAGCAGGCTGCTGCCAAGTTGGCGAAGCAAAAAGCATATGATCAACAGGCAAAGTATGAAAAATACCTGGCCTTGAAAAAGGAGCAGGAAGCTCGTGCCGCCAAGGAAGAAGCAGCTCGTAAAGCAGCAGCTGAGGCGGAAAAAAAGCGAAAAGACGCTATACAGGCACGTAACAAGGAGAATGTTCTCCAGCTTATTTCCTTGTACAACAAGGCGTATGCTTCTCAGGAAGGTGGAAGCACGACGAAGGCAAAGAGCTTTGCCAAACGGTTTAGAGCATTATATGACAGTAATCCTTCTTATTATCGTTCAGTAGGTGAAGTGGGCTATCGGGCTTCCTCTATTTATAACTTTTTAGGAGATACGAATTTTAGACTGCCTAAAATTTGATGTTTCATATGTTTATATATGGAAGAATGATAGATTAGGAAACAGAGACAGATCGAAGGTAACTGAGGGGAGCATGTACAAAACATGAACTATACAATACAGGCTTCACAACGTACTCCCGCCCTGATCATTTACCTGATTGACATCAGCGCGTCGATGAACATGCTGATGGAAGGGCGACGGCGTATTGACGTTGTATATGAAGCTATATCGCTAGCGATTCGACAGATGGTTTTCCGATCGACCAAGGGAAATCGGTTGACTGCGCGCTATCGGATTGCAATTTTGGCTTATAGTGACGACGTGTATGACCTGCTGAATGGTGTCAAGGGAATTGATGAAATTGCGGCCATTGGTTCGTTGCCTGATTTGACACCCAAACGATTCTCAGATTCAGCAAAAGCCTTCTTGCAAGCTGAACGTATTTTGCAGGCGGAATTACCAGGGATGCAGGATTGTCCTGCACCTTTGGTCTGCCATATGACAGATGGTGTTTCCACAGGCGATGATCCGGAACCGATTGCGAAGCGCATTATGAACATGAGTGTACCAGACGGCAATGTACTGGTGGAAAATATATTTTTATCCGACAGGTTGCTGGAAACGCCTATTCAGGACCCACGTCGCTGGAAAGGGCTGACGCATAATACGCCGTTGCAGGATGAACATGCTGTGAAATTACGTAATATGTCTTCTGTACTTCCTGAAAGTTATCGGGAAATGCTGTTTGAGGCAGATTATCAGTTAGGTGAAGGAGCCATTATGATGCTACCTGGAACCTGTGCGGAACTGGTGTCCATTGGTTTTCAAATGTCAGCTGCAACGCCTGTACGGTAAGGAGGTAAAAGCATGAATCCACTGCTGTCCCTGCTCCCCACGAGCAAAAAAAAAGGATTGAATGCAAGGCTGACTCAGCAATTTGCTTACATAAGCTCTCAGACAGGCGATCAGCCTTTATCATCTCATCACAGTCGCTTTATGTGTCGTTATGGCTATGGAAGGTCTGCTGAATCTGCCAGCATGGGGGAAAGCGGACAGGATTTTGCCGCAGTACGTATTCATAAATCTGTCTGTTGTTTTGTCTTGTGTGATGGTGTCGGGCTCAGTTACCGAGGAGATTTTGCAGCCCGCTATCTAGGGTCTTCTTTACTGGATTGGATGGAACAGAGGCAGGATCTGTCTGCTAATCAATTGAAGGAGTATCTTGAGCGTCTGGCAGGTGCAGCTACTGAGGAACTGGATCGGCAGCCTCTGGATCACGAATCAGGCTTAATGCGTTCAGTACTGGAAGATAAACGTCGTCAGGGAAGCCAGTCCATGTATATTTGCGGTAAAATCGAACTGCCGAAACGAGGTACCCGTGGTCGTCTCCGACTTGCCTGGCAAGGAGATTCACGTTTGCGATTGTGGAACGGTGCGGAAGAAATCAGCGAACTGTTTGATCATACCTTCTCTACTGCGGAGCGTTGGTCTACAAATCGTGGGCCGATTGGAGGGAAGCCGCATTGGTACGAAAGAAGCATTCCCGCTGATATGCCGATGAGATTACAGGTATATACGGACGGGTTGTCCGATTTAGATCCTATTCGCGAGCCTGTCCCTGATGAGCAAATACAGGTATTGCTCGATGCGTCTCATACCGGGGGACTTGATGATGATGCTGCATTTATTGAGCTGCAGTGGTAAATGAATAAGCCAAAGGACGTATGCATCCATTATTTATGGTTGTAGAACGTCCTTTTTTTGATCAATCTATAGAAAATTACGAATAGGCAAGATATTTACGGAATGTAGCGAGAGAGAAGAAGAAAAGAAGTACTAATGCACGAAATATTCGATCTTTTCCTGAATATCGCAACGGAACAGCAAAAAATGCGCAAAAATGGTGATTATAAAGTGTACCCTTTTGGGTAATCTTGTGATTATACAGATTATTGAAAGGGAGCGATACATATGAGCTACACATATGCAGGAGGCGCACGGTTTGAAGGTAAAACTGCTCTAATTACGGGGGCTGGCTCTGGCATTGGTAAGGCAACGGCCATTCAAATGGCTAGAGAAGGAGCAAATGTCGCTCTTTTTGACGTAAGTAATGATCGTATTTTGGAGACGGAAAGAGAAATTAATGCCATACGTGAAGGGGCAGCCCGGGCTTTTGACGTGGACATTGCCGATCCGGTGCGTGTGGAAAAAGCAGTTCTGGAAGCGGTTGAATTGTTTGGCGGACTGCATATCATTTTTGCCAATGCGGGGATTAACGGGGTCGTCGGACCGATCGAGGAGCTGAGCATTGAGGATTGGCGGCAAACATTGTCAACGAATCTGGATGGAACCTTCCTGACGGTGAAGTACACAATACCACATTTGAAAAAGAACGGTGGCGGCAGCATTATCATTACAAGCTCGATTAATGGAAATCAGCGTTTTACCAGCTTTGGGATGTCAGCCTACAGCACATCAAAGGCAGGTCAAACCGGTTTTGCTAAAATGGCAGCCCTGGAGCTGGCCAAGTTCCGTATTCGTGTCAATGTCATCTATCCAGGGGCTATTTCGACGAATATTGATGAAACCACGGAGAAATCAGAAGGGTTAAAGCAGATTACCATCCCTGTGCAATTTCCTGAAGGAGATCAGCCGTTGGCAGATGGACCGGGGCAACCCGAGCAGGTTGCTGATTTGGTGACATTCTTGGCATCTGATCATTCGCGTCACATCACTGGCGCACAAATTGTGATTGACGGGGCAGAGTCGTTATTGTTTTAGAAAATGGAGCAATATCTGGGATAGAGAGATGTTTTGTGGTATCTTAAGTGTATTCTTACTTACGGTGCAAATGTGAAGCTCACATAAAAACCCCAGATCCTTCGCACCTCGAAATTTGTCGAAATGGATTTATATTCATTTTATCGTTAGAAGTCAATAGTCGATTCAAGCTTTTTAAGCATCGTTTTTTTCGAAAATATATGGAATTGATACCGTTAGGGTATTAATTCCTACATTTTCGCTGTCGCACTCTATATGAGTGCGTGGATTGAAATATATCTTTTTGCCAGTTACGTGGTTTATCTGTCATTGTCGCACTCCCTGTAAGTGCTTGGAAGATATGAAAAAAGAAGTCTTGTTTCGTGAACCGCCCAGCAGTAAATAGTGCAAATTTCTTTTTAAAGAATTCCTTATCCGACAAATTCCCCCTTACTTTTATGCAATAATTAACTAACATTACTATGGTTGAAGTATAAAATAACTGGGGAGTTGCTTATGAGGATTTTCATGAGTAAGTTTCTAAAGCGTTTTGCAACGATTTTGTTGAGCTACGCAATAGGTATAGGGTTATTTTACGCTTTGGGTTATAAGATAAACATTATGGGCATCTATGCAATTTTTATAGGAATTGTGTTTGGAGGAATAATCAACTTCGCATTATCAAAACGAGAAAAATGAACCTAGGTATCCCTTGATTGCATCAACATCAGGGGATTTTTCATGTTATTAAAAGATCAAACAGAGTTTTTGCAAGGGACCTCTATATCATTTACTAGTGAGAATGCACATGGGGAAATGAATTAGTCATGTCAACATTGTTAAACATTTTATTTATTTAATGCCAAATATACAAAATGAAATCCTAACAAATGAGTGCATGACGTGCTGCTGAAGTCATAATACTAACCCCTAAACTCCAAACTCCAAACTCCAATAAAGATCCTAAATTCTATACTATGAAGAGGTGGTAACGCTGTTGAACAAACGAAATCCTGTAACCCCTTTCGGATGGAAAATCAAACAAAAGCTAGTTGAAATTCAAATGGATCAGAGAACTTTTTGTGAGACCTATCATATTCCTGCTAGCCGCTTATCCAATCTCATTCATGGAACACGCAAGGCCAAAAAATATAGAAAACAAGTATGTCAGTTGCTTGGAAACGAAGAATAACCATCACTCTCCTACAGAAATACAGGACAACCTCATAATATGTAAGCTACAGTGGCAAAGGACTCCAGGTTTATTTAATATAGATTGTACATAGGATGCTTAATACAAGGAGTGGATGAAAATGTTCTCTAGAATGGCAGAGCAGAAGATTGCCGAGGCGATGGCTAAAGGTGAATTTGATCATTTGCCGGGAGCGGGCAAGCCACTGGTGATTGAGGATTTGTCACATGTTCCAGAGGAGCTTCGGATGTCATATAAGCTGTTGAAAAATGCTGGCATTTTACCAGAAGAGCTACAGCTGCAAAAGGAATGTGTCCAGCTACGTGACTTGCTTCACGCTTGCCATGAGGCAGGAGAGCAAAAGCGGATCAGTCGCAGGCTGACTGAAAAATCGCTTCGTCTTCGGATGCTGCTGGAGGAAAGAGGGCTGAATACGTCGTCTGTATTTTATGAATATGAGTCTGCTGTGCGTCAGCGACTGGAGGAATAGAAGCGAAAGGAGCCAAGGGCTGAATGCCCTTGCCCGTACATTTTGCTTTCCGTGCTTTGTCCCATTACCGTTGCAGTGCAGATAATTTCATGAGGCATTGCTTCGTTAGGATGACGGGTTCTTTGGGCAGTTTGTCCAAATGAAAGCCATCGATTAAATCCACAGCCTTCACAGGCTCGGGAGTATCCAGCAGCCCGGAAAAGTAGGCGAGCCAGCCAATGACGGCTTCCGGTGTAACTCCTTGCCGGCGCATGGCTCGGAGTGCTACGCCACCATGTCGCTTGGCCAGTCTTCGTCCATCCGGACCCAGGACAAGGGGAACATGTGCAAAACGCGGCGGCTGCAAGCCGAGAGCTTGGTATAACAATAGCTGGCGGGGAGTCGAATCAAGAAGATCATAGCCGCGCAGCACATCGGTCATATGCATATCCGCATCATCGACGACGACGGCAAGCTGATAGGAAAACATGCCGTCTGCCCGTTTGATGATAAAATCGCCCCCCTCCGCTGCAGCGAAGGATACGTGACCAGCTACCTGATCATGAAAAGAAATAATAGCATCTGGATGTTGCGGTACTTTAAAACGAAGTGAAGGGAGTTTATGCTGTGCTTTAGCCAGGGCTTCATGAGAGCTAAGATTACGACATGCCCCTGAATATGCGGGTCCTTCACCAGACAGTCCGTGCGGAGCATGGGCGGCAGCCATAATGTCTGCCCGACTGCAAAAACAAGGATACAGTAAATCTTGCCCCTGAAGTTTCTCCAATGCAGATTGGAAGCTTTCAAGCCGCTGGCTTTGAGTGTAAGGACCGTAGGGACCGCCAATATCGGGTCCTTCGTCCCAATCCAGCCCGATCCAGCGCAAATCCTCCATAATTCCTTGCGCCAATGTGCTGCGAGCTCGCGTCATATCAATATCTTCCATACGTAAAATATAGGTTCCGCCCAGGGAACGAACATGCAGCCAGGATAATAAGGCGGTGCGAGCATTTCCTAAGTGTATCCATCCCGATGGTGTTGGGGCAAAACGTCCTCTAATGGGTTGAGTTTGTAATTCCATACGAAAGTTACCTCGATTCTGTATCCCGTGTTTCTATATTCCGTCCTTCAGCAATCCTTATTAACCATATTATAAAACGATCTTGGCGCGAGTGCATCTCGACAGGTATAGGAGCTAGCACCAGAAAGTATGCATACTTGCGATGACCAGACGGAAATTTAAATATCTGTATAATAGATTTAGAAAACTTAGGCACAACAGGTCGAGGTGAAATCCCTGTACTGGGGACCAGCTTAACATTTTTTACTCGTTTTTCAATAATTACAGGTAGTGAAAAATTCAGAATAATAAAGAAATTCAAACTTAGATTCTACGCCACAAGCGTATCATTGGAGAGATTTCATTGACAGATAAACAGTTGCCTATTATGCAAGTCATCCCCGAGCTTAAACATGCGTTACTATCCCATTCAGCGGCGGTACTGATTGCACAGCCGGGAGCGGGGAAAACAACAGTAACACCATTAGAACTGTTGCATGAGCCGTGGCTGGCAGGGCAAAAGATAATTATGCTGGAGCCGCGACGTTTGGCAGCGCGTGCGGCAGCAGCACAAATGGCGAAAGCACTGGGTGAGTCCACCGGGAAGACCGTGGGTTACCGCGTTCGTATGGATACCAAGATAGGGCCAAGCACGCGGATTGAAGTGGTTACGGAGGGTGTGCTGACCCGGATGCTGCAACATGATCAGGCTTTGGAGGGAGTCGGTCTGATTATTTTTGATGAGTATCACGAGCGCAGCCTGCATGCAGATTTGGGCTTGGCACTTGCCCTGCAAAGCCAGGCGCTGCTGCGACCGGATTTGAAAATATTAATCATGTCTGCCACCCTGGAGGCAGAGCCTGTATGCAGATTGTTAGGAGATGCACCCTTACTGGAATGTCCAGGCACCGTGTTTCCGGTAGAAACCTTGTATATGCCCAAGCCTTCGTCAACCTCATTAGAATCCTTTGCAGCGGAGATCGTAGAAAAGGCGCTTCATGCTCATGAAGGCGATCTGTTGGTGTTTTTACCAGGGGCTAGAGAAATTCATAGAACGGAACGAGAGCTGACGTCCAGAAATTTACCGGCCTACGTCAAAATCATTCCACTGTATGGCAGCATGAAGCTGGAGCAGCAGGACGAGGCACTACGCCCGTCGGTTCCGGGCAGCCGAAAGGTGGTATTGGCCACCTCAATTGCCGAATCCAGCTTGACCATCGCCGGGATCACGGTGGTAATTGATAGCGGGCTGTCACGGGAATCGGTATTTTCCGCGCGAACTGGCATGAGCCGTTTGACCACCGTCAAGGTGTCCAAGGCCTCCGCCGACCAGCGGCGCGGACGGGCGGGCCGTCTTCAGCCGGGCGTGTGCTACCGGCTGTGGAGCGCGCAGGAGCATGCCGCGCTCCCAGATGCCAGCCGCCCGGAAATCGCGGCGGCCGATCTGGCCTCACTTGCACTGGAGCTGGCGACCTGGGGCGTGCACGAACCCGCCGAACTGGCCTGGCTGGATGCCCCGCCTGAGGCGGCATACCGTCAGGCCACAGGTCTGCTGCGTCAGCTTGGCTGCCTAGAGGCCGCGGCCGATGGTACAGCAGGCGGCATTACCGCGCATGGGCGCGAGGTATCCGCCTTGGGCACCCACCCGCGCCTCGGGCACATGCTGCTGCGCGCAGCAGCCCTTGGCTTGGCTCCGACTGCCAGCCGTCTGGCGGCGCTGCTGCAAGAGCGGGACCCGTTCCGTGCTCATGGCGGAACGGATTTGCGCCCGCGGCTGGATGCTCTGCGCGAGGCGGCTCACGCCCGCAGTACGCATAGCTTGCTGGGGGCGGCAGACGATACGGTGATTCGACGTATCGTGCAGGAGAGTCGGCAGCTGCTAGCCATGCTGCCGGACGCAGCCGCAGCGCAGGACGAGCCTGACGGCTCCGCGGCCTGCGGGCTGCTGCTGGCCTTCGCGTATCCGGATCGGATCGCGCAGGGCAGAGGGGATGGCCGCTTTCTACTCAGCGGCGGCCGGGGGGCGCGACTCCGACAAGTGGAGTGGATGTCGCGTTCGCCCTATCTCGTCGCCGCCGAAGTAGACGACGAGGGAGCAGATGGTGCCATTCAGTTGGCGGCACCGATTGAACTGCAAGAGCTGATCCAGCATTGCAGCGATTTACTGCTGGAACAAGCCAATGTATATTGGGATAGCTCCGTTTCAGCCGTGAGAGCCCGCAAGGTAATTCGGCTGGGCTCGCTCATCTTAAAGGAGACGTCTTACGAGCGACCTCCGGCAGAGGAAATCGCGGCTGCCTTAATGCAGGGTGTCCGGGAACGTGGTCTCAAACTGCTGTCCTGGAATCGGCAAACTCTTCAGTTGCAGGCACGTTTGATTTTTATGCATTTCTCAGCACCCGAGGAATGGCCAGACAGCTCAGAATCTGCGCTACTGGATTCACTGGAATCGTGGCTGTTGCCTTTTGCACTTGGAGCAAAAAATTTAGCTGATTTGCAACGACTGGACAGTAGCGAATTGCTGCTTGGCAGGTTGAATTGGGAACAGCGGCAGCAGCTTGAACAGGAAGCACCGACGCATATACGTGTACCTAGTGGTTCTCGTATTCCTGTCGATTATTCGCAACCTGAGGCACCTTCGCTGGCAGTGAGACTACAAGAACTGTTCGGCATGAAGGATACGCCCCGTATTGGACGTGGACGTGTGCCGATTGTGCTGCATTTATTATCACCTGCCCAGCGACCTGTGCAAGTGACATCTGACCTGTCCAGCTTCTGGAGCGAGACTTATTTTGAAGTTAAAAAGGACCTAAAAGGCAGATATCCCAAGCATTATTGGCCGGATGATCCACTAGAAGCTGTGGCGACTAACAGAGCAAAACCTAAGCGATGATCGGAAGCCGAACTTGAAGTAGACATCATTGCGAATTTTGTAAAATCGTTTAAACGTCAGGATAGTGGGGTAATAAAAAAACGAACCACTCAACAACAACAACATATTGGGAGGTAACTATCATGGCTAATAACTTAAACGATTATAATGAAAAGAAAATTGTTGGTGTTTTTGATACCGAGCAAGAAGCATCTCGTGCGATTGGACAATTGCAGAGCAAAGGAATCCCAAGCAGTGAAATTTCTGTGATTACACGTGACCGTGACGACCTCAGGACGATTAGTGAGGAGACAGGCACCAAAGCACCAGAGGGCGTGGCTACAGGAGCGGCTACCGGCGGTGTTGTAGGCGGCGTCGCTGGCTTGCTGGCAGGCATCGGGGCTCTGGCGATTCCGGGTATTGGACCTATTCTTGCTGCTGGACCTATCGCGGCTACCCTTACGGGAGCAGCTGTCGGAGCGGGAGCAGGTGGCTTGGTCGGTGGACTGGTTGGACTGGGCATTCCAGAAGATGATGCTCGTCAATACGAGACATACGTCGATCAGGGCAAGATTTTGGTTCTGGTAGATTCCGCTGATCACCACCGGGATGTATACGATATTTTCCGCACCAACCGTTCTCTGAATGCGGATCGTTACAGAACATATGATGATACGGTGGCGGATACGCGGACAGATGCGTACACAGATACTAGAAGGAACCTGTAACCATCACATGGCTGGTGGAAACGTAATTTACAATAATTTGGCTCCGTCCTCTTTTATAGGTTTTCTAAAGCAGCAGTCTCCCCGTGAGGAGACTGCTGCTTTTATGTGCTAGCTACTGATTGAATATACCTAAGATAGATGATGCTTTGCTTGGCATTGGCACCATTATCCCTCTATATATTTTTACAGGATTGTCGTTATAATAGATTTATAAATTGCTAGATGTAACAGGAGAGTGACATGAGTCAAAAAGAGAGAATTTCCGAAGTCGCTTTGCTGAGAGGGTTGGCTTTTGCAGCCGTTGTTCTTCAGCATTCCGTCGCACACTATGCGGTTGCGCCGGGGGCGCGCATCCAAGACGGAGTTGTAATGACCCTATTACTGCTGTGTTCCAAATTTGCAGTACCTGTGTTTGTGTTCATTACTGGAATGGTGTTATTTTACAATTATGATGGGGCCTTAAAGTATGGAACGTTTTTACGTAAACGATTCATGGACATTATTGTTCCTTATATCATATGGTCTCTTTTATACGAGTTGGGGAATCAGCTTGCCCAAGGTGGAGGATTTATTCACCCGTTAGATTTTTTCCAGAAGCTGTTGAACGGGAAAAGCAGCTATCATCTGTGGTACATCATTATGATTATCCAATGTTATGTGTTATTTCCCGTGTTTCGTTATGCTGTACGTCGTTTGTCTGCGCTACTGCCGTCAACATGGCGACCCGCTGCATTGGCTGGATTCGGCGTCCTCTATATTTTGCTTATGTTGGCGGTGGGACCCGTATATCAAGTGATGGATCAGCTCCAGCTTCCCGTCATTTCTTCTTGGTTTACCATATACGCTGACCGGAATGTGATCTATTTTTTCTTTTATTTTATATTAGGAGCGGCAGCTGGGATGAATGTCAAGCGTTGGAATGCTTGGGTTATCAAGGCGCAGTTGATATACTGGCCGCTCTTTATCGTGATTACAGGATACTTGCTGTATGAGATGATCGGTCAGTTCCAGACGCCGCGAGGTACGGTCCTTTCTTTTAACTATTTGTCTCTGCTGCGTCCGGTTATGGCTGTATATTGCATCACGTCTATTTTTGTAGCTTATCGGGTAGCAACGTGGATTGCTCACAAGGGAGGACGTGCGGCGCGGATGCTGACCGTCATGGGAACGTTGTCCTATGGAGCATATCTGATGCACGCCTTTATGCTGCGCGTAACCTACTATTTTGATGGAACGTTGTTTACAGATTGGAGTCACGTTCTTCGTACACTGGCTTCATTCGTTCTCTGTATAATCTTTTCTCTTGTTGGAACATGGTTGCTGGCACATTTGCCTTTGGGCAAATGGATCGTGGGGCTTCGGATTCGTCCCCGCCCGGCTGGAAGTCCGCCAGCCTTCCAAAAGCAAGCTTGATTCAGCGATAAAGTTACATTATTTCACAAAAAGTATCCCGAAGCTTTCAGAAGAAGGCCGAGGGATACTTTTTTAAGTGTTATTATGTTGTTTCAACATATGAAAAATTCACAATAGAAAACCATAAAATCACTCCTCAGCGCTATGCACACTACTCTATAATGCTTCATTCCATAGCTCTCGTCACCTTCAAGCAGGTCTCAAGGGACGGAGAGTTCTCGTAAACTCTCATATTTATGAAAGGAAATAGTCTATGGACGCAGAGTGGTTTATAATGGAAGATAAGAGACTTGAATAAGATGTAGAGGAGGTTGTGAAATGGCGTTTATGATATCCCAGCGGGCTTTTATCAAAATTTATCTGATCACAATGGTAGAGAGGCATCGCGGATATGGATATCAGATGCTCGAATCGATGAAAGATGAGTTTAGTAGTTTCGGATATGTTCCGCCTCAAAGCGAGGTGTACCGGGCACTGCATGAACTGGTTCAGGAAGGTGTTTTTTATCGTACCAAACGATTAAAAGGAACAGACCCGCGTGTAGATTTTCAGGAGATTGTGCTTTATCATTTTACAGACGATGGGGAGGAGAAAGCCCGACTGTACAAAAAGCAGGTCAAAGCTGATCTGGACCGTTGCTTAGGTATGCTGCATAAAGCGGAACAAGACAACTATTCCTAACTACGAAAGGATGAGAATGATGGGTAGAAAGCTGAAATGGGGAATTTTAGGCACGGCGGAGATCGCCAAAATCGCTGTAATTCCGGCGATTCAGCAATCCGAACGCGGAGAAGTACTTGGAATTGCTAGTCGTAATGCGGATAAAGCCGCTGAGGCCGCCCGGGAGTTCGATATTCCGAGAAGTTATGGAAGCTATGAAGAGCTGTTGGCTGATCCCGAAATCGGAGCGGTGTATATACCATTGCCAAACCATCTGCATGAAGAGTGGACCATTAAGGCAGCGGAGGCCGGGAAGCATGTTTTGTGTGAAAAACCATCTTCGCTTAGCTCGGCCGGGACAAGCCGCATGATTGAAGCATGTCGCCGTGCCCGAGTGACATTTGCGGAAGCTTTTATGTATCGCTATCATCCCAAACATCGAAGAATTAAGGAAATCATCAATAGTGGGGAAATTGGTGACATTCGCGGTATTCATTGCACATTTACATTTAACAATACCGATCAGGCAGATAATGTACGCTTTAATAAAAGCATGGGCGGCGGCTCGTTATATGATGTGGGCGTGTACCCGATATCAGCCGCTCGTATGTATTTGGATCGGGAGCCGGAGGCAGTGACGGTACATGCTTTATTTTCCCCGGAGCATGACAACGTTGATATGATGGCCTCCGGTCTGCTGGAATTTCCGGGTGGAGTCAACCTTACTTTCGATTGTGGTATGTGGGCAGCCAATCGTTCCAATATGGAAATTCTCGGAAGCAAGGGTACGATTGCGATGCCCAAAATGTTTGGTTGGGAAAGAACCTCTGTCGTACCGCAAATTTTCGTTCACGTTGGTTCGGTTACGCGTGAGGAACGTCTAAAGGGTTTTAATTCTTTTGAACTGCAAGCTGATGCTTTTGCCGAAGCCGTGCTTGACGGTATTCCTTTGCCATATGAGCCAGAAGATGCGGTTAGTAATATGAAAGTGATCGACGCCTGTATTGAATCAGCTCGCAGTCGTAAACGGATAGAGATTGGATAAGCAGGATTACCGTAATCTCAGAAGACAAAAAAAAGCAGCCGGTCCAAGGACAAGCTGCTTTTTTAGATGAACAAATACACAAATACATAGGGATTTTAAATGAATCTTGGGATATTCGAGCATTACATATTTTCATCATAATCTGTGACATCACGCTTGGCGGCTGTCGCAGGCGAGTTCGATGTGCCGTATTTTTCCACCGCGTCCCATGCGCGTGCATCATCAAATCGTCCTGCATTCCGTTGGCGAACCTCACCTGCACCTTTGGGCGGCGGAGTCATAACCTGTTCCTCGATTGGACGGTCATTCGATAATTCTCGTGTTGGAGTGTGCTCGACTGTATAGGCTGTATATGGAATGGCTTGCAACCGTTCAAAAGGAATTTCTTCCCCGCTCTCCACACATATTCCATACGTCCCATCCTGCATCCGTTGCAGGGCCGCATTAACCTGCTCCAGCTCGTTTTCCAGCGACTCATTAATCGCCAGATCACGGGAACGTTCAAAGGTTTCCGTCCCTATATCGGCGGGGTGGTTATCATAGGACGAGAGCTCACCTGTGGAATCTGTCAGTGTTTCTCCCAATTGTGTGTTTTCCTGACCGTTTTGTTTAAAATGTTTTTCTAAATCATTTTTCTGCTCCAGTAACATATGTTTCAGCTCTGCAAGCTGTGAATCGTTCAAATGGTTCATGATCATCTCTCCCCTTCATGGTCTGTATGAGTGGTGTGTATGCTCTTTTATACCCGTTCATAGACCTGAGCAATCAGCAGAGACTTTTATTCCCAGCCTAGAATGTGATATAAAAAGAATAGTGTGTTAAGGAGGGAAAACCGATGGATGAACATATGAAGCGTCGTCTGGATAAGCAAAAGCAGTTGTTTAAACAACTGGGCATTCAGCTGGACGCGCTCTCCATTCATGAGAAACAGTTTAAAAATAAAATGCGCGGCTATGATCCGGATGAGGTGGATGCCTTTCTGGATGAAGTGATCAAGGATTATGAACGCTTTTATGCCAATATAGCCGACCTGATGGACAAGTGGCAGGAGCAGCAGGCAACCATACGTGATTTGAAAAATGCACCCAAGCCTGCAGCCGACTTTAGTGCACTTGACCGTCGTCAACTGGAGGATATCATTAAGCAGTTGGAATATAGTGTGCGCCAATTAAAAGTGCGAGTACGCCCGGAAAATGACTATTTTCCAGAGTAAGGAGTAGTAAGCACTGTGTCGCTGCCTCTAATGTGGTATGATGGAAACATGCATTTTATCAAACATTTAATGAGGCACACATATAAAGGTGGTTAACATGAGTACCCATTTTTCCGTTAGTATCCATTGTCTGCTTCTTCTGGCTGAAGGGGCACCTGAGCGAATGACTTCGTCACTTATTGCTTCCAGCATTAATACAAACCCGGTAGTTGTGAGAAGAATTATGAGCCGACTCAAGCAAGCTGGTCTGGTGGATTCGTCACCGGGAGCGCGCGGCTTTCGTCTAAGCATGTCGAGTTCAAACATCAATCTGAAAATGATCTATGAAGCGACCAAGGATGAAGGCCCGCTGTTCGCCATCCATACCGACAGCAATCATAATTGCGAGGTTGGCAGGAACATAGACGCTTTATTGGATGGTTTATATACGGTGGCAGAGCAGAAAATCCAGGCGTTTTTCGAGACCGTTACGTTGCGAGATCTGGAGCAGGCTCTCAAACAGCGGGTTGGACAACAAAGTTCATCCGTGTAAAAGACGCCAGTAAGGAGAAATTGATATGAAAATCATCGTACTTTCAGACACCCATATGCCACATAGAAGCAAAACGCTGCCTAGTCGGCTTGTACAGGAGCTAAAAGACAGTGACCTCATTCTCCATGCTGGAGACTGGACGGATTGGTTCGTATATGAACGTCTAGCTGAATTTGCGCCTGTACAAGGCATTGCCGGAAACAATGATGGAACCGACATCGTGGAGCGTCTAGGCTATCAACGTATTGTTGAAGCCCAAGGCAAGCGGATTGGTATGGTTCATGGTCACGGCTGGCGCGGCTCGACAGAAAATATAGCACTGAATACGTTTAAGGGAGAAACGCTGGATTGCCTGATTTTTGGACATTCTCATATTCCTGTGGTCAAAAAGATAGATAATCTGCTTGTCCTTAATCCGGGGTCTCCGACGGACAAACGCGGTGAAGACGAATATTCATTTATCGTGCTGACGATTGAAGACGGGCAGATGGAAGCACAGCTTGTTCTTTATCCAGATAAACATTGATTTAAAAACCAACAACTGTTGATTAAAGGGGAAGCTATGGCTATTTTTGATTTAGAACCTATGAAGCATCATGTGTTGATTTGTAATGGAGGCACATGTATGCGACATGAGGGTGAAGAAGTTACCCAAGCAATTCGGGATGAAATTCGTAAACAACATGCAGAAGCATATATTCACACAACCAGAACTCGTTGTAATGGGCGCTGTCATGATGCGGCGGTTGTAATCGTATACCCGCAAGGGGATTGGTATGGTCAAATGACTCCGGCCTCAGGTACAGAGCTGGTGCAGAAGCTCGTAGCGGGAGAGAAGCTGGAGCCTCATCTTTTTCATGAATGTACACGTAAATCCAGCTCGCAATAATCCAGTCAACTATTAATAAGAACATGAGTAGAGAAAATCTTTCGGAGATTTTCTCTTTTTTGCGTTTAATCCCCAACCTGAAAGGTAAAAGTATACTGTGGACACAATCCGATAGGGAGGGAAGAAAGATGACCCCATTTGAAGATAATCTGCATGGTAAGAATGAGCAAAAAGACCAGACGGGGAAAGGAACAACAGAGTCTAAACATCAGGAACAGCCGATTAATCGTGATCATGCAGAGCAGTATCCGACAGAGCAGGAAAGCTTGTTTGACCGTTTTGAAATTGAACAGACGGTAGATGCCATTCCCGTAGAGGATTTAAAGATGGAAAGACAGGAGGAGAGAGACAAGGATGCAACCAAGCACACCTCTTCCAGTGAGAAAAAATATAAGGACGGCGTATAATTTTTAACCAACTGGTAATATTTAAAAAGAAATCTCTTGACTTCAAGATATGTAGGATGTATATTAAGTTACGAAAAGTAATTAATTTTTCTCAGGAGGTAACAAAATGACTAAAGACTTCTTCACAGCGCTGAAAGACAGACGCTCCTATTATGGCATTAGCAAAGAACAAGTAATTTCTGACCAACGGATTCAAGAGATCGTAGAGGAAGCTGTGAAGTATACACCTACCTCTTTCAACTCCCAAACTTCACGGGCTGTAGTGTTGCTCGGAGAGCATCATGACAAACTGTGGAATATTACAGAAGATATTTTGCGGGAAGTGGTAGGCAATGAAGAACAATTCAAATCTACTGCTGAGAAAATGAACGGTTTCCGCAGCGGTTACGGAACAGTGTTGTTTTTTGAAGACAACAACGTGATAGCTGGTCTGCAACAACAATTTGAAGCGTATGCGGACAATTTCCCAATCTGGGCCAACCAATCTAACGGCATGCTGCAACTGGTTGTATGGACGGCTCTGGAGCAAGAAGGACTGGGTGCATCCCTTCAGCACTATAATCCTTTGATCGACGAAAAAGTGAAAAACGAATGGAACATTCCTGAGCATTGGAAACTGATTGCTGAAATGCCATTTGGTAAACCGACATTCCAACCAGGTGACAAGGAATTCCAACCTATTGAAGAACGCGTAAAAACATTTAAATAATGATCATAATAGTATGATTTTTCAGGTTTAACCTGAATACAGCGCTACGGATTATCCGTAGTGCTGTTTGTCGTTTCATTTTTTGGTTATGTAACCATTTGGATATATGAAGAAGAGAGGTTAATTCATCCGTATGTAGGTGATATTATGTTTGAAATTGGATGAGAAGTTTACATAAGTGTGATTGCTTTTTTGGCAGATGTTTAGCATTTGCGCGTATTTGAAGGAGGAATTAGGACATGAAATACGATTGCATTATTGTCGGTGGGGGAATCGCCGGATTGCAAGCAGCAATTCAATTGGGCAGATACAGCAGTCATCGGGTGCTGGTGATAGATTCGGGCTATGGTCGATCTACGCTGTGCCATCAGTATCATAATATTTTGGGCTTTCCTGACGGGATTTCTGGTGAAGAGCTACGAGGGCTTGGACGTAGTGAAGCCATGAAGCTTGGCACTGAATTTGTTGATGGCAAGGCGGTAAAAGCGACCAAGAGAGATGAGCTTTTTGACATTGAAGTGGAGGCAGGGGCAGTATATACGTCAAAAACGCTGCTATTGGCCACAGGGCTGACGGATCGCTTTCCAAAGCTGGAAGGGCTACAAGCCTGCCTGGGCAACAGTGTATATGTGTGCCCCGACTGTGACGGGTATGAGGTTCAGGATCGCAGTACAGTCGTCATGGGGGCGGGCAAAGCGGGAGCTTCCATGGCCTTGATTTTGTCAGCACGTACCGATCACCTTGTCTATGTCAATCATGAGCGTTCAGAAGTACCGAACGAGCTGATCGTGAAGCTGCGGGAAAAAGGGATTGAATATAAGGAAGCAGCCATTTCTGAGATTATCACGGGACAACCGGGCTGTTTTGAAGGAGTACGGCTGGCTGACGGGCAAGTGATTGGAGCAGAGCGGGGGTTCTTAGCCTTTGGAAGCAACCATGTTCATTCAGAGCTGGCGGAACAACTGGGTGTACATCTGCTGCACAACAAGCATATTGAGACGCATCCCCGCAGCAAAATGACAAACGTGGAAAATGTATGGGTGGCCGGGGACTTAGGGGCTCATGCCGAGCAAGCGACGGTTGCGATGGGAGAAGGAGCTATGTCAGCGATCTGGATACACAAGGTATTATCTGGTATGAAAACAAAAGTACCGCAACTCTGAGAGCTGCGGTTTAGAACGTTGGGCGTGTACTTGGTTGAAGATGAGGCTCGAAGCGTCTTAATTGATCGCTCATGCCATACTTGCGTAAAATTTCCGTCTGTTTGTTACCGATGAGATCAAAATGAGGATAGGGCTGACGCTGATGTATATATTGGGGGTCCAATCCGTTATGCTTGCACCATAAGCGCAGCTTATCCAAGTCAGAGCACCCCACCTTGGTGACAGTTGTAATGCCTGGAAAGCGGTCATCCAGCCAGTAATGCGTTAGAAAAGCAATCTCGCCACGACTGACCTCTCTTTTCCAGCTCATCAGTTCCTGCCGGGTAATGCCAAATGCCATCGGTCTCATCCTTTCCTGGCTCATATCTGAAAACATGAGCTATTGCGCGGTTGTCCCATTATTTTCGTCCTATTGCTTGTATTATGATCCACATGGAGTAACACAATAACAGGAGAGCGTAATTGGCGATCTCCTGTTAGCGGTTTAGAGCCATCTTTCGGCCCAGCTCTCCACACCATTCAATGCATCACCTAGCTCTTTACCCTTACGTGTCAGCGAATATTCGGTCCGCACAGGCCGCTCTGTGATGACATTGCGAAGGATTAGGCCGGAAAGCTCTAGTTCCTTGATGCGCTCGTTCAGCATGCGTTTGCTAAGATCAGGTATGGAAACTTGAATTTCACTAAATCGTTTGGGATGTTCCATCAAAGTATGAATGATGAGAGCGGTCCATTTTTTGCTGATGATCTGAAAGGACTGTTCCACCTTACCGCACAAAAGCTTAGGCTGCCTGTCGTCGCTCATCTGAATCCCCTCAATTTCATTGTTGTTTTAAACAGTATACTAAAAGTAACTCTGTATACCAATAGTAACTATAATGCATTGTATCAACTGTGACAATTTTAACAGTTTTTTCTCTTTCCTATCGTCAATCATACCACAGAAAACGTTATCATTACAGGATATATCGAATGTTCACGATTTCGCTAAAATTTGATTGACTTGCCCCTTATTTTGGGTGTATTATGGGTTACGTTAATTCCTCAGGTAACTTTTAATAACCTCATCTTTTATAATGGGAAGAAGGAATATTTCATGGATTCAATGACATTTGTCTTATTTGGAGCGACAGGGGATTTGGCTAAACGCAAAATTTACCCGGCCTTGTATAATTTGTTTGTAGAAGGTAAAATTCCGGCTTCCTTTTCTGTAATTGGGATGGGGCGTCGTGAAGTGGCGGACGAACAATTTCAAAGTAATGTAGAGCAATCTATTAAGGATTTTTCCAGACATGTGAATGATGACCGTGCACAGATGGATCAGTTCTTAAGTGCTTTCCGTTATTGTGCATTGAACGTTAACCACCCGGAAGATTATAAAAAGCTGCTACAGCTTGCTGAGCAACGTGAAAATGACTTGGGAATTCCGGGGAACCGCATGTTTTACTTATCGGTGGCACCGGAATTTTTTGATGTGATTGCCCACAATATTCGGGAAAGTGGTTTGGCTGAAACAAAGGGTTGGAAACGACTCATTATTGAAAAACCATTTGGGCATGATTTGGAATCGGCACGCGAGCTGAATGATCGCCTGAGCAGAACCTTTGCTGAGGATGAGATTTATCGTATTGACCATTACTTAGGTAAGCCCATGGTTCAAAACCTGGAAGCTTTAAAATTTGCTAATCCATTGCTTCAAGGGGTTTGGAACAACCAGTACATTGCCAATGTGCAAATTACCGCTTCTGAGACTGTAGGCGTAGAGGAGCGAGCAGGATACTACGATCACTCCGGTGCTATTCGTGATATGGTACAAAATCACATGCTGCAGGTGTTGATGATGACGGCTATGAACAAGCCGGAACATATTACGGCTGACCAGGTGCGGGATGAAAAAAGTAAGGTGATGGACGCGCTTCGTGCCCTTGATCCTTCTGATATTGCTTCCAACGTGGTTAGAGGACAATATACCGCAGGTGAGATCAACGGAAAAGCAGTTCCTTCCTATAAAGAGGAGCCGGACATTGGACCTGATTCGCAAAATGATACGTTCATTTCAGCTCGCCTTTGGATTGACAATGAACAATGGTCGGGTGTGCCGTTCTATATTCGTACCGGCAAACGCATGAAAGAAAAATCCACTCGCATCGTTGTGGAATTCAAAAAGGACAATACAGATCCTTATGCTGCTCAAGGGCAGCCGACCGATCCGAACTTGCTGATCATTCATGTTAACCCGGATGAAAAGGTAACGCTCCGTCTGAACAGTAGAGATCCGCTGAACAATGGTCAGCTGGAGACGGTTCTGATGAATTATCATTCCGAGGCCAAGGATGTCCCAGAAGCTTATGAACGCCTCATCTTTGATGCGCTGCGCGGCGATTCGACCTTTTTTGCTCATTGGAATGAAGTGGAGCTTTCATGGGTGTGGGTTCAACCCGTACTCGAAGCCTTTGCCCGTGGCGAAGTCCCGCTTCACACATATGCGGCAGGCTCTTACGGTCCAGAAGCTTCAGATCAATTGTTGGAAGAACAAGGCTTTACATGGTGGTTGGACGAAAAGTCCGAAAGCTCTAAAAAAGCAGTCGTTCGTGCTTAGTCCAACAAAAAAAGTTTGTACAGAAATATATTTTTGCTACGGCAGGAGGCCTTTATAATGCAAGTAGGATTAATTGGTTTGGGAAAAATGGGTTTGAATCTTGGTAAAAACTTGATCGATCATAAGCATGAAGTTGTGGCTTACGACGTCAATGCAGCCGCAATTCAAGAAATGAAGGAGTATGGAGCTGCAGGTGCTTCTACTTTGGAAGAGCTTGTACAAGCAACTCAATCCCCTAGAGTGCTGTGGATTATGGTTCCTCACCAAATTGTTGATTCTGTGCTGGATCAGCTTCAACCAATGTTGTCCAAAGGGGACATCATTATTGAAGGCGGTAATTCTCATTACAAAGAGTCCATTGCTCGCCATGCTCGTCTGAAAGAATATGGTATCAGCTTTATGGATGCAGGAACTTCCGGCGGGATGGAAGGTGCACGCAATGGCGCTTGTTACATGATCGGTGGCGATCCAGAAGCTTGGGCGGTTGTTGAGCCGATTTTCCGCGATACAGCGGTGGAAAATGGATATTTGTATGCTGGTAAATCCGGTAGCGGACATTTCCTGAAAATGGTTCATAACGGTGTGGAATACGGTATGATGGCTTCCATCGGTGAAGGTTTTGAAGTGCTGGAGAAAAGCAACTTTGACTTTGATTATGAACAAGTAGCGCGTGTGTGGAACAACGGTTCCGTTATCCGCTCTTGGCTGATGGGCTTGACTGAACGCGCATTTTCTAAAGATGCAAACTTGGATGAAATCCGTGGGGTTATGCACTCTTCCGGTGAAGGTAAATGGACTGTTGAGGAAGCGTTGGATCTTCAGGCAGCAACTCCGGTTATTGCCTTGTCCTTGCTGATGCGCTACCGTTCGCTGGATGCTGATACATTCAACGGCAAAGTAGTTGCTGCGCTGCGTAATGAATTTGGCGGCCACGCTGTAGAGAAGAAGTAATAACGATATAAGTTAGTATCTATCCCCGTAGCTTCATGACTGCGGGGATATTGCTATATATTTTTTTGCTCATCAGGTTTTTGTAAAATCCTCGCTTATGCATATTTTTCCTTGTATATCCGCACAATAGGTAAAAAAAGGCGGAAGGATGAATTGCATATGTGCAAAAGATTTTCGTTATCGGCTGATTTGGATGAGGTAAGGGATCATTTTGGTATACAACGTGTGATGTATTATTATAAAACACGTTATAACATGAGTCCCACCCAGCATGTTCCAATTGTGCTGCATCAGGATGGAGAACGGGTGCTTGATGAATTTCGCTGGGGATTTATTCCTTATTGGGGTAAGGATTGTGTTAATGCAGACCTGAATACTGTTCGGGTAAATCCTAGTTATCGGAAGATGGCGGAAACCCGCCGCTGTATTATTCCTTGTAATGGTTTTTATTATTGGCGAAAATTGGGCAAACGCATGTGTGCCGTCCGAGTGGTACTGCCGGAACAGAAAATGTTTGCGGTCGCTGGGCTCTATGAAATATGGCAGGATAGCAGAAAAGAGCCGTTACGCACCTGTACGATGATGACGGTTCAGGCCAATACGGATATACGTGAATTTGACAGCCGGATGCCCGCTATTTTGGAAGCAGACCAAATAGATTCATGGCTAGATCCGTCGATCCAGAACATTGATGAGCTGCTGCCCTTATTGCGCACGTATGAGCAAGGTGGTATGAGCATCTATCCGGTGACCCCACTGGTGGCCAATGATGAACATGATAGCCGTGAATGCATTCAGGAAATGGATTTACAGTGGTCCTGGATTAAACCTTAAATGTATGAAGATTTGTATCCATTATTGATCATAAGATTCCCGCCACCTGCATAGGTATGTATTGGGGAACAAGCGTCATAATCCGGGGAGAGGGGAAACGGCCGAAGGAGTATCTCATATGGGATGGAGGCGATTGGAATGAGTAACGATACACTCATCCAGCTGCTGGTGCTCATGGTGACGATCATCGGTCTGGTCCAAAACCGGTAACTGACAGGTTCCAGAAGGCGGGAGAATTGCCGTAGGCAATCTTCCGTTTTTTTTGCATTAAAAAGCTCGCAGATTCAGGAAGCTTGCGGTACAATAGATGCTGGGCTACAGGTGACAAGACACCTGAATATACGTCTACATACGATGCATTTTTAAGGGAGAGCGAATCATGAGTGAATTAACTTCATTACCCCCAGCTAAAAAAAGAAAATTGCTATTTAGCGCAGGCCTTAGCTGGCTGTTTGATGCTATGGATGTGGGACTGCTTTCATTTATAGTGGCAGCTTTGGCTAAGGAGTGGCATCTGGGATCAGAGCAGATTGGTCTGCTGACTGCGATGAATTCAATAGGAATGGTGTTTGGAGCCGCCTTGGCGGGGATTTTGGCAGATCGTTACGGTAGACGCGCTATATTAGTGTGGACACTGTTGATCTTTTCCATTGCCAGTGGCTTATCCGCTTTTGCGACAGGTCTCGGAATGCTGTTGGTGTTGCGTTTTATTGCTGGTGCAGGCTTGGGCGGGGAATTGCCTGTTGCTTCGACGCTGGTGTCAGAATCAGTGCCTGTAAAAGAACGAGGAAGAGCAGTAGTGCTGCTGGAAAGCTTTTGGGCGGCAGGCTGGATTCTTTCGGCTCTTATTGCTTATTTTGTTATTCCGAAATACGGTTGGCAAATGGCATTTATTCTCGGCGCAGTACCTGCGCTGTACGCTCTTTATCTGCGCAGAGCTATTGATGATTCACCGCGTTATAAGCAGCAAAGCGTCAAACTTCCGCTGCGTGCACGATTGGCTTCGATTTGGTCGGGACCCCATCGCAAGTCTACGCTAATGCTGTGGATTTTATGGTTTACAGTTGTATTTTCATATTATGGCATGTTCCTGTGGTTGCCAAGCATGATGTTTATGAAGGGATTTGAGCTGGTTAAAAGCTTTGAGTATGTCCTAATCATGACACTTGCACAATTACCAGGTTATTTTACCGCTGCCTATCTGATTGAAAAGCTGGGTCGCAAATTTGTACTGATCATCTACTTGTTGCTCACGGCAGTGTCCGCTATTTGGTTTGGAACATCGGAAACGGCAGGGATGTTGTTGGCTGCTGGTATCTGCTTATCCTTCTTTAATCTCGGTGCATGGGGAGCCATGTATGCTTATACCCCGGAGCTGTACCCAACGTCTGCTCGTTCTACCGGTGTGGGTATGGCAGCTGCATTTGGACGTATTGGCGGCGTGATCGGACCTTTTGTGGTAGGTATACTCGTAGGACAAGACATAGCGTTACCATCTATCTTTGCGATTTTTTTCGTAGCGATCCTGATCGGAGCAGCTGCTGTATGGTTGCTGGGTACCGAAACTAAAAATCAGGAGATTGACTAACCTTTACATTCACCTGTGTAAAGATTCATAATACAAGAGAGAGGAGTGACCTGAAATGGAGCATACCTTTCTGCTCAAGGCAGACTGGAACGGGGGACGCAACAGCGATGGGCGTATTGAGGCCGGACAGTTGCGGACAGCGATTTCGATTCCGGCTGAGATGGGAGGCCCTGGTGTGGGCACCAATCCGGATGAAATGCTGCTCGGTGCAGCTGCTACCTGCTATCTGATTACTTTGGCGGCGATGATGGAGCGTGCCAGTCTCCCGGTGGCATCACTGGCACTGGAATCCGAAGGGATTGTCGATGTAACGAACAACATTTTTACATATCGCCGAATCGTGCATCGTCCACGAGTTCTATTGTCCGTCGATGCAACAGAATCGCAAATCGAACAAGCATTGCGCCTTGCAGAGCAGGCTGAAACCTCATGCATGATCTCGCGTGCCGTAGCAGGAAATGTAGCATTGTCTACAGAACCTGTGGTGAAGCGCGCCTCTTAAAGCAGTATCTGTAACAGGAGCAATCATTCCAATTGCCCGTCATTTTTTTAATCCAAGGAGGACACAACCATGACAGCACAACAAAAATTGCTCGTATTCGCAGGCTCTTACGCCGAATTGGAAGGTAACGGAGTTTATTCGTATACTTTTAATGAACAGACAGGAGCCCTGACACTACAGGGTGAGTTCTCCGGTTTGAAAAATCCTACATTTCTAAATGTAGACGTTAAAAATCGGAAGCTGTATTCCATTGGCGAGACGACTTCCGCTGCAGGAGCGAAGGTAGGCGAAGCCTCTGCTTTTGAAATTGACCCGGTTAAAGGCACATTTACTTTGCTGAATCGCGCGGAAAACGTAGGCTCCACAACATGCCACATTCAACGTGATCCATCCGATCGTTACCTGATTGTAGTCAGCTACCACGGAGGTATGGTAGGACTGGTATCTCTGACTGAGGACGGGCGTATCGGTGAATTGCTGGATGTAAAACAGCACGAGGGCAAAGGAGCGCATCCTGAGCGTCAGGATAGTCCACATCCACATTCCAGTTTCTTTAGCCCGGACGGCCGCTTCCTGTTCGTACAAGATCTTGGACTGGATCTGATCCGTATTTATACCATTGATGACAGCAAAGGGCAACTGGTGCTGCACGGTGAAACGAAAACCCATGCAGGTGCAGGCCCACGTCACTTGACGTTCCACCCGAACGGTAAATTTGCTTTTGTTATTAATGAAGTGGATTCTTCCATTACTTCTTTCGCATATGATGCAGAAGCTGGCAAGCTTACTGAGCTTGAGAGCGTACCGACATTGCCGTCTGACTTTACTGGCGAAAACACAACTGCAGAAATTGCGATTTCACAGGATGGCGCTTATCTGTACGGTTCCAACCGTGGACATGATAGCATCGTGGTATACGCTGTAGATGGAGCCACTGGCAAGTTGAGCTTGGTTGAGCATGTATCTGCCGAAGGCGAGCATCCGCGTCATTTTGCTTTGACACCTAATGGTGACTATATGCTCGTGGCTAACCGCGACACCAACAATATTGTTACCTTCAAAGTGGACAAAGCAAGCGGTCGCTTAACCTACACCGGACAACAAGTAACTGTGTCCAAACCAGTATGCGTGCAGCCTTTTTACTTTTCCGTGTAAAAATAGGGCAACTTCTATATCATGCGGAGTGCTAAAGTGACGGTATGCGGCTTGTGTTCACTACGAGAACGGATTATTCTTCCGATCGCTGTTGCCCCCGGATTTCTTGGTTGTATGTTCAAGGATAGAAATCCGGGGGCAAAGGCGAACGCTCCGCTTCTTCAGACAATTCCGTCCTCTCCGCTGCTTTATTTCTTTTGGCAACCACTTGTTTATACAGAAAAAATGAATTTGCATATGTTGATGGTTTCGGTGAATTAACTAGGCATAAAAATTTATTAGTAGAAACGGCTCGTAGGATAACCTGCAGCCGTTTTTATTTTAGCGCTTAGTCACTTCTAAGAAAGGTCATTGCTTACAAAATTATTCTGAAGTTTTAAGATCATAAATAAGATACGAATAATTTCGGTAAGAAAAGGGTACATATGTTATAAGCAGAACAGTTATCCCATTTGTAAATTTAGGACAGGCACTGTGACTCCATATAGAAGTTGGGTATTTTTATAAAAATTTACATTTTAGCTGAGCATCGGTACTAGTTTACTAGATGGTTGTTGTTTTGAGACAAACTTATGAAAAATGAGGATGACAAGGATAAGCTGAGTACGAAGCGGACAGATGGGTTTGCAGCAGCGATCGGAGAAACCATCTATTTGCGCAGTGGGTTACACACATTGCACGTATTCTAAAAAGAGAGAGGGATTCAAATGAAAATAATCATTACACAAAAGGAAGCCGCCGACAAAGGAATCTGGACAGAGATTATGGGGATGTTTGCTGTAACCAAAGAGGACGAGGTATGGCAAAATGAAGAGTTTATTCTCACCGAGGAACAGGCACGTCAGGTGGGATTACTAAAATAACAAAGGTAAATAGGACATGTCATCAAGTTTTAAGACCAAGTCTTAAAAAATCGTAACTTATTTTTTATGTATCTGATACACTTTTTAACCGTTCAAAGTTTATGATAGGTACACAAGGGTAATGAAGCTTACAGACACCGTGTACATACCCAAACGGCAAGGAGAGATCAGACATGATGAAATTAGCTTCGAAATGGACCGTATTGACTTTGATGATGATGCTGATTACGACAGCAGGGGCAACAGCACAAGGCTACACACCTGTTGCAGATGCTGAAAATCAGGAGACCGTATATATAAACCAAATGGACATTCGCGATGGACAAATTTATTTGTCAGCAGATCCGATTGAATGGTACGAAGGCGCAGCAGCAGACAAAGCATTTGTGGAGCATGAAGGAAATACAGGATTGGACGGAGCGCCGGATGGCTACTACATCGTAAACAATTCCGTGCAAAATGACGTGTATCAGGTTGCACCAGATGCTTCGGTAGAGGTGCAGATTTATGATCACACAGGGAATATAGAAGATACAGACGTGCAATGGAACGAATCCATTCCTTTGGCACAATTTGAGAAGGATTTTGCCAAAAAGGATGTTCTGGACCTCAGCCAATTTCCATACCATGTTACGCTTCGTGACGGTAAAGTTGTAAAAATCGTGCAGCAGTTCATTCCTTAAACAGAAGTAAGCTCATACAGACACGTGCTTCTTACTTGATTACAGATCAGGGAAGTACGTGTTTTTTATATTTTGTAACAAAAAAAAGAGGATATCCATCCCATAAAGGGTGCGGACATCCTCTTCTCTTCATATATATAATTAGAACGATTTTGCTGCGTCTACTGCACGTTGTACGGCAGAAGCAACGATCTCTTGTGCTTGGTCAGGAGCTTGGTTATGTCCTTCCAGTACAACCTTCACGATGTCTTTTACGCCGAAGAAGGTTAAGATGTTACTCATGAAGTTCAAAGACATTTCAGCAGCAGCAGCAGGCCCTTCGGAATAGACGCCGCCTCTTGCATTCAACAGGGCTACTTTAGTGTCAGTTACAAGACCTACAGGACCTTCAGCAGTGTATTTGAATGTTTTACCAGCTTGGTTCAGGTAGTCAATGTATGTGTGCAGTACAGCTGGAATAGTCATATTCCAGAGTGGGAAAGCAAATACGACTTTGTCTGCTGCCAAGAATTGATCCAGGTAACCATTAGCGATGTTTGCCAGGCGAGCTTCTTCTGCACTCAGCTCCATGCCTCTTGCGGATTTGAACGTACCGTTGATCATGTTAGCGTTTAGATAAGGAAGTTCGACGGAGAACAGGTCCAGCTCAGTGATTTCATCAGATGGGTGAGAAGACTTGTAGCTTTCCACGAATGCGTTATACAATTTAACTGTTGCGGATTCTTCAGCTGTACGATCATTAGCTTTGACAAATAATACTTTAGACATGATTTTATTTCCCCCTTAGTAAGTTGAATAAGTAAGTTTAGTTAGTAAGTTACCACGTAATATTACAATATAAAGATAATATCTGTCAACACTTCTATATTAAATTTACTTTGAACAGCTACTTTATTTTTTACACTGTAAAATTTGCGTGTTTCTTTTGCAAAATATCATTTTTGCGGTAAAATTTAAATGTAAAGTCTAATGAAGAGAATGCTTGGATAGGCGAAGAAGGAAATGAACATGGTGCCAGCAAGATATAACACCATAGTTGAACGAAAAAAGGTGAGTAGCTTGAAGATAGGTTTTTTTGATTCGGGATTGGGTGGAATTACAGTATTGTCTGAGGCGCTAAGACGTTTGCCAAACGAAAATTTTGTTTACATGGCGGATACGCTTCATGTTCCTTACGGAACGAAAACACCCCAAGAGGTGCTTGGTTATGTCAAGGCTTCGGTACAAACGATTCTAAAAGAGGATATTAAGGCATTGGTGATTGCCTGCAATACGGCTACAAGTATCGCGGTGGCAGAGCTAAGGAAGGAATATAAATTTCCGATTATCGGAATGGAACCAGCAGTGAAGCCAGCGGTCGAGATGAACCGAGCCAATGGTAAAAGAGTTCTGGTGCTGGCGACACCGTTGACTTTAAAACAATCTGGTTATGCAGCACTGGTATCCAGAGTTGACGATCATGGAAGTGTGGACTCACTGCCTTTGCCGGAGCTAGTACAATATTGCGAACAGTTGAATTTTGACCAAGCAGAATTGTTCAATTATTTTAACCATAAGCTGTCTTCGTTTAACCTAGATATTTATGGTACGGTCGTATTGGGATGTACACATTATCCATTCTATAAGGAAATTTTGAGAGAACTGCTGCCTTCTCATATTCAGCTCATTGATGGGAGCCACGGAACGGTCAAACGCTTGAAACAGGTGCTGTCCGAGCGTAATTTGCTGGCATCCCCGGTAAAAGTGGGTCAACCGCAGGACGGACACGTCACTTTTCTATGTACCAGTCAGGATGAGACCTATGTCCATAAGATGGAGCGGGCGCTTGAAATCTATGCGGAGCATGAAAAAATCTATTTTTAAGACAGAACGGCTGGCGAACAGGTGGGCTAGATCAGCAATCCGAAGCGCCAGCCGCATTATTTATGGATCAGATGCATAGGGAGGTTTTACATGGACATTCAATTCATCCTGAATGAGCTTTATGAAGCAGGCGTGCTTGAAAGCCATATGCAAAATCTCAAACCGCTGACTGGTGGAACTTCGAGTGAAGTGGTTGTTATTATGGACGGTACCAGACCACGATATGTAATTAAGCAAAATGATCCCGCGATTGTAAAAGCAGAGGCAGAATTTTTACTTACCTATGCACAGATTGAGAAGCTATCTCGAGTGATTTATGTAGATTCCCTGCATCGTTATTTGGTATATGCGTTCAAGCCAGGGTTCACTAAGCAATATAGTGAAGGAAATAAGGGTGATTTGCTGCTCAGTCTGGCGACAGAAGTCATTGCACACTACAAATCCCTTGGAGAAGAACGCGAGTATGGTTATTCGGATCATCCGTTTGTGGATTGGAGAGATTTTCTGCTTCACAGAACAAAAGAATCCGAAAAGATTATACAAGACGTTTTACCCCCAGAGAATCATCGGTTCGTCCATACTCTTGTGGCCGGATCGCCGCAACGGAATCTTAAATATTTGCTTCATGGCGATTTCGGAGTACATAATTTTGTGTTTGCCGAAAATGGTACATTGACAGGTATTATTGATCCTGATCCAGTAGTGGGAGAGCCTCTGTATGATTTGATATACGCCTTTTGTTCTTCACCGGATAGGCTGACCGTCGATACCATTTTGCCAGCGGTAGAGACGCTTAGGCCAGAGATGACAGGGGAATATGAGCTGAACAGGGAAGTGTTACAGGGATTATACTTTCGTATAGCTACCTGCATTCGCCATCATCCGGGAGATTTAGGCCAATATACAGAAGCGTGGAACTACTGGCTGAACAGGGTTCGCTGAAAGGAA
Source organism: Paenibacillus sp. BT-177 (assembly GCF_025846815.2). Taxonomy (NCBI): domain Bacteria; kingdom Bacillati; phylum Bacillota; class Bacilli; order Caryophanales; family Paenibacillaceae; genus Paenibacillus; species Paenibacillus sp. BT-177. The sequence continues at coordinate 120,834 of NZ_JAOYTP010000004.1, read as the reverse complement.
TAGAAAGCATGAATATACAAGGATGGAATCACATTTGCTTTTCAGTGTCTAATTTGGAGAAGTCTATACAATTCTATCAGAATGTACTAGATGGAAAACTACTCGTTAAAGGACGTAAGCTGGCTTATCTGGATTGTCTAGGAATGTGGTTGGCTCTCAATGTGGAAGAGGATATTCCGAGAAATGAAATTCATCATTCCTACACGTATATTGCATTTTCGGTAGCGGAAGCGGATTTTGAAAGTATGCTTAACAAGCTGAGAACACTTAATGTCACCATATTGCCTGGACGGGAGCGGAATGAACAGGATAAAAGATCAGTCTATTTTACAGATCCAGATGGACATAAGTTCGAATTCCACACAGGACAATTGCAGGATCGCTTGGAATATTATAAAAATGCTAAAAAACATATGACTTTTTATGAATGAGTAAGCGTTATCAAAAAATGATGAGCAAATTTTGATTTTACATACGGGAGCGGAGGAATACAGAAGTATGTCATTGTCGCAGGAAAGTGGCTCCAAGCAAGCGCAGGCCGTCAAAACGATGACGGTTTTCGCAATTACTTGGCCGATCTTCATAGAAATGCTGTTTCATATTTTGATGGGTAGCGTGGATACATTCATGCTGAGCCATGTTTCAGATGAGGTTGTATCGGCTGTCGGTGTATCCAGACAGTTGATTGAATTTACGATTATACTCTTCAATCTGCTTGGTCTTGGAGTAGGTGTGATCATTGCTCAGTTATTGGGTGCGCAAAAGCATGTGGACGCAAGCCGTGTTACCGCATCGGCACTAACCTTTAATCTGGTATTTGGCCTGGCGCTAAGTTTGATGTTTATCGTAAGCCGGGATTTTTTATTATCCTTCTACCATATTACTCCGACAATCAAGGAAAATGCAGAAATCTATATGATGCTGGCAGGGGGTTCGCTGTTTCTGGAAGCCCTTATGCTAACCGCAGGGCCGGTCATTCGCTCGCATGGTTTTACCAAAGATACGATGATCGTAGGCATCGGCATGAATATATTGCATGTTGTGGGGAATGCATTGCTCATATACGGCTGGTTTGGTCTGCCACAAATGGGAGTGGCGGGAGCAGCGATTTCAACGGTTATTAGCCGCGTCATAGCATGTGTGTGGATTTTTATCCTGCTGTACAAACGTATAAGTGCGCCGATTCGTATCCAATATTATGTACAGCTTCAATGGAGCAAGCTGGTGGCGATCCTCAAAATTGGTATTCCTGCCGGGCTGGAATGGCTTTCTTATCAGCTTAGTCAAATGATGGTGACCCGATTTGTCAGCTTTATGGGTACAACAGCGATTGCGACTCATTTCTATACGAATACGATTGTGTATTTTTTTATGGTATTTGGAATGGCCGTCGGCGAGGGAACCGAAATTATTGTGGCTCGCCTGATTGGAGCTGGAGACAAGGAAAAAGCATATCATCAACTTTTACGTAGCCTGAAATGGTCACTAGTGATTACGATTGCTGTGATCGTGGCTGTATCCTTTTTCCGATATGAAGTGATGGCAATCTTTACGGATGAGCCAGCGATCATTCAATTAGGGGCAGCGATTTTGTTGTTCTGTATATTGCTAGAGCCGGGCCGTGTGTTTAACCACGTGGTCATTAACTCCTTGCGAGCAGCAGGAGATGTTCAGTTCCCGTTAATGATGGCCATCATTTCAATGTGGGGGATTAAAATCCCGTTAGCATATGTGCTAGGCATTCATATGGGATATGGTGTGCTGGGTGTGTGGATTGCACATGCATGCGATGAATGGGTACGAGGTATTTTTCACTATTTACGCTGGAAAGGCCGGAAATGGCAACACAAATCGCTGTTATCAAAGGCTGAGTTACAAGCGGAATCAGCATAAAGCTCATAGAGATACTAGAGCAGACATTTTCCAATTGAATTGGTTGATGTCTGTATTTTTTTGCAAAAATAAGCAAATTGGGATGTTCAAACTTTTCGAAAATTGCTAGAATATAGTAACCTCGAACACAGTAGAGGTTTTCAAAGTTTCAAAGACGGATGGTTTCCGATTGAATCCATGAAGGAGGGAATAAGATGGAACGTAAAGTGCATATCATTCCTTACCAAGTGATCAAGCAGGAGCAACAAGTGAATGAAATACCGCGAGGGGTGGAGCTGATCCAGGCTCCTGCGGTATGGAACCAGACTCGAGGCCGAGGAGTAAAGGTAGCGGTGCTGGACACGGGCTGTGATTCGGACCATCCGGATCTGAAGGCACGCATTATTGGTGGCCGCAATTTCACGGATGATGATGAAGGTGATCCGGAAATTTTCAAGGATTACAACGGTCACGGTACACATGTGGCAGGAACCATTGCGGCAGCGGAAAATGAGGATGGTGTCGTAGGTGTCGCCCCGGAGGCGGATCTGCTCATCATCAAAGTGCTAAACAAGCAGGGTTCCGGTCAATATGAATGGATTATCCAAGGTATCTATTATGCGATTGAGCAAAAGGCAGACATCATCTCGATGTCGCTTGGCGGCCCTGAGGATGTGCCTGAGCTTCATGAAGCAGTAAAAAAGGCTGTAGCCAGCCAAATCCTGGTCATCTGTGCAGCTGGAAATGAAGGAGACGGTGACGATAGAACGGACGAGCTCGGCTACCCCGGCTGCTATAATGAAGTAATCAGCGTAGGTGCTATCAACTTTGACAGACATGCCTCAGAATTCAGTAATTCTAATAATGAGGTGGATTTGGTTGCGCCAGGAGAAGATATTTTGTCCACCGTTCCGGGCGGAAAATATGCGACCTTTAGCGGAACTTCGATGGCTACTCCGCACGTAGCAGGTGCATTGGCGTTGATTAAGCAGCTGGCAAATGCAAGCTTTGAGCGTGAACTCACCGAACCGGAATTATACGCCCAACTCATCAAACGCACAATTCCACTCGGCAATTCTCCTAAGCTGGAGGGCAACGGACTGCTGTACTTGACAGCAGTGGAGGAGCTTTCCCGTATTTTCGACACGCAACGCGTAGCGGGAATATTGAGTACAGAATCGTTGAAGGTTAAATAAGTCGTAACAACGGATTATAGCGACTCTCCTAAGCGGAGAGTCTTTTTGTGCGCTTCATATATTTGGCACACCTCCATTTACATCGCATTCATATGTCGGGTAACATGTATTTTAAGGAAATAGTAAAGAATAAAAAGTGGGGAATTAGCATGGATCATATGATTGAAAAAGCCAGCCAGCTAAGACATACAGGACAGGCCAAGGAAGCGCGTAAGCTTCTATTAGAGGCGCTGGAGCAGGAGCCTAAAGATGCGGAGCTATGGTATCAGACAGCCTGGACGCATGACTCATTGGGCTTGGAGAGGGAGGCGGTTCCCTTTTATGAAAAAAGTCTAGGTATGGCACTATCCGCAGAATCCAGGAGAGGAGCCATCCTGGGATTAAGCAGTACATATCGTGTACTGGGAGAATACGGGAAGGCCATGGAGGAGCTGCTCATGGAGTTAGCTGAAACGACTGCTGACATATCCATACAGGAGTACTCCCGTGCAATTTAATATTATGCTGATAAGTTGGACCAGATCGAGGAATAAGTAGGCCGGAGCGAGGGCATAAGTGCATTGTGTATATGCGTTTCCTACATAAAAAGATCACAGTCAGAGAGCATGAAGCCTCTTTATCTGACTGTGATCGTTTGCTATTTATTGTCTAGCTATAGGACCGTATCTGTATGAGCTATGCTGCGATTATTGCGCACCCTCAGTAACAGCGATTTCTTTCTCCAGGTTTTCTCTGGACAGGTTGGCGGTCAAGTAATCCGGTGTATCGGGTAGCACAAGATGTAGATTGGATTTTTGGCAAATGCGAATTGTGCACTTGTCGACAACAAAATCAAAAACATGCCCGCCTCCAGTGCGTTCATCATTAATAAAATGAAGATGAAATCCGGCTACTCCAATCCCTTGGGCATAAGCAGGTGTCCAAAAGCCTGTGATCACGCCGGAAGCGTCATTAAAAGTAAAGGTAGGCTGTGACTTGGTTGCTTCGATAAAAGGTTTGTAAGGCTTCACTTGATGAGGCACGGTACGTGTCTTTACTTCACGAAAAGTGCCATCCATACGGAAGGCATAGAACAGATTACGGCTTGGAAACAGCTTTAGCAGCAGAGCTTCCAGCTCTTCACGGTGCATGGGATGATCAACAGTATATGTGAAATCTTCGCGGAAAAAGGTGACGGTGGAAAACGGAGTGGTTTCTTCCGGTTTTACGCGATGGGCCGTACCGTCTGGAAGCAAGTGATAAAATTCACCATCGAACGCGATCATCTCGCCATTCAGTTGATCAAAGGTACCAAGTCCAAAATCCCCGTGCTTTTGCAGCTCCTCAAAGGCAACAACTCCGTCATAAAGACCATCTAATAAAGCAAGCATGGTGGACGTTTGGTAAATATCATGATCAGTTTCTTGCTTGGTTTCCAGTTCTGCAACGGTCATGGCAATACACTTCCTTATTATAATTGTATGCATTTATTTTTGTTCTTTTTCAATAATAAACGTAAAATTTCAGTAAATAACATAAATAACTCAAAAAAATCATTAAAAAAACCTCAAACTTCCTAATTGTCACAAAGCCGCCACGAGTGATCCGTAGTCAAGACTAGTTTAATTGGTTTGGCAGCAGCTTGCGTCCCAATTGGACATTATCCTGATAGTCAATCGGGATATCAACGACCACAGGACCATCCGTAAGAAGTGCCTGCTGCAATACGCTTTCCAGTTCTTCAGGAGAGTGCACGCGTAATCCGGTAGCCCCAAAACTTTCTGCATATTTGACAACATCGACATCTCCAAATTTTACGCCAGACGTTCTGCCGTATTTAATCTGCTGTTGAAAGGCAACCATGTCATAGGTACCATCTCTCCATACGATATGCACAAGCGGAGAGTTAAGGCGTACAGCGGTTTCCAGCTCCATGGATGAAAAAAGGAAACCTCCGTCTCCAGAAATAGAAACGACTTTTTGACCAGGGTTGACGAGTGTAGCAGCAATCCCCCAAGGCAGTGCTACGCCCAATGTCTGCATTCCGTTGCTGAATAGCAGGCGCCGCGGTTCATACGAACGGAAATAACGTGCCATCCAAATGTAGTGTGAACCGACATCACAGGTGACTGTGACGTTATCATCAATCAGGCTGCGAAGTGTGCGAATAAATTGCAATGGATGAATCAGAAAATCATGCTTGTGGGCTGGAACAGCTGCTTGCTCGTTCAGATCATGGCGTAGACGATTCAATTGGTCGCAGGAGGATTTAGGTAGCTTTAAGGTAGGTAACTCTTCTGCGAGGCCACTCACAATCAGGCCTATGTTCCCGATTAATTCGTAGTCTGGTTGATAATCATGATCAATATCGGCTTGATGGTCATCCAGATGAATGAGTGTTCGGTTTGCCGGAATGTTCCAGTTTTTTGGGTCGTATTCGATAGGATCATAGCCAATTGTCAGTACCAAATCTGCGGCTCCAAGAAGCATATCACCCGGTTGATTTTGGAACAGCCCCACTCTTCCAAAATAGTGGTCTTCCAGTTCACGGGAGATGGCTCCAGCGGCCTGGAAGGTTTCGACAACAGGCAGATCTGTATCTCGAATAAGAGCACGGATAGCTGCGGTGGCTTCAGGCGTGCTGGCTTTCATACCGAGAAGAAGTACGGGCAGCTTAGCTTTTCTGATTTGGTCTGCGACTTGTTTGATGAGCGCGGCAGGGGCGGTTCCAAGTTGGGGAAGGGAAACCTTCTCAATGGCTGTTACTTCGGATGACGAAGTCAACACGTCCTGCGGCAGGCTGACAAATGTGGCTCCAGGCTGGGCTGAGGTCGCAATCCGAAATGCATTAGCAATTGCTTCGGGTACATTATCGGGGTGTTCTACTTCAACACTGTATTTGGTGATGGGTTCGAATAGTCCGGCATTATCCATAGATTGATGTGTGCGTTTCAAGCGTTCGGATCTTGGGACTGCACCCGCAATGGCGACGACAGGATCACTTTCTGCATTCGCGGTGACAAGTCCTGTCGCCAAGTTAGACGCGCCTGGACCTGAGGTAACAATGCATACGCCTGGTTTACCGGTTAATCGACCGACCGCCGCTGCCATAAAGGCGGCATTTTGTTCATGACGACATACGATCAATTCGGGCCCCCGATCTTGAAGAACATCAAAAACAGAATCGATCTTGGCACCTGGAATGCCAAAAATATGGGTAACCCCTTGCTTGATCAAGCAATCGACAACAAGGTCGGCTCCTTTTGTATCGGATATAGTTTTAGTTTCAACAGCTTGCACTTTTGTACTCAATGCTACCACCTCTTCTTCTTCGTCTGTGAAATAAATTAATGAAATACTTTCAATGTAAATCAATGGATGTATATTGCAATTATAATACAATAACTGGTATTTTCAAGAAAGAAATTTTCAGAAAAAAGAAGAAAATCATATAAAACGTTTTCAAAGTTTGATTTATCGGGGAAATTAAAATTTGTGGAATTTTCTTGTGGTTTCGGTTATCGAGAAGGTTAAGAACAGATCTCCCCAAAGGGGGGGAGATCATTTTTATCCGCTCACATGATAAAAATCACTTTCCTCTACAAAGGATAGCGGTTACAATGTAATTGTTGTTAACGTAAACATTAAATTTAAGGTGAAGTAAACCAGTATGACATGATGTACAGGTATCATATTATAGCTGTATTGCCCTGTACAAATCATATGGATTTCTTGCTGCTATGGACAATGTAATTGTTAAAAGGAAAGTAGTGTCTCGGGCATTTTTGTTAACGTTAACAAATAGCTAAGAAACATGATTATAGAAGGGATGAGAAAGTAATGACCAAAACGTTTTTAGACGAAAACTTTTTGTTGAGCAATCCAACGGCTGAAACCTTGTATCATCAGTATACCAAGGATATGCCGATTATTGACTATCATTGTCATTTAAGTCCACAAGAAATTTATGAAAATAAAAAATTCAAGAATATTACGGAAGCTTGGTTGTATGGTGACCATTACAAGTGGAGACTTATGCGGGCCAATGGAATCGAGGAGCGATTGATCACGGGTGATGGAGAAGATTATGACAAGTTTCTGGCTTGGGCCAAAACTGTTCCTACATTGATCGGTAACCCGCTGTACCATTGGACGCATTTGGAGCTTCAACGCTTTTTTGGTGTCTATGAGTTGCTGAATGAACAGAACGCACCTGTGATCTGGGAAAAGGTAAACCAAAAGCTGCAAGGACCGGGCTATGGGGCACGTGATTTGATTGTGAACTCAAAGGTAACTGTGGTGTGCACCACGGATGATCCGACCGACCATCTCGAATACCACAAACAAATTAGCAAGCTGACCGATTTCCCAGTAGCTGTGTTGCCAAGTTTCCGCCCCGACAAAGCTTTAGAAATTAATCGTGAAACCTTCCAGCCATGGGTGGCTCGATTGGGTGAAGTCAGCGGATTGGATGTTTCCGGGTTTGAAGGATTTTTGAATGCGCTGGCAAGCCGGGTGCGCCATTTTCATGCTGCCGGAGGCCGGGTATCTGATCATGCGCTGGATACTGTAGTTTTTGAAGAAACAACACCGGAGGAAGCAGCAGCCATATTTAGCAAGGCGCTGGAGGAAGGCCATGTGACTCCTTTGGAAGAGGCGAAATATAAGTCGTACGTTCTGGTCTTCCTTGGCAAACAGTATGCAGAACACGGCTGGGCGATGCAGTACCATATTCATGCGCTGCGTAACAACAACACTGCGATGTTCCGTCGATTGGGACCGGATACAGGCTATGATGCTGTAAATGATGGCTCCCTCGCTCGTCCACTGGCAGCATTGCTGGACGCACAGGAACTGGCAGGAGGATTGCCGAGAACCATTTTGTATTCGCTTAATTCGGTTGACTATCCAGTATTGGCAAGTCTCGCAGGCAGTTTCCAATCCGGCGGTACAGTAGGGAAAATCCAGTTTGGTACCGCATGGTGGTTTAACGACCATATCGAAGGCATGCAGGAGCAGATGAAGCTGCTGGCTAATTACGGAGTGCTGTCCCGCTTTATTGGCATGCTGACGGATTCCCGCAGCTTTCTATCCTACACACGTCATGAATATTTCCGCCGTATCCTTTGCGATTTAATCGGAACGTGGGTTCAGGAAGGCAAGGCCCCTGAGGATCTGGAACTGCTCGGAGCCATGGTACAAAATATTTGCTACAATAACGCCGAGCAATATTTTAACTTCCCAACGGTTGTTCATAGTAAGTGATGCTACTCTCTAAAGTGAGAACTCACTAACTTCAGAGAAAAGGAGCTCTTGCTAGGAGCTTGTACCAAACTCCCGGCAAGAGCCATTGAAAAACAAAGTAGATATCAATGAATATGTGAAAATAATTACAAGTATAGAGGAGTGTGTAGGTATGGGAGTGCCTATCGTGCAGGAGAGCGTCCAAACTGACAACAAGACAGGTGAGCATATTAGCCTGAAAGAAAAGATTTCGTATGGTATGGGTGACTTTGGAAACGGATTCATGTTTGATTTGGGGCAGCTGTATTTGCTGAAATTTTTTACGGATGTAGCAGGGGTCTCTGCTGGAGCCGCCGCAGGCATTTTCTTGGTCAGCAAGCTGTTTGCCGCCGTCTGTGATCCTATTGTCGGGTCCTTTGTTGATTATCGCAAACATATCGGTACACGTGGAAAATTTAGACCTTTTCTTATCGTTGGAAGCGTTATCCTTGCAATTCTTACGATTCTTACCTTTATTTCGCCGAATATTTCACCCACAGGCAAACTCATTTACGCCTACGCGTCCTATATGATCTGGGGGATCGGCTACTCTATTGTTAATATTCCATACGGCTCGCTGGGTGCTGCCATTACGCAGGATACTCAGCAACGTGCTTCGTTGTCATCTTTCCGTCAGGCAGGATCACTAGGCGCATTATTCGTAACCAGTGTCGTGGTCATGCCGCTAATTTTATTGTTTCCTAACCATCATGTCGGCTATCCGGTGGTCATGGGGATTATGTCATTCATTGGTGTGATCGCTTTCATCATATGTTACCGAGGAACGAAAGAACGTATCATTAGCCAGTCCGGGCCAAAAGAGAAGCTATCTTTAGGCGTGATTGTGCATACCTTTACGAATAATAAACCCTTGCTGGTACTCGTTTTAATGACGATTTTCACCATTTCCGCTTACAATATCAAGTCCGCACTGTTGATCTATTTTGCCGAATATAATTTGGGGCATGTAGAATTAATGGCGTATATGAATTTTATTATTATCGGTTCGTCACTGCTGGGTGTATTGTTCCTGCCCAAACTGGTGCGGCGCTTTGGTAAACGAAAAACAGCCATCTTGGGAATGCTGGTTAGCGTCATAGCCGATTCCATTAATTTTTTGATGCCTTCCAACGTATATATTTTCACAATTCTGGCGAGTATTTCGTTCATTGGTATTAGTATTCCCAACGGGGTTACCTGGGCATTTGTGTCCGATATTATTGATTACGGCGAATGGTCATCCGGGGAGCGCAAGGAAGGGATTACCTACTCCTTATTTAACTTTTCACGTAAATTGGCTCAATCCTTGTCTGGCTTTCTATCGGGTATTGGACTGGCGCTTGTCGGGTATGTACCGAATGTGGTTCAATCCTCTGGAACGTTGCTTGGAATCAAAGCCTTGCTTTGTCTTTATCCGGCTGTTGCCTTGGCTTTGGCCATGCTGGTAATCGGTAAAATGTACAAGCTGACGGACAGCAGACATGCAGAAATGGTTCAAGAATTACAGCGTCGACATGCGGACAACCGCGTATAATCTGTGAAAGTCTTCTTTTCCGGGCGGCTCCTGTGGTATGGTGGGTATATAATTTTTTTAGAGCCTCACTAAGGAAAGGATACGTATATGGCAGCTACTATTAAAGACATTGCCAAACTGGCTAATGTTTCCCATACAACCGTCTCCCGGGCGCTCAATAACAGCCCGCTGATTAAAGAAGATACGAAACGCAAAATTATGGAGTTGGCAGAGCAACTCAATTACATTCCAAATTACAATGCTAAAAGCCTGGTTCTCCAGCGCTCGCATACGATCGGCCTGTTTTTCACCAGTATTTCTGAAGGCACCAGCTCCAGCTTTTTTGCGGATACCATCCGTGGGGTTAATAACGTCATCGGGGTGGATTACAATCTGTTTGTGCGAGGAATTGACGATTACGCTGATTTTTCTGCTATTCATCGCAAGCGTTTTGATGGCATCATTCTGATGAGCCAAAGCGAAGCGGACAACCCTTTTATTTATCATGTACTAGGTCAAGGCATCCCGCTAGTTGTACTGAACCGGCAGGTGTCCGGAGCCGGGATTGTAAATGTGATTTCTAATGATAAGGAAGGCTCCTATGAAGCTGTTTCCTTTCTCATTGAAAGCGGGCATGAACGCATTGCGATCATCGAGGGGGTAGAAGGCTTCAAATCGACCCAGCAACGCCGCGAGGGTTTCATGAATGCATTAATTGATCGTGGTAAGCCAATCCGACACGAATATATCGTGCAGGGTCACTATGATACTGAAAGCGGAAGTCTGGCAATGAAGCAGCTGCTTGCCTTGAAAGAACCACCGACAGCGGTGTTTTGCTCTAACGATGATATGGCTATTGGTGCGATGAATGCGGTATTTGAAAACGGCTTGAAAGTACCAGAGGATATCTCTGTCATTGGTTTTGACGATATTGGTTTCTCGATGTATACGACTCCACCATTAACGACGGTCAAAAGACCGATTGAGCAGATTAGCGAGCGCGGAGCCGCTTGCATTCTGGAACGAATTCAGTCACCGTCCAATGAGGGCGAGCTTATATTTATGGAAACCAGGCTCATGAAGCGGAAATCGACGGCAGACAGACCACGCTGAGTTTTGTTATGTAAAAGAGGCAGGAACAATGCTCAAGCACTGTTCCTGCCTCTTTTTTGTAAAATGAGCACTGCTTCGTCATGTATTTAACGAAAGAGATTGGTTTTAGCCAGTTCAACAATCTCGTCTCCGCGTCCGTTCAGCACGGCTTTCATCATCCACAGTGTAAAGCCTTCTGCTTGCTTAAGATTAATTTTAGGTGGCATGGACAGCTCCTGACGGTTCACCACCACATCTACCACAACAGGGCCGTCATGAGCCAATGCTTGCTGAATGGCATCCTCCAACATCGTAGGGTCTTCAACCCGAATGCCCTTGAGTCCCATGGCTTGCGCTACAGCACCAAAATCAGGGTTAACCAGTTCAGTCCCGTTTTCCAGAAATCCGGCTGCTTTCATTTCCAACTCGACAAAGCCAAGAGCGCCATTGTTGAAAACAATAACTTTTACAGGCAGTTGATGCTGTTTTAGGGTGAGCAGGTCGCCCATCAGCATCGTAAGTCCGCCATCGCCTGAGAGGGCAATCACCTGTCGGTCAGGCTCAGTGGCCTGCGCACCGATTGCCTGCGGCAGTGCATTTGCCATCGTACCATGATTGAAGGAACCGAGAAGTCGGCGCTGACCGTTCATTTGTAAATAACGCGCTGCCCATACTGTGGGAGTACCGACATCACAAGTGAAAATAGCATTTTCCTCGGCGGTATCACTGATAACTTTGGCGAGATATTGCGGATGGATCGGCATATGACCTGGCTTACCAACTGCCAGATCGTCCAGCTCCTGGCGTACCTTGGCATAATGAGAGACGTTTTTTTCCAAATGCCTGGAATCATGCTCTGACGTTAAATGAGGAAGCAGCATTTCCAACGTTGCTTTTACATCTCCGCATAAACCATATGTCAACGGAGTGCGTCTGCCGAGATGGGACGGCTCTATATCTACCTGTAGGACAATCGCATCTTCAGGATAAAATTGTCTATAAGGAAAGTCTGTTCCAAGCATGAGCAGGACGTCACAATCCATCAAGGCATGGTACCCGGAAGAATACCCGATCAGTCCCGTCAATCCAGCATAATAAGGGTTGTTATATTCCAGATATTCCTTGCCTCGCAGAGCGGATACCATGGGAGACTTAAGCTTGTTGCACAGCTGCATAAGCAAGTCGTGAGATTGAGCACAGCCAGCGCCGCATAGCAACGTAATTCGTTTACCGTTATTCAAATATTCGGCCAGCCGGGAAATTTCAGAAGCGGACGGATGGACGACAGGTGCTGTGGGGTGATAGACATGTTCAGGAGTGGGCACTTTTTCCGCTTCCAAAGCTGCTACGTCACCGGGAAGAACAATGACGGAAACACCTGAACGTGAAACTGCTTCCTGAATAGCCATGGTTACTGTTCTTGGAATTTGACGCGGTGTCGTAATTACCTCACAAAAGTGACTGCATTCTCCAAAAAGATGCTCGGGGTGCGTAGCCTGAAAATATTCACTTCCGATTTCATCACTTGGAATATGAGCTGCAATAGCGAGTACAGGCACCCGATTGCGGTGGCAATCATATAAACCGTTAATCAGATGCAGATTTCCGGGGCCGCTACTACCGGCACATACGGCAATACTGCCACTAAGATCAGCATCTGCTCCGGCTGCAAAGGCAGCCACTTCTTCGTGCCTTACATGAATCCATTCAATTTGACCATTGCTGCGAATGGAATCAACCATATTATTTAATGAATCTCCAACGATGCCATAGATCCGCTTGACCCCTGCATTGACCAAAACTTGTACAATAGTATCCGCGATTGTCTTCATAGATGCTCCTCCTGCCTAGTAAGTAGTGTTATCCTGCCCGTGCTTTCTTGCGTCTATTCTGCTGAAATATATATGAACAAGGTCTCGGGAGAGGGTAATAGTTAGCCTTAACCGCCTTGGAACAGGTGCGAAACAACACATGAAGGACAATATACTTGCAGATTTTTATATAAACGTATATGTTAACGTGTTCATATTATTGTCATTATTATTTTTTAAAACTAAAAATATTGATAAAACTATTTTGTTAACGTGTGCATTATGATAAAATAACGGTGAAATCATTATGGTACTAGTGGGAGGCTACTCCGGATGAAACAAGTAGATGAATTAGACCAATTAAACAGAAAAAGCTTTATCATTACAGAACCGCATCCCGAGAGGGTACTACAATTCGGGGAAGGGAACTTCCTGCGTGCTTTTGTAGACTGGCAATTTGACAAAATGAATAAGCTGGCAGAATGGAATACAGGGGTTGTGATTGTACAACCGCAGCCAGGAGGTCTTGTGGAGAAACTTAACGTGCAGGATGGTCTTTATACGGTTATTCTTGAAGGAATTAAGGATGGGCAGGCCATGAAGGAGCATACCGTTGTGGAGTGTGTCACCCGTGGAATTAATCCTTACGGTCCGGAATTTTTGGAGTATGAAGCGTTATCTCAAAAGCCAGAACTGCGCTTTATTGTTTCGAACACGACGGAAGCAGGAATCGCTTATGCACCTGAGGATCAATTGGAAGATCGCCCGCAAAAAAGCTTTCCAGGCAAGCTGACCGCCTTTCTGTACAAGCGCTTTCAATTTTTTGAGGGCGATCAAAGCAAGGGACTGGTCATTATTCCGTGCGAACTCATCGACCGTAATGGAGACGCTCTCAAGGAAATCGTGCTGAAATATGCGAACCAATGGGAGCTTGGGGCTGAGTTTATTGCATGGATAGAGGAAGCAAATACGTTCTGCAACAGTTTGGTGGATCGGATTGTACCTGGTTATCCCAAAGACCGGATTCATGAAATCCAAGCGGAATTGGGTTACAAGGACGATTTGGTTGTTGTGGGCGAACAGTATCATTTATGGGTTATTGAAGGGCCACAGTGGCTTAAAGAAGAATTACCTGCTCATTTGGCCGGATTGAATGTACTGATTGTCGATGATATGGCACCATATCGTACACGAAAGGTGCGCATTTTGAATGGGGCACATACGGCGCTTACACCTGTAGCCTATTTATATGGCCTGGATACGGTAGGGCAAGCGGTCGAGCATGATGTCATGGGCGAATATATCCAGTCGTTGATTCGAGAGGAAATTATTCCGACACTGGACTCGCCAGCAGCGGAATTGAATGTATATGCCGACGATGTGATTGAACGGTTCCGTAATCCCTATGTAAGTCATTATCTTATGAGCATCGCATTGAATTCGGTGTCCAAGTTCAAGACACGGAACTTGCCATCCTTGCTCCAGTATGTGGCACAGCACAAAGCGTTGCCTGCCAAAATCGTATTTTCGCTGGCGTCCTTACTCGTATTCTACCGGGGAGACAGAAATAGCGAGTCGATTGCATTGGCAGACGAAGCGGAAGTATTGAGCACATTTGGCGAACTGTGGAGTACCTATGACGGAACTCTCGCCGGAGCGAAGCAATTGACTGAGCAGGTACTCAGCAAACAGACATGGTGGGGGCAAGATCTGAATCAGGTCGAAGGGCTGGCTGAACAAACAGCGCAGCATGTGTATGAAATTACAAGCAGAGGAATGAAGGAGACGCTCGATTCTCTAACCGGGAACAGCGTACCCGGAGCATAAGCAAGGAGGAGACTGGAATGCTGGAATTCATTCAAATTCATGATCAAGATAACGTGGCTGTCGCTTTGCGTGATTACAAGCAGGGAGAAACGCTGGCATGGGGAGCACAAAAAGAACAATGCGTGGAGCTGGCCGAGGATGTAGCGCGTGGGCACAAAATTGCGCTACAGGACATACCTGAAGGTGGGCATGTCCTGAAATACGGATATCCCATCGGTCATGCCATTCAGCCCATTCAGGCAGGTCAGCATGTGCATACGCATAATACGAAAACGAATCTGACAGGTGTGGAGGAATATACTTACAAGCCTAAGCCAGCTCCTCATATATATGAACAGGAGAGTCGGACGTTCCAAGGATTTCGGCGAAAGGACGGTCGTGTAGGGATTCGCAATGAGTTGTGGATTGTGCCGACGGTCGGCTGTGTGAACGGAATTGCCGAACTCATTTTAAATCGTTTTAAGCAGGAAGTGGGAGATATCTCACCTTTTGAAAATGCACTTGTGCTCAAGCATAACTATGGATGCTCTCAATTGGGCGACGACCATGCACATACGCGCACGATTTTGATTGATGCCGTGAAACACGCAAACGCGGGTGGCGTACTGGTACTTGGTTTGGGCTGTGAGAACAATGAAATGAAAGAATTCAAAGAAGCCATCGGTGAATACGACTCGGAGCGGGTGAAGTTTTTGCTTTCCCAGGAGGTGTCGGATGAAGTGGAGGAAGGGGTAAAGCTGCTCCATGAAATATTTGCAGCCGTACAAGAAGATCGACGGGAGCCTGTACCTTTGTCTGAGCTGAACATCGGCTTAAAATGCGGTGGATCTGACGGCCTGTCGGGTATTACTGCCAATCCACTGCTTGGGCGTCTGTCGGATTATATGGCAGCACAGGGTGGAACGACCGTACTGACGGAGGTGCCCGAAATGTTCGGCGCGGAGACGATTTTAATGGAACGCGCTGCCGATGAGCAAGTATTTGATAAGATCGTACATTTGATTAACGATTTCAAACAATATTTTCTGGATTATAAGCAGCCAGTATACGAAAATCCGTCACCAGGCAATAAAGCAGGGGGCATCACGACACTGGAGGATAAATCACTGGGCTGTACGCAAAAATCCGGGTCTTCCACGGTCACCGATGTCATTCAGTACGGGGAGCGTCTCAAGACCAAGGGACTTAATCTGCTCAGCGCGCCGGGGAATGATCTGGTTGCTTCTTCAGCTCTTGCTGCAGCGGGCTGTCAGCTCGTCATATTCACAACCGGGCGTGGCACGCCTTTTGGCTCCTTCGTTCCGACGATGAAGGTGTCGACCAACTCGCCGTTATATAAGGCTAAACCTCACTGGATTGACTATAACGCTGGTTCACTGGTTGAGGATGTCAGTATGGAAGAGGCGCTACGCAACTTTGTCGATTATATTATCGATGTAGCCAGCGGAACCTGGGTGAATAATGAGAAAAACAATTTCAGGGAGCTTGCTATTTTCAAAAATGGTGTTACGTTGTAAAAGGGTTGTAACCTAAAGGAGGCGGATGGATCCGCTTCCTTTTTTGTGTTTGAATACTTCTAAATACGCTGTTAAACTTACTGCAAAATATGCTATATGGATATTCGCATAAGGGGGAAATACAGTGCAACATAAAATTATTGCTTATCGGGAAGAAAATCATGATCAACTCGTAGATATTTGGCATCGGGCAGTACGCCAAACGCACACATTTTTGTCTGAAGAAGACATTCAATTTTACCATCACATCATAAGTAACGGCGCTTTAAGAGAACTTGAAGTTTGGATGGAGTGTACGGTACTTCAGGAGCCGATAGGGTTTATCGGGCTGGACGGGCAGAAAATAGAAATGCTGTTTGTCGATCCTGAATGGCACGGACAGGGCACAGGCAGCCGACTCATCCAGCATGCTGAAAAAATAAAAGGGACGCACCTCAAAGTGGATGTGAATGAGCAAAACGAGAAGGCGCATGCTTTCTACAGACATTACGGCTTTGTACCAACAGGACGATCTGCGCTGGATGGATCAGGCCGGGCATTCCCTTTGCTTCATATGGAACTGAACAAATGAATGCTCTATAGGCATCCACATTTTGAAAATTGGAATATATTATAATTTCCTTGCCACATGTCTGATTTTATGATATAACTTAATTACGTAATAAATACGTAATAAATACGTAATTAAGTTATTTTTAGTTGGGATATAGATCATGTTTTGTTTGATGAGTACAAAAGTCGGACAAGGAGGTGGGGAGGGTGGATGATCTTGTTCACTCCGACATCACAGATCTAGACACACTTGTTAACATGATTAAGCTGTCCTTTTCATTTATGGATGGTACCAATATGATCGCTTTATGCGACCAGCTGTATTCCCATGTCAACCAGAAGTATCAGGAGTTGCAGCTCTACAAAGCGTGCAAGAAACCTATACAACCCATACATACCAAACGGCCGTTAGTCTACTACTACGGCTACAGTCATCTTATGAAAGGCATGGCCTTCCAAAAACAAGGCAAGTATGAGGCCGCTCGAGATTGCATTGAAAAATATGCAGAGTTGGGTTGGTTTAATGGCCTCGATCCGTATGGAGAAGCAGAAGTGGAATATTATCGCCATGCTGCAAGAGCCAATTTATATGCTCTTGATATTTTATCGGGGCGTTCCGAGGTATTGCAGGAATACGTTCAATTTCTTCGTGACAATCCAGAAGAACTGTTACCGGGGCTTCTTTCCATTGTTGAGGGGGCGGCCAGACACGACTATCCTTTAGAGCGTGTGCTTGAATCATTTGCCGAACAAATTGAAGATTTCAAATATTTTGAAGAGCCTGTGAATGTATCCTATTATTTTCGCTTCTGCTATCAGCTGGCTCTTTATTATATAAAGCTGCGACAGTTTACGGTTGCGTTGGGCTATATTCTGCAATCTCTCAAGCTGTCCGATACCCTGGGTATGGAACATGAGCATGAGTTTAGAAAATGTACTGCTATATTTGAGATTTTCAGATCCCAAGCTACAGCAACACAGCAAGACCAATATATAACGATTCTAAAAGGAGTGTTAAAGGATGAAAAAATTGATTTCACGGCCGCTATCGCTCAGTCTGTTTAGTTTGCTGGTGTTTGTTACTAGTCATGATCTCATCACTGTGTTTTATCATGGAGCCAATCATTAATAAGGGAAAATGGTAGAAAATTAGTTGTTTTAATTAACCCAATAGCAAGTAAGCTCATTAAGATCAGGGCTTGCTTGCTATTGGTTTTTTTTGCGAGGAATATTTAGGCAGTGGTAGGCTTGTGCAACAAACTTTGTTCTAATGGATGCAATGAAATCCTTGTCTGTTGGTAAACGGGGAATGTTTCTTTCGTACTGTATGATCCAATCTTTAACGCTGCGTCCAGTGCCCGTAGCAAGGAGCCCACGAATTGCTCTGGCGAAAAGTAAATACTTTTCCCGACCATATGAATGTGAAGCTCGTTATGGTCACGGTTGCTTACAGACAGCAATAAACCTTGACCCTGAAAACCCGTACCGATTGCACGTATTTTGTTTATACTCGATAGCAGCATTTCCGTTTTTAGCGCACGTCCTTGTTCCTCTACAAACACAGATATCAGCCGTTTGTCTGTAACGATAACAATTTGGTTGCCCTGAAACGTATGGCTAAGGTGCAGGAAATCTTTATACACTCCAATAGTCTGCTCATGCGGAGAAACAATCCCCATTCGTACAAACTCATCCAACTCTGTGACGTCAGGCTCCTGATGATTTTTAATTCGTTTTTTGATACTGAACTGAATGGTCAAGATCCCCAAGATAGCTATAAGAAAAGCACTAAGACGGACGTGATATATAAAGAACATTAGGACGATAAAGCCGCCGAGTATCCATTGTCCCCAAGTCAAATAACGCAGCTTTTGCTGTGCCGTACGGCGATAATAACCGTATCCTTTTCCCGGTTGATACTCTTTATTAAACTTCGTCATACCACGCATCATGGTTAATCCATAGATTGATAAGACTGTCATTGCGAGTCCCAGAAGCGCCATAAACCATTCCTCAGCTGCAATGCCAACTAAAGTACACAGGCCAAACATGATGAGCCCTGCCCAGCAGGCAAACCTTTTTATCCGAACCTGTTTCTGAATTGAACGAACCAATTCTTCCATTCTTAATCCTCCTGATCTAGGTCATAGGTAATGATTGGAATTCCATATAGTCTTATCGTACCATCTGATAGTCTTTTTTGTGAATTAATAGATATAGAAAATCCAAAGGCTGGAAGAAACTTTTTACGTATTGTCCTATCTCCACCTGAACTTTAGACACCAAAATCAAAAAATCAAGTACTACTCATTAGAAGCAAAAGCCCCTAAAATAATAAATGTAAGTGCTTACATTATAGAGAGGGGAGGTCTTCTGTATGAGTACAGGATGGAAAAATCCACAACCACAACCACAGCCATCGGTTCGATCGGGGAGATGGACGTCACTAGCCCGCAGATGGGGGGGGCAAAAACATTTGCAGACCATGGCACTACTTGGAGTGGTATGGATGATTATTTTCCATTACATTCCGATGTACGGCATTTTGATTGCTTTCAAACATTTTGACATTATTGGTACTATATCAAGCGCACCATGGGCGGGGTTAGAGCATTTTCGCGCCTTCTTGGAGGATGATAACTTCTGGTACATTGTCAAAAATACACTGGGTATTAGCCTGCTTAAGCTGGCGATCGGGTTCCCGTTACCTATTGTATTTGCTCTGTTTCTGAATGAAATCCGGTCTACGCGGTTCAAAAAATCCATTCAGACCATTTCGTATCTTCCTCACTTTCTATCATGGGTCATTCTTGGCGGGATTTTAACCACGTGGCTGGCAGATACCGGATTGATCAATCAATTGTTGCTGGCTTGGGGCTGGATCGACCAGCCGATTAGTTATTTAGCCGAGCCGGGCTATTTTTGGACTATTGTCGTCAGTTCGGATATTTGGAAGGAGCTTGGATGGTCAGCCATTATCTATTTGGCAGCAATGGCGGGCGTATCTACGGACATGTACGAAGCGGCCACCATTGATGGAGCAGGACGGTTTCAGAAAATGTGGTATGTCACACTTCCTGCGATCAAGGGCACAATATCCATTTTGTTTATTTTAGCGGTCAGCGGCATATTGAACTCTAACTTTGATCAAATTCTTGTCCTGCGTAACTCGCTGAATGAAAGTGCAAGTAATGTAGTTGATATTTATGTATATCAAGTGGGCATTCAGCAGGGACGTTTTTCGTATTCTACTGCGGTAGGATTGCTGAAATCGGTTCTTGCTCTCATTTTGCTGCTGATAGCCAATTCTGTAACCAAACGGATGAATAATACCTCTCTATTTTGAAGGAGGACGGATGTATGCAGCTATTGCGACGCAGAACAGCAGGCGAAGCGATATTCGATTTATTTAACAACGTTTTTATGCTGGTCATTTGTTTTGTAACGTTATATCCCGTGTGGTATGTGCTGGTGAACTCCTTTAACGAAGGGGCAGACGCAATGCGAGGCGGCATTTACTGGTGGCCGAGACTCTTTAGTCTCAGCAGCTATCAGGCTGTGTTTGCCAACAGCGGCATTATGACTGCGATGGGAGTAACGGTCGCCAAGACGCTAATCGGCACGATTGTGCATGTGTTTTTTACCGCCATGATTGCATATGCATATTCTCGTAGAGAGCTGATCGGGCGCAAGCTGTATATGCTGATCGGCACCATTACCCTGTTTTTTGGTGGAGGTTTGATTCCAACGTATTTGCTGATTCGTGATCTCGGGCTACTGGACAGCTTTTGGGTGTACATTATTCCTGCGATGTTCAGCTTTTTCGACCTTATTATTTTTATGGCTTTTTTTCGGGAACTGCCGGATGCACTGGAGGAAGCTGCGAAAATAGACGGAGCCAACGATTTCGGCATCTTTTGCCGGATTGTGCTTCCTGTATCCATGCCAGTAGTAGCGACAATTGCCTTGTTTCATGGGGTGTACCAGTGGAACGATTATTTTACAGGAATGATCTATATCAATAATACGGATCTTCAGCCGATTCAGACGTATTTGTACCGGGTTGTTGCCCAATCCAGCTCAAATCAAATGATGTCTGCCGCACCCGGGATTGTCGCCCAGTCCGTTACTTCACAATCGATCAAGCTGGCGACGATGGTCATAACGACTTTGCCGATTGTGCTGGTATACCCATTCCTGCAAAAATATTTTGTCAAAGGGCTAATGATCGGCTCGGTTAAGGGCTAGCACATCATCTAAGGGGGAGATTTATGATGAACATTCGTAAATGGCAAAAGGGGCTGTTGGCTGTTGTTCTGCTGGTAGGACCGCTCGTGGGATGTACGTCGGGTGGAAATGGCGCTGCCACGGAATTGAAAGATGAGAAGACAAAGGCTACGGCAGATGCGCCGGGCTGGAAGGCGGATACAGAGCCGATAACGTTTGACTGGTATTTGAATTTTTCCTGGTTCCCGAACAAGTGGGGGACGGATATGACTTCGAAGTATGTGACGCAAAAGACTGGAGTCAGTGTTAATTTTATCGTACCCGCAGGAAATGAAAATGAAAAACTGAATACCATGCTCGCCTCGGGCAAACTGCCTGATTTTGTCACGCTCAGTTGGGGAGAAGATGCAATCAAAAAAATGATCGAGGGCAAGATGGTGCTCCCACTTAACAAGTTGGCCGAGAAATATGATCCATATCTGATTAAAGTGGCAGACCCAGCTAAAATGTCATGGTATCGTCAAACAGACGGAAATGTATATGGGTATCCTAACGCGTCCTCTTCACCGCAGGATTACCAAAAATACGGCCAAAATTTTGTCTCCAATCAAACGTTTATGGTTCGTAAGGATATGTACGAGGCGATTGGCAAGCCGGATATGAGAACACCGGAAGGATTTTTGAAAGCGCTTCAAAAAGCAAAGGGAAAATTCCCGGAGGTAAACGGTCAGCCGCTGATCCCGATAGGGTTCCACGAATTTACGGATAACGGAAATTATTCTTTTGAAGACTATTTACTTAATTTTCTAGCCATTCCTCACGAGAAGGGCGGAAAACTGTATGACCGTCGTTCGGACGAAGAGTACATTCGCTGGCTCAAAACATTCCGCCAAGCCAATGAGCAGGGCCTGATCGCCAAGGACGTATTTATCGACAAACGTCCGCAAATGGAAGAAAAGGTGGCACAGGGACGGTATTTTGCCATGCTATATCAGCGGTCTGATTTTGCTACACAACAGGTGGCATTGCATGCGAAAGATCCCAACTCCGTCTACATTGCAGTGGATGGACCTTCCAACAGTAAGCTAGAGCCGCCAACGCTGGCTGGGCCAGGCATTTCCGGATGGACAGTGACACTTATTTCGAAGGATGTGAAAGACAAGGAGCGGGCTATTGAATTTCTGACTTATCTGATTAGTGAGGAAGGGAACCGTGATCTGTATCTGGGGGAGCAGGGAAAGTTGTGGGACACAGTTAACGGTAAGCCAGCCTTCAAGCCAGAGGTACTGGAGCTGCTGAACAAGGATCGCTCTGGTTTTGACAAAAAGTATGGCGCCTCCTCCACCTTCTGGATGCTGATGGATACAAATATGAGTTTGCAGTGGGCGCCGCCCAGCGTCGAGCCGTATAAGCAGCCGGAAGATTGGACGAAAGGCAAGACCCACAGCTTCTCCCAATATGAAAATATCAAACCAACCGGTACCTCGGCAGAAGGCATTGCGTCAGGCCAGATAGACAAAATTTGGGGCAAGGCATTACCGAAGCTGTTGCTGGCTTCCTCGGATGAGGAGTTCGATCAGCTGTTTGCCCGCTTTTTGGAAGACCGCAAAAAAGCAGGCTATGACAAGGTATTGGCTTATCAGCAAAAAGCCTATGAGGAAAACATCAAAAAAATGGAACAGTTCACGAAATGATCTCGTTCAATACTTTATTTATTGAGCGCTAAGGATGTGATTTCATGTCAGGCCGTGTACGTTCACAGATGAAGAGCCTGCTGCGCCGTCACATATGGCAGTGGCTGACGGATACGGCCGATCAGCTAGGCGGTTGCTCTCTTCAAGTCAAGCTCATTGTCGCTTATATCGGAGTCATTTTAATCCCGGTTGTAGTGTTCTCGCTTTATACCTTTCATCAATTGTACGAGAACACCATGCACGACATTACCGTACAAAATCAGTATGTACTCGATACAGAACTGGCCCAGATTCACAGTAATATGGAAATTATGGAGCGGACCGCACAGCTTGCGATTTCAGATCGTAACGTACTTCATTATCTAACCGAGGAACGTGAAATAAGCAGCGATGAGCTGGTTCAATTTAACTTAAATGTGTTTCCTAATTTACAGCACTTGCTCTACAGCAATCCCAACATTGAGAATATCCGGCTGTATACAAATAATCCCCAGGCCCATGAAATATGGCCCATGATTTTCAATGAGTCACGCCTGCCTAAAACTTCCTGGCTGACAACAGCTCAACATCAGCAAGGAAGAATATGGTGGGATATATACAAGGGACCTAAGAGCTTATTGCAGGGGCAAGCAGGGCAGGAAAATGAAGCGGTACAGTATATGGCATTGCTGCGTGAAATTCAGGCAAGCGGAGGAAGACACGCAGGTTTGGTGGAAACCAATATGAGGCTAGAGCTCTTTTCGCCTAGAGTATTTGGTACCCCACCACGTGATTATGCATGGCAAATGTTCATTCTAAACGCCGAGGATTCCATTCCAAACGGTGGAGAATTAGTGTCTTCTACCGATATAGCTACAGCTTCCATTCAACCTGATCCCATTCCGATCCCTCTGTCCCATGTGCACCATCTGTTACAGTCCCGCGTTCAGGGACAGGGTGGTGCTTTTGACTTTACCTATGGGAATAAGCCTTATCTTGGTTTGTACCGTTATATAGAAGGACTGGATGCCTATCTGCTAAATATAGTGGCGCTGGACGGTCCGCTGAGTGACCTCCGTCACAAACGCAATGCCATGCTACTCATTATTTGTATATTGATATTGTTAATGTCCGTCATTTCTTATACCTTGCACGCTCTTATTCTCAAGCAGCTGCATACACTGCGTGAATCTATGAAAAGAGTACAGCAGGAGGGCGACTTTCAGCTTACAATCCCGGTATATGGGCGGGGAGAAGTCGCGGAGCTGGCTCTATATTTTCGCAGTTTGCTAAGTCGGATTAACGTGCTCATTGCTGAGGCTGTACAGAAGCAGGCCGCTGCTCAGGAGGCAGAATTGCAAGGACTCAAGCATCAGATTGATTCCCATTTTCTATATAATACATTGGAAAATTTAAAAATGATGGCGGAGATGGAACGACAATATCCGCTGTCAGATGCTCTCACTTCCCTGGGTTCGATGATGCGCTATAATCTTCAATGGTCCCGGCCGTGTGTTGCGTTGCGCGATGAAATTCGTCATATTCAGCATTATGTGGCCATTATGAACATTCGCCATGACAACCAAATTGGGCTGGACATTCGCCTGTCGTCGATGTTTATGGAACTGGAAATGCTGAAAATGTCGCTGCAGCCTATAGTCGAAAATGCAATAAAGCACGGTTGGAGTACATTGCGAAGACCATTCCTCATCACCATTGAAGCCTACTCCAAGCAGGATATTGTTGAATTGCGTATACAGGATAACGGAGTGGGGATATCTGAAGAAAGAAAGAATGCCATTATGGCTGGTCTGATGCATTCGGATATGGATTCCTACGAGCCCGGAATGCATGGAGGGATCGGCTTGTACAATGTGCATCGCCGTTTGAGTATGCAGTATGGCGTAGGTTATGGCATTAAACTGGACAGCATTCCCGGCCAATCGACGACAGTAACCCTGATTTTGCCTAGACGTCATATCACGAGGGGGGAGGACCATGACGACCAAGCTGTTGATTGCGGATGACGAAAAGAACATTCGAATGGGGCTTCAAGCCATGATCGAACGGGAATATTCCGGTCTCTATGAATGCGTGCTGGTTAAGGACGGAAAGGAAGCCTGGCAGCATGTAATGGAGTTTTCACCCGAGTTGGTGATAACGGATATCCGTATGCCGGTTATGGATGGAATTATGCTGATGCAGCATATTCGCAAGCTGGAGCCAAGAGACAGACCTTTGGTGATCATTCTCAGTGGATATGACGAGTTCCAATATGCGCGCGAAGCGATTCGCTGCGGAGCACGGGAGTATTTGCTGAAGCCGATCGTGAGGGAGGAGCTGTTCGGTGCGCTAGCAGTTTTGAACGAAGAATTGCAGCAACGGAACTCTCTATTAAATGATCGTGATGATAGCGGGGAGATAGATAGACAGCCTGGCAGAACGGACGTTGCTATTGCCGATAGAAGCGGCAGCATGACGCGAGCAATCCAGTACATCCATGCTCATTTCAGCGAGGATTTGAACATGGCGGTAGTATCCAATTCAGTATCCTTGAATTATACGTATTTTAGTCAGGCGTTCAAAGCCTATACAGGTCTTAGCTTTGTTCAATATTTAAAAAGGCTGCGCATTGCAGAAGCCAAAAAGCTGCTGGGGCGTCAGGAGGGCAAGATTTATGAAATTGCGGCTACTGTGGGCTTTGACAATGCCAAGCATTTTAACAAGGTATTCCGTGAACTGGAAGGGATGTCTCCGCAGCAGTTTCGATTGAAGAATCTAGTGGGTAATTGAAAGTGAGGATGGAGAAAACTTCACTGCCTTTTTACCCTTATCCTGATATAATGAATGAAGGTAAACATAACCATGGCCTTCGATAGTTTGTACACATATCAGATAGACGCCTAACGGAAGGGGATAGCATATGGTTATTTATGAAACGGATCAAGCTTATATCATGACGACGCAGCATGACCATGCCCATATTTCAGGTGAGTTGGCTTCACAGTGGGAAGACAGTGCCTTTAAGAATAGACGCCATAAACAGGATTTTATATATGCAGCGAGGGAGCATGACCGGGGATGGATTAGGCTGGACGCTGCTCCTTTCTGGAATGATTATATGTCAGCACCTTATACGTTTATCGATTTTCCGCTTAGTCCGCGTTTTGTTTTTTATCGTCTTGGGATTGATGAAGTCGAGCAAGAGAATGCGTATGCGGCGTTGCTGTGTAGCTTGATGTACAAGGAGCTCGTCGGACGGACCGAGCATGAAAAAGCTCAGGACAAGCAGATTACGCATGCTTATCAAGAGGCAGAGGAACAGCGTCGCCAGAGGCTCAGACAGGAGCTGACATGCGGCGTAACCTTCGAACATCAAGTGCGGACGGATGTACGGAGAATGTTGTTTTGCGACGAATTAAGTCTGTTTTTATGCAGCCGAGAGCCGGGTACCCCTACAGCAGATTATGAATGGTTTGCTGAAGGGTTGAGCTTCCCGGCTGTTCGTCATGAAAGCGAACGGGTTCGGGCTGAGTGGTTATCGGATCAGACGGTAGGTTTGTCCTTTTTTCCTTTCAAGGGCAATGTAGAGATTACTCATACCTTCAAGAAGGTGAGTAAAGAGAACATTCGTACCTCGGGTCTTCTAGAAGCGTACCGTTCCTCCGAATGCACGCATCGAACCTTTACCATTGAACATATCATGGAAGTAGAAGAACAGAAGGAGAATGCTTGACCTTCTAATGATTCAGCCTCGAATCGATGTGTTGTGCGTTGTTCGTGGTTGCAGAGTAGCGTCAGAGCAGAGCCTCCCTGAACAATTATTCAGAGAGGCTCGCGTGTTTCTTGCTTTAGAATTTTACGATTACGATTTTGTAGATTTTTTTGTACGGTTGACCATCGTCTGTACCTTATTCAATACCTTATCGCGTGCTCCTTTATTTTTCATCAGATACGTTACACCCATTCCCAATGCTGCTACTACCCATTTTTTATTCTTCATCAATAACGCCTCCTTATGATCATGCTGTCATACACTAATGCCTAAAAAGTATCCAAAATGTGAAATGATGAACAGGATTTTACGATTTAGTGATTCCTTGCACTCGTTCCGCATAACTATCATTTACCCTTTCCATCACATCTTACCCGTTCCCTTGGTAATGAAACGATTACGACTGTCTTTTCACGTTTAATGGATATTATCAAATATCCTGCCACAATTGCTTCAGACGCACATGACAGGGAGGTCTTTGTTATGAGAAAGAAGGAAGTGGTTGCCATGCTGCTCGCCGGCGGACAAGGCAAAAGACTCAAAGGACTGACCCGCACACTGGCCAAACCGGCAGTATTTTTTGGAGGAACTTATCGTATTATTGATTTCCCTCTCAGCAATTGCTCTCATTCGGGAATAGACACCGTGGGCGTATTAACCCAATATGAGCCGTTGGTGCTTCATTCCTATATCGGCGTAGGCAGCGACTGGGATTTGGATCGCCTGGATGGAGGAGTTTTCGTTTTACCACCGCACGAGAAAGAGAATGGAAACAACTGGTATCGTGGCACAGCGGATGCGATTTATCGGAACCTGCATTTCTTGGACCAGTATGACCCGGAGCATGTGCTCATTTTGTCAGGGGATCACATTTATAAAATGGACTATAGTCGAATGCTCGACTACCACAAGGAAAAGGGAGCTGATTGCACCATTTCGGTCATCAATGTCCCCATTCAAGAGGCCCAACGGTTTGGGATACTGAACGCCGATGAGGACCTGAGAATATACGACTTTGAGGAAAAGCCTGAACAGCCGAAAAGCACATTGGCCTCTATGGGTATTTATTTATTCAAATGGGATGTATTGCGTCATTACTTACTGGAAAGCGCAAGTGATTCTGAATCTTCACACGATTTTGGTAAAGACATCATTCCGCTATTGCTTCAGCATGGCCGGTCGCTGTATGCGTACCCGTTTGCTGGGTATTGGAAGGATGTAGGCACAATTCAGAGCTTGTGGGAATCTAATATGGATCTTCTGGTTCAGGACCCGCCGCTAGATCTGAATGACCCGTTCTGGCGCATCTATACCCGCAGCCCCAATCAGCCTGCCCAGTATATAACCCAACGGGCGATCCTGAAAAACAGCATCGTAAATGAAGGCTGCATGGTGGATGGAGAAGTAAGGCACTCCGTACTGTTTTATGGGGTTGAAGTCGGTGAAGGGAGCGTTATTACCGATTCTGTCATCATGCCGAATGTAAAAATCGGACGCAATGTACGTATTCATCGGGCTATCGTAAATGAGAACATGGTTATTGAAGACAACGCAGTCATTGGACCTGAAGATAGTCTGGATGAGATTATTTTGTTCGATCAGGAAAGCCAGCTTCATGCACGAATATAACTCGGATAAGGACGGTGTCCGCTATGAGCCGACTCATTGGAGTGATCAACCTGGATCACGAATTGGATCAATTGAAGGAGTTGACTTATTTTCGGTGCGGGGCCGCCGTACCCTTTGCTAGTCGATATCGGCTCATTGATTTCACCTTATCCAATATGATGCATGCAGGGGTGCATGATATTGCACTGTTTATCCGCCGCAAATACCGTTCGCTGCTGGATCATTTGGGTGAAGGTCGGCCATGGGATTTAGACCGCAGAAGAGGCGGGTTGTTTATTTTGCCACCGGACTGGAACGATCCGACGGACACATCACGTGGGGATTTGCAGCATGTGCACAACAATCTGGACTTTTTCCATCGCTCATCAGGGCAAACCATTGTTCATGCAGGAACTCAGCATATCAACAAGGTTGATATAGAGGATGTATACCGATATCATGTGGAGAAGAACGCGGATGTCACCCTCGTATACAAACCCATACACCAGCTCGAAACGGAACATGCACCGTGTGTACGGCTGGAGATTGATGAGAGCGGACGAGTGACCGGTATTCATCAGGAGCAGGATCATCATAATATTTATCTAGAAATGTTTGTGATGGACAAAAGCTTGTATCTGGATCAGGTAAAGCATTGCATTGCTCATCAGGATAGTCATTTCTTTCGCGATGCGATTCAGAAAAATCCAAGTGGCCTGCGCATCTACGCGTATCGCTATGATGGTTATCATGCAGTTATTAATTCCATTGAAAGCTACTATAAAAATAGCATGAAACTGCTGGATCAGGAGCAATATCAAGCTCTTTTCCGGAATCAGCCGGTGCATACCAAAATCAAGTATGAAGCCCCGACTCGTTATACGTACAGCGCCGAGGTGGATCATTCCCTTGTTGCCAATGGCTGCACCATTGGGGGAAAGGTCGAGAACAGCATTCTTTTTCGTGGCGTGCGGGTAGAGGAGGGCGCGCGGGTAAGCAACTCGATTATTATGCAAAAATGCGTCATCCGTAAAGGGGCAGTTGTGCAGAATGTGGTTTTGGATAAGGACGTGCAGCTTTCACCGGATCGAACTCTGATTGGCGACATTAGAGTTCCCTATGTGATTGCCAAGAATAGCGTGATTTAATAGATCATACTTAGCCATAAAAACGGAATTAACAGGAGGTACAACTTTGTTCAGCAATAAAGAAGCATTTAAGCAGGCTTTTCGAGAGCAACTGGTCGGAAGGCTGGGTAAACCGATGCAGGAGGCTCAGTCGGAAGACGTATATAAGGTTTTGGGTGGCATGATTCGTGAACAAGTCGGCAAGAATTGGGCCGAAACAAACCAAGCCTACAAAGAAGGACAAGAGAAGCAGGTTTATTATTTTTCACTGGAATTTTTAATAGGTCGTCTATTGGGCAATAATCTGCTGAATTTGGGCGTATTGGATATGGTTCGACAGGCATTAGGGGAATTGGGCTGGGATCTGGAGGAAATTGAAGCACAGGAAGCGGATGCTGGGCTAGGCAATGGTGGTCTTGGCCGTCTGGCGGCTTGTTTCATGGACTCATTAGCATCCCTTGGCTATGCAGGACATGGCTGCGGAATTCGATATAAATATGGTCTGTTTGAGCAGCGTATTGTGGACGGAAATCAGGTCGAACTACCGGATTACTGGCTACAGAAAGGGAATGTATGGGAGGAACGCCGTCCTGACAAAAAGGTCGAGGTTCATTTTTGGGGACACGTGGAAACCCGTGAACAAGATGAACGTCTTGTGTTCGAGACACGGGATGCCGAAACAGTCTGGGCTGTCCCTTACGATATTCCGCTGGTCGGCTATGGTCATGCGCAGGTAAACACGCTGCGGATTTGGAGTGCTGAATCGGCACTTGATCCCGTGCGGGGACCGATTCGAGGAGAGGGCGGTTATTACCGCTTTCTCGACTACAATCGATCAGTAGAATCCATCTCGGCCTTTCTCTATCCGGATGATTCCAATTATGAGGGCAAGCTGCTTCGCTTGAAGCAACAGTATTTCCTCTGCTCGGCTGGATTACAGAGTATTTTGCGTACGTTTGAGAAGCTTCGTTTACCCTACAGCCAGTTGCCCGATAAAATAGCACTGCACATTAACGATACCCATCCGACGCTGGTTATACCGGAACTGATGCGTATTTTGATAGACGTAAAAGGCTTGGGCTGGGATGAAGCGTGGGATATTACGACACGGACCGTTTCATATACGAATCATACGATATTAAGTGAGGCGCTGGAACAATGGCCTGTCAACATGGTGCGGGAACTGCTGCCTCGAATTTACTTGATCATTGAAGAAATGAACAAACGTTATTGCGCTATGCTATTAGAGCGTTATCCGGGTCAGGATATCAAAATTGGTGAAATGGCGATTATTCATAATGAACAAATTCGCATGGCTCATTTGGCTATCGTCGGCAGTTATAGCGTTAACGGAGTGGCTGCATTGCATACGAAAATTTTGAAGGAACGAGAGATGAAATCATTTCATGAACTGTATCCTGACCGGTTTAATAATAAAACAAATGGGATTGCCCATCGCCGTTGGCTGATGCACGCCAACCCGGAGCTGGCAAGCTTGTATGATGAGACGCTCGGTGTACGCTGGAGAACCCATCCACGTGAGCTCATTGACCTGCTTCGTTACAGTGAGGATGAGGCGTTCCAAAAACGAATTCAGGCGATTAAGCAAAATAATAAGATCAGGCTTGCTGAGCATGTGTTTGCAAAACAGGGTGTACGACTGGATACATCCTCCATTTTTGATGTGCAGGTCAAACGGTTGCACGGATATAAGCGACAACTGCTCAATATTTTGCATGTGATGCATCTATACAACCAGCTCAAAACTAATCCTGCACTGGATGCGACGCCACGCACATTCATTTTTGGTGCGAAAGCAGCCCCCGGCTATTTTCTCGCCAAACAGACGATTAAGCTCATTAACAATGTGGCAGACACCATCAATCGGGATATAGATGTCAAGGACAAGCTGAAAGTCGTTTTCCTTGAAAATTATTCGGTCTCGCTGGCAGAGCTGATTATTCCTGCAGCGGATGTCAGTGAACAGATTTCTACGGCCGGCAAGGAAGCTTCAGGCACAGGAAACATGAAATTTATGATGAACGGCGCGCTCACACTGGGTACATTGGACGGAGCTAATGTTGAAATGCATGAAATGGTAGGCGATGCCAACATGTTCATTTTTGGATTGAAGGTCGATCAGATTGAGGAATATTACCGGAACGGCCAGTATTCGGCACGTAAAACAGCCAACAGTGATGAAAGGCTGCGTGAAGTGCTGGATCAACTGGTAAACGATGTTCCTTTTACACGACATGAACGGGAATTTGAGGCCGTTTACCAATCCTTGATTGATCATAATGATGAGTATTTTGTGCTTAAGGATTTCGCAGCTTATGTGGATGCACAGGTTCATATTGAGCAGGTGTACCGCAATCCCTCGGAGTGGACACGACGTGCTATTGTAAATATCGCTCATTCCGGAAAATTCTCCAGTGATTGTACAATCCAGCAATACGCGACTGAGATTTGGGACTTTGTACCTTTATCGAGCGATGTCAATAAGCGAATTGTGTACTAAAATAGCGAAACAGGCGGAATAGCATTGCTTTTCGAACGCTGAGGGTTATAATGACAGTATAGACTAAGTAAGGATGGGAGTTATTTGACCTCATTCCTGAACTTGAATACGTACTGTTGAAGGAGTCCTCCTATTGATAAAGTTCAATCCGAAAAGGCTCAAACCTCATAAATCAAAGAAGAAATACAATGTGTTTCAAAATATATGGCGGGCGATTCGTCTGAATTTTATCAAGCTGTTGCGCGCCCCTGGTGGAGTTAAAAAGATCTCTTTGGGCTTCGCCATTGGCTTTGGGCTGGAGATGATCGTAATTTCCACGGCCTCTCTGGTATACCTCGTGTTTTATCCAATTGTTCGGCTGTCTGGTGGTTCACTGCCTGCGGCCATCGTGGGTAACGTTGTAGGCAAGCTGACCTTTTTGCCGATTGTACTGATGCCCTTCGCCAAGCAACTGGGAGCTTGGATCTATCCGTCACATTATCCGGTACATGTCAGGGGCGGTCGACTTCACGAGCATTCTTTTATGGAGCTTTTTCACGGCAACTGGTCTGTATTCAGAGACTTACTGCACGGAGGACTCCACATCCTGATCGGCATGTCCATTTTCGGTATCGTGCTGGGCATAATTTCGTATTTTGTCATTCAGGTTCTGTATAACCGTTCGCTGCACAAACGGTTGGAAAAGCGGAAGTTGCGCCATGGCGCAGGATTTTCGCCTGCCAGATTGCTGAAAAATGGATGATGTAGTGCATAAGAAGCTCTTTGAGCCTATCTTTTAGGCTTGAGGAGCTTCTTTTTGGATTAAGCAACTTTTTACTTTTGTGTCACGTCTAAGGATTATGTGTACTTGTATCCTATGAGTATTTATAGACACAGGAGGAATCGACGAAATGAAAAAATGGAATTCTATCACAGCTACAGTCGCAGCACTCTCAATCCTGTTGGGAACGGCTCCAGTTGCAATGGCACAGCAACCCGCTACTGCCACAACCACAGCTCCAAATGCACAAACTTCTGTTAACCTGGACCCAACCGTCACTAAGCGTCTAACGGATGTCCTGAACACATTGGCAGGGAAACAAACGATAGAGTTTACAAGTGCGGACAATGCTTCTGACGCCTGGACGGTTTACGGTACCTTGAAAGGGACAGCAAATGCAGATTTTAGCCAAGATTATGATTCCAAGAAAGGAATCGTGCAGTCCACCAGCATCATTTATAATGCCGCTGATATGGATAAGGTGATGGCCCCTAATTTGCGCAGCAAAGTTGCATCATTTCTGAAAACATTCGATACCGATAAAGTTTTCAAAACGGAGGCCCTCTGGCGTGTATATTCCCCGATTGACGAAGGAGGATTCAAAAATTACTGGGTGCTATGGGGGCAAAACCAAAGCCTGTATATTCACCTTGATCAAGGAAATAAAATAACGGCCAGTTTTTTGTATTCACTCAAAGACGTTAGAGCTGCCCTGATCAACAAAGCGAACCGTTCGCTAAAAACACTGGGCATTACAACCAAACCGTTTGAATATACGCTTCGTCAGCAGGAGAACAACGATACCGTCTGGCACTTCAGGGATGAGAACGACACAAACAGTGTACAGATTGGCATCAAAACCGGTAAAGTATGGGCTGTAAAAAATGAGCATGGTATGGACTGGGACGGAGATAAGGATTTTG
Organism: Paenibacillus sp. BT-177; assembly: GCF_025846815.2. Taxonomy (NCBI): domain Bacteria; kingdom Bacillati; phylum Bacillota; class Bacilli; order Caryophanales; family Paenibacillaceae; genus Paenibacillus; species Paenibacillus sp. BT-177. Next base: position 87,578 of record NZ_JAOYTP010000004.1, on the reverse strand, counting down.
CCAGAGCATTTGCTAAGCCCAAGCTCAGTAAAAATCAGGCGCTTTCAGCTGCCAAGTCGAAAGTACAATCTCTTTTTGGAATTAATCTGAAGGGATATACCGTGCAAATAAAGAAAAACGAATATACATTCTTGAAAAAAGGTGCAGCAACCGTTGTAGGAAAAATCAATAAAAAGGGCGTATTCTACTCACTGGAAGCTACACCTGCAAATAGAATTCGAAATTAAGTGAACAGGATTTCATAAAAAGCGTATGATCTGTAAAAGAGCCGTACGCTTTTTAGCAATCATTTTTATAACATTCGCTTCATCTGCTCAAATCGTATACAATACGTGTGCATACAACACTGGACGAAAGGTTAATGTACATATGAGGAGTGGTGAAGTTGCGGAAGATATGGCAAATCTACTTAACAGACTGGAGAAATGTATTCAAAGTATCGACCGGGACTTTATTAGTCATTGGCATCATTCTTTTGCCTTCCGTCTACGCATGGGTGAATTTGAAAGCAATGTGGGACCCATATTCGAATACATCTGGAATTAAAATTGCAGTAACGAGTCAAGATCAGGGTGCTGAGGTGAATGGTAAAAAGATTAATATCGGCGACGAGGTTATACATAACCTTCATAATAACAAGAAGCTGGGTTGGACTTTTGTCAATGAAGCGGAAGCACGAAAAGGTGTACTGAACGGTGATTATTATGCCAGCCTGCTGATTCCGAAAGATTTTTCAGAGAAAATTACGAGTGTGCTTACAGAAAATCCGCAAAAGCCGGAGATTGATTATGCTGTGAATGAAAAAATCAACGCGGTCGCTCCGAAAATTACATCTTCAGGTGCAACCTCTCTGACTAACCAAATTAGTCAAAACTTTATTGAAACGGCTAGCCAAGCGGTTTTGACGAAATTGAAGGAAGCCGGAGTAAAGCTGGAAGAGGAGCTCCCGACGATTCGCAACATTGAGAATCGGGTGTTGGAGCTGAATAATCGATTGCCTGATATCGATCGGTTGGGTAAGCAGGCATTAGAGCTGGAGCAGAATTTACCGAAAATTAAGGCTCAGGGCCAAAAGATCATTGCATTGAAGGAAAAAATTCCTGAAATCAACCGCGCTGGAGATCTGGTGCTCAAAATTGACAAAAACCTACCTGAGCTGGACAAGGTGGGTGCAGTCATTTTGGATATCCAAAAAAGACTGCCCGATATTCAAAAAGCTGGTGATCGAATTGTTGAACTGGATCAGAACTTCAGTAAGGTAGAAAGTGCACTGGCTACCGCCTTGGAGGACACGCAAACGGCCCTTAAGGTCATTAATGCTGCCCGGACAGCACTGCCGGAAGTACAAAAAATAGCCGATACAGGCAAGGATTTTACAACTGGTATACTTGACTTTCTGGATAAAAACGAGGGTGCGCTTGATTCGATCGGAACCGTAGTAAAAGAAGATTTACAGCTGGTGCAACAAATTGCGAATGAAGTTTCACAGATTACAGGCATCATTCGTGGTGTGGATTTTGATCCCAAAGCAGCACAAGCTGCAGCGAATCGGATTAGCGGCAGGCTCACGACTGCTGTAGGTGTATTGGATCATATTTCTCAATTGCTGAACCGTGTGAATGGGTATTTGCCTAGCCAGCCACTGGATTCACTTATTTCCCGGGTAAGCGGGGTAGAGGATCGCTTTCGCCGATTGAATAGCACGGTTACTAGCATCGGGGATGCTATTCAGCGCGGTGAGAAACCAGCCCAAAATCTGCTGGATGATGCTGACCGTCTTGCAGGAGAAATCAGTAGCGGAATTGACAGCATTTTGGACAATTATGATACGGAATATGCACCTGCCATTCAAAAGGCGCTGGATCAAATCAAATCCGTTGCCCGCAATTCTGCCAATGTGTTGACCACTGCTCAAGAGCAGCTCCCGAATATTGAAAAGCTACTGAATGACGCACAGGCCGCTGCCGAATTCGGGCAGCAAGAGCTAACACGTCTCCAGCAGGACTTGCCACAATATCGTCAAAAACTGCATGAAGCCGCTACGACGATTCAGGGACGCATGGGCGAGTTTACGAATGCTGTGAACAAAGCGGCAGACTTCGTGAAGTACGATTTGCCAACGGTTAAAAGTAAAATTCATCAGGCGGCAAATTTTGTACGTAATGATTTGCCGAAGGCGGAACAACAGTTTATTAAGATGGCGGACTTGATTGAAAATAAATTTCCTGAGGCTGAAAAAGCGGTACATCAGGTAGCCAATTTTGTCAGAACCGATCTTCCTGCTGCCGAGGATTCCATACGTCAGGCAGCAGACACGATCCGCAGGCTTAAGGGTGAAAATGCACTCGGAAGAGCGATTGCGTTGCTTAAGGGAGATGTGAAAAAGGAAAGTGATTTCCTCGGTAGCCCGGTATCGCTGAAGCAGGAGCGGATATACCCGATTCCTAACTACGGCTCTGCGATGTCACCTTTTTATACTACATTATCGATTTGGGTAGGTGCGATGCTGCTAGTCTCCATGTTCAGGGTAGATGTGGATGACCCGGAAGGTCAATATAAAAGCTACCAAGTATATTTCGGACGGCTCATGACGTTTTCCACAATTGGTATTTTTCAGGCGCTGAGCGTATCTCTTGGTGATTTGTTCCTGCTGGGAACATACGTGGATGCCAAAGTAGCATTTGTACTGTCCTCTATGCTGATCAGTCTGGTGTTTACGGCCATGACCTATACCTTGGTTTCAGTGTTCGGCAATATCGGCAAGGGTCTCGCAGTCATCCTGCTGGTGCTCCAATTCTCCAGTTCAGGGGGGACATTTCCCATTGCGACGAGTACAGCTTTCTTTCAGACCCTGAATCCGTTCGTACCGTTCACCTATGCGGTTAGTCTGTTGCGGGAAACGGTAGGAGGGATGTTGCCTTCAACGGTAACACGAGATGTAGTGATGCTGTTTGTGTTTATCGGAATTTGCTTCTTGTTTGGATTGGTGCTTAAGAAGCCGCTCAGCAAACATACGAAGAAAATGGCCGAGCGAGCGAAAGAAACGAAATTGATTCCTTGATTGTTGAAAAAAGAGTGAGTTACGGTGGTTGAGGTGAGCGGCTCCGCGAAGGATTTGATCTTACGATCGCTGACGCTTCTCCAGATTCAAATCTTTCTCTCCGCTGGTAACCACCGTAAAGTCACTTCTTTTAACATTCGGTGGGTAGTATGAGGAGGGCCTCTGCATGTAATGCTTCGGCATGGTGCGGAGGCTTTTTTGCATGCGCTATCCACCTTTTAAAATGCATTTTGGGGTGTTTCAAAGGGGGGGTATTCTGGTGAATGAAGTGGGTATGGTCTTTTTTTTATGCAATTTTTACGGTATTAAAAATCCTTAAGCAAAGGCGGGAAACAGTATGGAGTATTCATACTTAGGAAAGTCGGGCTTGAAGGTTAGTCAGTTATGTTTGGGCACAATGAATTTCGGACCGGAAACAGAAGAAAAGGATGCTTTCAAAATTATGGATGCCGCGCTGGATGCGGGCATTAATTTCTTTGATACGGCTAATGTATATGGCCATGACCGTAAAGGCTGGACAGAAGAAATTATTGGACGGTGGTTCCAGCAGGGCGGCGGAAGACGCGAGAAGGTCGTATTGGCAACCAAGGTATACGGGGACATGAAAAATGAAAATGATGGGCCTAATGCAGGATCAGGCTTGTCTGCCTACAAAATTCGCCGTCATTTGGATGCATCGCTGAAACGTCTGCAAACAGACCATGTAGAGCTATATCAAATGCATCACATTGACCGCAACGTGTCATGGGATGAGCTGTGGGGAGTATTTGAGTCCGTGGTGGATCGGGGACAAGTTGGTTATATCGGTTCCAGTAATTTTGCAGGCTGGCATATTGCGGTGGCTCAGGCCGAAGCGAAGGCACGTCGTTTTCTGGGTCTGGTATCGGAACAGCATTTGTACAACCTGAACGAACGTTCGGCTGAGCTTGAAGTATTACCGGCAGCTCAAGAGTTGGGTCTGGGTGTAATTCCATGGAGCCCGTTGGCGGGCGGACTGCTGGGACGCAATGCGTTAGCAGGTACAGGTTCCCGCAGCGCACGTGCCAAGGAAAAGGTAGAGCAGAATCGTGCGAAGCTGGAGCAATTTGCGGCGTTATCTCGCGAGCTGGGTGAAAAGGAAGACGTGATTGCCCTGGCTTGGGTGCTATCTCATCCGGCCGTGACGGCTCCAATTATCGGACCACGGACATTAGAACAGTTAGAGGATGCTCTGCGGGTACCTGAGGTTAAATTAAGTGAAGATGTGCTTGCCAAGCTGGATGAGATTTTCCCGGGTCCGGGAAAACCTGCACCAGAAGCCTACGCCTGGTAATCATATCTCGTACTTATGATCAAGCAATATTCTTTTTAAAAATAATTTCCAAAAAACAGCAGTCTCCTTGAGCTGCTGTTTTTATACTAATCGGAAAAACTAACAACTATTCGTTAATCTTTCGTACTATCCGTACATACTCCCTGGGGAGAAAGGGAATGCTTATTAGGACAGGTTCAGTGAAATGAGCTGATCGGAATTTGTAACTTTCATTTGCTGGTGACATCTGGTGGCTCATAGCTATTTTTGTGTGAATATTATGTTCAAGTCTCCAGCCCACGATAAGCAATAGGATAAAGAGACTGGTGCAGATCATCATTTTGCGCATCAACACATGAACCACTCCTCTGTATAAAATATTCTCCATTTATACAGGGGGCTATACGCAAAAAAAATTACCTTTACAATCTCCCCGGTAAACTATATAATTAAAACTAATTGTATATTGTTTTACCCGGAGGAGCCTGCCAACAGTGGGCTCTTTTTGTGTTTTTTTCGTTAAATTGGAAACAGGAGGCACAGAAAATGATGGCGGAGATGAACAATGAAAGCATTATGGTGTGTGTCCATTATGGTCCGCACGGACAGCGGTTAATTCAAAGAGGCAGCGAATTATCCCGGTTACTCGGGGCTCCTTTATATGTGTTAACAGTGGATGCAACAACAGATCATGAATACAACCAAAACAAGGAACAATACCTCTCAGGATGGGAAAAGCAGACCAAAGATGCTGGAGGATCGTTTCTAATTCGTAAATGCAATGGGAAAAAGACAGCTGAGGTGATCGTGGAGACAGCTCAGGAAAAAAAGGTTACCCAAATTATCATTGGCCAGTCCAGTCAGACGCTATGGCAAGAGATTACCCGTGGTAATTTTGTCAACGATTTGATTGAACAGCTGGGTCCCATTGATCTTCATATTGTGGCTGTGCAGCGTTATCCCGAGCTCTTAGAGCACTCGCATGAGAAGGGATTTTCCGCTTATTTGGTAAAGCGGGATGGAAATTATGTACTGAGCGAAGAGCCTGGTGGAGAAGATACGATAAAAGGGATTTTTTTTCGTGAGCTGGATACTGATTTCAACAGCGGTCTATTCAAAATCGTTAGAAATGGGGAAGCCCAGTATTTGAGAATTCTACAAAGTGAATGGGTAAAGCCGCATTCCTAGAGTTCATATACAAAAAAAGTAAACTTATATAGGGGGAGTGCTCGATTGTGTTGCATGCTGCAATTTTGATTCCATTCATGCTGGCTGTCCTAATCCCGTTGACCAAGGGCGTTTCGCGCTGTCATACAGGTTGGATAGTCTTGCCCGTACCCATAGCTCTTTTTCTGTACTTCCTGACAAGGATATCGGACATTCAGGCTGGAAATGATACGATATCAACTATATCTTGGATGCCTTCACTTGGGATTAATATTACGTTGCATCTGGATGGACTGAGCCTGCTATTTGCTCTGCTGATTACGGGAATGGGTGCGTTGGTGATCTTGTATTCCATTTATTATCTTAATAAGCGGACGGAAGCGATTCGCCATTTCTACATCTATTTGCTCATGTTTATGGGAGCAATGCTTGGTGTCGTTTTGTCTGACAATTTGATGGTTCTATATGGATTCTGGGAGTTAACCAGTATTACATCATTTCTGCTGATCGCCTTTTGGCACCGACGGGAGAGATCACGTTATGGAGCTCTGAAGTCGATGCTAATTACTGTCTTTGGCGGGCTGGCGATGTTCGCGGGGTTCAATCTACTCTACGTAATGAGTGGAACATACAGCATTCGAGAGATTATAGCCCAAGTCGGCTTATTGACTGAGTCCCCGTTGTTTATTCCGGCGATGCTGCTGATTCTACTGGGGGCGTTTACTAAGTCTGCACAATTTCCTTTTCACATCTGGTTGCCCGATGCCATGGAGGCGCCGACACCTGTCAGTGCTTATCTGCATTCAGCTACAATGGTTAAGGCGGGGTTATACCTTGTGGCGCGTCTTAGCCCCGTATTCGCTGGACAGTCCGAATGGTTCTGGTTGGTTTCACTTTCAGGTCTGGTCACGCTTTTTTATGGATCGTTTAAAGCGATTAAACAAACAGATCTTAAAGCTCTGCTTGCCTATTCCACTATTAGTCAGCTTGGTCTGATTATGTGTTTGCTCGGGCTGGGATCGGCTTCTGCCTTTTTTTCCGATACAGAGGAGTCGTTATTCTATACGACGGCTACTGCGGCGGCCATCTTTCACCTGATCAACCATGCCGTCTTTAAAGGCTCTCTATTTATGGTGGTTGGTATTGTCGACCACGAGGTGAACACTCGGGATCTGCGCAAGCTCGGCGGTTTAATATCCCTAATGCCAGTCACCTTTTCTGTGGCGTTGATGGGGGCTTCCTCGATGGCAGGGTTACCACCATTCAGCGGTTTTCTGAGTAAAGAAATGTTCTTTACCGCTGTGTTGAATATTCGGGAGTTGGATGTTCTGAATACACAGTCGTGGATGATTCTAATTCCGGTGATTGCATGGATTGCCAGTGTATTTACCTTTGTTTACAGTATGATTTTGGTCTTTAAAACTTTTACTGGTAATCTCCAGCCGGAGAAGCTCGATAAAATACCGCATGAAGCACCGCTGGGTCTGTTGATTTCCCCTGTCCTGCTGGTTTCACTCGCTGTGGTATTCGGCTTATTTCCTGATCTCTTGTCTTATTCTCTGATTGAGCCGGCTATGGGCTCGATCTATAACGAGCTATTGTCGCCAATGGAAACCTTCGGTGTCTCCATTCATTTCTGGCATGGTTGGACACCTGAGATATTCATGACACTGGGTGTTATCGCTGTCGGGACACTTCTCTATAGAAGACACAGCCGATTGCGGATTCTGGATCGGGAACGGAACGGTAGCAATTTTCTTAATCTCATGTACGATGGATCTCTTCAAGTGCTGGAACGTGGATCAAACCGCTTCACAAATCTCTACATGACGGGATCAAACAGACATTATTTGCTTTATATATTTGGCTTTTTCGTCATTGCCTTAGGAAGTGCGATGATTGGCACCCAAGGAATATCGCTGGGTATGAGCCACTATGCTCCGTTAGGTTTCTATGAGGCTGTCATTGTTGTTGTAATGCTTCTAGCAGCGTTGGCCGTACCCTTTGCTAAGTCGCGGGTCAACGCGATTTTATTTACTGGTGCAGTCGGGTACATGGTGACTCTGCTGTTTGTTATCTTCCGCGCACCTGATCTTGCATTAACACAAATGATTGTGGAGACAGTATCTGTCATTCTGTTCCTTCTGTGCTTTAAGTATCTTCCGAAGTTAAAAAAGGAGAAGGAGCGTCTGAGCTTTAGATTGCCGAATTTGATTATCGCTGCAGGTGTAGGAATTACGATGACATTCATTGGGCTGGCAGCAATGGGCAGTAGTCCATTCGCTCCTATTTCGGAGTTTTTCCTTAAAGAAAGCTATTCCTTGGCCGGAGGGAAAAACGTAGTCAATGTCATTCTCGTTGACTTCCGGGGATTCGACACTCTATTTGAAATTATGGTTCTCGCTATTGCATCCCTTAGCATTTATGCCTTGATTAACTTGCAAGTGGAGCCTGGCATTACACCCGCCAACAAAAATAAGAAGGGGGGAAGAATGGCTTTTCCGCTCCGGAGTAATGATGTAATCTTGCGAACTATGTCCAAGGTTATCATAATCGTGATTCTCACTTTCTCGATGTATTTGTTCTTTGCCGGACACAATAATCCGGGAGGTGGCTTTATCGGGGCCCTGATGACTTCAGCAGCGCTTATTTTGATGGCGATCTCCTTTGGGATGGACACGGTTCGTAAAGTCCTTCCAGTGGATTATCGCATGATCACAGCGGTAGGGCTGCTCATTGCAATTCTGACTGCGGCTGGCTCGTTTGTTTTCGAGGCCCCTTTTCTCAGCCATGCCTTTGGGCACTTTGATCTGCCTATTATGGGTGATACCGAGCTGGCTACAGCAGTCCTCTTTGATCTGGGGGTATACCTGGCTGTAGTAGGTGTGACCATGAGTATTATTTTTACCATAGGGGGGGATGAGTGAAATGGAACTGATTATGGCTGTAGCTGTAGGTATTTTATTTACAATTGGGGTGTACCTGATTTTATCTAAGAGCCTTCTGCGCATTGTTTTGGGGACTTCCTTGCTAACTCATGGCGTTCATTTGCTGCTCTTGACGATGGCCGGACTAAAGACGGGAGCTGCTCCAGTATTAGGAGGTAAAGCGGAGACTTATGTGGACCCTTTACCGCAGGCGTTAATTCTGACCTCTATCGTCATCAGTTTTGGAGTTACTGCCTTTTTCTTCGTGCTTGCTTACCGTTCATATCAGACGTTGGGCACCGATGAAATCGACAGTGTTAAGGGGGAAGAACGATGAGCAATCTCTTGGCACTACCGATTTTAATTCCCTTGTGTACCGCTGTTATATTGATTTTTATGAAGGAGAGGATTCTGCTTCAGAGGTTCATTAGTACAGTTAGCGCCATTTTGAATATTATGATTGCTCTTGTGCTGATTTACCGCATTCATAGCGGAGGTATACAAACTTTGCAAATGGGGGGATGGGCGCCGCCGTATGGCATTGTGTTCGTGGGGGACATGTTTGCGGCTCTGCTTGTGCTAACCGCTTCGGTGGTAAGCTTGGGTATTCTTATCTACTCCTTCCGCAGCATTGATGCAGAACGGGAGCGTTTTTATTACTACACCTTTTTTCATTTCTTGCTTGTAGGTGTCTACGGATCTTTTCTTACAGGAGATATGTTCAATTTGTTCGTTTTCTTCGAGGTTATGCTGATTTCCTCCTATGCCTTGATTTCACTGGGGGGAACGAAGCTCCAGCTTCGGGAAACCTCCAAATATTTGCTTATTAACATTGTGTCATCCACACTTTTTGTGGCAGCAGTTGCTTATCTATATGCGGCTGTCGGCACCCTGAATATGGCTCATTTGTCTCAGCGGGTTGCTGAAGCGGGGCAGGGAGGCGTACTCAATGTGATCGCTGTTCTGTTCCTGATTGTGTTCTCATTGAAAGCGGGATTATTTCTCTTTTTCTGGCTGCCGGGTTCTTACAGTGCGCCACCGTCTGCTATAAGGGCCTTGTTCGGTGCGTTACTGACAAAAGTGGGACTGTATGCAATCATTCGGACCTTTACTCTTATTTTTGTGAATAATCCCGGCCTCACGCATACGTGGGTCGCTTGGATGGCAGCGGCTACGATGATTCTGGGAGGACTGGGAGCGGTGGCTTATAACGATATTCCTCGTATCTTTAATTACAACGTCATTATCAGTGTAGGCTTTGTGGCCTTCGGTCTGGCTGCAGCGACACCAGATGCATTGAATGGGGCGGTTTTCTATTTGCTACACGATATGTTGGCAAAAGGATTAATGTTTGTTCTTGGGGGCATCATTATCACTGCAGCGGGAACGGATCAATTAAAAGATATGGGGGGCCTCATCAAACGCTATCCTTTAATCGGCTGGATGTTTTTTACACTCGCCCTTGCACTTGTAGGTATTCCACCGCTTAGCGGGTTTGCCGGTAAAGTGTTGATCACTCGGGGCGGATTGGATGCTGGAATGCTGACATTATCCTTGATAGGGCTAGGATCGAGTTTCCTTGTGCTGTACTCGCTGATCAAAGTATTCAGGCTTGCATTTTGGGGGAATGAACCCGAAGGCAACTTGCCGAAGATAAAGCTAAAAAGTGTGAGTACTGTGGCGGCCGGTTTGCTCGTCCTGGTTATATTGATGGGCATCGGGGCGGATTGGGTCTATTCCTATGTTGCACAAGCTGGTGATGTGCTGGCTCATCCCACGCTATACATCGAAGCTGTAATAAAGGAGTAGATGAAGATGGTCTTTCAAATATTATTAAATCTGATGATTGCATTGCTGTGGATGCTGCTTAACAACGACTGGTCAGGGTCGCGGTTCACCATGGGCATTCTGTTAGGGATAGCCATATTGCTTGTTTTGCGTAAGTTCCGTCCAGAACCTTTCTACTTGAAGCGCATATGGGCCATCCTGAAGCTGCTACTTCTGTTTATGCGGGAGCTGATCGTTTCTAGCTTTGCGGTTATCCATCATATTCTCCGCCCGAAGCTGACGATCCGCCCAGGCATTTTTGTCTATGAGACTGCTTTAAAATCAGATTGGGAGGTCACTATTTTATCGTGCCTCATTTGTCTGACACCAGGAACGCTCACTCTGGAAGTATCCGGAGAAGGTCAAATGCTGTATATTCATGCCATGGACATACAGGACGCGACACTGCTTTCTGAGCAAATTAGAGGGACCTTTGAAAAAGCGATCATGGAGGTGACACAGTGATAGTTCCGGCACTTATGACTGCATCACTGGCTATTCTCTCCTTAGCCATATTAGGTTGCTTATACCGTTTGATTAAAGGACCAACCCGTCCAGATAGGGTAGCCGCGCTGGACACGATAGGTATAAATCTGCTAGCTATGATTGCTGTGATTTGTATGCAACTGAGGACACAAGATTTTATTGAAATTGTTCTTGTTATAGGAATCCTGACATTTATAGGAACAACGGCGTTGGCGAGATATATAGAAAGAGATGCCGTCATAGACACTGGGGGTGATGAACTTGATCGGTGAGTTGTTTACTGCGATCCTTGTTTTGTTCGGCGCTCTGTTCTGTGGATTGAGCGCATTTGGGTTGATTCGGCTACCAGATGTTTATTTACGTTCTCACGCCGCAACCAAAAGTGCAACGCTTGGCGTGCTTTGTGTATTAACAGGAGCCTTTCTTTATTTTTTGTTTTATGTAGACGTGGTCAGCATCAAATTACTGCTTGCCATTGTGTTTGTCTTTATCACTTCTCCCGTAGCCGGGCATCTAAATGGAAGAGCTGCCTACCGTTCAGGAGTCCCTTTATGGGAGAACAGTGTTCAGGATGATCTGGCGCCGGTATTGGAACAAAATACATCTTCAAAATCATAGTGCAGGATTGCGTCATGTCTGTCTGGATTGATGCTAAATGTGGAGGGATCATGTGCACAATATCATTTCCGTCCAGCCGTATTACAAGGTGGAAAGAATCGTAACTCCGTTAAAACAGGAAACAGTTATCCATCGTCGAGTTTTACACTTGTATACAACTAAAATTATATCAGCGTACCGGGAGTTTGCTCTTAATGAGGTATATGATATATCGTTTAAAAGTATCGGGAAGGGTTATGGTGTTCTTTATTTGCATACGAAACAAGGTGTATTCCCTTATAATGTAGAATCAGATCCAAAAGACTTTATGATAGAATTCGAAAAAATTGTAGAAAAGTAAGATTGTTCAATTCAAAAGATTTAAAAAGACCGTATCTATTTTTTGCGGTCTTTTTCTAATGCCTGAAGTTACCTAAAGTTTTTTAGCATGTGTAACTTCTACTGTGGCCAGCTTTTGCATATTTGCACGTACCTGATTTGTAGCTTTGCAAAAATAAGATAGTAGCAATTACCCCTGAGAATACGGTCACCAGAGCAGACTGTATGGTCTGATTCTTCTTGGCATTCCTGCGCTGAACAACTCATATAACGAAAGCAATAACCAAAAAGACAGGCTGCTAAAGTCATTCCGAGCACACGTTGATAGCCATCTAACCGCCCCGTACAGACTTCCATCATTTTGCGATTACCTAATGGATAGGCGAAAGAGGCCAGAATTACAGGCAACATACCGAATAAAAAATCTTGAGTAGAAATAGATTGCGACTGCTCGACCTGCATCACAATAATTCCGATTAAAATAACCAGAGACATTAACAGTCCTTGGACGGGGATTTTTCCTCGTACTTTGACAGGGCCATTTTCCGTTTGGACAACCTCGTCAAATAAAGGGACAAGCAATGAACCGGAAATAATGGTTATTTGCCAGGTCCTCGCGACAAACCAACCGGTGAATATGCCGACGCGAAGCATAACGAAGCATAAAATAAAACAAACAGTTCCATAGACCGGTTGAGAACAAATGTAAAAGCAAAAAAGAAAGCCGCTAACACATCTAACCAGATTGAGCGCATAGCATTCTCCTAATTCTTTAAGTATTATCGTTATTTCTCATATTAATTACTTTAGATCATTCATTTCAAGAGTTTCTTTACAGTTGACAAAGCAAAAGGAATACTGTATATTTCTGAATGCTGATTTAATAGTAATAATTACGATTAAATATATCGATAAACCAATATTAAAGGGAGTGCACCAGCAATGAATAAGAAACCAATCCCGGTAACCGTGTTGAGCGGGTATTTGGGTGCAGGAAAAACGACGATTTTGAATCATGTTTTAAACAATCGAGACGGAATGAAAGTAGCAGTCATTGTCAATGACATGAGTGAAGTAAATATAGATGCCGAGCTGGTTAAAAAAGAGGGCGGCTTGTCCAGAACAGAAGAAAAACTGGTCGAGTTGTCTAATGGTTGTATTTGCTGTACATTACGTGAAGATTTATTGCTTGAGGTCAAGAAGCTAGCGGAACAAGGCGAGTTTGATTATATATTAATTGAATCTACGGGCATCAGTGAACCCGTCCCCATCGCTCAAACCTTTACCTACGCCGATGAAGGAACGGGCATTAATTTAGCTTCGCTGGCAAAACTGGATTGTATGGTAACTGTAGTGGATGCGAACCGTTTCTGGCATGACTTTGAATCAGGAGAAACGCTGCTGGATCGTAAGCAGGCTACTGGAGAAGATGACACACGTGATATCTCGGACTTGCTAATTGACCAGATTGAAACTTGTGACGTATTGATTCTGAATAAGTGCGATCTGGTTCAGCCCGCAGAGCTGGACAAGCTGGAGGGTGTGCTGCGGAGATTGCAACCTGAAGCCCGAATCATTCGCACTTCCAAGGGAAAGGTCGCGCCTTCGGACATTTTAAATACCGGGCTGTTCAACTTTGACAAAGCTAGTCAATCCGCTGGATGGATTCGCGAGCTGGAGCTGGAAAGCCACACACCGGAGACGGACGAATATGGAATCAACTCTTTTGTTTATCGGCGTAGAAGACCGTTTCATCCTGCAAGATTGGCAGAATTTATGAGCTACTGGCCGGAGGAAATCGTTCGCGCCAAAGGCTTGGTCTGGATTGCAGCCCCTCAGGATTGGGCGGCGAGCATCAGCCAGGCAGGGCCATCTATTCAATTTGGTCCAGCGGGAAGTTGGCTTGCGGCGTTGCCAGAAGAAGAACGGCAGGAAATCATCGCGGCCAACCCTGAGGTTCTGGACCATTGGGATGAGCAGTGGGGCGACCGCATGAACGAAATCGTTATGATCGGTATCGGATTGAATCGGCTGAACTTGGAAGAAGAGCTAGATGAATGTCTGCTGAACGATAGCGAAATGGATATGGACTGGTCCAGCTTTGAGAATCCGTTGCCTTGGCCAACAGGAAGAAGCTAGTTGATCCATTCAGTAATAAAGTCCATACACTTTTTGGCGGCTGGAGCCATGTTCTTTAAGGAGACAGTAGCGATACCAACGGAACGGGAATATCGTCCATCCAAGGGCCGAATACAAATGTCATAAGGGTTTTGGACTAAAATCATTTCGGGAAGGATACTTACGCCCAGGCCATTTTGCACCATAGCCATAATGGCATGATCATCTTCTAATTCATATTTGATTTTCGGAACAAGCTTGTGCTGGGAAAAAATTCTCTGTACATCTGTATCACAGCCTGAAGCCGGCATAATGAAGGGTTCATTGAGAAGCTGATCCACACGTATGCTTGCCTGCTCCCGAAGCACATGATTAGACGGAAGTACGCACAGCATTCTTTCTTTTTTTAACGGTAATACTTCCAGTCCATCGAGAGTAGGCAGATTAACGAAACCAAAATCAGCTTCTCCGCTGGCTATCCAATGCTCTATGTCATGGTAGTTCCCGTCGAGCAATTTTAGTTCAATAAGTGGGAACTGCTCGTTAAACTTTTGGATGATCCCAGGCAACCAATGGATGGATACACTTGAGAATGTACCTATCTTTACAGTTCCGGTCTCCAGTCCTTTGATGAGGGCGACCTCTTGATACAGCTTTTCATTCATTTGGATGATTTCTCTGAAATGCTTCATCAGACGTTCTCCGTTGCTAGTCAATTGGATGCCTGAACGTCCTCTAATTAAAAGAGTTAGGCCCAATTCATGCTCCAAAGCAGAAACGGCATGGCTAATAGCGGATTGTGTAAGATTGAGAAGTACTCCTGCTTTGGTAAAGCTTCCTGCTTCTATTACGCTAAGAAAGACCTTATATTTAAACAAATTCATGTGTCCTCCAACATAGAATGAAATATATTCATACATAGTATCATATATATTCATTTTTTTATCTCAGCTTTGTAGTTATAATCGAACTTGAGAAAATACCGATTAACTATTAATTTCTGGGAGGTACCTATGAGTTCAATTGCAAAAACACCACAGCCCCCTTATTATGCAGCTATTTTTACTTCTGAACGTACGGAAGGGGATGGCGGATACGGAAAGATGGGGGACAAAATGGTGGAACTGGCTGCCAAGCAGCCTGGATTTCTAGGTGTGGAAAGTGTTCGTGACCAAAACGGAGTGGGCATCACCGTGTCCTATTGGGAGTCCTTGGACGCTATAAAACATTGGAAGGATAACGAGCTACACAAGCTAGCACAGGAGAAAGGGAAATCTGATTGGTATAAAGCATTCGGTTTAAGAGTGAGCAAGGTAGAACGAGATTATTTTTTTACAGTGTAAATAATTAAGTAAAAGGTCTGTTCATATTCAGTTCATAAAAGTGGATTATTCTTTCTATAGAAATCGTTGTAGGGAGGAAATGAAAGTGGATTATACAGACAAAAAAGAAACCCTGGCCATTGAAGCAAGAGGACTAGTTAAAACTTTTGGTGATAAGTATGCGGTACATGGTGTCGATCTAAATGTGCGTGCCGGCACGATCTACGGAGTGCTTGGTCCCAATGGGGCAGGTAAGACGACTACCATCCGAATGCTGTCAACGTTATTGCGACCTGATGGGGGATCGGCGCGTATTTTTGGACACGATGCAGTAAAGGAACCGCAGATTGTTCGTCAATTAATTGGCGTAACGGGTCAGTACGCATCGGTCGATGAGTCGCTTAGTGCTACCGAGAATCTGATTATTTTCTCCAGGCTGCTCGGACTGGAACGTGCTGAGGCACGTCATAAGGCAGCGGAGCTGCTAGAGGAATTTGGATTGTCTGAAGCAGCCAAGCGACCGTTAAAGCATTTCTCCGGAGGCATGCGCCGCCGACTGGATTTGGCCGCAAGTCTTATTGCCAAGCCGCCACTAATCTTTCTGGATGAGCCGACTACCGGACTGGACCCGCGCACGCGTGTTCAGATGTGGGACACGATCCGGCGTCTGGTGAAGACGGGTTCCACCGTATTGCTCACGACCCAGTATCTCGATGAGGCGGATCAGCTTGCTGATCGAATTGCGGTGATCGATCATGGTCGGGTAGTCGCCGAGGGGACGGTAGACGAACTGAAAGCGGCAGTGGGGTCGTCAACTCTGCAACTCAGAGTGCAAAATCAACAGGATATCGGAAGGGCTGCTCGAATCGTTGAACAAGTGCTTTCAGTCAAGTCCAGCGTGTCGGTGGAGGCTGGAAAAATTATTTCTCCGATGGCTAATGCCGATCGGGTGACGGACCTGCTGATTGCTCTCCGTGCCGGAGAAATTCACCTGGCAGAGATGAGTGTGCAAAAGCCAACGCTTGACCAGGTGTTTCTGTCCATCACTGGCCAAGGCGTACAAGTAAATGAGCAGCAGACGGCCCATGAAGCACCTGCCGTAGAGGGGGTGAGAGCATGAAAAACACTACTGCTATGACAGCTTCTCATCGCACCTTGAAAAAGTCTGTGAGTTTCAAACAGGCGTTCGCCAACTCCATGACGATGGCCTACCGGGGCATTCTGAAGATCAGGCATACTCCTGAGCAGTTGTTTGATGTCACGCTCCAGCCGATTATTTTTACTCTTATGTTTACCTATATCTTTGGCGGGGCTATCTCAGGAGACGTGCAGCATTATCTACCGGTCATCATTCCAGGCATCCTCATCCAAACAGTCATCTCGACCTCCGTCGTTACCGGTGTGCAACTGCGGGAGGATATGGACAAGGGAGTGTTCGACAGGTTCAAGTCACTTCCGATCGCACGTATTGCCCCTTTGGCTGGAGCTCTGCTGGCCGACAGTCTTCGTTATACTATTGCGACTGTACTTACCTTTGCCATGGGGTATATTTTGGGGTATCAACCAGAGGGAGGACTGCTGAGTGTTGCGATCGCTGCACTTCTGGTCATCGTGTGTTCCTGGGCGGTCAGCTGGATATTCGCCTTCTTTGGCGTGATTGCCCGCACGGCCTCAAGTGTACAGGGTATCTCCATGATTGTTCTGTTTCCACTTACCTTTATTTCCAACGCATTTGTGCCTGTAGATACTATGCCTAGCTGGCTACAGTGGTTTGTGAACGTCAACCCGATTTCACATCTTGTGAACGCGGTTAGAGAGCTTGCGAATACGGGGATGATTGGCGGAGAACTGGCGATTTCTTTGCTTGGGGCGGCAGTTATTGTGGCGATTTTCGCCCCGCTTACAGTTCGTGCTTATATGCGTAAAGCATAGGAAGGGGAACTCTTGACGAGGATGAGAGATTCAAGGCAGAGTTAGTCTGTAGTTAGGGGGTTAAAATGACACGTGTATTAGTGGTTGATGATGACCCGCATATTCGTGAACTCGTCGGACACTTTCTGAGACTGGAAGGTCTGGAAGTCGTCGAGGCGGTGGATGGTTTGGACGCGATGCGCTTGTTTGATGAAACTAAGGTTGATTTGCTTGTCCTCGATATCATGATGCCAGGGATGGATGGCTGGGAGCTGTGCCGTAAGCTGCGCGAGCAGACCGAACTGCCGCTGCTGATGCTTACTGCCAAAGGCGAGACGTCACAGATTGTAAAAGGCTTCGCGCTTGGAACGGACGATTATCTTGTTAAGCCCTTCGATCCTATGGTGCTTGTTGCACGCGTAAAGGCTTTACTAAAACGCTATCGGATCATGGCTTCAAAATCGGTGACTGTCGGAGATCTTGTCCTGCGCAGCGATACATTTGAATGTCAGGCTGGAGAGCAGGGAATTACCCTGCCACGCAAGGAATTTGAACTGCTCTTCAAGCTGGCAAGCTATCCTGGCAAAACCTTTACACGCGACCATTTGATCGAACAGATCTGGGGTTATGATTACGAGGGAGACGAAAGAACGGTTGATGTGCATATCAAGCGCCTTCGGGAACGATTTCCGGAGGCAACCCAATCCTTTGCGATCCGTACGATCCGGGGATTGGGGTATCGGCTGGAGATAAGGCAATGAAGCGGGAACCGGGGTTCCTTCGTATCCTTGCAAGATTCATGCTCGTGTTATTGGTGCTGTATCTTAGCTGGACTGCTGCGTATTTTATTACGGCGGTGATCTATTCACGCTTGTCATGGACTCCGCATGAATTGTTCGTCTATCTTATTAATGCGACACTTGGCTTTTTCTTTTTCGGTATAATTAGTATGACTGTGAGGCGCTTTATCCAGCCTAGAGAACAGCATTTTTTTACCGAAATGATCGATGCTTTAAAGCGAATTTCAGAAGGGGATTTTCACATAAATCTGGGATGGAACTTTGGCACGAGAAACGGAAACCATGATAGGACACATCCTTATGTACAGCTGGTGGACAGCATTAATGATATGGCGGCAAATCTGAAGGTCATGGAAGAACTGCGGGAGGCGTTTATTTCAAACGTATCCCATGAAATTGGCTCGCCCCTGACCTCAATCATTGGTTTTGCTAAGGCGCTCAAGGACGATAATCTGGATCGGGAGCAGCGGGACCGATATTTGACGATTATTGAGACAGAGTGTATTCGTCTATCCAAGCTAAGCGATAATCTGATGAAGCTGGCGGTGCTGGATTCGGAGCGGCATCCGTTTCATCCGTCCTCTTATCGGCTGAACAAGCAACTGATCTCGCTTATCCTCGCCTGCGAACCGCAATGGGAGGCTAAACAAATTGACATGATTGTGGACACCCATAACGTTCAGGTCAACGCGGACGAGGATCTAATGGGCCAGGTGTGGGTGAATCTCCTTCACAATGCTATTAAATTCACCCCACAGGGTGGAAGCATATCTGTTTCTCTTTCAAGTAATGGTAATCAGGCAGTTGTCTGCATTACTGATACAGGACCGGGTATCAATGAACAGGATCAACAGCGCATTTTCGAACGATTTTATAAAGCAGACAAGTCACGAACCCGAACCGCAGGAGGTAGCGGCTTGGGACTTTCCATCGCCCATAAAATAACGGAGATGCATAGCGGCTCTATTTCTGTGTCCAGCAAGGTGGGGGAAGGAACGGCGTTTACAGTATTGCTGCCTCTGCAAGAGGAAACAGTAAAGGGGAACAGCAACCATGAAATGAGCGGAAATAGTGGTGATTAACCGGGCTATTGCTGACACTGGTTATGCAAGCGTTGATATAGGTTCGACACAGGCGAAAGAAGTTCATCATGATTTATACAATGGTGGGTTTAGACTACAAGCGCTCGGTACAATTACCTACAGCATGGCTGGTACTACTAAACAACAGCTTACGAGTTCATTTGGGAGAATGATTTAAGAAGAAATATGGGACTCCTTACCTTGTTGGGTCATATTAATCTGTAAAAAAATCAAGAAGACGTTTCTGGTACATCTGGAAACGTCTTCTTGATTTTTCATTTTCCAAATCCATTGGCTAAGTGTATGACGTTTAGGAAAGAGTCAGATGTTAGCGAATAATAATGACTGAGATCAATAAAGTTATAGACTGGCGCACTGGCGACGAGTGGCCCGCATGCGCGGCTGCAGTTGCGCTCCCCAGCTCTTCGGGAATGAATTACAGCTTTGCGATCGGCGCAATTAGAAAATATAGTTTTAGACTGGAAAATAAAGTATAAAAGATATAAGCTACAAATATGCTTTATTCTTGAGCCCTCTCATATGATGAGAGTAATTCAGTATTTGAGGAGATGATCTTGATGAACAAGAACATAGGGATTAAGGATATTTTGGTAAGGTTCGACGAGATTTCGAAGCATTATGTTCGGGAGCTGGACAAGTATAGTCTGGCGGAACTGTGTCGCAAGCCAAGCGAGAACGAATGGTCGCTTGGGCAAATGTACCTGCATCTGCCCCATTCCACGCTGAACTTGCAGCTCCGTCTTGCGGAGCAGTGCATGGCGCTCGGTGGCGGCAGCGAGGAGGGCGGCGGGAAGACGGAGGCCTGTCATGCCGTGTTTGAGCAAGGGAGCTTCCCACCGATTCGCATTCAGGTACCTGCCGACTTGCAACATACGCCTCCTCAGCCAGAGAGCAAGGAGCAGCTTGTCGCCAAGCTGGAGGAAGCAAGGCGCCGCATGCATGAGATTGGGGCGTCGCTACAGAACATAGACCCAGAGCGGCTGCAGCGAAAGGCGACTCATCCGGCCGTAGCCTTCGGCGCGTTAAACGCGGTCGAATGGTTCACGATGGTGGAGATGCATTACCGTCATCATCTTCTTCAAAAGGAGCGGCTGGACGCTTTCTTACAAACTGCAGAGTTATTAGACTAACGGAACACGAAAGTTGAATGTTGACCACAACAGCGGCCAGTCTAGGATTTTATTTTCGCGTCCTTATCTGCCGCTGTTGCATTTGTCGGTCAGTCTAAAACATATTTCTCAAAAGATGACGACCTTTGAAGTGGACAATCGCGTAAAATCAGCAACTCCAGTCTACAACTTTATTTTCTTCGAACATCAGAGCCTTTACGTCGCTATGTTTGTTTCAGCAAATTTGATAGAAAGCAGGGGTGTTTCTGGAGTTTATTCTTACGGGCCATTCGTATGTGTCAGGAATTAGATGTATTTATCGGTTTCATCTCTTGAATAGCTTCTTTCAAACTTTGTGAGCATTGCTCGTATAGCTGTTTTCTTTGCTGCTCACTGGAACCAGATGCTAGCTTTTGCAGTTCTGTAGTGCATTGTTCCAAAAGAGTCAGTACAGCTTGATTAGAGTCTTGTACCTTGGACTGTTGTACATTATCACTATATTGGTCAATATATAGTTCTCCTTGCGTGTCCACCTGGGCAAAAAACACATCTTTGACCGTCAAACTCTTTTCCTTTAGCTTGGCATCCAGCCATTGCTGAGTAATCCCCATATATGCCATTTGTTGTTCCATGAGTTGTCCGTCCATAATGACAGCTGTGGGTTCCTTCTCCGGTAATTGCAGCATATTCAGATCCTTAAGCGTTACAGGCTGCTTGTCTTTGGTTAACAGCACATTGACTTCGCCACTAGTTTCCATAAGAGCAAATTCTACATCAGCTACTTTGAACACATTCTTACTTCGTAGCTGCTCCATCAATTCATCTAGGGTAAGTCGTTCCTTTCTCAGATTATCCTCTAAAATTTTGCCGTCTTTGATTAGAACTGTCGTCTTTCCATCTGATAAATCCCTGACTTTCTTGCTTTTAATTTGCAAAAATTCAATGCAAAGTGTTGTCAGTACCCATACGGCTAACGATACGGTACCCAAGTACCAGGAGGATTCGCGTTCCAAAGGTATAGAAGCAGCCAAGTTACCGATGGTGATTCCGGTTATATATTCGAACAAGGAAAGCTGTGATACCTGACGTTTTCCAAGAATCTTGGTAATCACAAAAAGAATAACGATGGCTAATAACGTACGTAAAGCTACAATGGTCCATTCCTGCATTTGTTCAACCTCATTTCATTTCGCCACAAGGGCGCTACTATTCCAAGGATGTCCGCGCCAAGTCCCATTTAAACTCCAATTTATCTAAATTTAAATATACAGGCTGTCACCAAACCGATTAAATACAATATAAAATTAAAATTTTCTATCGTTCAATTACCATTGTCTATTACACAAGCGATTGACGGAAAAGAGGGAGCAGGATACATTATAGATATAATTCTTATTTAATTCATCGGGATTATAAACATTAAACTCACGGAGGTATGTATATGTCGTCCAAACCTAAAGTTGTAGTGTGGAGCAAAACCGGCTGTCATTTTTGTGGAGAGATCAAATCGTACCTGAAATCCCAAAATCAGCCGTATGAAAATATCCAGGTGGACGGAAATGATGCACTGCGTGATGTGTTGGAGACCAAATATGGTATTCGTTATGTTCCTGTCGTAGAGATAGGTGGAGATAACAAATATGAAGCACTTCTTAACCCGGATCTGGAAGAGCTGGGTAAAGTGCTGGAAAGTTATAATCAAGCGGTATAACAATTATATTCAAGAGAGGTGGAAGAGCATGGCTAAGAATAGACAAATTAAATTGGGTGCGATTATTCACGGTGTTGGGGGAAGCATGACGACTTGGCGTCACCCTGATGTACCTGCGGATGCAAGTGTTAATTTTGATTTTTATAAAACGCAGGCACAAAAGGCAGAGGAAGGGAAGTTTGATCTCGTATTTATCGCAGACGGTCTGTTTATTAACGAAAAATCCATTCCTCACTTTCTGAACCGTTTTGAGCCAATTACGATTTTGTCTGCTTTGGCTGGGGTGACGAAGCATATCGGATTAGTTGGCACATTGTCGACTTCCTATAGCGAACCGTTCACGGTAGCACGCCAGTTTTCTTCCATTGATCATATTAGCGGAGGTCGTGCAGGCTGGAATGTGGTGACTTCCCCGCTGGAAGGTTCTGCTCTTAACTTTAACAAAGGTGAGCATCCATCGCATCCACAGCGCTATAAAATTGCCGAAGAATATTTGCAGGTTACTAAAGGACTGTGGGACTCGTGGGAAGAGGATGCGTTCGTTCGTGATAAGGAAGCCGGCGTATTCTTTGATCCCGACAAGCTGCACACACTGAACCACAAAGGTGAGTTTTTCTCTGTGCAGGGTCCGCTAAACATTGGACGATCCAAGCAGGGACAGCCGGTTATTTTCCAGGCAGGTTCCTCAGAAGATGGCAAAAACCTGGCTGCCAAGGAAGCGGATGCCGTATTTACAGGACATGAAACATTGGAGGAAGCACAGCAGTTTTACCGTGATGTGAAGGAACGTGCAGTACGCTATGGCAGAGCGGAAGAGGATATTGTCATTTTGCCGGGCATTTCGCCGATTATTGGCAGCACGCCAGAGGAAGCGGAACGTAAGTATGAGGAGATTACCAATTTAGTAACGATTGAGGCTGCGTTAAAATATTTGGGGCGTTTCTTCGATCATCATGATTTCTCACAATATCCGCTGGATGAGCCATTCCCTGAGCTTGATGGTATTGGCAGTAATTCATTCCGCAGCGGTACAGATAAAATCAAACGAACAGCCAAGGAACAGAATTTGACGCTGCGTGACGTTGCGCTACGTGCAGCTACGCCGAGAACCTCTTTTATCGGAACTGCTGAGCAGGTGGCAGATCGAGTGCAAGAGTGGTTTGAAAGAAAAGGGGCAGACGGATTCATTATCGGTTCCGATGTGCCAACGGGCCTACATGATTTCGTAAATCTAGTTGTGCCTATTTTGCAGGAGCGCGGTATTTACCGTCAGGATTATGAATTTAGCACATTGCGTGAAAACCTGGGCGTACCGATTCCTGAGAATCGTTATACAGCAGCCAGATCCAAAGTGAAAGTTGACGCATAACAGAAGGAGGGAATGAGATGTCCAAGGTTGTCATCCTATCAGGCAGTCCATCTACACAATCCCGTTTGTACGGCCTGATTCACTATGCAACTGAGCAGTTACGGGAGGCTAGAGCAGAGGTTACATTACTGAATGTGGTCGACTTGCCAGCTGAGGATTTGATCAAAGCTAACTTTAATAGTCCCGACGTCACAGCATCGCTTGCGTTGCTTGCAGACGCAGATGCCGTCATTGTGGCTTCGCCAGTATATAAAGCCGCCTATTCAGGGCTATTGAAAATATTTCTGGATCTGGTTCCGCAGGAAGGTCTGAGAGAGAAGCCTGTCTTGCCTTTATTTATCGGCGGTACACTGGCCCATCTGCTGGTCATTGACTACGCCCTGAAGCCGGTGCTCAACGCGCTGGGGGGAAGACATATTCTTGGTGGGGTGTATGCGGTGGATCAGTGGGTCGAGCGCCTGCCGGGTGGAGCATATGGATTGTCCGAAGAGTTGGTTGTACGATTGGACCGTTCGGTTAAAGAACTAAATGAACTGTTAAAGTTATAGATATTTTCAATATTTCCATTGACAGGTCGTTCAGTGAGTTTTATGATACAAAAAACCAAGTTAACTCATTGGATAAATGTATATAAAACTTACTGGGGGACTTGCGTATGAATATCGAGAATATGGAAGCCTTTGTATACGTGAATCATTATGGAAGTTTTAATAAGGCGGCAGAAGCGTTGTTCTTGTCACAGCCCTCTGTCACAGCACGGATTCAGACGCTGGAACGCGAGCTTGAGTGTAAGTTATTCGACCGTCAAAGCAAACAAACGATTCTAACGGAGGATGGACGAAAGTTCCTTCCTTATGCAGAGCAGATGCTCCAAGTGCTGCAAAAAGGGAAGCAAAAGCTTCAACAGCGCAAGAAAGCCCCTCAGCAAATTCGAATCGGCTGCACGATATCGGTGTCGAACTACATTATTCCTGAAATATTAAAGCAGCTTCGTGCTCGGTATCCGGAAATCAACTACAAAATTGTGACGGCTACGACGGATCAACTGGTACATAAGCTGTTGAACCGTGAGGTAGACATTAGTTTTGTCCGTAAAGTGATGCATCCGGCTATTCGTACGCTTGCCTTTTATGAAGACCCGATTTCCCTGTATGTATATGAAGGCCACCCGTTTACGAAGACAGGTAAGGCTAGCATACAGGATATCCAACGTGAAACACTGGTGTTTTTCGAATGCGGATCATTAGATTGGATGAGGATTCATCGATCTTTTGAATCACTGGAGCAGCCACCGGATATCGCTTTTCAGGTAGATAATGTGGTCACCGCCAAAAAGCTGGTATTGCAAGAGGCGGGCATTGCCTTTTTGCCGGATGTCTGTGTGAACCGTGAAGTGAAGGATCAGAAGCTGTTCCGCATTCATGTTCCAGAGGTGGCTGGGGTATCTATGCAGATTAGCATAATCGCGACCAAAGAAGACTGCGCAGTGACCTCGGATTTTGCAGATGCACTGACAGAAGGCTTCCGGGAGGCTGTTTTGTTATAGAAAAGTTCTATAGGTTGGTGGATTGACGTATTGATTTCCAAGTGTTAAATTAATCACATCCTAAAACCGATTAAGTTTATAGGAATTATAAAATATGAAATGTTATAGCTATCATGTATGTCGCAAACTGCTGATATGCAAAGAGATGAGGGGGATTCATATGAAAAAGTGGTTTGCAATATTGTCTGTTATGGCAATCATTCTGGTGTTGGCAGGCTGCGGTTCCTCAGATGACACGTCTAGTGCGTCAGGTTCAAGCGGAGACGTGAAGAAAATTATCGTAGGCACAGGCACTCAATTTAAAAATGTATGCTTTATTGACGAAAATGGAAATTTAACAGGCTTTGATGTGGAGCTGATTAAGGAACTGGACAAGCGCCTGCCTCAATACGAGTTTGAATTCAAAACAATGGATTTTGGAAATCTGCTGCTCAGTCTCGATGCCGGCAAGATTGATATGGTATCGCATCAAATGGAGAAAAACCCGGAACGCGAAGCCAAGTATCTGTTTAACAAAAATCCGTATAGCATTTTTCTGAACAGAGTGGCTGTAGCAAAGGATAATAATAGCATTCATTCCATTGATGATTTGAAAGGGAAAAAGGTACTCACCAGTCCAACCAGTAATGCGGCGTATGTGCTGAAAGAATATAACAAAACCCATGGAGATGCTCTGAATATCGTGTATACGTCTGGTGCAGCCAATGATACAGTGCAACAAATTACGAGCGGTCGTATAGATGCGACCATTACGACAGATTTTGCGAACCGTTTTAACACTGATGAAAAAGGAGAAGTAGCATTGAAAACCGTTGGTGATCCTTTGACTCAATCAGATGTACTGTATGTACTGAACAAAAATGAGCAAGGATTGGCGGATGATCTGGACAAAGCCATTCAGGAAGTGAAGGACGACGGCACGTTGTCGAAGCTGAGCATCAAATGGCTTGGAGAGGACTTCACGAAGTCCCTGGAGGATGTGAAAAAAGAGGGCTCCAGCAGTAAGAAGTAAGGATAGACTTGGACATTTCAGCGGTCAGGGTACTTCATGTATTCTGACCGCTGATGTATAGAAAGGAGGCAGGCATATGAGCAGAGAGTTCAATATTGATTATGTTTTTAGCTTTATCCCGAAAATGCTGTCCTATTTGCACATCACCTTGTTTATTGTGGCAAGCTCGCTTGTGTTGGGACTGATCATTGGTCTGTTGGTTGCGCTGCCTCGCATGTATAACATTCCATTTCTCAAACGTGTTTCCCAGGTGTATGTTTCCTTTTTCCGTGGGACCCCGATTCTAATTCAATTGTTTCTGGTGTATTACGGCCTGCCAGAGCTACTAAAGCTGGTGGATATCAATTCCTCCAGATGGGATGTGTTGTGGTTTGCCGTAGCGACCTACGCGCTCAATAGTGGAGCCTTTATTTCCGAAATTATCAGGTCTGGCGTAGGTGCTGTAGATCGGGGACAAATCGAGGCTGCACAGTCAGTCGGCATGTCAGGCTCTCAAACTTTTACACGTATCATCTTGCCGCAAGCGTTGGCTGTAGTGGTTCCGGTATTTTCCAATCTGGTCATTGGCAATCTGAAGGATACCTCGCTGGCGTTTACGATCGGTGCGATGGAGATGACAGGAAAATCGCAAACATTGGGTTCGGCTACCCAGCATTTTGTGGAAACGTATATCGCGTTGTCCCTTATCTATCTAGTGATCAGTCTAATTGTACAAAAATTATTCAAGGTGCTGGAAAATACACTTCTCCGGCATGAGCATAGAGATTCAGTACAGAAAGAGCCCGCCAAACGAAAAGGTTTTGTGGTGCGTTACCTGAGAAGTCCTCGTCTGAGTAAAGGAGGTAAAGGCATATGAGTCTGGACTTTGGATTTGTATACACCGCCTTTTTAGGATTGTTCTCCGCGTTGCCCAACACTTTAATCATTACAGTGGTTTCCGTGCTGGCAGGGTTGGTCATCGGGATTATAACGGCATTGGCACGAATTTATAACGTTCCTGTGTTGTCCCAGATCTCTCACGGTTACGTTACTTTTATCCGAGGTACACCGATGCTGATGCATCTGCTGCTTATTTATTTCAGTTTGCCTTTGTTGATTGATGCAGGAGCGAAGCATTTCGGATGGTCACTGCAATCCAAAGACGTTCCTTATATGGTATTTGCACTCATTTCGTTCTCCATTACCAGTGGCGCCTATATGTCTGAGGTCGTCCGTTCTGGAATCCAGTCGGTCAACAAGGGGCAGATTGAGGCGGCTTATGCGGTTGGTATGACGACATGGCAAGTATTAAGACGCATTGTATTTCCGCAGGCATTCGTGGTGAGTTTGCCGAACCTGACGAATTCTGTTATTGGGATGCTGCATGGTTCTACCTTGGCCTTCACCGTTTCGGTCACAGAAATACAGGCTCAGGCTGAAATTCTGGCATCCACAAACTGGAAATATTTAGAGGTGTATATTGCGGCAGCCCTGCTATTTTGGGGATTGACGGTATTGATTGAGCGAATATCCGGCTTGGTGGAGAAAAAAATCAATGTGTTTAATGGAGGTCGAGCATCATGATCCGTCTGCAAAATATTACAAAGTCGTTCGGCAAACATGAAGTGCTCAAAGGCATTGATTTGACCGTGAACAAAGGCGAGGTCGTCGTTATTTTAGGACCAAGCGGTTCAGGAAAAACAACCTTGCTACGCTGCATTAATTATCTGGAAAAGCCGAATGACGGAGAAGTCAGCATTGGAGATTTTACCGTGAATTGCAAGCGACCTGCGAAGAAGGATGTTGTGGCCTTGCGTAAAAAGACAGCTATGGTCTTCCAGCAATATAATTTGTTCAAGCATAAAACCGCGCTGGAAAATGTCATGGAGGGACTTGTTGTTGTCCGCAAGGTTAAGCAGGAGGAAGCGAAAAAAATCAGTATTGAAGTGCTGGAAAAGGTTGGCCTCGGCGAAAAACTGAATCATTATCCGAGCCAGCTATCCGGTGGGCAGCAGCAGCGTGTCGGCATAGCGCGTGCTTTGGCGCTGAACCCGGAGGTGATTTTATTCGACGAGCCGACTTCGGCGCTGGACCCTGAGCTGGTGGGTGAGGTGCTGTCGGTAATCCGTAAGATTGCGAAGGAAGGCATAACCATGATTGTCGTGACACATGAAATGGGCTTTGCGCGCGATGTTTCAAACCATGTGGTATTTATGGATGGCGGTCATATTATCGAGGAGGGCACACCAGACGCCATTTTTAACCACCCCAAAGAGGAGCGTACCCAACAATTCCTGAAACGAATTACACCAGAATATAACTATTCAATTTAGACGGGAGAGGGAGACATGAGCATTAAAATCGGAGTATTGGATCAAAGCCCTATACACGAGGGTGAAACGGCGGCACAGGCCCTTCGTAACACGATTAAGCTGGCGCAACGTGTAGAAGAATTGGGATTCACGCGCTTTTGGGTATCAGAGCATCATGATTCCGAGCAGGTTGCAGGCTCATCGCCAGAGGTACTCATTTCCCATCTGTTGGCACGCACCGAGCGTATTACAATCGGGTCTGGTGGTGTTATGCTTCAGCATTACAGCCCATATAAAGTGGCTGAAAACTTTAATGTGCTAGCCTCTCTTGCACCGGGTCGTGTAGATTTGGGCATCGGACGTGCGCCAGGCGGGTTGCCGAAATCCACACAGGCGTTACAACGCAACGTGCATGATGCACCTTCTCTCGAAGAGAAAATTGATGAAGTAAGTCGCTATATTCATAATATCTCGCCTGAAGAAGGACCGCTGGCCGGATTACAGGCGAATCCGATTCCGGAAATACCAGCAGAGATTTATGTTTTGGGTACAAGTACAGACAGTGCTGGAATTGCTGCACGTTTGGGGTTACCCTATGTTTTTTCGCAATTTATTAATAGTAGTGAGCAGGTTGCACTGGATTCATTCCGTACGTATCAGGAGTCTTTCGATTACAGTTATGGACGTGAGCCGAAGGCACTTTTTGCGCTATCGGTTATTGTGGCAGACACTTCCGAAGAAGCAGCGGAGTTGGCAGGTGAGCAGAAGCTGTACAAGATTCACCTGGCCAGTGGCAAAACGGCTACGGTGGGTGCGCTGGAAAGTGCAGAGGAATTCGGTAAGCAATCGGGTGAAGAATATACAATTGAAGTTACACAAGCACAAATTAACAAAGGAAATAAAGATGAAATCTATGCTGTGCTGACGGAAATTCAAGCGAAGTATCAAGCAGATGAGCTGATTGTAACGACAGGCATACGGGATATCGACAAGCGTGTGCGTTCATTCGAGTTGTTGCATGAAGCTTTTGCCGGATTGCCTGTGGAGTCCTAGATACTATTGACATAAGAAAGTTGTAACCAATATGGATTCACGAAGGAGGAGTAGGGATGAGTGGATCAACCGGGACGAAGGAGCAGGTTTTGGAGCAGAAGTTGGTAGAGATTCGCCGTCATCTGCACCGTTATCCCGAGCTGTCTAACGAGGAGGTTGAAACTACCGCCTTTATCCGCCGCCTGCTCGAAGAACAGAATATAACTATTCTGGATGTGCCGCTGCGTACCGGATTGGTAGCGGAAATCGGCGGACAGCAGGACGGTCCAACTGTCGCGCTTCGTGCAGACATTGATGCACTGCCCATCCAGGAGGAGACGGGATTGCCTTATGCTTCGATATATCCTGGCAAGATGCATGCCTGCGGGCATGATTTTCATACGGCATCCCTGTTAGGTGCAGCCGTATTGTTGAAGCATCGGGAGCAGAAGCTGAAGGGGACGGTTCGACTGGTGTTTCAGCCAGCCGAAGAGAATGCCAAAGGCGCTGCCCAAGTGCTGGAAAGCGGTGCGCTGACAGGGGTACAGGCCATTTTCGGCCTGCATAATAAGCCAGATTTGCCCGTAGGCACGGTCGGCATCAAAGAAGGTCCGCTAATGGCAGCGGCAGACGGATTTTACATCGAGGTGGAGGGCCTGAGCACACATGCAGCAGTGCCGCATGCAGGGATTGACCCCATCGTGGTATCGTCACATATCATTACGGCGCTGCAATCCATTGTGAGTCGGAGCGTTAATCCGCTCGATAGCGCGGTCATCAGTGTCACGAAGCTGCACAGCGGCAATGCCTGGAACATCATTCCAGACTGCGCTCATTTGGATGGAACAATCCGCACCTTTGATGAGAATGTTCGAGCTCAGGTGGCTGAACGCTTCGAGCAGGTCGTCAAGGGCGTAGCTGATGCTTTTGGTACGAAAGCGAACATCCGCTGGATCGAGGGTCCGCCACCTGTGCTGAACGACAGTAAGTTGGCTGTGATCGCGGAGCAGGCGGCCGAAGCAGTCGGTCTGGAGGTCGTTCGCCCCATACCTTCCTCGGCAAGCGAGGACTTTGGGCTTTATCAGAAGAACATCCCCGGTGTGTTTGTCTTTGTCGGCACTGCGGGAAGCCAGGAATGGCATCATCCTTCCTTTGATTTGGACGAACGCGCACTGCCGGGAACAGCGAAGCTGTTGGCTTCACTGGCTGAATTGGCATTGAAATCCATAGAGTAGGAACCCGATCCTACTCTATGGAGCTGATCCCCTCTCTATTAAGAGGGGATCTTTTTGTTTGACGGTATATTATTCCAATGATAATATAAAATTGTTATTTAATTCAAAATTTAGAGTGGGT
Organism: Paenibacillus sp. BT-177; assembly: GCF_025846815.2. Lineage (NCBI taxonomy): Bacteria > Bacillati > Bacillota > Bacilli > Caryophanales > Paenibacillaceae > Paenibacillus > Paenibacillus sp. BT-177. Next base: position 57,203 of record NZ_JAOYTP010000004.1, on the reverse strand, counting down.
GTAGGTGAGAGAACAAACGTTGTCATTTTAAATGTGCTCGTAAAAATAACAGGTACGGAGGTTGAAAAAATGCCGAAGAAAAAAGGAATGATCATGGCTTCTTTTTCATTGGTAATGGCTGCTTCTTTACTGGTTGGCGGGGCTAATGTCGGTTTAGCGGCCTCAGATTTGGAAAGCACTTCGAATACAGTAACAATGAGTAATAGCTTGGCTGCCGCTGAACTACCTGCTAAATTTAAGCCTTCGGTAGAATGGGTTTGGAAGAATAGGATGGTCAAAGAAGGCTCAACCAACCGTAAAAACTTGATTTTTGATCAAATTTATGCAGGCAAAGGAACACTCAATTATGTAGTTCGCTGGCAATCCTCTAAAAATATCACTCTTCAGCAGCGTAAAGATATGGCTTCCATGCTAAGTCGCCAAATAAATAACTGGAATAAGCAGTTGAAAGGATATGATGGCTGGCCGTATGATCATATTACTGTAAAAATAGTAGGTTGGGCCGTTGCAAATCCGTCGCAGATTCTTAATAAACAATCTAATGAAAACGTTTACACAGATACAATTACCGATGACTTAAGTAAAACAGACCCCAATATTCCTGCTAAACTTCCGGTTGCTCCTAATGCACTATCGAGATTTGAACATTTTATGGACCCTAACTATACTTATCCGGGTGGACTGGACAAGCGGTTTGATATGTACTTATGGGGAACGTCTAATTTTCAGGGTGGAGCCGGCGGTGACTGGGGACAACGTATGCCTGATGATTATATCCTGAACACCTTGAATTCGGATGAAGTACAGATTACAGAGCATGAGATGGGGCATGGATTTGGCTTGCCTGATTTCTACGAAGAGCACGAGCGTCCACCTGGCGGGTTCCCTATGCCTACGATTATGTGGGCTGGAAATTCTCCTAAAATAACAGAGTGGGATACCTGGATGTTGCGTTATACCTGGAGCCAGGTCAAGAAGGACACCTCTCGTTTTCCTACCCGATAAAAGATACGTAGAATAGAAATATAGGTATTCAAAGGTTGTCTCCTGCGATTCTTGGTGGGAGATAACCTTTTTTAGGATATTCGGATTTTATGGTGGAGAAGGGCTTATAGCTGATCCTTCTCCAATTTCTCGATCAAGGTGGAACAATCGATTCCCAGCAAGATTATTTCTTCTGGCTCACGAACAGCTCCAACAGGTGGCATATTAAGCATCGGGAAGTTTCCCTCCCGTAGATCGTAGCTATCAAACCGCCTCTGGTACATAAGCTTACGTTGCTTTTTAAGTCCCTCTGTAAAGAGTATCTTGGCTCGTAGGGCTTCAAAAGAGTATCCCCTGCCTAAACGATTAATGACTCGAACAAGGCTGTTTAGAGATTCCGTATAAGTGTTTGTAATGCGATGGTCGAAGTAGGCGAATATTTCCTGTTCCCAGTTCTTCATAGCCTTTGTAAGTGGTTCAAAAGCGGATTGCAGTTCAGTTGGTATTTTAACTTTCCATTCGTTGTATTTAAGGAATGCCGTCTGTCTGCTATTACATTCCCAAATATCGAAATATGATTCCTTTAAGTCATAAGCAGTGCCGAGAGAAGGATGATTTTTTGTCCAAAGGTCAAGCGTAATCTTATCCATCTCTGTAAGCTCTATACGGCGTTTTAGGAGGATAAAACGGTCGTGCATCAGCCCGCGGCGCTCTTTTGGCGATAATCCTTCTCGGAGCTGCTTACGAATGGTTTCTAACGCTTGGTTTGCCATACGGACAACGTGAAACTTATCGACGATGATAAGAGCTTTTGGCAATATAGCCCTCACGGCGTCCTTATATGGCTGCCACATATCCATTGTGACGTATCGTATTTGTCCTCGATTTGGAAGGCGTGAGAGGTAGCCTACAACGGTTTCCTTGTTACGATTGGGCAAAACGTCTAACAAAGTATGTTCCTCAATGTTGGTTAAAACGCATCTTGGCTTAATAATGTGTATTTCGTCAATCCCAAGCCAATTAGGAGTTTCAAATCGAAGCGTTTCTTTAAGACGATTAATGTAATCACGAAAGATGTTACGTATCGTTTTTTCATGCAATCCAACATCCTCGGATATGCTGACAAATGTGCGTTTAAGGCTTTGCTTCTCTATATAAGACAATAATCGTTTGGTGCAGTTTCGCTTTTCGTCTATGGTGTGGTTTAAGTGTTCCCAAAAGGTTCGATTGCAGTCTCTACAGCGATACCTCTGACGCTTTATAAGAAGGCCTACACGCTTGCCGTGAATAGGCAAGTCCATGCAGATCTGTTCCCTGCTATCGTGTCTGTAGAGGTTGGCTATGCACCCACAATGAGGGCAAGCCAAAGGTGGAGAGTTCGTCACCACTTGTATTAGAAAATCAAATTCATTCTCACTAATACTTAGGATGTTGAATTTTGAAAGATTTAGAATATCCATATGAATTTCTTCTATGCATTTATGATGCAAGTTCCTTTTTTGTTTTTGCGTGACTGGTCAAAATACCGCTGAATATAAAAGATAACAACGAACCGGCAAAGCATATGGCCGCAAACATGCCTACGGCGGAAAAACCGTTAAAAGTCGCGTAAATCAGGCCTGCGATCCAAGAACCGAGCGTTGTCGCAGCGTACATGATTGAATTGGCCAAGCTGGAGATCGTGCCGCGGATGGTCGGATTTAATGAATTCAACATTCCCAATATTAGGGGAAAAGCGATTCCCATGTTAACGAATATGAAAAAGTAAACACTTTCGAAGGCCGCAACCGACGGCAAGAGAGGCAAAACAATAAAACATATGATAGAGACAAGAAAGCCTACAACCAGCGTATTGAAACGGTTTAACGTTTTGATCACATAGGCACCGCCGAAGCTCCCGACTATATTCCCAAGACCAAGAAAAAACATTACGTATCCCGCTTGATCAATTGAAAGGTGAAAGCGATCCGTCACCCATTTTCCAATGAAAGAAAAGGCAGCAAAGAATCCACATTGAAATAAGAAATGAGCGAGGAAAGCCTTTCTCGCCATTCGGCTATTCAATAGTGGGATGTATCTACTGAAAACCGGAGTCTTGGTTTTTTGGCCTTGATTTGGTTTCATTTCGGGCAATGCATAGAAGATGAATACTGCTACCAATAATGCACATGCACCGATTGTAAAAAAAGGATAATACCAATGGGTTGAGGCAAGCAGACTTCCAATAGGGATGCCGAACGCTTGGGAAGCAGCCAAGCCTGCCATGACGATTCCTGATACTTTGGCGATTTTTGACGTTGGAAACAGAGCAGGGATCGAGGCCCAGACTTGAGGCGCCGTAAATGCTGCGCTGACTCCGGCTAAAAAACGGAAGAAGAACATTGACCAAAAACCTGTGGCAAAGCCGCATAACATGGTTGAAACCGAGAAGCATACCATGCCGGCAAGCATTACTTTTTTGCGGTCCCATCCATCGGAAAGCGGTCCAGCAATCAGTGCAAAAATGGCATAACCTAAAGCATAAGACCCCACCATCCAACCGGAATATTCGGTCGGGATATGAAACAAGCTCTGAAGAGTGGGGATGAGCGGAGAAATCAAAAACGTATCCGTACCGATAACAAACATGATGAGGAAAAATAAAGCAGTTAATTTGATCATTCTATTCACCCTTTTTAGTTAGTTCTATAGTTCAAAGATTATTGAACTAATGAATAAAAAAAGAATTTCTTTCTACAACGTATCCAGAAATCCAGGTAAGTAAGTTTGAAATGTCTCCAAATCGATGCTCATATACTTTGTTTGAGCTTCTTTTCGTACCTTGATCAATTTCGCCTCCTTTAAAGCACGCAAGTGATACGAAGTATTCGATTTCGTAGTATCGCGAATATGTCCTACTTCTCCACAATTCATTTCCTTCTTGCTGGCGTATAGAGCTCGTATGATGTCCAATCTTGTTTCATCGGCTAACGCCTTAAATATTTTGACTCTGAGATCGTCATTTATTATTTTTTGAGTAGTCATAAAACCATTGTACTAAGATATCGCTACAAATCAAGTCTTTAGAAAAATACCACCATATTCTCCGATTTTTAAGGCAAATGTTTTGATTTTGTCTCCATCATAAAATCCGAATACCCTTTTTTTGTTTTATAGATAAACAGTTTGACTCTAACGGATCTCGCTTTGGCTTTGCATCAGTATTGTGCCTTCATTTTCGCATGAATGAATCACTAAGAATGAACGGATGTACGATAGTATGTATAATGGACATCAGATATGAAAGAAAAGAGGACAGAAAGCGATGAGTCACAACGTGAATGCTCCTTACGATGTACATGTAGCATACGGACCGGTGTTTGAACTGCTCAGCAGCTTACACACTTTTATTTGCCGCAAAGCATATAAGAAGACAGATTTATTAGCATCCAGATGGGCAGAGCAAGTTCGTGAAACGCTGTCTCCAAGTCTGTCCGCGTTACTGGAGTCCATGGAAATCAATACAGATTGGAAGGTTATTTATGGATTTGTCTGTATGCTTTCTGATCAGGGGGGCATTGAAGAGGTCGTAGACCGCTTGGAAAGCCAGACTTTACCGGAATTAAAACAACAGGCATCAGCCTATGGGATTCCGCTGTCTGACGACATGGAGAACCTCCGTAAACTTGCTTTGCAACTGCTATCCGGCTGGAACGAGGAGTATTTTCGTCACATGGATACAAGGATTCTCAGTGGCCTGAAACTGGAAGCTGAACGCAGAAAGCGGGAGAAGAACGTATATAGCTCTATGGAGTGGGTGGATCGTATAACTAATGGATTCCGATTCGAGCCTTCCGCAGGACTAACGCAGGTGTTGCTGGTACCGCAATATCATTTTCAGCCGATGAATATTATTTATCAATTTGGCTCACTTTTATTATGTCATTATTCAGCAGGAGTATATGTCCAGGAAGATGATTTTTTATCACCACAGGAATATCGCATGATTCGAAGTTTGGGGGAGAAGAGCAGGCTCAAGATTTTAAAATATTTGTACCAGAGCCAATCTCCGCGAACCTTTATTGAGATTGTCCGTCATCTCCAGCTATCCAAGGGAATCACACACGATCATATATTTAAGCTCCGTGCCGCTGGCTTTATTCATGCACATTTTGATGGCGAAACATTGCTCGGCTACAGTGCACGGCTTGCGGCTGTGGATGAGATGCATGGGAGTATCCTTAGCTATATGGAGCGAAGGTAAGTCATAAAATTAAACATTGACAAAATTATTTATTTGTGCTATAATTTAAATTTATTTGAGTTGATGTTATAATAAGATTCTCCTGGCCAGGGGAATCTTATTTTTGTTTTTATAGGAGGTAAATGTATGAAGCCAAATGAGTCCAGTTTAACTTCCTTAGTAGCAGCTTTTGGCCGAGCATATCATAGTCAACATGACACACCCAAAATTTTTGATGATTTTATGGTTAAAGAGTTAATTTCCCAAAAAGAATTTTCAGATATTAGAAAGAATATGATTGAAGGGATAACGTTTTTCAATGCAGATATTGCGCAAAGGTTCAAAGATGATCCAGATGAAATTTTAAAATGGATTGCGCAAGTTCAACTTTCTCCAACACCCCTAGCACGTGCCGCGTATTGTGAAAAAGTATTGCTTAATGAACTTAGGTTAGGATTACAGCAGTATGTCATAATTGGAGCCGGGTTAGATACTTTTTGTTTTCGACATCCAGAATTGAAAAACAGCTTAGAAATATTTGAAATAGATCATCCAGCAACACAGGAATCTAAAAAGAAAAGGTTAGCTCATGCAAATTTAAAAATACCGAGCCATCTTCATCTGATTTCTATGGACTTTGCCCATCCGTTTTCGTATTCCAATCTATTGGATGAAGGGTTTGCTAACAAAAAAACATTCTTTAGCCTTCTGGGTGTTTCTTATTATTTAACTAAAGAGGAAATTTCAACATTAATAAATCATTTGTTTACCAAGGTCCCATCAGGGAGTTCGATCGTGTTTGATTATGCAGATGAAAACCTTTTTAAAGAGAAAGGCATGTTTAATAGAGTTGAAAATATGGTAAAAATGGCTTCGGTAAGTGGAGAATCCATGAAATCATGTTTTGCTTATGATGAAATAGAGGAAATGCTAGAAGCTTCAGATTTACTAATTTATGAACATCTATCCCCAGATACAATAAATAGTCTTTTCTTTGATGAGAGGACAGATTATTTGTCTGCGTTCGAAACGATTCATTATATCCATGCTGTAAAAAAATAGTATAGCAAATGAATAAGAGACAGCCACTTAATCTACTACTAGGGATTAAGTGGCTTTATTTATATTTGTACAAAAATTCGGGTAGTTGTTGATAAGCAGAGCTTTTACATAAAAACCGCAGTTCTCCCTTTACAGAACCCCAATAAATTCCTATAATGAGGTTTATCTTCTTAATCACAACTTGTTCTATCGGAATTTAATAATTTAACTCGGGGGGATTATGTTGAAAAAGGGTATTATTTTACTTAGCAGTCTACTTCTAGCGAGCTATACCTTGCTGGCAGCTTGCTCTAACGGTGGATCGGATAGCACCAACAATACTACTGCCCAAAATAATGGGGACACACAGACAGTAGCTACAGCGCAGCCATTAACAAGTCTGGTAAAGGCTTCTGATATGTCCAAATTGCCGGAAGTATCCAAAAAAAGAAACGACACCATTATTGTTGGTCTGACTGACCCGGCCGGGGTTTTCACCCCGTATTTTAACCAAAGCGGCTATGACGGCAACGTCATTTCGCAGTTATGGACTCCGCTGGTTACGGTAGACGAGAAGGGACTTCCGCTGCCCAATCTGGCGAAGAGCTGGGATATTTCCATGGATAATCTAACATATACGTTTCATCTAGTTCCCGGTACTCAATTTAGCGATGGCTCGCCTTTGACAGCAGAGGATGTCGCTTTTACCTGGACGTTGATCTATGACAAAGCTTATCCTGGCGACAGCCAAATTCGGAAGCTGAACATTAAAGGCGGCAGAGCCTACACGGAAGGCAAGGCAATGCAAATTGATGGAATTAAGGTAATCGATCCACAGACTGTTTCAGTAACATTGGAAAAGCCGAACGCGCTGGCTCTAACCATTCTCGGTGAATATGTGCTGTCCAAAGCTTACTACGGCAAGGATTATAAGTTCGGACAGCTGGATTATTTTAAAAATCTGCATGGTAGCCCATTGGGGAATGGGGCATATAAGCTTGAAAAATTCATTCCGGGGCAAGAAGTTCGTCTGGAGGCGAATGATCACTTTTTTAAAGGCAAGCCGAAAACGAAACACTTCATTTATAAGACAGCGGAAGGTGATGCATGGCAATTCATCGAAACAGGTGATACCGATTTTGCTTCCTTTACCGCAACGCAGGAAAATATCGACAAGCTGAAAGGGCTTGGTTTTTTAAATATTCTTCCATATACCCCGAGCACCTACGGATATTTGCAAGTCAATCTGGAAAATGAAAAGCTGAAGGAAAAAAAGGTTCGTCAAGCATTGACCTATGGATTGGATCGTAAAAGCATTTATGTTGATGCAGCACAGGGAGCAGGGGCGGTCGCCAACATTCCGGCATCTCCTATATTCTGGTCATACACGATCGATGGGATCAATCCATACAACTACGACCCGGAGCAAGCAAAAAAGCTGCTAGATGAAGCAGGCTGGGTAGAAGGCAGTGACGGCATCCGTGAGAAAAACGGCCAGAAGTTGACCATTCACTTGCTGACCTCCAAACGTCCGGAAACAGATACGTTTATTGCGCTTGCGGCTGAGAACTATAAAGCGATTGGCGTTGACCTACAACCGGAAATCTTTGCAGACTTTAATGCAATGGTCGCTAAAGTAGAAGGTAAAGATTATGATCTTGCCGCCTTCTCGACCGCCATGCTGACAGACCCATCGGATGGAATCGAACCATTCGTTAATGGTGAAATCAAGGGATATAACAATCCAAAGCTCAAAGAGCTCTATGAAAAAGGTTTGGCTACGACGAATATGGAAGAACGCAAGAAAATATATAAGGAACTATATGTGCTGCTAAATGATGAACTACCTGTTATTTTCACCAACTACAAGAAGACTGTATATGCTTACAATGGTCGAATGGAACATGTAAAGGTCAGTCCATTCATTGGCTTGTCTGGGAATCTGTTCGAATGGTCCCTTAAATAAGCCACCTTTCGGGCCCCTTGTGAAGAACGTCAGGTTCGGATCAAGGGGTCTGCCAAATGGAGGACGCGTAATGAGTAGCCCGACGATGAATTGAAAGGAGTCTGTCATGAGCTCGTTTTTAACGAAAAGACTGACGTATATGATTATTATCTTGTTGGCCGCTTCGATGATGATTTTTTTCCTGTATGCCATGACACCGGGGGATTTCATTAGCGGTAATCTGAAGCTGTCGCCGGAGAGAAAAGCGGAGCTGAGGGAAATTTACGGGTTGAATAAGCCTATTCTTGAGCGCTACGGAAACTGGCTAGGCAATGCGCTGCATGGTAATTTCGGCTATTCGCTCGCTCAACAGAAACCGGTGCTGACCTTATTTAATGAATATATCTGGAACTCGTTCTTGTTGGCCATCGTATCGACTTTCCTGACCTGGCTGATTGCAGTTATTATTGGTGTGGTTGCTGCTTACAAGCAGTATTCATGGTTCGATACGCTGGTCATGGTGGTGATTTTTGCCGCGATGTCTGTTCCCTCTTTTTTTATCGGACTGTATCTGATCAAAATTGCGGCGGTCGATCTGAAATGGCTGCCACCGGGCGGGATGCTCAATACGGGTAGTAACGCTACAGGCATGGAGTATGTGAAGGAGGTTCTCCAGCATATGACCTTGCCGGTGATCGTGATGACACTGCTGGGCTTGGGTTCGCTGACCCGTTACTTCCGCAGCAATATGATCGACGTGATCCAGCAGGATTATATCCGCACAGCTCGTGCAAAGGGCTTAAAGGAAAGAAAGGTGCTTTTTACACACGCATTGAGAAATGCACTATTGCCTGCCATTACGCTCGTTGGCTTTGAATTGCCTGCGCTGTTTGGCGGATCTCTGATTATCGAAAAGATTTTTAACTGGCCCGGGATCGGTCAGCTGTACATGCTATCCTTTTCGCTTCGGGATTATCCGCTGCTGATGGGCTTCACGATGCTGATTGCCATATTGAGCGTGATCGGGACGCTGTTATCCGATATTTTGTATCGCATTGCTGACCCGCGTGTAAAAGTGTAAGAAGGAGGCTATGGAATGTCATCCGTGAGCAGTAATTTGAGCAAGAGCAACGGCAGAATGCGATTAAATGCCAAATCTTCAATGTGGCAGCAAGCGCTCCGGCAGCTGTTCAGAAACAAGCTTGCTATGGCTGGGCTGCTCGTCGTGGTATTTATGTTTTTGCTCTGTTTTATCGGTCCGTTATTTTCTCCTTATTCCGATAACAAAACGAACATATTAATAATGAACAAGGCGCCGAATATCCATCACTGGCTAGGAACAGACAAGCTGGGACGGGATGTGCTGACACGTGTGATGCAGGCAGGTCAAATTTCTCTTACTGTGGGTTTGGCTTCTATGGTGTTGTCTGTCTTTTTAGGAGCAACGCTGGGGGTTATATCCGCCTATTTTCGTGGAATTGCGGATCAAATCATTATGCGCATTGCCGATTTGCTGCTGACTATACCCAGTTTGCCATTGCTATTTATTATGGGTGCGCTGTTATCTGACTGGAAGGTTCCGCCTGATCAACGGATGTATATCGTCATGTTGATGCTGAGTCTGGTCAACTGGCCGGGGATTGCACGGATGGTGAGAGGTCAGATGCTTAGTTTGCGAGAACGTGAATTTATGCAGGCTGCAACGGTGCTAGGACTATCGAATCGCCGAAAGCTCTTTAAGCATCTGCTGCCGAATATTTTGCCATTGTTGATCGTTATCGCTACATTGAACATTGGCGGAGCCATCCTGAGTGAATCTGTACTCAGCTTCTTTGGTCTTGGCGTGTTGCCCACGACACCGACTTGGGGCAATATGATTGATGCCGCCAACAATGTACTGGATTTTCAGCAACGACCTTGGTTGTGGATACCACCAGGCCTGTCTATTTTTGCAACAGTCATCGCTATTAATATTTTTGGTGACGGGCTGCGGGATGTACTCGACCCGAAACATAAGAGGTAGGTGATCATGCACCATGGACAATTTACTTTCCATTGAACATTTAAGCACTCATTTTTATACAGAAGAAGGAACGGTCAAAGCGGTGGATGATATCAGCTTTCGCGTGAAGCCGGGGGAGACGGTATGCATTGTCGGTGAATCGGGTTGCGGCAAAAGTATTACCGCCATGTCGATCATGGGCCTGATTCAGAGTCCCGGTGGTAAAGTCGCAGGTGGAAGTATCCGTTTTGAGGAAACCGATCTGCTAGAGCTTAGTAGAAATGAGATGCGCACGATTCGCGGACATGAAATCTCTATGATTTTTCAGGAGCCGATGTCTTCATTAAATCCGGTGATGACCATTGGTGAACAACTGTCTGAGCCACTGATTGAGCACTTAAAGATGGGCCGAAAGCAGGCTCGCAAGCGGGCGCTAGAGCTGATTGAACAGGTCGGCATATCCCGACCGGAGCAGATTTTAAAAAGCTATCCCCATGAACTGAGTGGAGGGATGCTGCAGCGAATTATGATTGCCATTGCTGTTTCTTGCGGACCCAAGCTGCTTATTGCGGATGAGCCGACCACGGCACTGGATGTAACAATTCAGGCACAGATTCTCGACATGCTGCGTGAATTTAAAGCCCAATCCAATATGTCGCTCATGCTAATCACCCATGATTTGGGTGTTGTTGCGGAGATGGCCGATTACGTCATTGTGATGTATGCGGGCAAGATCGTCGAGGAAGGCGAAGTGGTGCAGCTATTCAATCACCCCAAGCATCCCTATACACAGGGCTTGCTCAAGTCCAAACCGGTGCTTAATCAGCGCCAAAAGGAGCTGTATTCCATCCCTGGGCAGGTGCCTAATCCGCTAGAGCTGACGACGTCCTGTTATTTTCATGACCGCTGCGGGCATTGCATGGACATTTGTCGTGTAAAGGAGCCTACATTAAAAGAAGTTTCAGCTCAGCAGAAAGCATCCTGCTGGTTATATGAGGAGGCGGTTGTTCATGGCTGAGCCGTTGTTGGAAATAGACCGTTTAAAAACGTACTTCCCGGTGAAGTCGGGGTTTATGAACCGTACTTCAGGACATGTGCGGGCAGTAGACGATATAAGCTTTACGATCCGTCAGGGTGAAACCTTTGGCCTGGTGGGGGAATCGGGGAGCGGTAAAAGCACGGTGGGCCGCACGATTGTTAGATTGACGGATAAAACAGATGGTACCGTCAAATACAAAGGGGTGGATCTCCACAGCTTGTCAGCCAAAGGGATGCAGGAATTTCGTCCCAAAATTCAGCTGATCTTTCAAGACCCGTACAGCTCGCTGAATCCGCGTGTACGAATCGGAGATGCCATTGGCGAGGCGCTGCTCGACCACGGTATAGCTATCAAAGAGGAGGTCCGGCAGATCGTGCTGGACGTGCTCAAGCTGTGCGGATTGTCGGAATATCATATCGACCGTTTCCCACATGAATTTTCAGGAGGTCAACGTCAGCGGATTGGCATTGCCCGTGCGCTGGCGCTTCAACCAGATCTGATCATCGCCGATGAGCCGGTGTCAGCGCTGGATGTGTCCATACAGGCACAGATTATTAACCTCTTTGCCAAATTGCAGGCCGAGCGGGGGCTGACATATTTGTTCATCTCTCACGATTTAAGTGTAGTTGAACATTTATGTTCCCGTATTGGCGTGATGTACCTAGGCTCTATGGTCGAAACAGCTTCTCGTGACGAGCTATTCGGCGATCCGCTGCATCCGTATACGAAGGCGTTGCTGTCGGCTGTGCCTATTCCGGTGCCGAAGTTGAAAAGAGAACGTATTTTGCTCAAGGGGGATATTCCAAGTCCGGTGAATCCGCCTTCGGGCTGCAAGTTTCATACTCGCTGCCCCTTTGCAATCGACCGCTGCTCTCAAGAGATTCCACGCTATCGTGAAGCTCGTCCAGATCACTGGGTGGCTTGCCATTTGGCTGAATGAACGAAGTTAAGTCAGCAAGTTTTGCAGCCGTTGACACAGCAGACCGTTCACCGCAATAAAAAGGTTCTGCTAGATCAACGGCTTTTTGCTTTGAGGAATCCGTAGCTACGATCTTCCGTTTCGTGAGAGTCATGGGGAATCTTTACGATGGAATATATTATCATAAGTATTGATTCTCCTCAGTTGGTTAGGTAGAATATGGACGGGTTAAAAATAATACATAACAAGCGATTACATAATGTGGATATGTCAGATTATGTATACCACAGGAGGAGCTACATGATGGAAGTGAAACAGAGAGAGGACTCCTTTTGGAGTATGGTCAAAAAAGGAAATAAATCTTCAGGCTCGGCGGCATTGGGTAATACTGGCATTGCCCTGATTAAGGGGATAGCTTTTGCCTTGACAGGCAGCGGCTCTATGTTTGCTACGATGATGCATTCCATTGTGGATGCGGTGAACCAAATGTTTGTATTTGCGGGTAGTGTATTGGCAGAGAAAAAACCTACGAAACGTTTTCCTACTGGCTTCGGACGGGTAATTAATCTTTTTTGTATGGTTGCCGTTATTGTCGTAACGATTATGGCCTACGAAACTGTATTGGAAGGAGTTCATTTGCTGCAGCATCCGGCCGAATCCGCACAAGGATTTTGGATTAATGTAGTGGTGCTGGTTTTGTCATTGGCGGTTGACGGATTTGTATGGAGCAAAGCGATGAAAGAAGTGCTGCATGAATCCAGAGTGGAAGCGAAGGGGCTAAGTATTTTTACCTCTGCCTTTCGTCATGTGGGACGTGCTGCGCCACCAACCCGCTTGGTGTTCTATGAGGATTTGGTAGCAACGACAGGCGGGGTACTTGCCCTGCTTGCTGTAGTTGTCACATCGCTGACAGATTTTAAGCTGCTGGACGGGATTTCGAGTATTCTCATCGGCTGTCTGATGGTCGGTGTAGCTTTCCGGGTCGGTTATGACAACATGGTGGGCTTGATTGGTGTATCTGCACCTCCTGATATCGAAGAACGTGTGGCTTCCATTATTTTGGCAGATACACATGTGACCGATATTTCTCAAATGCGTATTTTGCAGGAGGGACGTTACTATCACGTCGAAGGGGTGATCGAGCTTACTTCGGGCATGACGCTGGCAGATGCTGATGATATTAAATTTAGAGTCGAGGACGCTCTGCTGCGTGATCCTAATATTTCAGATGCCGCATTGGGGATTCTAGAAGATGACGGGATTAGAAACTGGAAACAAGAGAAGCCTAAAGCGTAGAAAAATGGACCAAAGCGAATCTGGACGGAACTCAAGAACGTAAATAAGAACCTTCATGACCACGACAACGTGGCGTGGAGGTTTTTTTATATTTTTCCAATTATATTTTTACCCCCTTTGAATTTAGGCAGATTGTTAGATACAATGAAAGCGTTAACAAAAAAGAAGGTGAAACGAATGCTTCTCATGGGGAGGAAATGCGAATGAGTCTTCTGAAGGAGGCTTGGCCTGCTTCGCGGCTCGTCAACGCGCTGGCTGGCGGAGTGCAGAATTCGGCAAGACAACGGTTAAGGAGCAATTGGACTCAAAGGTTGCGGGCAACTGTCGATGAACCGGCATACGCCGAGCTTTGGAAGGACATCGAACGTATCTGCAATGATGTTCGGGAAGCACCACGGCTTGAACTACCGTTGTCTCTGTTCCAGCAATTTGCTAATACAGGGGAGCGCAAGCCGTATGAGGATGTATACTTTGAACGGCGCGGACGACTGGTTGCTATCGTGTTGGCAGTAGTTGCCGATCCGGAGCATCAGAAGATGAAAGAGGTGGAAAGCGGACTGCTGGACATATGCACCGAGTACACTTGGGCGCTTCCTGCACATGTCAACGAAGAGGACACTGTAACACCGCCTTGGCAGCAGGTGGATTTATTCGCATCAGAAACAGCGCAAATGCTGGTTGAAATTTTATTGCTACTCGGAGAACGACTGGCTGATCACGTAGTCGTTCAGGTACACAAAGAGGTTGAACGCCGTGTACTGGAACCTGTGTTTTGGCAGCCTCACCATTTTAATTGGGAAACGGCAGAGCATAACTGGTCGGCAGTATGCGCTTCGGGTTGCGGAATTGCTGCATTGCTGCTGGCAAAAGACGAGTTTTCCAGAGCGATAGCCATCGAGCGTATGCTGGGTGCACTGGATTGCTTTTTGGCAGGCTACAGAGAGGATGGGGGATGTCCCGAAGGCGTAGGTTACTGGGTGTATGGCTTTGGGTATTTTATATATTTTGCCGATATGCTGCGTGAGTTTACCGAGGGAGCTGTGGATATTTTGAACTCAGAAAAGGTAAGACAAATCGCAGCCTTTGCAGAACGAGTCCATCTGTCAGACGGTATTTTCGCTAATTATTCAGATAGTAGTGAAACTGAACGGTTGCCTTCTGGACTCATCTCTCATGTGAATTTTTTGCAAGGACGCCCATCTACACTCCCCTTTCGGGTACCTGGTTTGTTGGAAGATCCGTGTCGCCGCTGGGCTCATGTATTGCGTAACCTAGTCTGGACCAACCCCTTGGTATATGGATCCGGTGAAGCCGTAATCGATTATTTGCCGCAACTCGGCTGGTTGATGTGCCGCAGCCTCTGCTCTAGTCATCATGGATCCGGGGGACAGCAGGATAACCCAGGTGCCACACTTGCATTTTCAGCCAAGGCTGGGCATAACAATGAGCCGCACAATCATAATGATCTTGGACACTTCATCCTTCATGGCGGTGGCGAAAATCTACTCTGTGATCTAGGAGCAGGCTTGTACACGAAGGCCTATTTTTCACCAGGACGGGAGTCGATTATCAACATTTCCTCCAGTGGTCATTCCGTGCCTATCATTAATGGGATCACGCAGCAATCCGGAGCAAAGGCAAGGGCGGTTGTGCTGGATATTGCTATGGATGAGCAGGAGGGAGCACAGACAGTTACAAGCTTTAAGCTCGATTTGACATCTGCTTATGCTGTAGATGAATTGGTTGTTTTCACTCGCTCCTTTGCCTGGAGTGTGCCGGAGGGTAACGAGGGAGCAAGGCTTACTGTCACAGACCATTTTGAGTTTGAGACGTCTGGTATGAACGTGAAGCCGTGGGAGGTGGAGGAGGTTTTGATCAGCCGTATTCAGCCTCATACAGGAGTAGGCTTCGTGGAATGGAAGGGAACGAACGCAGTAGTTAGGCTAGATTATGATGCTGGCGTGCTGAGACAGCGGCTGGAGGCTGTGAAGCATATAGATCATGACGGAGTGGCTTTTGTGTTTTATAAGACATCACTGCAACTAGACTCTAATCGCTGGAACGGTTCAGCAAGCATCGATTGCAATCTGTTTTTTACCATACATCAATCTTCATGTTGAATGGGAGGCATACAGAATGAATAAGCTTCAAACAGGCAGCGTGTACCCTTGGCAGACGGAACTGGAGAGATTTATAGAACAGGTGGAAAGCGCACCAAATCGAGAAAATGACGGATGGACTCACGAACGTAAGCTGGCTGTGCTGGAAAAGCTAGTTCGTGCATATGCCTTGTATCAAGATGAAAACGGAGCTATCATTGACCCTCATTCTGAAAGTGAACGGTATTACTCCACTCCATCCTATGCGTTGGCTGCGGCTGTGCTGGTCAAAGAAGGCCGGCATGATTTACTTGAGTCTGCTGCTGCGGCCTTGACGCATAGCATAGCCTGTGTAGTCGAGGAAAAAGCGCCAGATCATCACCCGGACTTTTTTCCAATTATGATGATGGGGGCGTATCGTATCCTTAAAAATCTGCTGCCAGAGCAGGCCACGGCTTGGAAACAGCAATTGAGCAGGATTCAGCCTGAGCAGACCTACATTTTTACGATGAGCAAAATGAAAAATCCAAACCGGATGATCAACTGGAATGCGATCATGATTTCCGGCGAGTTTTTGCGTGCCACTGAAGGGATTGCAGCCGATTCTGAGTGGATGGAGACGTATATCCGCAACTACCACTTACCTCGCTTTACCAGTTTGGGGCTGTACCAAGATGGTCCGCTGGATCGGCCCAATAGCCCATTCGCCTACGATATTGTCACACGGTTTCATCTGGGCGTGATGCTGGAGAACGGATATAATGGCGGCTGTGCTCTCGAAGTGCGTGACTACCTTCGCAGGGGAGCACTCAGCTCATTGCTGACTTTATCCCCGCATGGGGAAATTCCTCCGCGTGGAAGAAGCGCGCAGCACCAATGGAACGAAGCGGCTGCGGCCTTTGTTTTTACAACACATGCGCAGCAGGCGTATACAGCAGGCGAGCATGGGCTTGCAGGCGCATTTCGGCGGGCAGCAGATCTATGCTGGCAATCGATTGGCCGTTGGCAGACCGATGATGGCAAACTGCATATCGTCCGCAACCATTATTCATCTGAGGCACGCCATGGCTTTGAGGTGTACTCGAATCATACCTGCTACAGTCTGTGGACGGCAGCTGTGCTGGCCCATACGCTCCTACATGGGAAGGAGATTGATCGTATTCCTCCAACCTCTATCCCGGCGGAGATCGGCAGTCGGGTATTGGCAACGGATGGCTGGTTTCAGACCGTCATTGCAGCTGTAGACGGGCAGCAAATGCTTGTGCAAACCTCAATCAACGATCCGTACAATATTCCGGGTATCGTACGTATTCAACGTTCTGCGTTGCCATCTCTGATCGGCCCATCCTCAGCAGGACACGCAGATCGCGGCTTTACGGGCTTCGCGGAGGGAGATATTTTCCCGCTGAGCTATACACCGGCCTGGCAAACCGAAGACGGAAAGTGGCACAGCTTGTCAGAAGGAATCCCTGGCACATTGGAGTTCGACCGTGATGGAGGGATTGATCCGCAGGATGGCGGAGGAAACGTACAGATGGAGCGCAGTTCAGCATCTGATGGAGAGACAGACTTTACTCTGCTGTGGGAAGGTCCATTCCCGGGAGTGAGGGAAATCCGGACGCATTATCGTCAGGTGCCTGGCAAAATTGAAGTGTCGTATGAGCTTCAAGGCAATATTCAGAATGTAGGGGCACTTATTCCATTGATGGCGTATGACGGTCGGGAACGAAGTGTGATTCATCATGTGATGACAGCTGGGAAAGAAACTGAAAGCATTCGAGTCGAATACGCAGGCGCAAGCCTTGAAGTCATCCCCACGACGGAAGGAACAAATGTGGTATGGCCGGAAGAATTGACTGCCGTAGCCTGCCGAAATGGTTTGCTTAAGGGAGCGCGTCTGGAGTGTGGAGGCAGTCGCATTTCCTTTATCATTCGGTTACCTGAATAGATTAGGTCGGGAGCCATAGTTATCTTCAATCCTGTGGAAAGGGAGAGGAAAAAGAAATGACAAAATCAGAAGCGTGGCTGGAACAATCGTGGGAGCTGGCATTGAATAAAACGTTTGCCTTGGCGGCAAGACTGGGGGACGCCTTTCCACATGTTGCAGAGGGTGGTCGTTATGATAATTGTGAGGAAGCGTGGTGGACAGCAGGCTTTTATCCGGGGCTGCTATGGCTGGCCCATCGGGCACGTCCTGACTGGGAGACCGCCAAAATTGCACAAAGCTGCGAGGCTCGATTGGAAAAAATACTTTATAATAGCGAAGCTGTAGACCATGATCTCGGCTTTATTTGGCTGCTCAGCGGTGTGGCTGCCTATCGGTTGACTGGTGATGCAGAGTCCAGAAGACGGGGGTTATTGGCTGCTAATTTGCTGGCTGCTCGTTTTAACGTGAATGGCCGCTTTATTCGCGCGTGGAACTTCCACTCGAAGGATATGGATACACGGGGTGTTGCGATCATAGACAGTATGATGAATTTACCCTTGCTCTATTGGGCCTCGGAGGAAAGTGGAGATCCACGCTTTGCTGCTCTCGCTGTTCAGCATGCAGATACCGTGGCACGTGAGTTCGTTCGTTCGGACGGCTCCATCGCGCATGTAATTGAGTTCGATCCGGAGATTGGAAAAAAGGTAGCCGAGCATGGCGGACAGGGTTTTGCTCCCGGTTCCGCCTGGGCACGCGGCACGTCTTGGGCGCTGTACGGTTTTACGCTTTCGTACGGGTACATGCGCGATCCGCGTTATTTAAAGGTGGCCGAGAACACGGCTGACTTTTTCCTATCCCAGCTGGGCGATGCTTGCCTGCCTGTGTGGGACTTTAGAGCAGAAGAAGGGCACCGCGAAGCATGGGATTCGTCAGCTGCGGCCATTGCAGCTAGCGGTTTGCTGGAACTAGCAAAATATTCGGCACGTGCAGAGCAATTTACCAAAGCTGCAGAATCCATCCTCAAGGGCTTGCATCACACATGTACGGCATGGGGCGAAGAACATGAGGGATTGCTGATGAACGGAACCGTACATTATCCTGAGCAAAGACACATCAATGTGCCCATTATTTACGGTGATTACTTCTTTGTCGAAGCATTGGCAAAGCTGCGTGGTGAGGAAGGTTTGTTTAGTGTGAAGGGCAAAAAACATAGTGCGTTAGATGGTCGGGAACAAGCTCATTCGAGTTGAGCTGTTGCTTGTCAAATCCACAGAATAAATAGTGTGGCAGCGTGTGTGTAATCTCATTTACACATACGCTGTTTTTTTATCCGTGAAAAAGACTTATTCTAATTCGATGCCAAAGTACTACGTATAGGTAGATAAGAGACTGTAGCGAGCTTATTTCGTGCCCACTCAGAGTAAAATTACGGTGTATAAGCGCTTAAATCCTAAAAGAATGTTCATTTTAATGCATGGAAATAGGTCTTTTCACTTGTTTATGAGTTTTTATTCGTAAATTGACAATTTAGGGAGGTGACCGTATGATATTTTCTTGGATAAAGGAATAAAATGGATTTTAACGAATGAAAAGGAGTTATACATCATTATGACAGTAGTAAGTGATAGTGTAAGAAAGATTTACGGAGGATTTTGGGTAAGAACGGCAGCGTTTATGATTGATCTGATCATTCTCTTTGCCATAGTCCTTTTAGTTGGGGGAACATTTTCCATAATTCCAGTTCTTCTGGATATAGAGGAGACGGGTTTCATACTAGAATTTTTTATATGGATGCCGCTGATTCTTTGGCTTGTGCTACCATGGCTATATTGTGGTTTTTTGGAATCATCGAAAGTACAGGCTACGCCGGGGAAGCTTGTGTTTTCTCTAGTTGTAGTTAACAGCAAAGGAAACCGTCTAGGATTCTTACACGCATCCGGACGGTACTGGATTAAAGTCATTTCTTTTATGCTTGTTCATATTATTTACATTGTGGTTGCTTTTACTGCGAAAAAACAAGGAGTCCACGATTTATGTGCCAAAACCTTAGTTGTAAATAAAAAAGAGTTGCAGCGACATGAGCAGCAATCATCCTTGCCTCCAGCAGCTTCTAACATCATAAATTAAGGAAATTAACGTTGCGGAAGATGGAAGTATTATGTAATATAAAATGAATGATAATGATTATCATTTTCTATGAAAATACATAACTTGGAGGATATATCATATGCAACATATAAAAATATCGTCTCGACTCCCTGTGCTGACGAGTGTACTGCTCATTATAGCCATTGTACTTTCAGCTTGCAGCTCACAAGAAAATGGTGCCCAAAGTTCCCCTACGGCAGGACAGGCTGCAAACAGCACGAATCTAAAGGAAACGGCATCTACAACGCCGACCACCCGGGAATATACAGACTTTCAAAAACGTAAAGTCACGATTCCGGTAAATCCGCAGAAGATTGTTTATGTAGGCAGTGATCCAGGGGATTTGCTTGCCTTGGGTGTACGTCCGGCCGGTGCGAGTCTGAGCGTCATTCAGTCACAAATTGTGTACGCAGACCTTACCAAGGATGTTACCGATATAGGCTCCCCGGTGAATCTGGAAAAACTGACGATGCTGAAACCGGATCTTATTCTTTTCGACAATTGGGATGTAAAGACGATTGATACGTTAGCTAAAATTGCACCTACCGTGGTTCTCAATTCCGAACTGGCAACTTTTGAACGTATGCAAGAGCTAGGTGAACTTCTTGGAAAAACTAAAGAGGCAGACCAGTTTAAAACCTTATATGATGAGAAGGCCAAACAAATGAAGGCCAAACTGGATGTTGACATTAAGCCGGGAGAGACAGCAACAGTGCTGTTAGTTATGGGTAATAACCTGTATGTTATGGGACATCAAGGTGTATCCGTGTCGTTGTATGATATGCTCGGCTTTACGCCAGCTCCCAAGGTACAGACAGACTTAATTGATAAAAAAGAACGCTTTGCTACCATTTCTAACGAGGTACTTCCTTCATTTATCGGGGATGAACTTTTTATTCTGTCGGATCAGAGTCAAGAAACAATTGCAACAACCAGAAACCTGATGAATAGTGCAGTGTGGAAAACGATTCCTGCCGTTCAGAATAAACGGGTATATACGCTCGACAGTTCGTGGAATTTTGATGATGCCATTACGAGAGAGCGATTGCTGGAACAAATTCCAGATTTGATGAAGCAAAAGTAAACAAGGAACCAGCCAGTGCCTAAAAGCATTCGCTGGTTTCTTTGTTTTTTCATAATGCCAGTGTAGCGTCCTCACAAGCGAACCCCTCGATGTCCTTTTTGTTATAGAATTTCATGGGAAAATAAAAAATGTAAGTTATTCTTACAGTTTACATGTTCTTTTTAGCTTGTTTTGAGTTATAATGAAAGGATGCACATTATGAACGAATTGGAGGCACAGCCCGATTGACTACTTACCCTTTTGCCTTTGATCCGTCCAAGCCGTTTATTGAGCAGGCAAGTGACTGGATTGCAGATGTATTTTATGAAGTTTTGCCTGAAGTCGGCTTTGAGGTTCGGGATGAACAAATTTATATGGCATTCCAGCTAGAACGTGCCTATAAGGAAAAAAAGACCATTTTTGCAGAAGCAGGTGTAGGCACTGGTAAAACGCTGGTATACCTGCTGTACGCTATTGCATATGCCCGATACATGAGAAAACCGGCGATTATTGCCTGTGCGGATGAATCATTGATTGAACAACTGGTGAAGCCAGAAGGAGATATCGCCAAGCTGGCGCGGCATCTAAGCTTGACAATTGATGCCCGATTAGGGAAATCGCCAGATCAATATATTTGCTTGAACAAGCTGGATGAGGTGAGAAGCGGACTGGATGAGGACGCGGATGTTTTCCGCGATATTTATCAGGGTTTGCCTGATTTTGTCCATTTTCCAGATACGTTACAGTCCTTCACTCCATACGGGAACCGGAAAGAGTACCCCGAGCTAACAGATGGACAGTGGAGCAGACTTGGATGGGATGTATTTCAAGACTGTCTCGTTTGTCATCAGCGGCATCGTTGCGGACAGACGTTGTCTCGTGATCATTATCGTAAAGCGGCAGATCTGGTCATCTGCTCTCATGACTTTTACATGGAGCATGTATGGACCTATGAAGCGCGAAAGCGCGAGGGTCAGCTGCCATTGCTGCCGGAGCACAGCTCTGTTGTTTTTGATGAAGGACATTTGCTGGAGACAGCGGCACAAAATGCGCTTACTTACAAGCTTAAGCACACTCAATTTGAGTCTATTATTACCCGACTGCTAGAGGGAGAAGTGCGGGAATCTCTGGCCATGACGATCGAAGATGCAATCTCCCAAAGCGAGGTTTTGTTTGCCGCGCTCAATAAGAGCAGTCAGCCAGTACAAGGGTCTAACCGCAAGGAGTTTATCCTGAATGAATCGTTGATTCGGGAGGTGACCCGTTTTGGTGAACTGATCGGTACGATCGAGGAAGAGCTTGTGTTTGAAAGCGGGTTATTCTCGTTGGATGAGTATCAAGTCAAAATTGTAGAAGAACATTTGGAAATGATTCAAACTGCTTTGGCTTTGTTTAAGCGTCCTGAACTTCTCATTTCTTGGGTGACAGAGGATCAGGATGGATTAACGCTTGTGGTTATGCCGAAGATGGTAAAAGAGATTCTCAAAGAACGAGTATTTGCGCAGCATATTCCAATCGTATTCTCTTCGGCTACACTTTCCGTGGAGGGTTCATTTGACTATATGGCGCAGAGCCTCGGTATTGAAAACCCGCTAACGTTTTCCGTCGCTTCACCTTATGACTACAGCGATCAGATGCAAGCCGCACTGTACCCGCTACAAGCGGGACATAACCCAATCCAGAGAGCGCTGACGCTGCTGGAGAAATCGCAGGGAAGAGCGCTTATTCTGTTTCCTTCTCAGGAGGAACTGACTGCCTTCCAAAGGGGTCTCGCTGCTTACCCAGAGGCATCTGCCTATCGTTTTCTGTATGAAGGCTCGGCTGAAATTAGCCATCTGATCTCCGCTTTTCAGAATGATGAGGAAAGTGTGTTGTGCGCTGTTACATTATGGGAAGGATTGGACATCCCTGGACCATCCCTGTCGCATGTCATCATCTGGTCGCTGCCATTTCCTCCGAATGATCCGGTTTTTACGGCTCTGCGCAAGGATGCAGCAGATCCGTTTACTGAGATAGATATGCCTCACATGGCACTTAGACTCAGACAGGGCATAGGGCGTCTAATCCGCTCGCGTAATGATCAGGGCTGGATCTCGATCATGGGTCAGGATTTGAATCGTCCAGAAGTACGCACACAAGTTGAACAACTACTGCCTGCCGGCGTAGAATGCACCATAATTGAAGGAAATCCGGAGGGAATAAAAACATGTTGAATTTTACAGCATATACAGTAGATCAAATTAAAGATGCTTTTGGTATTTTGAGTGGACAGCGTTATGAATTTATCATTGAGATAGAAGTAGAGGAAGACGACGAGCTATACACTGAAAACGGAATATATATCCGTGCTCTTTATTTAGTAGACGAAGAAAAGACAAGACTGCTGAAGTATGAATTGTTTGAAAAAGCAACGGATCGTTACATTGAGCTTGAACTTGAAGAGGATGAGCTGCAAGCAGTTGAAAACTTCTGCAAAGAACATGTACAGGATGGAGCGTTAAATTAACAGTAAGGACACTTCGCTAGCACAGCAATATATTGGAACCTATAATTAGGATATCAAGGAGCCTTTGCATGATCGGGCTCCTTTTTTCTATGACCAGTGAAGAAACTTATGTGATCTAACGCAGTCTGTCCCACACATTCACCATAAACAGCATAATACCCGCCGCGAGTAACACCCACCCTATGACGACCCACACTCCAGCCTCTGCAATCGCGTAATTTTTACCTATAATACCCAATATCAACACTGGCAGACTGATGTTATGTATCCAAAAGTGGATACGTGCCAGAATCGTAACTGAAAGTGCAGGAAAGGTCACATAGATCAGACCTATGATCCCAAGAGTCGTCCAACCTAGCAAATGGATATGAGACTGAATAGGGGACAGGCTATAATCACCCGACACGCCAATGATTAGACTGAACAGCACACCGAGGGCAAAATATACAGCAGCTATCTTTAAACATTGCTTACCCATAGATGACATCCTCCTATGTTAGACGTGGGTATTTTGAGAGATATTTACCATCATATCGAGGCAGAATATCAAGGGTGTGGGTGTTGTGACTGGTCCATTTGACAAAAGCTTCAAATACACATAAAATCTTATTGCATCAATACTTACCGCATTACTATGTTTTTGGAGAAGACAGCGAATTTCTCCGACAATGGGTGCTAATTTTTGACCATTGGTTTATTTTGGATTCGCCATTAAAAGGAGCTTGAAATTATGAATGTATATCGCAATACCCTTGAACTCATCGGGCGCACGCCATTAGTGGAGCTGAATAGCTATTCTCTACCCAGAGGAATTCGCCTGTTCGCCAAGCTGGAGTTTATGAACCCCGGCGGGAGCGTAAAGGACCGGGTGGGAAAGGCTCTAATCGAAAAAGCGTTAAAGACAGGCCAGTTGAAGCCGGGCGGGACTTTAATAGAAGCAACAGCAGGTAATGCAGGTATTGGTCTTGCGATGGCTGCGCTTCATTATGATATCTCGGTTATTTTTGCTGTGCCTGAGAAGTTCAGCCAAGAGAAGCAGGACTTGATGAAAGCATTGGGAGCACGTATCGTTCATACCCCGACAAGTGAGGGAATGAAGGGAGCCATTGAAAAAACAAAGCAATTGGCTGCTGAAATCAAAGATGCATACTTGCCGCAGCAATTTAGCAATCCTGATAATCCAGAGGCTTATTATACGACAATGGGACCTGAAATTTGGAACGATCTGGACGGTAAAGTCGACGTATTCGTGGCAGGAGCAGGCTCAGGGGGCACATTTATGGGAACCTCGCGTTATCTTAAGGAGCAAAATGCAGCCATTAAAACTGTCATTGTGGAGCCTGAAGGGTCCATTTTGAATGGAGGCGAGTCAGGCCCTCATAAAACAGAAGGAATCGGCATGGAATTGATCCCTGAGTTTGTGGACAAAGGCTATTTTAATGCCATTCATACCATTAGCGATGTGGACGCATTCAACCGCGTCAAGGAGTTGGCGGAACGTGAGGGAATTCTCGTGGGCAGTTCCTCCGGTTCTGCCCTCCATGCTGCTTTACTGGAAGCAGAGAGCGCACCGGATGGTGCACATATTGTCACCATTTTCCCAGATAGCAGTGAACGTTATTTGAGCAAAAAAATATATGAAGGCGGGATATAAAATGAAACGCAAAACAAAACTGATTCACGGTGGACTCCCTACCGATCCTCATACTGGCGCGGTTAACGTTCCTATTTATCAGGTAAGCACTTATGAGCAAGAGGAAATCGGCGTTCATAAGGGATACGAGTATTCACGTACAGGCAACCCGACCCGGTTTGCACTGGAAGAGCTGATCAAGGAACTGGAGGAAGGCAAACGTGGTTTTGCTTTCGGTTCCGGTATGGCAGCGATTCATGCAGTGTTTTCCTTGTTTAAAGCAGGGGATCATATTTTGCTGACCGATGATGTATACGGGGGCACTTATCGTATTGTAAGCAAAGTGCTTAGTCGGATCGGGATTGAGTCCACATTTGTGGATACAACTGATCTGGAGGCTATTTCTAAAGCAATCCGTCCGAATACGAAGGCATTGTATGTCGAAACACCAACAAACCCGCTATTGAAAGTTACTGATATCCGCGCAGTTTCAGAACTGGTGAAAAAGCATGAGCTTTTGTTGATTGTGGACAATACATTTGCTACCCCTTACTGGCAGACGCCAATTACACTCGGGGCTGATATCGTCGTACACTCCGCAACCAAATATTTGGGTGGACACAGCGATGTTGTAGCCGGTCTGGCTGTAGTCAACAGTGAAGAGCTGGGCGAGCAGCTTCATTTTCTGCAAAACGCCATTGGCGGTATTCTCGGTCCGCAGGATTCATGGTTATTGATTCGTGGTATCAAAACCTTGGGTCTGCGTATGGAAGCAATTGAGAAAAATGCAAAGGAAATTGCAGCCTTTTTGGAAAAGCATCCGAAGGTTAGTAAGGTATACTACCCTGGGCTGGAAAGCCATGCACAGCACGAGCTGTCCAAAATTCAAGCTGAAGGCTTTGGCGGCATCATTTCCTTTGATGTAGGTAGCGATGCTAACGCGGTTGCCCTCCTGAAAAAAGTGAAGTATTTTACATTGGCTGAGAGCCTGGGAGCGGTTGAAAGTCTGATTAGCGTTCCAGCACGTATGACGCACGCCTCCATTCCGGCAGAACGCCGTGCAGAGCTAGGTATTACGGAAGGCTTGGTACGGATTTCGGTTGGGATTGAAGATCTGGAGGATTTGATCGAAGACTTGCAGTCAGCATTGTAAGAAAATAAGCACAATGATCAAGAGAGGTGGCAGAAGCTGCCTCTTTTTTTGTTGTGAGAATAGCTTCTTTTTTGAAAAGCACGGAGGAGTACGCAGAGGTGGTAACGAATAGTTTTATATAGTTCAATTGAATGTTAAACGGAATATAACGCGGCTACGTCTCTGAGGACACAAAAACCTGGAGGGGGAATGTTATGAGGTTCACACATCTGGAAAAAGCAACTACTGTGCTGTCGGATCATCCGGTACGTCTGGCGTCTGCTTATGCAGTCGGCCCAGTCGAGCTTCCGGAAAATTGTGGTGTGGGCAGGGAATGGTCGAGTCATTTTACGCAAGAGGAATGGAATTTGGAAAAGGCTTGTGGTGAAGATGGAATCGAGCTTTCAGCAGGAGGAAAGGCAGTGTGCCGATTACTGACCGAGCTTGACCCTCGGACCTCTGAACTGAATCTAGGTGTTTTTCCGCCTTTGGCTGAACACGAAAGACTTTTGCTGGTTTCAAATCTACGTTGTATGACTGCACAGGAAGTGATTTTTAGACCGTTTGAAGGAACCGGACAAATTTGGATAGATGGCACATTGGTATATGCCGAATCCGGTCCCTTTCGCTTGTATTTGGAGGAAGGTGATCATACGGTCGTTATCATTGCTGCATTTATTCCTGATGAGGCCCGCTCTATTCGTATCAGTGGAAATCAGGTATGCGATGAACCAGATGTGATAGAACTGCATCGTGAATTCGTAGAGCGTAATATACGTAATCATATGGCATGGTTAGAGGTTGAGCAAAGTGCTGGCAGGGAAGGAGAAGACAGCCCGATTTTATTTTATTTGCTGCGTAAGGATCGGATACTTCTTCCCTCAGATCAAACGTTATGGGTCGAGGTAACGAATGATGAGGGCATGAAGCTGGATCAGTTTCCAGCCCATTGGGAGCAGGAGCAAAGCTACGCCTGGGATGAGGAGAAGATCGGGAATACGGGAATGCTGCACTTCACCGTTACCTATCGGGATCATGAGGCTGTAGAACATCATTTTGTGTATTCGGTACTTGTGCGGCCTTTGTCAGTCGTCGTGGAGGGCTTGCAGGAAGAGTATGACCAGTACATGCAAGCCTACGCTAAAGATGTTCTTCATTCTGCGCAGAAAATACAAATAAAGGGCCTGCTTGAGGAATTAAACAGGTTAACGGATTCGCCGGAAGATCCTTTTGAAATCTGGGATTCCCGGGTGGTGCGTGAATATATTAAGCTATTAAAACAAATTTTTATATCTGGACATACCGAACAGTCACAGCACCCATCGTTACTTCAGAAAGAACATATTTTTTTGACAGCCGACGGCATTGGTGAAGTTTTTTTTGTCTCCCGTTTGGACAATAGTTTGCAACGGTATACCATCCAGCTTCCCAGCAACTACACGGCTGAGCGACGGTATCCTCTGATCGTTCTAATGCCTGGTAAGCGATATGAGCTGGGACTGCCGGATTTTCAGAATAGAGGTTTTGGGCGGGGCTGGGAAGACGAGGCTATATTTGTTACTTTTTCGTGTCGTGGGGTTACGCTGGGCAGTTATATTGGAGAAGCTGCTTTTTTGGAGGGGCTAGATGTTATACTGCAAGCGTACCGAGTGGACGAAGAACGTATCTATCTGACGGGTTACTCGAACGGCGCATATGCTGCCTGGGCGATGGCACAGGCTTATCCTTCTCGGTTTGCAGCTATTGCGGTTATCTCAGGGACGCCACACCCCAAGAATTTGAAAAATTTGATCAATATTCCAATATTGGATGTATGTGGTGACCAGGATTACTTATTTGCCCAAGCATACACAGCTCCTATAACCGAGCTTTCATCGAACCATTTTAAAGGTGTGATAGAGCGGCAGTCTAATCATTGGGATACGCATGAGTTAAGACTTCTGGACGGCATACTGGGTTGGCTTATGCAATGGAAAAGAGATGCCGTCCCTCAGCGTATTGCCTACCGGACGGAACGAGGGAGACATAATCGAGCTTACTGGCTGGAAGTGACACGCATGGATGAAAACGAGGAATATGCGGAGTTGTATGGCGAAATGAGTTCCACGGGTGAATTGGATATTGAGGCTGTTCACGTCGAAGAATTTGTGATTCATCTCTCACAAGAGGACATGTCCCTGGAACTGGCCCAAGTTCGTATCGGAGCCCGCATTTTCATGTTGGATTTACGAGAATACAGCCGCTTTCGCTTTGTTAAAACACACTCGCACAAACGCCCCTCACCCGAATACCGTTTGATTGCTGAACGGGAGGGAGAGAGCAGTGAGGATTCTACGCGAAATGCGGATGCAGCTAAGAGTATTGCAGGTTTGCAAAGCGTGAGAAGAAATGGTGTGAGTCACGGTATGGGTGTACTTGATGTTTATATGAATCGACTTCATATTGTTCTTCCATCCAGTTATGCTACATTAGAGGAAGAGCAGGCGGTGAAACGAACGGCGAACGCCTTGGCTAGTCCGCGGACAGCGACCTGGAACCCGTACATTGGTGTTCATTATCCCGTGGTTTCTTCTAAAGATATTTCAGAGAAAGAACTGGCTGATAGCAACGTGATTTGTATCACTTCGGCCTTGTCCAGACATGAGCTGCTTCAAAAGTATCAAGCTCATCTTCAAATTGCATGTACCGAGGATGGGTATACATGGGGTGACGATTTTACGGCAGGCGAATACTGTTTGTCATATATTCAACCTAGCCCATGGTCTGCAACCCAGCAGATGCTTGTCGTATCGACCAATTCACCCCGTCTGCTGGGTAAAAACCTTTTTATGCGCAGACTGATTATGCCCGGATATTTTAATGGTCTACACCCGTATTTAAATAAAGAGATTATTGTGTATGATAGCAAGGGAGTACGAGCATTTAACTTTACTTCCATTAAGCATGCGCAGCATAAACTGCAAGGTCAATAAAGATGCATGAGCGTCATTATAATCCATATTTAAAAAACCGTCTGGAGGCACATTGGCGATCCTGACGGTTTTTTTGCTGATCCATTGCAGTGATTCCTTGACTGGGATACGTCATATATAAAAGGGCATTATGGCAACTCAGCTTTTATACTGCTCCATCAGGTACATGATCTTCACTTCATCGGCCAAATCTCCAAAGGGTTCTAACGGATTCTCCTGAATGATATGATATAAACGTTGGATTCGTTCCTTTGGCAGCTTCCGAACATATCTGGAAATGAAAGCGGCATGGGTGATTATGTAGCGTTTTTTACGGACAGCGGCACTGGCTACGCGAACGAGAATATCTTCGCCTCCTGCCATCTCTAAAATACGGCGCTCATAAAAAGCCACATACCGAAATGTCCGATCCTTAATCAGCTCACGATTGAGTCTGGCAACCTCTCCAATGTATCTGACCATAAGGGGTTCAAAGCTTTTGATCAGGAGAGGATCGAGCGTTAATTCCATATCTTTGCGAAGAACAAATGATTGCAGCAGAGCGACCTGCTGGAGCCTTATCCGATCATTGTGAATGAGTATGGCAATCTCGCGTAACATTTCATAACAGACACGCTCACTGAGCTGTCGTAGGGCAACTGCATTTTTGTGATTTACGTTCAATCCTTCCTGGATCTGTCCTATACGGCCTCTGAAAAGGCGTATAAGCTGCCTACGCTGTTCATAAGGAACAATGCGCTGCTGTAGAAGGATCAAGGGCAACAGGAGAAGCGCACCGACGATACCACACAGTAGCATTTGCTGTGACGAGTGACCGAAAAAGATAGAAGCAGCCAGTAGCGCGATGCCGACGGCAAGATCTTTATGAAAATAACGTTTGGCTCTGAGTTTGGCATATTGCTCTACAGGAACCAGCGTATCCCGACCACACGATGTACATTCCTCTTCCCAAAGGGCGGTGAATTGTCCGCAGCGCTTGCAGACTCTCAGCTTTTGGAAGGCATGCTCTGTGCGGGTAAAGGGGCGAAATTGCACAGCCTGTTTGGAGCTATTCATTGCGCTCACTTCTCCGGTTCAGCAGTGCGAGAAGCTCGGTGTCGATTTGTGTAATCGACGGGGCGCGTCTTTTATGTATATAGTAGATTAGTGATTTAATGGCGACAAAAAGAAACATAATCGCCAGACATCCGTATGAGATCATAGTGTACTTCCTCTTTCTGCTTAGATTTTTATTTTACTGTTTTACATGAACGGGTTTCGCTAGGGTTATTTTTGTCGTATAAAGGAGAAGGCTGGTGCCCGATTGCCCTTGTTGGGGTATAATTATATCATTACTGCAGGATATTGGTAAAATATCGCGGTATAATAGGCTTTTTGGTCGTATTAGGCCGCTCGGACAGGATTTTCAGCTGGCGCTCATGTAAAACTCATTATAATTTAATAGTAGTGGAGTACAACTGTAATTTAGAATGAGAATTAATCGGCAAAGGGGTACAAGCGATGTTTAGTAGAGACAGAAAATGGTTTTTGGTCATCGGAATCATATGTACAATGATCATGACCTCGATTTCGGCCTGGCAGCCACAGACGGCGAATGCCGCTTCACCCTCAGCTTCTAAAGTGGATGCGGTGCTGGTAGTCGATGTAAGTAATTCAATGAACACCAGTGATCCTGGGAAAATTGGCAATGAAGCCATGAAAATGTTTATTGATATGTTGTCAACACAAAATGACAAGGTTGGGATTGTAGCCTATACGGATGTCGTACAGCGCGAGAAAGCCTTGCTTAATATTTCATCCGAAGCAGATAAGCAGGAACTGAAGACGTTTATTGACGGGCTGAACCGGGGAGCGTATACTGACACCTCCGTAGGTGTCAAGGAAGCGATCCGTATTTTGCAGGATGGCAAAACAGCCGGGCATGCGCCTATGATCGTTATGTTAGCTGATGGTAACAACGATTTTAATAAGACGACAGGCCGAACTGAAAGCCAATCCGCTCAGGATATGGCACAGGCTGTAGCCGAGGCTAAAAAAAGCGGTGTGCCGATCTATACCATCGGTTTGAATGCAGATGGAAAGCTAAATAAAAATAAACTCGCAGACATCGCGCAACAAACGGGCGGCAAGTCCTTTATTACAAGCTCGGCAGACGATCTGCCGAACATTTTGAGTGAAATTTTCGCCAGCAATTTGAAATTGAAAGTGGTGCCCTTGCAGTCCATTACGGCAAACGGCGACTATCAGGACGTTACAGTAACCGTACCAAACGATAGCGTGCTGGAAGCCAACATTTCGATCATGTCCTCGAAACCGGTGGACGCGAGATTAATAGACCCATCGGGCAACACGAAGTCGATTCCTTCGAGCGATGTACTGCTGTCCAAGTCCAAAAGCTACTCGCTGATTAAATTGCTCAAGCCTGTGGCTGGCGACTGGAAGCTTCAAGTCAAGGGAGTGCAGCAGGATAAGATTGATATTAATCTGGTATTTAACTATGATTTGGAATTGAAGCTGGACGCACCGCCTGCCAAACCATACAAAAAAGGTGACTCGGTTCAAATTCGTTCCTATCTGACGAGCAATAACCAGCCGTATCAGGATCAGGAATTGTATGCGAATATGAATGCTGTCCTAAAGGTCAAGGACCTTGATACCGGCGCAACGAATGAAGTGCCCCTAACAAACGCAGGCGATGCTTTTACCGGTTCCTATACGATTCCGGATGAGCATGACTATGAGCTAACCGTCAGAGCAGAGGAGAAGAGCTTTTACCGCGAAACGCAGCCTGTAACCATCAGTGCCAAAGCTGGGGCAGCGAGCGGTACGAATACTGGCACAACTCAGCCTACGGCACCTGCTGAAAAGTCTAAGCTGCTGCCACTCATTCTTTTAGCGGTGGGACTGCTTGTTCTGCTAGTGGCGGCATATTT
The DNA here is from genome assembly GCF_025846815.2 of Paenibacillus sp. BT-177. NCBI lineage: Bacteria > Bacillati > Bacillota > Bacilli > Caryophanales > Paenibacillaceae > Paenibacillus > Paenibacillus sp. BT-177. The sequence continues at coordinate 25,342 of NZ_JAOYTP010000004.1, read as the reverse complement.
CATCTGGAAGGCTGTCAAAAAAGCCAATCGTGGCTTTGTCGGCCAGATCGTACTGGAAATCCGGGACGAAAATACCGGCGAAAAGACATACCCGCAGTATAAGAAGCTGAACACCTTCCGGGGCAAATTCAATTTACACCAGTTGCTGCAACTGGCGCCAGAATTTGCTGGAACCGATAAGGTCGTGTTCACGCCAGCGAACCAGGATCGCATTGTGGTGCGTAGTACCCCAGAGATTACGATTGAAAAATCCGGGCGTGCTGTAGACGCAGGCAATGGTCTTGAACTGAAAAACGGTGATCGTCTGACGATTCCGCTGGCTAGTGTGGACAAAACCATTTTACTGGAGTTTATTTCAGTAAACAGCTAAACGAACCCTTAGGAGGTCATATCTATGAAACCAGTAGTTAGAGAGCATATCCAACAATTAGACGTATCACTCGGCGGAGGGATCGTAAGCGATAAGATCAGAGTAGATACCATCGATAATCCTATTTTAATTATCGGACTTGGGGGAACGGGGATTGACGCCCTTCTCCGCTTGAAATATCAAATAAACCGCAGATTCAAGCTGCCTGCGGACCCGATTTCCAAGAAAAAAAGCGAGAAGCCGGATAATGTGGAATTTCTCGCTTTTGAAACGAATGAACAAGACCGCAACAAAAAATACAAAGGGATTGGTTTGGACCCCATCAATGAGTTTGTACTGCTGTCCAATGCGGAAATCGGCGGGTTGCTGCAAAACCGCAGTATTTTGGAGCCGTACATCACTGACTGGCTGTCTCCCGAGCTGAGCATTACCGATGGTATGAACGGGGCGGCAGGGGTACGTCAGGCTGGACGATTACTATTGTTCACCAAAATCAATCAGGTCGTACAAAGTATTGACAAAAAAATCAAAACCCTGTCTGAAGGCACTAACAAGAAGCTTATGGTGTTTTTGCTATCCGGTTTGTCCGGCGGTACAGGAAGCGGTACTTTCCTCGATATCTCATATATCGTTCGAGGCATTATTGAGCGGGACTATGGCTCCGCAGGTGTAGACCGTGTAAACACGCTGGGTTATCTGTTCACACCGGATATTAATCTGGCCAACAAAAGCCTGAGCGAGCATACGCGTGAATATATTAAAAAGAATGGCTATGCTGCACTGAAAGAGCTGGACTACTGGATGAATGTGGACAGTCGTGGTGAACGCTTTAAGCAACAGTACGGTAACATTTTGACTGTAAACTCGCCGTTGCCGCCGTTCAATCTGTGTCACCTTATTTCGGCTACGAATACGGAAGGCAAACTACTGGAAAATGCTTATGATTACTGCATGAATGTCACCGCTGAGAATATCACCAACTTTATGGCGAGTGAGGAAAAACAGTCGGGTGAAGAGTTCGCCATTCATGACTATATCAGCAACATTCGTACCAACATCGCGCAAATGAATAAGGCGTATCCAGCAAACTACGATTACAATATTATCGGAGCTTCCTCGGCAGTGCTGCCTATGGAGGAAATGACGACATATCTGGCTTACCGGATGTTTGGTAAAATGTCCAAAATGTTTGAGCAAGCGCCAAATCAGGAGGATGTAGAGAAGTTTGCCCGCAAGCTGGGCGTGGATCTGGATAGCATGATCAAAAACTTTGAGTCCCGTGTACCTGAGCCGCTTCCAGGCTTTGAAAACAGTGAACGGCTAAGTTATAACAATGTTGTTAAGATGCAAGTAGTTAATATGGACACTGAGCTGGAGCAAACGTTCCTGACGCGTGCTCGCGAAGAATATATCAAAGCGAAGAAACAGCTTCCTGGCGAAATTGTAGGACAGTTTACGGACCAAATCCGCCGGATGTTCCTACATCCCGAGCAAGGGCCGTTTTATGTATCCCGCATGATATATACTGAAAAAGGATTTAGCTTGCTGAAAATGCTGCTTTCCTATGTTGAAACGCTACGTGAATCACTGCACCGTATTCCTACGGACATTGAATGGGCGCGAGAGCAGGCGAACGAGAAGCTGGGCGATGCTAAGAGTGCGTTTGTATCCAAGGATAAGAAGAAAAATGCATATATCGAAGCAAAAATCAACGAATATTGGCTGCGGGCTGATGTGGAACGTACAGAGCAGCTCATTGAATTCTATGAAGACCTGTATGACCTGCTAAACAAAGAAAATAACCGCATTTATAATGTATTTACTGAAATTTTGAACGCACTGAGTGCCATTTTCGAGAAGAATGGTGATCTGCTGATTAATGGCGAGGAACAATCCGATCACAAAGGTAACAAGACGTATTATTGGAATCTGGTAAGTGTACCGGATATTTCGGAAGTTGTGACCAAGCTGCTGGATAACCGCAATGGTGACGACTTGATTCGTGATTTTGCCCAAGAATTGCTGGAAAATTCAGATCAATGGGTGAAAGATCAGGATATGGACATCATCAGCTCAATCTCCAATTTCTTGACTGACAAATTTGGTGATCTCATTACCCGTTCTATGGAAGATTTCCTGGTCATGAAGTACGGGCAGGATGAAGCAATTGAAAAATTTGTGGAGCGTTACATTGCAAGCAAGCTGGATGAGGAGGCTGTACCTGTCTTCCATTTGAGCAACAGTTCTGGCAATTTGTATTTCCCATCCTGGGGATTCGTTTCGGTACCTGTACAGTCGCCTAATATCCTGAAAGGCGTTCGCAATTATCAAAATAATGCAATTGGCAAATCGCACTTCACTATTAAAGAAAGTGAAGTCCGTAACCGGATTTTCTGGCTCAATACGCGTAATGGTGTTCCTCTGTTTGTATATACGCCGCTCAAAGTGTATGAAGAGAGCTATGAGAAAACCATTCTTGACCGTGAAGGTATTGGCCGACATCTGGTGCAGACAGGTCAGAACAACTGGACGAATCTGCCGTCGCCGATTCCTGAAAAATCATGGGGAGAAACTTACGTCAATTCGCGTGTGCAAGCTCACAATGCCCGCATTCGTAATGATTTCGACCGGGCCAAGGCACTCGGCGTAATTCGTGAGAAAGATGTCGATCAAAATACAAGCAGCCGTTTTACTGTAATTCGCTCACAAGCGCTAGATATGAATGCGCTACTGGCAGCCTACGATATGCGATTGCAGGAATCCAAGCCGAATTTGGGCGAGGTGAAAAGAGCATGGTCTGAGCTGAAACGTCTACTGGCTGAAGGGCTCGAACAGGCCGGAAGCAAGGACATCTTTGGCAGCATCAATGAAGAGATGGCGAAGGAAAACCTGATCCGTTCACCAGAGTTAACGCAGGTGGTTCGTGATGAGCTGGCGAAATATATACAAATCGAAGCAAAAGCTGCTGAACTGGAAGCTTTGCTGGGCAAATATCAGGATGAAGAAAAATGGTTGGATCAGTTCATTCAGGCGCTCTACACGGACACGATTACGAAAAAAGGAGCTTTGTACGTCTATGATCGTGACGAAGAGGAAGAGGCGTGGGAGCCGTTTGCCAACGTCATGAAAAGCCGCAATTACGTCGAGTTTGAAGTGTTCACAAACTTCCGTGGATTGGATGAAAAGAAATTTGCAGCACTAATGCGTAAGGCGGATCGCCGTGATGCTGTATTGACTTCATCTGAGGATATTACACCACTGCTGGCGAAGTTGGATGAGCTGGCTGCCACTTACACAGAGGCTCGCAATCAATTGGAATATGAAAAGGTAGAGCTGGCTAATGGAGCGGAACTTTATGCATTTTATGCTCAAATGGCTGGAAAATTAAACGACATCCGCAGAAAGTTGAAGTAAGTATGAGAGAGCAGCTGTTACGTTATGCGGCTGACTATGCAGCCGCAGAGGACCAATTAATCGGAAGCGGGGATGGACGCAGCAGCATCCATTTCCCGTCCGTGTTTCTTTTTATCGGCGATCACATGAGCCCGGTGATGAACACAATTGCAGATATCAACCGGACCAAGTGGGATAACAGCACAGGAGTAACCTATATTCAGATTTGCTCGCAGGAAGAGCACGCGGCTGTAGACCGTTCGGTAGAGGCCATCGTTCATACGGTAGCTGTACCGGAAGAAAGTAGTCACCAAACGTTACGCCGTGACTTGCACCAGGCTTTTTATACACATGAATCAAAGCTAATTGAACTTAACACCGCGTTACGCCGGGCTAGTGGACATCTGGCTGATTATGGTCGGTTGTATTCCTCGTTTGAGCGTGTACATTTGTCGATCCTGACAACAGCGGATGATCCCATGAACGTATTAATTCCTGAAATTACGCTGTTGGCAGAGTATATTTTTGCCCAATCTTTTAAATCGGTACAAATGGATCTGTATGTGTTGATGAGCGAAAGCGACCAGGCTGCCCAATTTGGCTACAGAAGTGCAATATCCGTTGCTTTTATGCGGGAGTTGGATTACATCCAGAGCCCAGCATATACGTTTACAGCACCGCTTCATATGACCGAGGACAAATTGACCATCCCGGTATCTCATGCTCCATCTCCGTTGTTCGATCTTGTCTATGTGCTGTCCGACAAGAATGAGCGCGGCGTAACGGTGCCGAATAGCCTGCGCGAGAGCTGTGATATTATTTGTCACATTCAACTTCTTAAAAACCGTTATCAGGCAGGAGATTCCTATCGGTCACAGGATGGAGGCTACAATAATACATCGTTTAAGAACAACATCATGACGGAATCCGGGCGGCAGGGTTATGTGTCGGCTGGATTTTCCCGGGTTAACCGCCCTAATCAGTCGATTGCGCTTACGGTGCTGTATCACTTCTATGTGAAGTTGTTAGAGCGTATGAGAACCGAGCAAGAGTGGGACATTCGCGATAAGCTAAATTATTTTGGTTTAGATGCTGCCGAGCGTGGCCGCACGCGAAATGATCTAGTTCCTGGCAATGAGGCGATCATGGACATGAGCGCACTAATGACGAGCGGAGCCAGTTACGGCTCGTTGAAACGAATGACATTACGTGAAGCAGAGGAAGCCTTGTTTGGTCAGGGCTGCGAAGCCTTTTTCCGTGACAACTGCGAACGGATCGTACATAAACGCTTGGGAGATTTTCAGGCGGATATGCGTTTGCAGATGGCTGTGAATGCAGCTGCTAAGGAACATCCTCATATCGGCTTTTTCGAGCTGACAGATTGGACAGATGAAAATCAAACAGGAAATGTGCTTACGGCTGTTCGGGGAATGATTCGTGATACGTCCAATGATTTGCAGATCAGTGCGGCCGAACTGGATGCGCTGTATAGCGGACGAGTGGAGGATCAGCCTTTTCAGCGACTGCCGCTTATGGATAAACATAATGTGCGTAGCTTGATACGTTACCTCACTGAAACAGTCTACGGGCATAAAATGCACATGCTGCGGATTCAAGTGGATTTGGAGCTACTTCGCCGCTATGAAATGGCACTGGAAAAATGGCATGCACAGGCAAAGCATATTACAGTACAGCTAGCCAACCTGGAGCGTGAATTGCATCAAGTTGCAACGGACAGTATTCGGCAGGCTGACAGTTACACAGGCCAAAACCTGTTCGAGTATTACGAGCGTGTGACGGAGGATGTCATGCGTGAGTTGGAAAGCAAGCGGGGGAAATCTGTATTCTTTGACGCCCGGCATATGGGACCTGTATCTGGGTTGCTGGATGAAGGTCTGTCTGCACTGGTGGATAGACTTACACAGACCTGCCGTACCTTGATTCTCAGCTCACAGCCATTTAATCAGACATTCGAAGAAGAATTATTACGACGTGCCAATGTAGCTGCTGCATATGAAAATCGGCTGGTCGTTCCGAAGGATGAGCTGTTTAAAAAACTGTATCAAACGTTAGAAGAGCATGGCGGAATCAATGTACGTTTGCTCGACTATACCCATGAGCATCGGTATGAAGAAAAGTATTTTTTTGGTGACTACGAAGGCGAATTTCTTCCTTATGCGATGGACGTCGACATTACTTCGCGAATTTACAAGCTGGGTTTTGTTCATGAGCGTCGCAGTAGCGGGGTGGAAAAACTGCATTTGATGGGCGGCTTCCATCTGGAGGATCTGATGGTTTACCGCAACGGCAAAACGTATTATGAGACATATACTGCGAATGGTTTCGTGTTTCATGGAATCGACGTGGACCGGTTGCCGGAATTGCGGTAGCCATATATTATCCTACTTTAATGATGGAAGGAAGCAACGAATCTTATGAAGCAACGTAAATTTAACGTTCTCCTATTGGTGTTTGGCTTGCTGGGCGCTGTAGTAGGCTTCATCTTAGGAGAGCTTATTCTTCACAAATTGATAGGCCATTGGCCGCATATCATCGTGGTCGGGCTGTATTTTGGCATCATGGCGCTGTGCATTGGTCTAGGCTGCCTTATCGGCGAACTGATTTCGCCACAGTTAAATGGACATTCATGGCGACAACGATACTCGGGATTGTCCTGGAAATTACTAGTACCTGCTACACTGGTCATGTTGTTCGTGGCAGGTCTGTTATTGGAACTAGGGTATCAGATTAACCCTGAAGGGCGCAAGAGTGTACAGGACCTCGTGCTTGTGATTGATAATTCCGGAAGCATGCAGCAAACAGATCCCGATAATGAACGCCTAACGGCTGCTAAGAGTCTAATTGGGCAAATGGATGGAGACAAGCGCGTAGCCATTGTTTCATTTGAATCCACTGCGCAGTTGGTGCAGCCATTTACTCCCATTGGCACAGATGCAGAGAAGCAAGCGGTATATTCCAAAATCGATAGTATGCAGACTATAATGTCAGGCGGTACAGAGATCGGGCTTGCTTTGGACGAGACGATCAAAGAGATTGAAACCCAAGGCAATGCGGAAAAAGGTTCTCTCGTTATTATGCTCTCTGACGGCTTTAGCGAACTGGATACGCAAACCGCATTGGCTCCTTACATTGCCCGTCAGATTCCGATTAATACGATCGGCCTGAAACTGGCAGAATCGGAAGGTATAGCTTTGTTGCAAAATATTGCCAGCCTAACGGGTGGAACTTATTCTAATGTAGCTAATGCCCAAGGACTTACGCAGGCGTTCGGTAAAATATATAACAAAATTGGTGATCGCACGCTGGTAACGGAGCGGACAGGTGAGTATGCCGACAGTCTGTATTTTGCTATTTATCGCGTAACGGCTCTGGTTATCATCGGAGTTCTATTAGGGTTGGCTCTTGGATTGATGTTTGATAACCGTTTTCTCGCGCGGAATTTCGCAATTGGTGGAGTTCCAGCCGGCTTGCTCGCTGGCTTGATTTTGGAAAGAGGATTATCTGGCTCGCCTATAGGTGACTTGATGATTCGTTTGCTAGCAGCGCTCGTACTGGCGGCCCTTATTGCTGTCTTTTCACTTGTTCTGCCGATTGCGGAAAATACTCGCCGATCTTCTGGTGGTGGGAGCCAAGGTGGGCCATCAGGCCAACGGAGAGGGGCACCGGAAGGACCGACGCGCAATCGACGCAGCAGTGGATTTTAGAACGGGAGGCTGGAACTTATGCAGTATAGGGATGCACAGCCCGGTGATCCTGTGATTTCGGAGCTGAGCCACAAAATTGACGACAACCGGGTAGTGTTACGCTGGCAGTGGCCTGAAGGTGTAGCCGTAGTCTATATTGCCAAACAATCAGCCGATGCAGGTGCGAATGGGCAGAATGAGGCACCGACTTCTGACCTGAAGCTTTTTACACGCGAGGAATATAAGGCCGCTGGCAGCTATCGTGACCGGATTGAAGGCATTGGACGTGTGCGGTATACCGTGTATCCGGCTGTTCGGGAGGAGGGTGACACCTTTGTAATCCGTCAGCCAGACGGAACCAACCAACTGGAGTTGAGCACGGGTAGAGCCAAAATTAAATATGCGGTTCACCATAAAAAAAGCTGGTTTCGCAGCCGCAAAACAGTCCAGATTCAGGTGACAGCCGAAGTTCCTGTTCCGCAGGAGGCGCTTTGCTACGTAAAGAAGCGTGGCGGCTATCCGGTTGACCGGGACGATGGCACCTTGTATCCGTTCACGGCACCCTTTGCTGCAGGACGGAATGTTTTACCCGCTATTGAAGTGGGTGGAGATGAGTATGTGCGGCTGTTTTTTACGGACGGTCAGAAGTATGGCACGATATATGAATTAGTTCCTGAATGAAAGGAGGCCACAACCGATGAGTTTTCTTAGCAATTTATTCAGAAGAAAGCCACAGGCCGAACCGCGGCCGTTATTCTATGATATTGTGTGCCCTTATTGCTTTAGTAAATTTTCCCCAGAGGAAGTGGTATTCCGTGCTTCCCATCACCGTGAAGATGATGAGGATTACGCTTTGGGTGAAGATGAACTGTTGAACAAATATCGGGAGCGTTTTGGCTTGGATAGTGTACATGATATGGAGGCAATTCTTCATCCCTATGATGTACCTGAGGAACATCGCTTGTATTCAGATCATGTGTTGACAGGTCTGACGGACCGTTACGGTGAGCTGACACGTCACCGACTGTGCCCACACTGCCATAACGAGCTGCCTGTGACCGCAGGCAAGGTGCCGAGTAATATCATTTCGATTATTGGAGCTTCGCAGGCGGGAAAATCTGTATTTATGACCTCTCTGATTCACACGCTGCAGCATGTGACGGCCGATCATTTTGACGCAGCTTGCATGCCGCTTAATGCAGAGATCAGCCGCAAGTTCCGCACGATGTATGAGGAACCACTGTTTGAACGAGGCGATCTGCTTACATCGACACAAAAAGAAAAGATGCAGGAGCCTTTTATTTTCCAGTTTGTATTTAAGGATGAGGAAAAGCCACCACTGACATTGGTATTTTTTGATGTAGCCGGTGAGGGGATGGTCGATCAGGACTATCTGGGACTTCATGGACAGCATATTAAAAATTCTGCGGGTATTCTTTTTATGGTCGATCCACTGCAAATCCGTTCTATCCGGGAACGTATTAAGATTAATCTTGGCGATAAGCCTGGTGAATGGGTCTCGCAATATGATGAACCGCGTGATGTCGTACTTACGATGTTCGGTGACTTTATTGCATACCAAGAAAAAGGCAAGACGGACATTCCGACAGCTGTGGTCCTCACCAAAAGTGACATGCTTACTGCGCTGGCAGATGAAGAAGGCACGTATATCAAGACAAACAGCAATATTTTTAATCCAATGGAACATCGCAAATACATGGATTTGGATGAGTTCGCGAACATTGATGGCGAAGTTCGGCGCTTTATCGAGAAGGTGGATAAGCCGTTCAAGGGCACAATGGATGTATATTTTACAGATACAGCCTATTTCGCGGTTTCTGCTCTAGGTAGCAATCCAGTGGACCAAAAGCTGCAAGGGTTGGTTAGTCCGATCCGTGTAGATGAGCCATTCATCTGGCTGCTCTATAAGTTGAAGTACATTGAGGGGAGAGAATCACATTGAGTTTATCTACCTCTCATATGATACAGCAGCAAATGTATACACGGGAACGGCGCGGTATTTTCCGTTCTACGGAAGGCTTCGATACAGTAGCTAATTCCAAAGGGTTGGATGCTTCATTTATTAAAAAGGTGTTGCATCCTTTATGTGTGTATGATGCGCCTGCGGCTTTGACAGCGCGTGGCGAGAAGCAGGAGAGTGTCTATCCCGAAGCTTTACATCTGGTACGGACAGAGTCCGGGGGTGTTGTGCTCGGACGCAGTATTTATAAAGCAGCGGATTTCACTGGGCTTCGGAGCGCCTTTTTTACGCATAACTATGTGATTCCGGCTGGACATGGTGAATCTCCGTCTGATTATAAGCAGTGGCTGAACACTTCGTTTGTCGATACCCATGATATTGAGCAGGGAACGGAATTACCGGAATTAGAGCGTCTACCAGGTGGTAGTGTATTTCCCGCTGTTGACCCGTCTGCAGTACTGGCTCAATTGCAGCTGAGCGAAGAAGTGTTCAAGCAGCTTTTATACGCTGTAATGATGTCAGCTGCGGGTCGCAAAAAGGTATATGTAGCGCTGAATGTTCCAGCAGAAGCGGTAGCATCTTCAGCCAAACAGCTACTGGGTGTGTTGTATGCGGCACTGCCTTATGCATTTCGCAACAGACTCGGATTTCTTACATATGCGCAGGAACCGAACAGCAGAAAAGGCATTCACTTAATGTTTGTTGAGCCTTTCAGCTTGCGTCCCGGTGATCGGAATGTAGAAAAAGACTTTGTATTTGACCTCTCTAACAATAGTCGAATACTGAATGTGGATACAGAGCAGGCGAAACAGCCATATTTTGACTGGATTGTCCGTACGCTACTGAATGGCGAGGCTCCAGACGATTTTCTCAAATTTGCCGAGCAAATGCTGACAGGCATGGAGGCAGGGCGTGAACTAACACCTTCTAGCTATCATGAGCTCATTACGCTGTACAGAATTGAGCAGGGAGAGCGGTCATTATACAACGAGCAGCGAATCACTGTGTTACGAAGCTTGACTGATTATTTATCGCCATCTGATGCGCTGCCACGTAAAATGCGGCTGAATGACCTGTTTCTGTCCTTTTTTGATCACGAGTTTGATCGGGTGAAGGATGGACACATTCCAGATGTAGGGCTGGTTGATTGCTTCAAGGACTATTATAAAGTTCATGCACGCAGTAGCGAAAATCGGCTGGTGGAGTATTTAATCCGTTCGCTAAACAACGCTTATACTGCCAGAAATACGGAAGCGGTCACGTATATTTATCATACGATTGAAGAGAATCCGTCATTAGGCAAGGTCTATTTTACGAAAGTACTGGGTAATCCGGCACTCACGAAAATGCTGTTCATTCCCTACATGGACAGTCAGATGAAAAGAACGCCTGATGTAAAGGGTCTATTGGCCGTGGTGCATGAATGGGGCAGTCGGTATATCGAAGTGTCAGCGAATGCCGATTTTCAGCTGTTGGCTGAATCTGCATTAATGGGCAAGCTGCGTGCCGAGAGAAAGCCGGTAGAGGCTGTGGCTGCCATTCACCAACGCTTGCGTCAATGGGACAGTAGTTCTGCCGTGGGCACACTGTCCCCGTTGGAGCAATCCGGATTAACAGAGCGCTTACGGGAAGCATCGGATCGATATTTACTCACTGAAGTAGAGCTAAAAGAAATATCACCTGATCAGGTCGTACAGATTCCGTTTTTCACACGTTCCGATTTGGTGCAGTGGGTTGGAAAGTTGCCTGCTCCTCTCAAGGGACAAGCAGTGCGATTGATTGCGGCTTATGATTGGTTTAACACGGAGGACCCGGAACCATCGGTGCTAGACGGTCTGGAGCCAAGCGAAGTAGAAAAGGTGCAGGATTGGGCTTACGGTTGGCTGCCCCAGCAGCTTGCAGAAGGCCATTTTGCCCGTCTGTTGCCAGCTTTCTATCGTTCTGATGGTACTGGCGAAGGAATACTGGATTTTGCCCGCCTGGTCAGTTCGATCCGCAAATGGGCAAAGGATAACGATACGATGTACCGCTTTATCCGCTGGTCGGAGGAACACGCTGAGTTTGCTACTCCACGTGGTGGTTTTGAACCAGCCTACCGGCGTGCGTTGCTTTTATTCTTCCAAAAAGAAGGACGAGAGGGCCTGCATAAAAAGACGCTATGGCGTCAATATTTTGAACCAGCTAAGCCTGTTTTTAAAAATTTCTATCAGGCAGCAAAGCGTGAGACAGACACGCCTTTGGTCAAAACGCTTCGTCGTTTCCGCAAAGGCGGGGTGATTTCCGGGATCGTATTAATCGTTATTGCAGGAACATTAGGCGGTCTGAAAGCAACCGGGATCATTGGATCTGTTAACACACCAACGCCTGCCGCTGCTCCAAAGCCTGTACAACAGCCAGTAGAGCCTACAGTGCCGGTAAAAGAGGAGCCTGCTGCAATAGTGACACATGTACCTAACACCAAGTCCACTACGAAAATGGTCAAGCTGTTGTTTGCGTTTCAAACATCGGCAGAGCAGGCAGAATTTAAGCCTAAAAAACTCGTCATTGTCGGTGCGGATCAACAGGAGCACTCATACGAAAATTTTACGCTTACTGAACAGAATGATAAGGAAGCAGCCAGTAAAGCTAACAATGGTTCGTCCGGTGACGTTAACACTGAGGGCGCTACCACCAAAAGCAAGACAGGTGCCGGAGAATCCACAGGAAGTGGTTCTACAGATCTGAGCGGTACATCCAGCGGAAAAAGCGCTGATCAGACTGGAGCAGTGACAGACAACACAGCCGGAGGCGCGACTTCAAAAATATCAATTGAGGGTAGCGGTATAGCAACCGATAAAACCATCACCAGCACGTCCGATGATGGTACAGGGACAACGGAATATGATCTCGACAAGTATCCTTATCGTACGCTGTTGACTATTTGGCAACGGCTAGAGCTAAATGATGCTAGCACGGTTACTGTGGATGGAAAAGATTATCCGCTGGTTCAAGTGAAAGCTGCGAACTAAGCAACTATAGACAGTAAAAAAGACGGGTTCCTTTTGGAACCTGTCTTTTTATATGTATAAATTTATACATAAAATGTATTCGTGATTCTGAAACTGATTGTATTTAGTAGACGATCTTTTTACGAAGGTATTGACACCAAATAGGCAGCTGATTAAAATTAGTTGGAATTCAAACTATTAAAATTCGATGGATAAGGAGGTTAGCAGTGAAATGGGAAGTGAGGTGTATCCCGTTTGTCTTCCTTGGGAAGAAGAGAGCACGATGTACTTAATTAAATGGATTTTCACCACCGTCCGGCGCGAGATTGAAACAGCACTGCGGCCTTTGGGGCTTACCTCCCCACAATCGCAGACGCTCTATATTTTGGCGATGTCTCCTGGAGTCACCAATACGGATTTGGAAAAGCTATTGCTTATTGATAAATCAAGTGTTACTAGCCTGGTTAACGGGATCGTTAAGAAAAACTGGGCAGTACGCCAGAGTCATCCGGAAGATGCGCGAATGAAGCAGATTTATTTGACCGAGGAAGGCTTGGAGATTCACAAAGTAGCCGAACGTACCATTGAGCAAATTAAAAGCTCCGTAGGCAAAACGTTATCTGTCGGAGAGTCGGAAGCGCTGCGTGGTTTGCTCAAAAAAATTCTTCACGATTACCGTCCTGCGAATGCTTGCGTTTGAGCGGATAATTAGAAAAGTTTGCCCGGCTGACGAATCTATGAGCTATAAAATGTCACCTAGATAAGATGTTTACAGGAGAGGGAGAAACCAAATGATAAAAGAACAAACTTATCCCAATGCGGATAAGCTTATGCGAGTTTTGGCCTTCACACTTGTTTTTTCAGTGATGAACGCTTTTATGTTTAATGTTGTTATGCCTGTGATTCGGGAGGAATTTCATATTAGTGCCTCCGATGTAAGCTGGCTACTGACGGGTTATATGATCGTGTATGCAGTTGGCTCGGTGACCTACGGCAAGCTTGCAGATAAGTATCGTCTCAAAGATTTGCTGACATTTGGGATTATATTTTTTGCACTAGGTTCGCTTATTGGACTGTTGGCCAATCAATTTTGGATGTTAATTGTAGCCCGTTTGCTTCAGGCCACGGGGGCTGCTGTTATTCCGGCAACCGCTATGATTGTTCCCGTTCGCTATTTCTCAGCTGAAAAAAGAGGGCGAGCTTTGGGCGTCACAGCAATCGGCTTAGCATTAGGTACTGCGCTGGCTCCCATTATTTCCGGTTTGATTACAGGCTTTGCGAGCTGGCGTTTTTTGTTCGTCATTTCCATGCTGCCACTGATCGCTTTGCCGTTCTTTCGCAAATACCTGGACGATCAGCGAGGAAAGGATCAGAAGTTCGATTTTCTTGGCGGATTATTGCTGGGTGGAACAGTGGCCTGCTTGTTGCTTTCCATTTCACAAGCCAATATGATGTTTTTTCTGATCGGTGTGGTTTTATTTGGACTGTTTATATGGCGCATTCATACTGCCCACGATCCGTTCATCCAGCCGAAGCTGTTCCGTAACAAGCAATATTCATATGGGCTTCTTATCGCTTTTTTAGGGACGGGGATTAGCTTTGGATTGCCGTACTTGGCACCACAGTTTTTGAATAGTCTCAACCAGCTTACACCAGCTACGATTGGACTGATTATGTTTCCCGCTGCTATTGCGTCAGCTCTATTAGGAAAAAAAGGGGGGCGTTTGGCCGATAGCAAAGGAAATTCAGTTCTGGTGTATACAGCCGTATCGCTATTGTTTATCTGCTTTATCAGCTTGTCTACATTTGTAGGTGCATCTCCGTATCTGATTTTGTTTTTGCTTATTTTCGGGAATGTAGGTCAGACCTTTATGCAGATTGCCATGTCCAACACAATTTCTCGTACTTTGTCGAAAGATCAGATTGGTGTTGGAATGGGGCTGTTATCTCTGTTGAATTTCATTGCCGGGGCGATCACAACAAGTATTTTGGGCAAAACGTTAGATAGTTCGTCGTCCTTTCATTTGAATCCGGTCGTATCTAATGTCCAAGTGTTCAATTTCAGCAATATATTTACGGTGCTTGCGCTGATTGCGCTTGTGACGATGGGGCTTTACGCATTGCAGTTCCGGCGGGGTCCGCGCGGTAATACACCTGCTGTCGAATAAGGATAAACATTTTATGTAAGCTCATGCCATAACAAGGGTATAATATAGAAGGAGAAATTTTCTATGGAAGGACGGAGTGCCCAGCATGACAAGAAACCTTCAATATGTACCCTATGGTTATGAACCGCCAATCGAAACGCACAAAGGGACTATGGTCTACTATGATACGTTTGAGCAGACTACAGCTAGTGAGCTGGAGCTTTTTGCCGAAACGGGGGCTGCACTGTCTTTTACAAAGCTGGTGCTGTATCCGCTACATGAAGAAACGGTCAGAAGAATGTGGAAGCAGCCAGTACGCTCGTATTATAAGCGGGTCGACGAGCTGGGAGAGTGGCAGCGAGAGCAGGCTTTGAGTGCTGTTGTGATTGAGAACTGGGAAGGTAAGCGAAAAAAGTATACGCCAATTGAAGCAGCCATTCGTTTTTTGGCGGAAAAGTATGCAACTCCGCTTTTTTTGTATATGAGTCCTGAAACTGCTAATTTGTGCGCTTCCTATGCATCCTTTGGAGAATGGATTAGAAACGTCAGGTTGCTGCTTTCGAGTGAGCCTTTGGAACTTCATCCCAAGCTAGTACAGTACTGTAATCGCTGGAACACAGTAAAAGAAGCAACAAACCGCGACTCTAAGGTTGACAAAGAGGAGCATGAATTATAGAATAGAACTAATCGTAAAAATTACTATTGTAATTGTATACCATGTATTCCAATTGAGGAGGAAGAATAAATGCGCGTTATTGTTACCTTGGCATGCACCGAATCCGGTGATCGCAACTATACAACAACCAAGAACAAAAGAAATCATCCGGAGCGTATTGAAATGAGAAAATACTCTCCGCGTTTGAAAAAGTACACGATTCATCGTGAAACTAGATAATTTGTAGTTTGCTGCATAGCAACCTGAATGATCTCTTCCTGAGCGAAGCCTGTAAGTTTGCAAAAAGCCTGCGTTATGGAACCGGCGAAAACTTGAATTAGTCCAGTGGACAGAGCGTCCGAGGTTAAAGCTAGCACCTAAGAGGAACGGCTTCTTTTCATGGTTGTTTGATAGATGCTAAGCTACATGGCACGCTTTGCCTTTTGAATCGAAAGCACGTGGCCACCCGAGTTCTCCTATGCTGATGTCAGCATGCGGGACGAACCGGAGGACCATTCACAATATGCTTATATAACGATGAAGGCTGACGAAAGAAACGGAGTGTTCGTGTAATGGGCGATGCGATATATACGGCATCGTTCGCTTGTCGTTTACGACCTTGAGCGCAACCGTTACGATCTGTCGTCTTTTTTTCTGAGACATAACCGTTCCTTTTGCCAACTGATGGAGCATTACGCCAGTAGGTTTGAGTTTGAAATTAAAATTACATGAAAGATTAGGTGAAACAAATGAAAAAAGATATTCATCCAACATTGAACAAAGTTATCTTTTTGGACCCTAGCTGTGGATTCACTTTCCTGAGTGCTTCTACTAAATATTCGCAAGAAACGATGGAATGGGAAGATGGCAACACTTACCCAGTTATCCGTGTAGATACTAGCTCCGCTTCACATCCGTTCTTCACTGGTAAACAAAGAAACGTGGATATTGGTGGACGTGTGGATCGCTTTAACAAAAAATACAACCTTAAGTAAGACTCGTGGAGAGCTATGTTTACGGATTATACCAATAATTCGTAAGCATAGCTTTTTTATTATCTACGATTATTTGATACAGCCAAAGCCCAATAAGAACACGAAAGCAGCAGCTTCTCCGGAACGATCCGTGAAGTTGCTGCTTTTTTATGCTTAATGAAGCTGTACAATAGTCGACAATGCTAATCTTGGCAAACTGATCATTTTAAAACGTAACTCCATACTTCGCATGAGGCTGTCTTAACTTAAAAATAATCGCAGGTTTCTAGCCTGCGATTATTTTTTTATAGAACAAGTATCACGGTTAAGGGAAGATCCGGATAAATCACTCGCGGAAATGAGTTATTTGAAGAATATAGTTGGGGACTTAGTGCAACCAGCATCAATTATATAAGATTTTGTTCAGAATTGGTTCAGAGCTTTCGTATATATTAATCGAAACGACATAAATCACTTATTTTCGACAAATATATGAATAAAAAATAATATAAACGCATTATTTATCGATAAATTCAGTGAATAGGCTTTATTAACTTTGAATTAGGTAGAAACATTTCGAAGATTGAATAGGGTCGTTTTACTCAAAAGTAAATTAGGAGGTACAACCATTGAAGGTTTATTCACTTAAGTGGGCAGCCGCTCTTGTTGCTCTTCAGGCGACGTTTGGTACTTCTGCTCACGCTGCAACGCCTGCCAATAATTCGTTTTCAGATATATCCTATGTGACGAATGATAAAATGGTGGCCATCCAAGAAGCTGTACGCCAGGGGCTTTTATCGGGAGATCCTCAAGGAACTTTTCGCCCTGCAGCAACATTAACTCGCCAGGAGCTCGCAGTATTATTGGTCAGAGCTTTAAAATTGGACCCTATTTCAAGTTCTTCTACTTTTAAAGATGTGCAAAGCAAACAATTTGCTGCGCCATATATAGAAGCCGCACAAAAAGCCGGGTTTCTATCCGGGGATGGATTAGGAAATTTCCGTCCGAACGATTCTGTTACGCGTGAAGAGCTGGCAGCTGTGTTTGTTCGTGCAGTCGGAGGGGTTAATGCAGAGGGCGGATCAAGCATTTTGCCTAAAGATCAGTCCTCGGTAAGCCAATGGGCGGCTGGAGCGGTAGATAAGGCACTTCGTTTGGGTTTAATTGACATTCATGACAGCAAGCTCAATCCCACGGGTGAAGTAAAAAGGGAGGATATTGCTCCTTTCCTGCTGGATATTTTCAAAACTCAAGAGCAGACGGCTACGATCAATAGCGTTGATGGAGACATTGTAACAATTGATAATGTTCCCTATTTAATAGAAGGAAATTTGAAAGAGTTGATCGGAAACTCCAATAAAGATGCGTTAAAGGGAGCTATATTAAAGTTTAATTCGCGCAATCGTAATGTGGACGGGCTACAACAATTGGAGATCGTGCAAAAAGATGTTGTGTTAAACACCAATGGTCTACCGGAAAGCAGCCTACTTCGAATTTCGGGCGATGGTGTTCAGATTAAAGGGGATACCAAAGGAGTAATTGAGCTTAATAACGGTGTCTCTAATATCCAGCTGAATGGCAACGTAAACCATCTTACTGTGAATTCCGTCAGTGATATTTCTATTAAAGGGACAGGGACAATTGGGGAGCTAAAAGTTGCCAACGCAAACGCTAAAGTGACATTGAACCCGAATTTTAAAGTTGAAACGATTAAGCTACCTAAAGATATTTCTGTTTCACAAGTTATCCAAAATTACAACGAAGTACAAAACCAGATCGGACAAATTCAGCCCGCTGACGGGACGGATCAAAAAACGACTACAGTAACATCGAGTAGCGTGACATTTTCATCTGGAGGTGGAACTTCAACAAATTCAGTGACTAACCATGCGCCAGGCGTTACTACCGGGTTTACAGATATTACGTTAAGTACAGCAGATGAGCCTAAAAAGATTAATCTGGCAAATAGCTTTACCGATGTTGACGGAGACACTCTGACTTACACAGCAGAATCTTCGGTCACGAACGTAGCGACGGTATCGGTGAATGGAAGTCAGCTGACTCTCACACCAGTGAGCGCAGGAACAACCAAGATCACGGTTACGGCGAACGACGGCAAGGGCGGGACCATAAATAGCCAGTTCAACGTGACGATCACGCCGGTGATCCCGGAAGTTGTGAACCATGCACCGATAGTAGAAACGTCGATCAGCAATGTAACGGCAGGTGTTGCAGACGGCATCAAGACGGTGAGTCTTGCAGGTGTGTTTGCAGATGAAGACAGCGATGCGCTGACATACACGGCAACCTCGACAGATACGGGCGTGGCGACAGTAGCGATAAACGGAAGCGACCTGAAAATTACGCCAGTGAACGCGGGTACAGTCACGATTACGGTAACGGCAAATGACGATAAAGGCGGCACGGTGGATACGCAGTTCAACGTGACGATCACACCAGTGATCCCCGAAGCTGTAAACCATGCGCCGACGGTGAACACGTCGATCAGCAATGTGACGACTGGAGTCGCAGATGGCATCAAGACGGTGAGCCTTGCAGGTGTGTTCGCAGATGAAGACAGCGACGCACTGACATACACGGCAACCTCGACAGATACGGGCGTGGTGACAGTAGCGGTAAACGGAAGTGACCTGAAAATTAAACCAGTGAACGCGGGTACGACCACGATTACGGTAACGGCAGATGACGGCAATGGCGGCACGGTGGATACACAGTTCAACGTGACGATCACGCCGGTGATCCCGGAAGTTGTGAACCATGCACCGATAGTAGAAACGTCGATCAGCAATGTAACGGCAGGTGTTGCAGACGGCATCAAGACGGTGAGTCTTGCAGGTGTGTTCGCAGATGAAGACAGCGACGCACTGACATACACGGCAACCTCGACAGATACGGGCGTGGTGACAGTAGCGGTAAACGGAAGTGACCTGAAAATTACGCCAGTGAACGCGGGTACGACCACGATTACGGTAACGGCAGATGACGGCAATGGCGGCACGGTGGATACGAATTTCACTCTAACGGTGACTCCTTTACCTGCTGTTAATCACGCACCTGTTGTTCAAAGCACGATAAATGATATTTCTACAGAAGCGGGTGCTATGGACACAACTATTGGACTTGCTTCAACTTTTGCAGATGAAGATTTGGACTTGCTAACGTATTCCGCTGGTTCATCGGACCCTGGAGTAGCAACGGTTACCGTTACAGGTGACCAACTGAGTATTACTCCGCTTGCAGTCGGGAGTGCTACAGTCACAGTCACCGCAGATGATGGGAAGGGGGGAACCGTTCAAACGATCTTCCAAGTCACTGTTGGAGAAAAAAAAGGACTTTTCTTCTCTGAGTTGGCATGGGGGGAGGGCGACTCTATGATGCAGATTATTGAGCTTTATAATGCGGGTTCTGAGGAATTGGATGCTTCGAAAATTAGAATTGAACGCAGTGATAGTGGAAATTCGATCGAAATAAGTCAAAACGCTGGTGCTTCTATTCCAGGTGGAGCTACTTTTGTGATAGGAGATACCATGTATTTTGGTGATGCACATGTAGATTACTTCATGGATATGGGATTTTATAACGACGATTCAGCACCTGTCACTTTATCGCTCTATTACGATAATCAGTTGATTGATACGGCCGTGTTTCAGCCTCATACCACTATAGCTAGACAATCCGATGTTACCCATGGAAATGCAGGCCACTACGAGGCGAGTGAATGGTTTGATGAAGGTATCGATTATACGGATAATATCGGTATCTTTAACAGTGAGGCACCGTAATGAATAAAAAGAATAGAGGGAACATCATGAGTTCTAAACCCAATAAATGGCTGATTACATTAGCCTTGGCTGCACTTGTTGCTCCGACGGCTTTGCAGACGATTGCATCTGCTGCCAGTGGTGCATCAAACGGAGCAGCTCTGGCCAGCCTGCCTTTTAAAGACATCAATAATATTGCTTCAGAGCAAAAGACAAGCATCCTGCAAGCCATTGAAGCCGGGCTTCTGCATGGCGACCCGTCCGGATCCTATCGGCCAACGGATTTGTTGACCCGTCAAGAAATGGCGGTTTTGTTAACTCAAGCTCTTCAACTCTCTATTTCTAAAGCAGCAAGTAGCAGCTTCTCGGATGTAGACTCGAAAAATTGGTCCAGTCCCTATATTGAGGCTGTACATCGTGCAGGACTCATGAATGGAGACGACGGCTCCAAATTCAGGCCCAAAGCGGCAGTAACCAGAGAGGAGGCTGCGGTTCTGCTTATGCGGGCTTCCGGGCTTCCTATTACAGCTGACGCCACGGAGTCTGCTAAACTTACTGATTGGAATTGGGTCAGCCCGTGGGCACGGCCATATGTTAATACGGCTTTACAGTCGGGCTCCATGAAGACGGATCAGTCCGGTTTCAAACCTAAATCGTCCGTTCAGCGTCAAGATATAGCCCAGTATATGATGTCTACTTTTTTCCCCAAGGACCATGTAGTCCAACTCCAAAAAGTAGAGGATGGAAAGGCCTGGATTAACGGGATTGAATATAAACTCTCGGATTCAGTTAAAGGAATCCTGCAAACCTCTAACCAAGAGATTCTTAAAGGAGCAGATATTCAATTTGTAGCATCACAGCGGACCATTGAATCAATCACCAAACTGGTCATCCATGCGAGTGGGCAAGCCCCGATAGGGCAAGCTTCCGAATTCAGCGGCAATCTTGTATTAGATGGTCATAACTCCTCGATTGACGGAGATTTAACTATTGACGGCGATTACATTTCGGTTATGAATTTGAATGTCAAAAATAGTTTTACAGTTACGTCAAGCCTTGAACATGATTTCTATGCCTCTAAATTTACGGTACAAGGAAAAACATATATTCAGGGCGGTGACCAAAACACCGTATTGTTTAACACATCTGAGCTGCAGGATGTCGAGGTATCCAAACAGGATGTCCGCGTAGTCATTCAAGGAAATTCAAGGGTAGATCAAATGACATTGACTTCCAATGCAACGATTGAAAATGATTCATCCTCAATGATTCAGCAGTTAAAAGTTCTTACCGGTGCCCAGCAGGTAGAGTTGCAGGGGACTATTCAGCAATTGTCAGTCAACAGTGATCAGCCCGTAGCTCTGACAGGCCAGGCCTCCATTAATACATTGGTTGTGAGCAGTTCCTCCTCGGTCAGTCTGGAGGTAGCTGGAACCATTTCAAATTTACAAGTAAATAACTCTGAAGCAAACATTAGTGTAAGCTCCTCCAGCCAAGTCACGAATACTTCATTTGCAGCAGGTGTGTCCTCTTCGACGGTATCAGGAGTCACTACAACTTCTTCCAGTAGCTCTTCCGGTAGCTCGCGCTTTACGGTTGTGACCAATACAGCACCGAAGTTAGTGACCAAATATGACGATCAAGCCGTAACGGTGGGCGATTCTGAACTTCAAATTGACTTGCTTGGGCATTTTACGGATGAGGAGCAGTCTGAGCTCAAATATACGGCTGTGTCGTCTAGTACAAAAATCAGTACAGTCCGAGTAGAGGGAACCAACCTGTCTATCAAGGCTGTTGGCAAAGGGACTGCGACTATTACGATCGCTGCAGATG
The DNA here is from genome assembly GCF_025846815.2 of Paenibacillus sp. BT-177. Classification (NCBI taxonomy): domain Bacteria; kingdom Bacillati; phylum Bacillota; class Bacilli; order Caryophanales; family Paenibacillaceae; genus Paenibacillus; species Paenibacillus sp. BT-177. Next base: position 3,516 of record NZ_JAOYTP010000004.1, on the reverse strand, counting down.
ACCAGGCCGGGAAAAAAGCGGGCACGAGTTTCAAGGTCCGTGTTAATGAATCTCCTGTTTCATTGGGTATCCCTGATCAAAGCGAACAGCTGGGAAGCGACGATGTGACCTTGTCTTTAGGATCATATTTTACAGATTCTGAAAATGATCCCATGACCTATGAGGTTGTGATCGATGATCCTTCCATTGCCACCTTTACCTTGACGGGTGATCAATTGGTATTAACTCCGGCAGCTGTAGGACATGCCCAAGTTAATATCAAGGCATCTGATGGTCGGGAAGGCAGTGCAAGCCAGTCGTTTCAATTAGTGGTAACTGCTGGACCTAATCAAAATCCGGTTGTAAATCAGAAGCCAGGCAACCAAACGCTCACTGTGGGCGATGCGGACTACATCCTGGATTTATCCCCGGTATTCCTTGATCCGGACAGCAAACCAATGACCATTTCGGCAGAATCCTCGGATCCTTCCATTGCGACGGTCTCCGTTAACGGAAATCAAGCCACGGTTCATGCGGTTTCCTCAGGAACAGCAAACATCCAGCTAAAAGCGACTAATAGCCGTGGAGGCGAGGTTAAAACCAATTTTGATATTACCGTTAATGAACCTCCGGCATCCATGGGAATTCCGGATCAAGCGAAACAAATCAATTCAGGTGACATTCAATTATCTTTAAATGACTTCTTTACCGACCATGAGAAGGATTCGTTGTCATACAGCATTGATATTTCCGATTCTTCGGTTGCAACTGCAGTGCTCAATGGGGACACGCTTACCATTACACCGTTAAAGATTGGCAGCACATCAGTATCCGTTAAGGCATCCGATGGCCATGGAGGCAGCACAAGCCGGTCGTTTCAAATGGAAGTAACCGCTGTACCTAACCAAAATCCGGTTATAGATCAGCAGCCGGGTAATCAGACACTGATTTTAGGTAATTCAGATTATACCCTGGATTTATCTTCGATATTCCACGATCCTGATGGCGACTCTGTGGACGTTTCTGCAGAATCTTCGGATTCGTTAGTCGCTGCTATATCCGTTAACGGAAACATAGCCACAGTCCATGCAGTTTCCCCAGGAACAGCAACGATTACGCTTAAAGCAGAAGATGGCTGTGGGGGCGAAGTCGCTACTAATTTTGATGTTAGCGTCAATGAATCCCCGATTTCCACAGGGATTCCGGATCAGATGAAAGAAATAAATACAGGCGATATTCAATTGTCCTTAAATGATTTCTTTTCCAGTCCTGATAGCTATGTTTTAACTTACGATGTTCATAGCGTTTCTGACCCGACTGTTGTGACGGCTGCCGTTTATGGGGATATACTCACTCTTACACCATTAACGATCGGTAGCACATTAGTATCGATCAAAGCAACAGATGGCCAGGGAGGGGAAGTAATCAAAACTTTCAAAACCACCGTCACAGCTGGACCTCCACAGAATCAAAATCCAGTAGAAACTAAACCTGTCGACCAGTGGCTTACTGTAGGTGATGCGGTTTACTCACTCGATTTAGATCCCGTTTTTACAGATCCTGATGGAGATACGTTGACCTTTATGGCAACCTCTTCCGTTCCGTCTGTTGCTTCGGCGGAAATCACTGGAGACCAATTGAAAATTCAGGCACTAAGTGCAGGGACGACAAGCATAGAAATCAAGGCTACGGATGGTCGCGGAGGGCAAACTTCAACTACCTTCCAGGTCAATGTCCAGTCATCCGGTTCGTCTAACCCATCTTCAAATCAACGCCCTCAAGTAGAAGCTGCCATTTATGAACAAGTGTTGACTGCAGGAGTTACCAATGCAAGAAGCTACGACCTATCCCAATTGTTCAGTGATGCTGACGGGGATGCCCTGACGTTTACTTCTACTGTTGAATCAAGCGGTGTGGCAAATGCAGAGGTTAACGGATCAACGCTGACTCTTACTCCGGGTAATCAGGCAGGAAGTACCAAGGTAACGATTACTGCGGATGACGGGCATGGTGGAACAGCCACCTATAATTTTCAGGTAACAAATGCTCCTCTAACGACGAACGGAATTGTTCAAATCCGAACCAAGCAAGGGGTCAAAGATCCGATTACTTATGACATGTCAACAGTTTTCCCGGGTGAAACTTCATTTAAAGTCTATTCGGGTACGGCAGATTCTACCTTTACTGGACCAATCCCTCTTAACGGGACAGTTTGGACATGGAATGGGGATATTTCTCAATACTACTGGGTAATCGGGGCAAACGGATCTGCCACTGTATTCCAAGTGATAGCAAATCCTCAAGGGCCAGAGGATCTATATTTTTCCCAGTATCTATCCTTGGATAAAACCCGCACTGCTATTGAGTTGTTTTACAATCCAGTAGGGGATACTTCTAAACCTATAGAAAATGCAGGATACTCACTTGAGATTCATCAATACAATTTAGCTACAAATACTCCTAAAGTGTGGAGCCAACCTATTAATTCGTTTTGGAAAGGCATGCCTTATATATATATCGATTCCATTTTTTATGACTTTTTCGACATTGTTCCTGCGGCCTACTATAATGAAGAAATAATGTTATCAGAATCAGATAAAAATGTAACGACAGGCTATGTCCTGAAAAAGAACGGTGTAACGATCGATGTCTTAGGTGATCCTGACGGCAAAACGCAATTTATGCCGAATAATGGGACTATTATCCGAAAATCGGGGATTAAGTCCGGTTCCTCCTTTTATAACCTTCCAGGAGAGTGGAACTCTTATCCAAATGGAACGCTCCAATATTTTGGCCATCATACTCCATAACATTTTGTTGAATTGACGGGAAGCCGGCGATAAAATCGCTGGCTTTTTTTTTATATTTTTCAGATTTAAGTCCTCTTGATTTGTGGTTGCTTAAAAGCCAGCCGAATTTGCACAACCTTCATCGGTTTTGGGGTTTGTTTTGATTTTAAATTAAACTCGAATTATTTTAGAAAATAACACTTGCTATATAATTTGATTATGTGTTATATTCTTATTCCGGCCAATTAAACAAGATATTTTGTCGGTCGGCTAATGAGCAGAACGAATTGAAGAAAAAACGAAAAAAAAGTTGTTGCAAAGTTAGTTGAAAGATGATAGTATATAAGAGTTGCTATTGAGGAAAAAATAGCGATGAAATGAAGAATTTGATCTTTGAAAACTGAACAACGAGTGAGTATGGATTTTGTTTACAAAATCCAACGTTTAAATTTTGGTACATGCCATCTGGCTGTATGAAATGGAAACGAAAATGAGATATTTTATCTCGTCAGTTTCAACATGAGCTAATCGCTCTTTCTATAACCAACTTCGGTTGGTCTTTAATGGAGAGTTTGATCCTGGCTCAGGACGAACGCTGGCGGCGTGCCTAATACATGCAAGTCGAGCGAGGTTATTTAGAAGCTTGCTTCTAAATAACCTAGCGGCGGACGGGTGAGTAACACGTAGGCAACCTGCCCACAAGACAGGGATAACTACCGGAAACGGTAGCTAATACCCGATACATCCT
>NZ_JAOYTP010000003.1:0-678447 GCF_025846815.2 Paenibacillus sp. BT-177 | reverse complement strand
TTTCCTCCTTCTCCCATGCAGGAAAAGGATGTATCGGGTATTAGCTACCGTTTCCGGTAGTTATCCCTGTCTTGTGGGCAGGTTGCCTACGTGTTACTCACCCGTCCGCCGCTAGGTTATTTAGAAGCAAGCTTCTAAATAACCCCGCTCGACTTGCATGTATTAGGCACGCCGCCAGCGTTCGTCCTGAGCCAGGATCAAACTCTCCATTAAAGACCAACCGAAGTTGGTTTATCGAAAGAGCGATTAGCTCATTTGAAACTGACGAGATAAAACATCTCATTGTTTGATTTTGCGAACAAAATCAGTTTACTCACTCGTTGTTCAGTTTTCAAAGATCAAACATTCTTTGTTTGCTTTAGGATTTCTTTCGTTCCCCTCAGCAACTTTTATAGTATATCATGTTATTCAGGTTTGTGTCAACACTTTTTTTCAAGAGTGTTTTCTGCTTCTTTTATTTCAACACTTGAAGCGACAAGAAAGAATATATCACAAATCCACTATATTGTGCAACTGTTTTTTTAAAAAACTCAGTTAAGTAACAATACACTCGATATAAAGCTCTCTTTGAAGCATCAGGTTAATGATCTCGCCATCTACTTGAATCAACGGACGAGTCGGGTGGTCTCGATCAGCAAATATAATTTCCCCTGTACGGTTATCATTGAGACGCACCTTGGTCCCATTATTAAATTGGGTTAGCTTTTGAATGAAGACTTGCACGACACTTGGGTCCAGCTTTCCAAATGATTCTGATTTGATTTGCTCTAGAACCAGATACGGTGATTGGGCAGGTCGGTATGTTTTCTCCAGAGTCATGGCATGGAATACATCAGCCACCCCTACGATTTTAGCGTATATGTGGATTTGCTCCCCTTTAAGACGCAATGGATATCCAGTACCGTCCACTTTCTCGTGATGCTGAAGAGCTGCCAAACGCACACCTTCGTTAATAGCCTTCACATTTTTAAGCAATTGGTATCCTAGTGATGTATGGCGGCGTACTTCTTCTTGCTCTTCCCGCGTTAGTTGGGAGGGCTTGTACAGAATGGACGGGTCCATCTTAGCATTCCCTATATCATGAAGCAACCCGGCAAAAGCCACCTGCATCCAATCCTTTTGAGGCAACCCAATCCATTGTGCAATGGAGTAAGAGGTAAGGGAGGTTAGCACGGCATTGTGAAAAATATAGTCCACTTCGATCATACCAGGCGGAGTATAGGTCATTACATTATAGCGTTGGATATGCGCCAGCAAGGACTCTAGTTGTCCCCGCAACTCATATATAGATAAATTAGAGACGAGCACTGATTGAAACGCATTCTTAACAAGCATCACCATTTTGTCATACTCATCCTGGAATTGTTCAGATTCATCTCGCCCATCTAACGAAGCTCCCTGCGATTCAGCTGTCCCAGATCGAACAGTGGTAGGCTCGCTACCGGATTTTGCAATATCATCCGTCCCTACCTCTACTTGTTGAATCAAGAAGGCCTCTAAAATCTCTAAGTCACGTGGTAGCAGAATTCGCCCTTTCGGTAGTAGCAAGCTGCCCATTTCAGTAAAAACGTCGCTTTGCAATTTAAGTCCTGCTTTTAATTCGGATACGGGTACAGTTGTCATGGTCAACCTCTCTGTTCTCACAACAGCTGCTCCAGCTGCCAGTTATGATGTCATTATATTACTTGGAAATGATCCTGTACATTCATTTTATGCCATTTAAAACGTACTGGTCTGAATTGATCAGCCTGAACAAGAAAAAAAAGACTCTCTTGACCAAATAGCCAGAGAGTCTCTTCAATCTAAATTTGTTGTTTCTATATTCAGGGCTTATTCGTTCTCAGAAGATTCTGAATCGTTACCTTCCGTATCTTCTGTATTCACTTCAAGAGTTGGTTCAGCAGATGATAGAGTTGGCTCCTCACCAGTTCCTCCATCCTCTAATAAATCCTCAAGCAGTTCATCTTGCTCCTCATTCTTGTTCGCACGACAAACCGTTGCAACCGAATCATCATCGCGAATATTAATCAGTCTTACCCCTTGCGTATTCCGACCCATCGTGGAGATTTCCCCCATGCTAGTCCGGATCAAAGTGCCACTAGCTGTAATAATCATCAAGTCCTCTTCGGCTTTTACAACCTTGAGGCCGACAACTGGGCCATTTTTATCGGTAACGTTAATCGTCTTGATCCCCTTGCCTCCGCGGCTCTGGATACGATAATCCACAGCAGGGGTACGTTTGCCATAACCCTTGGCCGTTACGATCAGAATATCCAGGTCGGTATTGACGATATCCATGCCGATTACAGCATCACTTTCATCAAGACTAATCCCTTTAACTCCTGTAGCACTACGTCCCATAGATCGTACATCACTTTCAGGGAAACGGATAGACATCCCTTGTGCTGTGCCGATAATCATTTCCTGCTGTCCATCAGTCAGCTTCACTTCGATCAGGGCGTCATCTTCGCGCAAGTTAATGGCAATCAGGCCGCCTTTGCGGATATTCGCATAGTCATCAAGAGGTGTTTTCTTAATAATCCCATGTTGGGTCGCAAAGAATAGATAACTGTCCTCCACAAATTCCTCAATTGGAATTACCGCATTGATCGACTCACCCTGTTCAATCTGAATCAGGTTAATAATCGGTGTCCCCCGAGCTGTCCGGCTTAAGTCTGGAATCTCATAAGCCTTAATCCGGTATACCTTGCCCTTGTCCGTAAAGAATAACAAATGATGATGTGAATTCGTAATGAACAGATGCTCTACGAAGTCCTCATCTTTGGTATCCATACCTACTACACCACGACCACCGCGTTTTTGACTGCGATACGTAGTAACAGGAAGGCGTTTGATATATCCAGTATGGGTTACAGTAATAATAACGTCTTCACGCGGAATGAGATCCTCGTCAAGAATACTTTCTTCACCCACTGTAATTTCAGTGCGACGATCATCGGCGAAGCGTCCTTTCAGCTCATTCAGCTCTTCGCTAATGATGTTGAGTACCAGATGCTCATTCGCCAAAATTTCACGGTATTCCATTATCTTTTGAATTAGCTCGTTATATTCGTTCTCGATCTTCTCACGTTCCAAACCGGTTAAGCGTTGCAGACGCATATCGAGAATAGCCTGAGCCTGCTCAAGAGTCAGCGAGAAACGCTCAATCAGTCCTTCACGGGCTGCTTCTGCAGTTTGGGAAGAACGAATCAAGGAAATAACTTCGTCCAGATGGTCAAGAGCAATACGCAAGCCTTCCAGAATGTGTGCTCTAGCTTCGGCTTTTTTCAGATCGAATTCTGTCCGACGACGAATAACCTCAACCTGATGCTTGAGATAATAATACAAGACATCTTTCAGGTTCAAAATCTTCGGCTCATTGTTTACAATCGCAAGCATATTGATACCGAAATTGGACTGCATGGCTGTATGTTTAAACAGATTATTCAGAACGACGTTCGGGTTCACATCTCTACGCAACTCGATAACGATACGCATACCCGTACGGTCGGATTCATCTCGAAGATCCGTAATGCCTTCAATACGCTTGTCACGCACTAATTCAGCAATTTTCTCGACCAGACGAGCCTTGTTCACTTGGTAAGGCAGCTCATGCACGATAATCCGTGCTTTATTGCCAATCTCTTCTATGGTGGTCTTCGCACGCATGGTCACAGATCCGCGGCCAGTCTGATACGCCTGGCGAATGCCTGAGCGACCTAAGATATAACCTGCTGTCGGGAAATCCGGCCCTTGAATGTAATCCATAAGTTCCATCGGCGTAATGTCAGGGTTTTCGATCAGCGCTTGTACACCATCGATAACCTCTCCCAAGTTATGCGGAGGAATATTGGTTGCCATACCAACTGCAATCCCGCCGACACCGTTAACCAGCAAGTTAGGATAACGTGCAGGCAATACGACAGGCTCGTTCTCTTCACCATCGTAGTTAGGCATAAAATCAACGGTCTCTTTGTTCAAATCACGGAGCATTTCCATGGCTATCTTGGACAGCCGTGCTTCAGTGTAACGCATTGCTGCTGCCATATCTCCATCCACGGAGCCAAAGTTACCGTGTCCATCCACCAACATATAACGCAAGGAAAAATCCTGCGCCATCCGCACCATCGTATCATACACAGCCGTATCACCATGAGGGTGGTACTTACCGATAACTTCACCGACGATTCTTGCCGATTTTTTATAAGGCTTATCTGGCGACATGCCTAGCTCGGACATCGCGTACAGAATACGACGGTGTACCGGCTTCAGTCCGTCCCGCACATCAGGCAAGGCACGGCTAACAATAATACTCATGGCATAATCCATAAAGGATTCGCGCATTTCCACTCCGATATCCCTATTGATGATTTGCGAGTTATTTTGATCCGCCATGCTGGTCCTCCTTCTCATCCTTCAATACAGCGCTCTCTATGTGAAAAGCCTAACAAGACACTGCCTATATACTCCGCTCCTTGCGCAGGATTTTGGCTGAAATCCTCATCTGTATAATTATATTACTTTCACAAAAAGAGCACAATTAAACGCATTTGTCCTCTTTACAGCGTAAAACCCTCGTCATTCCCCTTCTGCCTGTAGCAGATTGCTATTTTCTTGTACAACTTACAAGCCCTGATTATAACAAATTCCCCTGAACTGGGGATTAGCCCCCACCCTAAGGGCCTTTTCCACATACAATACGTATACGGTCAGGGTTCTACTTAGCAAAATTCCGAAAAACGCCGTATTTCTCTATTATATCATTGTTTTACGCGCTTGTCCTTTAGTTTCCCTTGTTTTGTTAAAGGGTGTGAATTCCAGGTACATGACTCATATTTCGAAAAGAAAGGGATGAGAATACTTGTCTATTCAGCGAGTATCCAGTAAGTGGGCCAAAACAAATGCCATTCTTCCCCATCCGACATTGGCCGCTTATATACCGGAAACACGTTTGTACACGTTTGAGCACCTGAATGAAATGTTGGCGGTGTATGGAACTGTCTATATTAAGCCGGATAATGGTACTTATGGTAAAGGGGTTATGCGCGCAGAAAGGCAGACAGAGCAGCTTCCGCCGACAGAAGAAGGAATCATCGAAGAGAGAACTTGGTATGTGCTTCGCTATGAAGTAGATATCCTCACCTTTGAAAGTCTGGATGAGTTGCATAGGGTGGTTTCTTCTCGTATAAAGAAACGTCCATATCTAATCCAACGCGGAATTCCTCTTCTTCAGCATGAAGCCCGTCCCTTCGATCTGAGGGTATTAACCCAGATGAACTTGAGACATCACTGGGAAACAACGCTTATTGTAGGGCGTGTAGCTGCTCCTGACAAAGTCGTCACCAATCATCACAGCGGTGGGACAACGCGCTTTTTCAATGAACTGGTGGCTCCATATATGGATGTAAAGGAAGCCGTTCGACTGGAGCAAAAATTATCGAAAATGGGCGAGCGAGTAGCTTGGCAGCTACAAAAAAGATACCCTCGTTTAAGGGAAATCGGGTTAGATGTAGGATTGGATCAGCAAAACTATCCGTGGATTTTGGAGGTCAATACAAGACCAGCCATCAAAGTGTTCGCTTCCCTCCCAAACAAAAGCCTCTATCATAAAATATTCAGATATGCAGTAGGCTACGGCCGGTATACGGCATCCACAGGTAAACCTGTACGCTCTAAGAAAAAGGCCTAAAACATTGAAATTAAATATTCAAATCCATCCGGGCTGGTTAATGACAAGAAAAGGGACGCCCCATTTGGGCGCCCCTTGTGCACTCTTTCCTATACAATCCTAAATGAACAGATAACATAGCCATCAGGATGGAATAACACACATTAGAAATCTAGGTTTTTCACGTACTTCGCATGTTCTTGGATAAAGTCACGGCGAGGTTCTACATTGTCACCCATTAAGGTATTGAACAGCGTATCAGCCAGCATCGCGTCACTGACAGTTACCTGCAGCATTGTACGGCTCTCTGGGTCCATCGTGGTTTCCCAAAGTTGGGTCGCATTCATCTCACCCAAACCTTTATAGCGCTGTACATTGTACTTCGCGTTTTCTCCAAATTCCTTAATGATCTCGTCACGTTCCGCCTCAGAGTTCGCATAACGAACAACTTTGTTACGCTCAACTTTGAATAGTGGTGGCTGAGCAATGTATATATAGCCCGCATCAATGATTTTGCGCATGTAGCGATAGAAGAACGTCAGCAACAATGTGCGAATATGAGCACCATCGACATCGGCATCTGTCATGATAATGACTTTGTGGTAACGGGCTTTGGTGATGTCAAAATCATCTCCGATCCCTGTACCCATTGCTGTTACCATCGAACGTATTTCATCACTGGACAAAATACGGTCCAAGCGTGCCTTTTCAACATTCAGGATTTTACCGCGAATTGGCAAAATCGCTTGAAAGTGACGATCACGCCCCTGCTTGGCCGATCCCCCTGCTGAGTCACCTTCGACGATGTACAATTCACTGATCGAAGCGTCCTTAGAGGAGCAATCCGCCAGCTTACCTGGGAGCGAACTAATTTCCAACGCACTTTTGCGACGTGTAAGTTCACGCGCTTTGCGCGCTGCTTCCCGGGCTCGAGCTGCTTGTAATGATTTATCAACCACACGGCGGGAGACGGACGGGTTTTCCTCCAGGAATTCCTGGAGTTTCTCTGCGAACAGAGACTCGACAATTCCTCGCACTTCACTGTTGCCGAGCTTTGTTTTAGTCTGACCCTCAAACTGTGGTTCTGGGATTTTGACGGAGATGATCGCTGTCAAACCTTCACGTACATCGTCACCGGTCAAATTGGCGTTGTTATCCTTAATCAAGCCATTTTTGCGTGCATAATCGTTAATAATCCGGGTTAATGCACTCTTGAAACCTGATTCATGAGTCCCGCCCTCATGGGTGTTGATATTGTTGGCAAAAGAATAAATATTCTCGGTATAGCTGTCGTTATATTGCAATGCAACTTCGACCTGAATCATGTCACGAGAGCCTTCGACATAAATCGGCTGTTCATGCAGGGCTTCTCTTTTTTGATTCAGAAACTGCACATATTCACTGATTCCACCCTCATAGTGGAATGTATCGCTGGCGCCTGTCCGTTCATCGGTCAAGCTAATTGCAATGCCTTTGTTCAGGAAAGCTAGCTCACGAATCCGCGTCTGCAGCGTATCATAGTCATATACGGTCGTTTCGGTAAAGATTTGTTCGTCCGGATAGAAGGTCGTTTGGGTACCTGTCTCTTCTGTATCACCGATGACTCTGACATCATACTGTGGAGCACCACGATGGTATTCCTGCTCATATACATGTCCATCCCGTTTGACATGAACGATCATTTTGCTGGAGAGCGCGTTCACCACGGATACACCAACCCCGTGCAGACCACCAGACACCTTGTACCCTCCGCCTCCGAATTTACCACCTGCGTGAAGTACGGTCATTACGACTTCCAGCGCTGATTTTTTCATTTTGGCGTGTTCACTTACCGGAATACCGCGGCCGTTATCTGTAACGGTAATGCTATTATCTTTGTGAACGACAACTTGAATGCTGTTACAATAACCCGCCAGCGCTTCGTCAATACTGTTGTCCACAACTTCCCAGACCAGATGATGGAGCCCCTTGACGCTCGTGGAGCCAATATACATCCCGGGACGTTTCCGAACCGCTTCCAGGCCTTCGAGGACCTGAATCTCGCCCGCATCATAAGACGGTTGATTCATAGACATGCCTTTCACCTACTTCTATAGATTTCTATGGTTAAGCATTGGCAACAAACTGGTTTGCCCGCTTTTTGAGTGTTGTTGAGGAGATGGGGGAATAATACACCGTATTCTGAGTCACTACGATGGACTTGGCTTCCTCTTCGCCAATCATCTCGACATGCTTTTGCTGCTGAGCGTGGTTCACGTATTGTTTGGAGATTTTAGAGGATTTTTCAATCGAGATATCGAAAATAGCCACAAGCTCTGACGAGCGGATGATCTTTTCTCCACCCAGATGAATATACATACCGGTCACTCACTCCTTAGTGTTCCACATGCCCGTCGTGGACGTGATAAATATGGGCACCCTTAAGTCGTTCTGCGTTCAACGTCTCAATCCCGGTTGCCGTGATAAAGGTCTGTACCTTGCTTTGGAAAGTCTCGATCAGCTGAGTCTGACGATAGGGGTCCAGCTCGGACAATACATCATCCAGCAGCAGGATAGGATACTCCCCAATTTCCTCATGAATTAATTCTATTTCGGCCAGCTTCAAAGACAGGGCCGTCGTACGCTGCTGCCCCTGAGAGCCATACGTATGCACTTCTCTGCCGTTAATGGCAAAGGCCAAATCATCACGATGGGGTCCCGCCAAAGTCATGCCACGGCGGATTTCCTGTTCCCTCATTTGGGATAACTTTATCATAAATCGCTCCAATAAGACAGCTTCATCTTCTTCCTCTGGCTCACCGAAGGAGGGGACATAGGCTAATTTTAACTCTTCTGTCCCACCTGCAATCCCTTCATGAATGGCCTGGGCCCACTTTTGTAGCTTTGTTATAAATTGTTTCCGCTTTTTTACAATTTTAACACCATGCTCAACAAGTTGCTCATTCCATACCTCCAGCATCAGCTGCACGGACGCCATATCTTTACCCCAAGCTTGCTTGAGCAGGTTATTCCGCTGAACCAGCACTTTCTGATATTGCTGCAAATGATACAAATATCCTGGCGCAACCTGTCCAATTTCCATGTCAAGAAACCGGCGGCGAACCCCCGGTGTTCCTTTGACAATTTCCAGATCCTCGGGCGCAAACATGACCACGTTTAACGAACCGATAAAATCGCTCAGCTTTCGCTGCTCTAGCCCGTTGATCTTTGCTTTTTTGCCTTGTGTGGATAACGAGAGATCCAATCTGATTTTCCCGTATTTTTTATCCACATCGGCAGCTAGATGGGTGGAAGTAGCCCCGAAAGAAATTAATTCCTTATCGCGGGACGTTCGGTGACTTTTAGTCAAAGCCAATACAAAAATCGCCTCAACCAGATTCGTTTTGCCTTGCGCATTTTGTCCGATCAGCAAATTAACGGGCCCGAATTCATTCAGCTCCAACTGTTCATAGTTCCGGTACTGCTGCAAAACAATGTTGTTCACAAACACATAGGGTCCCCCTTGTTATTCCGCACCTAAAAGGAGTCCTTGCCGTTCAGGCGATCATGCTCCTGCCGTAACCTCGAAACGTCCAATGTCCTCTACTTCTACGGTATCGCCTGGGTACAATTTTCTCCCCCGACGTTCTTCTGGCTCACCATTAACGCGGACTTGTCCCTCCTGCAGCAGGGCTTTAGCCATGCCTCCTGTGGATACACAATCGGCTAATTTCAAAAATTGATCGAGTTTGATGTATTCGGTCTGTATAGATATTGGTTTCAAGGCCTGTTCATCCTTTCGCTTGTTCGGGTGGGTGACGCTAGTTGGTTGTGCGATATGGCAGGATGATGTACAGCGCATTGCTGGAATCTGCCGGTTTTAAAATAATGGGGCTCATAATGCCAGTAAAAGCAATCGTCAGCTGCTCGCTGTCAATCACCTTCAGCACGTCGAGCATATATTTGGAGTTGAACGAGATTTTGAGTGGCTCTCCCTCAAATTTAGACACATTTACTTCCTCACGCACTTTACCAAGCTCAGATGAGCTGGAGGAAATCTCTAGATCACCGTTTTCCAACGATTGCATTTTTACAATATTCGTTTTTTCCTCACGGGACAACAAATAAGCACGGTCAATAGACTCGCTCAAACTTTTTGTGTCCACAACCAGTTCTGTTTTGTAGGAAGTCGGAATAATTCTAGAAGTATCAGGATAGGTGCCATCCAAGATGCGGGAATAAAATAACACGCGATCCACCTTAAATAATACCTGATTGTCCGCTACGACGATATCCACAAGCATATTTTGATCCGGAATAATTCTGCTCAGCTCATTGAGCGTTTTGCCTGCAATGACAACATTGCTAAAACGCAAGCCTTCAGACGTATCCAAATGAGCGCTGCGGGTGGCAAGGCGGTGGCGGTCCGTTGCGACAAATTTCAATTCGCCCTCAGCCAGATTCCACAATACACCAGTCAAAATAGGTGTCGTTTCATGGGTAGAGATGGAAAATACCGTCTGTTTAATCATATTTTTAAGCAAATCACCTGGCACAGAGATCACTTGATTTTCCTCAATGTTGGGAAGCACCGGAAATTCTTCAGGGTCCAAACCAACGATCTGAATTTCAGTAGCACCGGATGAGATAAAGGTTTGGAATTGGTCTTTTACCTCCATACGGATCTCCTGAGACGGCAACTTTTTGATAATTTCGACAAAGAATTTAGCGGGTAGCACTACACTGCCGGGTTGTTCGATCTGAACGACCGTTTGGTCACCATCCTCCATCGGAATAAAGGATTGAATAGAAATATCTGTATCGCTGGCGGTCAGTGTGACTCCCTGGTGATTCACATCCAGCTTAATACCACTCAAAATTGGAATTGTCGTCCGACTGGATATCGCTTTGGATACATGTTGTATGGCCTCGTTCAAAACGTTTTTCAGAATGCTAATCTTCATAAGTTCCTCCTACGGGTTTTAATCCTGCAAGCACGCGTTGACGCGGGCCTTATATAGGTGATGTATATCTTTAAAATATATTAGTAATAGTAATAGGCGCACTGAATATGTGGATAACTATCTGTAACCCTAATAAAATCAAGCCTATCCACATGTGTATAAATTGTGTATAGGCTCTGAACTTGTTCAGGTTGGATTTTTGATTTTTTCTATTAGGTTGTTGATAACTTTAAATAGATCCTGATCCACTTGAATGGATTTGGAGATTTTTTCGTGCGCATGAATGACAGTCGTATGATCACGTCCGCCGAAAGCTTCACCGATTTTCGGCAAAGAATAGTCGGTTAGCTCACGGGAAAGATACATGGCAATCTGCCGTGGGAAAGCCACAGCCTTCGTCCGTTTACGCGCTTTGAAATCTTCCAGCCGTAGATTATAAAATTCCCCGACTTGATGCTGTATATCCTGAATCGTGATCATTTTTGGACGGCTGGATGGGATAATATCCTTTAACGCCTCAGCCGCGAGATGGCTTGATACATCCTGATTGGTTAAGGAAGAATAAGCGACAACGCGAATGAGCGCCCCTTCCAGCTCACGGATGTTTGTATCAATTTGATTCGCGATATACATCATGGCCTCATTAGGAATATCCAGGTTTTCCGCCCGCGCCTTTTTCCGAAGAATAGCAATTCTCGTCTCCAGATCCGGCGGTTGAATATCCGTAATCAGTCCCCACTCGAAGCGAGAGCGCAGCCGTTCTTCCAACGTTGGAATTTCTTTAGGCGGCCGATCGCTTGAGATTATAATCTGCTTGCGTTCCTCATGAAGCGCATTGAACGTATGGAAAAATTCCTCTTGCGTCGATTCCTTGCCCGCAATGAATTGAATATCATCAATGAGCAAAATATCAATGTTGCGATATTTATTCCGGAAACTTTCCCCGCGGTTGTCCCGGATGGCATTAATGAATTCATTCGTAAACTTCTCCGACGATAAATAAACGACCTTGCTGGTCGGATTGTGCTCCAAAATATAGTGTCCGATAGCATGCATCAGATGCGTTTTCCCCAGACCTACACCACCGTATAGAAACAGCGGATTGTAAGCTTTGGCCGGCGCCTCGGCGACGGCCAGCGATGCCGCATGGGCAAAACGGTTCCCCGATCCAATGACAAATGTATCGAATGTATATTTGGGATTCAGCATATGGGATACAGCTTCTTCTTGAATGACCGGCTGCTGCTGAGGTTGTTGCTGAAGGTCGACCTCGGCGGGCTTGTTCTCTTCAATAACGAACTTGACCTCTAAATGTTTGCCCAAAATCTCATAAACCGTTGCTCCGACTAACTTGGTATAGCGGCTTTCAAGCCATTCCACGGCAAAAGTTGTCGGTGCAGAAATCACAATGGAGTGGTCATTTAGTTTCGCTGCCTTGGTAGCCTTAAACCAAGTGTCGTAACTCGGCTTACTCAGCTTGGTTTGTATGATGGATAGAATTTGCTGCCATAGTTCAGAGGTATGGCTGTCCACAGACGTCACTCCTTTTAAATCCTGACATTTTGCCGAATTAAGCTGCAGAGAGCTGCTCTCGGCGCTTCGGCAAAACGCCTAAAATCACAAAAATATTGTTGAAGGCCATAAAAAGACATACCGCCGCCTAAATCATGCGGCAGTGTAGTGAGAGAACGCAGCACAAAATGCCCTGAAAAATAGTAATGGAAAATTCCACTGCTGATCAGCAGAAGAAGGGTGATATTTCTCAGGAGGGAATGTGCGGCACGATCCGTTCTCTTGATCCCGCAGGCCAAAACGGGACTGCAATATGTCGAAATCAAATGAAAAATGTAGAATATATCCCCAGAATCCCGAATCCGCACAAAAATAAAAAGATGGATAAATTGAACTTGTTCACAACTTTATCCACAGGGTGTTGATAATATGGAGGGTAAAACAACATATTCACATTCAAAAGTAATATCATCATAGCAAAAGAAGCCTTGTATTTCAATGACTCGTGGTTATTTATCCACAAATTCAATCTGTTGTGTACAATTTTTATTCACAACACAAGATATTGTTTATAATTTGTTCAGTTTTCGACAATAACTCTTTTTCACTCTAAAATGTTATGCACAGGTTATGACCATTTAAATCACAATTCCATTCTTTTTGTGGATCTGTGTATAACACCTGTTGCCTTTTGGTTACAGTGGCTTGTTTTTGTGTTGAAAATTTCCGGTAACGTTTCCGACATTATTTTTGGCAAATCAGATGGTGGGGATCTGAAACGGCGTGGGTTCAAATGCGGAAATAAATAAATGAAAAAAAGAGCAGTTAAAAGAGCGGTATATGTGAGGAACGAAAGTCACAGTAAAATGTTGATGAATCTTGATCATGCAGAAGAAGCAAAAAAATCAGGAATAAAGGGGAAGAAAAGAGTAGAGTGAATGATGGGGGAAGACGGAGAGGGTTTCTGAATGTGAAAAAGAGGGAGAGAATTCAGAAGTACATTGACTTTGGCCGCTATTTGTGGTTAAATGTACAAAGGTGTTTTTTGTGGAGATTGCTATGTTAGGTATATTCCATATAAAACGTATTCCTTGTAAGGAGGTGCAGCACAATGAGACCGACTTTCAGACCGAATGTCAGCAAACGTAAAAAAGTTCACGGCTTCCGTAAAAGAATGAGCACGAAGAATGGCCGTAAAGTTTTGGCAGCTCGTCGCCAAAAAGGTAGAAAAGTATTGAGTGCGTAATGCGTGCATAAAGACCACTACGGTGGTCTTTTTTTTCATAATTGAACTATTTATGGATCGGATTGCTTCTTCTAATTGTAGAAATGTAGTGTAAAAAGAGGGACAAGTCCTGCATCCTGCTCTATATTAGATGAAGTTTTTGAAAACGGATATAAAATAAGCGAGATTACCATGTTGGAATATTGTCCATACTTCTTACTATATAAGAGGTAAGGGTTGCTTACCGATATGTGTAAAAGAGATGAGCAAGGAGAAGCGCCGTGCAAAAAAAATTGCGTCTACGAAACCGGGCGGACTTTGGGCGCGTATACCGCCATGGCAAATCTTTTGCCAACCATCAGTTTGTGGTGTACTGGTTCCGCCGCAGAGAGGTAGAGCAGTTCCGCGTCGGAATTTCGGCTAGCAAGAAGATCGGCAATGCAGTTGTCCGCAACCGGATGCGCAGGATCGTTAAGGAAATCGTGCGCCATCATGAGCAGGAATTGGTGGAGCAGATTGACCTGATTTTTATCGTTCGTAAGGGTGCGGTTACAAAGTCGTATCAAGAGCTGGAGAAAAGCGTGCTGCACGTTTTGCGCAAAGCCTCGCTGCTCAAGTCTACGCGCCGATAGTCAGTATCTTTGTCCTACAGGATATGGTATGATTTACGTTGGAATGGATTGGTTAAGAAAGGGGTTATGAAGTGTCGCGTTTGAAGACTCAACGGGGAAAATGGTTCCTCCTGATTGCCTTATTGGCACTTGTTGCTGTGCTGTCCGGATGTACCCAGGCGGCTCACAATTCTTACACGACGGCAGACTTGGCCAATGGATCTTGGTGGCAAAGATATGTCGTTTACTGGTTTTCGTATGCGCTGGATACATTTGCCCAATGGTTCTCTGGAGAATATGGCCTGGCCGTACTGATTCTGGTGATCATCGTGCGTACCATTATTTTGCCGCTTACACTCAAGCAAGTACGCAGTTCCAGAGCAATGCAGGCTATTCAGCCGCAATTAAAAGAAATTCAAGCGAAATACAAGGATACACCTGAGCGAGTCCAGCAAGAAACGATGAAATTGTTTCAAGAAAACAAGGTTAACCCAATGGCGGGCTGTCTGCCTTTGTTAGTACAGATGCCCATTTTTATCGCGCTTTATAATGCCATTTATTATAACTCGGCATTGCGGGATCATGACTTTTTGTGGCTCCAGTTAGGTAAACCGGATCACTTCTTTATCCTGCCGATTCTAGCAGCGATTACGACTTTTATCCAAACTTGGATGATGATGAAAATGAATCCGACACCGCAGCAAGGACCCATGCAATTTTTGCTGTATGTCTATCCGGTGCTGATTCTATTCATGTCGTATAACTTCCCGTCTGCTTTGCCGTTGTACTGGTTCTTCAGTAATATTTACACGATTGTTCAAAACTATTTCCTTTATCGGAATAATGATAAGGACGCAGCATTGGCTAATGTGAAAACAGCCAGTCTCACGAAAACAGGTTCCTCTAATGGTAAGAAAAAAAGTGGTAAAAACACGAAGGGGGCTAAAAAGTCGAGATGACCAAAGTCGTGACATCAGGAAAAACCGTTGAAGATGCTGTAAGACAAGGACTCTCCCAGCTGGGAGTAAGCCGTGAACGGGTAACCGTAAACGTGTTGGAACAGCCGTCAAAAGGATTCCTGGGGTGGCTAGGGGTCAAAAAGGCGAAGGTGGAGCTTACGCTGCTTTCTGAGCCGTCTCCTGAAACTACACACACGGCTGAAACTCATGTATCGGCTCAAGCACCTTCTGACGTGGGACAGGCTGTATCACAAGCTGGGTCTGTTGCGCAGGAAGCGCAGAGGAATATGGAAGCATCCAGGGGACATATAGATCCTTATGAAGAGGCGGTGCGTT
Organism: Paenibacillus sp. BT-177; assembly: GCF_025846815.2. Lineage (NCBI taxonomy): Bacteria > Bacillati > Bacillota > Bacilli > Caryophanales > Paenibacillaceae > Paenibacillus > Paenibacillus sp. BT-177. Next base: position 663,193 of record NZ_JAOYTP010000003.1, on the reverse strand, counting down.
TCATCCGTGAAACTGCTGCAGGCATGGGACTGGACGTCGAAGTCGATGTCCGTCATCGCAAGGATGAAAGTACTCTGGATATCTCCGGTCCATCGCTCGGTATGCTAATTGGCCGCAGAGGACAGACATTAGATGCCTTGCAGTACCTGACGAATATTGTTGCTAACCGTCATTCTGATAAATTTATCCGAATTGTGCTGGATGCCGAGCAATTTCGTGCACGTCGGCGGAAAACGCTAGAGGATTTGGCGGAACGATTAGCGAACCAAGCTGTTCGCTATGGCAAGGAAGTGGTACTGGAGCCAATGCCGTCCCAGGAGCGGAAGCTGATTCACGCCAAGCTCCAGCAGCATGCGCTGGTTAGAACATACAGCAAGGGGGACGAGCCTAATCGGCGCGTTGTCATTGCCAAGAAATAATCCGACGCAATGGCTCTCTGCAAGCTGCAGAAGCCATTGCTTTTTTTCTTATATTTCACACTGAACGGGTGCCGTCCTTAATGAAGGGCGGCAATGCCGTTTTTACTTGATAGGAGGTAGAAACGATATGCTGAGCGATACCATAGCTGCCATTGCAACGGCTGTCGGCGAGGGCGGCATTGCAGTTGTGCGGGTCAGCGGTCCAGAAGCGGTCACGGAAGTGGAGGCTTTGTTCCGTAGTAAAACGCCCTTAAGTAAGGTTCCGACGCACACGGTACACTATGGACATATTATAGATCCTCAAAGCCAAGAGAAGGTGGAGGAAGTTTTAGTTACAGTGATGCGGGCACCACGCTCTTTTACAACAGAAGATGTGGTAGAGATCAGCACTCATGGCGGGGTGGTAGCCGTTAAACGAGTGATGGATTTGTTACTGCTGCAAAATATACGTCTGGCTGAGCCAGGTGAATTTACGAAACGTGCTTTTTTGAATGGTCGTATTGATCTGAGTCAAGCGGAGGGCGTCATTGACTTAATTCGCTCCAAATCGGATAAAGCCTTTTCGATGGCTTTGAAGCAGGTGGATGGGCAACTGTCCCAGAATATTCGTCGTTTGCGTCATGTTTTGGTCGAGACACTTGCTCATATCGAAGTAAACATTGATTACCCTGAGCATGATGTAGAATCCTTTACGTCTGAGTTAATCAAGGATAAAAGCAGCCAGGTCATGGCGGAAATTGATCGGCTGTTGCATACAGCGGAGCAGGGGAAAATTTTGCGTGAAGGGCTGACTACAGCGATTGTCGGAAGGCCGAATGTAGGCAAATCGTCACTGCTAAACACACTGGCTCAGGGCGAACGAGCGATTGTGACCGATATTCCGGGTACGACCCGTGACGTTATTGAGGAGTATGTGACGATTAATAATATTCCGCTCAAGTTGCTGGATACAGCTGGAATCCGGGAAACGATGGACGTCGTGGAACGGATCGGGGTAGAGCGTTCGAGAACGGCAGTGAGTGAAGCGGATCTGCTGCTCATCGTCATTAATGCCAACGAACCACTGCACGAGGATGAAATGGCATTAATGGAACAAATCCGCGGTAGACAAGCGATTGTTATTATGAATAAAATGGACTTACCGGCCCAAATAGACCGGGATTTGTTGCTGCGCTATGTTCCTGAAGAGCTTATTGTGCCGATGTCTGTGAAGGAAAATGAGGGAGCAGATCGGCTGGAGCAGGCTATATCGAATTTATTCTTTAGCGGCAAGCTGGAATCAGCGGATATGACGTATGTCAGCAATGTACGGCATATTGCTTTGCTGAAGAAAGCGCGCCAATCATTGGTAGATGCCTATGAAGCCGCTGATCAATTTGTTCCGATTGATATGATCCAGATTGATGTAAGGCTGGCATGGGAGCAGTTGGGTGAGATTGTAGGCGATACTGCGCATGATGCGTTAATAGATCAAATATTTTCACAATTCTGTCTGGGTAAGTAGAACATTCAAGCATGGCTGTTTTAAGCCTGCTATCGTTATAGATACACAAGAACATATTCGGGGTGAAGACTCGAATGTATAAGGAGGTAAGAGAGGTATGGGATATCAAGGAGGCGACTATGATGTGATTATCGTCGGTGCGGGCCATGCGGGCGTAGAATCCGCCTTGGCAGCAGCACGGATGGGCTGTCGTACATTGATGATCACAATTAACCTGGATATGGTCGCATTCATGCCCTGCAACCCGTCTATTGGTGGTCCCGCAAAGGGTCATGTAGTACGGGAAATTGATGCATTGGGCGGCGAAATGGGTCGGAATATCGACAAGACATTTATCCAAATGAGAATGTTAAATACTGGTAAGGGCCCTGCCGTGCATGCCTTGCGTGCGCAAGCAGACAAGTTTTCTTATCAGCATGCGATGAAGGAAACGATGGAGAAGGAACCGAATCTGACCTTACGCCAAGGTATGGTTGAAGAACTGATTATAGAAGACGGTAAATGCGTAGGTGTCATTACGAAGACGGGCACAGAGTATCGTAGTAAAGCAGTTGTCCTGACTACTGGCACCTATCTGCGCGGAAAAATCATTATGGGTGAGCTGATGTATGAGAGTGGTCCGAACAATCAGCAGCCTTCGTTGAGACTTTCTGAACATTTGAGAGAGCTTGGTTTTGATCTAGTTCGGTTTAAGACAGGAACACCACCACGTGTCCATAAGGATACAATTGATTTTAGTAAAACAGAAATACAGCCAGGCGATGATCAGCCGAAGTTCTTCTCCTATGAAACGAAGTCCTCGGATAATGAGCAGCTTCCTTGCTGGCTGACGTATACTTCAGTGGAAACACATCAGATTATTAATGATAATTTGCATCGTGCACCGATGTTCTCGGGTCTGATTGAAGGAACGGGACCACGTTATTGCCCATCTATTGAAGATAAAGTGGTGCGTTTCAGTGATAAGCCGAAGCACCAAATCTTTTTGGAGCCTGAGGGTAAAAACACATCTGAATACTATGTTCAAGGCTTGTCGACAAGCTTGCCAGAGGATGTGCAATTAGCAGTACTGCGTACCATTCCAGGGATGGAAAAGGTAGAAATGATGCGTAATGGTTACGCTATTGAATATGATGCGATGGTACCTACTCAGTTGTGGCCTACTTTGGAAACGAAAAAAGTACCTGGCTTATTCACGGCAGGTCAAATTAACGGGACATCTGGTTATGAAGAAGCTGCGGGTCAAGGAATTATGGCTGGTATTAATGCAGCTCGTAAGGTGCAGGGCAAAGAGCCCGTCGTACTGGATCGTTCTCAAGGCTACATTGGGGTTCTGATTGACGATCTGGTGACGAAGGGTACAAATGAGCCATATCGCCTGCTGACCTCCCGTGCAGAATACCGTCTGTTGCTGCGGCATGATAACGCGGATCTGCGATTGACTCCGATTGGGCATGATATTGGCCTGATTACAGATGAACGATACGAGCGCTTTTTGGATAAAAAACAAAAGGTAGAACAAGAAATTGAGCGTTTGCGTTTAGCTAAAGTTCGTCCAGTTGATGTAAATGAGATGCTGGAGCAAGGTGGATCTGCACCGATACAGGATGGCAGTAATTTGTTAACGGTGCTGCGTCGACCTGAGATTAGCTATGCACAAGTGGCACAAATTTCACCTTCACCTGTAGCCCTTACTGAGGAAGAGCAAGAACAGGTGGAGATCCAAATTAAGTATGCGGGCTACATTGAAAAGCAGTTGATGCATGTAGAACGCCTGCAAAAGATGGAGAAGAAGAAGCTTCCAGAGGATATCGCATACAATGAAGTTCAAGGCTTGGCCATTGAAGCTAAGCAGAAACTTGAGAAGATTCGTCCGATGTCCATTGGTCAGGCATCCCGTATCTCCGGTGTAACTCCTGCGGATATTTCCATTTTGCTGGTTTATTTGGAGCACTATAACCGTGTAACGGCAGCGAGGGGATCTTAATGGACGCGATACAACAGCAGTTCAAGCAGCGGCTGGCAGAGCATAGCATTGTGATTAATGACAGTCAGTTAGAGCAGTTTGAAACATATTACCGTGTGCTGGTTGAATGGAATGAAAAAATGAACCTGACGGGTATTACTGAGCGAGAAGCGGTGTACACCAAGCATTTTTACGATTCTGTTTCACTTGCCTTTTATGTTCCGTTAAATGATGTGGAGAGCCTGGCTGACATTGGGTCAGGCGCAGGTTTCCCTGGTATCCCTTTGAAAATATGTTTTCCACATATTCAATTGACCATTGTAGACTCATTGAACAAACGGATACAATTCTTAGCACATGTTGTAGAGCAGTTGGGACTGGAAAATGTCGAACTGATTCACAGCAGGGCAGAGGAATTGGGACGCAAAGCAGGATATCGTGATAGCTATGATCTGGTCACAGCCCGAGCCGTTGCCCGTCTCGCGGTACTAAATGAATTTTGTCTGCCTTTTGTCCGTGAAGGTGGGCACTTTGCAGCGATGAAGGGTAGCGATCCAACCGAAGAAATCAAGGAAGCTTCCTACAGTTTGAAAGAGCTGAAGGGGAGAATTAAGCATGTTCAGGCCTTCCAGCTACCTGTTGAGGATGCAGCTAGACATATGATTATTATTGAAAAAAGAGCAGCTACACCACGGAAATACCCGCGTAAGCCAGGTACTCCTTTGAAGGCTCCGTTAGTGTAAATGTTTGAAAGAAAGTGAATGTTTCACGTGAAACATTCACTTTTTTTATGGTTTATAGATCTTTGCTTAAGAAGACTCCTTGCGTAATACCCTCTACATAATTTTATTCTTTTATCCTTTCGAAAAGCTGGTAGAGACGATAGGATTATGACTGGAAAAGTGATAGAATAGAGATAATCGTTTTAGTGTAAGTTGGCTGCTTCCCGTACTCATGATTTCAGATATACATATAGGGAAGTGGGACAACAAATGTCAGGGGAGTACGTGGAGTGTACCCGCTTACGGCGCTGTCTCATATAGAAGGGTCTACAATCCCCGTAAGGAACTGTTTTTCACGAAGCGCTGTTTGTATGGTGCTATTATGAAATTAGGTGGTATTATACGGAATGAAAGAACAATTTTCCAAGCTATTTGGTTTGACGGAGCGATCCAATGGGGACGAAATAAAACAAATTCCAGTTCGGGATATTGTCAGCAGTCCTTATCAGCCCCGCACCATATTTGACGACGAGAAGATTGATGAGCTATGCCAGACTATTAAGACGCATGGTGTAATTCAACCGATTGTCGTTCGTTTCCGTAATGGACAATATGAAATTATAGCAGGGGAACGTCGTTGGAGAGCTGTCACCAAGCTGGGTATGGAGACGATTCCAGCCATTGTTCGTGAGTTTAATGATTCACAAGCTGCATCCATCGCGTTGATTGAGAATCTTCAGCGTGAGGGTCTAACTGCGATTGAAGAGGCTGTGGCTTATCAAAAGCTGATTGACCTGCATCAACTTACCCAGGAAAGCCTCGCTCAGCGACTTGGCAAAAGCCAATCCACTATTGCTAATAAAATACGGCTGCTTCATTTGCCGGAGAGAGTGAAAGAGGCCCTAATGGAACGGAAGGTGTCCGAGCGTCACGCCCGTGCATTATTGTCGTTAGAGACCGAAGAACTACAGTACAAGGTTTTAGATGAAGTAATTGCTAAGGAACTCAATGTGAAGCAGACAGAGGCACGAGTTGCCTTTTATAAACAAGTATCCACGATTAAGAAATCAAAGCGGATTTCCTTTACTAAGGATGTCCGGCTTGCGCTGAATACGATTCGTCAATCCATTGATATGGTGTCTGGCTCAGGGTTGGATATCAAAACAAAGGAATCTGATCATGAGGATCACTATGAGATTGTCATTCAAATTCCCAAACGTAAGTAAGGGATGAAGCGTACAGCGGCAGCAATTGCCGCTTTTTCTGTCTAACGCCAACATAAAACCGCAGCATACTCGTATTCTATTTTGAAAATTGCCGTTATCCGTAAGTTAAGGACTAAGTAACGTCTTCATAGAGCTTTTGCAATCATGGAACGTAGCAGGATTCCGATTAAATTATGAGGTGAATGAAGTGTCAAAAATAATAGCCGTAGCCAATCAAAAGGGCGGAGTAGGCAAAACGACTACTTCCGTGAATTTGGGCGCCGGACTTGCTTCCCTCGGCAAAAGGGTATTGCTCGTGGATATCGACCCGCAAGGTAATACAACCAGCGGTGTGGGTATCAATAAGGCGGATGTGGCAAATTGTATTTATGATGTACTCATTAACGAGGTTGACCCTAGCGAGGCGATTATCAGTACACAGGTCGAGGGATTGGATATTATCCCGGCAACCATTCAATTAGCAGGTGCTGAAATCGAACTGGTACCAACTATTTCTCGCGAATTGAGATTAAAAAGATCACTTCAGCTCGTCAAGCATAATTACGATTATATATTAATAGATTGCCCTCCATCACTGGGGATTTTGACGCTCAATTCCTTGACGGCTTCCGATTCAGTCATTATTCCGATCCAATGTGAATATTATGCGCTGGAAGGCTTAAGCCAATTGTTGAATACCGTGCGTTTAGTACAGAAACATTTAAACACCTCATTGCAAATTGAGGGTGTGTTGCTAACTATGTTTGATGCTCGCACAAACTTGGGTATTCAGGTCATTGAAGAAGTGAAAAAGTACTTTCAAAGCAAAGTTTATCAGACGATTATTCCACGCAACGTGAGACTCAGCGAAGCACCATCACATGGCCAGTCCATTATTACGTATGATCCCCGTTCTCGTGGGGCAGAGGTATATATTGAGTTGGCAAAGGAAGTGGTATCTTATGAGTAAACGGTTGGGAAAGGGACTGGACGCACTTATTCCCTCCCTTACAGTCAGTGAAGAGGATAAGGTTGTTGACATTCCGCTCAGCCAGTTGCGGGCGAACCCATACCAGCCTCGGAAAACGTTTGATGAGGAGTCCATTAAGGAACTAGCGGAATCCATTCGTCAGCACGGTGTTATCCAACCCATTATTGCGCGTAGTGTCTTGAGAGGATATGAGATTATAGCCGGGGAAAGGCGGTTTCGGGCATCTCAATTTTGCGGGAATCCAACCATACCTGTGGTTGTTCGCAATTTTACAGATCAGCAGGTAATGGAGATTGCCTTGATTGAGAATTTGCAGCGTGAAAACTTAAATGCAATGGAAGTGGCAGTAGCTTATCAGGGGTTAATGGATCAATTCTCCTTAACTCAGGAAGAGTTGTCCATGAAAGTGGGAAAATCACGTTCACACATTGCCAATTTCCTTCGCTTGCTCGCATTGCCTGAGGAGGTTAAAGATCATGTTTCACGTGGAACATTGTCTATGGGGCATGCTAGAGCAATTGTTGGGCTCAAAGATCCAGACATGGTAAAACAAATAGCCTTGCAATGCATTGAGCAACAGTGGAGTGTTCGTGAACTCGAGGAAGCCGTACAGCAGTTGGATCATAAACCTGGAGAAACAAAAGCTAAAGCAAAGGTACGAAAAAAGGACCCCTATATTGACCATATGGAAGAGTCCCTACGCGAGCGTTTTAAAACAACTGTGAAGATCAAGCACAATAAAGATAAAGGCAAAATCGAATTGAATTATTACAGCCAGCAGGATTTGGAAAGATTACTGGAGCTATTACAGTAGTCTGTAAAAATATGGACATGTCTCCTTGAGTGAAATGGAAAGTGAGATATGTCTTTGCTTTGTCTGGAATTGCAGGAATCAGAATGGTTTTGATGGATAAACTAATAGCCTTGTGTTATTTGTCTCGCTGTTCTCAAACGTTTAAAATAAAAGGTAAGCAAAGCAGTAACATGATTTTTGAGGTAGAGGGGTAGAAACAAACATATGGCTGAATTGAATGGACTAATCATGGAGCAGCTTGCTGGAATTGTTGCAGGGATCGTGCTTATTTTGCTTATCCTGTTGATTGTAATTATTGTACAGGGATCAAAGCTGAAGAAGATGCGGCGAAAGTATGAAACCATGATGGCAGGCAGCGGTGTAGAGAATTTGGAAACGCTGCTGATTGATTTAAAGGTGCAGATGGATACGATTGAAGATGAGCAGGAAGCCCACCGTGCAAGTATGAAATCACTACGCAGCAAACTGACTGGCTTGAAGGGACATATAGGCATCAAACGCTATAATGCCTTTGGTGAGAGAGGGAGCGATCTAAGCTTCTCTCTGGCTATTGTAGACGATAATCAGGACGGAATAGTATTGACCGGTATTTATAACCGGGATGGCTCATATGTGTATGCCAAGCCTCTGGAAGCGGGACAATCTTCTTATTCCTTATCACCTGAAGAGAAAGAAGCTATTACTCTTGCGCAGCAAGTAGGACAGATCGGTAATGCCACTCCTTAATTGCGGAGTATAAGCTACTAGCTATGATATCTGATAATTTCATGACCAAATTTAGTCTCGTATTTTGCAACACGAAGTATTCCATGAAGCCGCCGACGTTAACGATACCAGTCAAATGGATATCGCCGACCGGCGGTAATTCTTTATTTACACCTGCTCCAGGCTTGAGAGGACCCTCTGCAACCTGAATGCATCCAACACTGGAGGTTTGTCCAAGACATGCGTCTATGCCAATGATATAAGGCTGTTCGTATCGGTCATGTATGCCGTTCAGTGTGGTTTGCAGGTTCATAGCATGTACAGGCTCATCTAATGTTCCATACAGATTAAATAGGGGGCTTTTGTAGCGGGACAAATGGGTACCCACAAGCGGGCCAAGGCAATCTCCAGTAGAACGGTCGGTGCCGATGCAAATGATGACGATATTTTGTAGACTCCGCGCCTGATGCAGATGGAACAGCAAACGATGGATGATGGCTGATTGGATCCCGGGATCGGTGTGTGATATTTTTAAGCTTAGGGGTTCTTGCCCCGGAATGAAGTCAGATGGATAAGTCATGGAATCTTCCTTTCGTCCTGTAATGGAGTGTGCAGGTTATGCTCGCCTACCTTTAAAGATATACTTGGCCTGCGGGTAACAATTATTCTCAAGATAGTAGCTAGTATATGGATAAACTTGTGCTTTTATACTCGGGAAAAGTAGATTATTCATAGCCATTTGTTTGAAGTCGGGAGATATGCTTATATAGATAGGAAATAGAATGTGGGAAATAGAAAGAGTAGTTCCCTGGTTTGAGGAGGAGTACAGCATGACCTTTATACATTGGTTGGCCGGTAATTTAGACACGGATGACGTAGTGCAAGGTGCGATTCATTGGAAGGATGCTGTATGGAAATGGCTTACAGATAGTGCGATGTGGTCGACCTTTTTGTTTGTGATTTTGAAAATTGTAATTATTTTCATCATTACACGTATCTTTATTCGAGTTATTAATAAAATTATAGATAAGTCGATGGAGCAAAAGGGAGATAACGGCAGATTCCGATTGAATACCAGACGGTTAACGACTGTTGGGGAACTGCTAAAAAATGTAACAAATATTGTATTCAATTTCATCTTAATCATGCTGGTGCTATCGCAAATGGGTATAAATCTAGGCCCTCTGATTGCTGGAGCTGGAGTGCTTGGGTTGGCTGTAGGTTTTGGGGCACAGAGCTTGGTTAAGGATGTAATTACTGGATTCTTCATTATATTTGAGGATCAATTTGCCGTAGGAGACGTCATTCAGACGGGGACTTTCAAGGGGACGGTAGAAATGATTGGGCTACGTACAACCAGGCTGGTGAGCTGGAAAGGTGAGGTGTACATTTTACCGAACGGCTCCATTACGACGGTAACGAACTTCTCCATGTCCAACGCGTTGGCGGTGGTAGATGTGCCGATGAAGGCGGAGCGTAGTCTGGAGGAAGCCGTTAGCTTGGTAAAACAGGCGATCCAAGGCATCGAAGAGTCCAATGCACAGATACTTAATATGCCGGATGTGTTAGGTGTTCAGTCCATGACTACATCAGAGTATATCGTACGTGTTGTGGCGGAATGTATGCCGAACACAGGGGCCTTGGTAGAGCGTGATATTCAGAACAATATCAAGAGGGCTCTGGAGGACGAGGAACATCGTCAGGCCGCACTGGAAACGGCGATCACCCTTGAAAAAGAAGATGAGCCAGGAAGAAAAGGGGGAGAGAAGGGTGGAGCGTAAGTCGTTTGAACTAGGGGATATTGTGCAGATGAAGAAGCCTCATCCGTGTGGAACCAACGAGATGGAAATCATCCGGATGGGGATGGATATTCGAATCAAATGTGTCGGATGCCAGCATAGTGTGCTGATTCCGCGTGTCAAGTTCGAAAAGAACATGAAAAAAGTGCTGCGCTCAAAGTCCAGTGGTGACGAGCAAAATTCGGAAACCATTTGAGTAGAGAAAGTGGATCATGGTGAACAAGAATCAGCTTGCGTCATGGTAGCAATGATGATATAATTATCCTTGCTGCGGAAAGGTACCCAAGAGGTCCAAGGGGGCTGACTCGAAATCAGTTAGGCGTCGCAAGGCGTGCGTGGGTTCGAATCCCACTCTTTCCGCCACTAACTTCATGAACTAAATCAATCTCTTACGTCTGCTGACGTGGGGGATTTTTTGTTTTATGGCAATAAATAAATCAGATTACTAAAAATGAATGTAACGATATTGAAGAAATGATTAAGAATCTATTGGTGAATGAATAAGGCGTTAGAGCAAAAGAAAGCTCCTAACAGCATTTGAAATAATTGCTGTCAGGAGCTTTCTTTTGTTATAGCTGATTAGGCGGGTAATGATAGCGTTTTGTTCTCTTTGAGCCAGAGATCATCAGAAGGATGGCTGCAATCAAATGGAGTGCCCAGCCAACAAAAGGAATCCAGGCTAGCAAGGAAGTGAGTACTCCCCAGACAGAACCGTAGATCGCTTCCTGATTGCGTAACGACAGGATAAGTGTTACTGCATGTAGGACAAGCATAAACCCTAGAGCTGAGTAGCCAGTCCCCATGACAATAGCTCCTCCCACAATCGGTACAGCCAGCACCAATTCGAATATACCTGATATCCACTTTAATATACGAGAATAGCTCATCTTTAAACCTCCGTAGATAGTAGGTCTTTGTACTTGGATATATTCTAGCAGAAGGAGCTGAATTAATCTGCATTTTACCAGTATATGCAAAAAGTCCGATAATGCAACAAAGGAGGACCACAAAGGTCCTCCATCGTAGGCGATACATTTTTAACAGGATACGATCTGTCCAATCACATCATGAAACTCGGTGTACTGACTAGCAATACCGTGTTGAAAAGACAGTGTCCTTTTACACAAACCTAACGCTTCTAATGCCTGGAATGGATCTCCTAACAGTTTGTAAGGCTACGTCGTCCAACGGAACCACACCTCTCTGTTGTATCGCCTAATCATAATATGGCCAGGATTCCGAAGAAATATACATTAGTGGACACGAGCTTTCGTTTTTTTCTTCCACTTGCGATTATGGTTGGTGGTCTTCGGAAAAGAATCGCCTCTTTCCAGCGTTATTTGCTGCGGGTTTTGGATTTCAGTATGAAAGCTTTTTTCTCCTACCTCCATATATACGCCGTCGTTTGGGACCTTATCCCCGGGTACAAACTCAGTCTTTTCACCCATACGGTTGTGCCTCCTTAGAAATGAATTTGGACTGCAACGGTTATTGTGCGCTGTCTTAAGCAGAAACATGCGAAATTAGGGCATACAGATAGTAGTTAATCAAAAATGATTTCCTTTATATATGCAAAATTTGTGGCATGATATAAAATTGTATAAAATCAGTGATATGATGTGTATGAGCAGCTTTTAGCCTTATGCTTGAAATTGCAGGTTGCATTCAGATGCTCGATTTGGTAAACTGTTTTAGTGCGAGTTTAGGCTCGTTCCTTGCTCTCAACTGAGATTGAGGGCCTTATGTCCACAAGGAGGTGTAAAGAATGCGCAAATATGAAGTGATGTACATTATTCGTCCTGACATTGAACAAGAAGCTGTTCAAGCGACAGTCGACAAATTCCAAGGTATCATCTCTAACGGCGGTGGCGAAATTACGAATCACGATGTAACTAAACGCCGTCTTGCGTATGAGATCAAGAAATTCCGTGATGGTTCTTTCGTTCTGGTAAACTTCACAGCAGAACCTGCTGTTGTTACTGAGCTTGAGCGTATCATGAAAATTTCTGACGAAGTAATTCGTTATCTCATTACGAACGACGTAGCTTAATTATTGTACGTGATTATGTAATGAACAACGCTCAAAGGAGGGGATTGGATTGTTGAACCGTGTCATTCTGATCGGTCGTTTGACCAAAGATCCAGAGCTGCGCTATACACCGTCTGGTGTAGCAGTAACCCAGTTCACCCTGGCTGTAGACCGTCCGTTTACAAGTCAAGGCGGCGAACGGGAAGCGGATTTCTTGCCGATCGTAACCTGGCGTCAGCTTGCTGAAACATGCGCTAACTATCTTCGTAAAGGTCGTTTGACGGCTGTTGAAGGCCGTGTACAAGTGCGTAATTATGAGAACAATGAAGGAAAACGTGTATACGTGACTGAAATTGTTGCTGATAATGTACGTTTCTTGGAATCTAACCGCGATAGCGGCAACGGTGGCGGCAATAGCGGTGGAGGTATGCGTGAGGAGTCTCCTTTCGGAGGCGGTAACAGCAATAGTGGGCGCGGGAATAATAACTCGCGAAACAATCAGGATCCTTTTTCCGATGACGGAAAACCGATCGATATTTCGGATGATGATCTACCATTTTAATTGGGAAAGGACTGACAAAGAATGGGCTTCAGACAAAGAGAAGGCGGAGACGATAACAAAAGACCAGCTCGTCGTGGTGGTCGCAACAAACGTCGTAAAGTATGTTTCTTCACTGTGAACAAAATTACTCACATTGACTATAAAGATACAGACCTGCTTAAAAAATTCATCAGCGAACGTGGAAAAATTCTTCCTCGTCGTGTGACTGGAACAAGCGCGAAATATCAACGTATGTTGACAATCGCTGTTAAACGTTCCCGTCAAATCGCATTGCTTCCTTACACTACTGAATAGTAGTGGGTGGAAAAAAAGGATGTCCCCAGAATTGGGGACATCCTTTTTTATGATTTTTTTTATTGACAACAAGTGCCATCTATTGTAACTTACTAATAATACAATCCATGTTTACCCATTAAGTATAAATCACCTTTTAGTGGCTTAAGAAATTACAAGCTCCCCAACTCGCCAGAGTACACATTTCGGTCATTCGAAATGTTATTTTATATTACATAACACTCATTTTTCTGTCATTTTCCACAAGTGAATTTCATAAACTTTACAAAAATAGATGTTTTGCAATTGCATTTTACATAAAAAAAGATATTGACGTGATATTATTTTACACTTAAGATAAACCTTAATAAAAATGTAATGGTTGTCAGTGCACAAAATTGACCAAGGGTCTAAAACATGTGTTCTACACTATCATTAGGAACAGTAAGGAGGATGTGCAAAACTTCATTTTTGAACCTCAAGCTTTAACGAATCACCGCAGGAATGAGACAGGCTGTTAAATAAAGAACCGACAAGGGGGATTAACAGGATGGTGCAAACGAAGAAATGGGTTTCTTTGCTTATGGTGCTTACGATCGTTGGTGTTCTGTTTGCAGGATGTAGTGGAGGTGCTAATGAGGCACAGCCGCAGCAAGGCAATGCGGATAATAAAACAGAGGGAAATGAAGCAAGCGCACCAGTTACAGAGGGTGTTATTAAAGCGACGGATTTGTCGCAAAATCCTCCAGGAGCTACGAATCGGAAAGATAATATTGTAGTAGGTATGACGTCACCTAAAGGGGTATTTAACCCGCTATTCTGGCAAACAACTTACGATTTATATGTAGTCAGAACAGTATTTGATTCCTTCTTACAGGTGAAGGCAGATGGTACATATGAAAATAGTTTGGCTGAAAAGGTTGATGTATCGCCGGATGGTCTAAAATACACATTCCATCTGAAACCAGGTGTGAAGTATAGTGACGGCACTCCAGTAACCGTAAAGGATTATGCTTTTGTTCTCAAAGTGCTGCATGATCCGAATTATGACGGAGAAACCGATGTATTATCTTTTAAGATTAAAGGTGGTAAGGAATATCACGATGGCAAAGCGAATGATATCTCGGGGATCAAGGTCATTGATGATAACACAGTAGAGGTAACCGTTACAGAAGCAACAGCTTATACGAGGGATTTTCTAGGCGCAGAGGTTTATTTTATGCCAGAGGCTTATTACGGAAAAGGGTTCAAGAAGGGTAATCTGGACAGCATCAAGGCGCTTAATAATAAACCAATCGGCTCCGGGCAGTATGTGCTAAAGAGCTTTTCCCCAGGTCAACAAGTCGTACTTGAAGCGAATCCAAACTACTTCAAGGGCACACCAAAGGTGAAATCAGTTATTTTCAAAACGACAACAGAAGAAACAAACCTGTCTATGCTGCAAACAGGCGAAACGGATATGGACAACATCACAGTTACGGAAGACAATGTAGAGGAATTAAAGGCTCTAGGCTTCTTAGACGTGAATATTATGCCGACCAATGGCTATGGATATATTGCGTTTAATCACAAGGAAAAGAAATTCCAGGACCCTAAAGTACGTCAGGCTTTAACTATTGGTTTAAACCGTAAAGAGATTGTGCAGGGCGTGTATGGCCCATATGCGAATGTCATTAACATTCCACAATCTACAGAATCTTGGTCTTACACAGATGAAGGCATTAACAAGTATGAATTTGATACAGCGAAGGCGAAGGCTTTGCTGGATGAGGCAGGCTGGAAGGCTGGTGCTGACGGAATTCGCGAAAAGGACGGAGAAAAGCTGACCATTAACTTCTCCGCAACTGCTGATAATCCAGTAGTAGAGGCCTTGCTACCGATCATGTCCAATAACTATAAGGAGCTAGGCATCAAGCTGACTTCTGAAACTTTAGATTTTAACGCCATTATGGATAAAAAGGATACGGGCAAGTTTGATATGTTCTTTGCGGCTTGGGGCTTAACTCCAGACCCGGACACAACGACTTTTATTACGAATGGTGCACAAAATGATATCGGCTATTCCAATAAAAAGGTTGATGAATTAACACTTGCTGGTAAGCATGAACTGGATCAAGAAAAACGCAAACAGATTTACAAACAGCTCTATCAAGAGCTGAACAAAGATCTGCCAACTATCTTTTTGTACCAACGCAGAGATATGTGGCCAGTGAATGGACGTGTATCCGGCTTAGAAATTACACCATACAAAGATTTTGAGTTCACTCTGTATAACGCTCAAATCGCTCAATAAGGGTTGCCAATTGTATGCTCAGCTCTCACGAGCTGGGCATATCACTTTATTCGTCTGGAGGAATGAATATGAAGCAGTACATTATTCGAAGACTGCTGCAACTCATCCCCACACTTATTGGCATATCCATTATCGTTTTTGCGATTTCAGCCATGGTGCCGGGTGATTATATTACAGCCAAGCAGAACCCGAATATGACCGCCGAGAAGGCGCAGCAGCTACGACATATCTACGGGCTGGATAAACCGGAATACCAACGTTATTTTATATGGGCCGGTAATATGTTAAAGGGAAATATGGGGGATTCATTGCAGCATAAGCAGCCAGTAACGAAGGTCATTGGCAATTATGTATGGAACTCTTTTATTATCGCTTTTTTTAGTCTTATTTTTAGCTGGCTAATTGCAGTTGTTGCAGGGGTATTTTCAGCTAAGTTTCAATATTCGTTATTCGATAAGTTCGTTACGTTATTCATTTTCTTATGTATGTCACTGCCTTCATTTTTTATTGGTTTATTGGTCATCAAAATATTTGCCCTTGAATGGGGGATTCTTCCGGTTGGGGGCATGACCACAGCAGGGATGGAAGCAGGCTCGTGGGCTTATATGGTGGATGTCCTCAAGCATATGTTCCTGCCAACACTCGTACTTACGATGCTGAGTACAGGAAGCCTGACTCGTTATTTCCGTACAGGCATGTTGGAGGTCATCCGTCAGGATTATATCCGTACCGCACGCGCCAAGGGCTTGAAGGAACGGACGGTTATTTTCAAACATGCACTGCGCAATGCCCTGATTCCAGCAATCACACTGCTCGGGTTCGAGCTTCCAGCCTTATTTGGTGGGGCGATGATCCTAGAAAAGGTATTTGTATGGCCAGGTGTGGGGCAGGTTTATCTGGAGTCGATTAGTATGCGGGATTATCCGTTTATGCTGGGCTTCACCATTTTTCTGGCCGTTCTCACGCTCATCGGTAATCTACTGTCTGATGTATTGTATGGCATGGCAGATCCAAGAATTCGCTTGAAGTAGGAGGGATACTATTGTCCGCAGAAACAGTCACGATTGAAACGAATCAAAAGGCGGCGATCCGTCCTGAAGCGTCTCCATGGAGAATCGCCATTCGTCGTTTTAACCAAAACCGCCTGGCTTTGGCAGGTCTCGTTATATTAATTCTCATGGTTATCATTTGTGTATTTGGCCCCATGATTTCACCTTATCATTTAGATGATTACAAGCTATCTGACAAAAATTTATCCCCTAATGCGAAGTACTGGCTTGGTACGGATAAGTTTGGTAGAGATATTTTACTGCGTACGATGCTGGCCGGCCGTATTTCTTTGACAGTGGGGCTGGTCGCCACGTTTATTTCGGTCATGATCGGGGCGACGTTGGGTGCGCTGGCAGGGTTTTATCGTAAAGGCGTGGATACGGTTATTATGCGGATTGCCGATATTTTCATGGCGCTGCCTACATTGCCGCTGCTTATTATTTTAGGTGCTGTTCTGTCGGATTTGAAGGTTGATCCGTCGAACCGTATTTATTTTCTGATGCTTATTATCGGAATCCTGAGCTGGACGAGCTTGTCCCGTCTGGTCAGAGGGCAGATTCTTACACTGCGTGAACAGGAGTTCATGCAGGCGACGGAAGCGCTGGGGTTGAGAGACCGCCGTAAAATATTCCGACATCTGCTGCCGAACACGATTCCTACTATTATTGTTACGGCTACACTTGGAGTAGCTGGTGCAATTATTACAGAATCTGCGCTCAGTTACTTGGGGATTGGCGTTGTGCCGCCCACACCTTCGTGGGGGAACATGATATCGGCTGCGAATAACCTAATTGACTTCCGCAAACGGCCCTGGATATGGGTACCACCGGGAATGTGTATTCTAATTACCGTTGTAGCGATTAATCTGATTGGCGACGGTTTGCGGGACGCGCTGGACCCTAAAATGAAGAAGTAGGAGACGAACGTTTATGGAAAATGCTTTGATTGAATTTCGTAACCTGAAAACCCACTTTCATACCTCTAACGGAACTGTCAAAGCGGTCAATGACGTCAGTTTTAAAATTCGTGAGGGTGAAACGCTCTGTGTGGTAGGAGAATCTGGCTGTGGTAAGAGTGTAACTGCGATGACGATGATGCGGTTGATTGATTCTCCCCACACCTCAGACGGACAAATCTGGTTTGAGGGCAAAGACCTCTTAAAACTCAATAAAGGTCAAATGCAGCAAATTCGCGGCAATGACATTTCGATTATTTTTCAGGAACCGATGTCTTCGCTGAATCCAGTGCTTACGATTGGGGAACAGATTACGGAGCCGTTGCTAATGCATACATTAATGAGTAAAAAAGAAGCACGCGCCCGGGCAATTGAACTGATTAATTTGGTGGGCATTTCGCGATCGGAGGAAATATTCCATTCTTATCCTCATGAATTGAGTGGCGGTATGCGCCAGCGGATTATGATTGCTATTGCTTTAAGCTGCAATCCGAAGCTGTTGATTGCGGATGAACCGACAACGGCACTGGATGTAACAATTCAGGCGCAGATTCTTGATTTAATGCGGGATTTGAAGGATAAGCTTAAAACGTCCATTATGCTGATTACGCACGACTTGGGTGTCGTGGCAGAAATGGCCGATTATGTGGTCGTTATGTATGCCGGGAACGTTATTGAAGAGGCTCCTGTCATTGAGCTGTTCAAAAATCCGCAGCATCCGTATACTCAAGGGCTATTAAAGGCTAAACCTGTCATTAATCAGAAAATGGATCGGCTGTATTCCATCCCAGGACAGGTGCCAAACCCCATTGAGCTGGGTGAAAATTGCCATTTTCATGATCGGTGCGCACATTGCATGCAAATATGCAAGGATCAGGCTCCTCCCTTAAATGAAAAGGAGAATGGTCATAAGGTTGCCTGCTGGCTATATGAGAAAGAAGGAGGGCAACGGATATGAGCGAGCCTTTGATTCAAGTGGAAGGGCTGAAAAAGTATTTCCCGATCACAGGAGGGGTTTTTCAGCGTACGGTCGGACATGTAAAGGCGGTCGATGATGTATCCTTTCACATTCATAAGGGTGAATCCTTTGGTCTGGTAGGAGAATCAGGCTGCGGTAAAAGTACGATTGGACGCACGATTCTCAGATTAATGGATAAGACAGAGGGATCAGTACGGTACAAGGGCGAAGACTTGCACGCGTTAAACAAGGAGCAGATTCGTGCGCTTCGTCCGAAGCTGCAAATCGTCTTTCAGGACCCCTTTAGCTCACTGAACCCGAGAATTAAGGTTGGTGAGGCGATCGGAGAGGCTTTGCTGGATCACGGGTTGATTGATCGTAATGAGCTGCGTCACAAGGTCAACGAAACGCTGAACATTTGCGGGCTGTCCTCGTATCACTATGATCGTTATCCGCATGAGTTCTCAGGTGGTCAGCGGCAGCGGATCGGGATTGCCCGGGCCTTGATTTTGAATCCTGATTTTATTGTGGCTGACGAGCCGGTATCTGCTCTGGATGTATCGATTCAGGCCCAGATCATTAACTTGTTAAGCGATTTGCAGCAGGAACGCCAACTGACGTACCTGTTCATCTCACATGATCTGAGTGTAGTCGAGCATTTGTGTAGCCGGATTGGTGTGATGTATCTAGGCTCAATGGTAGAGTTGGCCTCCAAGGAGGAGTTGTTCAGCAATCCGCTTCACCCGTACACCAAGGCTTTGCTATCAGCAGTACCGATTCCAGATCCGACGATCAAAAGACAGCGGATTGTGTTAAAAGGGGACATCCCATCTCCGGCTAATCCGCCGTCAGGATGCAAGTTTCATACACGTTGTCCTATGGCGGAAGCACGCTGTAAAACAGAGGCTCCAGTATATCGAGATGCAGGCGACCAGCATTTTGTAGCCTGTCATTTTGCTTAATACGTCATACTGAAGAAGCAAAATATCCGCCTTCCTGTCACAGGGATTGGCGGGTATTTTGTTGTGAAATAAAAAAAGGTAAAAAAATTGTATCTTTTTTTCGAAAAATTGCAGACAAAATGGATTTTTCATCGTCTAATAAGGTATGGAGGTTATTACGATGATGAAAAAACATTGGTTACGTTGGGCTATTGTCGTCCCGGTACTTATTATATTGATTTTTATTACACTTGGACCCCGCTTGTTGATCGGAAAGCCGAATGTGGATGCAGACGCTGCAGTGCTAATGGACATGCATACCGGGGAATTACTGATGGATGTGAATGGCGATAAGCCTATGCCCTCCGCAAATATGTCCAAGCTCATGACCGAGCTACTGGTACTGGAGGATATTCGGACCGGACGGTTAGGCTGGAATGATGAGGTGCGCATTAGTCGTTATGCCAGTACGGTGGGTGGTGTGAATCTGTCTCTTCGGTATGGGGAAAGAATGACCGTATCTGAACTGTTCCAAAGTATGGTTGTGTATTCAGCGAATGACGCCGCTGTGGCATTGGCAGAGCGTTCATCAGGGAATGAATCCGCTTTTGTGAAGCGCATGAATGAAAAAGCTACTCAAATTGGGTTGTCGCCCGATAGTCGCTTTAGTAATGCCTCTGGGGCAGGTCCGAGTGAATTAGGGCCGAACCATCCTGAGGATATTCGCGGAGAAACCAAAATGACGGCAAGCGACACTGCAAAGTTGGCCTCTTACTTGATTACATCACATCCTGAGATTCTCAGAACGTCCAGCCGTACACAGATGGAATTGAAGGATAAGGGCATTTACATCAGCAATACGAACTGGATGTTGCCTTCCTTGGCTGGACCGTACTCTTATGCGGGCACGGACGGATTGAAAGCAGGATACACAAGCGATGCTGGATATTGTTTCACGGGTACAGCTGAGCAGCATGGCAAACGGTTAGTTGCTGTAGTACTGGGTGCACCGAGCAAGGAGGAGCGTTTCGAGCAGACACGGAGGTTGTTCGATTATGGTTTTTCTCTGTCCACCTCTTTCCCTGTGCGTTTGCAAAATTTGGTGAAATTGGCTCCGCATTAAAAATAAAAGATAACTTTGAAGGCTACATAGAATACTTATATATACATTACTGAGGGCTTTGACCGTAAGGGCGAAGCCTTTTTTGTCATGAATTGAGGAACTGACCATGTCATGGCACTTTTGACAACAAGGTAGCTGACCTTTTATGCTTTGAGGGGAAGTTTCCGCTTCATGAGGGATCAATCCGGTTTAATGAAGAGATGGGATTTGTGGACGAAAGAAGGAAGGAAGCCATGATGGAGAGAAGACATAAGAGAAGGACCCGTGGAAAGCCCAAAAAGAAAAAGAGGTTTACCGCTCTATATATTTCATGTATTGTCTTGCTTTTAGTTGCAGTAGGGGGCTATCTATTCCGCAAACAGCTGACGCTCGTGGCTTTTGACTGGTTTGTGTCACCGACGCTGGAAAGCAAGCTGGAGAAATCCTACCAGCCTCGTCAATCCAAGGAACAACAGCCCCAAGAGACCGTTGCTTACCAGAAGGGGCCATTTTCGGTGTTACTACTGGGGACAGATCAACGACCCAATGAAAAGGCACGTGGTCGCTCAGATACGGTGATATATGCTGCTGTACGGCCCGCAGAATCGCGTGTGCTCTTGGTCTCCATTCCAAGGGATACGTATGTACAGATTGCTGGACATGATTCCAATCGAGATGGCGAGGATGATTTTGATAAGTTAGGGCATGCTTATGCGTTCGGAGGCGAGGATATGTCCATGGCCACCGTAGAGAAGCTGATGGAGCATAAGGTCGATTATTATGCTACGATTAATTTCCAGGGTATTCAGGATGCCGTGAATGCAGTGGGTGGAGTTGTGCTTCCTATCGATCAGCCCATCGAGAATAAAAACCCGCTGCATATCAAGTTCCGTATTGAGGCGGGCAAGCCGCTTTATAATGGTGAAGAAGCCATGTATTATGTTAGGTATCGGGAAGATAGCGACTTCAACCGTACAAAACGTCAGCAAATTTTTTTGAACGCTATGGCCGATAGGCTGCTGAATATCGATGGAATCACCAAGATCCCGGAGTTGCTCGATATTATGGGGGCCAATTTCACAACGGATATGGAACCTGCCTTTATTACTGGGCTTGGCAAGCAAGCTATTTCACAGGGGAATCCACAAATTTCAAGTTTTACGATTACGGGGGAAGGGTTCAAGAAAAAGGGTCTGTACTATGACCGGGCTAATGAACAGGAGCTTGAATATGCCAGACTTATGATTGCGAACTGGCTAGACTCTGATACAACCCCGCAGACGCTGAGGCTTCCCGACAAGCAGGACATTCAGTGAGTAATCAATTGATTTATATTTGATTTTGAGGGGGATTCGTTTCTCATGAATATCGCTTTTTTCTTGCTTCCCAAACAAGAGGTCGCTTGTGTAACGGCGGATGCTACTCTACGGCAAACATTGGAACGAATGGAATATCACCGGTTCACAGCGGTTCCTATTTTGGATAAGGAAGGTAGATATACGGGTACGGTTACAGAGGGTGACCTATTGTGGCATATGAAAGAGTCTGAGGGGAAAATAACCTTTGAAAACGCTTCTAAGTTTATGCTCAAGGACGTTCCGCTGCGGGTTTCGATGAAACCTGTATCCATTGATGCCAATATGGAGGATCTGATTAATTTGGCGAAGGTACAAAACTTTGTGCCCGTCGTGGATGATATGGAACGGTTTATCGGTATCGTGCGCCGCAGTCAAATTATTGAGTATTGTGAGAAATTTGTGTCTAAGGAATCGCTTAATACTTCAAGCTAAAATAAGCAGCAGAGCTGCTTTGAAAATAACGATTTACCCTATGGGGTAACAGTTATTTTCAAAATAGGATATGCTATAATGGAGAATAAAGCTTTTTCAGAGGGGTGTGACTCTTCATCATATGCCTAAAGAAATGGATGTAGTTAAACGAGCCAAGGTTATTGAATGGCTTAAAACAGAGGTGCTTGACCAAGTCTCCCGTCTGTTTAAGGCGATGTGGGAAGGCAGTACAGTCCGTATTGGTGATTGTTTGGCCAGCCTGGTGATGAGCAGTTATATTCTGGGGAGGCGTCTTGGGGTGTCTTACCGTGAATTGGATGATCTACTCATCGACAAGCTAAGAAAGCACAGAAAAGAAGGACACCAGTTGGAGGATTGGTACCAAGACATTTCCGCACTGGAAGAACATATGCGTAAGAGGTGAAAACGTTGAAATTCCGCTTGGCCACTGTAGCATGGAGCGTTATTTATTTGCTTCTGCTGCTGACTCTATTGACACCATTTAGAATTATTACCGTATTTTTTCTGATTGTGCCTGGCGCTGTATTGTTTTCATCGCTGCCTTTCAAAGGATTTCTGGTTCACGTCATACCGGTGCTTTTCATTATAGCGCTACTCGATGTGTATTCGCTGCTTCCTGCGATTTACTTTCTGATTCCTTCTATATTGATGGGACGGATATATAAAAAGGGAGGATCTGCTTTTCAGGCGTTGATGACCGGAACGGGCATTATTTTAGCCGAATTGTTGTTTGTACTGTTTATCGCTACGTATTCCTTCGGGTTTGATCTTTCACAGTCCCTTCGTGATCAGGCTGAGATGTCGGCCAGTATTGTACAACAGATTTTGAGTGCGAATCCGATGTTTGCGAATATGAGCTGGACAGCTGAAGATACGCAGAAACTCGGTACAATGCTGATTGGTAAAGTTCCATATGTGATGATTGTCAGCTCGTTCATACTGGCAGTGATCACACATGCTTTGGCACGTCCAGCATTGAGTAGTCTCGATGTGCCGGTACGTAAAATGAAGCCTGCCCGCGAGTGGATGCTACCGCGTACGCTGATCTGGTACTATCTGCTGGCAATTGTAATTGGATGGATAGCGGATTCTTCCGATAGCAGCTGGATTCAAACGGTCTCCATTAGTATGCTACCGCTGATCCATGCATGTTTTATTATCCAGACCATTGGTTTTGTATACTTCTGGACGCATAGCCGTAAAAAGAGCCCGGTGATTGCGTTGCTGCTGTCGCTCGTCGTTCTGGTGTTCCAGCCGCTCCGCATTATAGGTATTATTGATTTGGCCTTTCCGCTGCGTGAAGCTATTACAAGATCAAAGAAATAGGGTGAACAGTCATGCCTAAATTTCTACAAAAACGCTGGCACGGCTATCAGACGGTCTGGGCGTTTTTACTGCTGCTGGTGCTTGTCATATGTATTTCCATGTACAACTGGGAACTGGGTGTGATAGGACTGCTGCTATCATTCTTGCTCGGCGGACTGATGCTGAAGACGGAGCTGGATTTTCGTCGGGAACTGAATCAATATATCAGTGGTCTTTCCTTCCGGATTAAGCGGGTGGAGGGAGAAGCGATCAGTACACTGCCGTTCGGTATCATTTTATACAGTGAAAATCGAACCGTAGAATGGCACAATCGCTTTGCCAGTGAGATGTTCGAGGAGCAATCATTGATTGGAGAGCCTCTTCAAGATTTGTTTCCTCAACTCGCAAATGCTCTAAGCACTAAAAAGGAAACGAAAGAACCTGCTCGTGAACTAAAGGTGGAATTACAGCATGATGAGCGTCATTATCAGTTTCTAATCGTGCCTGATGAGCGTCTGATATATCTGTATGAAGTGACGGAGCTCGCTGTACTGCGTAAGCAGTATGAGAACGAGCGGTTGGCGCTTGGTATCGTCATGCTTGATAATATGGACGAGGCTGCTCAGGGAATGGACGATCAGCAGCGCACCGCGCTTATTGCGAAGGTTTCCAGCGAGATTACGTCTTGGGCCAATCAGTACAATATTTATTTGCGCCGGTTGTCATCTGAGCGTTATCTTATTATGCTGAATCATAAAGCACTCCAAGAACTGGAGCAGAGCCGATTCGTCATTTTGGATACCGTGAGGGAAATGACGGCGGATTTGAAAGTACCGATGACATTGAGCATTGGCTTGTCTTTCGGCGCAGAGAGTATCAAGGAGCTGGGCGAGTTGGCCCAGTCCAGTCTAGATATGGCGCTTGGACGCGGGGGGGATCAGGCAGCAGTGAAAGCGGGACAGCGCCTGTCCTTTTATGGAGGCAAGTCCAATGCTGTCGAGAAGCGTACCAGGGTGCGAGCCCGAGTCATTGCACATGCGCTGCGTGATCTGATGCAGGAGAGCGACCGCGTGCTGATTATGGGACACAAAATACCGGACATGGATGCAATAGGAGCAGCTATCGGTGTATGGAAGGCCGCGGCACTTTACAATGTAGAGGCCCATATCGTACTGGACAAATCCAATCCGTCTATTGACCGAATGATGGAGCAGGTAAACAAGGATGAGAAGCTGTCGCAAGCGCTCATGACACCGGAGCAGTCGCTTCAGGTGATGACCGAGCACAGCCTGCTGGTTGTGGTGGATACGCACAAGGCTTCAATGACGATTGAGCCTCGTCTGGTGCAGACGGCCAGCCGGGTGGTGGTTGTGGATCATCACCGTCGGGGCGAGGAATTTATTAATGATTCTGTTCTAATCTATTTGGAGCCATACGCGTCATCGGCCTGTGAACTGGTGACCGAGCTGCTGCAATATATCCATGAGAAAGTCCAGCTGACACCGCTGGAGGCAACATCACTGCTGGCGGGGATTACGGTGGATACCAAGCATTTTTCCCTGCATACAGGCTCACGTACGTTCGAGGCCGCTGGCTTCTTAAGACGTAGTGGAGCAGATACAGTCATGATCCAGCGCATGTTAAAAGAGGACCTGGATGAATATATTGCTAAGGCGGAAATTATTAAGCATGCTAAAATGATATATGGGCATATCGCAATTGCGGTGACCGAGCCCGGACAAAAAATACCGCAGCTCCTGATTGCTCAGGTGGCGGATTCATTGCTCAATATGACGGATGTACTGGCCTCCTTTGTGGTCAGTGAACGTCCTGACGGCCTGGTGGGGATCAGCGCCCGTTCACTCGGACGCATGAACGTACAGGTCGTCATGGAACGGCTAGGCGGCGGAGGACATCTGACAAACGCAGCGGTTCAGCTGGATTGCTCGCTGGAGGAAGCTAAGCGCAGAGTGGTCGACGTTCTGGCCGAAATTGATGGGGAAGAGGGGTTATTTGAATGAAAGTAATATTCATTAAAGATATGAAGGGCCAAGGTAAGAAGGGGCAGATTAAGGAAGTGTCGGACGGTTATGCAGCGAATTTCCTGTTGCCACGTGGGATTGCCCGCCCAGCAACGGAAGGAAATATGAAGACGCTGGAAAACCAAAACGCTGCTGAGGAAAAACGCAAGCAAGAGGAAAAGGAAGAGGCACAAATACTCGGCAAAAAGCTGGAAGAGACAACAATTCAGCTCAAAGCAAAGGCTGGAGAAGGTGGACGTCTGTTCGGTGCGATTACAAGCAAGCAAATCGCAGAGGCTGTTGCTAAAACAGGCATCAAGCTGGACAAACGCAAAATCGAGCTGGAAGAACCGATTCGTACGTTGGGCGTGACTCAAATGACCGTCAAGCTTCATCCTGAGGTCAAAGCTACGCTGAAAGTACAGGTGACTGAAGAATAATTATGGGCGGCGAATTTTTTGATCGGATTCCTCCGCAAAATCTGGAGGCTGAACAGGCGGTTATCGGGTCTATTTTGCTTCAGTCCGAAGCACTGATTACCGCAATGGAGCGGGTGCAGACCGAGGACTTTTACGATAAAGCTCATCAGATGATTTACGAAGCAATGATTGAGCTGGGTGAATCCGGACAGCCGATTGACTTGGTTACGCTGACCTCGAAAATTCAAGACAAGGGACAGCTAGAGGATATCGGTGGTGTCAGTTATCTGGCGAAGTTGGCTCACGGGGTGCCAACAGCGGCTAACGTGGATTACTATGCC
The DNA here is from genome assembly GCF_025846815.2 of Paenibacillus sp. BT-177. Lineage (NCBI taxonomy): Bacteria > Bacillati > Bacillota > Bacilli > Caryophanales > Paenibacillaceae > Paenibacillus > Paenibacillus sp. BT-177. The sequence goes on along the minus strand of NZ_JAOYTP010000003.1, from coordinate 637,008 downwards.
CAGATCATTGAAGAAAAAGCGATGCTTCGTCGCTTGATTCGTGCAGCTACACAGATTGTGAGCGAAGGCTATAGCAGTGGCGAGGATGTCGCCGGTATGCTGAGCGATGCTGAGCGCAAGATTATGGAAATCTCCAACGGGCGCTCAGGCAGTGGCTTTATTGCCATCCGCGATGTCGTGATGGAAGTGTTTGACCGCGTTGAATTGCTGCATCAGAACAAGGGGAACACAACCGGAATTCCATCCGGATTCGTTGACCTGGACAAGATGACGGCGGGTTTCCAGCGCAATGACTTGATCATTGTGGCTGCTCGTCCATCTGTAGGTAAAACGGCATTTGCCCTGAATATTGCACAAAACGTTGCAGTACGGGCAAAAGAGACGGTTGCCATCTTCAGTCTGGAAATGTCGGCGGCTCAGCTCGTGCAGCGGATGATCTGTGCCGAGGCTAACTTGGACGCGAACGTCATGCGGACAGGTGAAATTAAGGGCGATGACGATTGGGCGAAGCTGACGATGGGCATTGCAGCCTTGTCAGAGGCGGAAATCTATATCGACGATACGCCCGGCATCACTGTGGCTGATATCCGAGCCAAATGCCGCCGTCTCAAGGCGGAAAAGGGACTGGGTATGATCGTTATTGACTACTTGCAGCTCATTCACGGACGCGGCAAAGCGGGCGAGAACCGGCAGCAGGAGGTATCCGAAATTTCACGGACATTGAAACAAATCGCCCGTGAACTTGAAGTGCCTGTAATCGCCCTTTCCCAGCTGAGTCGGGGTGTAGAGCAGCGTCAAGATAAACGGCCAATGATGAGTGACTTGCGGGAATCGGGTTCCATCGAGCAGGATGCTGACATCGTTGCGTTTCTGTACCGGGATGATTACTATAATCAGGAAACAGAAAAGAAAAATATTATTGAAATTATCATTGCCAAGCAGCGTAACGGCCCGGTCGGTACGGTAGAGTTGGTATTTCTTAAAAATTATAATAAATTCGCTAATTACGAGCGTGCCCATTCGGATGCGTTCGCCGGTTAATATATTAGTATGTTTAGAAAAGGCTCTTTCGACGCGGGTATCGCGATTTCGAGAGAGTCTTTTTTATAGAATTCATATATTTTCATAGAACGATTGAAACTCTCAATTACGAACAATACTATTTTCATGTAATATAATGTTCGCTTTTTATTTGACTTTGAAAAATGGTACTGGTACACTTATAGTGCTGCTTCAACGTAGCGGGAGATCATTACGCCCGGGGCTTTCCGAACTTGCGGAATGTCTGCGACGGACGTTTTTTCCTGCTGTCCGAGAACGCTTCATATCTGCCCGCTGAGGCGGTTGAAGCCAGATATGTGTTAGCGCGTCAGCTCAAAATCAGAGTGTCTGTGGGCACTCCACGGAGGAATGAAACATGTCAACTGTAGTCGTTGTGGGAACACAATGGGGAGACGAAGGCAAAGGTAAAATCACGGACTATCTGGCGGAAAGCGCTGAAGTGGTGGCCCGTTACCAAGGCGGAAACAATGCTGGTCATACGATTCTCATTGACGGTAAAAAGTATAAGCTGAGCCTGATTCCATCCGGCGTTTTTTATGAAGATAAAAAGTGTGTTATTGGCAACGGCATGGTAGTGAATCCAGCCGCTCTTATTGAAGAAATTACTTATATTCATGATAATGGATTTTCCACAAAAAATTTGGTCATTAGTGACCGCGCACATGTCATTATGCCTTACCATATGACGTTGGATGTGCTGGAAGAAGACCGCAAAGGTCCTAACAAAATTGGTACTACCCGTAAAGGGATCGGTCCTGCTTATATGGATAAAGCTGCACGTAACGGTATTCGTATTGCTGATTTGCTGGATGCAGAAGAATTCGAAAAGAAACTGCGCCATTTAACGAAGGAAAAGAATCAGGTGATTGAGCAAGTATACGGCGGTGAGCCGCTGGATGTTGAAGAAATATTGAAACAGTATCTGGAATATGCTGAGTTTATTCGTCCTTATGTAGCGGATACGTCTGTTGTGCTGAACGATGCAATCGATGCTAATCGTAAGGTGTTGTTTGAAGGTGCGCAAGGCGTTATGCTCGATATCGACCAAGGTACGTATCCATATGTTACGTCCTCTAACCCGTCGGCTGGCGGCGTATGTATCGGTTCCGGTGTAGGCCCGTCCAAAATTCAACAAGTGATCGGTGTAGCTAAATCATACACAACTCGTGTAGGTGATGGACCTTTCCCAACGGAGTTGAACGATGAAGTCGGCGATTACATTCGTGAAACAGGTCATGAGTACGGTACGGTTACAGGACGTGCTCGTCGTGTTGGCTGGTTTGACAGCGTCGTTGTCCGTCATGCCCGTCGTGTCAGTGGATTAACGGGTCTTTCCCTGAACTCGCTGGACGTTTTGACAGGCCTGAAAACAGTCAAAATCTGTACAGGCTACAAATACCGCGGCGAGATCATCACGCATTATCCAGCTAGCTTGAAAATGCTGGCGGAATGCGAAGCGGTTTATGAGGAATTGCCAGGTTGGAGCGAAGATATTACTGGCGTAAAAACGTTGGAGGAACTGCCTGAGAATACACGCAATTACGTACAACGCGTATCCGAGCTGACAGGCATTCCAATCGCTATTTTCTCGGTTGGTCGTAACCGCGATCAAACGAACCAAGTGCTTCCGATTTATTTGTAAGACATCTATAGGATTCTATGAAGGCGTCATGCCTGTTCTAAAATATAGCTATTCCTGCACGATTAGGAGAGAGAGGTGGTTAATTCCTTTCTCTCCTTTTTTCTGTGTAGTTGTGTTTGTGCTAGTTTTACATATTCCAAGGGTTAAAAATCGTCATATCTCGTCAATACTGGTCTATATGCACTTCATGATGTACACATGGCAAGATGCGTATAAGGAGGTAACGGGATATGAGGTGGCTTGGATGGCTGCTTAAAAAAGGAATGACGGTGGTGCTGGTCAGCGCGCTGACACTGGCAGTGACCGGTGTGGTCGTGAATGCCTATGTTCAATCACTGCTGCGGCAGTTTAACATTCAGCTTGATCACCAGCCGATATGGGGATGGAGTTGGCTAAAAGGCAGCGCTGGTACTGACCAAAGTACAGGCACAGGGAAGAGCAAGACGACAGGGAGCGACTCTGGAGGTGTAACACCGCCTGATAATGCTTTGCCTGTCATGGGACAGGGCCTAGAAGAAAGTGGACATGAAGCTGGTGGCTCATCCAATGGAAAGGGATCTCAGGAAGGGGCCACATCGGTGGGAACACCAGGCAGCGAGTCGCGTCAGCAGGCAGAAGGTACAGCTACACCCGAAACGAGTATCGAAGGTCATGATTTGGTCATTACGCCCGACCATCTGACAGAGAAAAAGAACAATTTACCGGCGGCTCAGAAGCAGGAGATTTTTACGATTCTCATGAATAAACTACCGCCGGAGGAGATGCAGAAAATATCAGCCGCCATGGAAGGCGGTCTCACCGAGCAGGAGCTGCAAGATATTCAGCAGGTGCTTGCGAAGTATTTGACCAAAGAGGAATATAACAAGTTGATGGGTATGCTTAAATAATGCATAAATAAAACGCATGAAATGTATGGGCAATGTTAATGCTCAAAACAGGACTGTAGAATCCGCGCCAGGCGCGGATTTTTTTGCGTGTTAGGAAGTAATTGGGGTGTAGTTGAATTCTTTGTAAAAGCTATGTTAAAGTAAACTGTGTTGTGAAAAGGTTAAATTTTTGAAACCTTTTACGTAACTATGCAATGCTAGATAGCGACTATTATCATAGATAAGCTTGTAAAAGGGCTACTTTTATCATGTGAAAAAACAATAATGAACGCATTTAATAGAGATAGGATATGCTGAAAAGGAGAGAACCATGGAGGTTTCTAAGGGGAAGTTATCACCAGACCACAGGAGTGGAAATTCAAGTGTTGAGGGCAATTCTGCTGATAAAGCAGGGAAAATAGCAACATGGTGGAGCGGACGGAAAAGATGGTTAAGTTGGGCGGCAGGCGGCATTGTGATTGTTGGCGGTCTTATTTTTGCTAGCAATCAGTATGTTGGAGCCAATACAGTTCCTTATTATAAAGTGTATGTTAAAGGCGTTGAGGTCGGCAGTATCCTGAATGAGCAGCAGCTTAAGCAGCTGTATACAACGAAGAGCAAACAGTATAAAGACAAGTATCCTGACGTGGAAATGGTGCTCAATACGAGCGCAGTAACGACGAGCACGGAAAAGGCATATAAGGCGGATATCGATAGCGCAGCCACGCTGAAGAAGCTGGACGGCATGCTGACTGCCTATGCCAAAGGAGTAAAAGTGAAGGTCAACGGACAGATGGTTGGCATTGTAAAGGATAAAGCGACTGCACAAGCGGCTTTAAAGCAAGTGCAGAAGAAATACACACCTGCAGGTGAAGGTACGGCGACAGGCATCAAGGGGCTGGTTCGCAAAACATCCGTGGGGAGTAGTCATGCTAGCGCAAGCACTAAGGCGCCCAAGGCATGGTTGGAGTCTGCCAGCATCCGTGAAAAAATTGCGTATGAGCCGGTGAAAGCAGATCCGAACAAGGTGCTGACAGAGGCAGAAGCGGTTAAAGTACTAACCGAGGGGCGTGAAGCGCCTATAACGTATACAGTGCAGGAAGGCGATTCTTTGTCATCCATTGCTGCTAAATTCGATATGACGGCTTGGGAGATTAAGCAGAACAATCCTGGCTTGCGTGAATTGTATTTGCAAATTGGGGACGAATTAAAAGTCACGGCTCCAAAGGCACCTGTTACGGTACGAACGGTAGAAAAGGTCGTCGAGCAGATCGCCATCGAGCCTGAAATAGAGATTCGCCAGAGCGATGAATTGAAGGCAGGAGTTACGAAAGTCGTCAGACCGGGACAAGCAGGTCTTAAAGAGATGGACTATCGTTTGACCAAGGAGAACGGTGAGGTCGTGCAAGAGGAATGGCTTGGTCAAAAGGTGTTACAGCCTTCTGTTACCGAGGTGGTTCTGAGAGGAACGAAGGTCGTGGGAGAAGGTTCCGGACAGTTCGCTTGGCCGGTGTCTGGCGCTACGATGTCGAGTAGCTTTGGCGCACGCTGGGGACGTATGCATGAGGGCGTCGATTTGGTTGGCAGTCCTGATATTCACGCATCTGACGAAGGCGTAGTAACATTTGCAGGCCAGCAGAATGGATACGGCAATGTTATTATGATCGATCATCGCAACGGCTATCAGACGGTGTACGGGCATTTGAGCAGCATTGGCGTTCATGTAGGACAGGTTGTTCAACAAGGTGAGTCTATCGGAGTTATGGGGAGCACCGGACGCTCGACAGGAACGCATCTGCATTTTGAAATTCGCAAAGATAATACGGCACGCAATCCCATGACGTATTTAAGATAGATTTGATGCTTATATCGTTAGCTACATGATTGACGAAGAACAAGGAGAAAGGCCATGTTTTTCTGCATGCTTAACAGCAGGTGCAGGCATGGTTTTTTTCTGCGTAAAGAAAAGGGTCTGGAAAAGTAATGGAATAGCGTATGGGTATGATAGAATAGAATAAGCATCTTATGGGCGCTAACAAACGAAAGTTAATGATAGATGATGATCCGTGAGAAGAGGTGAACGCTGTATGCAGGGGACAATTCTAGTAGTGGATGATGAACAACCTATCGCTGATATTTTGAAATTTAATTTGGAAAAAGAGGGCTACCAGGTGATTTGTGCCTTCGATGGAATCAGCGCGGTGGATATCGCGGTTAAGCAACAGCCAGACCTGATTTTGCTGGACCTGATGTTGCCGGGCATGGACGGTATGGACGTATGCCGCGAGGTGCGGGGACATCAGCTCCAGACGCCCATTATTATGCTGACTGCCAAGGACGGGGAAATCGACAAAGTGCTAGGGCTGGAGCTGGGGGCGGACGATTATGTGACGAAGCCGTTCAGCACACGGGAATTGCTGGCACGGGTGAAGGCACAGATGCGTAGACAGCAACGCGGCGTGGCGGGCACGCCGGAAAGCCGCCCACAGGAGGATAAGCAGGGGCTGCGCGTAGGCGATCTCTTTTTTGATGCGGATATGTATACAGCCTATAAAAACGGAACTCCACTTGACCTGACGCATCGCGAGTATGAGCTTCTATATTATATGGCGAAAAATGCAGGCAAAGTCATGACTCGCGAGCATTTGCTTCAAGCAGTATGGGGATTTGAATACTACGGGGATGTGCGGACGGTAGACGTGACGATCCGGCGGCTGCGCGAGAAGATTGAGGAAAACCCGAGCAAGCCGGAGACCATTCTGACACGCCGTGGCCTCGGATATATCGTTAGCGGGGGCAAAGGTGGCCTGCGGGCATGAGATGGCTGTCTTTCTTTCGCACCATTCATGCCAAGTTGATTATTATCTATGTACTGCTTATTTTGGTGGCCATGCAGTTGATTGGAGTCTATTTTGTCAGCTCGATGAAGAACTCTTTGACGAGTAATTTTACGCAGGATTTGCAAGCACGGGCGGAAATGCTGTCCGTGCTGGCGGAGCAGGATCTGAGCGGCAGTGATGGCAAAATGGAAGAAGATAGCGTCGAAAGTCTGCGTGCACGCGTAAATAACTTGTTTGATTTCAGCGGCGCGGAAATTCAGGTGCTGGATGCCAGTGGTAAAGTACTGATTACTTCTCAAGGCTCCCACGCTGACTATGTCGGACGTAAAAATACGCAGACAGTGGTTAGCCGCGCACTTCAAGGAATCCGTGATAACGAGGAATATATGGTGGACGAGGATAACGTCCGCAAGAAGGTCGTCGCCAAGCCTGTCATCAGCCAAGGCAAAATCGTCGGTGCGGTGTACATCGCTGCTTCGATGGCTGAGCTGTACGATACGATGAAACGCATTAACAATGTGTTTCTCTCAGGTATGCTGATTGCACTCGCGTTGACGGCTGTGCTGGGCGTGGTATTGGCCCACACGATTACGCATCCGATCAAAGTGATGACACGTCATGCAACAGAGGTCGCTGAGGGCAAATTTGACCAGCAGATGCCGGTGTTTGGCGAAGATGAAATCGGTAGGCTGAGCGTGGCCTTTAACTATATGACAGGACGTCTGCGTGAGGCATTGTCGCAGAATGAGGAGGAGAAGGAAAAGCTCTCCTCCATCTTGACCAATATGAGCGACGGTGTGGTCGCTACTGACGATCATGGCCGGGTCATTCTGGTCAATCGCCGCGCCAGCGCCATGCTGGGCGTGAACGAGAATGAAATGACTGGCAGACATATTGCGGTACTACTGGGGATCGACCCCGAGGAAACTGAGGCTCTGTACAGCGGCTCGTCCGCTTCTACGCTCTTGCAGCTGGAGCCAGCCGGTCAGGATGAACCCATCGTCATCCGTGTGACCTTTACGCCGATTCATCGGCGTGAATTTGGCATTACGGGTACGATTGCCGTGCTCCAAGACGTGACAGAGCAGGAGGAAATGGAGACGACGCGGCGTGAATTTGTCGCTAATGTATCCCATGAGCTGCGCACACCGCTGACGACGATCCGCAGCTACGCTGAAGCGCTGGATGACGGCGCGATGGCTGAGCCGCAGCTCGCAGAGCGTTTTGTGGGTGTTATACGCAATGAGACGGAGCGTATGATCCGGTTGGTTACAGATTTGCTGCATCTGTCGCGGCTCGATTCCAATGAAGCGCCTTTGCGGATGCAGCCTGCCGATGTGATGGAGATGCTGGACGAGGTCGCGGATCGGTTTTCTTTTCAGATGAAGGAAAATCACATTCGCTCAGGCATGTTCGTAGAGCAGGGGATTGGCAAGGTCGTAATCGACCGCGATCAGATTGATCAGGTGCTGGACAATCTGATGTCCAATGCATTGAAATATACGCCAGAAGGTGGAAGTATTCGGATCGAAGCTCGCCGCAACAATGAGGGCATGCTGGCTATTTCGGTGCAGGATACTGGAATTGGCATACCAAAAAAAGATTTGGACCGGATTTTTGAACGGTTTTATCGTGTGGACAAGGCGAGATCGCGCAATATGGGTGGCACGGGACTGGGGCTGTCGATTGCCCGGGAAATTGTAAAGGCCCATGGAGGTCAGATTTTCCTGGAGTCCGAATATGGTCAGGGAACTTGTACGACTTTTACGCTGCCTATGTCGGGTGAAGGGAGGGAAGCACAGTGAAGGAACGTTTGAAGTCCTGGACGCTTGTTTTGCTGGTGGCTTCCAGCCTGGTTCAGACTTATTTTTTGATCTACCGTCTTCCGGGCAGTGATTCTGTAATCACCTCAGAAACGAACTATGTCAAAACCGAAAGCATGGGGCAGGAGAAAAAGATTGAAAATCTTGTATTCCCTGATAGGATGCTAATTCATCAAGGTGAGAAGAAACATACCGTTTTTTATCCGGGGGTTACTTTTTACGATTTAATTTATACACGGCTGGAAAGCCGAAGTTTTAACAATTTCCAACGTCGGAGTATCCAATCAGCGGACTGGGCACGGATTCGCAGTGAGAATGAGGGGATCGAACTATCATTTTCAGGCGGAGTTCCGGTTTCATTACTGGAACGGGTTATGCGTCTGACGCCGGATTCGGTGTTTCAGGGAGAGACGATTAACCGCATCTGGATCTATATCGACGAAAAGAATGCCAAGCCGCACGCGCTCTTTTTTAGTGCTAGAGGCGATGTGGTGTATGAGGCGAACCAGTTCGATATGACGGTAGAAGACATTCGGCAGCATGTGAATTTTGGGAAAAATGCTCCGTTGTACAAGCTGGTGAATAATCAGTACTACATTCCCGTGAATGACCTGGAGACTGTACAGCCTGTGGTATATGCCGGGTTGTTTACGACGGAACAGATGCAGCGAAATTTATTTTTCGATCCAGGCATTACGCGCAATATTCAGGAAAAAGATGGTTCCCAAATTTATACAGATAGCAAGCGTAGTCTACAGATCAAGCAGGATCAACGTTGGATGAGCTATACCGATCCCAGTGCACCAGGGGCAGATGGAAGCAGTCCGATTAGGGACGTATTGGCCGCAGTTGATTTTGTAAATCAGCATGGCGGTTGGGATGCTTCATATCAGATGAAATTGAGGAGCAGCGATGAAAATCGCACAAGTGTGATGTTCCAGCAGTATTATGGTGCTTACCCGGTGCTGGACACGCCATCGTTCCGCTTTGGTACGATTTCATTGCAAATCCAGCAGGAGACGGCATCTGTCTATGATCGTTCGCTGCTATATCTCAAGGGCGGGGAGCAATCCTCGAGAAAGGTGTTGCTGCCAGGTGGCGAAGCCTTGGAGAAGCAACTGCAAATGGTAGGCGATGGCAAGTCGATTAGGGATCTGACTCCTGTATATCAGCCGGAGCTGATCAATGACGGATTGAAGCTTGTCCCTGAGTGGCGTGTTACGTTCAGCGATGGTTCTGCGGCAGAGATTCATGCTGTTCCTGTAACGACAGCATCCAATACAACACCAACGAAATCAGACCAAGAGACAAAGCGATGATAGGAAGGGGGAATGGGAATGGATTGGAGCCGCGCTAAAAACGTACTGATCTGTACATTTTTGCTGCTCAATGTGGTATTGGGTTATCAACTGTGGCATGATGCGCAGGAAACGGCCGGGCCGAATCTGGATTTTACTTCACTGGATGAAAACACGCAGCGTTTAATGGAAGAGAAAAGCATTCAGGTGTTGGCTCCGATTCCCGGAGATACCCCGCAGCTGCCCAAGCTGTCTTACACCTATGTCCATAGTGGAGAGAAGGATGAACTTGTGCAGTTGCTGAGACCGGTGGACAGCAAGCTGGTATTCACTCATGATGCGCTAGTGGAGGCACTGGAGCCGCAAATCAAGGACATCGATAGCTACCAGTACGATCCGCTGGATGTTCAGGAGGAGCTCGTATCTGGACAGGCAGATGCTTTTGTGCTACATCCGTTGGTACAGGGCAAGTGGCCGCTCTTTAATGTGAAGCTGGCTCTGTTTTACAGCAATCAGAAGATTACAGGGTATCGCAAAATTCAGGTGGAGCTCCAGCCCTCGGATGAGGCAAAGAAAATGCTGCCTGCGTCCAAAGCATTGGCGAGGTTGATCGACGGCTATTTGCCGCGTGACTCCGTAGTGAAGGATATCCGGCTAGGGTATTACGGACAGACCTTTAACTCCGATAGCCAGGTGGCTGCCCCGGTGTGGCGGTTTATGCTGGACAACGGAAAAGGTGTGTATTATGTACAGATGAACGGAGATGTCATTAGTCCAAAGACAGAACATACAGAAGGGTCTTGAACAGATATGGGGATTTCTTTTACCGTGCTGTCGAGCGGTTCGACCGGCAACGCTACCGTTGTGCGGAACGAAGACACGACATTGCTCATCGATGCAGGTCTCAGCGCAAAGCGTATTGACGAATTGCTGAAAGAACGCGATCTGAGCGGAGAAGAGTTGGATGGTATTTTGGTCACACATGAGCATTCCGATCATGTTAAAGGACTAGGCGCCATGGCGCGTAAATATAATTTACCTATATATGCTAACGAGAAGACATGGTTTGCCATTAGCAACGCTGTTGGGCAAATTGCGGATGATAACCGCAGAATATTGGAGACAGGCGCGACAAGGGAATTTGAGTCATTGCGTGTAGAGTCTTTTGGCATCTCCCATGATGCGGCTGAGCCCGTAGGGTACAGCTTTTATGATGGGGCAGAGAAGCTTAGCGTAGCAACCGATCTCGGCTATGTCAGTGATAAGGTAAAACAAGCGATATCAGACGCAGATGTATTGGTGCTGGAGGCTAATCATGATGTAGAAATGCTGCGTATGGGTCGTTATCCTTGGAACATCAAGCGCCGTATTCTCAGTGATATCGGCCATTTATCCAATGAGATGGCAGGAGCGATTCTTAGCGAGCTGTTGACCGGACGGACAAAGCGAACGTATCTGGCACACTTGAGCCGCGACCACAATATGATGGAACTTGCGAAGATGACTGTACGCGATGCGATGGAAGACCGCGGCTGTTTTTACAAGGATAGTGAGTTTCGATTGTGTGATACGTATTATGATCGTCCTACACCTTGGGATAAGGTAAGTGAGCCATAAAGCTGTCCAGCTCGGCGGCTTTGCGCTCGACCTCTTCACGGGTCACTATGCCTTTGTCCACCAGTAGTTCAATCAATGTACTTAGCGCCAGTGTATTCCGGTAGTGCTCGTCTTTCAAATCCGCAAGCTTGGCTGCCATGCGAACTTCATCCATAGCGGAACGATGGGAGTTCATCTTATATTCCTCCTGTAAAAATATTTTTAAAATGGCGTGCAATAAGCTTGGTTCTGCCTGTGGTTTTGCCAGGTGCTGTGATACAATAAAGCTAACAACAGAAAGCTTTCTGAAGGAAGGCTCTCATCGAAAGTATAGGCTGCTTTAAGCGGACGGGAACAAGCCAGAACGTCTCTATGAGACGATCATTTTGTAATAGAATAGAAGACTTGTTACTATTGTAGTCCATTGGTTTGGAAATCATTCCTCTTTTTCCCTCTATTCGGGGTCAAATTTGGCGTGTATGCTAATTTATGAGATTTGGTTGCTTAGGAAAGTGCTATTTGTGGTGATTAATAAGTAGACCGAAACGATTAGTTGCTGAATTCCGATGGTGGGGGATATTCAATCCATTTGTGATGTTCAACGGAGCAGGTTCTCTGTAGCATAGGTTGGCGCAAGCCCGAATAGCCCTAATTTTTTAGTGAGTGTCGGTGCATGACAACGAAGGGGAGAGGATTAGCATGGGCTTGTTTGAAGATGATTTTTATTCAACGAAGGTGTCCACACGTGCGGCTAAAAAAACAGCATTTAAAGCACGTCGCGGAGGACGGGGACGTTGGCCGCACAGGAATCGCCGGGTAAGTCCGGTGCAGGCTGCTGTCATCAGCGGTGCGGTTAGTGCAGTGGTTGCAGTGCTGCTGTTCAGCTTTATTACAGGTCTCCCCTCCACTACAGCAGTAACCGGAGCAAGTCATTATCCCTTGCGGCAAGCAGCGGGCGATCCGTATGACCGGATTGTGCAAGCGGCAGCCAAGATACGCCCAGCTGTCGTCAGCATCGTAAACCTGAAAGGGGAAGACGGTAACAGTACGGAACAATCAGCGCTTGGATCGGGCGTCATTTTCCGTGTGAGCTCAGGCAAAGCCTTTATTATGACGAACAACCATGTCATCGAGGGATCGGATGATCTGGATATTGTAACCGTAGACGGTGTCAGAAAAGAGGCGAAGCTGGTCGGAAAGGATCGCATTAGTGATATCGCTGTACTGGCCGTTGATGATAAAGGCATTAGCACAGTAGCGGATATCGGGGACTCCAGCAAACTTCGTCTGGGCGAGACGGTCATTGCGATTGGCAATCCACTCGGATTGGGAGACACGCTGACCTCTGGCATTGTGAGCTATACGAATCGAATTATTCCGATTTCCATCAATCAGGATGGCGTATATGATTGGGAGCAGCATGTGATTCAGACCGATGCAGCGATTAATGAAGGAAACAGCGGTGGAGCGCTGGTCGATCTGGACGGACGCGTGATTGGCATCAATACGATGAAAATCGCCGATACAGGTGTGGAAGGATTGGGCTTTGCCATTCCCGCCAATGAAGTAATGAAGACGGTGAATGAACTGGTTGAGGACGGCAAGATCACCCGCCCTTATCTGGGGGTGTACACGGTGGATCTTAATAATGAATATGCACCGCTGGATGAAACTCAGCGCAAGGAACTCAAGCTGCCTGACAGCGTGAAAGATGGGGCCGTTGTTCTGGAGGCCCATGGTCCTGCCAAGGAGGGCGGCTTGAAGCTGAACGATGTCATTACGGCGTTTGATGGCGAACCGATTAACTCTACGCTTGATTTGCGTCGCTACCTGTACGATAACAAGAAGATTGGCGATGAGCTGAAAGTTACCTTTTACCGGGCAGGCAAGGAAGAGTCGGTGACGTTAAAATTAACAGATAAGCCGGAAGGCTAAGGTTGAATGATAGGCTTAACTATAAAGAAGGCGCTCTCCGGCTTATTTCCGGGAACGCCTTTTTTCGATTTCTGCTGTGCCTTAGATTAAGACGTCACGCCTGTCACACGGGTTCCGCTCTTGGTGATTTTGTATGTCACCACATCTCCGCTCCAGAAGTGGAACTTCAGTGTGACTTCGCCATCTTTCACACTGTTGAAGAATTCAGGCAGCAGCTTGATGCCATGGGTATCATAGGCAGGGGCAAAAGTATTGCCAAATTCTTTATAAGGTGTCCAATCCTGTGGACCGGCATTTCCACCATTCGTATACACGGCTTCCATCGTCGCAAGCTGGCTACCACGGAAGTCTGTTGGAATGGTAAAGGCTTGAGTAGTCCCTTCGACAGCACTTAATTTTGGTGTATCATACACAACGACTCTAAAATTCCAATCCGCCCCCTTATTAAACTTGGCGGTCATTACGGCATTCTCACCATATTTACCGGAAGTTATTAGGCTGGTGAGCAAGCTGGCTTTGAAGGTTAATGTGTCTCCACTCAGCGTGTAGTCGGTCCCCTGTTTCAGTTGCTTGCTGTTGGCATGGAGTGATTTTGACTGGTTGCCATTCAGGTTTAGAGTGACCTTGGTTTCCTGAACAGGAGAGCCTTTCTTCAAATGAATGAGATCACTAGCTGCATTGGAGGAACGTCCTTTCAGGCTGGCCTTAATAACATTAAAGAGTTCAGGATCAGACCACTTGTACGTTGTCCGGTTTAGGTGCTGGCCGTTATCCCAGAGCATACCTGTTACTTTCTTCTCTTTCATGTAATGGGTCACAAACTCAAAAAATTTTAGCTTTTCGCCCTGTTCAATAACACCTGTATGCTTATCGAAGCCGAGCAGGCCATATTCACCGACAATAACCGGAATTCCCTTGGCTACAAAGGTGTTATAGACATTATCAAATGTTTGAATAATATCATCTTGGGCAACTTTATCAAATGTTGTATTCCCGGCAATGTTTACACTGAAAGGCCAAAAGCCATAATAGTGAACGGTCGCAATCAGATTGGGATCGTTCAGCCCAGTAATTGTGTTGTAAAGCTGGCTAATCTTGGCTTGGGCAGGTGAAGCATCCAGACCGGATAGAACAAGAGGACGAGTGGCATTCTTACCACCGGAGGCACGAACGATTTTGTGGAAGGATACATTTAGCTCATGAAGCATCTGATTCATTTTCGCTTCATCCGTTGTTCCCCCTTCAGAAAACCGGGGCTCGTTAATACTTTCGAACATCAACTTGTGAGGCTGATTTTTAAAGCGGTCGGCAATTTGTGTCCATAATGCGTTATAGCGAGCTAACACTTCATCATGCTTGGGCTCCATACTGCTTACCCACGTCCATGAATCATGATGGACATTAATCATGACATACAGATTGGCATCCAGTGCCCAGCGAACTACCTCTTCCACACGGTTCATGTAGGCAGACTCAACCGTATAGTTTGGTGCGGCTCCAATATGCTTATCCCAGGTGACGGGAATGCGAATACTTTTGTACCCTTGGGCAGCAATTTGCTGAATCAAAGCTTGGGTAATGCGCGGATTGCCCCAGGCGGTCTCGTCCGCCCCGACAGCATCCAGCGAATTTCCCAAATTCCATCCGGGCTGCATGGCTTCCACATATGACTGCATATTGCCGATGGCAGCGGCTGGCTGTGCTTGTCCGTCCGTTTCAGCAGCAGCGGCAACGGATGCGAACGTGGATAACAATAAGGTAATGGCAAGCGTCAACGACAGCAATGAAATGGGTCTTCGTTTTAACATAACAGGCCCCTTTACAAAGTTATTTTTGAAAGCGCTTTCTATTAAACACTATCATATTATTTTAATATGGAATACCTGTATAATTCATGTAAAAATCATGTGCTAATTAGATATTTTAATTTTGTAAGCGTTATTATTGAAAAAATACAGAAATGAGTGTAGAATCTATGGCCCCCTCAAATACCAAAAGAAAGAAGGAGATGAATATGAATAAGTGGAACACCGAAGAGGCCATTCGACGCTGGAACATGCATGCAGAAAACTTTACTGCCAAGTACACCGAAGAAGGGGATCGGTCTCGTGAAGTGCTGCTAAATCCTGCTTTGCAAGAGTGTATGGGACTGATCGCAGGTAAAAAAGTGCTTGATGCCGGGTGTGGCGAAGGTTACCTGAGCCGGAAAATGGTTCAGGAGGGCGCGTTGGTGGAAGCTGTCGATTACTCGACAGAGATGCTGAAGCTTGCAAGAGAGCGGACACCGTCAGCAATGGGAATTACATATCACCACGGCAATCTGGAGAGGCTGGAGATGTTCGAAGACCAGAGTTTTGATCTGATCGTATCCAATATGGTCATTCAGGATTTGGCTCATTATGAGCTGGCGATTGCCGAAATGCGGCGGTTATTAGTTCCAGGGGGCAACTTTATTTTTTCTATTCTGCATCCGTGCTTTCTGACACCGCAGAGTGGATGGGTGAAGGATGAGACAGGGAAAAAGCTGTATTGGAAAGTGGATCAGTATTTCAACGAAGGTCCCCTGGAGCAAGCGATTCCTTATGATCAGGAGGAAAAACTTTTGTATTTTCACCGTACGCTGGGCAGCTATGTACAGACCATTGTGGAGGCGGGTTTGTTGTTGGAAGGGATGATCGAACCGAAGCCGTCTGCTGGTATGCTGGAGAAATATCCCCATTTCCGTGAAGACCTGAACGTCAGTAATTTCCTCATTTTTAAGACCAAACGTCAGGGATAGTGGGCAAGCCCTTTCCTTTCCGCGTCAAGTGTGGTAGAACAAAAGAAGGCGGTTTTGACACACCTACAACAGGAAGAGCTTCAAACGGAAAGGGATGCAACTGGAATGTACGTGGTATGTAAAGAGCATGTGGAACTGGCAATTGATATGTTCGTCGATGAATACGAGGATGCACCGGATGTCGTCGATCTCAAAGAAACGAAATTTTCGGATTGGGACCCTCCAGTGAAGTGCAAGGAATGTGAGAAGAAAGCAGAGTTTTTGGTCGTCTAAAAAACAAGCACGGGCGTTTCGGGGAGAAACGTCCTTTTTGTATTTATTCCTACCACATCTGAGACAGGAGTGAACGATGGATGGACCCTTTGCTGCATTCACTGTTTCGTCCGCTTCAAGTCAATGGAAGTGACCCCTATACATATTATATTGAGCAAAAACCGTCTGCTGCGCTGAGAGCCTACGTAGCCTGTTATTGGGAGTCTGGCCCGGTTACTAAAGAAGTCCCTGAAGGGAATATGAGAGTATCGGGTAGAGAGGCAGTGGACCGAGTATTACCTGACGGTTGTACGGATATTCTATTAGAATACGACCCGGTGAGTAAGCATCAGGAACTCTCATATTGCGGGACATTTACGCATCCGTTCGTGTCTACCAGACAAGCAGGGTCCGAGACACGTATTTTTGCAGTAAGATTTTTCCCCGGTGGAGCACATTATTTTCATGGGATGCCGACTTATTTGTTTACAGGTGGTAATTATCGCTTGGAAGAGATATGGCCTGAAAATGTCGAGATCATAGGTGAGCGTATTTTGGAGGCACGAGACTTTAATGAGCGGGTGCGTATAATGGATCAGTATCTTAATCAGCTGCTACTGAGTCGTAGGAAAAGCAATTGTGACCTGATGAAAAACCTGCTGCATCACATCTTTGTGAGCGGTGGGAGTGTGGGGATTAAGGAGCTTGCGGAGCGTGAGGCGATCAGTGAAAGACAACTCAACCGCAAATTTGGACAATGGATCGGGATTAGCCCCAAGAAGTTCAGTGAAGTCGTCCGCTTCCAGAGCGTTCTCCACAGTATTCAGAGTGGTGGTTCCGTCGATTGGACGGGGCTGGCATTAAAGCACAGCTTTTTTGACCAAGCGCATCTGATCCGTGGTTTTCGCAAATTTTATGGAGCTTCCCCGCTTACTGCGGCTAAGGACTTTCGGAAGTTGTCCGATTTTTACAATACACGTTCGGGGACCTCGACTATACTCAAAATATGAGGAAATAGGCAAAGGAGAGATGAGTATATGAGTGGAACACTGCAAGTTCGCGATCATCTGCTGAATGAACTGGAGACCGGGGTACGGACGGGGGAAGCCTTAATACGTAAAATACGCCCAGAGGATTGGAGCTTTCGCCCACAGGACAATTTCCGCTCGTTGCTGGAGTTAGTGCATCATTTTGTGCTTATTCCGGCTTCGGATCTTGCGATTATGCAGGAGAAGTCCGAGGCTGAAGTAGGGGAGATTGAAAAGAGCCTGTCCGGGGTGGAAGATCCTGAGCGCTTAGCTGCGACTTTCAGGCAAAATTTTGAGGCTTATAAGGCTTACATTCTTTCGCTTAGCGAAGACGATTATCTGAATCGTTCGACGAAGGCCTTTTATATGGAGCATGGGCATCTACAGGTTCAGTGGCAGATTGAGACCGTGACCCACGTATTCCATCACCGCTCGCAGATCTATAATTATCTAAAGCAACTGGGACATGAAGTGAGCTTTTTTATGTTGTATGCTTGAGTATTTTTATATAAAAAGGTTTGGAGGGCGCCTGTTGGGTGCTCTTTTTTGGTTTTATTCAAGGCTTTTTAGGGTGAAATGACTTAGTCGAACGCGCGTGAAACTTCTTTACTAACACGTCTAAGAATGCTGATCTGCTCATCATTTAATCTGCTGGTCAACACTACAAACTCATCTATCGCCTCTTGCCGAATCATTTCGTCTGTAGTCATATGTTCTTCGGAAAACATCAACTCACTGATAGACACGTTTAAGGCGGTTAGCACTTTCTCCAGAGTATCAATCGAAAAGTTTCTTTCTCCACGCTCTAGTGATCCGATATATGCATCATCTAATCCTGAAAGCTCCGCAAGTTGTTGCTGTGTTAGTCCCTTAGCCTTCCGAATTGCTCTAATTCTTTCTCCAACCGAATTCCGTAATTTTGTCATATTAACCACCTTAACAAGCTTATAGAAGAGGAAGTGTAAAAATTAGAAGGGAATAGTTCAGTTCTTTTTTTGCTGAAGCTCAACTAAACCAACAATGTTTCTAGTTATAGTAGTAAGAATTTCGAGTTCTGTTGTTTCTCTTGAATTTATGAGTAGCATAAGTTCATTTATGATTTGTTTTCGATCCGTTGGTTCATCGAATTGAAAAAGTTCAAAGGCTGGAACTTTTAACGCTGAAATTATTTTTTCTAACGTCTCCAATGAAATATTTCGATCCCCACGTTCTACTCCGCCAATATAACTGTAATGAAGTCCTGCGGCTTCTGCCAGTTGTTCCTGTGTCCATCCTTTAGCCTTTCTTAGCTCCCGTATCCGATTTCCAACACTTTCTGGTAAACTCATGTAATCACCTCCACTTAAGGTTAGAAGAGGAGAGAATATCGTTACAGACCATCTTATACAAAATAAAAACACATAAAATCGTACTTTTAAGTACTTTTTATATTGACCTCCTTTTTCACTTTCTATACAATTGGATGTAAATGGAAATATAAGGAGAGGCTACTCTTGGAAACTTCTATCCTGAAATCACTCAAACCGGATATTATTGTTGAAATGTTGGAGATGGCTGTGGCTTTTCAAAATTGGAAAAAGGTGATGGAGACGGCGGATATTTTGTATCAATGTGTCCAGCGTATCTACGAAGAACGGCAGTATCATAAAGCAATGAAATTACCCATCCCGCATGTCAATTTAGAGCGTCCGTTGGTATATTATTTTGGGCTCAGTCACCTGATGTGTGGAATGGCACACCAGAACCAAGGTGCATATGAGCAGGCAAGGGAGTACATTTATAAGTATGCTGAGCTAGGGTGGATGGAGGATTTAGAGGAAGAAGACAATCAGGTTGTCGAGGAATTCAGGTTTTTAGCTAAGACTAATTTATATGCAGTGGATATTTTGTCTGGAAATATAGAGCTGATTGAGGAATATGTAGCCTTTTTGCAGGATAATCTAGAGGAAATATTACCGGGGCTCAATACCATATTACAGGCAGCGCTTATGTATCATTTGGATGTGGCAGATATCTTACATACGTTTGCAGAGCAGATTGATGAATTCGAGAGTTATGAAGACGCAGAGAACATATCTTACTATTATAGCTACTGCTATCACTTGGCTTTGTACTATCGGAAGTACGATAGATTACAGGATGCAGTGGGACTTACTTTACAGGCGATGCAACTAGCTGATCAGTCGGGTAACGATCGTAATTTCAAGAAATGTACAGCATTGTTTGAATCATTACGGGAGTCAGCGACAGCGGAGCAAATCAGCGAATATCGACAGATGCTAATACAGTGTCTTGATGAATACAGAGCTTAGAGCATTCCATTGTGATGATCTGAACTAGGGATAGGCTCTTATCGGAGAGGAAATAGATAGGTAAGAGGCGTTTCAGGTGCTAAAATAACTATGTTACAGGTATGTTTTTAGTTCGGAATCGTAAATACGATTTTACATTATCATTCGACATAGATAGGGGTATGGAATTTGTTTATTCAACTTATAGGTGTTGGCAAGTTAAAAGAGAAATATTTGGTCATGGGCATTCAGGAATATGCTAAACGGCTGGGGCCATACATCAAATTTCAAATGATCGAAGTAGCCGATGAAAAGGCTCCTGACACACTGAGCGAGACGGAGGTTCGGCAGGTCAAGGAGCGAGAGGGAGAGCGCATTCTTGCTCACGTGAAAAGTGAAGCACATGTCATTGTACTCGCCATCGACGGCAAACTGTGGAGTTCGGAAGAACTCGCAGAGGAATTGGACAAGCTCGGCACCTACGGTACAAGCCATGTTGTCTTCGTCATTGGCGGCAGCCATGGTCTCTCTGACGAAGTCCTCCGTCGAGCCCAGCAAAAGCTGAGCTTCGGAAGGATGACCTTGCCACATCAGCTGATGCGATTGGTACTGGTGGAACAGATTTATCGGGCGGTGAAGATTAATCGGGGGGAACCGTACCATAAATAAGGGCAAGTTTTTGTGGAGGTATTAAGACGGTTTGTAATCCAAAATAAAAATTAGCTGTTAACGAAAGAAAAAACGCGCTATGGCGCGTTTTCTTACTTAAACAGTCTCCAAAATGGTTTAAACTGATTTTTTATATACATCTGCAAAAACCTTTGCAAAGTCTCCAATCTTGACTTTGCCGAGGTGGTAGTCGGTGGCACGGAGGCTGGCGTAGAATTCGTCGGCGTTTTCACCCGCGCGGTACAATTGGGCGAAGCCGTTGGCGGTATTTTCATGGAAGCCGATTTTCTTCATATTTTCAGCGAGAGCTTCGACGGGAATTTGTTGGAATTTGGCTTCGACATCATTTTCAGCAAGAGCATTTAGCCAGTCGTTGCTTGTGGCCCAATCGCTTACTACGAATTTCGTGCTTTTTCCCACTGGGGTGTGAGAAATCAGAGCGTAAGCGACGTCCGCGATATCAACTGGGCTGACCCACCCTTGCGGGATGTCGGCTGAAATTGGACTGAAGAGGATTCGCTGGGCTTTGAGGCTTTGCATGTCGGCAAAAAGATTGCTGTAAAAGCCGACAGGGCGGATATGAACAACGTTCACGCCTTCGAGCGAGTTGAGCGCGTCTTCTGCAAAATGATAGCTGTAAAGGATGCCGGCGTTGGGGTTGTCAGCGCCGACTGAGCTGAGGTTGATGACGTTTTTCACGCCTGAGTTTAGAACGGCAGTCTTGTAATCTTCAGAAAGCTCGATGGAGGTCTGCCACATATCCGTGCCAGTGGCAAAATTGATGCCAGAAATCATGAGGTAAACGACGTCGCTGCCTGTGAAAGCCTTGGTGAGGAAGTCGACGTCACGGTTTGAGCCGACAGCAGCCTTGGCGCCGAGCGCTTCGATGTCGGCGATCCGATCTTTGGAGCTTGTGATGACGGTGACATCGTGACCGTCTGCGATGAGGCGTGGAAGGTAGACACGATTGATATTGCCGAGTGAGCCGAGAACTGTGATTTTCATTGTGTTCTCTCCTTCTTTTTGATAAAGTGATGTCAGTGACTGACATTCGAGATCATTATGCGCTTGCTGGATACTGTTGTCAATAAAAAATGTCAGTTACTGACATTTTTGATAAATTGTAAAAAACTACAAAAATAGGAATGGTAAAATGAATAGTAAAGAGAAACTGCAGGCGGCGGCCACGAAATTATTTATGGAAAAAGGCTATGAAAATACGACGGTGCAAGAGATTGCAAGCCTTGTAGGTGTGACGGAGAGAACCTTTTTCCGGCAATTCAAGGACAAGTCTGACGTGCTTTTTGACACAAGAAATGAGATGGGGCAGCAAGTCGCGGCTTTTATCACGGACCATTTTGACGTCGAGCAAAAGCCGCTGAAGCTTGCGGTTGATGGCTTTGCCTCGGTTTTTAGTTTTTTTGATGGCGAGCGGGAGAGGGTGCTGGCGCGGAATCAAATTATTCAAAGTAACCCTGATTTGCAGGAGCGTGAGCTGCTAAAAAGCCAGGCGCTGATTGAGTCTGTCACAAACGTCTTGTCTGTCAAATATGATAGCGAGCTGTCAGAGCTTGCCGCACGATTTGCGGTTGAAATTTTTCACATGGCTTTTATCAAATGGATTGAAAGTGCCGAGAAAGGCTTTGTGGAGCAGGTGCTAGCAGTTTATGAGGTGTATCAAAAACTCTGTCAGTACTGACAGAGTTTTTGATTATTGCGGCGCCGAAAGTCAGGTGACAAGAACATTGCCCAAATGAAGTCCTCATATCGAAGGCTTTTTTAATTATCGGATCAAATTCTTGTCATGTCCGCCGTGCAGCTCGATAACCCCGAGGAATAAGAGAGACAAAAAACTTGCCGTTACAGAAAGTGCGGAGAACCCTATCACAAATGATGCAATTTCGCTTCACACTCGACCTCATACTGTGACGGAGTAGGTTGGTGTGAACTTGGTGAATAAATGGCACAAAATATGGCTAGCCATAGCCAACCATATTTTTAAAAGCATTTTTTGATTTTAGACACAATCAGGTTTCCCTTTAAAACGAACCTAAATCCCTTCTAGGATCTCTTCCGTTGTGCGAATCCGGCCAATCCTCGGAAAAATAACGTTCCGCACATGCTCATGTTCGGCCTTGGTGAACCCAGTCATGGCGTCAATTGCAAAAATAAGTTGATAGCCGTGCTGAAATGCCTCTCTTGCGGTTGTATCGACTCCGATACCTGAGGATATACCGCATAAAACGATCGTATCAATATTTCGGCGGCGCAGCTGCAGATCAAGGTCTGTTCCATGGAAAGCCCCCCATTGTTTTTTGGAGATGATATGGTCTGTCTCGGTCACTCCGAGCTCGGGAACAAATTCATCCCAGCCCTCTATCAGGTTCAGTCTAGGTACCGTGGTATCGAGCTTGGGAGAAGGTATATCCTTGAAGTCTTTACTGGATACGTGTACAAGATTCACAAAAGCCCCCTTGTTACGAAAAAGATTGGCCAGCTTAGCTGAATTTGCAATGACCATCTCGGCAGAATAAGGAGCATACTGACTGCTAATCCATTTTTGGAGGTCAATGACGACCAGAGAAGTCTTGTTCCAATCCAATAACGGTGCTCGTTCCTCACCCTTCAAAAGATTGCCATTTAGTTGATTCATATAGAATCTCCTCCTAACCTTATCTTGTAATAAAATGATGACTACGTCAGTATATAATCGATGATATAGAATAACGAGAGAGGGAATTAACCTAGGAGCGTTACTCCCAGAATACAAAGAAATACTGAAGGGATGAGATGAAATGCAGGAGGAACGCGGAAAGACCGGAGAATTAGCTGAATTTCTCCGTACCCGACGGGCCCGTCTGACTCCGGAGCAGGTAGGTTTGCCTTCCGGTGAAAGACGGCGGACACCTGGTCTTAGAAGGGCAGAGGTTGCCATACTCGCTGGTATCAGTGTGGATTGGTATACATGGCTGGAGCAGGGTAGAGACATTCAGGTATCTATCCAGGTGCTTGATAGCTTGTCCCGTGCGCTGCGAATGAACGACATTGAGCGAAAACATCTCTTCTTGCTCGCTGCAGGACACTTACCCTCGAGTAATCAAGCGCCACAGAACAAGGTAAGCCGGCTACTGCAGGATTTTTTGGACAGACAGGGGGAAAGCCCTGCCTTTGTGGTAAATTCAAGGTGGGATGTCGTAGCCTGGAACCAGGCCGCAATTCTCGTTTTTGGAGATTACGAAGCAATGTCGGCAAGAGATAGAAATTCGATATGGCGCCTATTCACTACGAATAATGCGAAGCGGATGCTGGGTGACAGTTGGGAAGCGAACGCCAAACATCGGTTAGCCCAGTTTCGGGCCAACTATGCAAATACAGTCGGGGATCCTTGGTGGGGAGAGTTTATTGAGGACCTGCACCAGCAAAGTAAGGAGTTCCGGGAATGGTGGCCGTTGCATCAAGTTATAAATGTGCCGGAAGGTGAAAAGCTGCTTAATCATCCTGCTGTCGGTTCCCTTCGTTTTGGTCATCTTTCCTTTCAGGCTATGGACTCCGTTGACCTCCAGGTTACAGTTAATATTCCTTTGGATACCCCAACAATTGAAAAAATGAGAAAACTTCTTTCTGCGGTTATTTGATAATTCAGCATTTGCCACGTCCGTTGAAGTTATTCCATTTTGTTATGACCAGGTTAACTTCAATCTCCTCGTTCTCTACAGCCATAAATGAAATTCTCCTTAGGCTAGTGATGAACAGGAGGAAAGTTTGTAAGATCGCTATCCATATATTTTGTAATAGATACACGATGCAGATCGTCAACTGTCGCTAGAAAGACTTCATTGATCTGAATCTGCTGTGCCGCTAATTGGGTATCAACCCAAAGTTCGTTTATTCCCAGTTCGCGGAGGATTCGTTTCTCGATTTTCCCTTCCCGAACAATGGGATAAGATATGGTGGAGGAGCTTGAACGATTGGCCTTTTCGAGAATGCTCAATTTTCCATTTGCCTCAATGACTGCAATTTCTACGCGAGTGACATCAAAAATCTTTTCCTCTCTTAACATTTGCAGGATGTTATCTATGGAATATTTCGTTTTTCTAATGTTTTTAGCTATGAACTTACCTTTAGATATAACGATGATAGGCTCGAACGTTACCAATTTGCCGAACCAGCGAAATTTAAGTACCCCAACTGAGAAAATCTTTTGAACGATCCCGATACTAACGATAGCGAAGGCTGTTGGGATGTGGCGAATATCAGGGTCGGCTATATCTGCTCCAACAAGAGCTCCCAAAATTAAAATAACTAAAAAATCAAAAACAGGAAGTTCCCCAATGGCCTTTCTCCCCATAAATAAAGTGACAAACAACATGAGCGGGATCATGGTAATGATTCTCCCTGCGACCAGCCCCAAATCTTTAATTATTTCCATTTTGGCAGGTGACCTTTCTTTAGCGGGATGGAATAATGAACGAACATCGTGGTGTTAGTATGATTCCAATTTGTGAAAAAAATGCAAGTGGGTGAGTTGTGGATATGGCTAAAATCGTCAGCGCATGGACCTAGCCAAACGTAACGGTCGTCTCATGGTTCGGATTAATGACTCGCAGGATTGCTCTAAAGTGGTTGTTTAAGCGAGACACTGTAAACAGACCCTTTTTATTTGCCGTTAGATCGATACGGTGAACCGTATCAATACACCATTTTTTAATCGCTGACCCTTCTGCGATCCATGCAGAGGGGTCCTTTGCTGTCAAAATGAAGCGAAGGATGAAGGGGCAGAGTATGTCGATTGTGATTTAAAAATTAAGCATTCCCTCCATAGGGAGAATGGGGGTTGGAAACGTAATCCCATGTGTGTGACTCTTGGTTTCTAACAATTTCACGATTTCGTCATAACTCTGCTGTATAGAAAGGTGTTTAGCAAACCATGTCGAATATTATTTGTCGAATATTATTTAATGTTACCTCGAGAGGGACTAGATGGGAGTGAGGCATAATGAGAGGTAGGAAGTTCACGATGACGATCAGGAACAAGGTAATTCTAACGATCGTCGTTACTGTAATCACTAGCCTTGTGATCGGAGGCGTTGGGATTTACAATCTGAAGCGGGTACAATCCTCGCTTGAGGAGAGCCTTAGTATTAGGGCGGAAGTCATTGATCTCATTCGTACAGCAGATATCGACCTATATCAGATGCTGTTGGCAGAACGATCGCTGTACAGTTATGAACCAGGGTCGGAGCAATTTTCGAAACAACTGGAGGATTACGGAAAACAAAAGGAGTCGGCAAAGAAGAAGCTTAATAAGTATAAGTCAATTGGAACAATTTTTGATAATGAGGAAAAGTTGATTCAAGACTACGAAGCAACGGTTGCAGCGTATGATTTGGTCTCCAAGAAAGTGATTGACGGATTATCGTCAAAGGATTCCACTGTCCGTGAAAGGGCGAATCTTCTTTCTTATCAGGAGGGCAGCGAAAAGTTTGATCAGATGGAGGACGCTTTGGATCACATAGGTGATCTGTACTACGATGATAATCAAATCATGTTGGACAGCACACAAAAACAATACAGCTTCCTGAGATTGGTCAGTATCCTCTTAACATTGGCAGGCTTGATCGCTTCATCGTTGCTTGGTTATTTGATCATCCGATCCATCCATCATCCAATCCGTTATTTGCGCGGACGTGTGCGAGAGATTGCGGAGGGCAATCTGGCCGTCGATATACGTACCTTCTCCCAGGATGAGCTTGGGCAATTAACCGCTGATTTTAATATAATGGTATCTCGTATGAAAGAACTCATTTCGACAGTAAGCCAATCGATTGGCCATGTAAATACTTCTGCTCATGAACTTACCTTTATCGCGGAACAAACAACGGCAACCGGCGAGGAAATGACGTCAGGCATTAATGAAATTGCAGTTGGTGCTTCTGAGCAAGCGTCCTTGACAGAGGCAACGAGCCGTGAAACGATGGCGCTATCGGACACGATTGAAAAGGTAAATGTAAGGAACAAAAAAATGACCAGCTTGTCTTCGGAAGCGGAAATCGTCTTAAGAGGCGGCATGGATAAAGTAAAGAAATTACAGGATCACAATCTCCAAACGACAGAAGCAAACCAACTGGTCGTACAACATATTGAAGGCCTGGCAGAACAGATGCTTACGATTTCCACAATCGTACAAACGATTAATGAAGTATCAGAGCAAACGAAGCTCCTCGCATTAAATGCGAGCATAGAAGCGGCGCGTGCCGGCGAATCCGGAAAAGGATTTGCAGTTGTCGCTACAGAGATTCGCAAGCTGTCGACCATGACTTATGAATCAACAGAGAGAATTAACACAACTATTGCACGCCTCAAGTCAGAAGTTTCTCAAACGTTGCAGGTCATGAATCAGACAGAGGTGGTTATCTCCGAACAATCTCTTATTGTTCAGGAGTCGGGAACGGTATTTGAATCGATTATGGATATGCTTAAGGAAATCATTAGCTCGATTCAAGAGATGGATGGGGATATAGGGCAGATGAATGTTAGCAGGGAACAGGTTATCTCATCCATTATCAAGATATCCGATGTAGCTCGAGACGCAGCTTCTGCCACAGAAGAGATAAGTTCGGCTTCTAACGATCAGAGTCAAGCGTATTCCCATCTGCATAGTGCAGCTGAACAATTGAAACAATCAAGCCAACAAGTGAGCGAAATGATCAGCAGATTTCGAATTGTACAAGAATGATTAGTACTGAGAATAAGAAAGGGAGCTATCCGAATACGGATGGCTCCTTTTCTAACCTCGTTGATGAAAAGCGTGCGTACCGTCTCACGGGGTGATGCATATGATTACCAATGCTTTTATTCAGCTTTAGTTGCTTGTATACGTAGCACAGTATGCGCCAGAAGATGAGATCGAAAGGGTTATGGACCATTTCCTTAAAATCTTGATAAAGAGGTCGGAGACTATCCCTGTTTTGAAAAAAACTTCAACAAGTCGAGAAACAGTATCAGGATATGCCAGAAGCATTTAGGGGGCATTTTACCTTTAATGAATACGGAAAGGCAGTTCAATTGAGAAATCCAAACGAAACGAAGCAAATGATTGAACGCTTTTTCGCATCCCAGCACCGTTACTAATCAGCCGAACGAGGTAATTCGTTATGATTTATCACAGTCAGATAAGTCCCCAATCTTCTCCGATTTTAATTGGAGTGTTCCTACCCACGCTCCCGATTTCTATGCTTTAATAAAATGAGCAGTATTAACAAGAAGCGTTGAAAGTGGGGTTCTATGAAGCGACTAACGATTGGCCTGTTCGCCCATGTGGATGCAGGTAAGACAACTTTTGCGGAACAGCTGCTGTACCATACGAACAGTATCCGGTCCCGGGGGCGGGTGGATCATCAGGATGCGTTTCTGGACAGCCACGACATCGAGCGGGCAAGAGGTATTACGGTGTTCGCAGATCAGGCGGTAATAGAATATAAGGGAGATAGCTATTACATAATAGACACGCCCGGACACATCGATTTCTCCCCGGAGATGGAGCGGGCGATTCAGGTCATTGATTATGCCATCCTGATTGTAAGCGCAGTTGAAGGTGTCCAGGGTCATACGGAGACGGTCTGGCAGCTGCTGCGCAAGCATCGGATTCCGACGTTCTTCTTTATCAACAAGACAGATCGGATCGGCGCGGATGCAGGCAGAACCGAGGCAGATATCCGACAGCAGTTGACGAGGGAAGTATGTTGCATTACACAGAGCTTCGCTGACGGCATAGTCGGCGAGCCGCTGCGGGAGGCCATGGCGGAGCGGGACGAAGCCTTGCTGGAAGCATTCCTGGAGGGGGGAGAGGATTCCGGCTTCTGGCTGGAGGCCTTGCAGAGGATGATAGCGGCGGGTCTTCTCTTCCCCTGTGCTTACGGCTCTGCGCTTCAGGATACGGGCGTCATTGAATTTCTGGATCAGCTGCATCTGCTGACGACATCCACTTATGACGAGAATGCCTTGTTCCAGGGGCGGGTTTATAAAATTCGGCACGATGCAGGTGGAGCGAGACTCACGTTCATTAAGGCGTTGGGTGGTCGGCTGAAGGTGAGAGAACAGCTTAGTTACGAGAGCGGCGGGGTTCAGTATGACGAAAAAATTACGCGGCTCTTCTTGTTTAACGGCCTTAAATCGCAGCCGGTGGAACAAGTAGAAGCCGGCGATTTGTTTGCGGTTACCGGATTGTCCGCCGCCGAGGCCGGACAAGGCATGGGGTCGATATCAGACAAGTTAGCTTACGATTCGGAGCCGACGTTACAATCGAAGGTATTATTCGACAATTCGATACATGTACAGAAGGTGCTCGGTGTTTTTCGCACGTTGGAGGCGGAGGAGCCGTCTCTAAACGTCGTTTGGGATGAAAAATTGCAGGAGATTTCTATCCGCGTCATGGGATTGATTCAACTGGAAGTGCTGGAGCAGCTTGTTAGAGAGCGGTTTGGCTTGGCTATCTCTTTTGGACAACCGGAAATCTTGTATAAGGAAACGATTCAATCGGCTGTGAAAGGGTACGGCCACTTCGAACCGCTCAGGCATTATGCGGAAGTGCATCTGCTGATTGAACCGGGAGAAAGGGGCAGCGGCATCATGTTCGATAGCAGATGTCATGCCGATGATCTGAATGTCAGCTATCAAAATCTGATTCGGAATCATCTCTACGAACGGGAGCATCACGGACTGTTGACCGGCGTGCCGGTCACCGACGTGAACATTACGCTTCTGAAGGGCCGCGCGCATAAAGAACATACCCATGGCGGCGATTTTCGTGAGGCTGCCTTTCGAGCACTACGGCAGGGTCTGGAGAAGGCGGACAACGTGCTGCTGGAGCCTTATTACGATTTCAAAATCAAAGTCACTATCGATGAAATGGGCAGAGTACTGTCCGATATTCAGCGTGCTTCAGGTATTTTTAATCCGCCGCAGACAATCGGAACGCAAGCGGTGGTCACGGGCAGGGTGCCTGTATCGACTTTCATGAACTACAGTGCCGAATTCGCATCCTTTACGCATGGACGAGGCAGTATCCGCTGCGTGTTCAGCGGCTACGACCGCTGCCATAATACGGAGGAAGTTATAGAGCGGATGGGCTACTGCAAAGGGGCAGACC
Organism: Paenibacillus sp. BT-177; assembly: GCF_025846815.2. NCBI lineage: Bacteria > Bacillati > Bacillota > Bacilli > Caryophanales > Paenibacillaceae > Paenibacillus > Paenibacillus sp. BT-177. Next base: position 607,779 of record NZ_JAOYTP010000003.1, on the reverse strand, counting down.
CACTGTATACATCCTCCTCCATCTTTTGCGCCAAGGGGGCAGGTTACTCGGTGCCATGGGATGAGGCGGAAGCCAAGATGCACCTTGAATTAGAACCTTGAGTGATCTTTATTAGGAAACTTAGCAACTAAGAAATTATCGTGAGTAGTAAATCTAATACTGTGCTACTTTTACGATTCAAACTGGGCAGTTGCCGTTACTAGGACAGGTGTCCCTACATAGAAATAAGCTGATGAGAAAGGCTTATGTCATGAGCAGGGATGGTGTAAAGTAGATGGCACAAAAGTTGCAAAAGAAAAGTACACGATTAACCGGAAGGATCGTACTTCCGGGTAATCCGTCATACAATACGGCCAGAATGGAGTTCAATAGGCGCTTTTCCAAATTTCCAAGGGTCATTGTTTTTTGCCAACGAACTCAGGATGTGATCAACGCAGTCAAATGGGCTCGTGAGCGAGGCATACGGCTGCGAGTGCGCAGCGGACGACATAGCTATGAAGGCTTCTCAACTGTAAATGGCGGTATTATTATCGATGTGAGCGAGATGAATAAGGTTAAGGTTGATCGCAAAAATAGAGAGGCCATTGTCCAAACGGGAAATCCACTTGCCCGTGTGTACAAGAAGCTGTGGAATAAGCGTGTGGCAATTCCGGCGGGGACTGCGCCCGACGTAGGCACAGCTGGGCTCACCCTGGGAGGAGGCATTGGACTTCTTTCCCGCAAATATGGACTTACGTGCGATAACTTGAAACAAGTGAAGATGGTCGTAGCTTCGGGGCGGTATGGGGCAAAGACGATTGTGGCAAACAGCAAGAAACATTCCGATCTGTTGTGGGCATCACGAGGTGGAGGGGGAGGGAACTTTGGTGTTGCTACAGAATATACATTTCGGGTTAGACCGATTTCATCGGTTTCTATATACAGTATTACGTGGAAATGGAGTGATCTTGAGAAGGTGTTACCGGTTTGGCAGCGCTGGGCCCCATCTGTCACGAACCGCTTAACCTCAACCATTGAGGTGGCTGCCAAGCAGGTAGGAACCATTGTATCTACTGGGCAATTGCTTGGCGGTGCAGAGGAGCTGCGTCGATTGATTAGACCGCTCTTGCGAGCAGGCACTCCGGTGAAGGTGATGGTGAAGACAGTACCTTTTATTGAAGCAACCCATTTTTTTGCTGAATCGGACCTGAATTTAGAACCAAAGTTTAAAATAACCGGGGCCTACGGATTCCAACCTTTGCCGCCTGAAGGAGTACGGATTATACGCGACTTTTTAGCCAAAGCACCCAACCGGCATTCTAGCGTGTGGGGTCAGAGCTTAGGTGGTACAGGAAGCGCGGTAAGTCGAGTATCGCCTACTGCAACGGCCTATCCTCATCGGAAGGCTGAGATAATCTACGAACTGTCAGCCCGCTGGAGAAACAACGGGGAGCAGGAGCGGAATATTCAGTGGGTAGAAAGGTTCCGCAGAGCGTTGCGTCCCTTTGTTAAAGGGGATTATGTGAATTTCCCCGATCTGCAGATTAAGAACTGGCCCAAAGCGTATTATGGCGTGAACTTTGGCAGATTGAAGCAGGTGAAACGAAAGTACGATCCTCATAATGTGTTTCGTTTTGCTCAGAGTATTCCGGTGGGTAAACAGGTCAGAAAATAACAATACGCACACCAGATCGAATTAAAACAAGGAGCTGCCGGCGGCAGCTCCTTTAGCAATTTAGCTGATAGCGACGATAAGCTGAACCGTTCCTAAGAGACGCCGAAAAAGTTGAACTTTCGCAAGCGATTTTAGACTCCTTTGGTATGTGAAAAAGTAATTTCCCAATACACTTACCAACTTAGAAGGAAGATTACATAGTTTGTATATGATAAATGTATTTATGTTTTATTTACAGATTTTTTGAATGAGGACTCTTAGTCAAGAGTGTTGCTTTTAGCCAATGTATAGAGCCTTGAACTTAAAAACATTAAATTTTAATAAATAAAAATCCGATAAATAAGAATGGTCAATCTTACCATGCGCAGTCTATTAAAAATCTCATAGTACTGGTGGATCCAGCATCAGTGGGAGGTAATATGAGAAATGAAGAAGGGAGGAATCCATGTCTAGCTTACTATGTATAGTTCCTTAGACTTGTATCAAATCGGGTCTAAAGTCTGGCAATTGTTTAGAATTTGTCTAGGTCTCTATATTATAATGATCGGACACGTCATATAAATATGGCGAATTTGGTAACTTTCTGTTGTAAGCGGCGAAGATGACCAAAGATGAAGGGAAAAAGTTACTGGCCGCTCCCAAATTTTTTTTAGAAATGGAGGAGATTTTCGTATTGAAACAAAAAAGCAGTTTAGGTAAAACTATGCTATCTTTCTGCCTGGCAGTTTTGCTTGTCTTGCAGACAGTGGTATTCCCTGCTGCTGCATATGCGGATGACGAATCCGGCTCGCAGAATGCGGCTGAATCGCCTTCGGTATCTGAGGCGGTGTACGGCACGCCAGACCAACCGTCGTCAGCACCTGAGGCGGTGTACGCTCCGCTGTTCACTTTCGCGGCGATGACGGCAAATCTGACGGACAAAACGGCGGTGCTGGCGAACGCCAATCCGACGTTCAAGCTCACAGTGAAGCAGGGTAACCCTGAAGCTGTGGTTCCTGCAGGGGGCGAGATTAACGGCCGGGAGAATTTTACCCTTGAACTGGATAGTATCGCTGTGCCGACCAAGGGCGACGATCTCAATGCTCCGCCCGAAAGTGTGATTCAGCAGGGGGATTATGCCGTCCTGGATAAGGCGACCTACTTCCCTGGTGTGAATTTGGCGCCTACAGCTCCTATGCCAATCAATCAGGGCGGACTGAAAATTGCTACCGTCCAATTTTTTGCCGATTCAATCAAAATTACGTTTGACGGCACAGGAGTATATGACGGCAGTAGACGCGACGTCAAAATCGGCTTTTCCGCTGCTGCTAGAGCAGCAGATCAGACCCCTGGCGGTGGCGGGGATACGACCATTTTCGGAGATGGCTATAAGTTTAAAAACTCTGATTTGGTGCCCGAGTATACCATTACTGTAAGCTCCTTAAGCAACGGCGGCTATGACAGTGGGATTAACAGCCCTTCTTTTCAAGAGGGTACCATTACGTGGCGAGCGGTAGTAACTGCCACTGACACGGACGATAAGACCATCCCCATGCGGCTGGATGGGTTGACTTTCTCTGATGAGCTTGCGAACGTCGGTGTATATGTACCTGGGTCCCTCACTGTGGATGGAAATGTGGCAGATCCTGATTATGCTGCTGATCGTACACTTTTCTACAAGTTCCCAGACGTATCCACTGTAGATAACGTCAAAAGCACGGCGACTATTACTTTCAAAACGTGGATTCCTAAGAGTAGTTATTACTATGAAAAGAACGGCAATTTTGCTGATCAGTATGGATGGAACCGCATTGATAATACCGCAAAGCTTTTGGGTGACGCTACCGATGTAAAGGCTTTATCAAATACCCATCGGATTGCTATACGCCCCAACTGGATTGCGGCGAGCGGCAAGCCGGGCAAGAGTGGGAACGATACGCTCATCACGTGGACGGTTGAGGTCAACAAGAGGATTAACAATAACGGTGTACTGTCCAGAACCGGCTTGCAAAACGTTAAGATTACAGACGTCCTGCCCGACGGGACGGAGTTTGTTTCCGCAACCTATAAGAATGGGGACAGCGGTACGGATACCCCAATTACCCGTAACGCCGCAGGGGAGTACGAGATCGGAACCGCCATCGGCGGGAATCTGGACGGGCCCCTCTATATGACAGTTGTGACGAAGGTGACAGACAGCAGCAAGTCAATCTTCGATTACAAAGCGCGCGCAAACTGGGAATTGGATGTGAAGGATGAAGGAACTGCCATCCAGAACAACGATGCAACCGGCTGGGTCGCTCCTGCTGCCGTTGTGGACACTGCACAGGTTAGAATTGGCGCACATGCCTTCACGAAAAGTGCGACCACAACCACCGCGCTGCACAACGTCGCAGGCACCAAGTGGACGATAAACTTGACGCTGCAGTACAATCTGGATGCTCCAGTCGTCTATGATTTGCTGGTTCACGGCGATTCTCTCGATGTACTGAATAATCTGGATGCCAATCCTAAGGTAACGTCGACAACTCTGGATGCAATCAAGAGCCAGATCGACACCAAGCAGCTTTGGCAAAAATACCGTGAGAATACGTTGACTGTGAGCAATGGGTTGAATGGTGAAGTGATCCCCTTGACGGTGAACGGCGAGCGGGTGGCGGACCTTATCAAAGTTACCGGGTACAAAGGAGATGTACCAGGGAGCGTTTCCTTTGAGTCTGTCACTACCAACCCGGATAACCTGTTCCGCCAGGATAACGCTGGAAACACATGGAGCAACCGGGGACTGCTCTTCGACGGTGACGATTATGTGAGTCGCGCCGAAGCCAACACCTCGAACCTTGTGCGGATGCTGAACAAGGAGATGCTGTATGCGAACACGGCGGGTTTAGAGGGGGTTGCAGCCGATTGGAACCGAAACTATTCAGGCCAATGGAGCGACAGCATATGGAAAAGAACGCCCGTGGCCAGCGACCCGAATTGGTATATGGACAACTCCCGTCCTGACAATTACGTCTTGGCAGGCTATGACCGCAAGGATAGAACGGTCACCTTCCGGCTGGCAGTAAACATGCCAGGCTTCAATACGGAGGAGATGGCCAAGGATGGCGGCACCCGTGTAGCCAGCGACATCAAGCTGGTGGATGTATTGCCGGAAGGCTGGGAGTTTGTAGATTATGCTCCGGGCGAGGCTTATAGACTTTATAAAGGTGGTACCGGCTATAGAACCGATGGTAAAGGCGGAAGTGGTAGATATGCACAGGCCATTTCAGTCATTGCGCCGGGTACGCCTCAGCATGTGGTGAGCTTTACCAAGGATGGCAATGAAGGAACCTTCACCTTTTCCAAGCTGGAGAGCCCCTACGTCATTCTGGTGAAGGCGCGTCCAACCAATGCTGCGCTTGCCTCCTACAAGCTAGGCAACAATAACGCTGGGGAGAATCAGGCTGTGTTCTCCATGAAATGGGGAGACAAGCCGTATAGTGCTACCGAAGCTCACAGAATCATTGTGCCTGTGCAGTCTCTGAGCAAGACGGTGCAAAAGCCTGTTTCTGGTGTACAGGAATGGACGGTGAATTACACACCTCCGTTCGAGATGAAGCCGGGCGTTTATCTGCTGGATACTCTCGCCAAAGGTCTGAAGCTGCGCCAAAATGCGGAGGGTGGCCTATCCCTCGAACCTTCCGACATCGCTGTCTATCCCGGCAAGTTGAAGCCGGATGGCACTTTAGAGCGTAACGGAGGACCGCTGAATCTTGCGGATCCGAATAGTGAGGTGAAAGTCACCGCAGGCACAGACCCGGCAACCGGGGGATCGACGCTTAGGTTTGATTTTGTCGATCCGAACAAGTTCTATCAGATCGTTTACCAGACCGAATCCCAGGGCATGCAGCCGGGAACGGCTGGGAATTCCATCAAGCTGATGGGTGATGATTTCCTTCCGCCGATCGGAGCGCAGAGCAGTATTATGCTGGACGCGAACGATGTAGCGGGAAGTGCCAATGAAAACGGCCTGCTCTTCCTCAAGAAGGTCGGTCCCGACGGTACAACACCGCTGAAGGATGTAAAGTTTCAGTTGCTCAATCCTGACGGTACACCGGCCAGGGATAAAGAAAATAATGTAATGGTGGAAAAAATGACGGGCACGGACGGCAAAACGAATTTCATTATTCAGGTGCCAGGGGATTATTTGCTCAAACAGACATATATTGATCTCCTCACTTACTTGCCTACGACTACGATATACCGGGTACGTGTCATCGATGCGCCCGGCAAGCCTGTCCTTGTTGATGGACAGAAGGTGGAATCGAACAATCCGCTGATCGTTCCTACACCGGCCGAAGGCAAGCTGACCATCAGCAATAAGGTGGAAGGCAACGGCAGCGACCCGGACAAAGAGTTTGAGTACACCGTGACCTTCAACGGCGAAGGCAAGGACGGAGAGTACACCTATAAGAGGCCAGATAATACGTATGGCAAGATCAAAAGCGGTGACAAGATTACCCTCAAGCACGGACAAACTGCGATGCTGCCGATATTGCCTGCGGGTCTGGTTTATACCGTAACCGAGGGCGATTATACGACCGTTGACGGCTACACGACTGATCCGGAGACGAGAGAATGGTCCGGAACAATTGTGAATAAAGGTGACCACAAGGCGGACTTTGTTAATGAACGGGTTGTCAACAAGCTGACCATCAGCAATACGGTCATGGGCAACGGCGGCGACAAGGCAAAAGAGTTCGAATACACCGTCAGCTTTGCGGGTGTAGGTAAGGATGAAAGCTACTCTTACGTGAAGTCGGACGGCGACAAAGGTTCGATCAAGTCCGGCGGTACCCTCCGGCTCAAGGATGGAGAGACACTGGATGTTTTGGACCTGCCTAAGAATCTAACTTACACAGTTACCCAGAAAGACTACACAACCGATGAATACATGACTACTCCTGGGGAGCGTTACTATACCGGAGTCATGAAGGGTAAGGATGAAGTTGCCCCATTCAAGAACATGCGAGTCATGACGGGGAGCCTGCTAATCAGCAACAAGGTTCAAGGTAATGGTGGTAACAAAACGAAGGCGTTCAAGTACAAGGTCACCTTCACAGGCGAGGGAGCAAACGGCTCCTACTCCTATGAGAAGTCGGACGGCAGTAAGGGCACCATCAAAAGCGGGGATACCTTTGAGCTTAAAGATGAGGAATTGTTCATTGTGGAAGGACTTCCTACGTATCTCCAATATACGGTGACCGAAGATAATTACACGGACGACGGTTATGTGACAGATCCTGCTAGTCTCATTCGCACGGGTACCATTCCGGTGAAAAGCGCGGCTGAAGCACACTTTGTGAATACCCGCCAGCTTCCAGTTCTGGAAGGCGTGCTGCGTGACAACAACACAAGAGAAGTCATTCCGAATGCGTCCATCACAGTGACCAATCTGAAGACAGGCGAGAAGCAGACGATTCAGACGAATGAGAAGGGTGAGTATTCGGTCATTGCCGAGGCAGCTACCGACTACACGATCACATTTACGAAGTGGTATCCGGTAGGCGGAAAGGATGTGCCTGTCGAGTTCACGCAAAAAGCAAATGTGGACAGCAGTGTGACGGACGAGACCGTTCCGGCTGATATTACGGCGGTAGGTATTGTGCTTCTGAAGCAGCCTGAAGGGCAGACTTCGCTGCTGGACAGCAAGCTCGCTGGCAAGATGCACATCTACTTGCGGGATGCCAGCAACCAGTATGTAGTGGATAAGAATGGCGCTCCCAAAGCGTTCAACCTAGAGTCGAACGGCGTCTTCTCAGCGGACGGTTTAGCCGCGAAGACTTACAAAATGGAAGTGCGCTACGAAGTGGCGCCAGGTCAAGAATTAACGGTCCTTCAAGCGGATCTGGATGTGAAGGCCAACGGGGAATTGAATATTTCCCAGGGGCTCGTTGACCCGTATGGCATCATTACGGATGCAACAACCGGCATGGTGATTGAAGGCGCTGAAGTGACGCTATATTATGCTGATACGCCAGGAAACACAGCGAGCGGCATCGTGCCGGGCACGAAAGTAACGCTGCCAGCGATTCCGGGCTTTGCACCGAATGATAACGCCAGCCCAAGTCAGAACAGTGACGCAAACGGCGCATATGCATACATGGTATTCCCGAACACGGATTACTATCTGGTTGTAACCAAAGCCGGGTATGATGCGTACACAAGCCCAACTATCTCGGTCGGAAGCGACATCGTACGCCACGATATACAGTTGAAGCCGATAAGTTCCGGCGGCGGTGGTGGCGGCAATAGCGGCGGCAGTGGCGGCGGAACTGGGTCCGGCAGTGGCAGTAGCGGTACCGATAACAGCGACGACGGAGCAGGCAACGTGAACAACGGGGCAAGCAACGTGAACAACGGAGCGAGCAACGTCGACAACGGAGCAAGCAACGTCGACAACGGAGCAAGCAACGTGAACAACGGAGCAAGCAACGTGAACAACGGAGCAAGCAACGTGAACAACGGAGCAAGCAAGGTTAACAGTGGAGCAAGCAACGTCGACAACGGAGCAGGCAACGTGAACAACGGAGCAAGCAACGTCGACAACGGAGCAAGCAACGTTAATAACGGAGCAGGCAACGTGAACAACGAAATCAACAAAGGCAACAAAGGCAACAACGCAAGCGGTAGCGTCGACAATGAAGTCGCCAATGGCGATTACGAGCTGGACGATGCTCCGAAAACAGGGGATAGCAGTCCATCGCCAATCTTCTATATGGTTTTGGCGCTGATATCCTTGATTACGATTGGTTTCTGTTTACTCAGCGGCAAGAAGAAAAAGCATATTCAGTAACCGGAAAGGCGGTAAGAAAATGAGTAAAACTAAAAAAGTTCTTATCGCCGTTTCCTTCCTTGTATTGGTATTCTCTCTCGCCAATATAGCGAGAATTTTCCTGTGGGGTTATGCCGATCAAGTGAAAATCGAAGAGTTAGCAAAAGTTTGGGAGGAACAATCGGACAAAGGAGGAGGGGAGACGATCCCCTCCCCTTTGATTACGAAAGCGAATGAGCCGGTCATGCTTCCCGAATTTCGAGAGCTTTACGAGAGAAACCCGGACATCGTCGGTTGGCTGAAGATTAACGGCACCCGAATTGAGTACCCGGTTATGCAGAATCCACAAGATGAGCAGTACTATCTCGATCATGATTTCGATAAAAAGAAGAGCAAACTCGGTCTCCCCTTTTTGGACGAGCACAGCCGAATCAACGGTTCCGATATTTTACTGATTCACGGACATCATATGAAAAACGGCTGGATGTTCAAAGATTTGATGAAGTATAAGCAAGAAAGCTTCTATAAGGAGCATGCTACGTTCCAGTTCAGTACACTTTATGAAAAGGAAGAGTATGAGGTTGTTGCCGTTATTCTGTCACAGGTTTATCGCAAATCAGATGATGTATTTAAATACTACCAGATTGAGAAAGTAAGTACGCCCGTCGAGTTCGATTCGTATGTTCAGAACATCCAAAAACTTGCTCTATATGAAACGGGTATAACCCCCCGTTATGGCGACAAGCTTATTGTACTGTCTACGTGTGAGTACTCGACCGAAAACGGTCGGTTAGCGGTGGTTGCCCGAAAGCTTAAATGACGATGTTGAAACATGGAGCCAAGCCTGGTTTATATCGCGTTCTCCCCTGGAGGACGCGATTTTTTTTACGCTTCTTTTGATCCAGTTTAGGTGCCCTTACTTTTTCCGATGGACCCGTTATGCTGAACCTTAGGCAAATTTTTGCTTGAGGTGGGCATAATAGATTCATTGTGTGTGAAAGGAAGGGGCTACACGACAAGGAAATGGATCTTCCCTATGTAATTTTACCTGAAGAACAAGCACCCAATGGTATAGAGCATTGTGAAATTTGCGAGCTATCCAAGCAGCGGAATCGTGTCATCTGGGGTGAAGGAAATCCGAAAGCTCCACTTATGATGATTCTGGATAATCCCGGAGCCCGGGAGGATCGGGAAGGAAATTCGTTTTTATGCGGTACCCGAGAAACACTACAATACGGCATGAGAGAGGCTGGGATAGACGTAAATGATGTTTATGTCACCTATTTGCTAAAATGCCGACCGATGCGTGCCTATAATAAACCCGAGGCTAGAGCGGCGTGTCTCCCTCATCTACAGATACAGCTTTTTCAGAAGCAGCCGCTTGTATTATTTGGATTTGGTAATGTCGTAGCGGGAGCCATATTTACAAATAAGGAGGGTGCCAGTGTCAAGGAGTTACGAGGCAGCTGGTATGAGTTGCAGGGTACGCCCATCAGCTTCACCTATCACCCGCTTGCAGTAAGAAGACGACCCAATTTACTTAGGTTCTTCGTAGAAGATTTGAAAGCTTTGAAGGAGAAGTGGAAAGAGATTCAGCTCAAGCAGGATATAGATTGACGAGAGCATTATAGAAGAGGGGCTGGTTGTGCCAGCCCCTCTTTCATTTCCTTTTCTCCAACTCTGTTTTTAAGCGCTTATTTCCAGGATTCAGGCAAGAAGTAGGTAGATTTAGGATGGACAGTCTTTATAATGGAAATAAGATGTATATTTTATAGGGCTAAGGGGCGATAGTCATGAAACCGACGCAAGAGATAGAGGCGCTGACGGCAGAGATTGCCGATGTGGCTAGGACGTCCTTTCGCACTCTGTTTGAAAATGGCGAACGTTACTATTACTGCACGCTATTTACGACTGGAGAGGGACATGCGCCAAGCATCTCTGCCTGGTCATGGGAGGCCTTGGAGAGGGAAGCGGCCAGGCAAGGAGACGAAAGCGACACGCCGGGATCAACGATGGCGGAACTCATCAAATGGTCCTATGCCGATTCACCCTATTGTTGTTTTAGAGATGAGAACTTCGATGATGTTAAACAATCGTTTATGGAGCGTCCTTCCATTGCGGAGCTTGAGGCTGACGAATGGAATCGTGAATTTGATTCGAGGTTGAAGGCCATGGAGCTAGCGATGAAAAGGCTCGATGATGAAGGCGTATTTGCCTTGAATCAACCGCGAGAGTCTGTATGCGTCCTTGTCGAGGTCATGCCGCCAGATGAGATCAATACCGAAATCGCCCTACGTTTGAATCGGGCGGAGTCTCCGGCTATGCAAGCATGGCTGGCGGAAGCGGCAGAGTAAGGGTATTCGCGTTTCTTGAGGGAGAGTTGTAAAATGCCTAATGAAAACCAAAAGAATATTTTAGTTGAGAGAACAAATTGCATTCTTTATTATGCGGGATCGACCCTATTGAACGAACATAGTGCAGGCTGGATCGGTGGGAATGCACCTGAATTTTTTGATGATCAAGAAGACCTCATCCAAGAAGGTAACCCAAAATATGTTTTTTACTTGAGCCTCGTCCATCCCTTTAAACCGGAGAGCATGATTTCGGTCTTCATCCCTGAAGACTATGAGGAGTATTTGGAAAATAACATTTATCCTAATTGCTCGATCAAGGTGATTGAGCATCCCATTTCGACTGAAAGCGTCAAAGATATGTTTACTAACCCGGGTCTTATAAAGCATGCAATTTCAAACGGGGAACTAAGCCATGACGAAAAATCGATGGATCAGCCTTTTTTGATCAAAGTAGGCGGAAACCCAAGACTTATTCAAAATGAAGACTATTATTTTGCGAAGCTGAAGGAGGAATCATTCTCTTTTTTATTTCAGGTAGATGAAGATGGCTACCCGGAAACGTTGCTTCAGGAGGATAACAATTATCCTTTTGGTTTTGGATCACTATATATTTTCGCCAAAATGGGGACGACTGAGATACAACATCCAGTAGCAGGTTTTTGGCAATTCTCTTGATATAGCGTAGGGACCCTCGGGAGGACTTGAACGGCGGTGAGCCCATCAAACGATTTTCGGCGTGCGTATGCCCCATTCGCACAAGCAGGCAGCCCGCCCCTGGCGTAAACTGAATTATAATCAGTGAGCGAGGTGAACTTCCATGGCACAATCCAAAGAGATGCGTGCACGGGCTAAGAAGTTTCAAGGCCGTCCGGTCTGTGTCACCCTGCACAACGGAGAGACTTACGTCGGCTACATCACTGACGTTAATCGTGGCGGGTTGGTACTTGCGAGTGCTGGAGCTCCCCCACGTGCTTCTTTCGGGAAGCAAGATTCCCGATCTCTCAAACGCAGAGCTGGTGCGCATGCCCCAGGCGTCCGTCTCGGCAACCGGAGAAGCGGCGCACGCAAACCATCTGGCCGTTCGCGCTCCCGCAAGCCGGATGCCAAGGTGTCGGCATTCCTACCGATGATGGGCTCGCTGTTCGGCGGACTTGGTGGACTTGGCGGTGCCACTGCGGGCGCAGGAGGGCTTGGAGGTATGCTCGGCGGCGGCCTACGGCTGTTCGGTATGATCCAGAAATTTGTCCCTGTTGTGAAGATGGGCTACGGTATGATCAAGTCCATTCGCCCATTTCTCGGCGCCGTTAAAGGCTTGATGCCCTCGGCTAGTCCGACCACGCCGAATAACGAATAATCGTTAACCTGTGGGCTTTAAGCTCCCTTTGGGTGGTCAGAGGGGGCTAGTCCACAAACCATTACGACTACCACTGTCTAATCCAGATTGGCTTGAACTCGCAATAACCCATTTCTTTTAGTAAATCCCAGGCATGATCCAGAACTTGAGGTCTCCCCTGAATCCAAAGCTCTTGTCGTTTTGCCATCAAGTAAGAGATGATTTCAGCGATATGCTTGGGTTTACCCAGATGAATGACAGTTTCCATTCCATTAATTTGTGCTGAAATGTCATAAAAGGACCAAGAAGTGTGAGGCTCTTCTTCAGGAGGGGCTGCCTGGAAGATTAACGTAATTTTGATGTTTTTATTCTCTTTCGGAGATAGGTTTAGGATGAAGCGAGACCCGCCTGAGTACCAATAAACGAATGCATAACCGTCAACCGTAATATTTCTTAATTGGCTTTTCATTATTTTCCCCCTCACTATATGTTGGTTAAAAGATGATCGGCACCTGCGACTCACCTTTGATTTAATTATGGCGTGGCAGAGCCTGAACATTCCGAAATCGAATTTACGAGGAATCCGAAAAATGTAAAACGCTACTGATGTTCCGTTGTCAGTAGCGTTTTTGTATATTAGGAGTATTATTTTACTTTTTCTATTTAATCTTTTGAATTAGTGACTGATTGGCAACGTATAGTAATTAAATGCTTGATCCAACAAGGCACTGGCTTCTTGACGCTTCAAAAGCTGTTTGGAGCGGAAGTCTATGGAGCCGTCTAAATTGATCTTGGTATTCGGGTCCATGATACCCTGGGAAACAAGAGCTGTGACTGCTTTAACTGCCCAAGCATCCGTTTCGCCACTCAATTTAACCTTAATTCCAGGCTCAACCTGTTTCAGGTTCTGGATCATTACCGCCGCCATTTGTCTAGTGATAGGAGAATTAGGCTGATAATTACGTAGTCCAGCCATCATCTGCTTCTTATTCGGTTCAATCATGAAAGGTTGTTTATACCACCCGTGGGCGCGCAGTAGCACTTCTGAGAATTCTCTCTGAGTCATCGTTCCTTTCGGATCGAAGAGGTTGGCTGACTTTCCGCTCATGACTTCCAAAGCATTAAGGTTGTTTATATATGAAATATATTTACTATCCGCAGGTACATCAGAAAATGGTGAATCAATGTTTATTTTTTGCGCATAAGCAACGAGGTCTGGGAGCTGCATGTAATACAAATATGCAATATGGCCTGCTTTATTTTTATTAAACGTCAATTTATTACCTGATTCATCTTCAAATAATAAAGGGTGAATCATTTTTAGTGTATGTTTGCCTGATGTTCCTGTCTCCATTATTAGTTTCCCGTCCGAATACGAAACCTTCGTCCTTAAGGCAGCGATACGCGTGTTTTGGTATAATCCCACGTAGTCTTGGGCCTGCTGCTCACTTAATGTCGCGTAGGTTGACTTTGGAACCTCTGATTTCCTCGGATAATAATGATTCATAAATTCTTCATACACGTCAAGACTCATCATGGAGTCGTTATTGTAGGACATGTACATCGCTGTATTCTTCTCAGGCAGAATAACAATCAAGGAAGAATGCCCTGTAACATTCCCTCCTTTTAGAATCACATGCTGATTATTCATCTTCTCTTTGAAGTAGCCTTCGAATCCAATTGTTGTAACCGGGAACTCCTTGTCAGGGAATAATTGGTATGTGTGCATTTGCTCTATGCTCTTTGGACTCACCACTTCTTTACCTTTGTACTTGCCCTTGTTCAGGTGCATAATGAGGTACTTTGCCATGTCATCTGCTGTTGAAACGATACCGCCTTCAGGTTTTTCCGTTGGTTTAAACCCGTCCAAGGGAATCAGTTCACCTGTTGGTCCATAGTGAGCAGCCATTCTGCTTAACAATTGGGGGGTAAACCGCACACTCGTCGAATTCATGCCTAACGGTTTGAAAATATTCTTTTCCATATATTTGGAATATGACATACCGGTTACGTTTGCTACTGCATATCCCGCTAACATGAAACCAAAATTGTCATAAGTGTACGCTTCTCCTGGAGACCTGACCACAGTTGGCATATTTGATGCAATGTACTTCTTCATTGGAAAATATTTGTCCGCGTATTCTGGATGCATTTCCATGAGAATATCTGGTTCATCAAATCCACTTGAATATGTAAGTAGATCAAACATCGTCAGTTTTTTTCCTGTTTTATTCGGAACCTTTATTCCTCCTAAATACTCTTGGATATCGTGTTTTAAATCCATTTTCCCTTTATCGACCAACTGCATAGCTGCCAATGCAGTGAATGACTTTGTAACAGAGCCGATTTGAAAAACGGTATTTTTATCAACAGGGATTTTTTTGCCCTTGTCGGCATACCCGTAACCTTTGCTTAGTATCACTTTCCCACCTGCGACGACCACAAAATTAGAACCAACGGTATTAAACTTTTTCATTTTGTCCGCAAAGACACCATCTGCAAAAGCCTCTAGTTCCTTGGCATCTCGCGGCCCCTCCAAGCTAGCCTTTTCAGATGCAACTGGTATGTTAACGGGTGCGGCAACTGACGCGCCGTTGGGTGCCATACATGCGGTAGTTATCGTAGTAGATAATAGTAGAACCGCGAGAATGGTGTAAATCATTTTTTCCATGAATGGTTTCTCCTTGAAATGTATTTTTGCCTTATCGTCCGGCAAAACCAAGTATGGCAAAGGATTTGTCATACCAACAAGTTACATTTCGTCACCCACCATACCAAATCACTCCAAAGTGTCATATGACAATTAGGCACTAGGTTTTAAAGGGGCTATGAACCCCTTCACTTCAATTTCTTCTTTACCGTCTCTCCTTCAATTAACACGGGCTGATAATAGGTTTGGTTGCTTAGATCCTTCTTCCCTTGTAGTTTCTTAATAACCCAGTCGGCGGCATCACGGCCCATTTGTTCCTGTGGGTGTGTCAATGTTGTTAGTTTGATGTTTGCATTTTTGGAAATATAGGAATTGTCTTGGCCAATAATGGACAAATCTTCGGGAACGGATATACCAAGTTGTCTGCATACATGTACAACTTCTAGTCCGACCTCGTCGTTATAGCAGACAATTGCGGTTAAATCGTCTCTTTGTTCGGTCAGAAATTTCTTCAAGTTGGTGGATAGGTCCTGCTTCGTTTCTGTATAGAATGAGAGCACTTGCTCGGGGTGAAACCGTAATTTGGCTTCTCCAAGCGCTTTGATATAGCCCTTCATTCGATACTTTCCTTGTAAATCGTCCATTTTGGCAATGATGCCAATCTGTGTGTGTCCGTTAGCGATCAATTCTTTGGTTGCCAGATAGCTGGATTGTACGTCATCGAGACAGAAGTAGGGAACCTCCAACTCTTCATAATAGGCATTAATCATGATGAATGGAACATCCTGTTCCTTGAACGTCAGATAGTAAGCGATATTGGGATTATATAGATTGCTCTTCGTAGGCTCAATGATCAAACCATCGACACCAAAGGACAGCATCATCTCCAAAGCTTTCTTTTCCTGTGCGACATCATTATTGGTACTGGCTAATAGTAATGAATAATTATCTTCGTTCAATCTGGCTTCAATCCCGCGAATAATAGAGGGAAAGATGTAATCAGAGATGTAGGTTGTGATGACTCCGATGGTTTTATTGCTGGAATTGCCACCGGTTTTTGACCGAAATTGGTTGCTGACATAGGTGCCAGATCCTTTTTCACTTCTTAAGAAACCTTCGTTGGATAGTTCCAAAATAGCCTTCCGAACCGTCTGGCGACTAACTTTATACTTATCCTGCAAAGCCAATTCCGTTGGAATTTGTTCTCCTACGCTGTATGCTCCTGAAAGAATGTTGCTTTTTATATCCTCAAGGATAACCTGATACTTTGGTTTCACTTTATTCCTTCTTTCCAAGTTGTTCTAATACTAATTGATGCATCCATAATATTTGTATGTACATATTTTAGCATAATTATGAGTTTATTATAATCTATTGTCCTATCTGTATAAATACTAAAGATAAAATAGAAAAATACTCGGTTCGTCAAAGTATTTGTAAGTATAACTATGGTTTTTTGTTGACAAATGTACGCACAAAAAATATACTAATGCTGTAAACAAAAGAAAGCGCCTTCTTTCAATTATTGCGATTATAACAGTTGTTCAGAGAGAGGAGTAACGTGAGCATGGATCAAGACATTAAACAAGCGATTACTAAGGGAGAAACCTCACTTGGTATCGAATTTGGATCCACACGTATCAAGGCAGTGCTGATTGATCATCGTTTTGAAACAATCGCATCTGGAAGCTATGAGTGGGAAAACCTCTTGGTAGATGGATATTGGACATACAACTTAGAGAGCATTATTACAGGTCTACAAGAGGCTTATCGTGAAATGAAACAAGAGGTTGAACAAAAATACGGAATCACCCTTCATACGGTTGATTCTATAGGATTCTCTGCAATGATGCACGGCTATATGGCTTTTGACAGCAAAGGTGAATTACTTGTTCCGTTCCGGACTTGGCGGAATGCGACGACCGGTGCTGCAGCAAAAGCTTTAACTGATAAATTCCAATTCAACATTCCTGAGCGATGGAGTATTGCTCACTTGTATCAAGCGATATTGAACGAAGAACAACATGTTCCTCATATTGATTTTATTACGACGTTGGCTGGATATATTCACTGGCTGCTGACTGGCAACAAAGCCATTGGCATCGGAGACGCTTCGGGGATCTTCCCAATTGATGAGACTACACACGATTATAACGAGTCGATGGTTAAGCAATTTGATGAACTCATTGCAGCCAAAGGCTACGATTGGAAATTACAAGACATTATTCCTAAAGTTCATATCTCGGGCGAGCAGGCAGGTGTACTAACCGCAGCGGGAGCCAAAATCTTAGATAAATCTGGCGATTTACAACCAGGTATTCCGCTTTGTCCTCCAGAAGGTGATGCGGGAACAGGAATGGTCGCTACGAATAGTGTGAGAAAACGTACTGGCAACGTGTCTGTGGGAACCTCGGTTTTTGCGATGATTGTATTAGAGAAGGACCTTTCAGCGGTATATCCGGAAATTGATCTGGTGACCACACCGAATGGTAATCCGGTCGGCATGGTTCATGCCAACAACTGTTCAAGTGATCTCAATGCTTGGCTGGGCTTGTTCCGTGAATTTTATGAGGCCATGGGGCAAAAGGCAGACCCGAATCAATTATTCAGTGTGTTGCTGAACAAGGCTTTGGAAGCAGACCCAGATGGCGGCGGCTTACTTAGCTACGGCTATTTGTCAGGAGAAAACATCACCGGAATAGAGAAAGGCCGGCCATTGTTTGTCCGTTCTCCTGAGAGCCGTTTCAATTTGGCCAATTTCATGCGCACTCATCTGTTCACTGCGTTTGCTGCTTTGAAAATCGGGATGGATATTTTGACGAAGAAAGAAAATGTCGCAATTGACAGCATTCTGGCCCACGGTGGTTTATTCAAAACCCCTATCGTTGGACAAAAAATTGTCGCGGCAGCTATGGATGTTCCGGTATCCGTGATGGCAACAGCTGGAGAAGGCGGAGCGTGGGGTATGGCTATTCTGGCTTCTTACATGATGAACAAGGATCAGCAAGAAAGTCTGGAAGACTTCCTCGACCAAAAAGTATTCAGAGATGTTGAGGGACAAGAAATTCATCCCAACGGTTCCGATGTTAAGGGATTCGAAACATTCCTAGAACGCTACACACAAGGCCTGGCGATTGAGCAGGCTGCAGTAGATAATCTAGTGGAAAACTGGAGGAATTGACGTGTTAGAGCAGCTGAAAGAAGAAGTATTTCAAGCCAATCTGGATTTGCCTAAACATGGACTCGTGAAATACACCTGGGGTAATGTAAGTGCGGTTGATCGTGAGCGTAGCTTATTCGTTATCAAACCAAGTGGTGTTAGCTATGACACGATGAAACCTAGCGATATGGTAGTTGTTGATTTTGACGGCAATGTTGTTGAAGGAGAGATGAGACCTTCATCGGATACACCGACTCATGCCGTACTTTACAAGCACTACGCAGAGATCGGAGGTATCGTGCACACGCATTCGACCTGGGCGACGATTTGGGCTCAAGCAGGCCTGGATGTACCTGTAATGGGGACTACTCATGCAGACACCTTCTATGGTTCTGTTCCCTGTGCTCGTTTCCTGACACAAGAGGAGATTGATCGTGGCTACGAAGCCGAAACCGGCCGTGTCATCATCGAAACTTTTGAGCAGCGCGGGCTGGATGTTTTAGCAGTGCCAGGTGTCCTGCTTAAGGGTCACGCTCCCTTCACTTGGGGGAAAGATGCGAAATCCGCAGTTATGAATAGCGTCGTGTTGGAAGAAGTTTCGAAAATGAACTTATTCGCACGGGAATTGAATCATTTTGCTGAAGAATTGCCGCAGCGTATTCTAGATAAACACTATTTGCGCAAACATGGGAAAGACGCTTACTACGGACAAAAATAAGACCAACTAAACTAACAAACGAAGAAAAGAGGATGAATGTTATGTCAACAGTAGGTACAAAACAGTTCTGGTTTGTCGTAGGTTCACAACATCTGTATGGAGAAGAAGCATTAGCAGAAGTCAAAGCACACGCACAAGAAATGACCGATGCCCTAAATAAGAGCGGCGTTCTGCCTTATCCGCTTGTATTGCAGGATCTGGCAGTTAGTGCAGACAAAATCACCAGCCTTATGAAAGAAGTCAACTATCGCGACGAGGTTGCTGGTGTCATCACGTGGATGCATACCTTCTCACCTGCAAAAATGTGGATTCGCGGTACCAAATTGCTGCAAAAACCGCTGCTTCATTTGGCTACTCAGTATAATGAAAGCATTCCTTGGGCTACAATTGACATGGACTTCATGAACCTCAACCAGGCAGCTCATGGTGACCGTGAATATGGATTTATCAATGCCCGCTTGAAGAAACAGAATAAAGTGGTTGTAGGTTATTGGGAACGTGCGGAAGTGCAAAAGCAAATCGCCGAGTGGATGGATGTAGCGGTTGCTTATAACGAAAGCTTCAATATCAAAGTTGCCCGTTTTGGCGACAATATGCGTAACGTTGGTGTTACGGAGGGTGATAAAGTCGAAGCCCAAATCCAATTTGGATGGACCGTTGACTACTTCGGAATTGGCGACCTTGTTCAGTACGTCAATGCTGTGAAGGAAGAAGAAATTGATGCTTTGTTCGCAGAATACTCCGAACTCTATGAATTTGATTATGGTACTTACAGCAAGGAAGCTTGGGAATCCAGCGTAAGAGTGCAAGCAAGCTATGAAATTGCTATTAAGCGATTCCTGGATGATGGCGGCTATACTGCCTTCACAACAAACTTTGAAGACCTCTACGGTATGAAACAGCTCCCTGGTCTTGCCGTTCAACGTCTGATGGCACAAGGATACGGATTCGCTGGTGAAGGAGACTGGAAGACTGCAGCGCTCGATCGCTTGCTTAAAGTCATGAGCCATAACCAATCCACTGGCTTTATGGAAGACTACACCTATGAATTAGCAGCGGGTCAGGAGTCGATCCTTCAATCCCACATGCTTGAAGTTGACCCAACGTTGGCAAGCAACAAGCCTAAAATCATCGTGTCTCCGTTAGGTATCGGCGATCGTGAAGATCCAGCCCGTCTGGTATTTGACGGTAAGGCAGGAGACGGTGTAGTTGTTTCCATG
Source organism: Paenibacillus sp. BT-177 (assembly GCF_025846815.2). Lineage (NCBI taxonomy): Bacteria > Bacillati > Bacillota > Bacilli > Caryophanales > Paenibacillaceae > Paenibacillus > Paenibacillus sp. BT-177. The sequence goes on along the minus strand of NZ_JAOYTP010000003.1, from coordinate 587,894 downwards.
GCTGACTTTGGGACACATTATAAACTGTTGATCAATGAGGTTACTGCATTTGAACCAACAGTTCCTGCTCCAAAACTCCCAGTGGCTCGTGTACTGTGGAATGTAAAGCCAAACTTCCAAGATGGAGTCAAAGCGTGGATTGAAAACGGTGGTGGTCACCATACTGTGGTTTCCTTGAATCTAACTACAGACCAAATTGTTGCTTATGCCAAACTGGTTAACCTGGAATACGTAATTATTAAGTAATTATAGTTCATCTATACAAGCATTGGGTCAGTCCTCAAGACCCAATGCTTTTTATTGTTTCTCAGAGGATTTTTAATTCATGAGGATGTGATACTATGGCGAATTTACCATCTGCGGCAACAAAATTGGTTATGGTTGAAGGTATACCTGGCTCTGGAAAATCTACATTATCCCAATATATACAGGACACCTTAAACACGCATCGAATAGAATCAGAGCTATTTTTAGAAGGGAACTTACGACATCCCGCTGATTATGAATCGGTTGCATGTGTACCGAATGAGGAACTTGATAGGCTCCGGTCTAGCTATGCCGATGTATTTCATGATATTGATCCGTTTGTATCTCTAAACGGTAACGACTCTTTAATCGCATACGCGCTTGCGCAGCAATCAGCCCAAAATCAAATTCCCTCTAGTTTGTATGAGGAAATCAGGCGCTATGAAATTTACGATGGAATACCCGTAGAAAAATATTGCGAGTTGATGGTTCAACGTTGGAGTTCTTTTGCTAAAGAACAGCGAGAAAAGGATAAGCTAGTCATACTTGAATGTTGTTTTTTACAGAACCCAGGGTGTGCATTACTCGCTCGACATGATGCTGGAAATGATCGATTTATTCAGCATGTATTACAGATTGCGGGACAAATTCAGGACCTAAATCCAATTTTGTTTTATTTGAAGCAACCTAATGTTCGTGAGACGATTGAACGAGTGAAAACGATGAGGTCTCAAGAGTGGCTAGATTTTGCGATTTGGTACCATACGGAGCAGGATTATGGAAAGAATAAGGGATTGCACGGATACGAAGGATATATCCAGTTCCTTGAGCATCGACGAGAGCTAGAATTGCGCATTATTGAGCAGCTTCCTTTTCAATCTTTTATAATTGAAAACTCCGATTATGATTGGGAAAATCAACAACGGACTGTTTCGAACATCATGATGAAGTGTTTATAATCCCGGGAAACGATAGTTTAATTAGAGAGGGCCATCCTATAAGGGATGGCTCTAAACTTGCTATAAGTTTTTCACAACCACAATCGTAACAAAGTAACCATTTGCAGCAATACTGGCACTTATATATAGAATTTACATACAGAGGAGGTGCAAGAGGTGCAGCGTTGGATTGAGGAAGCTCGGCTAGGCGATCAAATCGCATGGGAGCAAATTGTACAGCATTTCAGTGGGATGGCTTTTTCAGTAGCATATACGAGGTTGGGGGATTGGGGTCTGGTTGAGGATACAGTTCAGGAGGCGTTCGCTGAGGCCTTTGCCAATCTCCATAAATTACAGGAAGCAGAGGCATTCCCTGGATGGTTCAAGATCATCGTCGAACGCCAATGTCATCGTCTTCTGCGCCGGAAGAAGCCCACGATGATGCCGTTGGACGAAGCTATAGTAATGGATGTAGAGAAATATGATGTGGAACTTATCGCAGAGAGAAGGGAATGGCATCAAAAGCTCCATCAATCCGTCGAGGGTTTATCTAACAAGTTAAAACTGGCAGTTCAGCTATACTATTTTCAGGGGTATTCGATCGGTGAAATATCAAGCTATCTAAGCGTATCTCCATCCGTGCTGAAAAAACGGTTGTTTGATGCCCGCAATAAGCTGAGAGCTTCGCTACTTGTCACCGACTTTGTATCCATGTTTAACGATATTTATGAAGGAGGAGAGTCAGTGCTACATATAGTTAACGGAGATCATGTCGGTGACAAGCTGAGGAAAGGGAACATTCGTGGAGATATCTTGGTCTGGAGAGAAGTGTATCCGGTAGGTCCAGTTTCCCTTGAAATGAGTGAGCACTCATCGAGAGCAGCTAGAGTGGAATATTTAGAGAAAACTCTCGGTATCCCAGGGGAAGACTATGTGTCCAATTGCAAGACTCAGGAGCAGGTTCTGCATAACTTTCATAAGTATGACGAAGTCGTGCTATGGTTCGAGCACGATTTGTTCGACCAGCTGATGCTAAGCTACTTGTTGCACTGGTTTTCGACGCAGACCCTAGGTCAAACCAAACTGAGCTTGCTGTGTATCGGCAACTACCCAGGTATTGATCCGTTTAGGGGTTTGGGACAGTTTACAACGAAGCAGTTAGAAAAATTGTCAGGCACGTGGCAGCAGATCGGTCAGCAGGAGCTTGAGACGGGCAAAAAAATCTGGGAGGCATATACTTCCCCGGATATAACGCGGCATACTGACATTTTGCATGAAGACACATCTGCCCTGCCTTTTGCTCATGTGGCACTTGAACTGCACCTATCTCGTCTACCTTCCACCATGAATGGGCTGGGCATCGTAGAGCAGACAACCCTGGAACTCATCCAGCAAGGAGTGAACTCTCCACAAGAGCTGTTTAAGCAGATCGGGAACCGAATGAGTGGTCTAGGAATGGGTGATTTGGAGTTTTGGTATCGTTTAAGGAATATGTCGGAACAACCACATGCACTATTAGAGATTCAAGGGCCCCACTCAATTCCTGATCATCAAAAGAAAACAACTCCATCCTTTGACCAATGTGTTGTTGCATTAACGGAAGTAGGGAGAAATATAACGGCGGGGGCACATGACTGGGTGAAGATGAAGGGAATAGACGAGTGGTATGGCGGCTTGTGGCTGCAAGGTGATTTAGCATGGCGCTGGGATTCAGAGAGAAACCAGTTGGTGTATACGGAACCGTATCATAAATGACAACAAGTTCTGGATGTAGAGCGGGCTTAGTTTATATCAAAAGCCCGGTCACATCCTGATACCCCATACTAACCAACAATTCATTACCATTTAGCTCATGCACTTTCTTCACTGTCACATCTAACTCCATACCAAGTATATACTGCAACACTTCAGCAACATACTTAGGTTGGTTAAGATTAATAGAATATTGTTTACCCTCTTTCATCACCCGTAATCCCTCATTCAAAGGGCTACCAGTGACAATTGTATCTTTAGTAGTAAACAGAATTATAAATTTTATATCTTTATTTTCAGAAATAATAGTCAACTTGGATCTACAGTAAATATCTCTGACCGTTCTATAATTCCACAAATACGTATTTCCACTAACTACCATTCTCCTCATAGCACTCTAGTCTCCATTCCTACAAGGATGGCAGAATCATTGCGGATTCTGCTTCTTTAGCATTTCAGTCCGGAAGCCGTTCTTACCTGACAAAAAGAAAATGTTTCAAAAATAGTCTAGGTCATGGGGGATCTTCGCCACCTGTCCCTTATTTTACTTGATTTCTACGCATTGTACAGTTGGCGTACAGGCCCTAGATGAATCACGTGTTAATTCTTGAAATCCTACATAACAATTCCTGGTTATTCATATACATGAACTGTTGATTTAATTATTGGGAAGCTGTAATCCACGGGAGTAACAAAATCAGCTATGTTTCTTATAAAAAAACTGAGTTCAATTCTTATTTTCGCGAAGAAAATTCTCACTTTTTAGCAGAAATGATTTATAATTATCAGATAAAAGTAGATATAATTTTTAAATGATTATATTTAAGTTATAATGGAGATAGAAAAGGTATGTTCCTGAGTGGAGCCTTGCTTCTTGAGTCAGTTAAGCAGGAGGGCCTGCTCTTTTTTGCAAATATAAGAGATAAGGAAGGTTTTTATGAATAGTATTCAGAAAAATACAGACGTTATCTTAATTGGTGCCGGGGTCATGAGCGCGACTCTGGGATCATTGCTGAAAGAGTTAGCACCGGAATGGGAAATTAAAGTGTTTGAGAAACTGGCAAGTGCAGGAGAAGAAAGCTCTAACGAATGGAATAATGCAGGCACGGGTCATGCTGCACTGTGCGAGCTGAACTACACATCCGAAAAATCAGACGGATCCGTAGATATTCGTAAAGCGGTTAATATCAACGAACAGTTTCAGCTCTCAAGACAGTTTTGGTCTTTTCTTGTCAACAGTAATTTGATTCGTAATCCACAGGACTTTATCAGGCCAATACCCCATATGAGTTTGGTAATGGGTGAAAAAAACGTATCTTTTTTAAAAAAACGCTTTAAAGCGCTTTCAAGTGTTTCCCTGTTTCAAGGCATGGAATTTTCCGATGACCCTGAAAAGCTAAAGGAATGGATTCCGCTGATTATGGAAGGTCGTACATTGAATGAACCGATTGCGGCAACCAAAATCGACTCTGGAACAGATGTCAACTTTGGTGCTTTAACACGCATGTTGTTTGACCATTTAAAAAGCAAAAATGTCGAGATTAAATACAAGCATAGTGTAAGGGATATTAAACGTACGAGCGACGGCTCGTGGAGAGTCAAAGTGCATAATCTGGATAACGGAAAAATCGAATATCATACTGCCAAATTCGTTTTTATCGGTGGTGGTGGCGGAAGTCTACCTTTACTGCAAAGAACCGGCATTCCTGAGTCCAAATATATCGGGGGATTCCCGGTAAGTGGACTATTTATGGTATGTAACAATCCTAAAGTGGTCGCCCAACATCATGCAAAAGTATACGGTAAAGCGAAGGTTGGTGCTCCTCCCATGTCTGTCCCGCATCTGGATACAAGATACATCGGTAACCAAAAAGCACTGCTGTTTGGCCCGTTTGCCGGCTTCTCACCAAAGTTCTTGAAAACGGGTTCAAACTTGGACCTGATTGGTTCCGTAAAACCCAATAACCTCATTACGATGTTGGCGGCAGGGGCCAAAGAAATGGCATTGACCAAATACCTGATCCAGCAAGTGATGCTATCGAATGAAAAACGCCTGGAAGAATTACGTGAGTTTATTCCAAACGCTAAAATCGAGGACTGGGAGATCGTGGTGGCTGGCCAACGTGTGCAAGTGATCAAAGATACGGAGGGCGGTAAAGGAACCCTTCAATTTGGTACGGAAGTGGTGAGTTCGGCTGACGGCTCGGTAGCTGCATTGCTCGGTGCTTCTCCGGGCGCTTCCACTGCTGTGCACGTTATGCTGGAAGTATTAGAAAAATGCTTCCCACAGCATATGGACGAGTGGGAACCGAAAATAAAAGAGATGATCCCTTCTTATGGGATGTCACTAGCTGAAAACCCAGAGCTTTACCAAGAAATTTATAATACCACTACAGAGGTGCTGGGTCTGGGCGAAAAAGAACCGCTGCATCATTAATTTTACATGGCTAGTAACTCGATCATTCAAATTATTGTAATAAATTGCACAGTAATCTTACGATACGTATTCAAGTCGCATAAGTAACAATCTGAAGCGGTGGGGATCTCCCCACCGCTAATATGCTTGCCTTCGAGTGCAAATCCTATGTAATGCTTCGGTGTTTATTAGTGTGTGCGATGGTGATTACAGTAACTATGGACGGACAATAAAGAGAAAAAAATAATTCTTTACCGATCGTTCCCAATATGTTAGGATAAAGCCAGACAGAGAAGAAAAACATATGTGGTGACTAATGTAGAACGATCGTTTCCAAAAGGTCGATCCATTTAATCCAGACATATTCCAAATGGTCAGGGGGTAGATAGAATGGCCAGGAGCAAAGAATTTGAAGAAAACGCTGTTCTGGAAAAGGCCATGAAGCTGTTCTGGGAGCAGGGGTATGAGAAAACCTCGATGAATGATCTTGTTGAACATATGGGGATTCATCGAAGAAGTATCTATGATACCTTTACCGACAAGCACACCTTGTTCCTCAAAGTGATGGACCGATTCGGAGAACGCATTAACGGTAGGTGGGCAGCAGGCATCAAGCAATCTCGGACGGCTAAGCAGGCACTTCAGTTCATTTTTGACTCCATCATTAACGGTGAAGAGGACGTACCGCCCGGCTGCATGTTCGTGAATTCGGCTGTTGAATTAGCGATTCGGGATGAGGACATTGACGAGATAGCGACGAAGGCCTTTACAAAATCGGAGAAAATGCTTGCAGAAATCGTAACGTGGGGACAGCAGAACGGCGAGTTTACACAACAGTACGAAGTGAAGGAGTTGGCTGAATATCTGCAAAATGCCTTAGCGGGGCTTAGGGTTATGGTGCGGACTTCTGTTCCAAAAGAAAAGCTGCAACGGATTGCTGAGTTAAATCTACGTATTTTAGAGACATAGACGATAACTGAAAACAAATTTTTTTCACAATTTTAGAACGATCGTTCTCGTAAACTTTGAAATAACAAAGGAGAGTTAGTATGAAAACATTAATCATCGTTGCTCACCCGGATTTGCAAAGTTCCCGAGTTAATCGAGCCTGGACGGAAACCATGAGGCAGCAGCCTGAAACGACCGTACATGTGCTGTATGAAGCCTATCCTGATCATCAGATTAATATCACCCATGAACAGGCTTTGCTGGACAGCCATGACCGAATCATTTTCCAGTACCCGCTCTATTGGTATAGTACACCGCCTTTGTTAAAGCAGTGGTTCGATGAAGTGCTGGCATTTGGCTGGGCGTTTGGTCCCGACGGAGAGCATTTGAAAGGTAAGGAAATCGGCATCGCCATCTCGACGGCAGGAACTGCCGCCTCGTATCAGCCCGGCGGCTACAACCTGTTCACGATTCGGGATATCGCGAAGCCGATGGAGGCGCTGGCTAACTATGTGAGTGCCCACTATCTGCCGCCTTTTGCTATCCATAATGCGAACCATGTGACGGATGAGCAGATTACCGCGAGCCAGGCTGCATATGTTCAGCATCTGGCGACCGTGCGTCATGTCCAAACGTCTGATTTGATCACAATCAATAAATAAAAAACGAGGAGGAAATGAATCATGACAAATAAAATCGCATTAATTACCGGAGCAAGCAAAGGAATCGGACTGGAGGTTGCTAGACAACTGGGGCAGCAAGGTATAACGGTATTAGTCGCTGCACGTACGAAAACAGCAGCAGATGAAGCAGCCGCCGGGTTGTTGCAAGAAGGCATTCAGGCAGTCGGCGTGAAGCTCGAGGTGACGAATTCTGCACATATCGCAGAATTGGCCCAATTCATCGAAGATACTTACGGACGGCTGGACATATTGGTCAACAATGCGGGCATTTTGGCAGAAAAAGCGGGTTATGACGGGGATGCTTTCAGAGATACTTTTGAGGTGAACACGTTCGCACCCTATTTGATTACCGAAGCACTGTTGCCGTTACTGCTAAAGAGCAAAGCAGGCAGAATCGTCAACCAAAGCAGCGCTATAGGCTCGATTCAGTTCCAGTTGACCAATGAACGGGTGCAGCGTCTTGCTACCCCGGCTTATGCGGCATCTAAAGCAGCTTTGAATATGCTGACGGCCTACTGGGCGCAAAAAAATAGCGGGACACATCTGAAGGTCAATTCCGTACACCCCGGCTTAGTCAAAACGCAAATGGGTGGGGAAAAGGCGGAGCTGTCGGTGGAGGATGGAGCAAAAACGGCGATCCGACTGGCAACCCTGCCGGAAGAGGGTCCAACAGGCGGATTCTATTACATGGATGATCAGCTTCCGTGGTAAAGCTTTATTTATTGAAAGAAAAAGATTTATATGACATCGTAACAGCAATTATCAATTCGTGTATGGTGAGTGCAGACTGATTGGTCATACCGAAAGATTTGCTCTAGAATTATAATTAATGGGAGGTTTCAGGAATTACGAGAACAAAACGATATCCTTTAAGGAGGCTATTTTGGAAACTTTCATTTACATGGTGAGACATGGCGAGTCACCAAAGACGGAAGGAAATGAAAGAACAAGAGGTTTAACGGATAAAGGTAAATCAGATGCTTATCGAATAACTGAATTATTGAAGGGAGAGGGGATCGAGGTTTTCGTTTCAAGTCCATATCAACGAGCAATTCTGACCATTCAAGAGCTGGCTCGGCGTTCAGGACAAGAAGTTTTGGTATTCGAAGATCTTAAAGAAAGGATCTTTTTGAATGAAGACCACCGAATGCCCGATGCGGAATTATTTCCTTTGTTAGATAAGTCATTTTCTGATCCAAACTTTGCTTTACAGGGAGGAGAGTCTAATACGGTTTGTCAGAACCGAAGTATAGCAGTTCTAAAAGAATTGTTAAAAACCTATCGAGGACAGAAAGTTGCATTAGGCACTCATGGGGCGATAATGACGTTGATGATGGGGTATTATGACAAGCAGTACGACTTGAATTTTCTACTACACACATCCAAACCAGATGTATACAGAATGAAGTTCAACGGTCAGGAGTTAATAGAAGTTAAAAGATTGTGGTATACGCCGTAATGTTACGAGAGAAATAGGTACGAAAACGTTGCTCAAAGAGAGACCGTCCTTAGTACAGGATAGTCTCTCTTCAAAACCTTTCTGTAACATCTATTACGATGAAGCATTAAGCAAATCCTCAGCTATTTTAACCAAATCATCTTTGGTCAGCGGGCTGTCCTGGTTATCGGATATGTTGTAGTGTAAATGTCTTTTTTCATCGAGCCATCCCAGTCGGTTTTTTCCTGCTTCCAAGGGCCTGCTTGCTTCACTTGCCCTGATGTAATAGACCTTGGTTCCTTTGATTGTCAATTGCTCAGCCGAATCTTGTTCATTTTGCATGATGGTTGTCTTTGTGACTTCAGGAGTGTATTTGGTGACGGTAATGTTTACATAGTCGTTTCCTCTCGCATACCGGGCAAAGGAGGAGTCTGATTTGTTCCATCTCAGCTTTTGAATAAACAGATTTTCACCCTTCGGTGCAGCTTTGGCCTGTTGCATCAGTTTATCGGTTAAAGCTCGATATTCCTTTTTATCCATCATCCCAGGATATGCAGCGATTGGATAGACGTATCCAAATTCAAACTGATAGCCATCCGGTAGATGAGTGAGGTTGCTGAATAATGGAGCCTCAGTACGCTTGATTTCATCTTGTAAGCTGTTGAAACTTGAAAGTTCTGCCGGTTTGTACGCAAACAGGGCCAGATTAGATAGGTTGTTTTGATTCATAGAATCGTCTTTGACGTAATAAGCGGCATACTCTCCTGGTTGCAAACGGTTCTTCACCTCTTCGTTCCACCGTGTGTAGGTGGAGGAATACGTTTTGGAGGCGTCCGTTTCGGCAGGTGTTTTGGCGGTATTTAATACAACGTCGCCCTTACTGTTGCGGAATTCAAGATATTGTGAAGCTGCGTATCCGGTCACAGAGGCACCTACAACAAAAAGCAAAATCATGATGGGGACGGTGATGCGAGGCTGGAAATGGATTTTTCCTATATTCCCCTTTTTGGGCGTCGCCTTTTGGTAGACCTGTTCCATCACTTTGTCAGAGACGTCAAAAGCCTGGATTTTTAAGGCATTCTCTGGCTCGGTTAGCTTGTCCATATTTTTGAATCCCCTGTCTTGCAGATCGGTGTATTTCAGGCTTTGTTTTTGAGTTCTGTTTTGTAACTCACGCATTTGTGGTCCTCCTTTAGGGGCTCCATTATTTTTTTGAGCTTTGTTTTTGTTCTGCCGTATTTTTTCTTGATAGCTTCCTCGCTTTTGTTCATGATTTCCCCGATTTCTCCAAACGTTCTCTCTTCAAAAATGCGCAGCACCAGCAGGTTACGCTCCTCCGCGCTCAGTTGGTCCAACGCCCGGCTCAGCGGTTCACTGAAAAGCTGACGTTCCATAACCTGTGCTGCACTGTCTGAAGTCATGTTAGTTGAGGTGAACAGGCTAAGTTTAAATTTGCGCTGTAGATTCTTCCTGCGAATCAGGTTCAGGCAGCGATGATAGGCCATTTTATACAGCCAGGAGGAGAAGCCCACTGTCGGCTTGTACCTGCTAATTTTCTCAAAAGCATTGACGAAAATATCCTGCACAGCCTCTTCCGCCTCCTGCTCACTTCCTAATAGCCTCCAGCAGTACACAAAAATCTGACGCTGATACTCCTTTACAATGTAGGCGTAATCCTGGATCTCGCCAGCTTGAACTTGTTTGATTCTGTACTCGATTTCCTCATTCAAAGATGTAGGCACCCCCTCTGATCAAAAAGAAAATTATATCAGTATAACAAACGAAGATGACCGAAAGGGACACTTTGTCTAAAATTTTTTTAAGTGTTCTATCAACTCTCTAAGAGAATACGATAAAGCAGAACAATTATCACCCACGTGGTTAGTTTTATAGAGTTAAAGGTATATTGTGGAAGTGAGGGGATGGTAAAATGAAATTAAGATATTCCAAATAGTTTTTATAGGAACGGATTACTTGCATCTAAAGAAAATCGCTGATTTTATGAAAAGACAAGACATTAAACTGGATATCAAAGACACCTGTATACTCTATAGAGAATGTACTGCTGACTTGAATATAAATTTAAAAGGCAATCATTCCAGAATAACAAGTTTAAATGACTTATTTGCAGGAGTTGAAATTCATATTGATCATTTAGAGGCTGGAATGGGATATCAATATGAAAATAAACAAGTGAAAGAAGATATTATTCATTATTGCTGTCATAAAGACGATGAGGAAGGTAAGGAGCTTGGATACCAATTATTTGTAAAATCGTTGGATTACTTCTCCAAGAAATTATTAGCTGAAGGTTTTGTATTAGGGTATCCTGCTGTAGATTCAAAAATTAAAATAATGAAGGCCTCTTGTTCAATGTGTTTTTATCGAGATTATTATTACATTAATGGAGCACATGCATCGCTCGAAACCGCTATGCTTGAGGCAGATTGGCAAATATGCGAACCATTGATGCAGGTCCATATGACCTGTAACAAGCTATATTTTAAAGGAAATTCCTTTTTTAGTGGGGTAGAAAATCTATGTATACTCGACGAGGACGAAGATAATTTTAAATTATCATTTAAATCTATACTTTCCACAATCATTGATATTCCAAAAGAGATGTATAACCAAAAAAAAGATGTTTCGGACTTCCATATGGAATTGGACAGCTATGTGCCAGTTGAAGATGTTACTCAGTTAAAAGAGAAATTCAAAGTGATTTATAATATCGATAAATGGAAAGATGAATTAGAGGAGCAAGAGATGAACTCGGCCATCCCGCCTGTATAGCTTACGAAAGCCATCGGCCGTACTGAACGGGATTGCCTCACTCTTTTTTATACAGCGTACCTTCTACTTATGACCTTTGCGTACCTTTAAAAGCTTGCCCTTTACGGTAGTATTCTTCATAATCTCAAGCACCAGTGGGCCCTTGCCATTCAGAATCTCAACATCTGTCACATTATCCAGAATCGTAATGATCCCGATATCATCTGCCGTTACCCCATCCAGCTTAGCGATGGTGCCCACAAAGTCGACAGCTCTAAGTTTTTTCTTCTTACCGCCATTAAAATTGAGCTTCATAATTTGTTGGTTTAATTGCTCGCGCTTGTCGTTTTTGAGTACAGTTTTTACATGTAGTTTCCGCTCAAAATCTTCTCTGTGAAGATCAACAGCCTCTTCTGAGGGAGCCTTTATTTGCGGAATTGCAAATCCAATATATGCTTCGATATCAGCTAATCGCTTGCTATCTTTAGGAGTGATTAGAGTAATGGCTTTCCCCGTTTTGCCAGCTCGTCCTGTACGTCCTGTACGATGAACATAGCTTTCTTTTTCAAGGGGAATATCGTAGTTGATGACATGGGTGATATTCGTGATATCAATCCCTCTGGCGGCTACATCAGTTGCGATCAAGTAACGGAATTGTCCCCTTCTGAATGCGTTCATTACCTCAAATCGCTCATCTTGCTCCATGCCGCCATGGATGCGATCACATGGATATTCGAGGTCAGCCAATGCTCTGAATAGTGTATCTACATGCTCCTGCGTACGACAGAAAATGATGCAGCTGTCAGGGTTCTCAACAATGAGCAGATCCTGTAGCAGAGCCAGCTTGTCCGCCTCCCGCACCTGAATAAGAGAGTGATCAATCGTGGCTGTGGTTACACCTGTCGCCTTAATCTCAATTTCCACAGGATCGTTCATATATTTACGTGACAGTTTGGCTACATCTTCGGGAAAAGTAGCGGAAAACAACATCGTAACCCGGTCATTAGGCAGTGCCTGAATAATCGACTGAACCTGCTCAATGAAGCCCATATTCAGCATCTCGTCAGCTTCATCAATCACGAGATAGGCAATTCGATTTAAGGATAGCGTGCCTCGTTCAATATGATCTAGTACACGTCCGGGCGTACCTACAGCCACATGTGTTCTTTGTTTTAGCTCGGCCTTTTGTATATGAAAAGGATGTTTCCCATAAAGGGGCGTTGCTTTTATCCGCTTAAAGCGTCCAATATTCGTGATGTCTTCAGTAACCTGTAATGCAAGTTCACGGGTTGGTGTCAGAATTAAAGCTTGGGGTTTATTCTCATTCCAATCTACTAGCTCACAAAGTGGAATACCATATGCTGCTGTTTTGCCGCTGCCTGTTTGCGATTTGGCCACAAGATCCTTCTTCTCAAGCGCAACGGGAATAACCTCCGTTTGAATTTCTGTTGGCGTCTCATAGCCCAGGCTATTCAGAGCCCTCACAATTTCTTCACTTAATGGGTAATCTGCAAAATGCTTTTGACTCATTCTCAACCTCTTCTGCGCTGTATTTAAGTACCATTACATATATCATGTCATCGTGTATCGAACTTATACTCAACCAGTATACTCTATTCCAGCTACACTCTAATACATATCAGCGATTAACTTGCTGTTTTCCAGTAAGGCAACTATACTTTTTCTGAGACGAAAAAACACAGTCTGGTTGGTAGTCCAGGCGCATGGACGACTCTATAATTGCAAGAGTGCCATGTCAGTAACCTTCCCCCCTCGGGATGTCCATCGTTTCGATTTAAAATGAGGGGGATTCAAATGAAGCTTACGATTTATCATGATGGACAGTATTGGGTTGGAGTCGTGGAGGAGCAGGACCAAGGGAAATTGAAGGCGGCCAGGTACATTTTTGGGACAGAGCCTAAAGACGAAGAAATTCTCCATTTTATCCGTGAGGAAATGTGGGAACTTGTTAGTCGGCTTTCACAAGAGGTGGCTATAAAGTGGTCTGAAACGAAGAAGGTCAATCCGAAGCGGCTAGCAAGGCAGGCAGCGTATGAATTAAGGCGGAAGGGAGTCTCTTCCAACGCACAAGAGGCTTTAAAGTTAGAGTATGAGAAGCGCAAGTTGGAGAAACGTACCTACTCTAAACAGCAAAGGGAATCTATGAAGGCACGGATAAGGGAATTAAAGGAGAAAAAAGCGAAGGAAAAACATCGCGGACATTAATAAAACCTCCATACTTATCCGCAATTGTAACGCATGTTTTATCTCGGCATATGTGAAAACATGTGTTACACACAAAGGGCACCCGACTGGGTGCCCTTTAAACTGTCGTATAGAGATTGGTATCCGCTAAAATGAATGACTCCAAATTACTTAAGCAGTGTCAGTGTTACTTCTATTGTATTATCAATAAATGATCGCTCTGGACGAGACTTTATCATGACGGTCAGACCAATTAACGATACAACTAATGCCTGTGATACAGCCTTCGCATCTAGTCCGATCTCAAGCTCACCTGATTGTATCCCTCGTTCAATGGTTTCTTGAAAAATGACTGCTAGGTACATTTGATGCTCCCTTGTAAGAATTTCAAACTTCTCATCATGGGGCGCAAGTTCAACCATTGTATTAATGCAAAAGCATCCTTTTCTAGGATTTTCCGCAAACTCCTCTTCAACCACACCCTCAAAAAAAGTACGAAATGCTTCTTTTACAGATGGAATGCTTTGAAGTTTGGTTCGGATTAAAGAAGCACGGGACATCGTGTATTTGCGTAGCGCGGCTTCGAACAATTCTTTTTTGCCCCCAAAAGTGGAATATATACTGGGGCGTTGAATTTCCATTCTGGAAGTTAAATCACTTAATGAGGTGGCTTCATATCCCTTTTCCCAAAATATTTGCATAGCTGCATCTAAAACTTTCTCTTCGTCAAATTCACGGGTTCGTCCCATAACAATACCTCTCGTTACTCATGATTTTATTCTTAATGGCTCCATGTATCTGATTATAATGTTCAGTGACATTCATTTGATTACCAATTGGTACGTTATTATCTTATAATTAGTCCTTAAAATTGTCAAATGAAGGTTGGTCTTTCCCGAAAAGAGGAGGTGAATATGAAAGAATAATCAAAGTGGATTTACTATGATTGTTGACAGTATTCTTTTTTGTGAGTTATATTTACTGGGGAAAATAACATACCGGTTGGTATGATATTTTATTGTTATTCAATTGGCACACAAAGAAAGCTATTAGAACGGGAGAGATAGACCATGGAGATAGGTATTACCTCGTTTGTAGAGACAAAGCCTGATGTTCAGACAGGCGAAGTGATAAGTCACGCACAGCGGTTGCGTGAAGTTGTCGAGGAAATTATCCTTGCTGATCAAGTGGGACTTGATGTGTTTGGTGTAGGTGAGCATCATCGAAAGGATTATTCGGCATCTTCACCAGCAATGGTGCTGTCCGCGGCTGCAGCGCAGACACAACGGATTCGGCTAACCAGTGCAGTGACGGTGCTTTCTTCAGCTGATCCGGTGCGCGTTTTTCAAGACTTTGCTACGCTGGATGGTATTTCAAATGGACGTGCCGAGATTATGGCGGGTCGGGGTTCTTTTATTGAGTCTTTTCCTCTGTTCGGCTATGACTTGGATGACTATGATGAGCTGTTTGAACAACATTTGGAACTTCTCCTTAAAATACGGGAGTCCGAAAAGGTAATCTGGAAGGGCGGTCATCGGCCAGCCATTAACAATTTGGGCGTGTATCCACGGCCAGTTCAGAACCCTTTACCAATATGGGTAGGCAGCGGGGGAAGGCAGGATTCTGCTATTCGTGCAGGTCTGTTAGGACTGCCCTTGATGCTGGCGATCATTGGAGGAAACCCGATAAATTTTGCACCGCTTGTCCAGCTTTATAAGAAAGCAGCAGCGCACGCTGGTCATGATGAATCGCAGCTTAGGGTTGGGTCGCACTCGATAGGATTTGTCGGAGAGAATAATGAGCAAGCGGCAGATACATATTTCCCTTCTACGATGGCAGGTATGAATAGATTGGGTAGGGAGCGAGGCTGGGCGCATTATGATCGTTCCAGCTACGATGCCGCGCGCAGCTTTGAAGGTGCGCTGTATGTTGGCGATCCCGAGACGGTTGCCCAGAAGATCATTCATCTTCGCAAGCATGTAGGTGTTACACGCTTTATGCTGTATGTTCCGTTAAGCACGATGCCGCATGCCGAGGTGATGAGAGCCATTGAGCTACTTGGAACAGAGGTAGCACCCCGAGTGCGGAAGGAAATAGCCAAGTGGGAAGCGGAGACGGAAAAAAGACTATAAAATAACCTAACATAGGAGTGATTCGCATGGATTTTGAAAATCGTTTATTACCAGAACTAAGGTCAGTAATTGCACAATTCCCCGGTTTCCAACTGGAGGAGAATTTAGAACTGAGCAGAAGTTATTTGTCGAGTCCGCCTATTGAGCAGTCGGAACACGTACGCACGACAAGCCGGATGATTCCGAGCGTTGCAGGCGAGATATTAGTCAAAATCTACGAACCTGCCCAGCGAACTGATGTTAAGCTTCCGGCCATGCTGTGGATTCACGGGGGAGGCTATGTAATGGGGCATCCTGATATGGACGATGCTTTGTGCGAACGCTTCGTGCAGGCGGCTAATTGCGTCGTCGTATCGGTCGATTATCGACTTGCTCCCGAGCACCCCTACCCAGCTGCCATCGATGACTGTTATACCGCTTTGACGTGGATGACCGATGAAGCTGAGCTGCTGGGCATCGACTTGGACCGGGTCGCAATTGCTGGTGCAAGCGGGGGTGGCGGTCTAACCGCAGCACTTGCTTTAATGGCTCGTGACAAAGGCGGACCAGCCCTTATCTTCCAAATGCCGCTATATCCGATGATCGACGACCGCAATGTTACGGCATCAAGTCATGAAATTACGGCCGATAATGCACCATGGAGCCGGAAGAACAACTTGACGGCCTGGAACATGTACTTGGGTAATCGTACCGAAGATAGCGAGGTTTCCCCATATGCGGTGCCGTCGAGAGCAGAAAGCTTGGCTGGTCTGCCGCCGACCTACACGTGCGTAGGGCAGCTCGATCTATTCCGAGATGAGACGATCGAATATGTGGCACGCCTTGCCCAAGCGGGCGTTGACGTCGAATTTCATCTGTATCCCGGCACATTCCACAATTTTGAAGGGATGGTTCCTCAAGCAGAAGTAAGTCAACGCGCCAGCCAAAGTTATGTAGACGCGATTGCAAGAGCGCTTAATCCTTAAATAATTAAGGAGCGGTCTTCAGGTGATATGCTCCCAAGAAGATAGACAGGTTGAATAATAAAACCTACTACTGTGAAGGGAGTATATCACTTTTCGCAGCAGCCTTTTGTTATCGTTTCAGAGTTGTTTGGGATTCGTGTTGTGGCTGTTCTGCAATGATGTAAGATTTTTCGGGTAAAATCTATACTTTCACATGTAGCAGAAAACAACTATTCATTCTTATAATTGGAAATGTAAGCGCTTAAATTATTGAGGAAGAGTATTATCAAATTATACGTGTGAGGAGGAGATTTTATGTTAAGAACTAAAGTGGGCAAGCTGGTGAGCAGTTTGGCGTTGGCGGGTGTGTTGTTATCATCTGTTCTGGTCAACCAGGCTGATGCTGGCCTGGCAAATGGAAGCAAATTTCTGGGGAATATCATTGCGGGCAGTGTCCCTCCTAGTTACGGGACATACTGGAATCAAGTGACGCCGGAGAACTCGACTAAGTGGGAATCGGTTGAAGGCAGTCGTAACAACATGAACTGGTCGCAGGCGGATACCGCCTACAATTATGCCCGTAGCAATGGTTTCCCGTTCAAGTTCCATACGTTGGTATGGGGTGCCCAGGAGCCAGGATGGGTTAAAGGACTGTCGGCTGCTGATCAGAAAGCGGAAGTGACTCAGTGGATTAAAGCAGCAGGTCAGCGCTATCCGAATGCGGCGTTTGTAGATGTGGTGAATGAGCCGTTGCATCAGAAGCCGTCCTACCGCAATGCCATTGGTGGTGACGGGTCGACCGGATGGGATTGGGTCATATGGTCGTTTCAACAGGCTAGACAAGCTTTCCCGAATGCCAAACTGCATATAAATGATTATGGTATTATCAACGACCCTTCTTTAGCCGACCAATATGTCAATATTATTAATCAGCTCAAGAGTAGAGGCCTGATTGACGGTATTGGCATTCAATGCCACCATTTCAGTATGGACAACGTCTCAGTCAACACGATGAATACTGTACTAAATAAGCTGTCGGCGACCGGGTTACCGATCTATGTGTCGGAACTGGATATAACTGGGGATGATAACACCCAACTTGCCAGATACAAAGAGAAGTTTCCAGTCCTTTGGCAAAACCCCTCAGTGAAGGGAGTTACGCTTTGGGGGTATATCCAAGGACAAACTTGGAAAGATGGTACACATCTGCTGAACTCTAACGGCACGGAACGCCCTGCGCTCCAATGGCTGAGACAGTATCTGAAGAGATAAGCTATAGGTGGCACTTAAAACCCAACAGATGCGGACTTTTGCTAAATATCCGGGCTGGGTAGTTGTTTATTTGAAGAAGTCTTGGCTGAAATGTTACACGCCCAAGGCTTCTTTTTATTTAGCTTAAACGTATCTTTTACTTGAAATAAAACCGTCTGGACGGTATAGTAAAATGGGTGGTGATCAGAATGAATACAACTAAAAAAACATTAAAAAGAGAATTAATCCTTAAAGCGGCTTCTATAATTGTACAAGAAGAAGGAGTAGAAAAATTAACATTAGAAGCGGTGGCTAAGAAAGCGGGAATAAGTAAGGGAGGGTTGCTTTACCATTTTCCGAATAAAGATGAATTGATTCTGGGAATGGTTGAACAGCTATCGACCAGCTTTATCACCGAATTTAATGAAAGGGCAGAAAACGATACACATTCCCAAGGTAGATGGACTCGCGCTTATATGAATACGTCATTTTCCGGGGATCAGGATGCAAGTGACCTGTATACCGCTCTCTCGGCAGCACAATTTACGAACCCTCAAATGCTCAAGCTGCTTCAGGATGAGTATGCGAATATCCAAAATAAAATCGAAAACGACGAATTAAATCCGGTTCGTTCTACGATTGTCCGATTAGCTATAGACGGTTTGTGGTTTGCCGAAATGTTCGGACTCGCTCTTCCCAATGAAGAATTGAAGCAAAAAATTATAGAAGAATTAAAGACATATATAAAGGAGAATGAATGATGGCTTATTTTTTCTTGGCAATCTCGATTGCTAGTGAGCTTATTGGTACTTCAATGCTTAAAGCTTCAGAAGGTTTTACGAGACTGTATCCCACTCTATTCACGATTGTCGCGTTTGTAATCTCTTTCTTCTTTATTTCACTAACCCTCAAGACACTTCCTCTTAATATGACCTATGCCATCTGGTCAGGGGTGGGGGCTGTTGCTACAACGGTGATTTCAGTATTGATTTGGAAGGAGAAAATCAATACAGGGAGTATCGTAGGGATTGCTTTAATTGTTATTGGCGTGGTAGTATTGAACCTATTTGGTGCAGGACATGATGAGGCCAAAGGAACAACAGAAGCAACCAGTTCAATCGTCCAAAAATAAAAAAATATAATATCACTCCAGTTTGTAAAGAGGTGGTAGATCCTCACTTATCGACTTAGAGGATTCTAAGAAAGATAAGTGGGGGATCTACCACCCGGAAATCATGGTTTATACGAATAAACTTAGTACTAAGATGAATCCTAATCCGGCTACAGAAATAATGGTTTCAAGCAATGTCCATGTGGCAAAGGTTTCTTTCATGCTTAAACCAAAATACTCTTTAAACATCCAGAACCCGGCATCGTTAACATGTGAAGCTATTAAGCTACCCGCTCCCGTGGCAAGCACGACTAAAGCAAGATTAACGTCAGATTGTCCTAACATCGGAATTACTAAACCAGCGGTTGTTAAGGCTGCAACAGTCGCAGAACCCAGGGAAATACGTAAGATTGCAGCGATGATCCAGGCTAGCAGAATTGGTGATAATGTAGTTCCATTGAATAAATCGGCTACATAGTCACCTACGCCGCCATTAATGAGTACTTGTTTGAAGGCTCCGCCTCCCCCAATGATCAAGAGCATCATCCCAATATGAGTAATAGCAGTTGTACAAGATGCCATTACATCTTTGATTGGAATTTTTCTTGCGATTCCCATGGTGTAGACGGCAACCAGTAAGGAAATCAACATGGATGTTGATGCATCACCAATAAAACGGATCGCTGCCAGTAAACTATTATCCTCAAATCCCATTGTTTTTTGAAGCAAAGTAATAATCGTAGCAATCGACATTAAAATGACAGGAAGCATTGCAGTAAATACACTGATTCCGAATCCAGGAGTTTCCTCAGACTTAAATACTTTTTGTTCACCTAAAGAGGCAATATTACCGGTTTTCGTAAATGAAGCAGGTACGAGTTTTTTGGCAAGCTTCGTAAATACAGGACCAGCCAAAATAACGGTTGGGATAGCAATAATGAAGCCATAAAGTAAAACCTCACCAAGGTTCGCGCCATATTCACCAGCAATCACGGTTGGTCCTGGATGTGGTGGTAAGAAACCGTGTGTGACGGACAAAGCAGCGACCATCGGAATACCGAGATATAAGATAGAAACCTTTAATTCTTTTGAAATGGCAAATACGATTGGAATTAACAATACTAATCCTACTTCAAAAAATAACGCAATTCCGATAATGAATGAAGCGGCTACGACCGCCCATTGAATATTTTTTTCACCAAATTTGTCAACGAGGGTCATGGCAATTCTTTGGGCCCCCCCAGAATCAGCGATCAACTTCCCTAACATCGCCCCAAGTCCAAAGATTAACGCTAAGTGGCCCAGTGTTCCGCCTAATCCGGCTTCAATGGTTTTGACAATTTCCTCTAAGGGCATTCCAAGGGCTAGGGCCACGCCGAACGATACAATGATTAGGGAAATAAAGGTGTTTAATTTGAAGCCCATGATTAAAACGAGTAATGCTAAAATTCCAATCGCTACAACGACTAATGGCATTGTAATTACCCCCTGTATTTATCCTTTTAGTGTTTAATTAAGCTTCTTTGATAATTGGCAATCCGTGTATAATCGTCTTCCAATACTCTGGATAGGTTAATGAAAATCGGCAGCAACTTTCTATATTCCTTGGTTGCTTCTTCTTTGGGTGCATGTTTGTTGGTACTGCCAATCATTTCAGAGACGACTTCAAATGATTGGATTTTTCCGGTGGCGTACAAGCCTAAAATACAAGCTCCTAGACAAGAACTTTCGTAGCTTTCCGGAACGACGACTTCAGATGCGAATATATCAGACATCATTTGCCGCCAAACATCTGACCTTGCGAAGCCTCCTGTAGCTTGGATTCGGGTCACGGGCCCGTCCATGCATTCGGTTAAGGCCAAAAATACGGTGTATAAATTGTAAATGACTCCTTCTAAGGCTGCGCGAATCATATGTTCCTTTTTATGTGACATCGTTAAACCGAAGAATGAACCACGTACGTCTGGATTCCATAAGGGTGCACGTTCACCAGCGAGGTAGGGGTGGAATAACAATCCATCAGACCCTGGCCTTACGCGTTCAGCAATTTTAGTTAACACATCATATGGATCAATTCCTAGTCGTTTCGCTGTTTCTACTTCTGATGAGGTAAGCTCGTCACGAATCCAGCGAAGGACCATCCCGCCATTATTTACCGGCCCGCCAATGACCCAGTGCTTTTCCGTTAACGCATAACAAAATATTCTTCCCTTTTCGTCTGTTTGTGGCTTGTCTATGATGGTTCGAATGGCACCGCTTGTCCCAATAGTGACGGCAACTTCGCCTTTTCGTATCGCATTGACACCTAGATTAGAGAGAACTCCATCGCTGGCTCCAATGACAAAGGGTGTTTGTGGATCGATCCCCATCTCTTCTGCTAAAACTGAATTACAGTCGGTAAATATTTTGGTTGTGGGTACGAGCTCAGATAGTTGGGAACGGGTTATCCCCGCAATTTTTAAGGCCTCTTCATCCCAATCCAGATTTTCGAGATTCATCATGCCCATGGCTGAAGCCAGGGAATAATCAACAACATATAAATCAAAGAGCTTTTTGAAAATATATTCTTTAATCCCGATATATTTTTTAACCTTGATAGCGATTTCAGGAAGATCATTCACAATCCAAGCTATTTTAGTTAAGGGTGACATGGGGTGAATGGGTGTTCCTGTTCGTCTATAGACTTCTTGGCCATTCAACTCATCTTTTATATGATGTGCCCACGCTTCGCTGCGATTATCTGCCCAAGTGATACAAGGTGTAAGTGGACGGTCGTGTTCATCCATTGCAATGACACTATGCATGGCACTGCTAAATGAAACAAACGATAGCTTTTTTTGTGAGTGATGTTTCATGATATTCGAAGTCGCTTGTAGGACTGCCTGAAAAATCTCCTCGGGGTTTTGTTCAGCTGTCGCTATATCCGGTGTATAAAGCGGGTACCCGATATTTTCTTGTTGGATGACCTCGCCCTTTTCACTAAATAAAACAGCTTTCGTACTGGTGGTTCCGATATCTATACCTAACATGTAGTTAGTCATTTTGTGGCACGACTCCTTTGGACAGCAGTTGTTGGGACATCCATAAGTCTTCTACTTTACCTTGAACATCATCAAAGTTTACATGTAAAGACTTAATCATAAGGTCTCTATCTTTTGCCTGGATTGCTTCAATATAAAGCTCATGATTTTTTACAATCCGCGTAAAGTCTTCATACTTTTCTTTGAAACGCATACGCATCGACAACAGAATAAGGCTTTCCATCACGGGCTTTAAATTATTCCAGATCATCAGGATGTATGAATGATTAACTGCACGAATAATCGTTTCATGGAACAAGACATCTTGATATGAAAATTCATCGGCATCACTATATTTGACCGCGACCTTCATCATTTCGAGTATTTTACTAAGTTCCTTTGCTAAATCATTCGTGTCCATCTTTATAAGACGTTCAAATACGAAGGATTCTATAAGTAGACGAACATCATAAATTTCTTCTATTTCTTTCTCTGATAGCCCCATAACAACGGCACCCATTCTTTCGAGTCGGATGATATTTTCGGATGCCAGTATTTTTAACGCTTCACGAATAGGTGAGCGACTTACAGCAAAATCAGCAGCTAATTTATTTTCAGATAGTATGGTACCGCTTTCAATCGCGCTAGAAATAATGCGCATTCTAAGCTCGGATGTTACACGATCCCCAGCAGAGGCTTTGAGAAGCCATTTGGAGGGATATAGGAATTCATTGGACAGAACCATAAATTCACCTTCTCATTAATCAAGTATACTTGTATACAAGTATTATAATCTAAAATTTTAGATTTGCAAGCGTATTCATTAAATTGATACTGTATGCCTGTTCGGGCTTTTTTGTGCAAATGCACAATCAATTTCGTCTGTTCTTCAATATAATTCACACACTGCAATCGATATAATGAAAGCGTAATCAAAAATTGCCCGGGGGGTTAGACAGATGGAAGGGTTAACGATCAGTTGGATAGGAGCTCTAGCAGGGCTGGCTATTGCAATTATTTTGATATTAAGAAAGCTGAATCCGGTTTACGCTTTATTTTTGGGAGCTATTGTAGGCGCTTTATTGGGCGGAGCCAATCTGGAGCAGACGATCAGCGTGCTAATTAGTGGTACGCAGAGCGTGATGGGGACGGTCATTCGTGTGCTCGCGGCAGGTGTATTGGCAGGCGTGATGATGGAGTCTGGGGCAGCGGAGACGATTGCACAGGCTATTGTAAAGAAGTTTGGCGGCAGTAAAGCGATCCTTGCACTAGCGTTAGCGACGATGATTATTACAGCTGTAGGCGTATTTATTCCCGTGGCAGTGCTCATTGTGGCCCCTATTGCCTTGTCGGTTGGGAACAAAATGGGGATTTCCAAGCTGGCTCTTCTGCTGGCCTTGTCTGGAGGCGGAAAGGCGGGGAACATTATCTCTCCGAATCCCAATACCATTGCGGCGGCGCGTGGGTTTAAGCTGGATTTAAGCCACGTTATGTTGGCGGGTGTGGTACCTGCGATATGCGGATTAATCATGACGGTTCTGGTGGCGTCTATGTTGAAAAACAGGGGCGTGAAGGTATCCGAACAGGATATTATGGATAGTGATGTCGATACGTCGAAGTACCCGGCATTGGGACGGGCGATTGTAGCCCCGGTGGTAGCCGTTATTTTGCTGATGATTAACCCGATTGGTTCCATCTCTGGCATTGAAGCACTGTCGAACTTCAAGGTCGACGCGATGTACATTTTGCCGATTGCCGGGATTGTAGGTATGCTGGCCATGGGACAAGGGCGCAATATCCTGAAATATTCGGCTTCCGGTTTGAATAAAATGACGGCAACCGTGCTCATCTTGATCGGTGCAGGCGGAATTGCGGGTCTGATTTCTGCGTCTAATTTATCTGCTCAGGTAGTTGGCTTGATTGAAGCTTCGGGAGTTTCTGGCACATTTTTGGCACCGCTTGCAGGGATTCTGATGGCGGCCGCCACAGCATCGACTTCAACTGGCGTTATTTTGGCGACTGGCTCGTTTGGGGAAGCCATTCTGAACATGGGGACAGCCCCGTTAGCCGCCGCTGTAATGGTGCATACAGGAGCTACCGTCATTGATTCCTTACCACAGGGCAACTATTTTCACGTTACGGCAGACAGCATGAAAATGAGCATTAAACAACGGATGGGATTGATCCCTTATGAGGCTATTGTGGGCGGAACTATGGCGATTGTAGCAACAATCATATATGGATTTATACTTTAATATTCACGATGGGGTGACAAAATGAGAGAGAAAACATTTGTACTGGCACCGGACTCTTTTAAAGAAAGCATGACGGCAAAGGAAGTGTGCATCGCAATGGAGAAAGGGCTGCGCAAGGTCTATCCGACAGCCCATTATGTCCACGTTCCGATGGCAGACGGCGGTGAAGGAACGGTACAATCACTGGTGGATGCGACAGGCGGACAGCTTCGTTACATGGAGGTGACCGGACCGCTTGGAGAACCTGTAAATGCGGCATACGGCTTGCTGGGAGACGGCACCACTGCGGCAATCGAGATGGCCTCTGCCAGCGGAATCCATCTGGTTAATAAGGACAACAAAAACCCGTTAAAGACAACAACCTATGGTACAGGCGAGTTAATTCGGGAGTGTCTGAACCAGGGAATTCGAAAAATTATCATTGGCATTGGCGGAAGTGCGACGAATGATGGCGGTACAGGTATGGCGGAAGCGCTGGGCGCTAGATTTCTGGATGCAGCAGGCAATCCTCTTCCACGCGGCGGCGGCAGTCTGGGCGAGCTGGCCAGTATTGATATTTCAGCACTGGATGATCGCTTGCAGCAGGTCCAATTGATTGTAGCCTGTGATGTGACAAATCCGCTCTGCGGAGAGCATGGGGCATCCCGTGTATTCGGCCCGCAAAAAGGGGCAACGCCAGAAATGGTGCAGCAATTGGATGCCAATCTTGCCCATTATGCGGATGTGGTGAAGCAGCAGCTGGGCAAGGATGTACGCGATCTTCCGGGTGCAGGTGCAGCAGGCGGATTGGGTGCGGGCTTATTGATTTTTACTCAGGCGACGCTGCAAAAAGGCATTGAAATTGTGATTGAATACACTGGCTTAAAGCAGAAGCTAGCCACGGCCGATATCGTATTGACGGGGGAAGGCGGCATTGATTTCCAGACCAAATTCGGTAAAACTCCGTACGGAGTAGCTCAGGCAGCCAAACAATCCGGCAAAAAGGTCATTGCGATCGCAGGTTATATCGGGGAAGGGATCGACACGCTGTACAAGGAAGGAATAGATGCAGTGTTTGGCATCGTGCCGGGAGCCTCGGAGCTGGGTAAGCTGCTGGCCGAAGGACCGCAAAATGTAGAGCGTACGTGCGAGAATATCGCAAGAGTACTTCAATTCAATGAGAAATGAACGGATTCTCGCGTGATCCGGCAGTTTATTGATACAGCGCCAATAAGCCGTGCGTAAGCTCAAAAAGCTGAAGGAGATTCCGGGGATCTTTGCCAGTTAAGGTATGGATGCGCTTCAGTCGGTATTGCAGTGTATTCCGGTGAATGTTTAATTCATCTGCGGTAAAGGAGACACTGCCATTATGATTAATAAAGCTCCGCAGCGTATCCAGCAAATCCACGGTATCTTCCAGCTTGCTGACCAGATGAATCGTGTTGGTCAGGTTGGTTTGGCTTAATTTGACCAGAAATTCGACTTCAACAAAAGAAACGATCTGCACAGGCGGACGCAGTGCTAGTACAACATTCATAGCGGACTTGGCTTGCATATAAACATCGGCAATGCTGTGCTCTTGTCTGCTGATGGCAAGCAGCACATCGGGATGGCTGCGTACAAGTGGTTCCAACAGTTTGGCAGTCGGTTCCTGATTTTGCATCAGGATGAGATAACTGTCTTCCTCCATCCGAAAGGATGGATGCTGCATCAATATATTGGATAACTCGGCCAAATGAGCAGGATCAGAAGGAAGATGCTTTACATATACGGCCGAAGTTTTGAGAAGCAAATCAATGTGATATTGAGCAGCTTCTTTTTTTATTTTTTGGGTATAGGCTCCCTGATGATTTAATAGCATTTCCAGTACAGATTTTTTGCGGTTGGCCTCGTGGGCCAGATGCTCCAAGGAGATACGCTGTTCAATTAGGAGAGACACCGTAGTTTTAACAATATTGCAAAAAGGACGCACTTCGTCGGGATTGCCTGAAATACCAATGACACCGACTAGCTCATGATGAATGACAATTGGTTCATTGGTTCCCTTTTTCTCGTAATGTCCGTCCTGCCACACTTCAATCATTTTCCCGGTTTCGAGCGCCTGAACAGCCCCTTGGTGAATGGTTCCGATTCGTTCACTCTCGCCGCTGCCAATGATGATGCCTCGTTCATTCATAATATTGATGTTGTATGGAATATCCTTCATCATTTTGTCTACGATGTCTTGGGCTTGTCTTTCGGAGAGCGGAAACAAATCAGGATTCCTCCTTTATCTAGTGATGTAAGGTGTTTTACTATATCGCATTTTTTGAAAGGGTTTTCAATTTGTTGTGCATCTGAACAATATAATAAAGCAGGGCGCTGAACATGTCAGCCTATTTTATCATAGATATCAAGAGTAGTTGTATGCAAAAAAAACAGGGCTCCAAGGAGCGCCTGTCTTTTGCGTCGTATTCTCTCATTGCCAGTCATGTTGCCTATGGTCGAACCTCACGAAAGCTATAGGTAATGTCATGAAGTTCTTTCTTTAAACGGCTATATTTTGATGCAGGTGTATAACCGATGATCTGATAGAAATTATTCTCAGTTTCAATAATAGCTACATGGGTGACATAATGGTCTACATCTTTCTGTCCTTTAATCGTGAACTGAGTGGCAGGATATCCTTGAATCGTGGTGTTGGATGAAGGTCCTACCGTAGAGAGATTAAACTCTTTGGTTATATTGTTTTGAATTTTCTTTGTGTAGTACTGGCGCGTTATATTACCCAATTTCTCCTTCGAATTGGATCGTACGATAACAGACTTTTGAATGTAGGGATTGAATATCGCAATATCTGCTTTTCCTTCCCAGTCCGGGTCTGTTGACCAGTCTAACGGGGCTGAGATTTGAAATCTTCCATCTCTACTTACATAGCTCTGTTCCTGCTTGCTTACCGGAGCTTCATTGGACTCGTAACTGTTTGCCAGTACAAAAATAGCATTTACAAACGAGGCTCCCAAAATCACCATTGCGGTAAAAAATATAAAGAGCGACCATCTCATTACCTTTTTGCTAATCGGCTCTAAATCCCGTACCTTTACCACATATGTACCTGCGGCTAAATCACCAATTCGTTGTCTTGATGCAGTTACTAACACGCTGATACCAGCAGGTAGTGAACCCATTAGCAATGGATTGGTGTCTATTAACCTGAGCAGCGTGCGAATGAGTGATTTAAGAAAACCAGGAGGGTTTCCTTCTCCGTTAACCACCGTAATACGAAAAACGAATTTGCCAAGCGTATAGCCTGTGTAACCTTCCAAGAGCAAATAATAGCAGAAGAAAGCTATAATCAGAATGCAACGAGAAGCAATCGCTAAGGGCAACAACCATCTGTCTGTTATTTGAATGACCGAGATAAAGAAACAAATATACCCGATTATAAAAAATATAAAATCAAAAAGGGTTGCTCCCCAACGTCTAAACAAAATAGACGAACCGTAGGTTTTTGATATTTCGGCCATTCTGTTTGTTTCCCCATAGTTTTGCCCATGCCGAATGTACTTCTCTCTTGCTGCTACTTGTGAATTCTGTGGTGGTATGTGCTGGTCTTCCAAATCGTACACCTCATTTTAATAATCCATAATTTAAAAACACACTCCTTATATAACGGTCTTTTTATCATCCATGTTTAGGAAAACATTCTATAAACAAAGAGCTAACTATAAATATTCCTTTAGAGGTATTCTTTCATTACTTTATAATTGGAAGAAGAAAGTAATGATCATCGAATATTGAACTTAGGAGGTGTAGGTGTGCAAGAAAAGCCGGAAAAAGTGAACAAGGGGACAGGCGGTGAGAATGTGAAACGTGAGTTTCCGGTTATAACAACCGAACGTCTTGTATTACGAAGAATGGTAGCAACGGACAGCAAGGATATGTTGGAATACTTTTCAGATGAGCAGGTGATGAAGTTTTACGGGCTGAGCCCATTTGAGTCTGAACAGGAGGCACTGGATGAGATCCGTTGGTATGATCGGATTTTTGAGACAGATCAGGGAATTCGCTGGGCTCTTCAAACGAAGGACGGTAAAATCATCGGTTCTTGCGGATTTCATAACTGGGATCAACGTCATCACCGGGCAGAAATGGGTTATGAATTGTCCAGAGCCTATTGGGGCCAAGGGTTAATGTCAGAGGTACTTGCAGCTGTAATCGACTATGGGTTTAATACCCTCCTCTTGAACCGCATTCAGGCACTAGTAGAGCCGGAGAATACACAATCCTTGCGTTTGCTTGAAAAAGCAGGCTTTCGGCAGGAAGGAATCCTGTCCCAGTATGAATTTACGTCCGGGAAATATGATGATCTTTGCATGTGCGCACTGGTTAAATCAGAATATATCAATTATCTATGAAGGCGTATATACATTTCATACTGCTCAATAGGGTCCTTAGAGAAGCCTACCTTTTGGATAAAGCCTTCAAGAGAGTTATTGTCGGACAGGCAGATATATACCTTCTCGACCTTTTGGGTTTCTGCCGCTTTATAAAGTAGGGTACGTGCCAGGCCTTGGTTCCGGTGCTTGGGATCAACCCAAAGAAAGTTGATTTTACCTTGAGCACCCATAGCAATCATGCCGAGTCGGGTTTGATCGACTGCATAGATGCCGAGAAAAACTTCTTGTGTGCTGTTGGCGTAATAAGGTGTGTCACTTTGCCAATGGATGTGACAGTCGGTGAGGGTTGTACGGAAATCTGCGACATCATCAAACATAAGTTTTTTAAGAGTGTACGAAGATGAAGGAGCGGGAGAGACCGATGGGAGCATAGCGTTATAATATTTTAGCGTATAGCGTGCCTGATAGCCGTGCTTTTTATAAAATTGGACAGCCCGATCATTATCCGTAATGACTTCGAGCCATAGCTGCTGACAGTTCTCGGAGATAGCCGTTTGTTTATGCAATTCGAGCAACCTGTTGCTAATACCCTGGCCACGGTAAGCTGGACCGATGCATAGCGTACCGCAACGCATGGTCTGGCACTCGTCAAACTGCCGGATACCGCCTAGAATTAAGCCAATTGGCTGATCTTCATCCATGGCAAGGAAAGAGTGTCTCCGTGAATTACCCTCTGGACCGAAAAAACGTGCCGCGAAATCGTCCTGTTCCATGGTCAGGCGAATGGAATAGTCTGAGAATCCGAGCGAAAATGCCTGGAAAATGTGCTCCATGCTGACTTCATTGCATCTCAAATAGGTGATCACTGTTACTCCCCCTAGAAACTTAGGTTATATTTCGATTGTAGGGTATTACGGGGGCTCCATCAATCTCCTGGTTAAAATGGAAATAACCCCTTTGAAAAGGGGTTATTATTATAAGTTTTCCTTCGTTGTAGGGTTGCAATTAGTGTCGGTAAGATCAGGGTTGGTAGAGAGGTCACGATAATGATTGAGTTTATATTCAATAATTTTTTGGGTTTCCATCAGTCTGGAGATTTCTCCTTGAATCTTCTGATTATGTTTTTCAAGTAAGGAATGTCTGATCGGGATGGTGCTGTTACCTTGCATCGAAAGTTCTTGATAATGTTTCATTTCTTCTATGGTCATCCCAGTAGCTTTTAATCGGGTTAGAAAGATAATCCCTAGAATCTGATCTCTACTGTAGAACCTGTGTCCGTTAGCCTTTCGTTCTGCATAAGGTAGCAAGCCAATTCGCTCATAGTAACGTATGGTATCCTCTGTTAAACCTGTTAGTTCAGCAGCTTGACTAATAGAGGTTACGGTCTCTGGAATTTCCTGCAAAGTATCCCACTCCTTAATTGTAACAATTACCAAGGTACTTTTCCACTCGCATCGAAAAACCCTCCTGTCGGCCCATCATCGTGTAAAGTTGCTAAACGAACAATGATAGCAGCAGCTTGTTGTACCGAACCCGGTCCTGTAAAGCCGTTTAAGTCGGTGGCGGTAAAGCCGGGGTCAGCTGAATTAATTTTGAGAGGTGAGTCCTTGAATTCCTTGGCAAGTGTGACGGTTAGCATATTAACCGCTGCTTTGCTGCTATTGTAGGCAAGTAAATTAAATTGGGCATGCTCGTGCTCAGGATCGCTATTATAGGTTAACGAACCAAGGCCACTTGATAAGTTAACAATTCTGCCGCGTGGAGATTTTTTCAATAAAGGAAGTAAGGCTTGAGTCACCGCGACCAAACCGAAAAAGTTGGTTTCATACGTTTCTTTTAAATCGGTTAAAGGGAATTGACTTGGAGGAGTGGCCCCCCCAAGAGATACTCCAGCATTGTTGATTAGTACATCAAGGGAACTGAATTCTTGTTTGATCTGATGGACTGCGGAATCAATCGTACTTTGATTCGTCACGTCTAACAAAATCAATCGGGCTTCTACTCCCTCATTAGCCAACTTAGCCACCGCTTCCCGGCCACTCTGCTCATTCCGTGAGCCAATCAGAACTGTAAAACCTGTGTCCCCCAATTGCTTGGCCGTTTCATATCCGATTCCTTTGTTGGCCCCCGTAATAAGCACTGTTTTTCCAATATTCATGAGCAATCCTCTTTTCATCATTCTTAAATTTGGCGGCCACCATGCTTTAAATGTACTACTTGGAGTATACTTAAAGTCAACACAAAACCAACGAATTATTGCCCGATATGCCTGAACATTCTTTATTTTGGAAGATAGGAGATTGGAATGAACAAAAGGCAAGTAGAAATTTTCCGCAAGTTGTTAACTGAATCGAACCGACTGTGGTTAGTGCAGGATCTGGCCGATCAAACGGATTGCTCAGAAAAGACGATTCGAAACGATCTAAAAGTAATTGAAGAATACCTAGTCAAGCACTCCGATGCTAATCTGGTGAGAAGACCGGGACGCGGTATTTATTTGGAGATAAGTGAAGCGGAGCAGGCTGATTTATTCCACCGACTGTATGCAGGCGAGAGTACAGCCCAGCATGAATCGGATGAGGAGAGGGTGCTGCATCTCGCTTATCGGCTCTTGATGGATGCCAAGCCTGTAACGATACAAGATCTGGCCTCCCAGTATTATGTGAACAAGACGGTGATCCGTAGAGATATGGAAAAGATTGATGACTGGCTGCACAGCTTTGATCTTGCCTTGGTTACCAAGCAGCGCGTAGGCTTGACCATTCAAGGCACAGAGAAAAACAAGCGGATCGCTTTGGCGCGGATGAATCAGCTGATTGATAGTCCTGAGTTAACAGGACAGATGATGCGCAAGCAGTTTGAGCCGCACGAGATTGCAACCATCAATTATGAATTAAAAGCATTTCAAAAGCATCATGAACTCAGCTTTACGGATGAAGCTTTTGAGGGTTTAATGCTCCATATTCTCTTAATGGTCAAACGAACCAAGCTGGGACAGCCCATCTCTCTCTCCGAGAAAGACATTGCCTTTTTGCAGGAGAAGGCCGAATTTACATGGGCTACTTCGTTTTTACGGCAGCTGCAAAAACTGTTTTCCGTACCTTTTTCCAAGGAAGAAACGGCCTATCTAACCCTGCATTTGCTGGGCGGAAAGTTCCGTTACCAGCAAGAGGATAGAAAGGGCAAACAAAGCGATCTGGCAGACAGCCATCCGCTTTTGCCTAAACTGATTGAGCAGTTAGTCCGGCGGATGTCGGAGCTGAATATGATTGACTTTTCCAAGGATAAGATGTTGCTGAAAGGGTTGAAAGTCCATTTATATACGACCCTGAACCGGCTTCAATATGGTTTAACGGTGTCCAATCCTATGCTGACTGAGATTAAGAAGATGTATCCTTACATGTTCGACCGGGTTATTATTACGCTGGAAGAGGTAGGGGATTTGGTCCGGTTATCGTTCCCTGAGGAGGAAGCGGCGTATTTAACGCTACATTTTCAGGCTTCTGTGGAGCGACTTCACCAGAAAGAGAGTCATCCTCAGAGAGCCATTATCGTGTGTCACATGGGTATCGGTATGTCCCAGCTACTGCGCACAAAGGTGGAACGTAAGTTTCCGGCTGTACATGTGGAGACAACCCTTTCTAAGGCAGAAGTCCAGGACTATCTGGCAACCCAGGAGGTGGATCTCATCATTACAACCGTAGCTCTTCCAGAGCTGAGCGTTCCGCACATTCTCGTCTCTCCATTGCTGGATGCCAAGGATGAGCGTCAACTGGAACAAGTGATCAGACGAATGGATGAGCCCGAACCTAGAGTCGCAGATGAATCTGTATTTTTTAAGTATACAACCCCTTTTTTAGTCTTTCCCCAGCAAGAAGTGCAGCGTCCGGAACAATTGATTTCCAAGCTGGCGCAAATACTGGAGGACAAAGGATATGTGGAGACAGGATATGTGGACAGCGTATTGGCGCGAGAAAAAATGTCGGCTACGACGATTGGGGGAGGCATAGCCATCCCGCATGGCGGCTCAGAGTGGATAAGGCAGTCCTCCATTGTAGTCGCTACTTTAAAGAAGCCACTTACTTGGGGAACCGAGAAAGTAGAGCTTGTCTTCTTGCTTGCGGTAAAACAGGATGGGCGGGAAGAAATGCGGCAGTTATTTAAGGAATTGTCCCTAATCAGTGAGCAGCCAGCTCTAGTCCATGCTTTATCTAAGGAGACCGATGCGATGAGACTATTAGGGAAGCTAAAGGGATAAACTAAAATTAAAAGCCGTGCTTAGGAGCAGGACTTATTTATAAGTCCTGTTTTTTTGTCCGTATTATTCTATTTTTCCGAAAGTTCCGGTAAAAAGTTCGCCCGATAACAGCAAAAAAGGCGGTTATACTATCAATGTAAGCGGAAACATCAGAGAGAAGGGGAATGACTATGAAGATATTAGCGATTACCTCATGTCCTAACGGAATTGCACATACGTATATGGCAGCTGAGAATCTGCAAAAGGCAGCAGCCAAGCTGGGTATCGAGATGAAGGTCGAGACACAAGGTTCCATTGGAGTAGAAAATCAACTAACGGAGCAGGATATCCGTGAAGCAGATGGCATTATTATTGCAGCGGATAAGACGGTGGTCAAAGACCGCTTCGTCGGCAAGAAATTGCTGGTCGTTGGAGTACAAGATGGGATTCGCCGTCCGGAAGAATTGATCCAGCGGGTGATGAAGGGGAATGTGCCTGTGTACCAGGCAGAGTCACGTGCCTCCGAAGCTAGCTCACAGGAGAATAAACCGAAGCAAAATCCTATCTACCGCCACTTGATGAATGGTGTATCCTATATGGTGCCCTTTATTGTCATTGGGGGATTGCTCATTGCCATTGCGTTGACGATTGGTGGTGAGAAGACACCAGGCGGTCTGGTTATACCGGACGGTTCATTTTGGAAGACGGTTCAGGATATCGGTTCGGCTTCGTTTACCTTTATGATACCAATCCTCGCTGGATTCATCGCGATGAGTATTGCGGATAGACCGGGGCTTGCACCGGGTATGGTTGGCGGATTCATTGCTGCGAACGGCAGTTTTTATGGAAGTGAGGCGGGAGCCGGATTTATCGGCGGAATTATCGCTGGTTTCCTGGCGGGTTATGTTGCACTGGGCATTCGGAAAATGAAGGTTGGGCGAGCGTTACAGCCGATCATGCCTATTATTATTATCCCTGTGTTGTCATCTTTAATTGTAGGACTAATCTTTGTCTTTATAATCGGTTCTCCAGTCGCACAATTGTTTGAAGCTTTGACGGGTTGGCTTGCAGGTATGCAAGGTACAAGTTCAATTCTATTGGCACTGATTTTAGGTGCGATGATCTCCTTCGATATGGGTGGTCCAGTCAATAAAGTAGCATTTTTATTCGGCTCGGCCATGATTGGTGAAGGAAATTACGAAATTATGGGACCGATCGCCGTTGCGATTTGTATTCCACCGATTGGAATGGGACTTGCAGCAATGATCAACAAGCGTAAATTTGCACCAGCAGAACGCGAAGCTGGGAAAGCGACATTCACGATGGGATTATTCGGTATTACTGAAGGAGCGATTCCCTTCGCTGCACAAGATCCATTGCGTGTTATTCCTAGTATCATGGCAGGATCTATGGTCGGTTCAGTCATTGCGATGTTGGGAAATGTAGGGGATAAGGTAGCTCATGGTGGACCGATTGTAGCCATTCTTGGTGCAGTGGACAATGTGTTCATGTTCTTCATTGCTGTTATTGTCGGAGCAGCCGTCTCAGTTATCCTAGTGAGTGTGCTGAAAAGGGATATTGCAACTGCAAATCCGGCTGTTGCTGGAGAAGAGACATCTGGAAATTCTGCCGCAGTAACGGAACAATCTACGATGACTACGACTGCCGCCGAGTCATCAGCTTCAGCGATTGCAAATAACAAGCCCGAAGTATCTTCGCAAGCCATTCATATTGAGAAGTTGACAGATATTGTAACGATGGATCTGATTAATCTGGATCTGGAAGGAACGACACAGGAAGCCGTGATTGATGAAATGATCGGAGCACTCGAGAGAAATGAAGCCGTAAGTTCTGCCAGTGGTTTTAAACAGGCTATATTGGACCGAGAGAAGGAAAGCTCCACAGGCATTGGAATGAATATTGCCATTCCTCACGGTAAATCGGAAGCTGTTCTGAAGCCAAGCGTGGTCTTTGGGGTGAAGCGGAGCGGAGTGGACTGGAAAAGTATGGACGGCAGTGAAGCGAAACTGATCTTCATGATTGCTGTTCCGCGTAATAGCAAGGACAATGCCCATCTGAAGGTGCTGCAAATGCTGTCTCGTAAGCTGATGGACGACCATTTTAGAGAAGCGCTTCTGGCGGTTACTACCAAGGAAGATGCATATCAATTACTGACTCAGGTGCATTAATTCCATGCGCTAAGCAGAACATATTGTAATCATTAGCGGAACGCGCTGCAACGATAGTAAACGCAAGAGCAGTCTATCCTCATCTAAGGATAGACTGCTTTTTTATAGTAAAATATTGTTTTTCATCAATTAAGTATTTCTACGACGATTGAGCCACGCGTACGAGCATATGAGCAAGCGCGTGCTGCTGCTCTTTGTCCCCTACCCTCCACAATTCCTGAAGAAGCTTCTCCTCGCTATTGCGCGGTTCTTCCTTGGCTGCCAGATAGCCTGCGATCTTCTCAGCTGCTTTTGCCATCACTTCTTCATTCAAGCCGATTTTTTGAGCCATTTCAATTTTGTCGCTCAAATAACTTTTGAATGAATCAAAGCTGCCCAAGATGTCATCCTTTTTGCTGTCGTCTATCCGATTTAACGCGTCATCTACTTTGTTCAGGGCCACTTCGCCTTCCTTATTTACAACATGATTGTGCTCTGCCATTTCTAACGCCTCCTCAAGATTGTTTTCTAGGATAAGGACTGCTTGCGGTACAGTAGTACTTACCCCGGCTAACTAAAATGAAAACGGCGAGAAGCAAGCAGAGTATCGTGGAGCGATGAAGAAAAACATATTGTTACATAAAGTCGAAAAAATAACGAATCACGTGAAAAAAGACGGGCGAGGTGTAGGTCAAGCTATCCACCCGGCTTAAGTAGCTTTTTTTCAAAGCATCGAACTTATTATCATCGCCGATTAATAAATCTCGTTTCAGCACGGAAACCGTTAAGCTCCCGAAGAAACCGCTCAAGCTAATCAACATGCCCATAATAATCCCAAATTTCAGATCAAACGGCGTCAGGTACGGATAGATTAGATACGAAGCCGCTATGGTTACGGGAAAAGCGAATGCAAAGCCTTCCCAAGTTATATTGGGATTGGATGTCGGGACGATTTTCCGCTTGCCGAAATAGAGTGATGCCAGATAATGTGCGACATCATTGAGCTGTGTCAGTACCACTAGAAAAAGTACAAGTTTTGCTCCGTATTGTGGCGTAGCAAACTGAAAATAAGCCAGGTGACTCAGTCCAAAAACCATCAGCATGAGTCCCCATTGAGTCGAGCTGACACTACGTAGGAAACCCACGGTTCCTTTATTGATCAATCGCGGGAGCGGTAGCAGCAAGAATACATAGATAGGGATAAAGACGATAAACATCCCATACCACCCGATATAAATCCAATAAAACTGTACAGGAATCGCCAAGTATGCCCATAAAAACAACCTGCGGTCAGCTTTTCTGGATCTAATCATGGAGAAGTATTCTTTTAGCGCAAAGAAAGTAAGCACCATCAAGGAAAGCAGTGAAACGATCGGATTGAAAAGTGTTGCCAGGCAAAAGATAAAGAACATGCCCCACCAGGTCTTAATGCGAAGTCCAATAGCTGCATAATCTTTGTTTGGCTGTGTTTTGACTACCACTATATAAATTAGATGGATGATTAATAAGGCTACACAAATAAGGGTTAACGTTAATAACGAACTGTCCATTGCGACTCACCAACTTATAGCGAAATAGGATTCCCTGAAGGGGGTCCTATGTTATTATGAAGGAATAATTCAAACTTGATAAGGGGAAGTTTCGTAAATGGTAGCTGATCAATCGGTTTTTATCTTGCTTACGAATACGGGAACGTTTCTGACGAGAGTCATTAAAAGCTATACAAGAGCACCATACAATCACGCCTCCATTTCCTTCAACCGAGAACTTTCGGAGTTATATAGCTTCGGGAGAAAGACCCCCAGTAACCCTCTGGATGGTGGTTTCGTGAAAGAGGATATTAAGACAGGTACATACAGCAGATTTCCGAATACAACATGTGTTATCTACGAGCTTCAGGTAACCGACCGCGAAGTTGAGAAAATGAAGCGAGTTTTACATGTATTTATCCGAAGTCGACAAAAATATATGTATAACTTACTGGGTTTGATTGGCGTTGCACTCAAAGAACCAGTTGAGTTCAGTAATTCTTATTTTTGTTCGCAATTCGTCGCGGAAATTTTACAGCGAT
Organism: Paenibacillus sp. BT-177; assembly: GCF_025846815.2. Classification (NCBI taxonomy): domain Bacteria; kingdom Bacillati; phylum Bacillota; class Bacilli; order Caryophanales; family Paenibacillaceae; genus Paenibacillus; species Paenibacillus sp. BT-177. The sequence continues at coordinate 550,949 of NZ_JAOYTP010000003.1, read as the reverse complement.
CCGGCATCAAAATATGGAACAAGCTGCCCGCCCTTATTACACCAGACGATTTTCGGCAAAGTGACCGATTCCATCTGATCTACGAGGGGAAATTGAGCGATTATGAGCCTCAAGCCTGAGGATAAGCACCGTATTACTCAGACTCCTCAGGCACAATTACCTTGATGTGACGCGCCAGAATACCAAGCTCGATAGGCAAAGAGGGTCCTCCCTCACCATCTACATTCGTACTGACCGGTTCTGCAGAGCTGACACTTACATGCTTTGCAGTAAAGTAAACGATATCACTATGATCTTTCAGGTTTCCTAAAAATAAGCTTATGCTGGCCGTCACCGTGTTCAATATATTAAGGTTTTTGAAAATAAAGCAGTGAAGCAGGCCATCATCAACAGCCGCCCCGGGCGCCAGTTTCTCAAATCCGCCAACTGAGTTGGTTAAAGCAGCAAGAAAGAGTGGGGATTCGCCTTCCCAAGTCTTGTCATCATAGCGGACGATAAGCGGATGGGCAGGATGGTTGATAAGTTCTTTCAAACCTTCTTTAAAGTAGGCAAATGTACCAAACATGGATTTATCGTCTGACGACACAGCGGATAGCGATTCGGCAAGCGAGCCAGTGGCAACAACATTGGCAAACATTCGACCGTTTAAGAGACCCATATCTACGGCTTTCACGCGAGCAGAAGTGAGTGTACGGATCGCCAGTTCAGGACTTAGCGGAATTTGTAAGGCACGGGCAAAATCATTGACGGTCCCAAGCGGGATGACCCCTAGTTTTGGACGATGGGCTTGATCCATGAAACCATTAATGGTTTCGTGAAGCGTGCCATCTCCACCGAGGGAAACGACTAGCTCATAAGCTTCCTGACATGCAGTGACGCAAAAACGGGTGGCATCCAGTTCTTGTGCCGTCTCTTCGACTGTAACGGCGTATCCTTGCTCACGTAGAATTTCTTCTACGTTTCTGACATGTTGGAGGGATTCCTCTTTGCCAGAAGAGGGATTTACAATGACCATAGCTTTCTTCATATACATATTCCTCTCTTTGGGGAAAGTCTGGGTTACCAACCCTTACCCGGAAAGCATACCTTTAGACTCTAAATTAGACATGTGTCATATTTTTAGTTACTATATAAAAGTAAATAAAATCTGAATGGAGGATTTCGTATGAAAATCGCATTAACAGGAGCAACGGGGCAACTGGGTTCCATTGTGGTAGATACATTGCTTGCATCCGTCCCGGCAAAAGACCTTATTGTTAGCGTAAGAAATCCGGAAAAAGCAGAGGGGTTACGTAATCGTGGCGTTGACGTTCGTCATGGCGATTTTGACAAGCCAGAAACGCTGGATCAGGCATTTGCTGGTGTAGATCGATTGTTGATTATATCCGCAGACGGGGATAATGATACTAGAATTCGTCAGCATAAGGCGGCTGTTGATGCTGCTATGCGTGCGGGAGTAGGCTTCATCGCGTATACCAGTGCGGCCAATGCCGCTGACAGCACTCTATTCCTTGCACCCGTACATCGTATTACGGAGGAGTTCATTCGTGAGTCAGGTATTCCTTACTCCTTCTTGCGTAATAATTGGTATCTTGAGAATGAAGCAGGCACGATCCAATCCGTACTCGCGGGAGCTCCATGGTTAACCTCAGCAGGGTCCGGTAGAGTAGGTTGGGCTGCCCGCGCTGATTACGCGCAAGCGGCTGCAGCCGTGTTGTCTGGCGAAGGACATGAGAATACAATCTACGAGCTCTCTGGTAAGCCGATTACCCAAGAAGAGTTGGCAGCGATACTTGCTGAGGTCCTGGGTAAGGACGTTCCTGTACAGCAGGTAGACGATGCTGCGTATGCCGAGATCATGCTCGGTGCGGGAGTACCGGAAGGTGCCATCCCTATTGTGGTAGGCATTCAACAAGCGATTCGTGAAGGAGCTTTGGATGTTGTAAGCAACGATTTTGAGAAGCTGTTGAAGCGTCCCCTGACGCCGCTTAAGCAAGGAATTAGTGAACTGGTCAAGCAAATCCAAGCATAATAAACGTGTCGTACAAAACGGGTGCTGCCTAGGAAGGTTAGCATCTGTTTTAGTTACATTCATAACTGGAACCGCGACTGATTATCCAATATACTTGTAGGGAACTCCAAGATGGCTTGGAATAGAAATAAAAAATGAATGGAGTACATAATACTATGTCTAATTTACCAAATTGCCCTGAGTGTAATTCAGAGTACACTTATGAGGACCGCAGTCTGTTTATTTGCCCGGAATGCGCTCATGAGTGGTCTGCCGAGTCAGAAACTGAAAGCAGTGAAGACGTAAAAGTCGTCAAAGATGCGAATGGTAACATTCTGAAGGATGGTGACTCTGTAACTGTCATCAAAGACCTTAAAGTGAAGGGAAGCTCTTCCGTCTTGAAAATTGGCACCAAAGTAAAAAACATCCGTCTGGTGGAAGGCGATCATGATATTGATTGTAAAATTGATGGTTTTGGAGCAATGAAGCTAAAATCGGAGTTTGTTAAAAAGAATTAGAGTATATAGCAGAGAAACTGTTCAGTTCCATGAGGATAAAAAAGGAGAAGCCGAGGCTTCTCCTTTTTTATTAGCATTGGGCATCATTGGGCTTCCAATGCTCATGCCCATATAGATGTCATAGTGGTGCCAGCCACACGGTTCCTGTTCCCCTGTATACATTAACCAGCCCTTCGCCGGAAGCGGCCGAGCCCATTTTGGTTTTCCCCGATTTTTCAACGGTAAACTGTAGGGTGTTGGACCACATAAGGGCAAAGTTGCCATCCACCTTAAGCACATCATTTTGCAATTCTATAACGACCGCTTCATCAGAAGGGATCGGCGCTTGAAGTGCCAGCACTCCTTTTCCACGGGCGCTTAAATTAAATAACCCTTCTCCGCCCAGTGCAGCAGAGGAAAGATTACTACGTGCAACTACGGATATGTCCAGTGTGGTGTCGCAAGCTAAAAACAATCCGTCTTCGATGGCAATGTCATCATTATCGACATCAATAAGCCAAATATATTGATAGGTAGGCTCCAGCATGATGGTTCCCGTGCCTTTATAGTGCGGCTTAATGGCACCTGTCCCTGTTACAGCACCGGATACCAAGTTTCGCATTAAGCCTCCGACGCCTTTTACACCGGTAGTCATTTCCATGCTACCTACAGTATATTGCATGGCACCAGCCCTCATCATAATCTCACTATTATTGATTTCGATCATGAGCTGCTTGCGGCGCATGTTACTTTTGCTCATATAGTAATTGTCTTTCGCAGCCGCAACCGAGGTGCAACTCAAATCTGTTATGTATTCCAGTACCGTAAATCCACCTAATTGGTCAGTGATGGCAACATTGCTGTTATCCTTTAAATTATTAATAACAAAAGCCATAAAAGTATGCGCCTCCTTGTTGTTTTCATGGTGTGGGGATGGAAATCTTATTTACTCCATACCATAATTCGACAAAGAGACTGCTTTTCCTGCGCGGATCTCGGGACTTTTCTCGCCTGATTTTCAGACTCAGAAAAGGAGAGCTTGAAAAAGATGCAAAAAAAGTTCAATATAAAGATATCGGTTTTTAAAATGATTGCGTCGAAAGCAACCGAATAAAAAATTGAAACATACAGTAGGGGGTAGCATAAGTGGAGATAGGTATAAGTACGTTTGTAGAAACAACACCGGATCCCCAAACCGGTGAGGTTATCAGTCACGCACAACGGATACGTGAAGTGGTCGAGGAAATTGTACTTGCTGATCAGGTAGGACTGGATGTGTACGGCGTGGGAGAGCATCATCGTAAAGATTATGCGGCATCTGCTCCGGCTGTTATACTGGCTGCTGCTGCGGCACAGACCCAACGAATTCGCCTAACCAGTGCGGTTACGGTGCTTTCATCGGATGATCCGGTGCGTGTGTTTCAGGATTTTGCTACGCTGGACGGTATTTCGAATGGACGAGCTGAAATTATGGCAGGCCGAGGTTCTTTTATCGAATCGTTTCCGTTGTTTGGGTATGACCTGGATAACTACGATGAGTTGTTTGATGAAAAACTGGAACTTCTATTGAAAATACGTGAATCCGAAAAAGTGACCTGGAAAGGCGGACATCGGCCTGCGATCAACAATTTAGGCGTGTATCCGCGTCCGGTGCAAAATCCTTTGCCTGTATGGATCGGGAGTGGAGGCAATCAGGAATCTGTGGTTCGTGCGGGCTTGCTTGGATTGCCGTTGGTGCTTGCCATTATCGGAGGCAGCCCTATGCAGTTTGCACCATTGGTGGAGTTGTACAAAAAGGCAGCTAAGCACGCAGGTCATGATGCATCGCTGCTTCCAGTTGCATCCCACTCGCATGGTTTTATCGCGGAGACCACCGAGCTTGCAGCGGAAAAGTTTTTCCCTTCCACTCAGCAGAGCATGAATGTGCTTGGGCGTGAACGTGGTTGGGGTCCTTATACTCGTTCCAGCTTCGATGCCGCGCGCAGCTTTGAAGGAGCATTGTATGTAGGCGATCCCGATACAGTTGCCAAGAAAATCATTCATCTCCGTAAACAAGTAGGCATTACACGTTTTTTGTTGCACGTGCCCGTCGGCACGATGCCGCATGATGATGTCATGAGAGCTATTGAGTTATTGGGAACAGAGGTAGCGCCACGGGTGCGTGAAGAGATATCCAAGTGGGAATCTGAGAGCAAATAAGCGGATTGACCTCAGCATAGAGAAAAGAGAAAGGAGCAGACCGTGTAAGGAGGTCGCTCCTTTTTTGGTTCTAAATAGTCTGCACAGGTGAGCCAATCAGATCATTGTTTATTTGGTCCGTTTTTTATGCGTGATGCGTCTTTGCAGGAGTGGCTTTCCTTGTTTTAGTCTCTTAGGTTTTGCAGGAACTCTGCGCAAGATAGGTTTCTCTTGAGTTGCTTTGGAAGGCAGCGTCGTGCGGAGTGTGGTTGATGCAGGTTTTCTTTGACTGCTGCTTGTTATAAAGTTGATAGTATAGTTCAAGACGAACGGACTAACCGCAATTCTCCGCAGTCCCACGTTTCTACAAGTGGTACAACCTGTATCCCAGCACCAATCGAAGGCATTCTCAGGAACTTGAGTGAAGTAAGAACCCTGCCATGTACGTCCAAAATCATCCTCGGCGTAATAGAAAAACGTATTACCTCCGGCGAAGCCGCTCCATACTTGAATCGTTTGACCGGGGTTCACGCGATACCAGCCTGCTTTGGAGTAGTTAACAGGAGTACAGCTGAAGTCCGGATAGGCAAAAACTACAAAGATAGCCGCATTGGTGCTGTTGCGAAAATTGAGACCCATTGTCGCCCCTTCTTTCCTCATATAGTAATCTTACAGTGTAGCTTATGAGTATTTTGAAAGAAGGAAACGGACAAGAGTCTCTTAATTGCTAAAGTTGAACCATTTGCTGATGTCCATTTTGTTATGTTCATTCATAGATCGCCACTCGTTCGATTCCGGTTGATAGGTATAATCTTTTCGCCAGGTTATGATGTTTTCCACGATAGCCCGTATGGAAGAGAAAATATAGGAGACTTCCTGATTGGTCATCATGGGATGAAGCGACAGACGCACCCAGCCCGGCTTTCGAGATAAGTCTCCCGCATGAATCAGGTCTATCATTTGTTTAGATGCTTGCTGGTCGATGCCCAGCAAATAATGTCCATAGGGGCCTGCACATGAACAGCCGCCCCGGACCTGAATGCCAAATCGATCATTGAGTAGTTTTACAATCAGGTTATAGTGAATATGACCAACAACGAAAGAAACGGTTCCCAGCCGATCTTGGCTGCTCCCTCCCAAAATGTGTAGACCTGGTATGATGCTCAAGCCTTTTAGCAATAATGAGGTCAGCTCCTTTTTACGCTCCCACATGCGGTTGTATCCCATTTGCTCCTTCAACTGAATACAGAGCGCGGTTCGAACAGCCTGTAGAAAAGGAGGAGTGCCTCCATCCTCGCGGGCCTCAATACTATTTTTATACTCGTATCCACCCCAAGGATTGGTCCAACTTACCGTGCCGCCTCCGGGCTGATCGGGAGCACAATGGAGACACAGCCGCGAATCCATAATGAGAACGCCGCTTGTGCCGGGGCCACCAAGAAATTTGTGAGGAGAAAATACAATCCCGTCCAGTTTCTCAAGGGGATCTGTAGGATGCATGTCGATCTCCGCATAAGGTGCGCTTGCCGAAAAATCAACGAAACATACGCCACCATGTTCATGCATTTTGCGGGATAGTTGGTGAATTGGCACTTCGAACCCTGTAACATTGGAGCAGGCGGTAAAAGCGCCAATCTTGATCGGGCGATGCCGAAATTGATGCAGCAGTCGTTCGAGATGAGCTGGATCGACCATTCCTCCGGGGCCCGGAGGGAGACACACAACGTCTCCAATGGTTTCTGCCCAGGAAATATGATTGGAATGATGCTCCATGTGTGTAACAAAAATAACGGGGCGGTCTTTTTCGGCGATGGGGTAGAGGGGCTTTAATTTTTCATGTATTTTTAATCCTAATATTCGCTGAAGCTTATTCACCGCACCTGTCATCCCAGACCCGGCGAATAGAATGATATCATGTTCGTTGGCATGAACGTGGTTCTTAATGATTTGTTTTGCTTTTTCATAGGCTTGGGTCATCAGAGTACCTGTCAAATTAGACTCCGTATGCGTGTTCGCCACAAATGGACCTAATTCATTAGCTATTTTCGACTCGATGGGTCCATATAGACGACCGCTGGCTGCCCAATCCGCATAAATCAGCTTTTTAAGCCCATATGGAGATTCAAAGGTCTGGTGATAACCGATTGTATTTTCGCGATACTTTTGGAAATGAGCCTCGTTAGAAGGCTGATACCTACAGTTACTACTTCCGATTCGAGCCATGAGCATACGGCGCCTCCCAAGTCGTTCTGTCTTCTTAGGGTACGTAGGTAGGCGAGGATAGGTTAAAATAATTAGGCGAATGTCATCATTTAGCCAAATTAAAAAGCCTCATCCAATAGCAGGATAAGGCATGAGTATATATTAGATAAAAAGCTGCATATCCGACTCGAGGGCGTCTTTTAGATATGTTTTGGCCTCGATAATTTCCAGTTCAGGGATGAATTCTTCCGGTTTAAAACCCATAATATCCACCGATAGCTTGCAGGCATAAAATTTGACGTTTTTCTTCCGGGCTCCCTTCAGGAAATGGATCAGCTTCGGTTTCTCATTATCTTCCAGCATTTCCGTCAGCATCAGTTTGCCCATACCGCTAAAATTCATATGGGACAACGGCAAGGCTTCAGGTCCTTTGGGAGTCATCAAATCCATAAGTTTCTCGTAAATGGTCTTGTCCTCAAGCGTCATTTTATCGGGATCACGAACCAATGATAATCCCCAGAATGCAAAAAACATCGTAACCTCGACATCCAGCTCCCGAGCTGTATTGGCCAAAATCAGTCCAGCCATTGCCTTATCATAATCGCCGCTGAACATAAGCAGATTCATCCTTTTGTCCACGATCTTCCGCCTCCATTACCAACAGATATATTCAGTATGGATTTGGAAATGAGAACTATGCCCAGTTCACATATTGATCACAATTGTAGAGGGGTGTAAATATTGGAAACTGATATTTTATAAAAAACTATTCCGGTTGCTAGTAACCAGTATTAATGTACCCATTTCTCGTCAACAGACGAATGATTTGAGGGCAGGAAGAGAATAATTTAAAGGCAACATCGTTTTTCAATCCTAAATGACTATAAAGGTTTTGTTCAATATACAGGTCAAACTTTAAAAAAAACATAAAAAATCATTTCCTTAAGCTCGAATTTCGATTAAAATGTAGGTATTCTTCATACCTATGAATCGGAGCGATGGATATGGATATGGATAAATTCAAATTTAATTCTAAACACAATAAAATGATTGTTGATGCTATCGTAGATGGATACCGCGATTATATTGAGCATCGTAAAGATCGAAAAGCAAAAATGAAGATCAGTTCAGCTTTTGCCTGGACCAAGGGTAACTTTATCGAAAGTAAGATCGCAGAAGAGTGCGTTGATTACGGTTTTACATATAAAAAATCGAAGGCTGGATTAACGTGGGACTATCTCCAATTTATCCATGGAGATTCTAAAATTCTTTTTCTTATTAAGAATGCGGCTTATTTCAATGAGCAATGCTTTTCACAGGCAAAGCTACCTAACAATTACGGGAGGAAAGGTCCACGTCGTACCTATCTTCATGAACTTTCAAAAATTAACAAAGATTTATTGTTTTCCCCTACTCAGCAATCCTCGAAAACAGGGGAAATACCGGAACAACTTTCCTTTCTGATTTTAGAGAGCCAGGTAAAAGATGAACTCGAAAGCTTTAAATCATCCTATAATGAGTTCCATATACTCACATACGCACTTGATGAGGCATATCAGATATCTGAAGTAATGCATTATTTACCCAATCCCAATGATAATATCGCTTACCTGATAGAAGACCTCTCAAGCCTTATTTCTGGAGCTGATTTAACTGAAGAAGATCGCGAAGTAGTGGCGCCAGAAATGAATGAAGATATTATGGACCCAGCAGCTTTCGATATCGGGATATTGGAAGAAGAGCAACACAACTAGATAAACAAGACGGGGTTAGTCAAAATAAGGGGGGAGCAGCATGTTCATAGGTGAAAATTTGACCAATCTACGGATCATGCATGGGTATTCAAGAAAACAGCTCTCTGAAATGTTGGGTGTTACAGAACAAGCAGTCTGGCAGTACGAGAATGCATATACATCTCCTAAAATGCAAATTGTGAATGAGTTAAAGCGGATTTTTAAGGTGAAAAGCAAATATTTTTATACTAAAGACATGCTCGCACGGAATACGACACCTGCTAACGTAAACGTAATGAACATCGCTTATCGTTCAAAAGTTTTGAATGTTATCTCTAAGACGCAGGCGGAAGCGAAGCATGTTGAATATTTAGATGCTTTTATTAACTATATTACAGCCAGAATTAGCCTTCCTACCCTCAAAATTATTAGTTTAAGGGATGAAGTTATCGAATATCTAAACCATTCAGATGACGATAGATCGACTCAAATCGATAAAGTTGCTCATTTGGCACGTAAAAGACTGGGCCTAGCGCAAGATACAAATGACGATCTTATGTTTCTAGTCGAAAAAAGTGGAGTATTCGCCTTTGAGAAGGCAATGGGTGAGGAGATTGATGCTTATAGTCTCTGGACTCGAAACGATCGTCCTTATATCATATTAGGGAATATGAAACGATCAGCTGTTCGGAGAAATTTTGATATAGCACATGAACTGGGGCATCTACTGCTTCATTATCGTCTTGAATTTGCTAATTTAGATAGAAAAGAACACAAAATTATTGAGAATGAAGCGAATATGTTTGCTGGAGCATTCTTGTTACCTGAAGATGAATTTACACTTGATATGCAAAATGTGGCCCATATCACAAATCCGGATAATTACTTGGATTTGAAAAAGAAATGGAAAACTTCACTGCAAGTGTTGGGATACAGGGCAGCCCATTTGGGACATCTTAAACCAAAAGATCATCGAAACTTCTACGCAGCTTTGCATCGAAAAGGTTATTTGAAGATTGAACCGCTCGATGAATTAATTCCGATTCAGAAACCAACGAAAATCAAAACAATTATCGATCTTGTTTCTAAAAAGGGTCTCGTGAACATTCATCAAATGGTTGAGAATGATTGGAAAACTGAAGTATCATTCTTTTATCATATGACCGGAATTGTCCCTGATTTTTTTAATAAATATTTGGCGAAAAGTCTTGATTTCGGTCTGCAAAATGTCACGGATATATCCAAGCGTATCTCAGATGTAACTAAGCAAGTGTAACTATAATTTTAAAAAACATACATTTAAGGCTTTTAAGACTGTCGAGAAACCTATTTTTTTAGATGCAGGTTTCTTTTTTGTATTAATTCAAAATGTCGGAACTCCATTTTCACCGTTACCAATGTCATATCTACAAACCCCTCCCATTCGGTATAATCTCAAGGGAATTCAAGACACAAGCCTGAGATCGGGAGGATTATAAGAAATTGAGTATAGAGAACAAATATAAAGCACTTGAACTGGAGAAGCCGGGCATCTACGAGCTGGAGGGACTGGAAGTCGGGGTCACCTCTAATTGCAACTTCAAGTGTGATTACTGCTGCGCATATCAGCGGAACGACGGACAATGCATCAGCAGCAAAGAGGTCATAGGTATTATTGATGACATTCCAACGTTAAAACGTGTGCGACTGTCCGGGGGCGAAGTAACCTTAAAGTATGACGATTGTCTGGACATCGTGGCTCACTGTTCGAGCAAGGGAATTGCAACCCAGCTTAATACCAATGCGAGCTTGCTTAGCCCTGAACGAATTGAGAAACTGCGTGACGCAGGGCTTTCCAATATTCATATCTCCTTTAACTTCACGGATGCCGATAAATATGCAGCCTATTATCATGTTCACCCTCGTATGTATGAGAAAATCGTTCAAAATATCCGTTTGTGTACCGAAGCCAAGCTGGAAACGGTGCTGGAGACATTGTTATTTGAAGAGACGCAGAACAACATGCCAGCGATCAGTGAAAAGGTTTACGAACTCGGTGTACGCATCCATGAAATCCAAAACAGCATCGTGATGGATCATACGAATTGGAACGCGATCTCCACCAAGGAAGCACTTGTCCGTTCCGTTCATGACCTGATTGCGCATAAAAAAGACGATACTGTGTTGTATTTTACCTGTATGGACCGTTTTGCTGAGGCGCTGGGCTTCAAGGAGCAACCGGGGGTATACTTTTCCAACTGTGTTGACGGTAAGAAGCAGCTTCATCTGCACGGGAACGGGGACATCCTGATCTGTGAACTTTGTCATCCTGTGGTCATCGGTAATATCTATAACGGAACGTCCTTAAAGGATATTTACAAAAATAAGCCCAAGCAGCTTCAGGAGTTTCTCGACAAACTGCCTTGTCCTGCATATGATGCGCTTTTCCCTGGAGGAAGCATATAGATATAATTTGAGATGATGAGACAATAAGCATCTACTACCCTAACAAGTAGGGTGGTAGATGTCCTTTATGTAACTCCACGAGTCCTTTATTATTTGTTTTAATGAAAGGGTTTACATGTTAAGATATATAAAAATGCAAGCTTCTTATGAAAGAAGGAGTAGATATGAGATATAGAAATGTAGGCAACAGCGGTCTTAAAATTAGTGAAATCGGACTGGGGAGCTGGTTAACGTACGGTACGGCCGCCGAACAGGAAGCAGCTCATACCTGTATTGCCAAGGCCTTTGAACTTGGGATTAATTTCTTTGATACCGCGAACGCGTATAACCGTGGAGAAGGCGAGAAGGCTATGGGAGCCGCATTGAAGCCTTATCGGAGAGAGAGCTATGTGCTTTCTACTAAGGTATTCTTTCCTATGGATTCCGGTCCCAATGACAGAGGGCTGTCACGCAAGCATATTATGGAGCAATGTGAGGCGAGTTTGAAGCGGCTCGGCACGGATTATATCGACATGTACTTCTGCCATCGTTATGATCCAGATACTCCGTTGGAAGAGACACTGCAGGCACTAGATGATCTTCAGGCTCAAGGCAAGATCTTGTATGCTGCGGTCAGTGAATGGAATGCCGCCCAGCTCACGGATGCCTATGGTATCGGAAAAAGGCTGAATCTGCGGCCGCTGATTGCCAATCAGCCGATCTATAATATGTTCGAGCGTTATATCGAGCATGAGGTCCTTCCCGTATCCGGGCAGGTAGGCATCGGCCAAATTGTATTTTCACCTCTAGCCCAAGGCATCCTCACGGGTAAATACAAACCGGGACAACCTATACCGACGGGTAGCCGCGGGGCTGATGCTTCTGTCAATAATGTCATCAGCAGTTATATGAACGATACCGTTCTCAACTGCGTTCAGGAGCTGGATCAGCTGGCGAAGGACTTGGGTATCACCCTGTCACAACTCGCGCTTGCCTGGATTCTGAGAGAACCGGGGATCAGCGCTGCACTGATTGGGGCTACTAAACCGACACAAATTGAAGAAAATGTGAAGGCAGTCGAGGTGACTTTGCAACCGGAGACCTGCGCGAAAATTGAGCAGATTCTGAAGCAAGCAGAGGGATTTGAGCCTTTGCGCTAAGCATTCACATGAGCCTCTCTAGAGGGAAGCCATCAATAACAAAGTCTCGCTCTTCCTGTTCCTTAACAGAGAAGGGCGAGATTTTTTAACTTGCTTCAAGCATCGCATAGATGCCTGAAATCATACTAAGTGCAATCCCGCTCACTAAAACAAGGATTTGCTTCTTACTGAGATCCAGCGGATCAAAAAAGATGGGCAACAGCCATTTTAGACTGATGACAGCCCATAGACCTTCCACCAACCCCAATATCAATACCTCTTGCCCCCAGTGAAGCTTCATCTGCGGTGTTAGCGGACCTTCAAGAAACAGGTCACCTGAAGTATGAATATTCCAAGAAACGATAACTACGAATATCACAAGCGTTAATAATGTTGACATAATATAAGTGATATCTTTTTTAGCCTTTTTCGTGAGTTTGGGCGATTTTTTAAACTCAGGGAAGCCGATCAGGAAAAAGACGATTCCTACGATAATAGCCACCCCTACAGAGGAACCGAGTATAATATTCGCTATAATGCCGATGCCATTGATGAGTAATAATAAAATAGGCTCTCCCCCTTTGGGGCTACGATGATAGTTATTTTATTGTACACGCAGGAACGGAAATGCTCAAATATTTGGAAAAGCCCCTGGCACTTTTTTGCCAGAGACTTTTGGGCGTATGACTGATTATAAAGCTGCTTTAATGACCTTTTTATAATACAGAATGGATAGAACTCCAAAAATGGAATATAGGGCAGTGTATAGTACCATTACGATGATCATAGGCATCCAAACTTCGGTTCCAAACAAGAACCAGCCGGATTGGACGGCGAAATAGCTGTGTGATAGGCCAATCACTAACGGAATGCCGAAGTTAAAGAGTTGTTTTATTTTAATGCCTCGCAGCAGGTCACTTTGGGTGAAGCCTAACTTTCTCAATACAGTATAATTGGCCTTTTCGTCTTCGCTCTCATCCATCTGCTTAAAATAAAGGATACAGCCTGATGTAATGAGAAAGGTCAGTCCCAAAAAGCCAACAACAAACATGATCACTCCCATATTTCTCTTCTGATTGCTGCTCATTTCAAGGCGAGATGATTGTTGATCATTAAAATTCGCAGCTGCAAAGAGGCGATCAGCTTCTTCAATCTGTGCTCCATTAAGTATATCAATTCCAATATACAAGGATGACTTCTTTTGAATCTCTGGATTTACATCTTTCTTTAACCGCTCAAAGATGGTTTCGTCTACAATGGCAGTGGGTAGTCCCCCGGCTGCAAAATAGTAAGGAATTACATAATCCTTTTTTAGACCCACATATTGTTGAGGTATGACTTCTGTTTTTCCCTTCAAATCCAAGGGTCCAAAGTCTTTCAAGGACATGAATTTCTGTAACATATCATTATAGCCCGTTAAAACCGTTTGGCCTGGAGATACATCCGTACCCTTCACAGATTGGTCGCTTACGACAGGCAGTGTCATGGAATCCGTACCATCATTTAATGGTTCCATAGGAGTCTCCATAATTTGTGCTGTCTTCACACTGACTTGAATCACTTCAATTTTCTTTTCACGATACTGTATATCATGCTGATGAAGTAACGCTTTGAATTTCTCCGCATCCGGCACATTCGTCATGGCAAAATGGGAAGGTACATTGTCCTCAGCTGCTTGATCCGCAGAATAATAGGCGATATAGCTTAAGGATAGTAAACCGATAGCAAGTGCCGATACTGTCGTAATAATGGTTAACAACAAAGCATTGGATTTCATGCGGAACATAATGGATGAGAGGGACAGCACCTCATGGATGTTTAAATATCCGCCTTTGCTTTTTCTAATGATATTGGAAATAAAGCGGATGGATCCTTTATAAAAAAGAAATGTTCCGATGATGACAGAGCCCAAAATAAACACCATCGCCATAAATAGTTCATTTAAGGATGTAAAATCTCCACCAAATAATCTGGAGGAAACATAGTAACCTAAGGCGATAAGCGAGATGCCAATGATCCCGATGATCATCTCAAAGATCGTTATTTTCTTGATTTTCCCTTCGGTGGTTGAGGTCACTCGGAACAAAGACAAAATACTTTGTCTTTTGATAAAAGAATAATTCATGATCATGATCAGTAAGTAGATGACAACAAAAACGATGAGTGTTTGAGTCAGTGCTTGGTTAGAGAAATATAGAGTGGCAATGGCTTCGACACCCGTCGTCTTAAATAAGATCATGATCACTAGTTTGGAAAAGGAGAATCCAACCCCTATTCCGACGAAAAGCGAACCGAAGTATAAAATTAAGTTTTCAGCACTTAGAATGCGAAAAATTTTGTTTTTAGTCATTCCAATCAATTGAAATAAGCCAATTTCTTTACTGCGTCTTTTTATAAAAATATTATTAGCATACATAAGGAAAATGCAGACAATAGCGACCAGTAAAACAGAAGCTGCCCGTATGGAGGCTGCACCTTTAACAGAACCCTTCACTTCGTCCATGGAGGGATCGTACTGTAATGTGACGAAGGAGAAATAGAGCGCAACACTGAAAATGAGAGCAAAAACATAGAGATAATAATTGCTCAGGTTTTTTTTCAGATTTTTTAGAATGAGTAGATTAATGTTCATGTTGAACCCCGCCTAAGACCGCTTGGGTTTTCATGATATCCTGGAAGAAGCTTTGTCTCTCCTGCACGCCTTTATGAAGCTGCGTGTACATTTGCCCATCCTTGATAAAAATAACGCGGCTGCAATGGCTGGCTGCAACCGGATCGTGCGTGACCATAATAATGGTTGCCTTGCGCTTTTGGTTCAGCTGACCCAGCTTGTTTAATAGATCGGAAGCTGATTTCGAATCTAGCGCACCCGTAGGTTCATCGGCAAAAATAATCGTAGGCTCATGGATAAACGCTCTAGCCGCAGATGTACGCTGTTTCTGCCCGCCTGAGATTTCATTGGGGTATTTGTCCTTGAGCTCATAAATCCCCAGTTCTGTAGCGACTTCCTGAAATCTTCGGTTAGCCTCTTTTTTAGGCGTCTTGGTGATAGATAGAGGCAAGAGGATGTTTTCCTTCACGGTGAGCGTATCCAGCAGATTATACTCCTGAAAAATAAAGCCTAAATGCTTTTTGCGGAATTCAGCCAGTTGCTTTTCTTTCATTTTCGTCATTTCGATATCATTGATCTTAATGGAACCGTGGCTCACTTTATCAATGGAGGAGAGGACATTTAGCAGTGTGGTTTTACCTGAACCAGAGGCTCCCATAATACTAACAAATTCACCTTCATCAATAACGATATCTATTCCCTTCAAAACCTCCTGCATATTTAGCTTATTACCATAGCTTTTGTGAATCTTATGGGCTTCTAAAATATTCACTTCGATGCACTCCTTATTGTTCTTGTAGCCTTATTATAAAAACCGTGCCGATGATTTTCCTTTGATTGGGCGAACAGTATATAAAAGCATGTGACATCTCTGTCACATGCTCAGCATACTTACGAAATCATTTCGTTTGGGGAAAATTAAAGTGAAGGTAGTACCCATGTTCGGTTTGGAGTGCACATCTATATGTATGAGCAGGGACTGCGCTGCCTTTTTCGTTAAATATAACCCCATGCCCGTCGAAGTATGATCAGAATGTTGGGTCGTGGATGTAAAACCTTTCTCGAAAATACGAGGTATATCCTTCGGATCAATACCGCGCCCAAAGTCTTGGACCTCAAGCTGTATTCGATCCCTTTGTTCATAGCTGTAAATGATAATATCGCTGGCATCGCTATATTTGATGGCATTGGTTAAGAGCTGTCTGATGATAAAAGCCAGCCATTTGGCATCACTTAGCACTTCCATTTGCTCAAGTCGGATGTCAAAACCGATCCCTTTTTGGATGCACCATGACTGTAATGCTTTGATTTCTTTAAAAACCAGAGATTTTAAATCCACTTGCTCGACATATAGATCATTTTCAATAAAAGATATGCGTTTGTGATGAAGCTGTTGATCCAGCAGCAAGTGAATTCGTAGCCATTCATAGGTTAACTGAGCTTTTAGGGACTTGTCGTCCAACCGCTCAATCATCAAATGCATGGTGGTTAAAGGCGTTTTTACCTCATGAATCCAGGATAGTAGTTCATCTTTTTCATGTTCAAGTGTTAGTTGATTTTGCGAGATAATCTGTTGTAACCGTTCGGTCTGGTCAGTGATTTTTTGTTCAATGATTTGCTCAAACGGACTCTCCGGTTCGCCTATACCCGTTAGTTCTAGAGGGCTCTCCCATTCTTCTAATGTGGTATAGAATTTGGTTTCCTTGAGATAGCGAATGATTAAAAAAACCAAGAAAATCATCATAGATAAGAAGACGATATAAAGGATCGGTATTAATGGAATTGCTGCATCCACATAAGCGATGAACAGGATCAGGAATTGCTGACATACAAACAGTAGAATCCAGCTTCGCCTCTCTGTAAGGTACTTTTTAATCATAGGCAGGTGCCTCTTCTGTAGCCATGTAGCCTTGCCCCACTTTCGTTTCAATGAAACGACCCAAATCCAGCTCGTCCAATTTTTTACGAAGGCGGTTCAAGTTGACGGTTAGGGTATTGTCGCTGACAAAACGTTCATCATCCCAGAGGCTTTTAATTAATTCCTCTCGTACGACAATTTTATTTTTTTGTTCAATTAGCAGCTTCAAAATAAAAATCTCGTTCTTGGTTAATTCGATGGAGCCAGCCTCATTGGCTACTACATTTTTTTCATAGTCGACCGTCGCTCCACGCCATGTTTTCAGGGAAACAGGTTCTGTATTGTAATTGTATACACGGCGGAGTGTCGCCTGTAATTTTGCAATCAGTACATCAAAATGGAAGGGCTTTTGGATAAAATCATCCGCTCCAAGCTGCATCGACATCACCATATCCGTAGGGTGATCCCGCGATGATAAGAAGATGATCGGGACGTTAGAGTGGGATCGAATCATTCGACACCAATGAAAACCATCAAATTTCGGCAATTGAATATCAATCACGACCAGATCAGGCTTTATCGTTGTGAATTCTTGAATGACTTTACTAAAATCCTGGATACCGTACACATCATAGGCCCATTGAGTTAACCTGTCCTTTATTTCATGGAACAAAGTTTCATCATCTTCAATCAGCAAGATTTTAAACAACGATTTCACCACTTTTTACTTTTTTATATAAAGTGTATAGCAAAATTTGTTTATGTGCTATACGGGGTTGAATCAACTTGATATTGCGATAATCTGCTGTTAATAGTTGAGGTTTATAGTTGGTTTATATCTACAATCTCATACCGTTAAAAGGATGGATGTATAGATGGGAATTCACACCTATTTTCGATCGCTAAATGAGTTGGAAAGAATTATTCGTTGTCCGGGCAAGTTTAAATTCGAGGAACATAGTGTATCGGCTCATTCCTGGAAAGTAGTACAATATGCCAAAACGCTAGCTGATATTGAAGAGAGAAACGGTGTCTGCATTGACTGGAAAAAGCTATACGAGATTACTAGCAGTCATGATTATGGGGAGATTTTTATTGGAGATATTAAAACGCCTGTTAAGCATTCCTCCAAGGAACTCCGACTATTAATCCAGCAGGTCGAAGAAGGTATGATTGAGTATTTTATTGAAGAGAATATTCCCGAGGATTTTAAAGCGATTTTCCGCAAACAGCTAAGAGAAGGTAAAGATGATTCTGTTGAAGGTTTAATTTTAGAAGTAGCGGATAAAATGGATCAGGTCTATGAAGCATTTGCCGAGCTTCAGCGGGGAAATACGGAAAAAGAATTTATAGTCATGTACCGTAATGCACTTGTAAAAATCAAGAATATTCAATTACACTGCGTTGAATATTTTTTGGAAAATGTCCTACCAGATATGGTAAAGGAAGAAACGCCTTCATCCATTGATATCAAAAAGATTACGGAAGAGGCTTTAGCTCTGTAAAAGAATTTCCTTACCATCTTTCAGAAGCTGCGAAGCGCTTCTGTTCATACATAATCATAGGCTTATTTGTAATAAGCAGTTCCTAAGTAAAATAAAAGAGCCAAAGCAGCAGTTGATTGAACTGCTACTTTGGCTTCTTCTAGGTTGAAAAGTACAGGAGAGCTATGCTTATTTTGAAAATGGATTCGGGAAGTTGGTTTTAGTGGCTGCATTTTGTTGCTTGGTATTGCCAATTCCCAGTTCACCATTTCTATTAAATCCCCAGGACCAGACCGTCCCATCGGCTGTCAAAGCATGGGAGTGGGTTCCTGCTGCACTGAATGCTACTACATCGGTTAGTGGCGTGTTTGTGTCATCTACAACTTGGGATGGGACTTTAACAGAAAATACATCGGTCCCGTCACCTACCTGTCCTTCATTATTAGTTCCCCAACCCCAAAGAGTTCCGTCATTTTTCAGCGCGAAAGTTTGGGTTTTGCCTGCCTTCAGTCTATTTACGTCGGAAATGTTGATCAATACAGGTGATCTTCTAAAGGTAGAGGTTCCATCCCCCAGCTTACCAGAAGTATTGCTACCCGAAGCGTATACTTCCCCGCTGTTCGTTAATACATAAATACGGTCAGCTCCAGCGGTAAAGGTTTTGATATCATCAATTCGGTATTGAACTGGGGTAAGCTGGTTTTCTTTATCGTCCTGTCCCAGAGCGCCATCATAACCACGCCCCCATACCCATAACTGATTATTTTTGTCTAGAGCTGCGCCAAAACTGTCACCAGCGTCAATGGCTACAATATCTTCTAAGCCTTGTACCTGGACAGGCTTAACGGAAAAGGCAGAAACTCCTTTGGTGCCAATGCCCAGTTGCCCAAAGTTGTTTTCTCCATAAGCCCACACCGTACCGTCATTTTTGAGGGCAAGTGTAAATTGACCTCCCGCTCTCACTTCCTTAACATGATCAATATATTTGTTTTTTACAGGGACTCTTGCTGTATCCCGCTTGTTCCCTGTTCCTAGTTCGCCGTAACTTGCAAAACCCCAAGACCAGATGGTTCCGTCTTTTTTGAGCAAGGTTGAATGCAAATCACCAGCATCAATCATAGCGATGTCAGATACATCTGCTTGCATCGGGCTTGTTTTATTATTTCCACCGCCATCGCCTACACCGAGCTTGCCATTACCGTTACTTCCCGTTGCGTAAAATGAAGATCCATCTTCCATAGCCAAGTAAGCGTTAGTGGTCCCTGCTGAAAGCAAATGGTCGTAATTCACGGCAGAATCGGCGCTTGCCGTAATGGAGCTCCCCACTAGAAGTGTTGATGCGGCAAGAGCTGTTAGAGCGAGTTTTTTTAACATATAAACGACACACCTTTCAAAATGTAATGGATAAATACAGGATAAAAGCAACCAAATTGTTCCTGTTACGTCTTTATTAGTAATTCGCAAATGATAAACCAGATTAGGGAGGATCACTAATGAAAAAAAGAGTTTCTGTCCTTGTCCTTGTCTTACTTATGGCAACATCATTGTCCGCATGCGCTAAAACCGAATCGGCGCCGCCAGTTAAACAACCTCATAAAAATGAAGTGGTGGTTCAATCCATTTTTGATCTAGAGCGCCTAGAAAGCACAACGGTGTATACGGGGCAGGCTAAAATTAAAAGCATCGAAAAAGTTGAAAAAGAGATCGAACAACCATTGGTAACCCCCAGCATGGATTATTTGATCCGATTTGAACAGCCGGTTCAATTTGCTCAAGAACTATCCCAAAGTGATGATCCAACGGAGAAGCCTATCCAATCAGTTTATATATCCGTTCCAGATACACATATTTATAAGCAGATGGATGGTCAGCAAAGGCAATTAATCCGTCCAGCAGAATTACAGGTGGGGCAACCGATTGAAGTCTCCTATGTGTACCCTGCAACACCTGTTTTCCTAGCATTGGAAATTATCGTGCTGGATGATCTGTAGAGGAGGCCGATAAGGCCTCCTCACTCCTATGGAAGCACGTCATAAGCCTTAGGTGATGTTAATAAGTTTTACCATGTTGTAGATATAACGTGTTTGCTCATATTTGACCATGGTGCCTGCCGAGTTTTTGACCTGAATGCCGGATGAGCCTCCACCATCCAGAAGAATGGCTTCGAAGCAATCCTGCTTGATAAAATAGTTGCGAAGTTGTTTCAGCGTCGCATTTTCATGAACAACCAGGTAGACCTGCCAAATGTTATTGACGACTTTGAAGCCCAAGCCTGTCCGTCCGATGGATTCGGTGTATCGCAAGGTTCCGTTCAAGTCGAAATTTTCAATCTCTTTCAGCTCCTTGAGCCAAACATCTTCCTCATTCTTCAGTGATAGACTACCGCCGCTAATAATGGATTTGTACTTAATGGCCGTTCCCATTTGTTTTTTGAGATCCGTCACACTTGAAGTACGGGTAATCCCTATTTTTGTTTTGTTGCTTTCCGTAAAAATAAATGCAGTACCCCGACTATTCTCTTTGGCATTTGCCTTAATATCGTGAGTGTTATTAGGTGTCACCGCAATGGATAAACCTTGAGTCGGTGGCGTTGTAGTGCTGATAGGGTAAAAGAAGCCCCCATTAATCCCGTAGTCGGTTTGCTGTGTGATCCGGCTTCGAATATTTTTATTTTGAATATTCGAGGCTGGCGTAATGATAACATGGAAACCATCAGACGTTTTGGTGTAAGAGTAGTTTGCTGGCATGGGAAACCTCCAATTAGATGATTTTGAAACAGAATCTCGCGCGATAATTCGTTTCTCATATATATAGGAAATTTACAGCGGCCTTTTACAACCTTGAAATCAAATTTTTCTAAAAAAATTTGAAACGTCATATACGAGATACCACTTGACTTAAAGTTAACTTTAAGTAGTAACATACGGGGTGTAACGTGGTGATTAGGAAATACGTAACTATTCTGACAATTTGGGAGTGATAAAATTGAAAAAGAAACAACTGGGTAACAGCGACCTTCAAGTATCTGCTCTGGGTCTGGGCTGCATGGGAATGTCCGAGTATTATGGTGAGTTGGATGATCAGGAGTCGATCAAAACGCTTCATCGTGCGTTGGAGCTGGGGGTCAACTTCTGGGATACAGCAGATGTCTACGGTGTGGGGAAAAATGAAAAACTGATCAGTCAAATCTTGCGGGGCCACCGGGATGAGGTAGTGTTGGCTACCAAATTCTCCATTATGCGCGGAGAGGATGGGGGATTCCTGGGTGTTAGTGGCCGTCCTGAATATGTAAAACAGGCATGTGATCGCAGCCTGCAAAGATTGGGTGTAGATGTGATTGATTTGTACTACCAGCACCGGGTCGATCCGAATGTGCCTATTGAAGAAACAGTAGGGGCGATGAGTGATCTGGTTCAAGCGGGAAAAGTTCGCTATCTGGGGCTATCCGAGGCGTCTCCTGCACTGATCAGACGTGCTCACAAGGTACACCCGATTACAGCGTTGCAGACAGAATACTCCTTATGGAGCCGGGAAGCAGAAGATGAAGTGATACCGACATGTAAGGAACTGGGCATCGAATTTGTGGCCTACAGTCCACTGGGACGCGGCTTTTTGAGCGGGCAAATTCAGAAGTTTGATGATTTCGCAGAAGATGATTTCCGTCGCACGGTGCCGCGTTTTCAGCCTGAGAATTTCCAGAAGAATCTGGATCTCGTGCAGCATGTTAAGGATCTTGCGGCTCGAAAAGGAGTCAAGCCTTCTCAGCTTGCTTTGGCCTGGCTGCTTGCGCAAGAGGGAATTGTACCGATTCCCGGTACTAAACGGGTCACGTATTTAGAGGAAAATGCAGGAGCAGTGAATGTGGGCTTGTCCGCAGAGGAAATGGAGACTATTAACGCCATCATTCCCAAAGGAATGGCCGCGGGCCTTCGTTACCCGGCAGAGCGGATGCCAAATTGGCAAGCGGAATAATGAAGAAAATGAGATAAACCAAAAGCCGTCTTTAACGCGAATCGGCGTGACGGACGGCTTTGGGGGCTTTATATATACGCAAGAACGTGCTTCGTATAATGCCGAAGGCATCCTTTTACAAAACAGGAGCTTGTAATGCAGTGTTGATATTTTGCAGATCCATCGACAGCTGCTCGTTTACGTTCCATGGGTGATACCAGCCGCGTTCGATCATGTACGTTGAAATTTGCTCATGCATATCAATAGCTTCATCCAGTTGTTTTGTAAGCATAGCCTTAATTTCTGGAGTTCCTGCTTCCGTTACAGCCATAGCGTAATTTCTCACACCACTTTTGGCGGTGTTTAAGAAATCGGCAGCAATCACTTGGTCGGTTAAAATATTTAGTCCGGTCAAATGCTCCAAGAGTATGTTCATTGTTTTACCTCCCGTGATGTAGAGGCTTGATTTAAAACGTTACCCAGCTCTTGCAATTGGCGTGTTGTTAGGTCAACATCCTTTTGCAATATGGCTTTGAGGACCGGATCTGAGATCAAGGCTTGCATGGTTTTAGATTTGGTAAGACAGACTGTTTTGAATGCCGACAATTCATGGACTTCAAGTGTTTCGTGCAGGCCATACACCATATAATATTTACCTCCAGTCCAATTGATAGTTAAGGTTTAAGTACAACTTTGATGCAATTGTCTTGTCTGGTATCGAAAATTTCATATCCGCGCTTGGCATCGCTTAGCGGAATGACGTGTGTGACAACGTCACCAGGGTCAACCTTACCCGTATCTATCAGCTCATACATGTAAGGCATATAGTGAATAACGGGAGCCTGTCCAGTTCGCAAATTAACATTTCGCTGAAAAATGTCACCCATCGGAAAACCGTTATATCGACCGCCGTATACCCCGGTAACTTGAATGGTGCCGCCTTTGCGGACAACCTGTGTAGCTATGATCAGTCCTCCTAAAGCCCCACCGTGAAGCTTAAGACCGGAAGCCAAGGATTCCAGCGGAGACATTTTGCCGCTCATGCCGGAGCAGTCAATAACTACGTCCGCGCCTCCTTTGGTCATCTCCTTCAGATAGTTGCCGACGTTTTCTTGCGTTTCCACATTCACGATCTCCACATGATTGGTGCGCTTTGCGTGTTGCAGACGATAATCTAGATAGTCTGCCGCAATGACTCGTTTTGCCCCTTTGAACCAGGCGAACTTTTGCGCTAATAGACCTACTGGACCACAGCCAATAACAATGACAGTATCCCCAGCCTTCACTCCGGCATTATCGACGCTCCAAAATGCAGTAGTCATGGCATCAGCAATCAGGCAAAGCTTCTCATCAGAATGTTCGCAGCTCTCCGGAATTTTGAAATGAGTGAAGTTGGCAAAAGGCACACGTAAATATTCAGCTTGTCCACCTGGATATCCACCGGTTGTTCCGGAATAGCCAAAAAAACCGCCCATCTCTCCATTTTCATTCGAATGATCACATTGGCTTTCCAATTGGTTTTTACAGTAAAAGCATTCACCACACGCGATGTTGAACGGAATGATCACGCGGTCGCCCTTTTTCAATTTGGTTACGCTGCTGCCGACTTCTTCTACAACCCCCATCGGCTCATGCCCAATTACATAATTCTCTTGTAGATTCGGAATCATCCCATGAATGAGATGCAGATCTGAACCGCAAATAGCAGTTGTTGTCAGTCTGACAATCGCATCGTCGGCTTTTTCAATACGTGGGTCAGGAACGTCTTTAACGACAACGTTTTTGATACCTTGGTAGGTCACTGCCTTCATGCCTGATTCCCTCCAATATGTTCGTCCGGCGTGCGATCAAACATACCTTTGCGGGTGGTATCGTCTGGGAACAGTTTCATATTGCTAATGTCCACCGTCTTATTGGCTGACAGTTGATCCAATTGATATTGCTTTTGCAGATCATAGGGATGAAACCATTTTTTTCGTACCATAAGATCGGTAATTTCCTGATGAAGCGCAATGCCTTGATGCAGTTGATGGCGCAATAGGGTTCTGGCATCGGTAGAGACAGTTTCTGTCAAAGCTATTGCTGTGTTCCGAACCCCTTCCTTGACGCGAACCAGAAAATCCATTGCAAGGGTCGTGTCTGCCATTTCCGGCATATTTAATGAGTTTTTTGGGTCCACATAATCCATTTTAGCGGACTGGGTCTGGTTAGGTGTCACATCATTCACCTCAATTTAAAATTGGTGTTGGGCGGAAGTCAGGAACAGGCGCTTGAAACGGTGCTTTAGCATAGATTGCTTGCAAATCGGCGATAGCCTGGATAGATTGCTGAACATCTTTTTCCATTAAATCCTTTAGCTCTTGATCGAATACTAAGCCCTGCATTAATTTGGACTTGGCTAAACATAACGTTTTGAAGTTAAGCACTTCGTGGATCTCTAGGGACTCATGCGCCGCTAATGTAGACTGTTGGCTTATCATAGGCTCACCTTTCTTTTATGATTCTTGAAGGTATGTTGTCCAGCATAACTAGGTTTATTCCGAAAGGATCGTGCTATTCGGCTCCAACCTTGCCAAGTGCTTTTTTAGCGGGTCCTTCAATTACTTCGCCTTGATATGAAAAGCGTGAGCCATGACATGGGCAATCCCATGTTCTTTCGGCCTCGTTCCAGTCAACTTCACAGCCCATATGGGTGCACGTAGTGTCCACCAGGTGCAATGCTCCTTGTGGGTCTCGATATGCGCCCGCCCTTTTGCCGTTTACCCGGACGACTGCCCCTTCGTCTTGCTGGAGTTCTTCGGCTTTTTTATAGCTGATTTCCAGCTTACCGGCAATCAAGTGCTTCGCCACATTCGCATTTTGTGTTACAAATGTTTTAATGTCAGGGTCTGCATGAAATCTTGAAGGGGAGAAAAGATCCTGATACGGGCTTTCCTTTCTGGTTATCAGATTCGTATTTAATAAAGCTGCCGCGACACTTGTCGTCATCCCCCATTTTCTATAACCCGTAGCAACGAGGATGTTGGAAACATCGGATAATTCCTGCCCGATATAAGGGAGCTTGTCTAACGAGTACAGGTCCTGTGCCGACCAGCGATAGACGATTTCCTTTAATCCAAATGTTTGCTCTGCGAACTTTTCTAAAGCTTCATAGTATTGAAATGTGCAGATTCCTTGACCCGTTTTGTGGCCTTCGCCACCGACGATGACCATCGGTTCACCGTTTATTAGTACAGAGCGAAGCGAACGTTTGGGGGTTTCCGCACTTAGGTACATACCACCCGGATAGGTTTTGTCCGTCTTGACCGCTAGTACATAAGACCGCTCGGCATGCAATCGCGCAAAATAAAGACTGTTTGGATCATTGAACGGAAAATGAGAGGAGGATACGACATAGTTGCAGGTAATCTTGTGCCCGTCGCTTGTATTAATAATAGAAGGGGTTCCTTTATCCACACCCACAACGGTGGTCTGTTCATAAATCTTCCCGCCTTGCCGGATGACTTGATTGGCTAGATACCTTAAGAAAGGAATCGGATTAAACTGAGCTTGGTTTTCCATCATAATAGCTGCTTTAGTTGAAAAGGGCAGAGGCGTTTGTTCGACATAACTTCCCGGTATGCCAAGTTCCTTGTAAGCTTTATATTCGTCGTTGATTTTTTCCACATGCGTATCCGCACATGTATAAACGTAGGCATCTTCTTCTGTAAATTGACAATCGATATGATACTCTTCTACCGTTTGTCTGATGAATTCAAGAGCCTCGCGGTTAGCTTCATAATAGAGTCGGGTTTTCTCTTTACCAAAATGTGAGAGGAACTCGCTATAGATCAAATCATGTTGTGCGGTAATTTTGGCAGTGGTATGGCCCGTTGTTCCATGAAGTATCCGCCCTGCGTCAACGACTGCGACGCTTAGTCCTTTTTTAGAAAGTAAATAAGCAGTGGTAATACCGGTGATCCCCGCACCTACAATAGCAACATCCACCTGAATATCTTCATTAAGCTTGGGGAAATTGGGGACGTCAGTTGAAGCTAACCAATACGATTCTGGAAATTGCGGGAAGGTCGTACGACACTCGTCTTGTTTCATTTTCACAAGCACCCCTTTGATTACAATTATTGTATACATTGTTATCATTGTATGATTTTATATACCCAAAAAAGGGATACTTTCAGCCAGCTTTCATCTTGTTTTCAGCTTGACCGGGTACAATCAAGGCAATTTTCCCGGGGAGGATGCATAACAATGAAAACAAAGATGAAAAAGACGGTTTGGATTCCGGCAATCATCGCAGTTACGGTAGCGGCTCTACTCGTAATCTACTATTACTACATGTCCTCGGTTTCCGGCGGCAAGCCTGGCATGCGACCTCCGGGAGGCGGCAATGTACCAGGGCACATGGGCGGACGTCCCGGCGGAAAAGGTGGTGGGGGTAACGGGGAAATATTTAATACCTTGGGCACGATCTCCGTTTTTCTTGGGGCGGCCTCTTTCTGTTGGTTCTGGTTTAAGAAGAAACTGAGATCGCCGTCAATGTTGGTTCGAAAGGCCGGAAAGTTGTTTCACTCCTGGCATAAACTGCTGGGTTGGGCGACTTTGATTCTTATTGCCGTTCATGGCGTCTATTTCCTGATTACCAAACTTCAAGATCACAAAACCTACTCCGGACTGGCGGCTTTTGCCATTATACTGGCTATCTCCGGATACGGCTTCTATATTAATAAAGTACGTAACAAGTGGATGCGAACCGTCCATCGTATATTTGGACTGCTGTGGGTTCCCGTGCTGCTGCTACATGTAGGCGGAACAGTAATTATGTCGGTCATCGCCACTCTTGCCGTGGGGGTACTAGTCTGGACACTGGACAGAATGGCGGAGAAAACGATGAAGCCTGTCGCAGGGGACACTCTATAATTTTATGGGATAGTGTTACCTTCATCCGGGGGAGAACAAGATGCTGGCGGAGGCGGTTGATATATTGGTTGCGGTTACATTCTTTCCATTGTACTAGAAACTCCTACGTTCTTAATAGGACGTAGGAGTTTGTTTTATTTAATGAGTATGAAATAAAACAAGCTAGTTACCTAATTCGAGTGCGAATTGTCCTAGTATATGAAAAGTAGCAGAACAGAAGTTTATGCTCTTCCGTTAACCAGAATAACGTTAGCTTGAGTTCCTGATTGACGCAGCTTAATTAAGGGCGCGTAGTCATCGGAATAATAGAACTGCTTGGCAGCCTCGTAAGTCGGAAATTCGTGAACTACGACTATTGACGGCTTCCATGTGCCTTCCAGTGTCTCGGGCTGTGGATCTAGCGTAAGGTTGCGGAATCCCGGAACTTCCTGCAGCAGCGCATCTGCTAGCTCTGCGTATTGTTTGAAAACAGCTTCTTCCTCTACTTTTATATCTACGATAACATATGCGCTCATATCCATTCTCCTCTGTATGTCGGACGGTGATCATACGTCCTAGGACTTCGCCGGCGAGCATCTTTAGCTTAATCCGACACGCGGAGATTGTAAATTAGGCACTTTTTTTATCCTCAGTTTCATTTATTACACTGGTTCGTTATTTCAGGTTTGAAAAGTCGGAGAGATGATGTTCGGCCTGAAACCGTTCTCCCCAAGCCTTCATTTGGGTGAGTATTGATTCAAGCGAAGCTCCGAGCGGAGTTAGGGAGTATTCCACTTTAGGCGGAACAAGGTGATGAACTTCACGGTGAATGAGATTGTCTGCTTCTAACTCTCGTAGTTGGAGGGTCAGCATTTTTTGAGTGGCCGTGGGAAGTGCCCGCCGCAGTTCTTGAAACCGCTTAGTTCCACCCAGCAATTCGTACAGAATGATTCCTTTCCACTTTCCGCCGATAATGCTCAAGGTTACTTCCACCGGACAGCCTTTAGTCGGCGTGCAATTAACTTCATTGTTCAGCCGTTTTCTCAACGATATCATCCCCTTTCACTTTGTTATTATACCAATATTATACTTGGCAGTTTAGTTCAGATACAACGATCCAAGGCAGCACTTGACTTCAAGTTAACTTTAATAAGCAGCATCTAGTAGCAAGCCGAGTAATTCCAGCCTTATATCCCCAAAGCCGTCCTTAACGCGGATCGGCGCGAAAGGCGGCTTTGGAGATATACATATGCAACTAAGGACGTGGTTTGAAAATGCCGAATGGCCGTCCTACAGGCAGGAATGTACGGCCAAAATGTGCATTCAGAACAGCAGCTCCTGTACCGTACAGCGAGAGTAGACCAATGCCCATTTCAGCATAAGCAGCGATGGTGTGGAACACCTCTGGGGCGATGCCGAATGCATCGAAGCTAAGGCCGAGGAACAGAAAATCAATCAACACAAAAATAAAAAATAGAACCTTGTGCGTCTCCATGGCTCCAATGGTCATGAAGAGCGTAAAGATGAGATAGCCGGCAAAGGCAACGCCGAGCTGCCTACCATCCACCGCTGATGCCAGCTCTGAGCCGAATACGCCCATTTTAATCATCCAGCTACTAGCTACGGCTAACCAGAAGAAGGCGTAAGCGCCAAATGCCGTCATGCCAAAGGTGTTGTTATGCTTTGCATCCTGAATGCAGGCAAACAGCTGTGCAAAGGCACCCAGGAAGATAGCCCAAGGAATAATAAAGCTCAAGCCCTCGGTGAGACCAAGCTTTTGGGATGAAGCTACAAGCGTTACAATGGCCAAGCCAAACAGGCCGATCGCGCTCGGATCGGCCGTTATGATTTTTACGTTAGAATGAGATTCATTTTGCATGAAAAAATAGAAGCCTCCAATAATATTTAAGTACGTGTCAATCTGCCGATGCCAGAATCACACTGACATATTGTAACGGAAACCAACCTACTCCGCATAGTAGGGAAATCATAAAATTCCTCCCGATCTGTTAGTAATGGGGCAAGAATTTATGGAATGGTGTTACCTTCATCTTTGTGGTAATATTTACACCTATATAGAATGAGGAAGTGACATAGTGATTAATATAACGATTCCAACTCCGGATATCACAATTACCAAACAGGTTAACCCTGAGCTCAGCCATATTTATGGATTTACAGATTTCCACCTGATTCCTAGAGATAAGGCTGGTATCTTTATGTTCTACAATGCACAGGAGGAATTACTGTTCGTTGGTAAAGCAAGAAAGTTAAGACCCAGAATCAAAAAGCATTTTGAAGATAACGTATCGCCGATCAAGGCTAATCGGAACGAAGTGGCGATTATTGAGGTCTGTATTGTGGAAGATGCGGTAGATCGTGAAATTTATGAAACCTACATCATCAATTCGCAAAAGGCTAAATATAACGTTGAAAAAGTGTTTTATAAGTAACAAAGCAACAAGCAGCTACTTTATAAAAAAAGAGCAATAAGCCGCAGTCGTGCACTGCCCTTATTGCTCTTTTAAATTCGTGCATTTAGATCCTCTCAAGGACGGGGCGATATAGTATGAACAAAACCGACCGGTTGCTGGCTATCTTGCTAGAGTTACAACGTAAGGATATTATACGGGCCGAGGATTTAGCGGCGATTTTCGAAACGAGTGTGAGAACGATCTATCGGGATATTCAGGCTCTCAGCGAATCGGGCGTACCGATTGTAGGAGCACCGGGTATTGGATATTCTTTGATGGAGGGATACTTCCTGCCTCCTGTAAGCTTTACTGTAGAAGAGGCTGTAGCGCTGCTAATCGGAACAGATTTTGTCGAACAAAAATTTGATACAGACTATGGCATGAAGGCGCAAACTTCACGCAGAAAAATCGAAGCTATTTTACCAGAGAGCGTTCGCAGGGAAGTTGCCCAGGTGCGAACGACCATCAGACTGCTGGCGGTGGGTAAAGGAACAAACCATACAGAGAAAACGTATTTGGAAACGCTGCGCATCGCTGTATTGGACAAACGGAAGGTTCGGTTTGGTTACTCCAAAAAAATGCCAGAGGCTGACGGGAATCGCCAAAGCGTACGTGTGGTCGCTCCTTATGGTCTGGTACTGCTTCATGGTTCGTGGGTTTTGATTGGACTATGCGAATTGCGGCAACAGCTGCGCCATTTCCGTTTGTCGCGTATGAACGATCTGATCATGCTGGAGGACAGTTATCAGTTGCCTATTGATTTTAATTTGCAGGATTATAAGCAAGCTGATGACCGCCACATAAATGTTCACATACAAATCCGTTCGGATATTGTAGATAAAGTGAAGGAAGCGAACCATTTTTACATGGAGTCCATGGAGGAGCGTGAGGATGGAATCCATGTATTTTTCCGTGTTAGACACCCAGAGGAATTACTATCATGGATACTTGGTTGGGGTGCAGATGTGGTAGTGCTGGAGCCTGAATCGCTTCGCGAGCGCGTCCGGACAGAAGTGGAAAAAATGTTGAAATGCTACTGACATAATGCTGTCAGTAGCATTTTTGTATAGTAAAGCTACTTTGATAGAGAGGGGCATTTACTATATGAATACAAGCGAAACATTACAGCGTTTTGAAGAAACGGTACAGCACTATCTTCTTGAATTGGACAGCTTTAGCCTGGAGCAATTGCAGTACACACCGCAGGAGGGACAATGGTCGCTTGGACAAATGTATCTTCATTTGGTGAACTCTGCTCTTTATATGCATCTTAGGAACATAGATCTTTGTCTACAGTCTAATGGGGAAAAAGGGACTAAAACGGAGGCGGGCACAGCCGCATTTAACTTGGGAAGCTATCCACCCATACGTATCCAAGTCCCACCATCTCCGCAGTATACTCCCCCCCAACCGACGAGCAAAGAAGAGATTGCAGAAGGATTGAATGTGGTGATCCGTAAAATGAGAGAGATTGAGCCGACTGTTGAGAAATCAACAGGATCGTCTACCGTCTCTCATCCTGGATTTGGCGCGTTGAATGCGGGAGAGTGGTTTAGACTCATCGAGATGCATTATCGTCATCATCTTTTGCAGATGGAGCGCTTGAAGCACGCAATAGCCGGTTAATTGTCTCCCGGCGTAGCCCGATGAACTGTCCGATTTCCTCCTGCGTCAGTACGTCTGTTAACGTAGCGGGTGCGATGTAGGAGTGGAACCAGCGTTGAAGCTTCCGAAGCTTCTCGGCAGGCGATACCTCTGTGAGCTGGTCAATTCGTTGCTGCATCATGCGCAGCTTATCCTGTAGCTGTAAAGCGATGGCTCGACATTGAGCCGGGTCTTGCTCCAGCTTCAGGTACCATTCTTTTTGCGACAGAACCTCAATCTCTGAGGTGACCAGCGCCATCGCGGTACCATAATAGGGATTGGGACTGATGAGGGAGTGGTGCGGGATGATTTCATCGGGCACAATTACATTAACTAAAATTTGCGAGCCGTCTTCATGGACTCGGATAATTTTTAACAGGCCGCTTTTTAAGTGATATAAAGGGCCAGTTTCCCCTTGTCGAAATAAGGTCTCGCCTTTGTGTAATATCATGAACGTGTATAGCCTCCATTTCATGTATTCCAGCTTTTAGATGAACCCGCCATTGACGCGGATGGTCTGTCCGGTAACCCACTGCGATTTAGCGCTGACCAGAAACTCAATCACATCAGCGATATCTTCCGGTTCACCGAGACGACCCATAGCATTCATTTTCTTCATGCCTTCGATCTGCTGCTCTGTTTTTCCTGCTTGAAAAAGCTCTGTGTTGACAGGGCCGGGAGCCACGGCATTGATCGTAATTTGCCTGCTTCCGAACTCCTTGGCTAGCTGACGGGTAAATTGCTCCACCGCGCCTTTCGTACCCGCGTATACGCTATAAGCCGGAAACATTTGTCCGATCACGGATGTGGAGAGGTTTACGATTCTCCCGTAATTCTCCATGTATTTCATCGCTTGCTGACAGGCAAAGAAGGTACCTTTTACATTCAGCGCGAATTGTTGGTCAAAATCAGCTTCGGTCACCTCAGCCAGAGGTTTGGTAATCATCAGCCCGGCATTGTTAACCAGAATATCCACTTTGCCGAATTCAGCAATCGTATTGGTAAATAAGGCTTCAATATCGCTCATCTTGCCCAGATCAGCGTGGAGAGCTATGGCTTTTCCGCCTTTTTGAATAATGCCTGCTACAACTTCTTTAGCTCTATCCGGACTGTTGGCATAATTGACAACTACAGCAGCACCTAGATCAGCCAGCTGCTCAGCAATGGCACGTCCAATTCCCCTGGATGAGCCAGTGATAATCGCTATTTTCCCATCCAAATGCTTCATATGTGCTCAACCTTCTTTCCGAATATTTTTAAGATATCCCTTTTTCTAAAAGCATCCACACATCTGAAAACTCCTGATCAATTGTCGGACTCTTCCATTCGTAAGCATGTGCGGGATGATGGAAACGGGTTGTGGCATAGAAAAGCGTACGCGCCAGTTGGGTCGGCTGATCCGCTGTGATGCCCCCGCGCACAATAATGTCAGCGAGCTGATCCACAATGTGGGCGATATGCTGGTCGATTAAATCCGCGGCTTGCTCGGTGACCCGAGTATACATCCCGAACATTTCCTCGTCATCGCGGGCATAATACTGCTTAAGCTCGATCAAGGTCTGTATATATCGTTTTAAGTGCGGTATTCCTAGCATAGATGAATCCTGACATATCTCCGTTAATGGATCAATAATCTTTTCATTTAGCCATTTTTCGGTCACGCCTTCAAGAAGCTCGGCTTTACTTTTAAAGTGTCGGTAAATAGTGCCGTGACTTACTCCTAATACTTTGGCAACATCCGTCACGGAGCTTTTGGCTACACCAAAACGCCTAAGTGTGTCTTCTGTAGCAATGAGAATCTGTTCCTTGGTCAGTATATCTGAGGATTTTTCCATAGAGACACGGTTAACTTACCGTGTGAGTCACCTCCTTGAAGTCAGGATAACACAATGAGTATCAAATGACAAATATTTGTTTTTGTCATTTGATACTCATTTTTTAAAAGAATCCAAAGAAGTGACCAGAAAAACTACAATAGCGATTCGATGACAGGATCAATAGCACAGGGCGCTGTTGTTACTTCAAATCTGCCTTTTACATAGCCATCGCGGTTAATCAGGAATTTGGAAAAATTCCACTTGATACCGTCGCCGACGTATATTTCTGGATATTTATCCCGTAGGAATTCCTCCATCCATTGACCGTCTTTGGTCTGGGTATCGAAGCCCTGAAACGGTGCCTGTTGGGTCAGATATTGAAATAAAGGATGAGCAGATAAGCCTCTTACATCCGTCTTCTCAAATAGCGGGAAGGTTAATCCATGGTTATTTTGGCAGAATGCCTGAACCTCCGAATTGCTACCCGGCTCTTTTTCATTGAATTGGTTACAAGGAAACGCAAGGATTTCAAAACCTTGTTCCCTCCGTCTTTCATAGAGCTTTTGCAGATCAGCGAATTGACTGGAGAAGCTACACATGCTGGCAGTGTTTACAATAAGGAGAACCTTACCTCTATAGTTTGAGAATTCAATCGGTTTCCCGTTGATTAAGGTTGCTTGAAAATCATAAACAGACACGTTAACATTCCTCCTCACGTTATTTTATACACATCGTATATCCAGAATTGCTATTGGTCTAATATATTATTGGAATCAACTTTATAGGCATTTACAATAACCCCGTCATGTAAAGATACATTGTCCATCTATCTTTTGAAATCAAAGGAGGCTCGACATAGGAAATAGGAGATTCGCTTCTTACATAGCAAACTGTGGCATTCGCCGTTACCAAGATAGAATATAGATGCATATTCATGTAGTGTGTGCAAAAACCCAACAGAATCGAGGGATATTCGTGCCCATTGGAAAGATGATTCAATACAAGGAAATGCAACAACATCCCATTTTACGCTCGCACTTGCCCGAAACCCGCTGGATTACGAATGCAAGGACTTTACGGATGCTGGATACCTATCGCACAGTCTTCATCAAGCCTAATTATGGGAGTGGGGGAACCGGCATCATACGCGCGAAAAAGGTAGGGAGGAGATATGAAGTTCGTTGCGGCTCCAGTCGCAGAGTCGTTAGATCCCACGCCGTAAGAAGAGCAATTAGAAGCTACCGAAGACCTCATCGTCGTTATTTGGTACAGCAAGGACTCAAGTTAGCCAAGTACAAAGGTTCGATTTTTGATGCCAGAGTGTATATGCAAAAGCCAGACTCGGAATGGGTTATCTCAGGGGTAACCGGTCGTGTTGCTGCACCCCGAAAAGTGGTTACCAATTATCGGAAGGGGGGACATGCGGCGCCGTTATCCAAAGTGCTTTTAAGGGTTTTTAAAAATGACAGAGCAAAAATGAAAGAGATTTTGGACCAGATCATCGAGCTTTCTAGAATTATTGCCGACACGATTGACAAAAATCATCCGGTTCGCGAGCTGGGCATCGATCTTGCTGTTGAGAAGAGCGGCCAAATCTGGATTATCGAGGCCAATCCGCATCCCGGACATATGTTATTCAGGCAGCTCCCTAATCATAAGATGATTCGCAACATTTTGAGAAACAAACGTCGTATTCATCATCATTAGGATAAAGTGTTTTAAATCATTTATGAATAAGATAAGGAGGAGAACGCCCAAGCAGAGGTGCGGGAGCGTTCTCCTCCTTTTGTTGTATGACTGATCGATCTTAGCCAAAGCTTTTATGTTAAAATGTGCCCGCCATCCACATGGAGGACTGTCCCGGTCACAAACTGATTTTCAATCAAATAAAGTACGCCTCGTGCCACATCCTCCGCAAGTCCAACTCGTTTCACAGGAAGCCTATTCGCCACCGTACCATAGAATTGATTACGCGTGTTTTCAGACATTTTACTGCGGGAAGGTGTATCAATAATGCCAGGGGAGACGACATTCACGCGAATAGGAGCAAGCTCTAACGCCAAAGTCTGACCAAGATTCGAAACTGCTGCATTCACAGCCCCAAGTGCTGAGGACCCGACCATCGGTTTGTATGCCACCACTCCTGAAAATAAGGTAATGGAACCCTGGGTTGAGAGTTGGGAAGACCCATATTTAGCTGCATAATACTGGCCCCAGAACTTATTTTCGAATAGTTTGCGGGCATCTGTTGTTTCCGATTGAAGGAATGATCCACCTGATGTTTCTGCCGCGCTCACTACAAGATGGTCATAGGAGCCCACTTTTTCGAAGAAAGACTTTACCTGCTGCTCATCTGTCGTGTCCAGCACATATATTGTTGCACGAGGGCCCAGCATCTCTTTGGCCTTGTGCAATTTATCTTCAGAGCGGCTGGCAATAATCACTTCTCCTCCTAACGAAATGATTTGCTTAGCTGTTTCTAAACCAATACCTGAACTTCCACCTATAATCACAATCTTTTGGTTTTGCAAATGAATCCCTCCTATAGTTTTAGCTGGATTTGTTACTCATGGAATACGTCTTTCAAATGAACTGCGAGATCAGTAATAAACTGATATATATTCGGGTTTTTAATGACGTCGTAGCATGCAAAGCTTTTTAAGGGCTCCATACCGAGAAATGCATGTGCAGAATGCAAATGACGGAGTGCTGCCTCTAGGCCATTGCCCTTAAAAAATTGAGTTGGATCATTAAAGGCTTTTTCTGGAGCATTCCAGGTCGTCGAGAACATATATTTCTTATTGGTTAATAAACCTCCGCCCCCATATGTGCGAGAACCCGTGAAGAATACACCGTAGGCATAGACCTCATCCATATAGGTTTTTAATAATCCAGGAACACTGAACCAATAGATAGGTGTTTGGTAAATGACTACATCCGCCCAGATAAATTTTTCCTGTTCCTCGCTGATGGTATAACCATTCTGAACAGACGTTGTCTTAATTTTGTTCTCTTCGCTTAAGAGACGCACCATATGGTCCATCAATGTTTGGTTCAGATTTCCTTCAGAAGAGTCATACTTTTGGTGACCATTAATGATTAATATATTTTTCAACTCTTCACCTCCTCGTAGTAGAGAAAACATTATTGGCTACGACGATATTGTATATGTAGTAAGTTCATTTATGGAAGTAGTGATATTTAATTCATATAGTTTCCTAAAGGGAACTATTGTGATACCATTGGGTTTAGCAGATTTTTTTGTGGAGGGAGTTCCTATGCATGTCCCAGAACCTATTGAATTGACGAAAGGAATACCAGGCCAGCCGTGCCCTATTGCCCAAACGCTTGATTTAATCGGAACCAAATGGACTTTTTTAATTATTCGTGACCTTCTGATCGAAGGAACACTGAGATTCAGCCAGCTTCAGAAATCCATGAAAGGAATTAGTCCCAAGACGCTTTCTCTGCGCCTAAGGGAACTCGAAGACAACGGTCTATTAGAAAGAAAGGTTTATCCGGAGGTTCCCCCGCGGGTTGAATATTCGTTAACGGAAAAAGGGAAGCGCCTGGAAGGTATTTTTATTGAGCTGAAGAGATTTGGCTTAGATTTAAAAGTAGATCATTGAGGATTTAACTGAAACATGCAAGGTATCGTTGAGATGAACGATGCCTTTTTTGTGTTCTAAAAAAGAGTGTCTATCGAATTGTTCACAAAATGTTCACTTATGTGAGAGTTTCGACTATTTATATAATTAGCAAAGCAAAAGAAGGGATGATGGAATTGCCAACAACGAAGAAGGAAAATTTTTATTTTGGTTTAATGATGTGCTTGGGGATGGTCGTATTCATGACATTGTATAATCTATATACAAATGGCTTGATTGGCACCATGTCTCTAAAGGCAATGCTTCTTCAATTTATTTTATGTTTTATTACTGCTTTCGTATTGGAATTATGTATTGTCGGTCCAGTAGCAAAGAAAATAGCCTTCTCATTACCGTACGACAAATCCAAAAAGCTATTTGTAATTCTATCCCTTTCATGTTGTATGGTCATTGGCATGGTTTTCTGTATGTCACTTTATGGTTTG
This sequence comes from Paenibacillus sp. BT-177, assembly GCF_025846815.2. Classification (NCBI taxonomy): domain Bacteria; kingdom Bacillati; phylum Bacillota; class Bacilli; order Caryophanales; family Paenibacillaceae; genus Paenibacillus; species Paenibacillus sp. BT-177. The sequence goes on along the minus strand of NZ_JAOYTP010000003.1, from coordinate 513,937 downwards.
GGGACGGCTTACTTTTTTAATAGTCTTTCAGAAGACTCATTATTTAAAAATTACTTATCTTTAGTTGTTAAGAATTTTGCGTTTGCTTTTCCTCTACAGCTCTGCATTGTAGGGCCGCTTGTTCGCTACTTATTTGTTAGATTCGTGAAAGGTACAAGTATGGGGATACCATTAGGCAAAAACGTAGTTAACGACGGTATTCGATAGCTCAACAGCCGCCTTCTGTCTGAGAAGGCGGCTTGTTTTTTATCCAGAAGCTCAGTACCTTATAGCGTTTGCCCGCTGTCTACTGTAATCATCTGGCCTGTCATGGCTTCCTGTTCCAAAGCAGAGCAGACCATGCTGGCAATATCCTCAGGTGTGGAAATGCGCTGTAGCAGCAGATGAGGAGCCAATTGTTTCATTTGTTCTTCCCTACCTGCCCACCATCTTGTCGCCACCGCGCCTGGTACGATGCAATTGACTCGAATATCAGGGGCCAGGGATCGTGCTAACGATTTGGTCAGCCCGTGGACGGCTGCTTTGGATACTGCATAGGGGAGTGAGGAACCTAGCCCTGTTTGTCCAGCTATACTTCCCAGATTGACGATAGCTCCTTGTTGACTATGCTTCATACTAGGAGCTACGGCTCTAGCACAGTAAAACATGCCTTTCACATTGACATCCAAGAGATCATTCCACACCTCTTCCGTAACGGCTTCTAGATCTTCCATCAGAATATGATGTGTAATGCTGGCGTTATTCACCAATACATCAACCGTGCCGTATTGCTGAACAATCTGCTCGACCATATCCCGTACTTCCCGATCTTGGGAAACATCTGCCTGTAATGCAATTGCACTTCCTCCCTGTTCAAGTATCATACGTACGGTTTCCTCTGCATCGTCTTTAGAACGGGAATAGTTTACGACTACCGTAGCATTTCGATCTGCTAATTCTATACATATCGCTCTCCCAATTCCTGTACCACCGCCTGTAACTAGGGCTACTTTTTGATGTAAATCCATGTATATCCGCTCCTTAGCCAACTCGTTAGTGTTGTGTGAGAAAAGTAATATAATCTGTTATGGATCATTGTAGAGGATGTATTATATTTTGTATAATTGAATTAACTGAACTTTTAATTCAATAAACTTGAATTAAACAAGCGACTTGGGAGTAGGAGAATGGATATTAAAGCACTCAAAACATTTCAGATGATTGTGAATTACGGGAGTTTTATGCGTGCGGCGGAAGCGTTGAATTATGCGCAATCCACTGTGACGATGCAAATACAGAAGCTGGAATCCGATCTAGGAGTTCAACTAATTGAGCGGGGCAAGAAAATAAAGTTAACTGAAGCTGGCAGGATGTTTTATGAGCAAAGTTTGCCCATTGTAAAAGACATGGAGCAACTGCAGGAAAATATGGAGAATCTGCAAAGGGGAACCGCAGGTGACATTCGTATAGGAGTGACTGAACCGACCGCCAGTTACCGACTGCCCGAAATTTTAAAACGATTCTTAAACCATTACCCTCACATTCGGGTTTCTGTTGAGTTTGGTAATACACCTACATTAAGCGAGCGTATTCTCCAAGGGGATGTGGACATCGCATTATGCTCTGCCCCGGATTTGGGTACAGAGCTATATTTTGAACCTTTATTTAAGGAGAATTTTGTAGTTTTGATGCCTGAACATCACCCTCTTGCAGAAAAGGAGTGCATTGGACCCGCAGATTTACAGGGGCATCGCCTACTTATTACGTCGTCCATCTGTCCTTATCGGCGCAAACTTGAAATGGTCATGAAAGAACATGGAATAACTACGTTAGACACGATGGAAATTGGCAGCATGACGGCTCTAAAATCTTATGTGGAATGTGAATTAGGGATTGCCCTTGTGCCCCAAATTCTAGTCCGTCCTGTCCCGGCAGGAACAGCAGTGAGGCAATTAAGCGGCAGCTTGATCGATATGACCTTTGGTCTTCTTTGTAAAGCAAACGAGACACCGCTGAAGCTGGCAAGCTCAAGGCTATATTCTGTGTTAAAGCAGGAGCTTGGGCAATTGTCGTGAGCATAGATATCAAACCGACTGCAATAGGCAGCCGGTTCGTTTGGTTATTTTTTCGTAATCGGAATCCATACTTCACTTCGGTATTCCTCAGCATGAGTATCTCCCATGGTATATACTTCTAGCTCAGGCCCGCCTGAGTGCTCATAGTTGCTGGCAGGGAACCATTCCTGGTAAATTCTTTGCCATACCTTCTGGATCGAGTGAGGCATAGGGCCGATGGATGTAAACACGGCCCAGGTTGCAGCCGGGATGGTTCTGGCTTCTAATCCGTTCGAGGCTGCTACGTCTTCACTGCCCTCTGCGGCGATAAGGTAGCTAAACGTTTCCTCACCGTGCTTCATGTCCAGACATATACCGAGGATATCATCGCCTGTCCCCAAGGCATGAATGCGATCCGATGTGCCATCTGCGTTAAGTTGATCCCAGAATTTTGGGATTTCCCGAAGGTTTTCACCGTTCTTAGTAGTAACTTGAATGGACTTCCCAATGACCGTAAAGGCCGCCTTCTCTACAATTTTATAATCCATTTCCTGATCTCCCTTCAGTGATAGATGGAAGGTGATGCGCGGAAAGGCCTTCAGGTTCACCCCCGGGTTTCTGGCCTCAGAGGGAGAAATACCGTGTACCTTTCGGAACGCTTTAGAAAAAGATTCGGGGGAATCATATCCGTACTTGAACGCAACATCCAGTACTTTGGTGGTAGAAAGACTCAATTCCTGAGCAGCCAGGGTCAATCGACGTTTGCGCACATATTCTGCTACCGTAACGCCAGTCAGCATATAAAACATCCGTTGAAAATGAAAGGGCGACGAGTAGGCCGCCTTTGCAATTTCATCAATATCGAGGGGCTGCTGCATTCTTTCTTCCATTAGATCGAGTGCGTTCTTGATCCGAAGCAACCATTCCAACCACATCACCTTCCTTGGTTGTAATCATATCATTCACGGTGTCCGTCATCCTGTCTTTGCGTGCTTTTGTCGAACAGGATATCATCAGCCTGCCCCTTGTGTTCATAATTAAAATTTGGGACAATACAAGAAGTGTTTGAATAGCGCAGAGCGCTCAAACATGCTATGATGCAATGATAGTTGAGACGAGTCGTGATGGCTAGGGTTTATATATAGAAATACGAATTTTAACGTTTGAAAAGAGGATCGAACATGAAAAAGGAATCCATTTATGGATTAACGCTAGACCAATTGACAGCATGGCTCATGGAGCATGGACATAAAAAATCTCGGGCATTGCAGGTATGGGACGCATTGTACCGGAAACGGATTACTGATTTTGCGGCGATGACAGAGGTTCATGAGAATTGTACTCGCCTGTTGGCAGAGAACTTCTCTATTGAAACCCTGGAAGAACACGTGAAACAACAATCAGCAGACGGGACAGTCAAGTTTTTGTTCCGTTTGCAGGATGGTAATTTGATTGAGACGGTATTAATGCGGCATAAGTTTGGATTATCCGTATGTGTGACGACGCAGGTGGGATGCAACATTGGATGTAGCTTCTGTGCAAGTGGGCTGTTGAAGAAGAGCCGTGACCTTTCCAGTGGTGAAATCGTAGGACAAATTATGAAGGTGCAGCTGTATCTGGACCAGGAACGTCCGGGCGACCGGGTCAGTCACGTTGTGGTAATGGGAATTGGCGAACCGTTTGATAACTTTGTGAACCTGTCCGATTTTATTCGGGTCATTAAGGATCATAAAGGGCTGGCGATTGGGCCGCGGCATATTACCGTGTCCACAAGTGGCCTTGCCGATAAAATCATTGAATTTGCTGATTCCGATCTGCACGTCAATCTTGCGATCTCCCTCCACGCTCCGAATAATGAGATTCGTACCCGCATTATGAAGATCAACCGGGCGATCCCGATTGAGAAGCTCATGCAGGCAATTGATTATTACTTGGACAAAACCAATCGTCGGATTACGCTGGAGTACATCTTGCTGAAGGATGTTAATGACGGTAAGGAGCATGCGCTCGAACTGGCTGAGCTGGTGGGCCATCGTCGCAATCTGGCGAACGTGAACCTGATTCCATACAATCCGGTGGATGAGCATAGTCAATACCAGCGGAGTGAGTCGGAATCGATTACTGGCTTCTATGATGTTCTGAAAAAACAAGGTATTAGCTGTAGTGTTCGGCTGGAGCACGGAGTCGACATTGATGCGGCCTGCGGACAGCTGCGCAGCAAGCAAATTCGCAAGGATGCCAATAGCAGCCGCAATGCGGAGCGCGAAGCTATTAGTTAAAATATACGAGCGTACTCTCTAACAGGAGTACGCTTTTTGTATACATGAGCCATCGAACAAAACGTCAACTATAAATGTGAAAATAGTCACGTAATAGTTGCTGCTTTTACGTTATAGTGAGTGGTTAGTGGAGGGGTTATATGGCTAACGTAATTTCAAATGTGGGGCTCGTTCCGGGCATTTATGTGATGAAGATAGAGGGGAAATTTAAGGGGAAGATGGGTCAGTTCTACATGCTGCGCAGCGGGAATGGTTACCCACTGCTGCCCAGACCCATCAGCATTTATGATATTGGGGAAGAGAGCATTTCCTTTTTGTACCGGGTTGTTGGAGAGGGGACCCATCTATTTTCCCAATTACAGCCTGGTCAGGAGATTCAATTGGAAGGACCCTTTGGAAACGGGTTTCCGCAGGTTGAGGGCAGTTTGGCTTTAATCGGCGGTGGCATGGGTACAGCACCATTGTTATTGGCTGCAAAATATTACCCGCATGCAGACGTTTATCTGGGGTTTGCACAGCAGGCCTTCGGGGTTGAAGCGTTCGAGGCTGCGGCAGCATCTGTAGAGGTCAAGGTAGGGGGGAGCATCGTCGAGCAGGTCGATCCGGCTTGCTATGCGAATATGTTTTCCTGCGGGCCAACTCCGATGTTGCAAGCACTCGCGCTGAAAACGGCGGGTACAGCGTCCCGCTTATATATTTCAACAGAAAGACATATGGCCTGTGGCATTGGCGCATGTTTGGGCTGCACCGTGCGTACCCGTGGAGGCAATCGGAGGGTATGTAAGGAAGGGCCTGTATTCCCGGTGGAGGAGGTGGAGTTCGATGATCTCCATGGCGTGTAATATAGCAGGTGTACCGTTCAAAAACCCGATTATCATGGCATCCGGTACGTTTGGGTTCGGGCGTGAGTATGCGGAATTCTATTCTCCTGAACTACTCGGCGGCATCGTCGGCAAGGGGCTAACCCTTCATCCGAAGGCGGGGAATACGGGGCAACGAATACATGAGACAGCATCAGGCATGCTGAATAGTGTAGGATTGGAAAATCCGGGTGTGGCGGCTTTTTTGAAGGATGAACTGGATGACATGACTCGCTGGAATACGGCTGTTATTGCCAATGTGGGCGGCTCCAATCTGGAGGAATACGTACAGGCCGTAGCTATGATTACGGAAAACGCGCAAAAACGCCGTACAATGAACCGCAGAGGCGTTGACATGCTGGAATTGAACATTTCATGCCCCAATGTGAAGCAGGGCGGAATGCAATTTGGTATCCAGACAGAGGTAGCGCGGGAGGTGGTGCGTCAGGTGCGCAATGTGACGGCGCTTCCGCTAGTTGTCAAGCTGTCTCCAAATGCAGAGAACATCACGCAGATGGCGGTTATGTGCGAGGAAGAAGGCGCCGACGGCGTTTCGCTGATCAATACATTTTCTGCAATGAAAATAGATATACGCCGGCGCCGCAGTGTGTTCGCCAACACGTATGCAGGCCTTTCCGGACCGGCAATCAAGCCGATTGCCTTGCGCATGGTTCACCAGGTGGCGCAGGCGGTATCCATTCCCGTGATCGGGATGGGCGGGATCAGCTCTGTGGAGGACATTATTGAATTCACGATGGCAGGGGCCGCCGCCATTCAGGTGGGAACGTATAATTTTGTCCATTTACATGCAGGAGCTGAGTTGGTATATGGGCTAGAACAATGGATGCAGCAGGAAAAGGTGCAGTCCCTGGATGAGATACGAGGAATTTTGTGAATTTAGCACTCATTTGTGTATAAGTTTGAGCATACAAAACCGGCTTGTCTTCTAAGGCAAGCCGGTTTTGTATTTTATTTTACCGAACCAGCCAGACTTGATTAATGGTTAATATCGCATTTGTTCAAGATGAACGAAATTTGATTTTCCAGCCGATGAATGGCTTCCTTGGATGCCTGGTCATTGGCACCTTGTGCCTGAAGCGTAGCGAGCTCCTGCTTGAGTTGATGAAGGTCTTCTCCTGCATGAGCGCAGTCGTAATTGCTCTCGAGATTGTCAATCATCCGTTATCCTCCCTTTCGTCAGGTATACGTCCTTATTATGGAGAATTGACCTTTCCTTATTCAGCATATTGTTTTATTTCAGGTAAAGGCTGCATTATCCACTAATGGGGCGTGTAAAGCTTGTAAAATAAGAAGGGATTTTGTCAAACGATGTCGAATAAAAAGGGATTATAGGGGCAAGATAGGCTCTTCTTCCCATTGGAGAGCTTGATAAAGAAGCTGGGTGATAGGGTTGCGGTTAAAAGGTAAGTTGAAACCGAGAAGACAATTCAAAGTTTCGCTACAATTCATGATTATTATTTTGGTTGTTTTAGTTATTATTATTTCCTTGATTATATCCTTGCTTCTCATTCGTAATTTCGTGATTAACAAGCACTTTGATAATACGAAGGAAAAACTTTCGGGTATTGCCAAGGTGGTAGCCAGTGACAACGATGTTATTCGTAATGTTGAGCAGGGAGTCCCTGTGAAGCAGATCCAAGACTATTCTCTTGGAGTAATGCATAACGTTAATGTGGATTTTGTAGTCATTCTGAACCACGATTTAATTCGGCTTTCCCATCCGAATGAAACCATGATTGGCAAGCCATTCTCTGATTTGGACGATGCCAGAAAAGCACTATCCGGTCAGGGACATTTTTCTGAAAATATCGGTGTTTTAGGCCAAGGCTACCGTTATTTTACGCCGATATTTAATCAACAGAAAGAGGTCATTGGCATTGTATGTGTAGGACTGACCATGAGAACGCTAAATCATGATTTGATGCAGGCGCAGTATACCATTTTTGGAGGACTGATGCTGGGACTCTTTAGTGGAGTTCTGGGCGCGATCATTCTGGCACAAAAAATCAAAACGATCTTATTTGGGCTGGAACCACAAGAGATAGCAACACGATTACGTGAAAAAGTAATTATTGAAAACGAGGTCGCTGAAGGAATTATAGCCATTTCGGCTGACAAGAAAATTATGCTTATGAACAAGGAAGCTCAGGCCAAGTACCAACTGGCGAATCAAGACAAAAAAGCCCCGATTGGCGAGCAGATCGATGCCAACTTTTATAACGCGCTCTTCAAGAAAGTGTTTGATAGTAAGAAGAAGATCAAGGACCGCTCGTTTTATGTGAATGGTATAGAAGTCATCGCGACAGTAACCCCTATACATGTAGAAAATGAGTTTTTTGGGGCAGTTGCTACACTGCGCGACCAATCCGAGATGATTCATCTTAGCAATCAGTTGAGTGGCACAAAATATTATATTAACTCTCTTCGCGGACAGACGCATGAGTTTATGAACAAAATGCACGTGATCTCCGGACTGATTGAGATGAGGAAATATGAAGAAGTCAGTCAGTATATTCAGCAGCTAAATCACCGGTATCAAAATGAAGTAGGCTTTCTAACAGAGAGGATTAAGGTTCCGGCTTTAGCAGGTTTTATTATGGGGAAAATCAACGAAGCACGCGAGCAGAATATTTCGGTGTTACTGGAAGAAAGCTCGAATGTCTCCAATCTGGAGATGCAGGACATTGTTCATGATGTCATACACATATTGGGCAATTTTTTTGACAACGCAATAGACTCCATTTTACAAAAAAGGCAACCCGGCAAAATTGAATTGAAATTGAATTATGAGTGTGAGGGAAATGTGTTCATTTTGAAAGTGAAGGATAATGGTATGGGAATTGACTCTGAAATGCAACAAAGAATATTCGAGCATGGCTTCTCAACCAAAGGAGAGGACAGGGGGTACGGTTTGAATCTGGTTAAAACCATGGTGGACAATCACCAGGGCATCATTGAGATTGACAGCCAACCTGGTCTGGGAACAAGTATCTATGTAGAGTTGCCCTGTACATTGGAGGTGACGAGTGAATGAAGGTACTCATTGTTGAGGATGATCCTATGGTTGCTGAGCTCAATCAACAGTTTATTGAGCGTATGGACAACTTGGATGTGGTATGTAAAGCAGATACTGTCCAGAAGGCACAGGATTGTCTTCAGAAGTTCACACCTGATCTGGTATTGCTGGACGTTTATTTACCCGGAAAAAGTGGATTAACCTTGTTATCCCATATGCAGGAGCAGCAGTACCATGCTTCGGTTATTTTAATTACGGCTGCAAAAGATATCCAAACGGTAAAGGAAGCTGTTTTCTATGGAGTGGCAGACTATCTAATTAAGCCTTTTACATTCGAACGCTTTAAGCTGGCTGTTGAGAAAATCCAGTGTTTGGCCACGGTGATGGAGGAAGGGAACGGAATTAATCAAGCTGTCATTGATCAATATTTTAATAAAGAAGAGCCTATGGGTGTAGAAAAGAAAAAACCTGCTGAACAACTTTCCCCAAATCTATCGAAAAATCTGTCTAAAAACTTGTCCAAATTGACAATGACTACCATACTGAAGAGTATCCAAGAGCTGGACGGACCTTTTTCGGTTGAAACATTAGCCAGAGAAGTGGACTTGTCCCGTATTACAGTCAAAAAATATATTCAGTTCCTGGTAGACGATGGCTTCCTGATTGAATCGATAGAATACCACAAGGTTGGAAGGCCGCTAATGCTCTATCAGATCAATTCGGATATAAAAGAACCGCCATTTCCAGTATGATCTGGAGATAGCGGTTCTTTACTGTCCAATGAGTGTGCCAAGCTTCCTACCCTATTTCATAGCGAGAACAGGAAGTGGGACCAGATTGTCCGAAGAATGAGTTGTAATGATATCATGGAAGTTTTCGTAGCTGGTTTCAATCATGTTGGATAACGCAGTAACGGTATTCGAGCCGGCATGAGGTGTGACCAACACTCTTGGATACAGCTCCACAAGCTTCTGGATCGTTGGGTCCGGGAGCATTTGCCATGGGTCAAATGCTTTGAAAAATAGTTCTTCCTCTTTAGGAAAGACATCTGTTCCGAACCCTTCCAAATGATTGCTGAGCAAAGCATCCAGAATGGCTTGGTTATCTTGTAATTCCCCACGTGAGGTATTGATGAGAATAGACCCTTTTTTCATTTTTGCTAAAAAGCTAGCATTAATCATTTGGTCGTTCTGTCCCGGCAGGTAAGGAACATGCACACTGACGATATCACTCTCTGCCAGTAGTTCATCCAAGGTTGTGAATGGAATGACGGCCTTGGCAGCCTCCGATTGGTACACATCATAGCCGATAACAGAAGCTCCTAATCCTTTAAATAATTTGGCTTCCGTCAGGCCGATGCGACCGACCCCGATAATCCCAACTTTACAATTGTGAATCTCTTTGCTGAACGTATGCTCGTCCACAATAAAATTTTTGAAAGAGCTTTTGGTAGTCATATAAGCGGTGTGACGGAGCAGCATCATAGCAAGCGTTAAGGATAGCTCTGCAATGGCATTCGGAGAGTAGGATGGCACACGTGCGACCTTCATTCCAAATTCACTGCAGGCATCCAAATCAATATGGTTGATTCCGACGGTTCTGGTAAAAATATATTGAATGCCGTACTGATTGAATTTTGCGAGATTCTCCCGATTGGCAGCACAGTTTCCTCTTAACAAAACAGCATCGTGATGCTGCGCCAGTTCTGCATTGCTGGAGGTCAGCAGCTCTTCTACTAGCGTTAGCTGGAAATTATATTTATTAAGCTCATGGAAATAGGGCTTCTCATATGAACGGGCACCATAGCAGATGATTTTTAACATGTTGTTTTCCCCCTGATTTAGAAAATTCCAATTTTATCGATGACATTGAGCGTAATAATCCACACCGGAATCATGACGACGGAAGTGATAGTTGATAGAAGCGATGCGTTGGAAGTTAGTACAGCTTCCTTATCAAAACTGATGGCATAGGCTGCGGCTACGGTAGCTGTAGGAGTAGCCATCATAATGACAATGGTAGATAAAGCGACAGTATCGACCGACAGAATATGAGATATAGTCAACAAAGCCAGCAAAACGATGTTCACAATAGGTACCAGCCAAACTTTAACAAGGCTGTAATACCATGATGTCTTGTCTGTAGCTGCCGACTTGAAGCTGATTTCACCCAAAGTTGAACCAATCGATAACCAGGCCAATGGAGAAGCTAGTCCGGCAAGGTAGGTCATGGGCTTGAACAACCAGACAGCGGTTTGATCAATTCTTAGAAAGGCAAACTGCTGAATAGCCCCATCCTCTGTAGCCACACTCATTTGTGGTAAATAACCCTGGAACAACCAAACAAACAAGCCTATAAAAGTCGCAATAACAATCGGATTCAAAAACATAGTTTTGAGATTTTTAAGCTCCATTTTTAAGCCGCTCATTTTGATATAGCCATAAGAATATAAGAAAATGCGGTAGCCTATATTAAAAATGGAACTGTACATCACTCCGGTAGGACCGTAAATGGCACCGACAATGGGAATTCCGAAAAAAGTAGTAGAACCGAAAATGGTTAGTACCCGTAAAACATCCTGCTTATCCTTGTTGTAGCTCAGGAAGAACGGCTTTGAAATAAAGATGAGAATGATATAAATGAGAATCCCCCATATTAAAACATTCATGCCCTGTTTTAATATTGTAGGATTGATATCCTGCATGAAAGAATTAAAGGCTAGTGCTGGTAGAGCCACGGTGAGAACAACCTTAGATAGCATCTTTCCTACGGCTGCTGTAAAAATCCCCTTCTTGCGGCAAAAAAAGCCGAGCAGGATAATAAAAACGGTAGAAGCGATAGAACTGACAATACTGTTATCTGTTAAGGTCGATGTAATCATTTCTAGTAAAGACATAGATAAAACCCTCTCTTGTACCTTTTTTCACATAAATGCCGATGCAAAATGTGACAATGCAATTCCCTGATCTTTTGGCCAAAGTGTTTGGTTTGCACCTTTATAGTAAAAAAACTTTGTGAAAAAAAGAACAATATCTAATTAATTTAACTTATGAAACTAATTTAAAAAATTTATACGTCACATCAGGATGTAAATGTGAGGTGCCCATCAACATACATGCTATAATATAAAAAAGTTAATTCCAACCTAGTCAGTGGGTTAAATAGATTAGACAAGCAGGAGGGGCCGCATGAATCCGATACAACGTATAGTGAACAAATTTCAGCTGATCGTGCTGGACGGCGCAATGGCGACTGAATTGGAACGTCATGGGCATGATCTGAACGATAGCTTATGGTCGGCCAAAATACTCTATGAACATCCGGATTCGATCAAGCGTGTACATCGAGATTACTTTGAGGCTGGGGCAGACTGTGCAATTACGGCGAGCTATCAGGCCACTGTGGAAGGCTACGTTCAACGAGGGCTAAGCGAAAATGAGGCGTTGAAGCTGATTCAGTCATCGGTGCTGATTGCTGTACAGGCACGAGATGAGTTTTGGGCCGATTTGACGGCTACTGCAAGTCAGCAGCATCGTCCCAAGCCGCTGGTTGCGGCCTCTGTCGGACCCTATGGAGCTTTTCTGGCTGATGGTTCAGAGTATCGCGGTGATTACAAGCTGAGCGAAGAGCAGCTTATGGAGTTTCACAGGCCGCGCATGAAAGCTCTGATCGAGGCGGGAGCAGACATTTTAGCTTGTGAAACGATACCCTGTCTGGTGGAAGCCAAGGCTATTGCCCGCTTGCTGAAGGAATTCCCCGGTACGTATGCCTGGATCAGCTTTAGTGCAAAGGATGAGCAGCATATCAGTAATGGCGAGTCTGTCGCCGCATGTGCAAAGTGGCTGAATGAGCATGAGCAGGTGGCTGCGGTAGGGATCAATTGCACGTTGCCCAAATTCATTCCATCTCTTATTCACGAAATACACAGCCATACGGACAAGCCGGTGGTGGTATATCCCAATCTGGGGGAGGAATATGACCCGGTCACCAAGACATGGCAGGGCCATACTTGTACAGAAACGTTCGGACAGAGTGCCCGGCAGTGGTATGAAGCAGGAGCGCGTATGATTGGTGGCTGTTGTCGGACTCAGCCGCAGGATATTAAAGAAATCGTGGCATGGTCGAGAGAGATATAAACGAGGATAAGCTTTAGGGAAAGGTTATCATTGAGTTTTCCTCCATTGCCGCAAAAGAAAAAGCAGGCTGAACCAAGTTATGCTCCAGCAATGGAGCAACCTGGTTCAGCCTGCTTTTTGTACAAATAAATTTTTAAAGCCCCGCTTCGTTCAATACCTCTACCTCTCTACCTCTTTGCCAATCCAGATCAGCTTTCCACCAAACGTTCCAGCAACGCGTCTCCATTGCGGCTGACCCGAATATAGGCGTAATGAGCGTTCTGTTCAACAGTACGTCCAGTTCCTTCAGGAATGAAATAATTCTCAATACCGTACAGAATACGAGAACCATTCCATTGTCCATTGAGAACAATTTCATGATGGGCAAGTTTCTCACCATCTTGATATAGACGATCAGCAATGTATACTCCTTGGCTATCTGGTGTGAGAACGACTTTAACCTTGCCTCGGTTCCAATCCTTCTCCTGAAGAGGGTTCTTGGAAGGAGGGGGAGAAATATCGTAATTCAGTGCCACATAATCGCCCTGCAACAGGGAGCGCGGGTCTATAGGAGCCAGCTTGAGCTTAACGGAGGCACCTGTGGCGAGCAGGGTTTCACTTCTCGCCGTCTGATAGCCGATAATCCCTAGCTGTAGCACAATGACAATGGCAATGAGTAACGGGCTTAAGCGCATAAAGCTAAAGCTGCGGTGGTCGGCATCGAACGCTGTTTTGCCGCTATGGGCCATTCGTCGATCGAGCCACCAGGTAATTCCCAGTACAATGATCCCCAGTAGCGCCAGTGTAAAAGATTTATACAGCAGCGTCCACAGTAAATCATAGTATTTGAAGCCGATAAAAATAAACCAGAATACGACGCTCGTAATAGCCTCCGATTTTTGTTTGTGACGGATAAAGGCAAAGACCATCCATGTAACGATAACAAAATAAAAAATGTTCATGAACATATAAGAGTGTGGAATGACATCCTCGAAAAACGTCGTCCAAAACAGAAACAATAAGCTGAAGAATAATGAACTATCCCGAAGATGTCCTTTTAGCTCTGTCTTGGGTCTAAAGTAGCTTATCCCATATAACACAGCATTGAGAGCGAACAGGGCGAAGATGATGAACTTATAGGTCCAGTTCCAGCCATCCCACTCTTGATACTGTTGAAACAAAACAGTTGCCATATTCAGGTTTACAAAAGTATAGGCAAAAAATCGCTGCCTTTTCCCCTTGGAGCGAAACCATCCGGCGATGGAAACGATCAGAAATAATACCGAAAGTATCGTCTGATCTGACCATAGAATGGCCGCCAGGCCGGTAATATAGCTGATGGTCAGCAGCGTATAACGGATTACAGAATCCAGCTTGGACTCTGGTATGACGATCATCGTAATCATCAGCAGCAAAGACACGCCCAGCAGTACATATTCGGTGTGGTTTACATTCGTGCTAATCATAATCAGTCCGATGAGAGATATACTGCCAATCAGCACTCCAACCACTTTGATTACGCGAGATACGGTTTTGGTGATCCACTCACTGCTATGTTCCTCAGGGACGGCTGTCTCATCCGGAGACGATTTTCCCAAACGATTTAAATAACGGAAAAACCATACGTTACCCGTCAATAGCAGTGCCACAAAAATCAACCCGAAAACAAAGAATAGTGATGAAGAGTACGCCTCTGCCAGCTCTATAAATTTAAAGACAGCAAACGCCGAGAGCGCCAATGCATTCAAGGTCAGTAACGTTTTATTCAGCCGAACCTTGATAAATATATAAAATCCTAAAGCAATCACAGCGATATGCGGTATATTCATGATCAGGCCATATCCATCGAATGCAAAGGAGTTGGTCATCGCCAACATAGCTATATGGAGAACAGTAAAGCTCATATATTGTAGTGGAGCCGAATGTATACGATGAAGGAACGTCAATAGAAATAGCACCAGATTGAATATTGCGAACACTCCAGCGATGGACAACGATTCCAGTTGGCTATAAGACGCGCTTTGCATCGTTGGATAGAAGTAAAGCCATACCCCCAAATGAATCAGTACATAAGACAGCATATATAAAGGATTGTAGCGAGTAATCCAGCTAAGCAGTAAAGCCGGCACTGACCAAATGAAAAACAACCCGTAGCTGTCCGCATGGGAGTTGTAAATTTGACCGAGCAACGCCACGGAAACGCCGAAGGCTACACAGCCAGCCACCAGAAATATATTGGACAGAAAAGCTTGTTGCCCGGGAACGGCACGTATACGTGCAAATACAAAAGATAAGCCATAAAACAAAACAATAAGCGCAATAGCCAGCACAATTTTGACTGTCCGATCCAGTCCGCCCCAATTGGAGGCGAAAAAATAAATAATCGCAGCCAGTATCAGTGAGATGCCCAGCAGATAACCTGTACGTATAGCATTGAATCGCAGCATGGAATTCACGTACCTTTCCTGTTGGTTTGATGCTTATTATAGCGTTGATAGCGCTCAGAACCAAGTACAAATTAGGATCAGGTCATAAAAAAGGGAGAGCCGCCGTATGTGGTGGTTCTCCTGTATCATTACTGGATTCCGACTAAGCGTTGGCAGTGCGGATCTCTTGCCGGGACTGATGCCGGAAGCGATACTCTCGGGGTGGGATTCCTGCTGTTTTCTTAAATGCTTTGGAAAAGGTGGACATATCGGTATATCCGATGGATTGGGCGATAATCGACAAATTGTAAGTAGTTTGTTCCAGCAATCTTTTGGCTTCGTTAATCTTGAGAGTTTGCAAATACTTGGCGGGGGATATGAGAAAGGTGGAATGGAACTTACGTGAAAAATGCGCACGATCCACACCTACATGCTCAGCAATTTGCTCGATTGTAACACGGTCACAATAATGCATTTCGATGTAATCTTTCCCCTGCTGGAGCCAATAATCAGAGCATACAGAGTTGCGCAGCGCGCCAGATGTGTTGCGGGACAACTCCTCGAAGATCTGGTGTAGTGTAATTAAGCGGGCCAGATCGCTGCCCTGTCTGTTGTGGTCGTTGACGATGGAAAATAGGTTGGAGATAAGCTCGAGGATGTCCTCGCTCACTGCGTTAGCTATAAATGGCTTAGAGGGGGTAATCCCGATCCGCTCGAGTAGCGCCAGTGATTTTGGTCCCTCAAAGGCAATCCATACCTTTTGTAACGGGTGCTCTTGGTTGGTGTAATATTCATGGGCAAGATGGGGGAAAAAACAGAATAAATCAGACTTTTGGACTCGATACTTCTTTTCCTTATAAATGAACTCAGCCTGCCCTTCAAGTACAAAAATAAAATAAAAATAAGGGACAGCCTTGGGGCCGACATGACAGCTTGTTTTCGAAATATCCATACCCAGTCTGACCGGCCAAATAGCACTGGATTTTTCTAGTTCGGTTGTTGTGAAATAATGGTCTTCCACGATGTCGAAGTGATCTTCATTCTTTGTTCTTCTCATATTGTCACCTCTCCTTTGGTGGAGATAAGGGAATTTTGATTTTATTGTATATAAAGGAAAGTGTAATTACAAGTTAATTCATTGGAATTTGGGGTTATAAAATTAAAACGGTAAAGGCTCCATGGCTGGTAAGAGACGAGCCGTGGAGCCTTATAGAGTTCGGTGCTATACGATTAGCCTATGTCTATACGTTCAGGATTCCTTCTTTTGGGGTAACATTAAAGGCTTTAGCCAGATCGGCCAATTCCTGATCTGTAATCCGTTGCTTGATCTCATGCTGAGCAATCAGCATATAAATTTGTGCTGCTTTTTCAATCGTTTCAATCAGGCCAAACGCTTCATCAATGGAGCTACCTGTTCCGAAAATGCCGTGATGAGGCCATAATACAGCGTGATGATCCTTCATTTTTTTCGCTGTTTCGCGGCCGATTTCGCTGGAGCCTGGCACCATCCAAGGAATTACACCGATACCGTCTGGAAAGACTACGATACATTCGGTACACATTTCCCACAGCGTTTTGGTGAATTGGTTTTCGTCCAGACTATGAATAAAGGTCATGGCAATGACATGAGTGGCATGATTATGGATCACAACCCGATGGTTAGGATCGACCTTCAAGCGTTCAATGTGGCTCATAAAATGAGATGGCAATTCGCTGGTAGGAACCGCGTCATGCTTGAGGCCCCACAAAATTTCTAACTGCTCACCATCTTGGGATACACGCAGGACTCCTAAATTGGCTTCCGGATCGGCAATAACGTTTTTGAAGTACTTGCCTGATCCAGTGACGATAAAATATTTGCCTGCCAGTTCATTCACTGGGAAAGCGGGTTTAATCGTTCGAATGACTTTATGAATATCAATATATTTGGCAACCTCGGCCTCATCCAGAATATAACTTATATTGCCTCCATTGCGTTCATCCCAGCCGAATTTCCACATGTTTTGCGTAATTTCCGCCATCTCTCGAACAAATGGGATATCCAGTCCTGATTTTCGTTCTTTTTGATTCTCCAGCACAGTAGTCATGGATGATCTCTCCCTTTGGATGATATGAATATAAAATTATCAGTGCAGTAGTTTATCGTTTCAGCAGGACCTGTTGTTCATAGTTTTTAGCTTCGGTTAGCCATTCCTCACGAACGGGAACGCCGTTTTGAGCGCAATAGTAATCCCATACAGCCCCAAACGGATAGGATTTAAACTCTTCGACCAAGGCAAGGCGTGTCGTGAAGTCTCTTTCCTCTTCGGCCTTTTTCAGTTCCTCAATCGGTTCCAGCATGGCGCGAAGCAACGCTTTGATGGTGTTGCGTGTTCCAATGACCCAAGCAGCCACATGGTTAATACTTCCATCAAAGAAATCAAGGCCGATATGAGTGCGGGAGAGCAGCTCACCGCGCACCAGCTCACGGGCAATGTCCAGCAATTCGTCGTCCATCGTCACGACATGATCGCTATCCCAACGAACAGGTCTGCTGACATGGAGCAATAATTGATCGGTAAACATCAGCACAGAGGATAGTTTGTTCGAAATGACTTCTGTCGGGTGGAAGTGACCGGAATCGAGACAGATAGATTTACCCCGTGTCAGGGCGTAACCCATATAGAACTCATGAGAGCCGACGACATAGCTTTCCGAACCGATGCCGAACAGTTTACTTTCAACTGCATCGATGTTGTAATCTTCACTAATTTCTTCACTGAAAATTTCGTCCATAGCGTCCCGCAGACGTTCTCTTGGAGCCAAGCGATCCACCGGGGTATCCTTGTAACCATCCGGCATCCAGTGGTTTGTGACACATGGCTGACCGAGTTCTTTACCGAAATGTTCTGCAATCCTGCGTGATTTTTTACAGTGTGTGATCCAGAAATCGCGAATATCCGGATCCTTGTGACTTAGTGTGAAGCCATCCTCCGCTTTGGGGTGGGAGAACAGGGTCGGATTAAAATCAAGTCCAAGCCCTTGCTGTTTGGCCCAGTCTACCCAGTTCTGAAAATGGCGTGGCTCCAGTTGATCCAAATCTACTTGTTCTGTAGTATCCGCATAGATCGCATGCAGATTAACCTTGTGTTTACCGGGGATGAGTGATAGAGCTTTTTCTAAATCCTGACGCAGCTCATTAGGCGTGCCTGCTCTACCTGGGTAGTTGCCTGTTACGGCAATTCCCCCGCTAAGCTGTTTATCTTTGAACAGGAAACCCTGCACATCGTCTCCCTGCCAGCAATGTAGTGATATTTTAATTTGTGAGAGTTTCCGTAAAACGTCATCCACCTGAATACCGTGGCGGGCATACAGCCTTTTCGCTTCGTTATAACTCGCTTCAATGGCTTCGTTCATGATTTTACTCCTTTATTGAGATATGTGAGTAGGGGATGTTGCTTGTATTTTGAGGCGTTCCCAGCGATCCAGAAGCTCTTTCATGCCTTCCACTGATTGCGGCTCATATAGCCGAGTCGGGAAGGAGTTAGCTATGGTTCGGACAGCAGCTTTCAGATCTCCAAGAGCACCAGAGCTGATTAATTGCACGACAATATTGCCGATGGCCGTCGATTCGGAAGGTCCTGCCTGAACCTCGATTTCTAAAAGGTCGGCTGTTAGCTGACATAGTAATTCGTTGTTTGCGCCTCCGCCGACAATGTGCAATCGGGTAATCGTTTCGTCTGTTAAACGTTGTAGCTCATGTAGGGCATCCCGGTAGCTTAAGGCCAGACTGTCGAAAATACAGCGGGCAAGCGCGCCAGGTGTGTGCGGGATAGGCTGCCCGGTTTCTTCACAGAACCTCTGAATCTCAAGGGTCATACTATCTGGATTTAAGAATGAGGACTGGTTGCAGAGGACGAGACTGACAAATGGTGTCTCTGCTGAAGCCAATTCGGCCAATTCAGCAAAACTATGTGCAGAGCCTCCCTCTCTTCTAACCTCCTGAATCATCCATAAGCCCATAATATTTTTCAAAAAACGGTACGTGCCGTAAGCGCCCCACTCATTGGTGTAGTTCGCCTGCATAGCTGTCTTGGTATTCAAGGGTTGGGATCGTTCCATACCCAGTAGCGACCATGTTCCACTGCTAATATAAGCCCAAGACTCTTCCCGCGGTGATGGAACACCTGCAACCGCTGAGGCGGTATCGTGCGTAGGCACAAGGATGAGTTGGCAGTCTGGAAGATCATATTTCCGAACAAGCTCCGGCAAGATGGGGCCCAGGACGCGTCCAGGCTCAGCCAGCTCCGAAAATTGACTGCGCCGAAGCTGGAGCAGGGAGAGCAGATCCTCATCAAATTCTCGGGTGTTTACGTTGAGAAGCTGCATCGTGGATGCATTGGTCATTTCATTGACCATAATGCCAGTCAAGCGATAGTACAGATAATCGGGAACCATCAATATTTTATCTGCCTGGGCGAGTTGTTCCCGATCATGGACGAACAGCTGATACAAGGTATTAAAGTTTAGTTCCTGGATGCCCGTTTTCTCATATACATCCTCTCGGCTGATGAGCTGGTGCAGCTTATCGGGGGCATGTAGAGTGCGTGCATCGCGGTATGCGTACACCTCATGGATGCGATGACCTTCCTTATGAAGTAACACGTAATCTACAGCCCATGTATCAATGCCGAGCGTACAGGATTCAATCCCGTTTTGCTTAGCCTTTTGCAGTCCTTGAATGATCTCATCAAATAAATTGTCTATATTCCAGTAATTGTGCCCGTGCCTCTCAGTAAAGGAGTTGTTGAAACGATGAAGCTCTTGCAAGTGAATTTGTTCACCTTGTAGAGTTGCACTCACGAGTCTTCCGCTTGAAGCTCCAATATCAACAGCAAGATAGTTGTTCATATCTAATCTCCTTGCATGGTGAAGTCCTGGCAGCCCCAAAGTCTGCCTTTTGTTTCTTAACTAATTCCATACTACTTCCGTTTGTCTGTGTAGTCAACATAAACGGAAGTGAAAATCTTGGTTTTACCTTTGGAATTAAAAATAAAATTAAAAACAAATATTGTTTTGTGTTGTTTTCCGTTTTTTAATATCTGTTTGCTACTATATATATACCTCAAACAGGGATCGGTGTGTTGCTGCGATATTCAAATTGTGGAAGGTTCTCCAAATGCCGCTGTTTGTATGAAAAATAGTCTTGAAACCGCCCGCCAGAGGGTGTAGTATACAAGATATCAATTTCATATGACTCGTATAATATTGGGGATATGGCCCAAAAGTTTCTACCGGATGACCACTGTAATCGTCCGACTATGAGTGATAGCGCATCAGCTTCGGATGAATGCGGGCATTTTATTTGTGCGCCAATCCGTCAGGGATTACGACCCCAAGGACAGGCTTCACTTGAGAAACGACTCAAGGGAGCTTGTCCTTTTTTGGTTTTAGCAGGTTTTATTCTATTTAAAGTACAGAGGAGCGATATTCGCATAATGAAAGCTTTGGAAGAACGTATTCGTCAAGAGGGACAGATTTTATCCGATACGGTGTTAAAGGTAGATTCATTTTTGAATCATCAGGTGGATACAGCATTAGCATTGGAGATTGGCAAGGAGTTCGCACGCCTGTTCGGCAGTGCTCCGATTACCAAGGTACTTACCATTGAAGCTAGTGGCATTCAATTTGCGATGGCTACTGCTATTGCTTTGGGGGTACCGTTCATTTATGCGAAGAAGAAGAAGGTGATCACGCTGAATGAACAGGTATACTTCGCAGAGGTTCATTCATTCACTCGGCAGGAAACCTATCAGGTGAGCATTTCCCAAAAATATCTCGATGCTAGCGACCATGTACTGATCGTGGATGATTTCTTGGCTACTGGTGCAGCTTTGGTCGGACTTACGGATATTGTGAAGGAAGCAGGAGCGGAACTGGCCGGAGTCGGCTGTGTAATTGAAAAGAGCTTTCAGGAAGGTCGCGGGCTGTTGGAGCAAAGGGGCATTGCCGTACGTTCTCTTGCGCGTATCGCTTCCATGGCACCGGGCGAAGTCCATTTTATAGAGGAAGCTGGCACGGTGATTCCTCCCGTTAAGGAGAATGTGGGATGTTAAGTAAACAAAAATTATTTGCGCTGGGCTTCCAGCATGTCATGGCGATGTACGCCGGAGCCATTGCTGTTCCTCTGATTGTAGGGGGAGCACTTCACCTGACGCCAGCCCAGATGGCCTATCTAGTGGCTGCTGATCTATTCACTTGCGGGATTGCTACGTTATTACAGATTATGGGCACACGCTTTTTTGGAAGTAGATTGCCTGTCATTTTGGGCTGTACGTTTACGGCAGTAGGACCCATTATCGCAATTGCTTCGACCTCAAATCTGGCGACAGCATACGGTGCCATCATTTTGTCCGGTATATTTGTGGTGCTTGCGGCACCGCTATATGGCAAACTGTTACGCTTTTTCCCAACAGTGGTTACCGGCTCGGTCGTTACGATTATCGGTCTATCCCTTATTCCGGTGGCGATGAACAATGTAGCGGGTGGTCAGGGCAGCGCGGATTTTGGACAGCCGCGTAATTTGCTGCTGGCACTGGTTACACTACTGGTTATTCTGCTTGTCAATCGAGTAGCTAAGGGCTTTTTACGCTCGATTTCCGTGCTTATTGGTCTGTTCGCAGGTACTGTAGTCGCCTATGCGATGGGAATGGTGCATTTTGCTCCCGTAGCGGATGCTTCATGGGTGAGTATTGCGCAGCCGTTTTATTTTGGCAAGCCAGAATTTAGCATTATGGCGGTATGCACGATGATTATCGTCAATATTGTCAGCATGGTCGAGTCTACGGGGGTTTATCTGGCAGTAGGTAAAGCGATTGATCAGAAGGTGGAACAAAAGCAAATCGTCAATGGACTTCGTTCGGAAGGGCTTGCGATTATGCTGGGCGGTATTTTTAATGCGTTCCCTTACACGGCCTTCTCGCAAAATGTGGGTCTGATCTCGCTGACTCGCGTCAAATCGCGTAACGTTATTTTTGCTGCGGGCGGCATTATGGTCGTTCTCGGTTTGCTGCCTAAGCTGGCTGCTTTGACGACAGTGATTCCTAACGCTGTGCTGGGTGGGGCGATGATCGTCATGTTTGGTTCGGTTGCTGCATCAGGTATGTCTATTTTGTCAGAAGTAGATCTGCGGAAGGAAAGCAATCTGCTGATCGCAGCATGCAGTATTGCTGTAGGCCTAGGCTCAGCTGTTCTGCCGCAAATGTTTGACCAACTGCCTAGCTTTGCCAAAATGCTGCTGCAAAATGGTATTGTATCGGGCTCGATTACGGCAATTGTCTTGAACATCGTTTTGGCAAGAAAACAGGGTGAATCGGTCAAAGGTGTAAATGTCTCGGAGGTTCCACAGAAGGTTTGATGAATAGGAAATAAACCAAAACAGCCGGAGAGAGGGGGTAGCCTCTTTTCCGGCTGTTTGGCATGGGGTTACCCAGAGCGAGTTATTTATTAAGCAGCATGAAGTTATTGATAAACACCCTTCTTGTATGAAAATGGGGGATTGAGAACCTACTAGAAAAGTTTGCTAGAGTAGTAGGTGAAGGAGTGGTATAATCTACCTTATGGACTTTGAATAGTGGTGGATGTTTTCGGACCATGGCGCAGCTTCCCGAAAGGGGGTGAAGCCGATGGTCAACCTTGTGTCGTGTTACGATGTGCTACGTTGGATGGTTACGTTACTAAGCCTGGTGTTTAGTATTCGTAAGCTTTATCGATGGCTGCGTCGGAAATTTCGGAACAAGCGAAAACCCACCGCGTAATTAGGTTAGGCGCCTAACGGTGGGTTTAGCTAAGCATTTAGCGCGCCGTGGTGATCCACAGCCCTTCAAGTCCTAAGAGTCTTTGCCGTTGGAGCGGCGAAGGCTCTTTTTAGTATACGGATACGGTGGGTATCTCTATACCTAATTTTAGCACGTGAATTGCGTGCACGCAACGTTAAGACATACCCTCAATTGCGCGCAAGCAATGAAGAGCCATGGTCTTGATTCACACTATATCGTTCAAATTTAAATTATTACGCAACATTTGTTGACAAGCCAGTAGCAACAAAATAAGATAATCCTAAATCGTAATAAAAAGGAATAAAGGAAGAAAACAGGTGTGAACGGGACAACTCTATGTACGAGGTTTTGTTGAGACGATGTAGATAGTTGTTGAGCGTGTTCACTTAAAAGGGAAGTTCGGTAGATTCCGACACGGACCCGCCACTGTATACAGGCATCAGCAGGGTACTGCTGGAGCTTTCAGAATAGCCACTGGAACTGTGAGGAACCGGGAAGGCCTGAAAGATAAGCCTGGAGTCAGGAGACCTGCCTGTTTTGACATCACTGTCAGACCCACGGGATGCTGGGGAGGTGGTTAGGCGTGCTGCATACGGAATGTCTGAAACCGATCTGATCCCTTCTATGTTTTTGGAGTTGGCTTTGAGGTGAGTTTTGACATTTTATAATGAAAGCATTTCTGACTGCTGGTCAAGTGGTTGGGAATGCTTTTTTCGCGTTTTGCGTTAGGTTTATACGATATTTTACAAGATAGAGGAGGACATGTGGGATGATAGGCAATCGTAATAGGCGTTCATGGTTCATATGTACAGGATTGCTGCTGCTGATGGCAGTTATGGCTCTTTCGGGATGCGGCACAGCCACGAAGACGGAGGATAGCTCAGGCAAGGGTGAGAATACGCCTGCACAACAGACTCCAGCAGGTAAAAAGCTGGTGATGGCGTATACGTGGAAACCGTCAGGCGTCGATCCGCATGGAGACAATAGCTGGGATGTGATGCGTTCCGGTGCCGGTGAGACACTCATTCGTTTGAATGAAAAGTTGGAGCCTGTGGCTTGGCTAGCCAAGGAATGGAAGCACGACAGTCCTAACGTGTGGACGTTCAGCTTGCAGGATAGGGTCACTTTTCATGATGGAAAGAGTATGGATGCAGCAAGCGTAAAAGCATCTTTGCTGCGCTCTATCGAGAAAAGTCACCTGGCGAAGGATTTACTGGATGTGAAGTCCATTGATGTAAATGGCCCGCTGACGCTGAAAATCACGACAAACCAGCCGAATGCAGCGCTGGCATCCAATCTGGCTGATCCGTCAACGATCGTGCTGGATGTGGCATCCATGAAAGATGAGCAGAGCTACCCTGCAATGACAGGTGCTTTTAAAATCAAAGCCTTTAACAAGGATCAATCCTTGGTCGTAGAGCGTTATGACGGATATTGGGGCGAAAAGGCACGACTGGCTGAAGCAACGATGGAATTCATTACGGACGGTAATTCGCGCCTGATGGCGTTACAATCCGGTGAGGTGGATGTAGCGACGGATATTCCGGTAGATAACGCAGAGGTACTAAAAAAGAACGACAAGCTACAAGTGCTGTCGGCTCCGTCCTTGCGTACCCATATGATTGTGTACAACATGGAATCGCCTGTGTTCAAGGATGCGACCAACCGTAAGGTGGTGGACAGTCTGATTCCGCGCGCATCCATTGTGAGCGCCGTCATGAGGGGCTTCGGTACGGAAGCAAGCAGCCCGTTTCCGAGTATTCTTCCCTTCGGTAAGATTGAGCGTAAAGCATTGAACGGAACGACAGAGCAGTTGTTGACGAAGGATGGCTGGCAGAAGGATGCCCAAGGCACATGGTCCAAGCAGGGCAAGCCATTCGAGGTTACGCTGCTGACCTTCCCTCAGCGTCCGGAGCTATCCGTCATGGCTGAGGTTATTCAGAGCCAGTTGCTGAATGAGGGAATCCAGGTCAAGATTCGCAAGGTGGAAAATATCGACGAGGCGTTGACCAAAAACGATTGGGATTTTGCTATGTACAGCATGCTCACGGCCCATACAGGAGAACCGCAGTATTTTATGGACATGTTCTACTCCTCTACAAGTGAAGCTAATGTAAGCCGTTATGCTTCCAAACCGCTGGAGGATATTCTTCACAGCCTGAAGTTGGCAAAGGATACCGCACAGCGTAATGCGGTAACACTGCAAGCGCTGGATATCATCAATACAGACTTGCCGCAGTCGTTCATTGTACACCCTGACAATGTGTTTGGCGTGAAAAAAGGGGTAGAGGGCTTTACGCCGCATCCGATCGAGTATTACTACATTACAGCGCAATCTGATATTGCGGAATAACGGGCTACGTATCCTATGATTCGTTTTATACTGGAACGTGTGGCGCAGCTGCCCATCATTGTATTCGTTGTATCCACGCTGACTTTTGTACTGATGAGGCTGGCCCCTGGTGACCCTGCCCTCATTTTACTCACCGCGCATAATGTTCCTGCTTCTGGGGAGGCGCTGACCGCGCTGCGAAACGAACTGGGCTTGAATGAGCCGCTTCATATTCAATATGTGAACTGGCTGCGGGATGTGTTCACGGGACATTGGGGAACCTCATATGTGTCCAAGGAGTCGGTGCTAAACGAACTGTGGAGCAGACTGCCCGCTACGGTGGAGCTAGCTTTGGCGGGCTTTGCCGTCATGACGGTGCTTACGCTTGGGATGGGGCTGGCTGCCTCGCTAAAAGTCAGCGGTCCACTAGATCGTCTGGGCAGGCTGTTCGCTTTGCTAGGATCGTCGATCCCTTCTTTTTGGCTTGGTTTTCTGCTAATCTATCTATTTTCCGTTCGCTTGGGCTGGCTCCCATCCATGGGAAGGGAGGACTGGACACATTTAGTACTCCCAGCGCTGACGCTTGGTGCAGGATTGGGAACGGTGCAAGCTCGTGTATTGCGCGCTCAAATGCTGGAGCTGAGTGACCGCAATTTTGTGAAGGCAGCGAGGGCTCGCGGTTTTTCCCGTATGCATATTCTCTTTTTTGAGCTATTTAAACATGCCGTTCTGCCAATGATTACGCTGTTAGGTACGAATCTATCATTTATGCTGGCAGGTAACGTCATCGTAGAGACCATTTTTTCATGGCCAGGGTTGGGCAAGTATTTTATAGATGCAATTACGCAGCGGGATTACCCGGTGATTCAGGGATATGTTATGTTTGCCGCATTTTTAATTGTAGGTGTTCAGTGTTTGGTGGATGTGGTCCAGACGGTGATAGATCCAAGGCTGCGTTTGCGTTAAGGGGGAAGCTGCAAATGAAAAAGGTACGGCTTTCCTTTAGAGGAAGCTTGCTGACAGGGGGCGCACTGTTTGGCTTGATCGTGCTGCTCGGATTGCTGGCTCCATGGGCCGCTCCTCATGATCCTCTGCATGTGGACCTTCTGAACCGTCTGGCACCACCCAGTCGGAAATATCCTTTTGGTACGGATCATTTGGGTCGGGATGTGCTGTCACGGCTCATTTACGGGATTCGGACGAGTGTGCTAATCGCTTGTGCGATTACGGTAGCTACGCTGTGTATCAGTCTGCCCACAGGCTTGCTCATTGGTTATGTGCGAGGGCGCGTGGATCAGTTGATTATGCGGGGAATCGACGGCGTACTGGCTTTTCCTGATATTATTTTAACGGTAGCGATTGTGGGTATTTTGGGGCCGGGTTTCGTCAACATGACCTTAGCGATTATTGCGGTACGGTGGGCGGGCTATGTCCGCTATATCCGTAGTTTGGTTCAAAAAGCTTGCCAGGAGGACTATGTACGGTATGCCCGTTTGTCCGGTAATTCACACGTGCGCATACTAAGGCGTTATGTATTGCCACAAGTATGGCCGCAATTGTTGGTTTATACGGTATGGGATATCGGACGCGTGGTGTTAATGATCGCTGGGCTCTCCTTTCTTGGACTGGGTGTACAGCCGCCCAAGCCAGAGTGGGGTGTGATGCTGCATGATGCAACCTCGTATTTTCAGGTGGCTCCGCATGTTATGATCTTCCCGGGTTTGGCGATTATGCTATTTGTGCTTGCCTGCCAGCTTCTGGGTGATCATTTTTCAGAAAAGGAGGCGGCGAAATAGTGGGGGAGCGACCAGTCACGGGGCGAAAGGACATAGAGCAAGCATACATGCAAAAACCGTTGTTACACGTGGAACATTTGGAGATTTGCCGTACAGGTGTAAGAGCCAGCGAAAGCGAAAGCAAACCGCTATTACGGGATGTGAACTTTTCCGTCTACCCAGGGGAAATTGTAGCCTTGACTGGGCCAAGTGGATGCGGCAAAAGTCTGACCGCACACGCAATCGCGGGTATGCTGGACCCAGGTGTTGGTGTTACGCAAGGGTGCATCTACTATAACGGGGAAGACATTATCCCGTTCCATGAACAGCGCTGGCAAAGACTGCGCCGTGGGGAAATTGCCCTGCTCATTCAGCAATCGCTGAGCGGGCTGAATCCGATCCGTACCGTCCGTGCCCAGCTGACGGATACGCTTAGACTGAACGGGCTGCGCATGATGCACGCCCAGAAGGAGCTGGGGCAAGCTGATGCTGCCCTGTCCCACACTGCATCGCAGCCCCAGGGCGTGCTGTCACGGATGCGGCAGATGTTGAACCGTGTCACGGAGCTGGCTGGAGGCCGTACTATTCCAGGGCAGGAAGCCTATTTGTGTTCTCTGCTCCGCAAGGTCGGTTTTGCCGATCCTGAGCATATTCTGTCATCCTATCCTTTTGAACTAAGCGGAGGTATGTGCCAAAGGGTCCTGCTGGCTGCAATGTTAAGCTCTGGTCCGCGCCTCTTTATTGCCGACGAGCCTACTACGGCGCTGGATGTTATTAACCGCGACAAGGTTCTGGCCTTGTTTCTACAGTTGAGGGAAGATTTCGATCTCACGATTTTGTTAATTTCACATGATCGTCAGGGGATAAGCCGCATAGCAGATCGGGTGCTGGAGATGACCCCGGAAGGAAGGATGCAACCGTGATACTGGAATTGAAGAACGTCACCAAAGCTTACCCTGTCCGCAGACTGAGAAAAGGCTGGTTCAACACGAGACAGAGTCAGCAGCAGGCTATACAGAAAGTGAGTCTGGAATTACGACAGGGAGAATGCCTTGGATTGGTTGGAGAAAGCGGAAGTGGCAAAAGCACGCTGGCGCAGTGTATCCTGGGGCTGGAGTCGTTGACTTCAGGGGAAATCTGGCTGGATCACCAGCCCATACATACTAGAAGGATGAAGGATATTCATCTGTACAAACGAATCCAGTTGGTTGCGCAGGACTCGGCCTCTTCACTGCATCCCCGTATGACCATTCAAGATATTTTGATGGAGCCGATCCGTAACTATTTTCCTAAGCGAAAGGTAAGGGCGCTGGATATCTGCCTTTCCTTACTGGAATCGGTAGGGTTGGAGGCTGACAGTCTGGGAAAATACCCTGCACAGCTAAGCGGTGGACAAAAACAGCGGGTGTGCATTGCTCGGGCGTTGGCGGTTGAACCAGAAATCATCCTGTTCGATGAATCGGTCGCCAATTTGGATACGTCAACCCAGTCCTCCGTGCTAGACATGCTCAAAAGAATGCAGCTCGAACGCCAGCTGTCCTATCTTTTTATCACCCATGATCTTCAGTCCACCCGTACGTTCTGTGATCGTGTTGCCGTCATGGTTCAGGGAGAGATCGTGGAAATATTTGAGGATTGGGATGAAGAACTATTGAAGCATGAATACACGCGTGCCCTATTTCAAACATTGGAGGATTAATCCATAAATTTAATATTATACAAATTCAAAATAAATAATAGCTCTGCTTGCCGAATATTGTTGACAAAATATAATGTGGTACCTATTCTAAATATGATTATGATAATCATTATCACATATATAGAAAAGGGGAAATACATTGATGTCCGTTCGACACCGCAAGACTGCCACCCTTATGTTGGTGACGCTCCTCTTATTATCCGTTATTCTGGGCTGCGCGAAGCAGGAGAACACACCTGCATCCACCTCTACTAACGGAACTGCCAATGAAAAGTCGATCACGCTATCGTGGCCGCGGGACATTGGTACAATGAATCCTCACGTATACAACCCTTCCCAGCTATTTGCACAATCCATGATTTATGAGCCGTTAGTCAGCTACAAGCAAGGAGGCAAGCTAGAGCCTGCTTTGGCTGAATCTTGGACCATATCCAAGGACGGCAAGACATATACGTTTAAGCTGCGTAAAGGTGTGAAATTTTCCGATGGAACGCTGTTTAATGCGGCGATTGTGAAAAAGAACTTTGACGCTATTATGAAAAATGAGAAAACGCATAGCTGGCTTGGTATAGTAGGCGTTCTCGACAAAACTGAAGCAGTAGATGACAGTACGTTCCGAATGACGCTCAAAGAGCCATACTACCCAGTTATTCAGGATCTGTCTGTCGTTCGCCCGTTCCGTTTTTTGGGTGAAGCCGGGTTCCCGGATGATGGAGATACGTCCAAAGGGATTAAGAAACCTGTAGGTACAGGACCTTGGATGCTGGATGAATACAAGCAGGATGAATATGCAACCTTTAAGCGTAATCCGAATTATTGGGGTACTGCACCGAAGGTTGACAAAATTACGGTCAAAATTATTCCCGATGGTGAAACACGTGTAATGGCCTTTGAAAAAGGCGACCTGGATCTGATTTATGGAGAGGGCGTTATTAGCCTGGATGCTTTCAAACAGCTGCGCGACACGAATCAGTATGTTACCACGCTGTCCGAGCCTGTCGGCACAAGAAGCCTGTTGCTCAACTCGTCCAATCCCAAACTGGCAGACCTTCGGGTACGTCTGGCACTCCAGCATGGATTTAACAAGCAGGCGATGGTGGAAGGCGTAACCTCGGGGCTGGAGGAAACAGCGGATACGGTTTTATCCAAAAACTACCCGTATACGAATGTCGACTTACAGCCAATAGGCTATGATGTGGAAAAATCCAAAGCATTGTTGGATGAGGCTGGCTGGAAGCTGCCCGCAGGCAGCACAGTACGGGAGAAAGACGGACAACAGCTGGATTTTGAGCTGATTTTCGATAAGACCGATCCGATCCAAAAGGCGATGGCTGAAACCATTCAGGCTGAATGGGGAGAGCTGGGTGTCAAAGTGAATCTGACCGGACTGGAGCTGACGGTTCAAATCAAGCGGCTTAGATCCAACCAGTTTGATCTGTATTTCTGGTACAACTATGGTGCGCCTTATGATCCGCATTCCTTTATTAATGTTATTGCCAAGAAGAGCTTCGGAATTTCTGAGGTGCTGAGCGCCCTTCCCATGAAGAAGGATCTGGATCAGCAAGTACACGAAGCACTTTCATCGACAGATGAAACCAAGCGTCAAGAACTGTATGCTTCGATTTTGAAGACGCTCCAAGAGCAATCTGCCATTGTGCCTATTTCGTATATTAAGAAAACGGCAG
Source organism: Paenibacillus sp. BT-177 (assembly GCF_025846815.2). Classification (NCBI taxonomy): domain Bacteria; kingdom Bacillati; phylum Bacillota; class Bacilli; order Caryophanales; family Paenibacillaceae; genus Paenibacillus; species Paenibacillus sp. BT-177. The sequence goes on along the minus strand of NZ_JAOYTP010000003.1, from coordinate 483,879 downwards.
TGTATCAGAAAAAGATTACAAACTTTGTATTTCCAGCTAATCGGGATGAAAATCCATTTGAGGGAATTGAAATTGGAAAGTAACTGAAACGGTGAGGTAACGTTAATTTACAGGATAGGAGGACAACTTATGATTAGCTATATCGGGAAGCGAATGGTAGCGGTCATTCCTATTGTTCTCTTTGCCACCCTCGTTACTTTTGCACTCATTCACATTTCACCGGTTGATCCGGCTGAAGCTTACTTGACGGCTGCCCATATTTATCCTACCCCGGAAGTTCTGGAGCAGAAAAGACATGAGTTCGGACTGGATCAGCCATTGCTGACACAGTATATGCATACAATTCAAAGAATCAGTCGGTTGGATTTTGGTACTTCGTATCTGACCAACAAGCCAGTGTGGGATGAGGTGAAGGCTCGATTGCCTGCCACTGTTGAGTTGGCCTTAAGCAGCATGGCACTATCTATACTGGTGAGCATCCCGTTGGGTGTGTTGGCGGCGATGCGTAAAAATGGCTGGATCGACATGCTGAGTCGGGGGATTTCGTATTTCGGGGCGTCTATTCCCCAGTTCTGGCTGGGATATTTGTTAATCTTCTTTTTCTCTGTCCGATTGGACTGGCTACCTGTAGAGGGTCGGGGAACGTGGCAGCATCTGGTGTTACCGACGTTGACTCTGTCGCTGGTTCTGATTGCTTTATATACGCGCCTGCTGCGATCCAGTGTGCTGGAACAGCTTCAGGAAACGTATGTACTGTATGCCAGAACCAGAGGAATACGCGAGCGGGTGATTATGCTCAAGCACATACTCAAAATGGCTATGACTCCGCTAATAACAAGTATGGGCATGAATCTGGGCAAGTTGCTGACTGGAACGATTATTGTGGAGCAGGTGTTTTCATGGCCTGGGTTTGGCCGTTATTTTGTGGAAGCCATTTTTAACCGGGATATTCCCGTCATACAATGCTATGTGTTTCTGGCGGCATGCCTGTTCATCGTATGCAATTTGCTCGTTGATCTGGTGCAGTTGTATATGGACCCCCGAATTTCCTCGAAGGGACGAGCAGAGCAGTGATGATAAGGTTGCGTAAAATGTTCAAGGATCAAAAGGTAATCGTGGTTTGCTCAGTCGTGCTGGCAGCCCTTTTTATCATAATGGCGCTGGCTCCGTGGCTAGCTCCCCATGATCCCGTTAAGGTTAATTTACTGCATAAGCTGGAAGGCCCTTCAAAAGAGTATTGGCTGGGAACGGATCATCTGGGTCGGTGTAATCTATCCCGGCTGCTGTATGGAGCACGAATTTCGCTCGGCTTTGCGACATTAATTTTCCTGTCCTCGCTAAGCATCGGTGTTGTAATCGGATCAATTGCAGGTTATTTGGGCGGTTGGGTCGATAGTGTACTGATGCGGTTTTGCGAAGGCATTATGGCGTTTCCCAACTTGGTGCTTGTGCTCGGCATTGTCGGTATTTTTGGGCCGGGTCTCATGCAGGTGCTGTTTGCCTTGATGCTGGTGCAGTGGGTGTACTATGCCCGAATGTGCCGCAATATGGTCGTCATTCTGAAAGAGCAGAATTTTATAGCGGCCGCAAGGATTAGCGGCTCCTCCTCAGGGGCCATTATCCGGCGGCACATCATTCCAAATGTGCTGCGGCCGATTATGGTCATTGGTACGCTGGAGATGGGCTGGGCGATTATGGACATCTCCGCGTTGTCATTCCTTGGTCTAGGTATCCAGCCGCCGACTCCTGAATGGGGAGCCATGATTCATGAGGGAACGGGATACATCCGCAGTCATCCGGAATTAATGATTTATCCGGGTATCATGATTCTGGTGGTGGTGATGGCCTTCAATATATTGGGGGAGACGCTGTCCGACCGATACGGGATTGCCAAACGTCAGTAAAACAGGAGTGGGGACAACGATGGATGACACGGCCAAGACGCAGGTGCTGGAGGTCAGCGGCTTGCAGGTAAAGCTCAAAACTGATGCAGGGGCGGTATCTCTACTAGAACCTATCCATTTTGAACTGGAAAAGGGGCAGGTTCTGGGTCTTGTCGGCGAGAGTGGGAGCGGCAAAACAGTAACCTGTAACGCGCTTCTCCAGTTACTGGATCGTCAGACGATGGATGTGGAAGGCAGTGTCCGTCTGAACGGTCGTGAGTTGAACGGAATGGCAGCTGAGGAGATGCGCCGCATTCGGGGCAAGGAAATCGCTTTTATTATGCAAAATCCGATGCGAGCTTTTACGCCAGTGTATACGATTGGGGATCAGTTTATGGAAACGATCCGCACGCATACCGGATTAACCAAACAACAGGCCCGGGATCTTGCCATAACGGCTCTGGAAAATATGAATCTGCCCAATCCAGCCAAGCTAATGAAGCGTTATTCGTTTCAGTTGAGTGGCGGGATGCTGCAACGGGTCATGATCGCCATTTCCATGTGCCTGCGACCAGCAGTGGTTATTGCGGATGAACCGACAACGGCACTCGATGTGGTCAATCAGCTACAGGTGCTGAGAGAGTTGGATCGCTTGCGTACGGAATATGACACGTCTATTTTGCTGATCTCGCATGATCTGGGTGTCATCTCCCAAATGGCGGATGAAGTGGCAGTGATGCAGCGGGGACGTATTGTTGAGCAGGCAGAGGTTTTTCAGTTGTTCGACCAGCCACAGCATGAATATACGAAAATGCTGCTGCAGGCCAGACCTAAGTTGTCCCTTCAGGGCATAAATCAGTAGGGCGATTAGTTGCCTGTTGGATACTTTCAAAAGGGGAGCGAATGCGTGTGCTGCAAGTGAAGGAAGTAACTCATAGCTATAGAAAGCGCAAATGGCTGGGCCGCTCCGAATCACGTCTCCCTGTGCTCACTGATGTGTCGCTTACCATAGAGAGCGGATTTTGTCTGGGACTGCTGGGAACTAGCGGAGCGGGGAAGAGCACGCTGGGCAAGGTTATTCTGGGGCTGGAGAAGCCGCAGGAGGGTCAGGTACTGTTTCAGGGGCAGGACATCTATAATGGGAGTCCTCAAGTACGCAGGGGATTGCGACGGGATATGCAGGTTGTATTCCAGGACTGCTATTCTGCTGTAAACCCTCGCATGACCGCCGGACAGATTATCGGAGAGCCCTTGGACAATTACGAGCGGTTATCAGTGCAGGAACAAAAAAGAACGGTAGAAGGTCTGCTGGAGCGGGTGGGTCTTAAGCCGGAGGATCGGAATAAATATCCGCATCAATTCAGCGGCGGACAATTACAGCGGATTAACATTGCACGGGCGATTGCGCTCAGACCCAAGCTGATCGTGCTGGATGAGTCCGTCAGCAGTCTGGATATGGTTCATCAGATGCGCATTTTATCCCTGTTGGAAGAGCTGAAAACTTCATTTGGATTGTCATATCTGTTTATCACGCATGATATTCGAGCGGCTTACGCCGTCTGTGATGGCATTGCTGTGATGGAACAAGGGAAATTAGTCGAGCACTGTGCTGAGAAAGATCAGATTTTTGAATCTGCTCACCCAGCTGTGCAACGTTTAATTTCGTCCATTTTACCGGAACATCCAGCAGACCGTCTTCCACTTCATGAATAACAACTGACCCGCAAGGGTCTTTTTTTGTGCAATATCTGATTAGATAATCGAAATGAAATTTGCTAGTTGTATTATTTGAATAACTCGTTATAATATAAAATCATAGTAAATTACTTGGATTTCAAAAGGGGATATCACTTATGAAGAAATCTGCTTTAGTAGCAGCGATTGGCCTATCTCTTGTGTTATTAACGGGTGCTTTGAGTGGATGTTCCTCGAAGGAAGCGGCATCAGGGGATAAGGTACTCTATGTGGGGACACAAAATGACTACCCGCCGTTTGCTTTTACGAATGATAAAAACGAGCTGACCGGATACGATGTGGAAGTAGTCAAGGAGATCGATAAGAAGCTGGACGGCTATAAGATTGAATTTGTACCTTCGGGCTGGGATGCGATATTCCTTGCGCTGGATGCGAATAAAGTTCAGATCATCGCAGATGAAGTTGCCAAAAATCCGGAGCGAGAAAAGAAGTATCTGTTCTCGGATGAGTCCTATTTCTCCGCTCAGTCGGTTATTATTGTGAAAAAGGGTAGAACGGATATCCATTCTCTCAAGGATTTGGAAGGCAAGAAGGTAGCCGCCTCGGTAGGGGATTCCTATACGCAGTTGCTAGAGCAGTATAATGCGAAGAACGGGAACAAAATTATTTTAAAATATAACGATACAGGCACTTCGTCCGATAACCTCCAAGACGTGCAAAATGGCCGAGTGGATGCTTATGTGAATGATCCAGTGATGGCCGCAGCAACGATCAAGAAGGAAGGCTTGCAGGTGGAAGCTGTGGGCGAGCCTGTGCAAAGCGATAATATCAATCTGGTGTTCAAAAAGGATAAGCAGGGTGAGGAGCTGAAAGCTAAAATCGACCCGATTATTAAAGAACTTAAAGCGGACGGAACACTGAAAAAATTGTCTGAACAGTGGACAGGCGGAGAATTTATTCCTCAGTAATAACAATGTAAAAAGTAGAGTGGGGTTCCTATGGAAAAGCTGTTTGATTTAGATTATATGCTGAAAAGCCTTCCCCAGATCGTGGAGTATCTCCCTGTTACCTTATGGATTGCGTTTGTCTCCATGCTGCTGGGTGCGATCATCGGGTTGGCTACGGCCTTAATCCGGATATACAAGGTGCCTGTCTTGGCGCCCTTGTCTACGTTGTATGTCTCGTACATCCGGGGAACACCGCTCATTGTGCAGCTGTTTCTCGTATATTACGGAATACCCAAGTTTTTGTATTATTTTCAGAGCGAATATGGCTTCTTGCAGCAATTCAATGTCTATGTCATTCCGCCCGAGCTGTTTGCGTTGCTTTCATTTTCGTTGAACCTTGGAGGATATTTGTCGGAGACATTCCGGGCAGCGATTCATTCAGTCGATCGGGGACAATTTGAGGCTGCCAATTCCATCGGCATGAGCCAAACACAGATTATGCTCAAAATTGTATTGCCGCAGGCGCTAACGGTGGCTTTGCCAAATTTGGGAAACACACTGATCAGTACAGTGAAGGATACATCTTTTATTTTTATGATTGGTGTCGTCGATATGATGGGACAGGCCAAAATTATGGGCGCGCGAGCGTTGGCTTTTTTTGAGGTCTATGTTGCGGTGTCTTTGATCTACTGGTTGGTGTGCATCATTATTGAGCGCGGGCTTGTTGTGCTGGAGAAGCGTATCCGAATATACGAAAGAAGTGAATAAGGGCATGATTCAACTTCATCAAATTCATAAGCATTTTGGGCAGCATCATGTGTTAAAGGGCATAGACCTGACGGTAGGCAAGGGAGAAGTTGTGGTCATCCTGGGGCCAAGCGGATCGGGGAAGTCTACACTGCTGCGTAGCATTAATTTTTTGGAACAGCCGACCAGCGGTATCATTGAAATTGACGGTCTGAAGGTAGATGCGGCCAAGGCAGGAAAAAAGGATATTCTCGGATTGCGGATGGCAACGGCAATGGTATTTCAGCAATATCAGCTGTTTAAAAATTTGAATGCACTCCACAATGTGATGATTGGTCTGACCAGTGTGAAAAAGATGGATCGCAAGCAGGCAAGGGAGATCAGTGAAGGCATTTTAGAAAAGGTCGGGTTAAAGGATCGTATGACCTATTATCCTGCCCAGCTTTCGGGTGGACAACAGCAGCGTGTTGCGATTGCCCGCGCTTTGGCGCTGAATCCGCAGGTGTTGTTGTTCGATGAGCCAACCTCCTCACTCGATCCTGAGCTGGTGGATGAAGTGCTGTCCGTAATTCAAAAGGTGGCGAGTGAAGGCAATACGATGATTATTGTTACGCATGAGCTTGGTTTTGCGAGGGATGTAGCGGATCGGGTCGTGCTGATGGAGCATGGTGCGATCGTGGAACAGGGGCCGGTGGAACAGTTTTTCAATCATCCGAAGGAAGAACGGACACGACAATTCTTGGGCAAAGCTTTGGGGCAAAGAACGTTACAGGACCAGCCAGCATCGCCATAAAAGTACGTGAATGGGTTAAAGGTATGTGCAGTGCTGTAGATTCATTGCAACTATCGTAAAAAGCACGCTAAACAAGTCGCGGTAGGCAGGAAAGTCGGCGCTTGTTTTGTCGTGCTTTTTTAGCCTTACATTCGAAGTTATTTTCCTTTGCAAAGTAGCTAATCACCCTTATTCATGATAAATTCTAAGAACAATAAAGTGAAGTTGTAATCGGGAAGGAACATTGGCAAATGAAAAAGGTTCTGTTCATTAATACCGGAGGAACAATTTCTTCCTCCTATCAGGAAAACGGCCTGACTCCAACCCAATCGGCTGAAAATATTTTGGCTGAAATTCCGGAGCTTCAGGAAATTTGCGAGATTGATGCCTGCAATCTGATGAGCATTGATAGCACCAATACACAACCAGAGGATTGGGCTTCCATCGCTCGGATGGTACATCGTTCGCTCGATCAATACGACGGTATTGTTATTGCCCATGGCACGGATACGATGGCTTACACAGCTTCAGCCCTGAGCTTCATGTTGGGCACTGTAGACAAACCCGTTGTGGTGACAGGTTCGCAGGTATCCATATTGGCGGAGCACAGTGATTCCAAAAAAAATGTAATTGACTCATTCCTGACCGCATGTGGCGAGGTGGCAGGGGTTTTTGTCGTGTTTAATGGCAAAATTATCAACGGTAGTCGCAGCTCGAAAATCAGAACACGCAGTTATAACGCTTTTGAGAGTATTAACTATCCGTACATAGGTCTCGTGGAGAACGGGAAGGTGGTCTATACGGAGGGTGTATTTGCAAATCGTGATACCGTTCGTCACCCATACAATGACGGGTATGCTGCTGAAGTATTTCTGCTCAGGCTGATTCCAGGTACGAATCCCGCGATTTTCGATGCTATTCAGAGTTTGGGCTATAAAGGTATCGTCATTGAGGGCTTTGGCATGGGGGGCGTGCCTTTTAAAGAAAGAAGCCTCATTAGCAAAATTGAGGAGCTGATGAAGGACGGTATGAGTATTGTCGTCACAACTCAATGTCCTTATGAGGGCGGGGACCTGACGATTTATGAGGTAGGTCAGAAGGTACTGGAGAAGGGTGTTATTCCGGGGTATGACATGACAACGGAAGCGCTGGTGACGAAAATGATGTGGGCGTTGGGACAGACGACAGACCCGGCCGGGGTAGCCAAGATTATGGCAACGAACTACGCGGACGAAGTGTCCTTGCCTGCGGATACAGCTTCCTGATAGGAAGCCGATTTCCGTAGGTGCCAGCTACATACCGGCTAACGCCGAGCCTGCTCCAGCCTGTTTTTAATCTCAATGGCCATTTCCAGTGCTTGTACGGCCGACTCCAGGGGAATGAGGCATTCCGCATGTCCGCCAAAGCATTCAAGTGCATGATCCCAAATTTTTTCGTATGGATTGGCAGATTCGAGATTGATTTTTTGCTGTCCTGATGCGGTATACTCAAATAATGCGGTGGGTATAGGATCGTTTTCGTCACTCTCATGAAATACCAGTTTGGCTTTTTCAAAATAAGCCTCATAGGCTACCGTGAAAGGATAGCTTTTCGGCATATGGGAAGAAGCGATGACTTCTGTGAAGGCATCCCGATGCTGATAGTAAGCCCGAACCTGTGCCTGTTCGGGATGGACTACCTCTGTACCCCACACTGTATATGGATCACAGGGACCCCATAACCAGGTGAATAAATCCAGTTCATGAATCATGAACTGCGTAGGGATGGAACTTAGTCCAAGGTCTCCCCACAGGGGAGGAGTTTCTCTTTTCAAGGACAAAGAAATGAGTTTTCCGTATTTTTGTTGGCGATAAGCCTCGTACAGATAGGTATAGGCAGGATCAAACTTAATGAACTGGTTGACCAGAATTTTTTTGCCATATTGCTTCTCAGCTTGGTGCATAAGAAGAGCGTCTTCGAGATGAAAGCAAACCGGTGTTTCACAAAATACATGCTTCCCGTGCTTTAGCGCATCAATGGCATGTGACCTATGCAGGTGGGAGGGCAGGCATAGATCGACGATATCCACGTCCGGATCCAGCAGAATATCCTCTATATTTTGTGTGACTTCTACGTTTAGCTCCTCTTTCAATTTTTGCAGCTTGGTTTCGTTCCTTCCAAATACAATGAGTCTGTTTACCTTGGGATGGTTGTTTAACAGTGAGGCATGATACGCGCCGAATCCCGTCCCCAAAATTCCAATATTCATCATCCATTACACCCCTTTACTTCTATGATACACACCTAATCCTGCCAACAGGGTGTCAACAATCTTTGCATCATCTTTTCATTTCGGGCTAACCATCTATTTTGGAGGTATGATTTGTGAGACTGCATCGTTTAATTGCGATTTTATTATGTATCGAATCTAGAGGGAGAATGAAAGCCAAGGAATTGGCGTTGGCACTGGAAACCTCTGTACGCTCCATTTACAGGGATATCGACCTTCTGGCTGAAGCCGGAGTTCCGATTGTTACCGCATCCGGCCCGAAGGGCGGAATTTATTTAATGGACGGTTATACGGCGAACCTGAAACAGTTGAATGGCGGGGATGTCATTCAGTTGTATTTAACGGGGATGGGCATTTATACGGGCGGGTCCACAGAATCGGGTTTGAAGTTAAAGAATACTTTGCTCAAACTGGAACAGACGATGCCGGCCCCATATCAGTCCGATATTCAAAAAGCCAAAGCGCGGTTTTATTTTGATGATACACCGTGGTGGACGGAACGTGTAACGATTCCTTGCCTGGAAGCTGTGAGAGCGGCAGTGTGGGGGTCCTATAAAGTAACTATTCAGTATGAGAAAGCTGACGGCTCTTGTTCTTCTCGCGATGTACATCCCTATGGACTTGTGGTGAAAAAGGGAGATTGGTATCTTATTGCCTTTTGTGAAGTCGGGCAGGAGATTCGGACCTTTAAGTGTGAGCGAATTATAGAGATTCAGCCGTCTGCCGAAGTCTTTGAGGTTCCTGGAGATTTCTCACTGGAACATTATTGGATGAGGCAAGAAAGCACGTTTAAGCAGCTTTGTAGAGAGAAAGAATACTATCCTGTTCTGATCCGAACGACTAAGAAGCAAGCTGGAATACTAGCGAAAAGGATGGAAATCATTCAGTCTGTGCAGGAGGGCAGTCACTTCATTGTAACCGTTAACATGTATAGCTATGAAGCGGCTTGCCGCGATGCGATGGATTGGATCGGCCGGGTTGAAATCGTGGAGCCTGCAATACTCCGACAGTTTGTGAAGGAGGAAATTAGCCGACTCCAGAGGATCTACGGTTAAATCATCAGAAAAACATCTGCCGATAGCAGATGCTTTTGCTTGTTAAGTCCAGGCCCAGAGGAATGCATCACGATCCCAGGCGATTCGGCCACCATGTAGCTTGCGAAATGCCTTTTTGATTTCTTTTTCCAAAGAAACATGACCATGCTCGCTTATAAACACATACTGCTCTCCGTATTCAGAGCGTACATATGCAATGGCATCTTCTTGTTTCAAAGTGCCCACTTCACGGATCTGCGCGACCATCCATTGTGCAATTTGTTGTTCTATAGTTGGGGTGTTGTCCATTTGTCGTATCCTTTCCTGCGACCGATTGGGTGTAGCTGTTCAGCTCGCCTCCTGTAGTATACGGCAATTCGGAGAATTATTGAATTTTTTGATATAAATGTACTTATGCAGTTGGCTAAGTGGGCTTTCTTTTGTATAATTAAGGGAATATTCACGGGAATTTTCTTTTTTTGTATTGAAATCATGCAAGTTATCCCTGGGGGTGCCTGATTTGAAGGAAACAACCACTATTCGCGCAGAGCTGGAGCAGTACATCAGACGAGAAGGAATTACGATTAGTAAGTTTGGGGAGAAGACAGGTATTAATGCAGGTACGATCAGTGCCATTATCAACGGTAACCGTCCAATTGCGATGCTGTTGCTGGATCGGATTGCTGCAGGCATGGGGCTTGAAGAAGGGAGCCTCTATGAGCTATACATTGATGAATTTATACGGAATACGGCACCGAATTGGCGACGGGTTCGTCCCTTTTTGCATCGCTGTGCAGAGCTGAATAAATTGGAATGTATTAAGCAAGTCGTGGAGTTTATGATGGACTATCTCATATACGCCCCGGCTTTGTTTGAGACAGCGGAGGAATTGTTCAGCGAAGGTAGGTTTGAGGCTGCGGCCATTATTTATAAGAATGTCGCGGAAAGTGAGAAGTATCAACATTCGGAGCGGCTGGCGCTCTGCCAATACCGTTTATTTACAATTGCCATTGGCGATGATCAGGATGAAAATTTATGGGCAGCCACACATTTTGAAAGCTTTGTGGAGCGGTTGAGTGAGGCAGACCAATTGGATGCCTTAAGAGATTTGGCTAATACGTATGCTTCCTTGCGGCGTTGGGATAAAGTAGAATGGTTTGCTGAAAAAATGGCTCAAAAAGCCAAAGTACAATACGAGCAAAAATACGGAAATACCAGAAAATCAGAGCGTGGCAAGGAACCTAAGGGTCCTTTGTTTATGTATATTGTATACTCTTACGTGCTCCGTGCCGGGGTGTGGGATGAGCGCGGGGATTATCAGAAGGCACTGGAATATGTATCCCTATACTCGGATTTGAGCTGGGTGCAAGAGGATACGGAGGAAGCTCGGCATTTGAAGGCCCTTTGTAGCAACTGGGCTGAGGCCAACGGATATTTGTATCAGTTGATGTCCGGTAGCCTGGATGTGATTCCGCAGTACGTGGATTATTTAGAAAAAAATGAGGGTGAAATTCTGGTCGGGTTACATAAAATAATGGTAGCAGCCAACCGCTATGATTTTAATGTAGATCATGTACTGAAACACTTTGAAAAACAAATTGAGGCATTTGCAGATCAGCATACCAAGGTAGGCACTTATACGGAGCAAATGTCAGCAGATCTTTATGCACGATTTTTGGCAGAGATGGCTTGTTACGATCTCAACAAACATCGGTATTCCAAGGGTATGAAATTTTTGCTCGAAAGCCTTTCCTATTCTGTTGTGCTGAATGGTAATCCTGTCACCATCAAATGTGTAGGACTATTTGAAAAGTATCGGCATACTGCCACTTCTGAGGACAAAGAGGAGTATAAAAACTTACTTGGAGAGGTAGAGTACATCCATGATAAAAAAGATCGTTTTTTCTCTGCTCGCATTTAATGTTTTTATCCTATTGCATTTTCCACCCGTCACCCCTCCTATAGAAGACCCAAGCGATGTCCACAGTCATGGGCTGGGGGGATGGGCATTGTCATCTCCTGAACCATTCGCATAGAGGGTCTAGTATAACATTAAAAAAGGTATTCTCTTATGAAGAAGAGGATACCTTTTTTATTTGGAAGTGCATTTGAAGGAGCGTCCTTGCCGTCAAGTGAGAGGAGTGGGGAGCTGAGCAGGCGGAAACCATACATGACGCAGATCCACCCAGCCCTGGCTGTTAAAGGATACGCCGCGTACAGTAGGAAGATATGCCGTTTGAACGGGCTTTTCATATAAGATATGCAGCTGGTGCTCATCCATGAGCCGAGTTTCGATATGTTCAAATTGCTGCGCTCTGACGGTATGATCAGCTTCCCGTGCAATTTCGCGCAGCAGTCTTTCGATATCCACGCGGCTATGCGGCTCCACATGTCCGGATACATTAAGATACAGATCAAACAGGCGCAATTGCTCATCACGGTCACGAAACAGAGAAAAGATGATTAAGTCTGACTCCATACGAATCGATGAACTTTTAAATTCATTCATGGATGCGGCTACGATGTTACAGGTATATCCACAGGATTCGAGCTGGGCCGCGACCCGTTCTGCATCCGCTCTATACTCAGAAATGGTGGCAATTTGCAACGCCGCCAGTGGTTCACATGAATCGTTAGCGTTAGATGAATCCACTGCTGAAGGAAGGGGACGATGATCCAGACATGCTACAATCCGAGCACGTATTTCCGGGTTGCGCAGCGGTCCGTCCTTGTGTGTGTTACATGTGATAAATTTGCGCACCGAAGCTGCCGAGTGAATCTGGCTCCATGCGGTATCCGTGTCTCTTGCCAGGATAGGATTATGGATAATGTGAAAAGAGGAAGCGGTGTCTTCCATATCCGACGATTCTAGCTTAGTTGCCCACGGGAGTTGGACGATTTCCACCCGATCTAGATGAGCACGACCTTGAAAATAGGGCGAAAAAGCCTCAAGTAGGCACAGGCTTTCGTTCATTTCCGTGACCTTGAAAGCCCCTGTACCGATAGGACGGACGCCAAATGCGGCTTCACCCACCTGATTAAGCTCACGCGGTACAATTGCAGCCCGGCTGGTACACAGGAAGGATAAAAATAGCTCGTTCGGCTCCTTTAGTACAAAGCGTACCATCGTCGGACTCAACGCCTGAACGTGCTGAATTTGCCGGACGATAAAATGGTAAAGTCTCCTTCCCGGCGCCAGGCTCAGTCGCTCAAAGGTATAAACGACGTCTTCCGCGGTCAGTATTTTGCCGTTATGAAACAGCACTTCTTTACGCAGGAAAAAAGTCCACTGCGTACGAGTAGTGTCCACTTCCCAAGCGTGCGCCAGTCCCGGCAAAATCTCGCCGCTCTCGTTCGCCCGGCGGGCCAGCCCGTCAAAAACATGGCTGGATACGAAGGACTCGGCGAGCCAGTTCAAGTACAACGGGTCCAGCGTATAGAGCTGCTGGCGAATAGGCAGACGCAGCGTGTCGATCTGCTGCTGATCACTGCGCACCTCTGCGTGATGCCCGAAATAATTCAGCAGCCAGCCTTGTAAATGCTCCTGCATGGTGGAGGAGCGTGAATGAGCTCGGATTTCATCCAGTGCGCGTTTGATATCATGGCGGTCTATGGCTTGCATCATGGATTGCACGGCAATGTCTTCCGGCTGAATGAGGAAGCGTAGACTGGAACGGCGGCCTCTGCCTCGGCGGGGAGTCCATTGTATCCAGTCGTGCTGCTCCATTTTCTGAATGATCATCAAGGCGTTGCGGTGGGTGCAGTCAAAAATAGCCGCCAGCTCATCCAGCGTAGTCTCTATGGTATGGTTCTCGTCCCTGTCGTCAGCTGCGTGGGAGTGAAGCCGTAAAAATTGGGCGTGAAGTTTCATTCAGGAATGCTCCGTTTCCCCTATGCTTGAGTAAAAGCGTAACTGCTTTTATAAAATAGGAAATTTTATTTCGATTAATTTCTCTTTATCTTCTTATTTTATCATCTACAATAAGGCTTATAAAGCATAGTTGTGGAGGTATTTACCATGCATGACAAGATGAGTGGATCGTCTTTACCGAAAGCGTCATTGTTGTCCGCCTTTGCTGGCGCTATTGTGTTGGCGCTGGTTCATCAATATCTATTCTTCGGACATGGGCTGGGCGTGTCTATGCCTATTTTTGTTATTGTATTTTACGTGTATATGTATTCCTTTAATCGAGATCGTTGCCAGCCCCTTTCATGGATAGGACGTCTGTTGTTTGTGGTCATTATGATGCTGGCACTGACATATGTGCTGTTCGATAACCCGATCTTCTATGTGTTAAATGCCCTGGCTATAGCTGCTCTGATTAGCGTGCATATGGTGTTGCTGTTCGGGGAAAAAAGGCATGGCTGGTCGGAAATCGGTATTATCGGTCAGGCGCTAAGCCATTGGTTTTATCAAAATTTTCGCCATATCGTGACCCCGTTTCGGATGTTTAAGACGGCAGCCTTTCGAAATGTAAAGGATGAGCGTAAGCGTGTATTGGGTAAAGTGATAATCGGTCTACTTATTGCCTTGCCGTTGCTACTCATTATTATATCTTTGCTGGCTTCCGCAGACGGGATGTTCGAAGAGTTGTTATCAGGCATACCCGCATGGATTGGTACATTGACCTTTGGGAGTGGTTTGCCGCGGCTGATCTGGACCTGCTTTTTTACCTTCTGTTTTTTCTGTTACTTGTGGGGATTTGTACAGCCTGCTCCGCGGAATACGGAGAGAGAGGCTCAGCCAGCAGTAGCAGTACCTTACCACGAGCCGGTCGCGATCAAGTTTGATCCTGTCATTACCGCTACAGTGCTGATTGTCATGAATCTGGTGTATGTTGTGTTCGTCGTGCTGCAGTTCGGATATCTGTTTGGTGCATGGGAAGGGGCTTTGCCAGAAGGAACCTCGTATGCTGAATATGCGAGAAGAGGATTCGGGGAGCTGGTTATGGTAACAGGTATCAACTTTGTGCTGATGATCAGTGTATTGAAGTGGACTGAATTCGGCTCAGGTATAGTGCAAACATTGAACAGCGGCCTGCTGTACATACTCGTTGGTTGTTCGGGTGTGATGCTGTACTCGGGATATACCCGGCTGGTCATGTACGAAGAAGCATACGGCTATACGTATATCCGCTATCTGGTACACGCATTTATGATTTTTCTAGGCTTGCTGCTGCTCGTTGCAGCTGTGCGCATTCATGTCCGCCAGCTTCCACTGGCGAAATATTATATTGTACTCGCTCTAATCGCCTATGTCGCCGTGAATTATGTGGGCATTGATGTACGGATAGCTGAAAATAATCTCGAACGGTATCGTACAACATCGGTGATAGACAAGGAATATTTGAGTGAGCTATCAGCGGACGCGATTCCACTGCTGATTGATTTTAGCCGTAAGGAACATGGAGCGCTGGATGAGTTTTTACAAACCCGCTTGATGAGCATGACGAGAGAAGAATCGAATTGGCCAGAATTCAATTGGGCTAAGTATCGAGCGCAACAGGAATTGCACGACTATATTTTGGAATGAGAGGTGTTTGGGAATGATCGGAACAGATACGACACAGGATATGGTATTGGAGCTACAGGATGAAATGTCACAATATCAGTATCAATTTGGTGTAAGGCGGAATGATTTTCTCGTGGAGGCTATGTCCTACGGGATGAGTGAGGAGGAAGCCCGTGCTTATGCTATCCAGCGTATTGGCCCGGTCGTTCCCGTCACCTGCATCCCTACGTTGGCTCTAGGCAAAGTGAGACCGCTCAGTCCAATGTTGGCAGCGCGGTACCAATATGCAGGGGATTGGAAGGACATCCATGAGCATCTGCTCCTTCCTGATGAAGTGCTGCGAATCGTAGGTACACAGCATTTTCGCAGCTGGATCAGCGATATGCGAAATTACTGGGTAGAATCGGCCCCTTACCGATTCGGGGATGATCGTCTTTCGCTGCTGTCGGTTGCAAGCGAGAAAGAAGGTCACTTTTCCATGCTCGTCTGGAGGGAACCTGGTGAAGAGCCAGAGGTATGGACGTATGCTTCCCAGCATGAATACCGATTCAGTCATTTGCTCCACTGGTTCAAGTGGCTGAACGGGCGCAGTGAAGAATGAGAGGTACAGGTGATGAAAAAGAATCGTAATTGGATCGTGCTGTTTATTGGCATTGCTGTAATGGTGGGGGTTGCAGACTATTTTACACCCGCTAAGCCTGCGACTACTCCTGAGCTTATCGTTCCAACCGTAATCAGTGAAGAAAGTCTTCAACTAAGTGATGATTAATCAAGCAAAAGCCCTGGTTATCACTGTGAATGGAATCTGAATAGGAAATATAAAAAGAGTTCATTTTCTGTGGTATTGCGTTGTTAAAGTAAGCCGGAAATCACCCTAATAGTTGAGAGGGAATTGAAGCCAACATCAATGAATGTGGAGCCATTCAGATGTTCAAGCGACTCCGTCATTTCCTCTACAACTTATATTCAGGGGGAATTTTCAATGGCTAGAAGTGCAAGCACATACGCATCTGTAATCGATGGCTTTAAGGTAGAAACGAACAAAAAGTATTCACCAGTAGGTGGAACAAAATGTAATATTTTCGCGCAAGATGTGATGGCTGCGATGTCGGCTTCCTTGCCAGGTGGCTTAGCCAATCAAATGGCTGATGCTTTACTGAATAAAAAGGCGCCAGGCTGGTCCTCTGTAACTTTTCAGGATGCTCAAAAAAGAGCAAATCTCGGGTACCCTACGATTGGGATCAAAAAAGCGGACGGACATGGTCATGTCGTCGTCGTCAGACCGAAGGGATCATCGATTACGATCTTGAAGGAAGTACAGATCGCTCAGGCGGGGACCAAAAATTACAACAGTAATACTATTAATTATTCTTGGGTGGCAGCTGATCTGCCTGGCGTAAAATTCTATACACACGACTAAGTGGTTTGAGATATTGGCAATCTAAACAACCCTGGAAGCAGATCCATTCGATCTGCCTCCAGGGTTGTTTTTTATTTTGAAACAGAATGTTTAGATACAATGAAGGCTTTGCCTGGCTTGATAAAAGCAACAGCATAACCATTAGAGAAGGAAGAAGATTCCGATCTGTATTCAAGCTTGGTCAGCAGTTGACCTTGGCGATTGATGTATCCGAATTTTCCGTCCGAAACGGATGAGTTTGCTTGTTTACCGACTAAAGCAATGCCTTCCTTGAATGGAGATGTAACGTCATATTTTTGTTGATATTTAATGACCAATGTTCCGGTTCTATCAATAAACCCAACCTCATTTTTCGCATTTTTCACACTGGCCAGGCCCTCGCTAAAATCCTGTGCATCCGTAAATTTAAAGGGAATCACGACTTTTCCCTGTTTATTGATGAATCCCCATTTACCCTTGGCATTTTGTACTGGAGCTAATCCTTCCGAGAAGTCTCCGCCGGATTTGTATTGAGGTGGAATGACTTCTTTGCCTGCCGTATTGATATAACCGTATAGCCCCTTGCTATTTTGAACAATAGCCAAGCCATTCGAGAAACTACGGCTGTATTTATATTGATAAGGAATCGCTAGTTTACCGGAAACATTCACAAAACCAATCTTCCCAGTGTTAGGGGCATAGGCAAGAGCCAGACCTTCTGTAAATACATATTCTGAATCCACATTTTCTTTAAAATGAGAAAGGATTTTTCCCGTTCGATCTATAATTGCATTTTCTTTGGTGTCTGCTATTGTGACCTTGGCTTTGCCTTCGGAAAAGACATTGGCTTCGGTATATTGGCAAGGAATAACCAGTGTCCCTTTGGTATTAATGTATCCATAGAGATTGGTTTTTGTATTTTTGACTACAGCTCGTTGCTCTTGAAAATCACCAATAGGTTTAAGCTCGGCGGGAAGAGAGAAAGCTTTTTGTCCTTTGGTATTGTAATACACAAGGTTTCCGGCAGATGTTTCAGCGGCCAATAAGCCATCATGGAAAGCACCATCGCTTGAAGGACGAGCAATGTTGTAATCTACAGCGGTTTTAGAGACTTCAATGGTTGTTGTACTGGATGCGGCCCAACCTGTTCCCATAATGGAGAGGCTAGTCACCAGAATCAATGCAGCTAATCCTAACTTTTTCAACATGCATAAGCTCCTTTGTGAGTTGATTTTAACTTCGGGCTTCAAAGAATTCTGCCCTCATACGTAAGGCCTTCCATAATATAGACGATAAAAATGTAGGAATGTTTCTTGATATTCAAATTTTTTCTAATTTTCAGTGTGTGAAAGCTCTAAACCTGACCTACATCTTTCGGATGCTCAACAGAGAGTTGCCGTTACGCATAAACTCATACGGGACCTTGGCCTCCGTCACCCGTAAGCCTTCTGCCTCCAGCTCAAGAATCAAACGATCTAGCAGATCGTAACGAGTGCCTGTTAAATCGGTCAGAGGAAAAATGCGGACTTCCTCTGAAGCCACTCGTAGCAGTGCGTGTACCGTATTTTTATGAAACTCATAGTCGAGTCGATCACTATACCTAAACAGAAACTGGGCAGACAGCACGATATTAAACTGTTCATCCTCAAAGCGAAGCTCCGGTAGTACCGCAGCAACGTAGCGTTCTGGGTGCTTCCTCATATATCCTGCGTGCAATCCTGAAGTGCTTGATGCCGCTGCTCGCTAAGCCTCGCACATCTCTTATAGTGAGAATCGATTACTATTGAGAGATTAAAGATAAGGAATCAGTTCATTTTTCAAAAAAAAGAGAAAATGTGTCATTTTAAAAAAAGTCTATACATATATGTTAAATGTATAGACAAATTCGAAAAGCGGATTTATAATTACGCTGTAAACGTTTTCTAGTAGTTATCATCCAATCAGACCTTGAAGGGAAGGAATAATCATGAAGAAAATTTTACTGGCGTGCAGCTCAGGTATGTCTACAAGTTTGCTGGTTACCAAGATGCAGGAATATGCTAAGTCCATTGGAGATGAGGCTGAAATTTGGGCAGTAGGTCAAGATCAAGCGGCAGAAGATATGGCTAAGGCTGACGCGGTATTGATTGGCCCGCAGATGAGTTTTCTTAAAGGACAACTGGAAAAGGAAGCATCTCAATATGGTATTCATGTAGAAGTGATCGACATGATGGCCTACGGAATGGTTGACGGTAAGAAAGCCTATGAACAGGCCGTAAAGCTGGTGGAACGCAAAAATGGATAAGATCAATATAGCTGAACTGACGGAAGAGCAAATTAGTTTCCAACTTATTCTTCACAGTGGAAGCGCTCGCAGTAAAGTGATTCAGGCGCTGACTGAATACAGAAATGAGAATGTAGAAGGTGCGGACGAATTGCTCAAACAAGCCAAGCAAGATTTACGTGCCGCACATGATATCCATTTTCAAATGGTTAAGAAGGAAGCGGGAGGAACCCAAACTCCCTTCTCGCTCCTTCTGATGCATGCCGAGGATCATCTGATGTCCACGGCTACCATGAAGGATTTGGTTCAAGAGCTGCTGGAGCTGTTCAAATCCAGAAGTTTATAGTAGGACCTGTAAAATTGTGAATTTTGGGACATGAAATGCTTGCAACTCTATTGATGCAAGTCACTTCGCGGGGAGGAATAGGCTTTGTTTGAAAAATTAAGCCGGATACTGATACCTATTGCCGGTAAACTGAACAACAACCGCTATCTTACTGTACTGCGTGATGCATTTATGTTGTCATTTCCATTAACAGTTTTTGGCTCCATCATTGTCGTTATTATCAATCTGCCGTTTCTAAAAAGTTGGATGGGCGACGGTAATTATGCGACTTTTAACAGTCTGCTGAACATTGCGCCGAGTGCCACCCTGAACATCATGACCTTATTCGTGGTTGTCGGGATCGGCTATTATTTATCCCGAAGTTATAAGGTCGAGCCCATATTCGGCGGCATGATCGCGTTGGTCAGCTTCTTGATGCTCACCCCGTTTGTGCTGACACAAGAAAGCGGTGCCACGATTGCTGGTGTCATTCCGTTGGATCGGATTGGGGCCAAAGGAATGTTCCTTGGCATGATCGTTGCTTTTATAGCTGCTGAAATTTACCGAAGAGTGACACAGCGGAACATTGTTATCAAAATGCCTCCAGGCGTTCCGCCAGCTGTTGCCAAATCGTTTGCCGCTTTGCTTCCGGCGTGTATCACATTGGGCATATTTTTGATCATTAATGTTGTAGTTACACTGACTCTTCATAATAACCTGCATGATCTGATTTATCATGCTGTACAGGCACCTCTGGTGCATTTGGGCAGTGGTATTGTTCCTACATTAATTGCTATTTTCTTTGTTCAGCTTTTATGGTTCTTTGGGCTTCATGGTCAAATTATTATCAACTCAGTCATGGAACCGATCTGGAATACGCTGGCACTTGAAAACTACGAAGCGTACTCCAAAGGAGCAGAACTGCCACATATTATCACCAAGCAGTTTGTGGATATTTATACCGTAGGTATCGGTGGTACAGGTATGACACTGGCAGTCGTGCTTACGATTCTGATCTTCCTAAAGAGCAAGCAATTGAAGCAGGTCAGTAAGTTGGCCATTGGACCAGGTCTATTCAATGTCAATGAACCCGTCATTTTCGGTTTGCCGATTGTGATGAATCCGCTTATTTTTGTCCCATGGGTCATTGCTCCAATGATCGTTACGCTGATTACTTACTTCGCGATGTCCACCGGGCTTGTACCACCGCCTAACGGAATACAGGTCCCTTGGACGATGCCGTTGTTCTTTAGTGGAATGATGGCTACGGGATCTCTAATGGGAGGCGTACTGCAGTTGTTTAATATGGCTGTCGTTTTTGTCATTTGGTTCCCATTCCTGAAATTTATTGATCGAATGAACGTCCGTAAAGAGCAGGAAGAGGAGATTAACCAAGCAGCCATTGCAGGTAAGGATCAAACTGTTGGAATGTAGTGTGAATGAGCCTGAACTAGCGGCTTATTCATTGCAAAAGAGAGAGGAGTAGAGCTGTGAATCATACCGAAATGAAAGATACAGAGCAGCAAGCCATTCAATACCGTTTTCCATCCGACTTCTGGTGGGGGTCATCAGCCTCGGCTACCCAGACAGAAGGAACCGTGGAGGGAGACGGCAAAGGACCGAACATCTGGGATTATTGGTTTGAACAGGAGCCAAACCGTTTTTATGACGGGGTGGGACCTGGCGATACATCCCGCTTCTATACTCGTTACAAAGAAGATATTGCACTCATGAAAGAGCTTGGCCATAACTCCTTCCGGTTCTCCATTTCCTGGTCACGCCTGTTTCCAGCAGGAAGAGGTGAATTGAACCAGAAGGCGGTTCAATTCTATAATGCCGTCATTGCAGAGTTGCATGAGGCGGGGATTGAGCCGTTTGTGAATCTGTATCATTTTGATTTGCCGATGGCTTTACAGGAAAAAGGAGGCTGGGTAAACCGGGAGACGGTCGAAGCTTACGTGGATTACACTAACACTTGCTTTGAGCTATTCGGGGATCGTGTAGCCAAATGGTTTACACATAACGAGCCGATTGTCCCGGTGGAAGGCGGCTATCTGTACGATTTCCACTATCCAAATGAAGTGGATTTCGGGAAAGCTGTACAGGTGGGATATCATACCCTGCTATCGAGCGCGAGTGCCATTAAGGCTTACAAAGAAGGCGGTTATAAGGGCAAAATTGGTATTATTTTGAACCTGACGCCAACTTATCCGCGTAGTCAGCACCCGGCAGACGTGCAGGCTGCTGAAATATGCGACGCGTTCTTTAACCGTTCCTTTTTAGACCCATCTGTGACGGGAGAATTTAATCCTTTGCTCGTGGAGTTGTTACGCCAAGAGGGATTCGTACCAAACATGGAAGACGGAGACCGGGAGATTATACGTCAAGGCACTGTGGACCTGCTGGGGATTAACTATTATCAGCCGCGCAGAGTCAAGGCTCGCGAAAGTCTTCCGAATCCAGATGCGCCTTTTGTGCCGGAACGATTCTTCGATTATTACGCCATGCCTGGTCGTAAGATGAATGAGATGCGAGGCTGGGAGATTTATGAGAAGGGCATTTACGACATTCTGACCAACGTCAGGGAGAGTTATGGAAACATTGAATGCTTCATATCAGAAAACGGAATGGGTGTTCAAGGCGAGGAAAAATTCAGGGATGAGAACGGCATGATCCATGATGACTATCGCATTGATTTTATCCGTGAGCATCTCAAATGGGTCCAACGTGCCATCTCAGAAGGCTCCAATGTAAAAGGTTATCACTTATGGACATTTATGGACAACTGGTCCTGGACGAACGCTTATAAAAATCGCTATGGCTTCGTATCTGTCGACCTTCAGAACGAAGGCAAAAGATCCGTTAAACAGAGTGGGCACTGGTTCAAGCAAGTGATCGAAAATAACGGATTCTAAGGTGGTGGGTGGTCCTCTGGACCACCTTTTTTTATCACCGAGCCAAGTTACCCTGTATACTGCTGGTGAGAAAGTATATTGTTCGGTATACTTACTTATACCATAATACCTCGATGTCCCCGCCTGCAGAACCAAAAGAACCAGCGCTACCGATGTTTTTGGTAAAATGCTGACATAAAACAAATTTTAGTACAGGTGGTAGACAGATGAATAAATACCAACGGATTGCACAAGAGGTCAAGAAGCGTATTATAGATAAGACCTATAGCAGTGATGATCCGATCCCCGATGAAATTTCACTGGCCAGTGAGTTCCGGGTAAGTCGGATGACGATTAAGAGGGCATTGGATACGTTGGTGTCGGAAGGGCTGTTGAATCGTAAAAGAGGACACGGAACCTTTATCGTCAAATCGGTCTACAATGGCCCGGTTAATGTCGTTGTGAATGAAATGCTGGGGCTGACCAACGTACTGCGCGGGAAAGAAATCAAAAGTAAAATCATAGCCTTTGACGTTCAATTTCCATCTGAAGAGGTAGCGGCGCATCTATTTATTGATGCCAATTCTCCTGTGTATCATGTAGTCCGTCTGCGTATTGTAGAAGGAGAGCCGTATGTGATAGAGCGCACATACATGCCTACCAAGCTGATCAGCGGTATTACCGAGCAGGTGTTGCACGGCTCAGTGTACAAACATATTAAGGAGGAGCTGGGCCTTAATATTGTCAGTTCACATCGTACCATCCGTGCGTCCAAGTCGACCGAGCTAGATTGGGAACATTTGGATTGTGGTGCGGATGATCCGGTTTTAGAAATTGAGCAGGTAGGTTATCTGGATACGGGTATACCGTTTGAATACTCATTCTCACGGCATCGGTATGATAAATTTGTGTTTACCACAGTAAATCGGATACGTTGAGCGAATGAGTACGAAACAGGTGGTAAAGCAAACATGGCAGAAGAAGCCTATCTAATATAGGATTCTCCTGCCTGTTCTTTTTTAATGAAGCAAGTTAATGACCAAGCAACCTGACTTCATGCACCGTTGGGGTGTACCAGTTGTTTGGATTATTAAATAACACTGCATTTACAAGATTAATGCGCACGTAACGGGCTTGGAAATTAACTTTGTCACTGGTAAAGCCATATGCGGTATTGCTCGTGCGGTCAATGGTGGAATAATGAACACCATCCGTACTATATTCGATTTTATACTTGTAATATGCCTCAGATCCTTTGTACATAAACCATGAAATATTCACTTCGCTAATCGTCTTGGTACTGCCCAAATCGACCTGCCACCATGCAGGCCAGGATGCAGATGTAGCCTTCCATGAAGTTTGAGGGTTGCCATCGTTCGCCAGTGAAGCCGGAGAAGCGGAGGCGACTGAGCTGGCAGTTGCTGTTTTGCCTTGCGCGTGATTCACAAGAGAAGGCAGGATGACTGTGCCTGTGGCAGCATCCAAATCCCAACTACTGTACCAGTTCAGAGTAGCCGTTTTATTGGAGTCATTCAAGGTCAGTGGCAACCAGATGAATTTGTGATCGCTCAGATTGAGCGGGTTCCAGCGGTCGCCCATATAGATGTAGCTGGTTCCAGCGCTGCCTGTAATTGTGGCGATGGAGTGGATTTGTGAGCCATAAGCCGCCGGATCTCCGAAAGGCGACAAAGCAGACCAGCTTCCAGTCATGGAGCTGGCGGTTGCATAAGCACCCTGATTCGGATACCAGCCGGATGCCTGTGAGGTAAACAGGTAGTAGGTGTTATTCTTTTTCACAACAGCGGGGGCTTCACGATAGCCATTCTCAAAAATCCAGCCAACGAACGACTGCACGCCTGTATAATCGGCCGTCAGCTTGAAGATTGCCATCGTGTCGTTGGCGCCGCCATTTTTACGGGAAGCTGTAATGAGGTAGCCGCTACCGTCAGTATCCGTAAATACCGTCATATCACGAGACTCATAATTCAGCGGGCGGAAGCTGCCTTGGTAGGTGAAATTCCCGTCGGGTGTATCGCTGGTGGCAACAGCTACGCGACCGAGTGAGTAGTCTGTGCCATTTTCATAATGTGCCCATAGTACATATTTTCCGGTGGATTTGTTGTAAATGACTTTGGGACGCTCAATTTTGCTCGAATTCAACTCAGGGGCGGAATCTTTGGTGAGAATACTACTGCGGAAGGACCAATTTTTTAAATCGGTTGAGGTGTACACGTTCACTTTTTCAAATTTCCAGTTCTCAGCATGCTCGCCGTACCAATAATAAGTGGACCCTACTTTTAGGATATTACCGCTGTTTGCCTGAATCGGGTTACCTGCGGTGTCTTTCCAATCTGTTCCGTTCGTAATGGCTGTGCTTGCAGTTGCACTTAAGGACAGTCCTGCATTAGCGGCGTCTATACCATTCAGCGATGGGTTTATCTCGCTCCCATAGGTTGCTTGCGTAACGCCTGCTGTATTGGCATGTACCGCATCAGGTTGAAGACCTGCACTGACCACTGCGAGTATAATACAAATCCATGCGGCTAACGATTTGCTGTTGTTGATCCACTTCACGATATCATCTGCCTCCTTTAACACGGATAGGATGGGCCAGAAGGGCTTGTCCGGCACCTCATCTTTGATTTTATCTTAACTGGAAGCGTTTACAAGTGGAATAAATTGAAGTCTTTAGAATGGTAAACTGCTGTTAGAAGAAAGAACAAATT
Organism: Paenibacillus sp. BT-177; assembly: GCF_025846815.2. NCBI lineage: Bacteria > Bacillati > Bacillota > Bacilli > Caryophanales > Paenibacillaceae > Paenibacillus > Paenibacillus sp. BT-177. The sequence continues at coordinate 459,413 of NZ_JAOYTP010000003.1, read as the reverse complement.
TGATCATTACATACGAAATAGGTGTATAGGGAAGCTCGTCAGTTAAATCAGAATTGTTTGTGATTGTGCGCTTTGTCATTGACACATTCATGAATTATTTCAAATTTAAAGTGACTGGAATCACATAAACGATTGCTTTATGTGGGTATACTTGCTTTAAATTAGGATTAACAAAAGGAAAGTATGTTAATAACAACTATTGTTCATCTTATTTTGGAGAGAAGAGGGATACTACGATGTTAAGTGAGCAAACCATTGCAACGATCAAATCGACTGTACCTGTTTTGGAGGTACACGGAACTACAATCACCAAGCGTTTTTATCAGATGATGTTCGAGGCCCATCCCGAGCTTCTCAATATATTTAATCACGCGAATCAAAAGCAAGGACGGCAACAAGGTGCGCTGGCCAATGCTGTATATGCGGCCGCACAGCACATTGACCGTCTGGAGGAAATTCTTCCGGTGGTACGTCAGATTGCACATAAGCATCGTAGTTTGGGGATTAAGCCAGAGCATTATCCTATCGTCGGGAAATATCTGCTCGCTGCGATCAAGGACGTGCTAGGGGATGCAGCAACAGATGAGATCATCAACGCATGGGCCGAAGCCTATGGTGTGATTGCGAATGTATTTATAGATGTGGAAGCTGAAATGTACAAGAACGCTGAACAGCAGCAGGGAGGCTGGTCAGACTTTAAGAACTTTGTTGTGCAGAAAAAGGTTAAGGAAAGCGACCAGATTACGTCCTTTTATCTGGTGCCGCAGGATGGACAGGTGCTGCCTGCATTCGAGCCTGGGCAATATATCAGTCTGCAGATGCAGATCCCGGGTGAACATAACACCCACATCCGTCAGTATAGCCTTTCCGATGCACCGGGGCAACCTTACTACCGGATATCCGTAAAACGCGAGGACGCCGTCGGGTCTCGCCCAGCGGGTAAAGTATCTGTGTATCTGCATGAGCAGGTGCAGGAGGGCGATGTGCTGCGGGTGTCTGCACCTGCGGGTGATTTTACGCTGGATCAGACAGATCGCAGACCTGTTGTATTGATTAGCGGTGGAGTCGGGCTAACCCCGATGGTCAGTATGTTGGCTTCCTTGGTGAAGTCTACTCCAGGTCGGCCCGTCACCTTTGTCCACGCAGCGGTCAACGGAGATAACCATGCTCTGCGTAATGAGGTGGAAAAGTTGGTCGCCACACATGCACAGGCGGACGTTCGGTGGTGCTACAGCAGACCAACCGAGCAGGATCGTCTAGCCCAGGCTTTTCACAAGGAAGGACGTTTGGATCTGGCTTGGCTGCAATCCGTAATACCGGAACGTAATGCCCAATATTACTTTTGCGGCCCTGTGGGATTCATGCAATCGGTATACGGCCTGTTGAAGGAGTGGAATATCCCTGCATCGGATATCCACTATGAATTTTTTGGTCCTGCCAGTGCATGGGAAGCAGAAGCGCAGTGAGACATTAAAAAAGACGAAGGATCGTTGTCCTTCGTCTTTTTTGTGTTTATTACTGTGAGGAAATCCTACTCATTTGTCTCTACGCTTCTTCAGAGTGTGCCCATATTTTCATGACGTGGGCACACGCAAAAAATCCATATGCTGCGGCATATACTGGCGTAAAGCTTCTGGAATGCGGATCGAACCGTCCTCTTGTTGGTGATGCTCTAGCAGCGGGATCAAGATCCGAGGCGAAGCGACCGCTGTATTGTTGAGTGTGTAACAATATTGAAGCTTGCCGTCCGCGTTACGGTACCGGATGTTGGAACGACGCGCCTGAAAATCAAGCAGCTGGGACGACGAGTGTGTTTCGCCGTAAGCCTGTCGACTAGGCATCCATGTCTCAATGTCCACCTGCTTGTAGGTTTTTTGCGACATATCGCCTGTACAGACAGCCATCTTGCGGTAAGGCAGCTCCAACAGTTGAAGCAGATCTTCCGCATTACGCGTAATTTCCTGAAACATCTGCTCTGAAGCGTCCAAGCTCGCCTCACAGATGATGACCTGCTCCACCTTGGCAAACTGGTGCACACGATACAGTCCCTGAACGTCCCTTCCGGCCGAGCCGACCTCGTTGCGGAAGCATACGGATACCGCCGCCAGCCGAATCGGGTCTGTAACGTCCACAATTTCTCCGCTGTAATACGAGACCAGCGGAACTTCCGAGGTGCCTACAAGCCATTGATCCTCCCCTGCGATACGGTACGTCTGATCCAATCCAAGCGGGAAAAAGCCAGTGCTGCGCATTGCCTCGGAGCGTACCATTAATGGAACGTCCAGCAGCTGAAATCCTCGTTCGCTTAGCAGATCAACAGCAAGCTGCTGCACAGCCCGGTGCAACGCCACCCCAGCCCCCGTCAGATAGTAGTTACGGGTACCGGCTGTTTTGACACCGCGAGGCACGTCGATCAGGTTGTGAAGCTGGCCGAGCGTCATGTGATCCTTGGGTTCAAATCCAAAGTCAGGTATCGTCCCGACCCGCTCCAATTCTACATTATCTTCATCCGTTCTTCCCCATGGCGTATTTGGCGATACGATATTAGGCATCAGAAGCAAAAGCTGTTGAAACTGTTCCTCTACTTCCTGTTGCGGAACTTCCAGAAGATCTAGTCGTCCGTTAATTTCTTTAACCTGCCGCTTAGCCCGTTCCGCCTGTTCATTCTTTCCGGCATGAATCAGTGCCCCAATATCCTGACTGCACTGATTGCGTGTCTGACGAAGCTGTTCTACTTCCTGAAGCAACTGCTTTCTCCGATCATCCAGGGTTAACAGCTCTGTGACCGATACCTGTATTCCTTTGTCGTCCGCTGCTCTCTGAACTTGCTCTTGATGCTCTCTGATCCATTTGATATCCAACATGACACCGCACTCCTTCTTCGGATAAAAATACAAAAAGCGCCCTCATCCACATGGGACGAGGAGCGCTTTGATCTCGCGGTGCCACCCAAATTGACCGGACAGCATGACTGATGTCATGACTCTCCAATCCACTTTGCTCCGCTTTAACGGGCGGGTCCGGTTTACTTAGGAACATATCGCCATATCGTACACTAACGTATAATCCTTGGCGTAAACGCCTCCGAGTTGGATGCTCTTCATAGGCATAATGTCGTTTGCTTTTTTGTTAGTATACGGATTTTTGGCAAGTTAATCAAGGGCGTGAGTCTGTACATTGGATTACTTCCCTTTTTCAACATGATCTTTCCAAAAAAAATACATACACAGTGTAAATAATTCGGATTTCATGTTTGCGAAGAGGAAAGGTAGGCTTTATTTCTTATGTATATCCATTCTACTTCATCTGCGATGATGAAACTGGAAGAATATTTAAGTAATAGCCTCGATTCAGCGTCCAAAATGGGCTATAGTCTCTATAATGCTATTTTAATTTCATGTAAAATGTATTGATTACCAAAACGAACAGCGATGGAGGAGAACATGGAGGATTTTAAAGATCGTTTACATACGATCCGCCAAGAACAGAATAAGCTGCTCAAGGAGTATCAAACATTAATTGCAGATTACGAAGCTTCAGATATCATTCTGGAGAATGGGGTGCTGCGAAAAAAGTTCGAGGATTATCAGGCTCGCTGCATTCATTTGGAAGAGCGGGTACGACATATTGAGCAGGAAAATGGTAAGCTGCGTACTGCGCTGACAGAGCAAATGCTGAGCGAAAAGGCGAATATGATTCGCATTTCGCGGGAAAAGCTGGAGACCTATTTTGCTTCCAGAAACGCAGAAGGGGAAAATCGGCTGACATCCATTGAGTATGGGGCTAAAAACCGGGTGGACCAGCTTATTCAGCAAACCACTCATGAGCTTAAAGAGGATCAGGATGAGATCGTCGCTAGACTGAGACTATTCTCAGAGGAGATTCGTGACCGGATCATGGAGCAACGCAGGCGGTTTCAGGAGGCAGAGCGCAAATTGCTTCATCAGACGGCACACGAGCTCCATCAACTCGGGGAAGAAGAGATCAGCGAAGAAACGATGCAGAAGCGTATGAAGCAGAATCAGTTTGAAATGATGCTGGGATTGAACTGGATTAACAAGCTAGGAATTTTGCTTATTATCTTGGGTGTGGGAGCCGCTTTTAAATACTCATACTCAAACTGGTTTACAGGAAATATGAAGGGCGTTGCCTTCTTTTTGCTAGGAGCGCTAATGCTGGGCGGCGGCGAGTGGTTGTATCGCAAGCAGAAGCAGACCTTTGCGCTCGGTATTTTGGGCGGCGGTATTTCTGTACTGTACGGGTCCATATTTTATAGCTACTTTTTGCTAGAAATCATAGGAATGTATACAGGCATAGGCTTGTCCGTTCTAGTTACAGTGACCGCTGTGCTGTTGTCATTAAGATATGAGTCTCGAACGATATGTTCCTTCGGTTTAGTAGGAGGATATCTCCCGTTGTTTTCCTATATGGCTGCAAACGGGTTGGAAGGAAACGCCGTGTATATTGCGATGGGTTATCTATTCCTGCTGAACCTGTTGATCCTGCTCGTATCCTTCCGCAAACGGTGGGTCATCGTGCAATATATCAGCTTTCTACTCAATACCCCATTAATGGTTGTACTCACGTGGTTATCAGACAGCACCATAGCCAGCATGCTGTATGCAATCATTACATTTGCAATGTATCTCGGGATGACACTGTGGGTGCCGTTCCGATTCAAAACAAAACTATCATGGCTGGATTTCTCCCTGTTGGCTCTGAATACAGTCGTGAGCTGTTCCGTTCTGTATTCTCTGTTCGGTGATGCAGGCCTGGATGATTACAAAGGATTGCTGGCACTCGTCTTTTGCTTGGTGTATGGGGGCTTGGGCCAATGGGTTCGTCGATATATTCCAGAGGAGAAACAAACCAAAATACTATTTTATGCGACATCATTGACCTTTGCCATTCTCATGATTCCGTTCCAGTTTGGAGTCAGATGGTTGTCCATGGGCTGGTTAATCGAGGCAGTGCTCCTCACATTATATGGACATCGCTATCGCTTGAAGGAATTAGAGCGTGCAGGTTGGGGCATTCTAGGACTGTGTCTGGGCGCATTCTTTTTCATCGATTTCCCTATATATCTGTTATCAGGCTTTGAGACGGATTATTTTGGGCTCAAATATACGCTCATTACATTGGGAATGTTGATCGTTACTGTCTTCTATGCGATTGAATTTAGCCGTCCGAATGCTTTCAAAAACAATCGTTTGTACGAAATGCATATCATGCAAGGATTTAAATATGTAGCTTTGGTGAACGTGTACCTCTATCTTTTGTATGAAGCTGGTCATTGGTATAACATCGTCGTATCCGATGAGTTTGCACATTACACCTTGTACAAGGTATTGTTGTTCACCTGCGTATCCCTGGTGTTAGCTTATTTCCTGCCTAAAGTGAGGCTGTTGTACGATCGGGTGATTAAATACTATAGCTTGACATTGTACGTCATAGGCTACGCTCTGGCATTGGTGGTTACCGTAGCGATTCCAACCTTGCATGAGGATTACGCGCAGAATACGGCTGCTGATTACGTGGCGTTAATTGTACTGGCAGCCTTTAATGTACTGGTATTCTTCAGCAGCAGGGACTTCCTAAACGCGCTGATGACTCGACAGTATAGAAGTAATGAGCTGTATCCGGTCATTATGGGAGTATATTTGTTGGGTATCATTACCGCCTTTCTCGGAGTTCAGTTCCGTCTGGGAGACGCAGGTCTTGTGTTCAGTCTGGTGTATCTGCTGCTGGCTATTTTGTATATTGTATACGGCTTCCTCAAACGAGTGGTCTACATCCGCCGATTTGGATTGGGTTTGACCCTGCTATCGACAGGTAAGCTGCTTTTGTACGATCTACATCTGTTAACGTCAGGAAGCACTATTGTAGCCTATTTCTCTTTTGGAGTTGTATTACTGGCCATTTCGTATATTTACCAAAAAGTATCCAATCGTATGGGAGAGACCATTATTAAGAAGGATACTGAAGAAAAAATGTAGTTTTTTGTTGTATTGTGTAGATACTGAACATTATGAAAATAAATCCGGTAATAGTGAAAAATTATGCATGACCTTACATCCTACTTACGCTATAATGAGAAAAAATTATTTATGTACGCATGCTCAAGTTTATGCGTAAGTAGAGAGAATGAGGGGGATACCATGAATTTGGGCAAGGGGCAGAATAACCTGTCTGATAAGAATGAACGCTTCTCGTCGGCTGGATTCATTTTGGCAGCGATCGGGAGTGCGGCAGGACTAGGTAACATCTGGAAATTTCCGTATATTACCGGACAATATGGCGGAGCTGCATTTTTCTTGTTGTTTATTGTCTGCTTGTTGCTTGTTGGTTTGCCTGTGCTTTTAGCAGAGCTTGCGCTTGGCCGTGCAGGTCGAGGAAGTGCTGCTTCTGCAATGGTGAAAGTAGGCGGACATCCAATTTGGGGCAAGATGAGCATTATGTTTGTTATCGTGCCGTTTGTTATTTTGTCGTTCTATGCCATTGTAGGAGGATGGACACTGCATTATGCTGTAGAGGCATTTAGCGGAAGTCTGTTTTCGAATAATGATTTTGCGGGTCAGTTTGCTTCATTTTCCTCCGGTTATGCACCGTTGGTGTGGTTGTTAATTGTTTTTGCATTTACAGCAGTTGTGGTTACCCTTGGGGTATCGAACGGAATTGAAAAGTTTAATAAAATTTTGATTCCTGCTAAGGTCATCCTGTTGCTCGTGCTGATGATTAACGCTCTCATGTTGCCAGGTTCTGGTGCGGGTGTATCCTTCTTTTTGAATCCTGATTTTTCTAAGTTAAGTATAGAGTCTGCATTGGTTGCTTTGGGACATGCCTTCTTCTCCCTCTCACTGGGGATGGGGATCATGGTCACTTATGGTGCTTATGTGGATCGTCGACAATCGCTGGGTGGAGCCATGCTGGCAGTTGGTGGTGGGGATTTAATTTATGCGTTTATCGCAGGTATGATCATTTTCCCTACAACCTTTTCCTTTGGCATTAACCCTGCCCAAGGACCTTCTTTGGTCTTTATTGCTTTACCGGCTGCATTCTCCGCCATGCCTTTCGGAGCTTTCTTCGGCGGTTTGTTCTTCGTATTGCTGGCGGTTGCAGCATTAGGCTCTATGGTATCCCTGCTGGAGGTACCCGTAGCTTATGTTATGGAGCGGTTCCGTTGGGGCCGGGTTCGCTCGGTTGTCATCGTATCGATCCTGTGTCTGTTGCTGGGTGTCCCTTCTGCATTGTCTATGGGGTTGGTTCCAGAGTTAAAGGTGGGCGACAAATCCTTCTTTGACTTTGTTGACTTCACAGCGTCCAACATCTTCTTGCCACTTGGTGGCTTACTGATTGTTATATTCACAGGGTACTACTGGAAAACTGCTGGCGAGCATGCCAATCTCAAGCCTATCTGGTTCCGTGTATGGTTGTTCGGCCTTCGCTATGTTGCACCGATCCTGATGTTGTTGGTATTCCTTCATACTTCAGGGATCATCAAATTTTAATAGATACGAATTTAAAAAAAGGTATTTTCTTCCTAAGGGAAGAGATGCCTTTTTTTGTATATCTATCAGCAGTTACCTAACTGTGGAAAGGAATGATATAATAAAAACATTGTCATTAATTTTAACTTCAATGAAATCATTACGATTATGAAGTTTTATATAATGAATGAAAAGGCTACAGGGCACCGCACAGACGATGTGCAGGAGAGGGAAAGGGCAGAAGAGCATTGAAACAGACAGAGAGTTCGAATTTGCAAGAAGGACGGCGGCTGAAATGAAGTCTAATCGGTTGTCGTCACAACGTCGTTATATGCCAGGTTTGGATGGATTAAGAGCACTGGCGGTCATCGCAGTCATTGTGTATCATCTGAATCCGGATTGGTTGCCGGGTGGTTTGTTGGGTGTAGGCGTCTTTTTTACTTTGTCGGGGTATCTGATTACAGATATTCTAGTCAGTCAGTGGGATACATATCATAGTTTTAAAATGAAAGATTTCTGGGTGCGTCGTGCCAGAAGGTTGCTGCCTGCCATGCTGACGGTTGTGGCTGCCATTGTCCTGTGCTCGTTGCTTTTCGATCCGTCACGGCTTACGGCCTTGCGCGGAGATGTACCTGCCGCATTGGTGTATATGAGCAATTGGTGGTTTATTTTTCATCAGGTTTCGTATTTTGAAAGTTTCGGCCCTCCTTCTCCGCTTGGGCATCTGTGGTCGCTTGCGGTGGAGGAGCAGTTTTATATCCTGTGGCCTTTACTGCTGGCGCTTGGACTAAAGTACATGCCCAAGCGTATTGTACTGGCCGGATGGGTGATTTGTCTGGCGTTAATATCCGCGCTCCTCATGGCCGTGATTTACGTACCGGGAAGCGATCCGAGCCGGGTATATTATGGCACGGATACACGCGGCTTCGCTCTACTGATTGGTGCGGCGCTGGCCTTGGTATGGCCAAGCGGCAAGCTGAAAGAGCATGCTTCTGCGAAGGCGCGCTTGCTTCTCGATGGCGTCGGTGCAATCAGCTTGCTGTTGCTATGCCACTGGGCGTGGGCCTCGAATGAATATGATCCATCTCTGTACCGCGGCGGCTTGCTGGGGATTGCTGTGGTCACTGCTATTGTGGTCGCAGCGTTGGCACACCCAGTGAGCCATCTCGGTCGCCTGCTTGGACGCAAGCCGCTACGCTGGATAGGCGCCCGTTCCTACGGACTGTATCTATGGCATTTTCCAGTTATCACGCTAACTACACCTCAGGTGGACACCGATGGTGTGCATGTGATGCGTATCGTTATACAATTGCTAGCTACCATACTGCTGGCGTCTCTCTCGTTTAAATATGTCGAGGAACCGATTCGGCACGATGGATTCCGGCACTGGATTGCAGGAATTCGTTCAACGGTTCGCCGACAGGTACGGTGGAGATGGGTCTCTACAACCGCAACAGCAATGCTTTGTATAGGTATTGGTGTGGGTACAGTTCACCTGTACGTGGTATCTCCTGACGCAACGTTGCAGGCAGCATCTAGTGATGAGAAGCCAATTGCAAAGGCAAAGGCGATGCCGCCGCTTCACGGAACGGTGTCCGTAGCTTCCAAGGAGCCTACAGCCATCAAGTCACAAGGAGTCCAGGACAGTAAAGCTCCGTCCCAAGCCCAGACGCCTAAAAACACGACAGTCAAGGCTGGTACTGCGGATGGCGTTACGACGACGGAACCTTCGACTACATCCAAACAGGCTAAGTCTATGACAGGCGATGGTTCGAGCGTGACCGCCATTGGAGACTCTGTCATGCTCGATGTACAGTCGTACATTCAGGAATACTTCCCGGGGGCCGTTGTGGATGGACGGATCGGCCGTCAAATGACGGAAGCCCCTGCTGTACTGGAGCAACTGAGACAGAACGGACAGCTGGGTAAGACGGTGATTATTGAACTGGGTACGAACGGCGCTTTTACCAAGGACCAGTTATCTGATCTGCTCGCCAGCCTGAAGGATACGAAGCGTATTATACTTGTGAATACCCGTGTACCACGGCCCTGGGAGAGCATTGTGAACAAGCATCTTGCCGAAGCTGCATCCCAAGATCCGCGAATTACAATGATTGACTGGTATGCAGCAAGTTCTGGTAAAGACTCATATTTTGAGCATGATGGAGTACATTTAAAACCTAAAGGCGCTAAAGCCTATGCATCTTTGCTGGCTGAGGCCCTAACGAAGCAATCTTAATGAGCAGAACCGCAATGATATTCATAAATTATGCAAATGCAAGATAAGAAACCACCGGGAAGTAGGTTGTCCGTCCCCTGGTTGAAGTGCACCCTTAAACTTTCATTGGCTAAACCTCAGAGTTTTGCAATGTTCGTTGTAAGGTGCCCTTTCACCCTGCTCCGGTGGTTTTTCTTATTTTAGTGTGGAGGTACATAATCTAATGGAAAAGGGTTATTCACATAGTAGAACAAGTGAGCACCGCTTGAAGAGGAACAGAAGAAGGCTGATACTGATTGCTATTATATTATTTGTGGCAGGCTGTATTACTTTTATTGCGATAAAGGTTTCGGATAGCAAGCCACACGCGCCGACCCAGGAGCTTGCTAAAAAAACGGATTCCGGCTCATCAAATGTTAAAGCCAGCGCAGGGGCAAAGGGTAAAGCGGCCTCTCCAAAAAATGATCCCGATGTAGAAGACGGTGCCTTTGTCGAAAAATATTTAAATCAGCAAATGCTAGGGCAAATGCCCGATGGAGCTGATGGTAAAAAAGTGGCCTACTTATCCTTTGATGATGGTCCGTCCGTGACGGTCACACCTCAGATATTAGATATTCTGAAAAAGCAGAAGGTCAAGGCAACCTTTTTTATTGTAGGTAAAGAAGCCAATGAAAATGAGCATACCAGGAACCTTATCAAAAGAATTGTCAAAGAGGGTCACGCGATAGGAAACCATACGTACTCACATAATTATAAATATTTATATCCGAACAGACGAGTAAATACGGATCATGTTATGCAGGAGATCGAGAAGAACAATCAGGTTCTAAAAAGTATTCTGGGGCCAGAATTCTCCACCAGAATGATCCGCTTCCCTGGGGGCCACATGACATGGAACAGAAGAAATCCACAGGGAATGGCTGCTCTGGATAAGGTTTTGCGTCAAAAGGATTACCATCAGGTGGACTGGAATGTATTAACGAAGGATGCAGAGGGAAGATCCAAGAAAGCACCGGCACTAATCAACCAGTTTATAAGGTCAGTCAAAGGTCGAGAAAAAGCAATCATACTCATGCATGACACCTATGGTAAAGAAGAAACGGCCAAAGCATTGCCGCAAATTATAGAATATCTGAAGAAACAGGGATATGAATTTAAGGTTATGAAGTAAGATATATATGAGAAAAGGACGGGGCTGATCGCCACCGTCCTTTGTGCTATCTAAGAGTATATAGTCCGCATCGTTTAGATGCGCTCCGCTTCTCCCATCGCCTGAATGAAAGCGCCAATACCTTTGGGATCGTTAGTTATAATCGGCTCACTGATATAGTAAGCGAAGGTACCATCCCGGCGATCTTTACCACCCAGACCGCTTACTTGTACTGTTTTGTTCAGATTCACAAGTCCTTCTTCAGTAATCGTGATAAACTCATCAATAATACCTTTACGGATGATTTCCGCCTCTTGACGATAATGCTCTGGCAGATAGCCTTTGCGAACACCTTTGGCAATAGCATATAGAATCATGCAGGAAGCAGATGCTTCCAGATAGTTGCCTTTCACATGGCCCAGGTTGAGCACCTGATAAAAGACGCCGCTTTCCTTATCACGCACTTTCAGCAAGGCCTCCAGTGTTTCGTTCAGCATATCGATCAAGACGGGACGATCTGCATGATCTTCTGGGATGTAGTCCAGCACGTCGACGAGTGCCATGACAAACCAGCCCATTGAGCGGCCCCAGAAATTTTTGGAACAGCCTGTTTCCGGGTTGCACCAAGGCTGCTCCAGCTTCTCATCCCAAGCGTGATAGAGCAGACCTGTTTCAGGATCACGCGTATGCTTGTAGCATAGCTTGAATTGCAGGGTCACATCATCAAACTCTGATGGATCTCCGAATTCGCGAATAAACTCAGCATAGAACGGGGCACCCATGTACAAGCCGTCAAGCCAAATTTGATACGGATAAATTTGTTTATGCCAGAATGCGCCTTCGCTTGTGCGTGGATGTTTTTCCAACTGACTGCGTAATTGGAAGGCTGCCTTTTTATAGCGTTCATCTCCTGTGGCACGATACAGAGTGAAGAGCAGCTTACCGTTATTTACGTGGTCAATATTGTATTCATCTACTTTATAGCGCTGAATCACGCCATTTTCGTCAACAAAGTGATCCATATGTTTTTTTATATATTCCATATACTTGGGATCACCTGTCAGTTCGCCAACCCATTCCAGACCTCTGTAAATCACGCCATGGTCATATTCCCATTTCTCATAACGTTCTGGACTCCGTTTAAGCACGGATTCGCTCATACGTACAGCCCAGGATTCTGTTTTTGTAGGATTGGTTGTTGGTTGCGAAGTTGAATTTGCCATGATACAGTCACCTCTTCAGTAAAGTTTAATCTGTAATTGTTATTGCTGATTACATAGACGGAGTGTGTGTCTTAGGGTCAACGGGTCTGCTCTTGAAGCCCACATTGTTGTTGCCCCAGCACCGCTCGTAGCTGAAGCCTGTCAGCTGTTCGAACACTTTGCGAGCCTCTGGCTTGGCTGATTTCATCGAGCCGCCGTTTTTGAGGCGGTCAATCTCGGCGATTAGCTTCTTGTGGCTGTCAATATCCAGCTTCATTACAACAGAAGCAATCATCCCGATGATCGCGAGAACAATCGTACCCACCACGAGTACATAAAAGATAGCGTGCTGAGCAGAGACTGGCTGACTTTCAGCTCCGGATACAAAGCCAAAGTGCTGTAACACCCAGCCGAGAATGAAAACGACAACGGCCCGCACCATTTTTCCGGCAAAAGTCATCATACCCGCATAAATACCTTCCCGGCGACGACCAGTCAACGCTTCATCCACATCGGCAAGGAATGTGTATTGATTCCAAGGAATGTAGTAGACGCCACCCGTACCAAGTCCCATGAACAGTGTGATGACATATAGCCACATCATTGTATTAGAGGCTCCCGTCATATAGAGCAGGCCATAACCTGCTACGCTAAAGCAAACGACGACGAGTGCGGCGATGAAAGGCATACGGAACCCTTTACGCACACAGAATTGGATGAAGAAATAGGTAGAAATTAATTGAATGACAGAGTTAAAGCTGTTCAGATTGGATACCATCTCCGAGCTTTGGAACAAGGAGAAGACAATAAAGTACGTAAAAGCTGAAGTAAACAGCCACTCGGCTGAAAATCCGCCCAGGTACATGCCGAGATGATGACGGAACGTCTTGACCCGAAAAGTGGAGGAAATGTCGATAAACAACTTTTTCATGGAATCTATAAAGGAAAGCGGAGCTTCACCTTCCAGTTCCTTTTGCAGTTCTTCACTTGGACGTTCCCAGGAGTTTTTGTACAAGAAAGCCATGGCAATCAGCAGAATTGCTGCAAAAACGAGACCGGTATACAAGAAAGGTAATGGAGAGTCTTTGCCGTAAGCAGCAATAAAGCGACCAGGGATAAAAGCGGCAGCAAAATTGGCGATTTTACCAAACATGGCCTTCCATCCAGTCAATCTGGAGCGTGCGCCGAAGTCTCGGGTCATCTCAGACGCTAGTGCTTCATACGGCACCATGACAGAGGTGTACACCAGTTCAAACAGCACGTACGTACTCAGGTAATACCAGAAGCCCAGCCCATCTATCCAAAGCATCGGATACACGAGCATCAGCGGGATACCCATCATGATGAAAAAACGGCGTCTGCCGAATTTACGGCCTAAGCGGGTTCGGTGAAAGTTATCGCTGATAAAGCCCATGATCGGATTGCTGACCGCATCTATGATGCTGGCAACAGAGAAAATGGCTGCGGCCTGAACAGGAGACAGTCCGCAAAAGGTTGTATAAAAGTACATTAACCATGCACCGCTAATAGCAAGTGCGCCACTTCCCAGCATGTTACCGCTTCCATAGGCAAGTGTATGTTTCAGTGTGATTTTTCGTTCCATGATCTGTTCACCTCATATTTTGTCTGGTTATGAGGACAATCACCGGTCGCTATATTATGCAGAATTGTCTAGGTTGGTAGATGGGCCAGGCGTCCTGATTAGGTAGGGCTTTTACCGTGCTCCTATATTTCCGCTCGGAGTACCCGAGCCAATCAGATCGCTTCCTTTGGCCAGCTTAAGGAAATCACCCAGCTGGATGGAACCGTCTGCGCCTCGAGTGATGGAAGGCACGAGACTGACAAAGTCGTCTGCACTAGCTGCGAGACCTTTGGCATTCGTCGTTTTTTTGTTTTTCCACCAAACGTTTGAGTTATCTTGATCTGTGCCACTTGTTTTATCACTTGCTTTCCCTTCAAAAGAAAGATTGTTAATGAAAGCGTGTTCACCCTTGTCAAAGGCGAAATTGCTTTGTCCATTGTCCCATGAAGTATTGTTGGTCAAAGTAATGGTGCCAGGGTTGCTATTGTAGGTGAAACCATGTTTTTTGTTTTGGAAAGCAATACTGTTTTTTACAATATGGTTGACTTTGATTTTGTCTCCACCCAGCTTAAAGCCGTTGCCGTCACTGTTCGCAGTAGACGTTCCATCAGAGGTTTGCCCGTTGTGATGGGCCACACTGTTCAAAATGGTTACGGCACCGATAGGGCCTGTTTCCGTTTTGCTGTATAGATCCCAGCCATCGTCTACGTTGTATGCTGCCAAGCAGTTATCGAACACGTTGCCTGATCCTACAGTCAGTTTGGCTGCGAAGCCATCGGCATCCTCGCCATTATCGGGATCGGCATTATCGTGAGAGTAGGAATTCAAAATCAAATTGTTCGCAGGCCACTCACTGGTGGAAGCGTTAGGGGAATAACGCCCGAGCTGGAGTCCGGTGTCCCGATTGTGGTGGGTTTCCACATTTTCAATTCGGTTATTACTGCCGCCGATATAGATACCGTTATCTCCGGCACCTTTGACTTCAAGACCTTTGACCAGCCAGAAGTCTCCGTTAAGCTGAAGTCCCCGATTGGCTGAACCAAAGGCCTGAGCAGAAAAATCAAGTACAGGCTTTTCGCTACCGTAAGCGACTAACCCCTTGAGTGAGCCGTTACTGCCGTTATTTCCACGCTGAATTGTAATCGTTGAAGAGTAGGCGTAGTTACCACCGCGCAGGTAGATGGTTTTACCAGGAGCAATTTGTGTCAGTGCTGCTTCGAGGGTGGTAGGACTAGATATCGTGCCTGGATTGGACACGTTACCATTAGGAGCTACATACAAATCACCTGCCGCTAACGTGGTGGAAACAGCTGCTGAATCGGTTGCGCTGACGGCCTCCTCTGTGAGTGTGGTAGAGGGGAGGTTGTTGGATGGAACATCTGCGTAAGCGGTTCCAATAAGGCAAGAAGAAGCAAAAACAAAAGAAACACCGAGTCTTAGAGCGTTAAAGCCGTTTTTTGAACGATCATTCCGTTTAAACATGTAAATTCCTCCTTATCTGAGCTCATATTTTAAAAGAAGATAGCACATATAAAAGCGACTCATGCTGTCTTTCCATTAAAAAACAGGACACCTCCTGGGGGACAGATTGATCCATCATAAGTCCAAAACGCTCTAAGAAGTATATGCACAGTGTAATATATGTTAACGTTTGCATCAACAGTTTTTTATTGTTTTTTTGATATTGTGAAAAAAAGTTCACACTTTTGTTTCAACTAAAAATATGGTTTTGCCAGGCTGGGAAAATTTGATTATACTTAAACATTATACATATAATAGAAATGAAAACTGTGAGAAAAGGTGGGTTTAGCATATGGAGAGCGGGAAGCATTTGACGAGTTCAACTTCCGAACCATTGCAGGAGAAGCGACCGCGAATGAACAAGGAGATGATTGATTGGCTTAAGGCAATTATTGTTGCCATTGTGCTCGTGTTCATTATACGTTGGCTGTTATTTGCGCCATTTATTGTTGAGGGAGCATCCATGGAACCGAATTTCAAAACAGATGAACGAGTGGTCGTGAATAAGGTAATTTACGATTTTCGTGACCCCAAGGCAAGCGAGGTTGTTGTATTCCATGTAAAAAAGGAACAAAAGGACTTTATTAAGCGTGTTATTGGAGTGGCTGGAGATACAATCCAGTATCAAGGTGATCATCTTTATGTGAACGGTAAGAAAGTAGAGGAGCCTTACATTCAAGGAGCTATCCAAGATGCTCACGCTAAGGGAGAATTATATAATAATGTGGACTTTCCAAACGGAACCATAACCGATTCCAAGGTTCCTGAGGGGTATATTTTTGTGATGGGTGACCACCGCAATAATAGTAGAGATAGCCGTGCTATTGGTTTTGTTTCCATCAAGGACATTGTTGGACGTGCGGATGTGATCTTTTGGCCGATGGATAGCGCGCAATGGGTTAAGCATAAATAATGCCAAAGCGCCTAAGGGTGGTTGCTCACTTTAGGCGCTTTTTCAAACTCATTATATGTTTTTCGTAAACGGGTCAGGCAGTCTGCGCCAGTCCTGTTCCATCTCTTCAGGAGTTAGCAGTGTCTCATCCAAGCTTCGTTCGACTTCTTCCCGGTTCATATCGATACCAATAAATACGAGTTTGGTAACTCGGTCCCCGTATTTTTCATCCCAATCGGGTGTTTTTTCAAAATCATCCCCGAGATAGTATTGTCGTTCTTCTTCAGTCAAAGCAGACACCCATAGTCCTGCGCGTGCGAATTGTTTGGAGCTCCCCGCCTGACTGAA
The DNA here is from genome assembly GCF_025846815.2 of Paenibacillus sp. BT-177. NCBI lineage: Bacteria > Bacillati > Bacillota > Bacilli > Caryophanales > Paenibacillaceae > Paenibacillus > Paenibacillus sp. BT-177. The sequence continues at coordinate 443,013 of NZ_JAOYTP010000003.1, read as the reverse complement.
TGTAAAAGCAGTGCGGTTTTGCGTGGCGAGCCACACCAATCCCTTGGACCGTACAACCTCAGTAGGCCATCGAGCCAGCCATTTTAATAAACGTCCGGGATGAAACGGGATTTTACGCTTGTACACGAACGAAGCAATGCCATATTCCTCTGTCTCCGGTATGTGCTCTTCCTTGTTCATTTCCTGTATCCAACCCGCTGCCTGACTAGCTGTTTCAAAATCAAAGCGATGCGTGTTTAAAATCTCTTTTGGGTCCACTCTACCGTATTCGGAACGGATGATTTTGGCGTGCGGTTGAATGCCGCGCAGCGCCTTTTCCAATCGTTCGAGTTCCTCTGGGGATACCAGATCGCATTTATTAATGATTAGCACGTCACAAAATTCCACCTGCTCTATGAGCAGATCAACAATACCGCGTGCATCCTCTGCCGCCATTTCCTGTCCGCGATCCTTAAGGGAGTCTCTAGAGTAGAAGTCTTTCCAAAATTCAGGTGCGTTCACGACGGTGACCATTGTGTCCAATCGGGTCAGCTTGGTCAAATCAATTCCATTTTGCTCATCTACATAACTGAAGGTTTGGGCCACCGGAATGGGTTCACCTATACCTGTAGACTCAATAAGGATATAGTCGAATTTTCCTTCGAGCGCCAGTCGCTCTACCTCTTTTAATAAATCTTCGCGCAAGGTGCAGCAGATGCAGCCGTTAGACATTTCTACCAGCTTCTCATCCACACGAGATAATCCTCCACCGTCGCGAACGAGATCGGCATCCACATTAACCTCACTCATATCATTAACGATGACAGCTACCCGTAAGCCTTCCCGGTTGTTCAGTACGTAGTTCAGCAGTGTGGTTTTGCCGGAACCGAGGTACCCACTTAGCACCGTGACCGGTATTTTCTCTTCTCTTTCCATAGCGTTTGCCAACGTAATCACTCATCCCTTCGAAAGTTTTATAAAATGTCGAATGTACAGTCGTGGCTGTAATGCATGATAGGAAAGCAGTAGCTCTTTTCGTTTTGTTTTTAAATAGTAATGATTACGAATAATAAAATTAGTAAATCATTTAAGTGAGTAAATGTCAAGGAAGGTGGCGCCTACCTATAAGGATAGTAGTATTAAGAATGGAAGAGATACTGAAAGCGCTAGGCAAGTTTAAGGCTTAATATCCTACTGTACATAAGTACGGGCATGGACATCACGAAGACAAGAGGACTTGCGTAAACTTTACGCAAGTCCTCTTTGGGCCATCTGTAAGGGTGTAGTTGTCTCAGCCTTTGACGGCCCCGGCCACTACGCCCTTAACAATGTATTTTTGCAGAAAGATAAATACGATAATGGAGGGCAGCACAGCCATTACCATTGCGGTCATGGCATATTGCCAGTCTGATGTATATTGCCCAACGAAAGTATAGGCAGCCAGCGTAAGTGTTTTGGTGCTGGGTGAGCCGTTAACCATGAGAAGTGGAAGCAGAAAATCGTTCCATATCCACATCACGTCGATAATAACAATAGTGGCGGTGACCGATTTCAGCAACGGGAAGATGACGGAAAAGAAAAGTCGAAAGCCTGAGGCTCCATCGATCTTGGCGCTTTCGTCAATTTCGACCGGAATGCCTTTCACAAAGCCGTGATAGATAAACACTGCCAGCGGGGCTCCGAAACCCCAGTACAGCAGGCCAAGTCCCCAAGTGCTGTCTGCCAAATTCAAGTCTTTCGCCAGTCGCAAGACAGTGAGCATGATGGACTGAAATGGAATCAACATCGGCATAATGCACAGCATGTAAATGGCGGAGCTCCACTTGCTTTTCGTCCGTGCCAGCTTATAAGCAGCGATGGAGGATATCAGCACAATGCCTGCCAGCCCGAGCACAGTGATAATCGTGTTATTCAGAAATAAACGAGGATAGTCAATGAACTTCCATACGTATACGTAGTTATCCAGCGAAAGCTGCTTGGGCAGCGCAATGACGTCGGTCATGACCTCGGCGAAGCTTTTGAACGAATTATTAATGGCGAGAAACAGCGGGTACAAAAATAACAGCGATAATACAATCATGCCCGCTTCCAGCAAAATACGTCCTGTACGGCTGCGTTGCATCAGGCTTCAACCTCCCTGCGTTTGAAAATAGACAATTGAATAATCGTAATGACCAGCACTGCAACGAATAAAATCAAGGCTTTGGCTGTTCCGTAGCCATACAGATTGTTCTGGAACGTATCTCGGTAAATATCATACGCAATGCTGTATGTCGTACCTCCTGGCCCACCGCCAGTCAGAGATAAAATGACGTCAAACACCTTGATCGAGTTGGTCAGTGCCATGAAGACCGAGATCGTAATCGAGGGTGCGAGCATCGGCAAAATAATACTGAAAAATCTCCGGATCGGCCCTGCTCCGTCCACGATGGCAGCCTCTTTTAGATCCTCAGGTACAGATTGCAAACCTGCAATATAAATGACCATGTAAAAGCCAATGGATTGCCAGATGGATACCGCCAAAATGGAAATAAACGCGAGCCCTTCCTCGCCTAGCCAACTGAACTGGAAGATGCCCCAGCCTGTACTGTGGCCCAGAGACTCAAAGCCTTGCATAAAGATGAATTTCCATATAAAGCCGACAATAACGAGGCTGAGGATATAAGGAATAAAGAAAGCCGCGCGCAGCCAGGCCGAGCTTTTGAGCTTCATGTCGAGGACGAGCGCCAGCAAAATAGCCAGCACGTTTACCAGCACAATGTACAAAATGGCGTATTTGATTGTAAACCAGGCTGCATGTGCAAAGTTAGCGTCTCCGAGCAGGATTTGCTTGAAGTTATCTAGACCCACGAATTTCGGATGTTTGGATATGCCGTTCCACTTGGTCAGGGAATAGCGTATCGTCATCAAAAACGGAATATAAAATGCAATTGTAATGCACAAGATTACGGGCAGTGTGAATAAACCAAATTCCAGCTTGCTGCCCTTGTCGCCCCATGTTCCCCTTTTTTTCAGCATAACGCACCTCTTTTTCTCAGCATTTTCCGGTCTTTCGCTCCAAGCTGTTTAAGATATAATGAAAGTATAGGATAGCCCCTAGGGCCGGACCAATGGATTTAAGAAAACAGTTGAGGGTAAAAATGTGTACGCTTTCAAAAGGAGCGGTTATCATGATGTCAGGGCGTGTAGGAACAATTCTTCGATCCATGTGGAAGCGGATTACGCAAAAATTAGTGAACAAGCTCATTCTGCTTTTTACCTCGGTGATTATTCTGGTGGTGGGCTCACTCACGATTATTTCCTATCAGATGATTGAAAAGGAGTCGGTCAACCATAGCATCGCCAGCACGACGAATAATCTGCTGCTGGTCAATCAGAATTTGGAGGATTACTTGGAGGGGATGCAGCAGCTGGCTCTGCCACAGCTTCGCTATAACGATATCATGAACGCGATTGCTAATGAGAATCGGGACTATGCTGCACGAATGGTCATTGAAAATTACTTGCGCAACATGTTTTATTCCCGCAATGATCTGGAAGCGATCTATCTATATGTGGCGGACCGCCATCAATACTACGTAGTGACTAGGGAGACATATAACATAACGGTACGCAAAGGAATAAACACGGATCTTCCCAAGCTTCCCTGGTATAAAGAGGCGATGGCCAGCACTGCAAACGAATCTTTTCAATCCTTTGTGGAATCCCGCTCTGATATGGGCTATGTGGCGCCGCAAGCCAGCTTTATGGCTTACCATCGAGTGCTGAGATCGATTGCATCCCGTCACCCGCAGGCAGTGTTGTCCTTTTATTACAACACGAGCGCTGTAGATGAAATCATGCGGAATATTCCACTGGCTAAAGGGGACCAACTGATGCTGATCAGCCCCGAACGGGTTCCCTTTTATGTGAACAGTCTTCCGCTGTATGAACGAATGCGTGATTCTGGAGTATTGGCTCAGATTGGAGAGGGAGGAAGCGGACAAGTAACGTGGCCAGACAGCAACAGCAACCAGGAGTATTTGGTCGTTTATGATGCAGGCGAAAAGGACGGGTGGCAGCTCATCAAGCCGATTCCATACCGCCAAATTTATGAGGCAGCTACGACCACACGGAATTGGAGTTATGTCATCGGGGCTTTATTTTTAGGTGTGTCTATTATTTTGGTGACATTGACCTCGAACGCGATTACCCGACCTTTACATAAGCTATCTACCCAGATGAAACGGTTCAGCACCGGAGATTTTGAGGCAAGGGCTCCTGTGAAGGGGCACGACGAGATTGCCTATTTGTCGCTGCATTTTAACGAAATGGTCCAAAGAACCGAAGAACTTATTAATGAGCGCTATCGTATGAAGTTGGTCGAAAAGAATGCCATACTCAAGGCGCTGGAGGCTGAGATTAATCCCCATTTTCTGTACAATGCCTTACAAGCCATATCCACACAGGCATTAAAGCGGGAGATGTTCGACATGGCGGATATGGTCGATGCATTGGCCCAAACTCTGCGCTATTCCATCAACGGCAAGGATATTGTAGCTGCCCGCGAGGAGCTCAGGCATATTGAACGGTATATAGGTCTGCAAAAGGCAAGATTCGGGGCGAGGCTTCGAGTCGAAGTGGTATGGGAGGACACGCTGATGGAGCTGCCGATTCCGAGATTATCCGTGCAGACGTTGGTAGAAAACTCTATCAAGCATGCGCTGGAAAAAGTATCAAGCGACATTCTGATCGTCATTTCGGCCGAATCAGGTGCTACAGACGCTACAATTGCAGTCAGGGACAACGGACCTGGAATTTCAGAGGACAAGCTGAAAGTAGTGCTGGATTCGTTCGATGAAAAATGGGAAGACCGGGAGAGCGAGCATATTGGCCTGAAAAATCTGAACACACGGTTGAAACTTTTGTATGGAGATCAGGCAGGGTTATTCATACTTACGGATGAAACAGGAACAGAAATGAGAATGCAAATTCCCCGGGGAGGAGTCAGCCATGTATAACGTATTGATTATTGACGATGAAGAACCGTTACGCGAAGCCATTCGTATTGTTGGAGACTGGGATCGTCTGGGTATCGAACATATTTATGAGGCGACGAATGGAAAGTTGGGAATGGAGCTGCTGGGTCAGCATCCTATCGATGTGGTGATGGTCGATATGAAAATGCCGGAGATGAATGGCATCGAATTTCTTCGTGTTATCGAGAAGGCATATCCCCATCTGCTGACGATTGTCATTAGTGGCTACAACGACTTTGAATTTACACGACAAGCGATTCAATCGCGGGTGGTAGATTATCTGCTCAAACCTATCAACCGCCAGGATCTGAATCAGGCACTGCGCAAGGCGGTGGACATTCTGGAAAGCCGTAAGCAAAGCCAAGACGAGTTCATTAATCAGAGCATTACGCTAAATATGTCACTACCGAAGCTGAAAGAAAAGCTCTATATGTCCATTTTGGACGGTAGCTTTAAAAAGCAGGCCAATACCGCGTTGCTGCCATTGATTGGAGCAGATCAGCAGGGGAACCGCTTTGGCGTGATCGTGCTGCGGCTGCTGAACAGGGATGAGATTCGCAGGACACGTTTTCATGGCGATGCCGATCTGATGGATTTTGCTGTAACGAATGTATTAGCGCAGACATCAGATGAACGGTTGCGTTGTTTTAGCTTCTCCCATCCGCGAAGAGAGCGTGAGGTCGTTTCTATCTGTACCCTGGCCTCAGGACAACAAGAACATATGTCCCTCCTACTGGCACAGGTGGCACAGAAGGCGGTTGCGAACCTGCATGGGCTGTTCAATATGGTGGTAGCAGCCGGCGTGGGCAAGCTCTGTACAGACGTAGTGGAGCTGGCTTCTGCTTATAGGGATGCCAAGACGCTCATTCATAGCACGGATGTGTTGAAGTTGGAAGGAGAATCTATTCTCCATACGGTGCCCCGGCAAGTGGGTGCGTCAGAGGAAGTGCCATGGACGGATCGACTGTTGTCGATCCAAAAGGATGCTCAGACCGGTCAAGCAAACCGGGCAAAGGTACTACTGAGCGATCTGTTGAAACAATTGGCAGCAGGTTCTGTTTTCCGTTTGCAGGATGCGGATCGATTGCTGCGGGAGTTCCATTTTTTACTGAGAGAAGCAGCGATTGAGCTGGGTACGCCTATGTCTACGCCTAATCAGGAGGAAACCTTAGGAGAACTGGGGCGCGTGGTTGAAGGCAATCTGTCTGCTGATTTTACGAGCTTTGCCGACTACAGTCAGAGATTACACCGCATGCTGGAGCTTTACATTGCCGGGGTCCAACATGCACAAGCGGGAAACCAGCCCTTTGATATTACAGAGATCAAAAGGTATATCGACCGTTACTATTTTGAAAATATCAAAATCTCGTTTTTTGCCGAAACCTATTTTTTGAGCCGGGAATATCTGATGAAATTGTTCAAACAGCAGTTTGGTTACGGCATTCACGAATATGTACAGAAGGTCAGAATGGACAAGGCAAAGGAACTGCTGGGTGATTCCAGTCTGAAAATTCAGGAAATTTCCGATATGCTCGGTTACAAGGATAAAAACTATTTTAGTAAGGCTTTTCGCAATTATTATCAGGTGTCACCGTCGGAGTATCGCGTGAGCCTGCAATAAACCACTTTTTTACCCTTAACGCTTCACTAATCTGCCTTTTTAAATTGGACTATATTTTTTAGAATGAGCGCATGGACGTTGATCACAAACAAATGGGGGAGTATCCATGTTAAAGAAGATGATGGCGTTATCCGGCAGTTTGCTTTTGACGGTCGGTTTGTTGAGCGGATGTGGAGGCAGCGGCGGCACAGATGCGGCTAAAGAAGGTGCTGGCGGCAAAGAAGATTTGAAAACGGTTACAATAAATATGTTTACAGCCTCACCGGAGTATACCGATGCTTTTAACGCGTATATCGAGGAGTATAAGAAGGTCAAACCTAACGTGAAGATCAATCTGGAGATCATGCAGGCAGACTACAACACAATTCTCAAGTCAAAAATAGCTTCAGGTAGTACACCGGATGTGTTCCAGACCACAGCCGGAGGCGACATCGACACCTATGCTGATTATAGTGCCGATCTGACCAATGAACCGCTGGCAGCAGCCATGACGGATGCTGTCCGGGCGAATATGAGTTCCAGTGACGGCAAAGTGTTGGGATTCCCAGTCAAGGGTAACCTGTTTGCGTTGATTTACAACAAAGATTTGCTTACCAAGGCTGGTATAACCTCCCCACCGAAGACAATTGCGGAGATGCAGGATGCTGTTACTAAGCTAGAGGCGAAAGGTATTACTCCATTTGCTAATGCGTATAAAGAGTGGTGGGTATGGAAGCATATCTTCCAACATTATGTAGATGCTGCCGCGCAGGATGCTGGCGTAGAGCCGAAGCAACTTGTTAATGATTTTATTGCAGGTAAAGCGAAAATCAAGGACTACCCCGTGCTGTACAACAACTTCTTTAGCTTCATCGATCTGACGGTGAAGCATGGTACAGATAAGCCGCTGGAACGGGACAGCAATGCAGAAGTGAGCGATTTTGCCTCTGGTAAAGCTGCGTTTATGACGGGCAAAGGTGCATGGGACGAGGAAGCAATCAAGAAAATTAATCCTGATCTAAAGATTGGCATCATGGGATATCCGGTGAGTGACAAAGCGGATCAATCAGTCATCATTACTGGTGCGGATCAGGCGCTGCGTATCAATAAGGATTCCGAAGTATCCAAGGAAACGATTGAATTCTTCAACTGGCTGTACACTTCGGAATACGGTAAGAACTGGTTCTCCCAAGTAGCGAAGGTAATCCCTCCAATCAAGGATGCGCCGCTTCCTGATCTGGAAATGCCTAAGGAAATGGAGAGCATTTTGAAAACATCCAAGTCCGGTGATCTGTCTGTCAACTACTCGCTGGATACATTCCACCAAAAGTTTGGCGAGCTGATGCAAGCTTATATTAGCGGCAACATGAACAAGGATCAGGCGGTTGCAGAGATTGAGAAGGCATGGGTTCAATTAGGCTCAGCGCAATAAGACTAGTTTTCGCAGAGGTGCCCGTAAGGGCGCCTTTTTGTGTTATGGCTAAGAGTCGGGAAAAAGGCAGACAAAAAAATATTTAATAATATTTAAATATTTACTTGCAAAAAGTTATTAAGTTGTGGATAATAGATTGTGTGCAATATATCTACAACATACGATATACATAATGACTGCACGGTGCAAATATGAGGGATACTCCAGTTGGGGAATCTCTTTGTTTCGTTTGGACTGTGCCGATTATGCTTATAATAGACCGTGTAATTTGGAACGTATTTTCGTTTATGTGGCAGAGATAAAAAGGAGATGAACGCTTTGACGAATTCGTTGTTTACACCGTACACCCTGAAGGATTTGGAATTGAAAAACCGGGTGGTTATGGCGCCGATGTGTCAATACTCGGTGACAGACAAGGACGGAATTCCAAATGATTGGCATCATGTCCACTACCTGAGCCGGGCTATTGGAGGCACGGGCCTGATTATTATAGAAATGACGGACGTGGAACCGGATGGACGGATTACGGATTACGATCTGGGGCTTTGGTCAGATGAACATATTCCGGCGTATAAAAAGCTGGTTGACGGTATTCATGCGCACGGGGCCAAGGTTGGCATACAGCTTGCTCATGCAGGCCGTAAAGCTGAGGATGCAGCAGAGCCGGTGGCTCCTTCGGCCATTGCATATCCGGATGTGAATTATAAACAACCGCGCGCATTGACCACGGAGGAAGTGCGTGGCATGGTGCAAAAATTCGCAGACGCCGCCCGTCGGGCAGTTCAAGCAGGCGTGGATACGATTGAGCTTCACGGTGCACACGGTTACCTGATTCACCAATTCCATTCGCCAGTTACGAACAAGCGAGATGACGAGTATGGAAAGGATCTATCCCGTTTCGGCGTAGAAGTCATTCAGGCTGTGCGCAAGGAAATGCCTGCGGGTATGCCGTTAATCTTACGCATCAGTGCGGTGGAATACGTAGATGGTGGATACGATGTGGATCATGCCATTGAGCTGAGCCGCGCATATCAGGCAGCGGGCGTGGACGTGATCCATGTCAGCTCGGGTGGAGAAGGCCCGGCTGGAGCCAGAAAGCCAGGCAACTATCCGGGCTATCAAGTGCCGTTTGCTCGCCAAATCCGCGAGGCGCTGAACATCCCAGTAATCGCCGTTGGCGTACTGGATGACCCAGCCTTGGCGCAGTCTGTAATCGGCAATGAGGATGCCGATCTGGTCGCTGTAGGACGCGGATTGCTGCGCGATCCATATTGGGCGATTCATGCAGCGGTGGCGCTGCGTGGCGAAAAGCCTTCCGTACCTGTACAATATCAACGTGGCTACTGAGGCCTAAGTAATCCCACGTTGTTTATATATAAACAGGCACCTGCAACGAAGTGTACGCTTCGTCGGGTGCCTGTTTTGTTTTTATCGGGATAATGATTGGTAAATGAATAATTGTGATGTTTTTTACATTTTGTGGATGATTCAATCTGTATAATAATTATATTTGGTGTGTATAGGAGGATGAAAGAAATGCAGTATGTTATTGAAACGAAAGGCCTCCGCAAACAGTTCGGGATGTCGGTAGCTGTAGACGACATATCCTTACACGTGGAGCGTGGCAGTATCTATGGTTTCCTCGGTGAGAATGGAGCTGGCAAAACTACTACCATCCGCATGCTGATGAGGCTGATTGAGCCTACAAGTGGGGAGGTTTTTTTGTTTGGTGAGCGTTTGGAGAAAAACTACCCTTCTATTTTCTCGAAAATAGGTACGATTATTGAAACACCAGGTTTATACGAAAATCTGAGTGCGCGAGATAATCTTAGAATCTGCTGTATGTACATGGGGGTGCAGGATGATGGGAGAATTGAACGGACCCTAGCTACGGTGGGATTAGAGCATACCGGCAAAAAAAAGTTCAAGAATTTTTCACTAGGAATGAAGCAAAGATTAGGGATTGCAAGGGCGCTTGTTCATGACCCTGAGTTGCTTATATTAGATGAGCCGACGAACGGACTGGACCCATCTGGAATTAAGGAAATTCGTCAGCTATTGAAGCGGTTGTGCGAGGAAGAAGGAAAAACGATTCTTATTTCCAGTCATATCTTGAGCGAAATTCAGCAGTTAGCTACACACATCGGGATTATACATAATGGAAAGCTGTTAGCGGAAGATCGTTTGAGTCGGTTGGAAGAAGGTTTTGAGCAATACACAGATGTAAAGGTAGACGATGCAGAAGCAGTACAAACATTTCTGCAAGAGCACATGAAGCAGCTTCAATCTGATGTGATATCCCCACAACAACTAAGAATTCATAGTCCGATTGAAAATACAGCCACCTTAAATAGACAGTTAATAGATCATCAGTTCTCAGTCTATGAGATACACACCTCAAAACAGACGCTAGAGGAGTACTTTCTGACTCTCATTTCAGAAGAGGGTGGGCGGCATGATTAGAGCAGAACTCATTAAGCTTAAAGGCTCTAAGGCCTTCTTGTTGAGCTATATTATATTGCTGGCTGTTGTGCTGTTGGAATTTGCGACGAGCGCTATTTTTTACAGATATTCAATTGATAAACGGGGTTGGACCTACTATTTCGAGGGCATAGTTCTCTTCGTCAATGTTGCAGCCGGATTTATCAGTTACTACATATTAACCGGTCATATTTTTGCAAGAGAGTATCAGGAAAACACGCATCTGTTTATGTTTACCACGCCTGTCACCAGGGTTAAATTTTATTTTAGTAAATTAATCATTATTTATGGATTTATTATTGTGTCCTTATTTTTCGTTCTGTTTTTGTCTGCCTTATTAGGCATGTCCATTACAGATCGACCTTTAACGCTAGCTATCTGGGTATATCAGATCCAAGTATTTGCCAAAATGTGTGTGATGCATGCGATGTTGATCCCGATTGCCTCTTTTTTTGCTATACGCTGGAAGAGCATCATGGTAGTTGTGCTCGTAGTTTGTACTGCAATATTTTTGAATTTTATATACAAAAGTGAATGGTACCCTTGGATTGTGCCCTATCTCTTGTCTCCTAATGAAAGGAATGCGACTATACCTACCAATGTTCCAATAGCATGGTTCAGCTTATCCGTGACCTTTCTTCTTGGATTGTTTTTATCCCTATGGACATATCAAAGAAAAGACTAAATGGAGAGTTTTTGAGAGGAGGGTTACTATGCTTGACCTGTTTAAAGCAGAGTGCTTGAAGCTGAAAGGAACTAAAATTCTTTTTCTAAGTGTGTTTATTTTAATAGCAACCGTATTTTTGACTTTTAGTACTTACGCCATAAATCCTAAACTTTCCTTGGATCGTGATGGATGGAATGAATACTTTATGGATTTGGTATCCTCCATTAATTTAATAACTGGATATATGAGCTATTACATTTTGACCTGCTATATCTATGCGAGAGAATACCAGGAGAACACTCATATTGCACTGTTTACAAACCCAGTTCGCCGAACTCGGATTTACTTCAGCAAGCTGCTCGTTATTTATATGTACATCGCTGTTAGCCTGCTGTTAGCATTTGTGCTATCTGCGATATTGGGTATGTTTATTACGGCCAGACCGCTAACCTTTGAAATCGTTATGTATCAGCTTGGGGTATTTGCTAAAATGATTCTTATGCACGCTATGCTCATCCCGATCATTACGTTCTTCGCTATTCGTTGGAAGAAATTTGTGCCTGCTATTATGGGAATGTGTACGGTCATGTGTTTAAATTTTGTTTTAATTAATATACCGGGGAATACCTTTTATCCATGGACAGTGCCGTTATTGTTTTCTCCCCATGGCGACATGGGCAGAACATTTACGTATGTTCCTGGTGGGGTCATCAGTATATGCTTCATTTTTGCGCTTGGGCTTTTTTTAGCGTTGAGAAGCTATACCCGTATAGAAAAATAAGTAGAGTATAACAAAAAGAAATAGACCGCCCTGCTCAAGGGGAAAACGGTCTATTTCTTAGATCGCCTTTGAACAGCCGACCGCTCTTCAAAGCGGCTGTTGCCAAGAGTAGGGATGTTACAGCATCCTTACTCTTTTTAGTATATCCTTCTATCATTTATTTTAGCACATCTGAATAACCAATGTAACTGAATAACGCTGTTTACTTAGTGAAGATTTTAACTTCCTTCGGAGCAAGAGTCACAGTGATCGAACCGTTGTTAATCTGAACGGAGTCGTTGCTCAGCTGGTTAGTCAGGCGGGTTCCGTTGGACAGATTATCGAAGTTGCCAATCGTGCGGGTTTGACTATTCCAGGAGTTGTTGATAAATACGATGGCCTCGTCGCCATTTTTAGAGCGCTGAAAACTGTAAAAGGAGTCGTCCACCCATTTTTCCTTTTGGCTGCCGTTTTGCAGAGCAGGGTGGTTATTGCGCACATTGTTTAGCTTAGCGATGTACTGATACAGGTCATGGTTGGCGTTGAAATTCATATTTTCCCGATTGGCGGGATCATCTCCACCACTATAGCCTTGCTCTGTGCCTTGATAGATAATTGGAATCCCACGCGACGTCAGAGTAAAGCCCAATGCAGCTTTGAGCTGTGGCCATTTGTCATAGTTAGCACCCGGCTTGCCAGAGGCGTCATTCAGGAAACGTTTTACATCATGATTGTCGATAAATACACCGTTAGTCTGAGCATCACGATAGTAACGATCATCGGAGTAGCGGTCCTTGATTTTTCTCATGGATTGATCGTGTCCGAACACGTCCTTGATTGTATAATACATCGGAAAATCTAGTGCTGCATCGAGATATCGGGTGTAATCCCCCACATAAGCAGGGTCGCCATGGAAAATTTCACCCATGGTGAAGGTATTGGCGGCTTGGTCAAAATCCTTTAGAAAACCCTTCGGTACATGCTTGGCGGTATCCAACCGCAGTCCGTCAATGCCTGTCTCATTAAGCAGCCATTTGATCCAGTTTTTAAGCTCATTTGCGGTAGCGGGGTTTTCATGATTTAGGTCATCCAGTCCAGCCACATCACCGTTTTCAATTTTCCATTGGTTGTTGGAGTTGTAGTCCCCCCCTGTAATGTCACCATTGTGATGGTACCAATCTGCTTTGTCAAAAGGAGCCTTGGCGAACCCGTTCCCCGGCTGAAAATCACCTGTGTGATTCACTACTACGTCTAGCATCACAGCAATATTTTTGTCATGTGCCTTGTGAACCAGCTCTTGGAACTTGTCCATTGTTCCGAGATGCCCGTCAACCGCATAAAAATCATACGTATGATAGCCGTGGTAAGCGTATTCACTCTTTTGCATCGTTACCGGGGTAATCCAGATTGCGGTAAACCCCATATTTTTAATGTAATCGAGTTTATCAATAATACCTTGAAAATCGCCACCGTGCCACTTGCGTTGATCGCTGTTGTTGGAATTGAAGCCACCGTAGTTATCGTTGGATGTATCTCCGTTGCTGAAACGGTCTGTCATGATAAAATAAATGCTCTGTTTGCTCCAGTCTGTGCCAAGGGGAGTGGGCTTGGAGAGGGTACCCGGATCTATAGAGGTGAAGGCGCTCGAAAGCGCCTCCGTTTGAGCAGTTACTTCAACTCCGTTAACATTGGGTGTGTAGGTAGAAGTGCTTACGTTTAAGGATACACCCGAAAGTTTTTCGGTTTGGATAGGTCCTGCCACTTCGTTGAGGTCGGTTGCGTAGGTGGAAGTCACTACGCTGACGGCACTTCCTGAAGGTGCCCCCGTTCGAATAGATCCTGCAGCTCCGTTCAAGCCGGGTGTGTAGGTAGAAGTTCCAGTGCTGAAAAGGTAGTTTTTAGTATTGTTGCTGTCCCAGTTGTTATTGCCGTCATTAAAAGCAGCTTCCAATTGGGAGGCAGAACCGATATCGACGGTAATTTTAGCATAGCCGCTAATTTCGGCATCCTGCATTTTCACACCAGGTGCAGCAGTCCAGCTACCACCAGCCGGACGGTAGTGAATGTAAGGTGAGTTGAAGCCTTTTTTGTAGTATACCGTTACTTTGTTAGTTGTACCGCCGCCATCCCCGGGATTCGCACCCGATGGAGCGCCTGAAGTGATCGTTCCTGCATTGCCACTATTACCGGGCGTGTACGTAGAAGTGCCCGTGCTGAAGGAGTAGTTTTTGGTGTTGTTGCTGTCCCAGTTGTTATTGCCGTCGTTAAAAGCGGCTTCCAATTGGGAGGCAGAACCGATATCGACGGTAATTTTAGCATAGCCGCTAATTTCGGCATCCTGCATTTTCACACCAGGTGCAGCAGTCCAGCTACCACCAGCCGGACGGTAGTGAATGTAAGGCGAGTTGAAGCCTTTTTTATAGTATATCGTTACTTTGTTGCCTGTACCGCCATTATTGTCAGGCTTGGCTTTGCTGATGATATATTGTTTGAATCCGCTCAACTCACCGGTTGGTGAGCCATCATTGTTGACGAGATTGTTGATGCGCAATAACGTAAACCCGTGATAACCGAACTTCGTGATTTTCTCCTCGATTTTTTGGAAGCCGCTGCCGCCTGTTGGGAGTGCATTTTCACCATTCAGGCGAACACCCTTGGCATTCGCGATGGAGGAGACGGTATCCACCAGGGTGGACGGCAGCGAATAATTCGGTGCTGTGCCACTGTCACTCATCTCCAGGCAAGTAAATGTCAAGTCTAGATCGGCATCCTTGAATTTCTGAATGAGACGGTTGTAATCATAATATCCACCCGCTTGTTCTGTGCTGTGCGGCATGGCAGGATTGTTCATTTGCCAGTGCAGACCGGAAATTTTGGCCCCGATCCGGACACCGAACACAGAATCGAAGTTTTTGTGGGCAGCTGCTCCGATGACACCTAGATGCTTCTCAAGCACACTTTGGTACCACGAAAGAAAATCCTTTCCATACACGGAGTTATACCCGCCGTTCGTGTAAAATCCATCCCCATCAGTCGGTGGATTGATTTGGCTAAGGCTGGTAAGCTTGGTGCCCCAAGCAGCATTAATCTTGTCCAATGATCCGTACTTGTCATTCATAGCTGTGCGGAATGCATTTTTGGCTGTTTCAGTATAAGCTTGGAACTTACCTCGTCCCGGGTAGCTCCATCCTGCTGCTGGATAGTAGGACGGATAGCGCAATTCCCCGGAAGGACCGCCGCTTAAATAAATTTTGGGAATGATACTTTTATACCCGGCAAAGTTTTCAGCGAATGAGGCATACAGCTCATCATATTGTTTACCGGTTCCGCTCCACAATGGGGAAAGGGCTTCACTATTGGCATAGCCGCTTTCGTCCTTGAACTGCATCTCATCTGCACTGCCCTTGCTCGACAGCCAGCTTGGTAGTGGGATGTTGCAGTCATCTCCTACATTTCCTCCACACTTATGCGTTGAGATGATAGGAACCCACTTCAGTCCCGCTTCTTTCACGGCATTTGCATAGGTTTTGTAGTAACTCCAATCGAACTGGTTATCTCCTGCGCTCTCCACATAGCCCCACCAGACGTCGGTAGTGATGGCATATACGCCATTGTTTTTCAACGTTTGTAGCTGCTTTTTAAAGGAACCCCAGTCATTGATTTTCGCCAGCGGTCCCATAACGGAAGCTTGAAAATCATCTGCAACCGCAGCGCTCGCCGTATTAGAGGGTGAGCCAATGAAGGCGGTCAGAGACAGCACAAGGCTTAATAGAAGCATACACCCTTTTTTCCATAGACTCCGATACAAGGTCAAACCGATCATCCTCCCCAAAGCATAGTCTAATTCGACAACATTTTGTAAACGTCTACAAAAATAGTATAAAGCAAGCGGTTGCATAAAAAGAAGAATTTATTGCACACTCAGGGTGGACAAATATGACATTTTGCGTTAGCAACCGTATGCATAAATTAGACCATGCAAAAAAAGACACAGGTCTGAGTAAGACATGTGTCTTTTATCGCTATTCCCGTGAAAGGGGAGGCAAAACCCAGTGTGTATGCAAGCAACGCATGAGGCTATCTGCTTAATAGATAGGGCGATTTTTTTCGTCGGGAATACCACTTTTGCGATAAAAATACGTATTGATCCGATCCCGCCATTCCTTGGCGTGCTCTGTCTGATGCTCCAGCCGCGTCAGCACCTGTTCATAGATCAATTCATTTAGATGCTCCCGCAGACTAATCCATGTTGCTTGGAGATGGGCCGCACGTTCGGCACCTTCAAAATGAGTATCATAAATATGCTGTATGACCGTTTGGCCGGAGTGGAGCACGTGCGTATAAGGAACATGGTGAAAGAATAAGAGCAGCTCATCCGGACAGGTGTCTGTAGATTCGTAGATTTCGGCAACAGGAGGAAAATATTGTCCTGCATAGCCCGTTCCAGTTGCAGTCGTCCGATCTACCCCGATCCCCCAGCAATCGGCAAAATGGTAGGTGCCCCACATCGAATATTCATATCCATCAACATCCGGCCCATAGTGGTGATTGGGACTGACCATCCAGCCGACCCCCAGAGGGGCGGTGTAGGACTCATAGATATTCCATGAATCGAGCAGCATCTGTTTAATGGTAGGAATCAACTCAGGATCACCGTCATCTTTGCCTTGATTGCTAAATGTCAGCCGAACCCATTCATCTGCGATTTCATCTGCGGATAGATCCGGGTTCCATGCCAACCGGCCGTAGCCGTAAAGATTGGACTGGGCGAGCAAATGTCCGGTCCAATTGGTGTCTGCACCAATATTGGAAACAGCGGCTATTCCAAAGTTGGTGGGCTTGGGAACATGATTCGTTGGCTCCTCCTGGAAACTGCCGCTGCCTGCATGGACAGTAGCCTTCCTGCGACGAGAATCAGATTCGCTGTTGCTATGCATAGCGCCACTCACGATGCGCTTGATGGTGGAGCCTTTTCCCTGTGCGTAGGTGTCAAAATCAAGCACTTCCTTCCATTGCGGGACCAGGTAACATAGATGCTTTTGTTGTCCGGTATACTCCTGTGCAATTTGGAACTCCAGCAGTACCTGAGTGGCTTCCAGCGCGCCGAACAGAGGGGAGACAGGCTCTCGCACCTGAAAATCCATAGGGCCATTTTTAATCTGTAAAATGACATTATCCCGGAACAGTCCATCCAGCGGTTTAAAATGGTCAAAGGCCGCGCGAGCCCGATCCGTCTTGCGGTCACGCCAGTCCTGTTTGCAGTCGTAGACAAAGCAACGCCAAATCACACGCCCGCCATAGGGCCGTAAAGCATCCGCCAGCATATTGGCTCCATCGGCGTGGTGGCGTCCATAGCTGAAGGGTCCGGGCCGATTCTCAGAATCAGCCTTGACCACAAAACCACCCAGATCGGGAACGGCTGCGTAAATCTCCTGGGCTTTGGTCTTCCACCATTCAGCTACACCAGGGTCTAGAGGATCGGCTGTAGTTAATCCACCGAGCTGAATCGGGCTGGCATAGTTAATGCTCAAGTAGATTTGGATACCATAGGCGCGAAAGATGGCAGCTACTTTGGCTACATCCGGGAAAAATTGATCTGTTATCAGCTCGGTTTCTACCTGATGGACATTCACATTGTTAATGGATAACGCCTGAATGCCTACAGAAGCAAGTAGACGGGCATAGTCTCGAAGGCGCTCCATATTTGTAGTTAAGGCATTGTTGTTGTAGAAAATAGATGCGCCGGCATATCCACGTTCAACACTACCATCCATGTTATCCCAGTGATTGATCATGCGTATCGGATTAGCTGGATTGGACAATAGGTCTAAACTGGGAGCATGCAATGATTCTTTGGCAGTGGGTTTCAGCTTGCCGTCTAGTCCTCCTTGCAGGTAGCGCAGCAAATGAAAGACTCCATACAATACCCCTTTGGAGGTCTGACCCGCGACTGTAACGCACTGTCCTTTGATATCATCGTGATCTTGACCAGTTGAATCAGCCAGTTGCTTAGCCTCTACCCCGCGGATTCGATAGCCTTCTGCGCTCACTTCTGCCTGTTCCTCTGCACTAAACCGTTCTGCGATACATGGATGGTCTTGGAACGTACCCAGCGCAACGAATGGTACATGGACAGGAATGGTACTCATCTTTGGCTGCTGTCCAAACATAGAGGCCAATCCTTGCTGAAGCTCACTCGCAGCTGTCTGAAGCACTTCATCATCTGTGTCATGAACCACGATGACCCTGCACCAAGCAGGCATTTTTTCTATAAGACGAGCGCGGTGGTAGTGTAGCCAAGCGTCATAGCCGCTCCCTTTGGGCATATCCATACGCTTGCTCATATTATTTGAACCTCCTTTGGGCGAGTGAGGGTTCGTTCGTCTTAGACATGCTGCTTCTCATCTTGACTCATATGCTGAGGGAGGGGAAGCCGATTCCCTTTGCCTTCATACAGCCACAAAATAGCGGTAACCCCACGTGGGTAATATTTGCTGCCGTGGGCAATGCCGGAGAGCATTTGGTCGCTCCAGCACCAATAGGATTCTTCAGGATGGAGGAGCCATGAAACATGGGCTGCGTCAGCCGCCTGCCCAGTTTCCTGCCAAGGCAGTTCCAGCAGCTCACGGGCAATAAACTGAGACAGATAGATTTTGCTCAACCAGGAGTTGTTACTGGTCGAGGATAGCTTCCAGCCTCCGTCTTCAAATAGACAAACTCCTGGTACCAGTACGGTTTGCAAATGGTGTCGAAGTGCCTGGATATATCCACCGAACCGCCCATCAGGCTCAAGTGCATCCTCGCATCCTGTAAAATAGGGGAAGATCAGCCCTTCAATGGCAGGAATAATCTGTGAGTCGTTGCCTTCCTTAATGACTGCAGGGATATAGCCCTTGTCTGTCATGTGAGCGGTGATCGATGCTGCGCATTTGTCTGCCTGTGAGCCAGCTTCCTGTGAAAGGGAGTTAAGCCCCTTTGAGGCAAATATCTTTTCCAGCGCAACATATACCGCCCAGCATTTGCTGCCTAAATAAATGTTATTGCGGGACTGACCCAAGGATACATCTAGACTATCGTAAGTCGTAATTTCGGCGCCTCCTTGGGTTCTTGAGCTATCCAGGCCCATTAAGCCGTTTCGCTGTGCCGGATCTGGATGATCCCGCCGCAGCATGCTTTCGAAGCAGTCGCACAAGACAGGCAGCATACGTGTCGTAAATGACTGATCCTGTGTCTGCTCGATATATACCGTGGCGCAGCAAAGCCAGTTCACCAGTTCCTCGTGGCTCATGTAAGAGAAGCAGTCGTCAATCCCTGCCAGTTCATAACAGGAGTACCCCTGCCGGGAGAACACATTGGCCACGCCCATATCATGCGTAAACGTGATCCCCCCCGGATAGGATTGTTCCTCTCCCGGGAAGCGCACCTCATCCCGATAGCTGTACCTTTGGACAAACCATTCTAGTTCGTTGCGTACCGTCCATGGATTCAAAATCAATTCATAATAAAGCTGATCTGCCGTCAGATCGAGTGTATTCATCATCCGGTACTCGCCTTCGTTCACAATCCAGATCGGTTCGCCATCCTCTTGCTGACTGAGCAATTGGGTGCTGCCATAATAGCTGTGAATTGCCTGAGCGAGCATAAATTCCTGATCCGGACTCAAGTTCGCCGATTCGATCCAGTCATTCCCCTGAATACAAGCTGCAGTCAGGTCGGTAAAATGCTTCAACGCATAGCTTCCCACGTCTTCAATATCCTTGAACAGCCGGGTATAGTAATACGATGCTTCGATGCCTGTTGTCACAATGCCGCCGCGATAAAAGCATATGGCGAAGGAATACGTGCGCTTCTCTCCTGCGGGAACGTCCATCAGGAGCGCACCCGTTGTGCCCAGGCCAAAGGATAAGTTATCGGCCATGGTCTCCCCGAGCAGCTTCTCCATTGCAAATCCGCTGGCAGGTATGGCTTCACTGCTGTTGGTCACAATAGCTGTGCTTCGTCCTTGACCGATGCCTGTGAGTCTTCCCTCCAATTGAGGAGAATCCATAATGTCCCTGCGTGGATCTTCCCCTATAATACGTATGCCGCTATACGGATCACTGCCCTGATAGCCGAAAAAGGCTCTCCGTGCAGCAGCACCCTCTGTATTATCGATCGTCAGCTCGGCAAATACAGCCGGAACTAACGCTGCCCGCAGCTCATCTATGCCGGCAATTCCCGGCTCGGGCACCGGGCGAACGGGAGAGTACAGCCGGAACGTCAAATCGCCTGCCTGCCATGTATCTGTTCCTGCTTTTAACTCACGGGTGATGTCCTGATCGGCAAAGGCAACGAGCAGAGGCTCCGTTTTTTTATCCTTTTTCTCCACATCGTAGCGGGTACTTTCGTCCTGTGTGGATGCGAAAAAGGGAAGCGCCTCATAGGATCCGCCATCCCTGGATTGCAGTCCGATGTATACATTTTCATCGGCAGGCTTGCCCAGCTCCAGGCCGAGTCCGCCGCGGTTACCCTTAAACCCAAGTGTAAAGCTGGAAAATGAACCGATAGGTGCATGCTGCGTGTTATAAAATATATTTTTCGACATATATTGAAACCCCTTTCATGATAAAATGTAACGTTGACTAACTTCAATTAGAGCCTAGCATGACATGTGCCGAGGAACCATTGTCAAATCGCTCCACTATTTATCCAAATCGCGCTGAAAACGATATACTGGAGGATATCGATGTAAATGAGCCAGGAGGGAGAATATGTCGTCACCACGTTTACCGAAGAGTCCCCATGATCCAGACCTTACGGTC
Organism: Paenibacillus sp. BT-177; assembly: GCF_025846815.2. Classification (NCBI taxonomy): domain Bacteria; kingdom Bacillati; phylum Bacillota; class Bacilli; order Caryophanales; family Paenibacillaceae; genus Paenibacillus; species Paenibacillus sp. BT-177. The sequence goes on along the minus strand of NZ_JAOYTP010000003.1, from coordinate 422,275 downwards.
GCCGGAGAGGAATTCTTTTTTCCCGATGTGCGAACTACGGTCAATCTATTTGCCATTCATACACGAAGTGTCGGAAGAGACTGGAGTTATCCACCACATGAACATCCGCAATATGAAATTAACATCGTGCTTGCGGGAGAGCAGATCATGGTTGTGGATGGTCGCAGCTATATTCAGCGACAGGGTGATCTGATGCTTTTGCGCCCGGGAATTGTGCACTCCAGCTGTAGTAACGGGGAGGGATTTACGTATTTTTGCATGCATTTCGACATTGATGATAAATTGTTTCTTTCGCTACTGAGCCGTTTGGAGCAAGTGCTTTTTCCTGCTGATGGTACGGTGGCAAGGCAGATGGAGCCAGCGCTGGGCAAGCTGCTTGATCTTTCTGCGCTGGATGACATGGGGATAAATGGTGACTCGGTGGCAAAACGTATGCGGATTCAATCTGCTGTATTTGAACTGTTTGCAACGTTGTGGGAGGCTGTATCCAGTGAAGCTGCTCATCTGCCGGGACGTGGATATGTGCAGGCAGAGCTTGCTCATCAGATTGCTAGTCGTCTTCAGGGCAGAGTCAATCTGTCTTATAGACAGGCCGGCTCGTTGGAAAAACAGGATGGGATCGAGGGGATTTCATCCGAGCTGGGTATTAGCGTGTCCCATTGTAATCGCGTATTCCGTAGTGTTTTTGGCGTATCTCCGCGTGTGTATCTATCCGAGCTTGTCTTGCATGAGGCCAAGCTGCTGCTGGCTGATCCGCAATGGTCGGTGCAGCAAATAGCCGATCTGCTAGGCTATGGGGATATTGCACATTTTAGTAGGCAATTCAAACGCTGGTCTGGCCAGTCGCCGACATCCTACCGTAAGAGCGTAGCCCCTGAAAGCTCATCCGAATAAAAATATATATGATTATAAAATAGTTGTGATATGGCGAGTGGGGTATAATGAGGAAATCGCAATACTGTGTTGTACCTGATGACTAACAAGTTCACCACCGGAAGCGTGCTGTTCCCAGATGGCGGTTATACGCTGATCTAATTGCTGGAAGCTGACGTGTGCATATCCACCAGTCCAATACACACTTACAATGTGTTGGACTGGTTTTCTTTTTACAGGAGATGTAGCGGGATGCAAAAAAATCATCGTATTTATCGGAATAATACTCCAGCAAAGTGTCGCATTTCGTTTTACAATTTGTGTTGAAAAAACTTTAGGAGGAAACAGCATGTTGGGAATCGATATAAAAAAGGAGAGTAATAATTTAGTTATTACTTGGCAGTTATCTAGGATAGAAGTATCTCTTGAGGATATTGAAGATGTTTCGTTCGATAATACTTATGCTGGACAAGAGAAAGATGCAATAAGAATAGGTACTCCTTATGCAACAACGGACAGAATTGTAATTAAAACCAATTCAAAGACATATATTTTGTTTACTACAAATGGTCAAAATATTCTTAAAAAAATACAGTCCTATCTTTAATTAGATCCATAAAGATACAGCATGATGTACACGGAGAATGATATTGCATTACTTCATGGACATATATGATCTGTATTGTACCCCATTGCTCAAAATAAGGAATGAGGTATGTACCGTGTTTGTACAGCTTATTTATTTTTAGCGAGTTTCAATTTTCTAATCAAACGATCGATAACATACCCTATGAGATACCAGAAACCTATTGTAGTGAAGTAAACAAGGGATATGGGGATATGTGCTTTGCGCACAAATTGAAAAGATTCATACATCCAAACCAACGGGCTAATAATAGCCAAAAGTATATTATAGTCGTCATACCCCGTAATATTTACAGCAATAACTATACATGAGACTAGGACCAACCAAAAGCGAAAGGACTTCATTGCCTATACCTCCATTCCATTTTCAAAAGAGAAGCCGCGAGACGATTAATAGCATTCTGATCGCAGCGGCTTCTTGGGATTCTTCTGCTCTACACTTTTCTCACAGGGCGCAACACCGCGTAGCCGTATCCCTCAGGGAAATGCCGTTGATAATCCTGCTTCGTTTCCTCATCCCATTCATACCCCAGGCTGCTAGGATCAAAGTTCCAAGCTTTCTCCTCCACCGTTCTCATAACGTCTCCGTTGTTTTTTAAATAATTGAAGGGTGGGTGGAAAAAAACCAGGTAATCTGATTCGGGGATGTCCCGGCACTTCATTCCTGCGGGAATCTCTCCGGCGTAGTCAGCGGCAACCGGTATTCCATAGAGATAGCCCTTCTGACCATTCTGATAGAACCAGCCTGCCGTTTGGCCCAATTGTCCGGGAAGCTTGAGGTGAGACATGCTTTCCAGGGTTCCGCAAATTTCATCACAATTATGACCATTTCTCCAGAAATCTCCGTAATTTCGAGAAGAAATATCCCAGAGACCAATAAATTTGTGTGCTGGTATACGCTCAATTTTGATTTCGACTTCTTGCAATTGATCATCAATCATCCTGTCCCGCTCCTTCAAATGGTAATGATAAGGAGAGAACACCTCAACGCGAATGGCTAATGGAATAGGTCTCGGCTCCTTCTGGTATACAGCTGGAGTTACCTCAAATGCTTTTACAAATGCTCGTGTAAAAGCTTCCTGTGAAGAAAACCCATACTTTATGGCAACATCGAGGATGCGGACATTGCTATCCCGGAGTTCAAGAGCTGCCCGGCTAATCCTGCGCATCCACACATAATCCCTTAATGTCATTCCTGTCAGAGAATGAAATTGCTTTGTACAGTAATAAGGGGAATAGCCTAACTGGTCGGACATTCTCAACAACGATGGCGCTGAGGTCAGATTATTATCAATCCAATCAATCATAAGCTGGACCATTTCGTTCCATTCGTACACGAGGGTTCCCTCCTTTCGACTCCATCTTAACAGCCGGAATGCAGGAATATTTGACTTGAGTTGCATCCTATTAGTCTGTTACATGGTGCTCAATTCAAGGGCTGCGTTATTTGTTTTGTTCGCAATAAGTAAGATGACATGAGAAAAGAATCTGACTATTCCATTCTTTCATTTGTAATAAAATATGTATGATGGTTATTCACCCTGTATATGTATATTGTATGATGTATGTTCGGATGATGAAAGTAGCCTTTTGATGAAATTAACTTTCACACAAAAAGCCTACCTACCGGAACACCGGCAGATAGGCTTTTATAACATAAACATTCACTTACTTCGTATTCTATGCAGTCGGTGCCTTTACATTGCAAATGCATCGACAATGCATCCTGATCTATCGTTAGTTATTTTTACGCTGACGGGCGCGGGCCTCGCCGCCTTTGCGGCCTGCTTCTTCTCTGCTCATTTTCCCGTCGCTATCACTTTGGTCTGAATTGCCACGGGCTTCACCGCCCTTGCGACCGATTTCCTGATAGAACTCCTTGCCATGGTTTTTGGAAGTGGCTTCGCCGCCTTTTTCACCAATCTCCTGATAGAAGTCCTTGCCATGACTTTTGGAAGTGGCCTCGCCACCTTTTTCGCCGATCTCTTGGTAAAATTCTTTGTCGTGATTTTTAGCAGTAGCTTCTCCACCTAAACGTCCTGCCTCTTCGCGACTCATTTTGCCATTTTGGTTGTTGTTAGCCATGTTCAATCACTCCTCATCGAATTTTAGTAAAGCGTCTACGTGTATCTATTAACCCTCGTGTCAGGAATTAAACATGTCTATTTAATTTTGATAAATGGAAAATGGTTGGTAAATAACTGGGTATACCCGTCTCTATCAGACTTCCCAGGACTCTGTACGCAGTTGTTGCTGGGGGGTAAATAATGTCGGGTAAATGAACAGGCTGAGCAGCACGCTGGTCAAAATGGCAGAAGTCATGGTAGTGAATACGATGAGCAATTGCAAACGCACGGCGACAATTGGATTGGCGCCTGCAATGATTTGTCCGGTCATCATGCCGGGAAGCTGGACAAGCCCAAGTGTTTTCTGCCCCTCAATGGTTGGAATCATACTGGAACGTATACAATTCTTCAGTATAGGGAAGATGGCTTGTCTCGGTGTTCCTCCCAACGCGAGAATAAGCATGATTTCAGGCTTGCGCAGCAGGACTTCCGACTTGAGCCGCGATACCAGCAGACTGGACAAAATCATGGAGCTGCCAATGATCATGCCGCTAATCGGAATCATGTACCGGGCTGTCGCCGGAATGATATGCAGGCCAATTAGAAATGCCTGTGTAACGATTTCCACACACAGCAACGTCAGGAATGACTTCCACATAAGCTGGGGAATAAAACGTCCTTTGCGCGCAACATTTTGAGAAGCTACAGTGATCATGAGCAGAATGAATAACACAATAAATCCGTAGCTTTGCATCCCAAAAATCAAATGCAGTACATATCCAATCACCAGTAGCTGAACGGATGCTCTGATCGTGGCAATAATAATATCTCGGTCCAGACCGAGTTTGAAGGACTTGGACATGACGATGGCGATAAATACAAAACCAAGAGAGAGAATCAAGGCAACAATCGTCATACCCATTCTCCTGCTACAAACCTGCGAGTTTCACTATGTTGTGGAGTATTAAAAAATGTCTCCGTATCCGCTTGTTCTACCAGTCTTCCGTCGATCATCAGCCATGTTTCGTGGCCTACCCTGCGGGCTTGTTCCATATGATGCGTAATCCAGATCATTGTTGTTCCCTCTTCTTTGTTCATTTGAAGCAGCAGTTCCTCGACCTCTTTGACTGAGGCGGGGTCCAGTGCAGAAGTAATCTCATCCAGTAGTAAAATATCCGGACGGTTCGCGAGCGTCCGCGCCAGGGCCAAGCGCTGTCTTTGTCCGCCGGACAGCTCCTGCGCCTTTTGCCCCAGCAGGTCACGGGTAAGTCCTACGCGCTCTAACAGGCCAACCGGATCTTCCAGTACCGTGCCATGCAGCCGCTCTACAGTCTGGAGATTGTAGAGGACCGTTCCCTGAAGCATGGGGGCATCTTGAAAAACCAATGCTACTTTCCGTCTCAGTTCAGGGATTTCCCACTCGGTTATAGGCTTGCCGAGAACGTTGATTTCTCCTTCATCCGATGCTAGCAAAAGATTGCATAGTGAAAGCAGTGTGCTTTTGCCAGACCCTGACGGACCGACCAGTGTCGTGATTTTTCCGCGCGGGACCTTTGCCGTAACTCCGTTCAGGACAGCACGTTGTTGTCCCGACCCGGTGAAATATTTAGTGACACGATTAAACTCAATAGCTGGAAGTGGCTTGGGCTCCATAGATATAGCTAGCTCCTTTGCAGGGAATCGGAAAAGATATCAAATCTGCTCTATAATCTCTTTGTATTATAGCAGTAATATCCTACCGGCTCTTCTTCTAAAAAAGAGTTAGTGTATGGAGTTGTTGCAAACGGTACTTTCTTTGTATAAACTAACAGGATTAGTTAAGATGAAATAAGAATTTAGTCTGTATATGTATATGAAATTAACCTTACATAGGAATTTAACGAAAGGGGACCGGATGATGTCACCTAGAAATGGAGTAAAGCTACAAGATATCCTGGAGGCTGCCGAGGATGTTGCCAATGAACGAGGGATGGGAGAGGTCACGCTCACTACATTGGCGCAAAAGCTGCATATTCGTCCTCCATCTTTGTACAACCATGTGGACGGATTGAACGGATTGCGTCAAGCGCTGGCATTACATAGCCTCGAAAAGCTAGAGGAAGCATTGATGAGCGCAGCCGTAGGCAGAGCAGGCGAAGAGGCGCTGATTGCTATGGGGAGAGCGTATATGCAGTATGCGCGCGAGCGGCCTGGTTTGTATGAAGCGATGCTGTATGCAACCGACCGAAATGATACCGAGCTGAGACACGCAGCGGATCGAGTAGCGGAACTTATCCTTACCGTGCTATCCAGTGGCTACGGCTTCAACGAAGCAGATTGCATTCATGCAGCGAGGGGATTCCGCAGTCTTCTTCATGGTTTTGCCTCACTTGAACAAAAGGGTGGCTTTGGTTTACCTGTGGATGTGGATCAGAGTATTGAAGTGATGATGGACACCTTTTGCGCAGGTCTTCGCGTGTTACAGCAAAAGCGAGAGGGAGAGCATTCAGATAAAAACTGAGTTCAATCTGATATAGCCCATATGATTGCGTCCTGGACTCAAAGGGTAAAATATATTCAGTATACTGTAAGCGAGAGACCGTGAATACAGGAGGGGATATGAGTGAACGTACTGGTGATTGGTGCCAATGGAAAAGTAGGCAGACATCTCGTTCGCCTACTAGGGCAACATGAGTCGCATCGCGTAAAGGCACTGATCCGCAAACCGGATCAGGCCGAAGCGCTTGAACGTTTGGGAGCAGAAACGGTAGTAGCTGACCTTGAAGGGACGGTAGGTGAAATTGCCGCAGCTATACAAGGCAGCGATGCTGTCGTGTTCACGGCAGGCTCCGGTAGCAACACAGGAGCGGATAAAACGCTGCTCATCGACCTTGATGGAGCAGTCAAGGCGATGGAAGCCGCTGAACAAGCGGGTATCCGGCGCTTCATTATGGTCAGCGCTCTATATGCGGAGAACCGGGAGCAATGGCCTGAATCGATTAAGCCATATTACGTGGCAAAGCATTATGCAGATCGCTTGCTGGAAGCGAGCAATCTGGATTACACGATTCTTCGTCCGGGCGGGTTGACAGATGATGCGGGTACTGGCAAGGTTGCTACCGGTGAAGATCTCACCAGCCATACTATCTCACGTGAAGATGTAGCGGCAACGGTGGTAGCAGCACTAGAGGAAAAGCAGACGTATCATCGAGCGATTGATTTGGTGTCCGGCAGTACGCCTATTGCTGAGGCCATCCGGTAGAGCTGAATGAATTGAAAGACATGTGCATAATATGGATAAAAGCAGACCCAAAGATAGGATTCCGGGTCTGCTTTTTGCTTTTTGTATAACGTTCCGACAGGTATTTACGAAAAAATTTGCCTAAAACTAATTACATTATTTATAATACTAACATAATTAGTTTATGATCAAGACAAGGAGATGAGATAAAATGCGTATCGTTCAGGTGCAGCATGTGTATCAATTAACGTTTATGCCCCGGCTGTTCCCAGTGAACTGTTATTTGGTGGAGGAGAAAGAGGGGCTTACCCTGATCGATGCCGGATTGCCATACAGTGCTCAGCGTATTGAACAGGCTGCGGCGCGGATTGGGCAGCCGATTATACGAATTGTACTTACCCATGCGCATGGAGATCATGTGGGTGCGTTGGATAAGCTGAAGGCAAAGTATCCTGAGGCGCAAGTATTCATTTCAAGGCGGGATGCTCGGCTACTGAAGGGTGATGTATCGTTGGAGGCAGGCGAACCAGACACTCCTATTCGGGGCAGCGTGCCGAAGAATATCCTTACCCAGCCTGACGTTTTACTGGAGGATGGGGATAACGTGGGTTCGCTGCTGGCGATCAGCGCACCGGGACATACGCCGGGCTCGATGGGATTTTTGGATACCCGTGCCCGTGCATTGATTGCAGGCGATGCCTTCCAGACTCGTGGTGGTGTTGCGGTGGCGGGAAGGCTCAAGCCACTGTTTCCTTTTCCAGCACTAGCTACCTGGAACAAGGAAATTTCGCTGCAAAGCGCCAAAAAACTGGCATCTTACAATCCGTCTCTATTAGCAGCCGGTCATGGAAACATGCTGAAGCATCCACAATTTCAGCTGGAAAGAGCGATTATGGAGTTGGAACAACAATGTTCAGTGTGATGATTACGTATTCAGCCAACATTCAGCCAGAACTCACAAAGTCCTAAGCTAAGGCAGATACAATATGAGGAAAATAGAAACAGAGAGAGGTGCATCGGACTTGAACGTTTGGAAAGCGAACGGTCTGAAATATATACTTCTATTTAGTCTCATATTGTGTGTTGCCGTTAGTATCGTTTCGTTATGGAGTTATTCAGGTAGTTCCGCGTCTCATTCTGCGGCTATTAGGCAGGGGCCATCCGGCGGGTTCGGAGGGGGAGCAGGCGGAGGCATGGGAGGGCCGGGGCAACGTCCCTCTGACGGTCAGACCGCAGGGAACCTGGGAACAGGAAGTGTAGGACAAGATCAGCAGAATTCTCCCCCAACATCTACGGATGCGGCGAGCAGCTCTGACAGCAAGAATCAGGGGACGACGGGCCAGACGACCAACTCCTCTAGTGAGAATTCGTCGACATCGGGTGACAAAGGTACAACGGCCGGGAATGATACGTCTGCCTCGGACGGCAGTGGTGTTGCTAGAGACGGACAGCACAGAGGCCCCGGTGGCATGTCTGGTAACGGATCTGGAATGGGCATGGGCGGTCCTGGCGGTGGTATGGGTGGGGGGAGAAATGGAAATTCTTCATCTGCTTATGCTACTCCGATGGCGATTTTCGCTGCTTTGTTCTTCGGTGTGTTCGTGTTTATTGCGTATCGTTTTCGGGCTCAAGAATGGAAGCTCGGGGAACGTAACCGGGGACTGATGCTGTGGACTGTGCTGGGTGTGGGATTCTTTTTAAGAATGGCGATCGCCCCATGGATCTCGGGCCACATGGATTTAATGCTATTTCGAAACTGGGCTACGACAGCAGCGGATAGCTTGTCAGGCTTTTACACGAATGGTTCCAGTGATTATCCACCGTTCTATATTTATATTTTATATGTAATCGGTAAAATCGGCTCTACGGATGCTTTCAGTCCTTATATGTCCGTATTGCTGCGGCTTCCGAATATTTTAGCTGATATCGTGACAGCGTACATGCTGTACCGGTTGGCAAGCAAACGGGTCGGCTATGGAGTGAGCCTCGGATTGGCTATATTCTATGTGTTTAACCCAGCTGTATTTATCAATTCGACCTTCTGGGGGCAGGTAGATTCATTTTTTACCATGCTGATTGTGGGCATGATTGTGCTGCTGGTGGAAAACCGGATCGGCTGGTCCGCTGTACTGTTTACGATAGCGGTATTGATGAAGCCACAGGGGATTATTTATGCGCCGGTTCTGTTCTTCGAGCTGCTGAGACAGCGCAAAATACAGCCTTGGCTGTTGTCCATTGGTGGTGCCGTTGTGACAACCATTCTGGTCATATTGCCATTTTCATGGGGGCAGGAGCCATTATGGCTGCTTGATTTATACAAGGGGACAGTTGGCGAATATCCATATGCTTCGGTGAACGCGTATAACTTCTTCGCACTAATTGGTGGCAATTATACGCAGGATACTACAACGCTGTTCCTGTTCAGTTACCATACATGGGGGATGATCTGCATTGTGCTGGTGACTCTGTTTACATGGTGGATGTATATCCGTAGTCGGAAACCACAATTTGCAGCAGCAGCTGCACTGGTACTCATTGCAGGTGTATTTACCTTCGCTTCCAGCATGCATGAACGGTACCTATTCCCTGCGGCGGCGTTAGCTGTACTGGCGTACCTGTATTTGAAAGATCGCAGATTTTTGTGGCTTGCGGGTGGATTCAGTCTTACGATTTTCCTGAACACCTTTGATATTTTCTATAGCTCCAATTCTCAGGATCATTACGGTATTATTTTGTGTGTGACATCATTGCTAAATGTGTTGTTGTTTGGGTATTTGGTCAAAGTAGTGTGGGATTGCTCCAGGTCGGCTACAATTCAGGCTGCGCTTCCCAAGGCCACCAATATAGCTCCTTTATCCGCAGAATGAGTGATGGACGGTCACCACACAGGTGATCGCCCATCTTCCAGCGATGAAGGCACGTTCTCAATACGGCGTGCCAATATCTTTTCATTTCACTGCGGCAAGAAAATGTTTCTCTCCACCATAAGAGGGATCAATTTGCGGAATGCTATCGTGCTTGCAGCCTGTTCATCTCTTTGATAGACTTCATATTCTTTCCTGAAGGTGTCCTGCATTTCCTCTGGTAAATGGCGGATGTATCGGTGCGCACATTCGGTTACCTGTGCCGGCGATCCGAAATCAACCACCAGATCCAGAACGTCCAGCACATAGAATTCCATGGGAGTCGACTGTGGCAAAAACCATCCGGTCAAGATGGCTTGTTCAAGCACCTCGTCGAGATTAGCACCATACTTGTCCATCAAAGGAACGACCTTGTCTAGAATCAATGTGATAATCTCTGCCAATCCCTTCTCCCGAGAAGTTTCCTTGGCCAGATTCCATACCTTGCCCTTGTTCCGGAAGCTGCTCAAGCTGATATCCCAATATATCTTTCCGCTTTGCGTATTCATGATTTGGCAACTAGCATTAAACTCCAAATAGCTGCCGGCCACATTGGAAGCATTGCTCGAAAAATGCGCCTCGGCCGTAAAGGGGTCCATGTGCTTGACCATGCTTTTCCTGGATTTATAGTATTTGAATCCGCAAGGCTCACAGGCCGCAGCAATCCTAGAGCAACATTCTCGGAAAATATCCTTGCCGGTTTGGTGATCCGCCATATCTATTCCTCTCCATTTTGCTTATTTTATAAAGAGTATGAAGACACAGAAATCTTGGCTTGATTTCAGGCTTATAAACTTTGTATTACTACGCAAAAACAGGCCTACGGTTTCTATTGTTATTTTACAGAATAGCTAATAGCCAAATGCACAGAATAAAAGAAACCGCCCTTTAACAACATGGAAGTGGTTGATAAATCAACTACAATCCATAAGTTAAAGAAGCGGTTTTCTTGTCCTCATGCCAGAGCAACCTGGTATCCATGTGTCTCAATCCATATATTCGTTCAGTTTCTGTACATCGCGGATGGTAATCTCACGTGTACCCTTGATATGAATAATCCCCAGCTGTTCAAACTTTCCAAATTTTCGGCTGATCGTTTCACGTGTGACACCCACATAATTAGCCATTTCTTCGCGTGAAAGGGGGAGATTTATTTTAATATAGGAGCCGTCCGGCTTGCCGTATTTGTGTCCGAGTTCGAGAATCATGTAGGCGATACGAATTTCCGGGTCTTTGGTAGCCAGGCTTTGAGCCAGGTTTTCGGTATGTGCCAAGCGTTTGGTAATCGTTTTGAGCAGCCTCAAAGAGATATCGGGATTGTTGCGGATCAACTCCTCCATATCATCTTTGGTGAGCATACAAATATCAGTATCCTTTAAGGCGTACGCACTAAAATTGCTCAACTCGTCGTTATTAAATATATTCAACTCACCAAAAAAATCGCCAGTTGTCAGAATGTGCAGAATTTGTTCTTTGCCCTGAGGTGTCATCTTCAGCAGCTTAACATGCCCGCTTTTAATAATGTACAGCGTATCGGAAGCCTGTTCCTCGACAATCAAGGCCTCGCCTTTCTGATATTTTCGGTGCCGGATCATAGAGCTAACCTTACACAAATCTTCGCAGGACAAAGAGGAAAAGATAGGCACTTTGCGGGCACAGGGCTCCTGTTCACACTGGCAGGGGCAGGACATCTCATTCACATTCATTCACTCCATTCATCAACCGGAAACTAGAAAGTATAGCGTGTTCTTGTTATTCTGTATCATCTATAGGGGCAAAATGGCTTTGATCCTCACCGCAGACTGGACAAACCCAGTCTTCCGGAAGGTCTTCGAACGCTGTACCTGGCATAACGTCTTCATCAGGGTCACCCATAGCAGGATCATAAACGTATCCACAGGGCTGACATACATATTTTTTCATCTTTAGTTCTCCTTGTCATCCAAAATTTTTGTAAGCTCTGGTGCATCCGGACTGAGTCCTTGGATAATGGCTGCTTTATATGGAAGTGAAGCGAGAGCATCTCCAAAGCCGATCACACCGCAGATAGAGCCGTTTTGTATGAACATACGTGTATAAGAAACTTGATTTTCACGGGTCAGGCTGGTGTCACAGACTTGTTCGTCTACCAGACCGATGGAAAACAAGGGGCTTTCATAGCTGTTGGACAGGGTGACAGGAAGAGGACGCTGGTAAGCTGTGGAGGTACCCGCCATATTAGTGCCTGCTATTTTCCCTTGCTCCATAGCACTTTCCCATAATCCATCTACTCTATTGTGGAACTCGGCTACATCACCTGCCGCATATATATTGGCGGAGCTGGTCTCCATCTGCGCATTTACCAGAATGCCTTGTCCAATATCAAGGCCGATTTGGCGAGCAAGCTCCGTATTAGGTACAATTCCGATAGAGTACACGACATGTTCGCAGGGAATAACAGTGCCGTCCTGCAGTTCTACGCCCTCTACATGATCTGTGCCTGTAATACGCTTTACGCCTTGTCCAAGGCATACCTGGGTACCCTGTTCGATAACTCGGCGGGTCAAAATAGCGGATGCCTTTTCATCTAGCTGGCGGGGCATGAGCCGTTGCGAAGCTTCCAGAATGGTAACGGCATATCCGGCTTGCTGAAAGGACCAGGCGGTTTCTACACCCTGAATACCACCGCCGATGATACATATCCGGTCTCCTTGTCGCAATTCCGTTTTAAGTCTGTCTGCATCTTGTCGAAAACGAATATTGTGAACGTTCCTTAGTGAAGCCCCGTCCAGCACAAGCTTACGGTTGTGGGCTCCTGTACACAGCAGCAGCTTGTCGTAAACAACGGTTTGCCCCTTGGCTGTTTCGATGGTGCAGTCCTCTGCGTGTATTGCCGTGATCTTTACGCCGGAATACACATGAATTCGTTGACTAGCAAACCACTTTTCCTTTTTGATCAGGATTTTGTCGCTGTGCAAGTCAGTGAATAGTGCCTTCGAAAGCTTGACTCTGTTATATGGAAGGGAGGACTCTTCCCCGTAAATAGAAATTTCAGCTAGCTCATCATGATCTCTAATCGCTTTTGCCGCGTTGACAGCGGCCACGCCCCCTCCGATGATAACGTAATGTTGGTTATCCATTCGGCATCTCTCCTATTCCCTCTAAGCTTCCTGTGCTCAAATAACACTAAGCAGCAGATCTGAGACGAATTCAGCGGCATTTTTAATTTTTTTCACTTTTTCATCTTCTGTAGGAGAGAAGCGAATGCGTACCGGGAATTCCACATGCGTCATACCTGTTGACTTGATTACATCTGAAGTGCTCTGGACTTTCATATTAGTACCGTTCAAGTAATCCTGTACGACTTCAATGGCTTCACCGCTCCAGCCGTAGGAACCAAAGGCGGCAGCAAGCTTACCTTCCAAATTCATCTTTTGCATTTTTTGCAGCAGATCTTCCAATTTGCCTGTCATGTCGGCATATTTGGTAGAGCTGCCGACGAAAACAGCATCAGCTGAGGTAATACTATTTAATATCTCGGTTTCATCCGCTTTATCTACATCCCATAGCTCCACCTTGATTTGGTTCTCCAAAAAGCAATCTCTCAGGATGTTTGCCATTTTTTTAGTATTATTTTTTAAGGTGGCATAAACAATCGCTACTTTTTTATCATCCTTGGTTTCGGTACTCATCGATGCGTACAAATCAATAAATTTGGCAATATCATGTCGGATCGCGAAGCCGTGGGAAGGAGCAATCATCTCAATATCCAAGTCAGATACAGCTTCGATTAATGTACGCACATATCTGCGATGAGGATGAATAATAGCCTGATAATATCCGATAAAATCCTCGGTGATATCAAAGCCGGCCTCATCGGCAAATAGACGCTCTACAGCCACGTGTGTGCTGAAAATATCGCAAGGGAACAAGACTTTGTCTTCGATGCAATACGTAATCATAGTTTCTTCTGTATGGAGATAAGGTGTTTCCTTGAACAGCAGTGTCTTGCCTCCAATATCCAGTTGATCCCCGTCCTTGATGACGAGGAAATTCCGATGCTGGAGCTTGTACATCTGCTGAATTTCCGGAACGGCAATCTCCGTGCAGACAATTGTGGCGTTTGCTGCCTTGGAAGCAAGTGCCGCTAACCCGCCGGAGTGATCCGGTTCCGTGTGATTGACGATTATATATTGAATATCCAACGGGTCAATTAATTCCGCTACAGCTTCTGCAAATTCTCTGCCGAACGCCATATCTACGGTATCTACAATGGTTGGTTTTCCTGTTTTCAGCAGATATGCATTATATGTTGTACCCTTTGATAGTAGAAGACGATGAAAGGGGACCTCACGATTATCAATTTTTCCTACCCAATAAATATCCTTTGCCAGCTTAAATCCTGGTTTCATAGGAATAACCTCCTGCTTTTTTGGTTTGTCTGACACAATTCGATTTTAGTTGGATGTGATGATGAAAAAGATGATTGAAATCAAATTTTTGAATATTTCAAAGTATTTATGACTTAAATTTATGTTTGTGATCGCAATCACAAGACGAGCGTAATAATCAAATACAATAAGACTATATAGGCCCAATCCAATTACAAACAGGAGAGTGAATCTACATGAAAAAATCAAACCTCATTCAATTTCAGGAATATAAAGAAGCTGCATTTACAAAACGAATTGTGCATAAGGAAGCCGACAATGTCATTTTTATTCTCAACTTCACCCCTAATGCTGAGCTACCAACACATAATCATCCAGGAGCGAATGTATATTTGCTTGTTCTGGAAGGAAGCGGTACTGTAACTGTAAATGGTGAAGAAACGGAAGTTGTCCAAGGGGATATGATCCATATTACCGGAGATGAGCACTTTTCCTATCGCGGTAGTGCGGAAGCGAATTCCAGCCTGCATGTGGTGTTGACCAAAACGCCAAGTGAAAGCTATGCACAAAATATATAAAGTATAGAAATTGCAAGAAGAGGAACTGCAGTCCAAACATACAAAAGCCGCTTGGTCATTTAGACCAGGCGGCTTTTGTATTGGAGAGTCACACCCCGGAATACGCTATAAACCGGCTGTCTAGCGGGATTACTGTACCTGTGACAGCGCTGAATGTCTAAGCCACAGTAGGTCACGGTTGTGTTCAGTGAGGAAGAAGCTGGGGGCAATAGTTTTCACGCTTTGGAGCGACCTTATGATGAAATCCCGTCTGTACAAATGGCTTCCGAAGTGCCACAATACGTTTTAAAGGCCATTTTTCTCCAGCTGGAATATCGTGCAAGGCTCGTGAAGTAGTTAACCCCAATAAAATGACGTTTCATCGAAAGGAGGAAGCAGGTTATGAAGCTGCATCGAGCCATTGTAGTGGATGATGAAATATTCACCCGCAAAGGGCTGATTCAACTTGTCGATTGGGAAATCTGTGGCTTTGAAATCGTGGGTGAAGCTGATAACGGTGAGGATGCGCTGGAGCTAATCAGTCGTCTTCACCCAGACCTGATCATTACCGATATTCGTATGCCTGTGCTGGATGGATTAGAGCTGATTCGATCCGTACTCGAACGGAGTACCCAACATCCTGCTTTTATTATCATGAGCGGCTACAGTGATTTTGCTTATGCGCAGCAGGCACTCCGCTATGGAGTTCATGATTTTATACTTAAGCCGGTTGATGATGAGGACTTTTCGGCTACACTGCGCAAGCTGAGTGAAAGATTTCACCGTGAACAACAGAACGCGCAGCGATATCAGAACCACCTTACAGGCGGGCTGCTAGAGACGATGATGATGAACCCAGTGGATGATGCAGTGGTGACACATTGGGAGCAACAGTTGCGGCTTGGAGAAGCCACGTATATGTACTATGTACTCGTCGAGCTGAACGATCAGCATCCTTGGCACTCCGGTGACGATGGCGTCATGCTATCACTTTTCCAGTTCAGGGAACTTATAGAGCAAGCGCTTCATCGTTTAATGGGCAGCAAGTACCCTCTCTATGTCCATGAGCATCGTAACCGGATTGGTCTTATCGTACCGGACTTCTTTTTAGAGTGTTTTGAAGCTAAGGTGGAAGTTTTTATGAAAGCGCTACAACAGGAGATAGAGGGGATGGAGTCACTAAAAGACCGGTTGGGAAGTCGGGTGTTCGTTTATGCGGGAAGTCCTGTGAATCAGTTGCGGGATATCCAGCAGTCCTATGCCAGTGCAAAGGAGGCAGTTCTCCATAAATACATTCATGACCATAGTGGTATTGTTGTCTATCTGCAGGGAGAAATGCCACCCCTCCACTATAGGACCATTCGTCAGGACGTACTCGATAGCTTGACAGAGCAGATCGAGGAACTCCAATTGGAAGAGCTGCGTGCGACCGTAGATTATTTATTTAGCAGCTTTCGGGAAGAGCATTATGCCCCTGAGGCTATGAAAATGAGTCTGCATCAATGCGTTCTTAGTATCGTGCGGGTCATTCAAAACATGCAGGGAAATGAGCGCTCAATTCAGTCGCTGGAACCGATGATCAACTGGCAGGATATGAATCTGTCGCTGGGTGAACTCCAGCGATTGTTTACAGCCTTTGCCGAGGAAAGTGGAAAATATATTGGGACGCTGCGCAAGGAATGTCAGCAGGGAGGAATCCAGCATATCCGTGCTTACA
This sequence comes from Paenibacillus sp. BT-177, assembly GCF_025846815.2. NCBI lineage: Bacteria > Bacillati > Bacillota > Bacilli > Caryophanales > Paenibacillaceae > Paenibacillus > Paenibacillus sp. BT-177. Next base: position 405,924 of record NZ_JAOYTP010000003.1, on the reverse strand, counting down.
TTGAGCAGCATGCTGACGAGAATATAAGTCTGAAAAGTATTGCGGCCCGCTTTTACATGAATCCGGTATACCTCGGTCAATTGTTCAGAAAAACATACGGGGTGTACTTTAACGAATTCCTGCTGAAATTACGCATTCAGGAGGCGAAACGCCTGCTACGGCAGACGGATCTGCGTATATATGAAATTGCGGAGCGCGTGGGCTTCGGCAGTTCAGACTATTTTGTGACTCAGTTTGAAAAGCTGGCGCACGTCACGCCAAGTGAATACCGCAATAGCCTGAGTGTTGGGTACGAGCCAGAGAGGTCCGGCGAATGAAGAGGCTGAGAACTACCCTGGATCATATACGGCTGCGAGATAAAATGCTGCTGCTTTATTTCCTCTGTGTTTTTACACCTATAGTGCTGACCAATCTGATCTTTTACCATGTTACCTCGCAAAATGTGAAGGAACAGCGTATTCAGGATATTACGCGCGCACTGGAACAAATTAAAATTGAATTTCACCGGGAATTTGAAGATGCGATGGAAATCTCGTCTATCTTTTATACCGATTATCGACTCAATGAGGTGTTGGAAGAAACATATCCCCACCCTGCTGACTATATTGCTGTTTATGACTCTTATTTACGTCGTATCTTAAACAATACGTACAGCCCTGTGTACCAATCCGTAGGTGGAATTACGATCTACACTGATAATTCAACGCTGCTGAATTCCGGGGGAATCAGCTTTATAGATGAGAGGGTCAAAAGCTTCCCCTGGTATACCCAAATCCCGCCTGGACGCCAGTCCAAGCCTATATTTGTCCGTACCGACGACAGTACCGACGAGCAGACACACCCCTTCAGCCTGATTCGACGGATGAACTACTTTTATTCCCCAAGTGGTCGTGAAAAAATACTAAAAATAGAGCTGCGAATGTCGTCCATTCGGGAGATTTTCAATAACCTGAATTTACAGGGGAGTCTCTTCCTGCTTAACGAACGGGGAGAAATTGAATACACAAATGATCCCAAGGTGGATATAAACCATAAAAGCGTTGCCTATAGTACCCTCAAGCTGCCCGAGAACACCATGGAGTTCAAGACCAGTTATGTGCTTACGAATAATCTGAACGGCTGGAGCATTGTGGCCGCAGTATCAAGGGATGAAGTGCTGTATGAAATGCAGGAACCTCGCAATTTTGCGCTCTTGTTAACCTGTGTGAATATGCTGCTGCCCACCTTGATCATTATTTGGATTACACGTTCGCTGAACGTGCGGCTTCATCGCATTTTGAAACATGTGAAAAAGGTGAAAAATCAGCATTTTGAACTCATTCCAGGTATGGAGTCGAGTGATGAAATCGGACAGCTAACAGGTGAATTTAATCGGATGACGCTGAGAATCAAACGACTGATTAACGATGTTTATATGGCCGATATTCAGCGAAAAAATCTGGAGATTCAGCGTAGACATGCCCAGCTGAATGCACTTCACAGCCAGATCAACCCCCATTTTCTGTTCAATGCGCTGGAGACGATTCGCATGCGAAGCCTGATGAAGCATGAGGATGAGACAGCCCGCATTATTCATAACATGGCACGGATTTTCCGCAATTCGCTGGTGTGGAACAAGGATCGAGTTACTTTGCGGGACGAGTTGGAGTTGATCCGTTGTTTTCTGGAAATCCAACAATATCGCTTTGGTGAGCGAATACAGTACGATGTACAGGCGCGCTCTGAAGACTTGGATAATCTGATTCCCAAAATGGTCGTACTGACGCTGGTTGAAAATGCAAGTATCCACGGCATTGAGCCGCTAAAGCATGGGGGACGAATTGAGATTCTTTTTGAGCATGAGGAAGGACGACTGATTCTAACGGTTCGGGATGATGGGGTTGGCATGTCTGCGGAACAGGTGCAGCGCTTATATGGTTACATGCAAAGGCAGGAAGAAATGGGTGAGCGTATAGGTCTGCAAAATGTCATCTATCGTCTAAAACTTTACTACGGGAAATGCTTTGAGCTCGCCATTCGCAGTGCACCCGGCGAAGGTACGGAGATTCGTATAATGATTCCTGCGGATCGGGACCTATAGTTTCCTAAGTAACACCTTTAGATTGACAGGTGAACAAACTGAACGGCATTTTATAAAATGAAAGTGCTTACAATTTAGGGTGCGCGGGATTCTCGTTGTTCAAGGGGCGTGCGCATGATATTCACACATAATTGACAAAAGAGGCCGAAAGGGGAAGGTCTGGCATGACAAGCAAAAGGTTCGGAATCATCAGTCTGGTAATGGTTATGATGGCATCTATGATCGCTGCTTGCTCAGGGAGCTCGGATAAGGAGCCTGCGTCGGGAGATAGCAAGGAGAAGGTCACATTCACGTATTTTAATGCCACGGCGGGAAGAGACATTAATACCAATGAAACGCGGATCGGAAAAGTTTTGGAAGATCAGACCGGCGTGAACTGGAAGCTGGAGCATTTGGTAGGGGATTCGAATACGAAGATTGGCACGTTTATTGCAAGCAACGATTACCCGGACGTAATTGTACCGGATGGGACGATTGATAAACTGCTGGATGCCGGGGCTTTTATTCCCCTGAATGATTTGATCGACAAATATGGGCCAAATATCAAGCGTGTATACGGACCCTACTACAACCTGATGAAAGCGGAGGATGGGAATATCTATTTCCTGCCGTTTAGCGCGGTGGTCGGCGATTATTTGTCTGCTCCTAACATAGAGCAGGGAGCTTTTTGGATACAGCGCAGAGTGTTGAAGGAGGCGGGATATCCAAAAATAAAAACGTTAGATGAGTACTTGGCTCTGATTCGGAATTATACGAAAAAGCATGCAGACGAGGGATTAACCGGGTACTTGGCGCTAACCACGCAGGATAGGTTTTATGCGCTTACGAATGCGCCGATGCATCTGGCAGGCTATCCCAACGATGGCGGCACAATTATTGATATGAAAACACACCAGGCGACGGATTATGGAGATAAGGACATCACTAAACGGTACCTGAAAGAGCTAAATCAGCTTAACGCAGAGGGCCTGTTCGATAAATCGTCCTTTGTGGACAATTACGATCAATATTTGGCGAAGCTGACCTCGGGCAAGGTGCTGGGCTTTTTCGATTACCGCTGGCAGGCAGGGCAGGCTCTAAATAACCTGCAGGAGGCTTCCAAGCGATCGGGTAATGATGATCTGGAATATGTAGGGCTGCCTGTTGTATACGACCGGAATATAAAGGATCAGTATCTTGATCCGTCGTCATTTGTTAATAACCGAGGCATTGGAATTACGGTCAGTGCCAAGGACCCGGTACGTATCATCAAATTTTTCAACAATCTGCTGACCGACGAAAACCAAGTGTTATCCAACTGGGGGATCAAAGGTGAAACCTATGATGTAGATAAAAATGGGCGCTTTTATCGGACCAAGGAGCAAATTAAAAAGACGGGTGAGGATGCGTTCCGTGACTCATTTGGGTTCAAATATTTTGAATACAGCTGGCCGCGATACGGTAACGGTTCTTCCTTGCCTGACGGCAACTCGGCTAGCCCCGGACGGCAGCCTGAGGTTGCACGTATGTCGTATACCGAAGGTGATAAAAAGCTGCTAAAAGCAAACGGTGTAGAGTCCTTCTCGCAGATGTTTTCCGCACCTGACGAACGTCCATGGTTCCCAGCCTGGAGCATTCAGGTTGCCCAAGGCTCACCAGCGCAGATCTTTCAGCAAAAGAAAGGTGACCTGCAGCGCAAATATTTCCCGCGCTTGGTGCTGTCTGCACCGGCACAGTTTGATGCCATTTGGAATGAATACACCACCGAGTTTAACAAGCTGGATGTGAAGGCTTTTGAGGAACTGATCACGAAGGAGGTTGCCAAAAAAGTCAAGACGGTCGGGAAAAAATAAAGGAGGAAGCAGCTATGAGCTACACGTCACCGCCACCTGTTACGACCTCCTCGGGTCGTTTGCCGTCCTCACGGCGAACCGGCTTTAGGGGATTTATACACAAGCTGAACCAGCAGCGTGCACTCGTATGGATGTCCGTCCCTTTTTTAATCTGGCTGTTTATTTTTAAATATTTACCTCTGTGGGGCTGGACGATTGCTTTCCAGGATTTTAAGCCTGCCCGCAAGCTGCTTGACCAGCATTGGGTCGGGTTGAAGCATTTCCGTTTTCTGTTTCAGGATGAACACTTTCTGCGGGTGATGCGCAATACGCTGGCGATGAGCTTTATTAACCTGGTGCTGGGCTTTGTCACCGCTATAGCATTGGCGATTTTGCTGAATGAGCTTCGCCAGCTCGTATTTAAACGGGTGGTTCAGACGATCAGCTATTTGCCACACTTTATTTCTTGGGTGGTCGCGGCCAGCATCATTAGTACTGCACTGTCTGCGGACGGCGGTATCATCAATGAGGTGCTGATGTGGCTTGGGCTGATTAAGGAACCTATTCTGTGGTTAGGTGAGGGAAGCTACTTTTGGGGTATTCTCGGTGCGTCGGAGGTATGGAAAAATGTCGGCTGGAATACCATTATTTATTTGGCCGCGATGACCATGATTGATCCCTCGCAGTATGAAGCGGCCGAGATAGACGGAGCAGGACGGTTTCAGCGGATTTGGCATGTGACATTACCAGGATTAAAGCCTGTATTTATCATCCTGCTCATTATGAACATTGGCAACCTGCTCGAATCAGGCTTTGAACCTCAATATTTACTGGGCAACGGCATGAACGTGGATTACTCGGAAAATTTGGATATTTTCGTACTGAAATATGGTATCCAGATGGGGAACTTTTCGCTTTCCATTGCTGCCGGAATGTTCAAAACGGTGGTTAGCTTCATTCTGTTGTTTAGCGCCAATTATATTGCGAAGCGGTTAGGGGAGGAGAGGTTGTTCTAAAAAAAAGAGTGAGTTTCTGGGGAGGGCTCGTTGTCGCTTCGCGTGCGGATTGTTCTTCCGATCGCTGTTATCCCCGGATTCCTTTTTTGGTAAAGATTAGAGGTTGGAATCCGGGGATAAAGGCGAACGCTCCGCTTCTTCAGAACAATTCCACCCGCTCCGCTACTACCCGCCGTAAAGTCACTTTTTTTAAAAACTGAGGGTAGTGGCAGGGAAGAGCTTAAGAAAGGCGCGTGACTCGCGCCTCCTTGTAATAACTGCGTCATGATGGTTGGCTCAGCTTCGCTATCGCCATTAGAGGATGTCTTTGGGAATGGGCTATTCGAGGCGATAGCAGGAGTGCGTGCTCATGCATTCTACAGGGAAGGTCGGTGGATTTTTAACAGGCCGCTTCGCGGACCTCATCAAGACCTTAAGTGCTGGGCTAGGCGATGTTTTAGAAAGGAGAGGAAGTCATGGGCAAAGGGAAGGCCGTACATGGGCGATTTCGGGCGCCCTCGGATCGGATTTTTGATGCGTGCAATGTTGTGTTTATGCTGTGCCTAATGGTGTTCACGCTGTATCCATTTTTAAATACGTTGGCGGTTTCATTAAATGAAGCGAATGACTCCATTCGGGGTGGAATTTATTTGTGGCCGCGTGAATTCACGTGGAGTAATTATGAATTTGTATTCAAGGAAGCGACGATTTTCCATGCTACGTTGATTTCTGTATTACGTACGGTCGCGGGTACAGTGACCTCGGTGTTTTGCTGCGCGATGGTGGCGTATACGATCAGCCGGCCGGAATATGTGCTGCGCAAATTTGTTTCGATTACCTTTATTTTGACGATGTATTTTAGCGGTGGCTTGATCCCTAATTTTCTCTTAATTCGTGAGCTTGGGATGCTGGGAACCTTTTGGGTGTACATCGTACCGGGGTTAATCGGGGTGTTTAATGTCATAGTCATTCGCTCCTTTATTGAGGGCTTGCCAGAGGGGATTCTGGAGTCGGCGCGTATTGACGGTGCTGGGGAGTTTGCTACTTTTATGCGTATCGTTTTGCCACTGTGTGTGCCGGTGCTGGCAACGGTGTCGTTGTTCACGGCGGTCTCGCAATGGAATTCATGGTTCGATGTATTTTTGTACAATTCGTCGTATGAGCAGTGGAGCACACTCCAATATGAGCTGATGAAAATTTTGCAAAATTCCAATACGTCCGTTAACGCTCAGGATTATGCCAGCCAGTTTTCAGGGTCAGAAAATCTGGCGAAGGCGGTTACGCCTACCTCTATTCGTGCCACGATGACGATTGTCGCCTCAGTCCCTATTATTTTAGTCTATCCGTTTTTACAAAAATACTTTGTGAAGGGTATGACCTTGGGAGGCGTGAAAGGATAGTAGATATTTTACATTCATTCTAGGAGCCACTTTTAATCCGCAAGTAACTGAAATCCAAGGGTGCCAAATACGAATTCAAAAATTTGAGTGCAGGAGGGATTGCTTTGCGGTCAGGTTGGTATACGCCTTTTTGTCTGGTGCTGGCTGGAGTGCTGTTGTTATCGCCTATCGGATGGTGGGGAATATCTGTAGCGAAAGCAGCTCCATCTGTGGAACATTCTCCGTCGGTTTCGAACACGGTGCTATCGGCAGGGAAGATCATTGGAGCGTATGGATTTGAGCAAGGAAACAGTGACGGCTGGAAGCCACGGGGAGCTTATACCCAAATTGCATCCGTCACGGAAGCGGCATATGGCGGCACGCACAGTCTGAAGGCAACCGCTCGTACGGCGGCTTGGAATGGAGCAGAGTTAGATGTGAAGCCACTGTTGCTGCCGGATGTGGAGTATGAAATTAGCGGATATGTGAAACTGGACGGCAATGCTGCAATTCCAAGCGTGCTTAAGTTTACGATGGAGCAGCAGCCGACAGGCGGGACTACAGCATGGAAGACCCTAGCTCAGACGGAGACAACAGATACATCGTGGATCAAACTCCAGGGGAGATATACTTTTACCGGGGAGATGAATGCATTGAAGCTGTATGTGGAGAACTCGAATTCTGCTCAGGCTTACTACGTGGATGAGGTGGAAATCAGGCAGGTTTCAGTAACACCAACAAATCCTACAAGTGGGATCGTATCCGGATTCGAAGACGGTACAGCCCAAGGATGGGTATCCCGCTTGGGAGACGAGACCGTGCAGGTCTCGAATGCCGATGCACGGACCGGCTCATACAGTCTGCTGACAACGGGCAGACAAAAGGCATATGCCGGACCCAAGCTGGACGTGACTGCCACAATGCAAAAAGGCAACCGATATACGGTCAGTGCCTGGGTGAAGCTGGCTCCGGGTGAGCAGCCCGCTAAGGTGAGGCTCAGTGCACAGCGTGATTACCAAGGCCAAAGTGCATATGAAACGGTTGTAGGCGATACGGCTGTCACGACAGGGGGATGGGTGCATTTGTCTGGTACGTATACGCTTGCACATGATGCAGATACCGTTTCTATGTACCTGGAATCGCCAGAAGGGACGTCTTCCTTTTATATGGATGATTTCGAATTGTCGCTGGTGCCGCCGCTGGCGATTGAAAAGGACATACCTGCTTTGCATGGATTATATCAGGGACAGTTCAGCATCGGCACAGCGATTGAGGCTTTCCAGACCGAAGGGGCTTACGGAGAACTGGTACAAAAGCATTTTAACAGCGTCGTTGCAGGGAATGCGATGAAGCCTGTCTCCTTGCAACCATCTGAGGGGCAGTTTCATTGGGAGGAAGCAGATCAAATTGTGCAATTTGCCAGACAGCACGGATTGGAAATTCGTTTCCATACCTTAGTGTGGCATAACCAGACCGGAGATTGGATGTTTAAGGACAAAAATGGACAGCCGATGACGCCGACTGCTGAGAATAAAAAGCTTTTGCTGGACCGCCTGGAGACGCATATTCGCGCCGTTGCGGCCCGGTATAAAAATGTCATTACCGATTGGGATGTGGTAAATGAGGTCATTGATCCTGATCAGCCGGACGGCATGCGCCGCAGCAAGTGGTATCAGATTACAGGAACCGATTATATTGAAAAAGCGTTCCGTGTCACGAGGGAAGTGGCAGGGCCGAACGCGCGATTGTTCATTAACGATTACAATACCCATGAACCGAAGAAACGCGATTTTCTGTACAATCTGGTGCGTGATTTGCTTGCCAAAGGCGTACCTATTGACGGCGTAGGTCACCAATCGCATATCCGCTTGGAGTTTCCTACCATAGCCGAAATTAAGCAATCCATCGAAAAGTTTGCTTCACTTGGGCTGGATAATCAGATCACGGAGCTGGATATGGGCCTTTACTCTAATGATACGGATCGCTACGAAACGATCCCTGAAGCCATGTTGATTCGGCAGGCTCATCGTTATCAGGCGCTGTTCGATATGTTTACACGACAGCAGGACCATATCAGCAATGTGACCATTTGGGGGACAGATGATGGCAATACGTGGCTCAGTACGTTCCCGATTGCCCGGTTGGATAAGCCGCTGCTGTTCGATGAACGGTTAAAGGCCAAATATGCATATTGGGCGCTGGTGGATCCATCCAAAGTGCCGCCGCTACCAGCAGGGAGTAACGAATAAATGATTTGAGACAGAGGAGTAGAGCTGTTCAAAAGGAGAGCTGAAGCTATGGCTACCTTGCGCTATACGAATCCGGTTGTCCCCGGATTTTATCCTGATCCGAGCGTGATACGTGTCGGAGAGGATTATTACATGGCGACAAGCTCATTTGAATACATGCCGGGGTTGCCGATTTTTCATAGCCGAAACCTGACCGATTGGCGGCAGATCGGGCATGCATTAAATCGGCGCAGTCAGATTGATTTGTCCACACGGAAGAGCTCAGAAGGTATATATGCGCCCACATTGCGCTATCATCAGGGTATTCTACCTGATTACGACAGATGTGATGGGGATAGGAAATTTTTATATTACGTCTGTGAACCCTGTGGGACCTTGGTCTGATCCGGTCCGTATTCCTTACGGAAATATAGATCCGTCCCTGCTATTTGATGACGACGGGAAAGTGTATGTTACCGTACAATCCGGGGCAGATGCCGAGTCGCATATTATTCAGTACGAACTGGATATTGCTACAGGCCAGGCATTGACCGAGCCTGTGGCTATTGCTCATGGAGATGGCGGTGTATGGACCGAAGGGCCGCATCTGTATCACATCGGCAGTCGTTATTACCTGCTGTGCGCCTGTGGCGGCACGGGGCGTGATCATCGTACGCTCGTGTATCGGGCCAATAGCCCGTATGCTCCGTTTGAACGGATGAAAGAGCCCATGCTCACGCATAACGCTCTCCCTGCGCATCCGATTCAGAACACAGGCCATGCCGAACTGGTTGAGGACACTCGGGGGGACTGGTGGGCTTTTTTCCTGGGCGTCCGTCCGGTGGTGGATGCCCGGCCTGTGGATGATCGCATAAAGGTCATGCTTCAGAATGAATATCCAAACTTGTGCAGACAAGAGAATCACCTCATTTAATACAAAAAAAAGCAGGCTGCTTACATGCTCGACATGTAAGCAGCCTGCCTTGTTATCGCAAAGGAAAAAGCAGTTTTTATTCCAAGTTGGCGTGTTGACCATACATGGATTCGGAGGTCAGCTTGCGCAGCTTCATCGTTCTGAGCACCAACGCATCGCCATACAGCAGCAGAGTTTGCTCAAACAGTGAGCCCATGGGCTGAATGGTCTGGTAATCCTTGTTGGACGGGTCCTTGGGTGCGCCGGGCAGCTTGACGATGATATCGGCCAGTTTGCCGATGGTGGACTCGGGGGCAGTGGTAAGCAGCGCCAGTGAGGCCCCGAGTTTCTTCGCTTTGTCTGCCATGGAGACTAAGCTTTTGGTTTCACCAGAGCCTGAACCGATAATCAGCAGATCTCCCTCGCTCAAGCCAGGGGTTACGGTTTCCCCAACTACGTAAGCTTGAACCCCCATATGCATCAACCGCATGGCCAGCGAGCGAATCATGAACCCTGAGCGCCCCGCTCCTGCTACGAATACCTTATTCGCAGCAGCGATGGAGTGGATCAACTGTTCTGATTCGGTATCGCTGATTAGCTGTGGAACGAATTGCAGCTCCTTGATGACCTCAGATAAATATTGAGAGGTTTCCATTGGATTAACCTTGTTTGATGAGCTGCTGCATTTGCGAAGCTACAGCCTTTTTGTCGTCTTCGCCAGTGATACCGCCGCCTACGATAACCAGATCCGGTTGAGCTTTTACCACTTCAGCCAATGTACTCAGCTTGATGCCGCCAGCTACGGCTGTTTTGGAGTTTTTTACGACTTTTTTGACGGTTTGCAGTGCTTCGAACGGACTTTGACCTTCCGCTTGCAGATCGTAGCCTGTATGCACACAGATGTAGTCAACGCCTAAAGCGTCGATTTCTTTTGCACGTTGCTCCAGGTTTTTAACACCGATCATGTCCACCAGGATTTTTTTGCCGCCTTGTTTCTTAGCTTCTTCTACAGCACCTTTGATCGTTGCATCTTCAGCTACAGCCAAAATCGTCACGATATCTGCACCAGCCTCGGAAGCTTTTAGCACTTCATAGCCCCCTGCGTCCATAACTTTCAGGTCAGCCAGTACTTTTAGATTGGGAAATGCTTCTTTCATTGCTTTTACAGCATGAAGTCCTTCATTGATGACAATCGGCGTACCGATTTCTACGATATCAATATACGATTCTACTTCTTTTACCAATGCGATACCTTGCGGGATATCTACCAAGTCTAAAGCCAATTGAAGTTCCATGTTATTAACTTCACTCCTTAAGTGAATTTGTATTTTAGTGAACAGGTACATGCTTTGTTGAGTCGTACTTATACTTTGTTTTCATGCACAGGTTTGATTGTAAGGCCCCGGTATTCGGTTGAAAAGTACGCACTAATTCGTAACGTAGTTACCCTGACGATACTATAGACCATGAAAACCACCCATATGAGAGCCAATATTTTGTCTTCTTTAGCATTATTTCGATAATGAAAATCATCTATTCATAACCAGTAAAATATACACATCCATGTCAGGTTGCAAAAGTATGAATGTACCGATGATTGAATTGACTTCAAGTTAGGTTTTGACTATATTTGTAATATACTGGTATGCAAAAAAAGGGAGTCTAACAGCATAACTACCCTGAAGAATAGCCACTAGGCTAGGGGTGACTTTAATTTTCAGGATAGGGAGGCGGGGTTTAGTGGAAGAGGTCCTGAACCAAAGGGAAGCTATTTATTTGTTGTCGGACAGCCACGCGCTCGATAAAGCTTGCGAGTTGTTTAGAATCAGCTATACGTGTAATGATTGGGATGAAGCGAACAAGGTTGCGGATTATCTGCATTCGTTGGCTGAAAGCCTGTATCACACCCAACTAAGAAATGCTGCGGACGGCAAGTACGAGACATTGAACACCAAACACCCGCTGGTGTTTTATTATGCTTACAGCTATCTGGCAAAATCAATTTATTATCAGAATATGGGCCAGTATGAGGAAGCCAGAGATTATATTATGAAGTATAGCGAAATGGGTTGGTTTATGGGGCTGGATCAAAGCGGTCACGAAGAAGTAGAGAGATTCCGTTTTCTCGCCAAGGCCAATTTATATACGATTGATTTACTTTCGGGGAAGAAGGAACTTTTACCAGAATATGTTCAGTTTCTTCACGACAATGACGAGGAGCTACTCCCGGGATTGGTTGGTATTGCCGAAGCAGCTAACTTGAACAATTGGGACATTGACGACCTGCTGAACGAGTTTGCCGATGATATTGAGATATTTGAAGGTTATGAAGATAGAGCCAACCGCGTATATTATTTAAAACTGGTCAACCAATTAGCTATTTACCAGTTGAAAAAGAAACAGTACATCGTTGCCTTGAATTATATCCTTGTTTCCCTGCAATTCTCTATTGGTGTAGAAGCCAATACTGATTTTAGGACACTGGTTGCACTGTTCGAGACTTATCGAGATTTGGCAACACTGTCACAGCAAGAGCAATACCAAACCATTTTATTAAGGGGGCTTCATAATGAAAAAGGCATTAATCTCGATAACTATGGTCTTAGCGTTTCTTAGTGTTGCTCTTCCGGTAGGAAATACATTGGGGAAGTTAGACCCCGTGTATCCTTCGAATCATGGTGTTTTTTCTTATACTGCTTGAGTTTAGATTTGGATTGTTAGACCCAGTAGGGATTTTGTAAATAAGGGGAACGCACTTTTTACGCCATTTGCGGATCAGTGCGCTCCCCTTTCTCATGCCAATAAACAATATTAGTTATTTTACAATATAGGAAGTCAGGTTCTCGGCCAGATGTTGCATCGTTTCGCTCGCCTTTTGCATACGCTCCATGACTTCGGTGAAAGAGCCTACCAGAGTCGCCTGCTCTTGAGAAGAGGCAACAATTTGCTCTATTTCCTGCTCCATCTGACGAATGGAGTTCTGTACATCCTTAAGGGCTCCCTCAATATCGACTGTCGCTTTTTTGGACTCTACAGATAGCTTGCGTACTTCTTGAGCAACGACACCAAAGCCTGCCCCTGCTTCTCCGACACGTGCGGCTTCAATCGCGGCATTTAATCCAAGCAGGTTGGTTTGATCGGAAATTTCCTTGATGAATACAGCGACCTGATTAATTTTACCTGAGTTTTGTACGGCAATTTGGGTGTTCTTCAAAATATGTTCACTGGTAGCTTGTAGCTCCTCCGAATGCGCTGTTACATGTTGCACCATCTCAATGAGCTGCTCTGTAATGGAGCGGTTTTCAGATACGATTTGATCCAGTTGATTTCTGTTGGTCAAATTATAGGAGGCGGCAAACGCTGCAATGACGTTCCCGTTATCGTCAAACACAGGAATGCTGATCATATCGAGAGGATATCCCAGCACTTCAGCCGGAATGTGGGTCAAGCTGGCCTCATGTCCATTTTTAAGCATGGCGAAATTTTTGTAGTCCTCAAGCAGCTCCGAGCCGGTTTCAAAGCCGAGATTCATGCCCTCTGATTGGGTATAAGCCAGAACGTGAGTACGGTCGAAGAGAGCGAGGGTTACTTTCTCACGCATAATCTGTTGTATGTAGGGAATGGCTGCAATTAATGCATCTATTGTATTCAAGTGGAGTGCCTACCTTTCTTTACTAAATATATTTTTTATAGTCCTATATAATTGTCGGTCTAAAGACGGATAAAAGTTATAAAAGTATTGAGAATTTAAAGAAAATTCAGAAAAAAAGGCATATCGTTTCGTAATAGAAACGATATGCCTTCAGATTTAATTTGAACGTGTCAGTGCTGTGTATAAGCGGCTTACTTGCCACGCTGCTCGAACAATTGTGCAATCCCCACAATAACCTTGGTTGCAAGCACCATGTTATCCACCGATACATACTCGTACTTACCGTGGTAGTTCTCCCCGCCTGTGAAAATATTCGGTGTAGGCAGTCCCATGTAAGACAGCTGTGAACCGTCTGTGCCTCCACGAATCGGCTTGATAATGGGTTCAATATTCAGCTTCGTCATTGCTTCATGAGCGATATCGACGATATGCTTGACAGGCTCAATTTTCTCTTTCATGTTGTAATACTGATCTCTCATCTCCAACGTGATACGGTTGTCTCCATAGGCAGCCTGGAGCTCTTTTACGATATTTGTCAAATAAGCTTTCCGGTTCTCAAAGCTCTCACGATCAAAATCGCGGATAATATAGTACAGTTTGGCTTGTTCTGCTGTGCCAGTAGACTCCAATAGATGATAGAAGCCATCGTACCCGTCTGTATATTCCGGGGCTTCATTCGCAGGTAGTCTACTGTGCAGCTCCATAGCGATTTTGGCAGCGTGGATCATTTTGTTTTTAGCCGTACCAGGATGTACATTTACACCATGAATGGTAATATGAGCAGCCGCGGCGTTGAAGCTCTCATACTCCAGCTCTCCGAGCGGTCCGCCGTCTACCGTATAAGCATATTCAGCGCCAAAGGCGGCTACATCAAAGCGCTCAGGTCCTCTTCCAATCTCTTCATCCGGTGTAAAAGCAACACGAATTTTGCCATGTTGAATTTCGGGATGATCCATCAGATAGTGGATTGCTGTCATGATTTCTGCGATGCCAGCTTTATTGTCTGCACCAAGTAGGGTGGTACCATCTGTTGTGATCAGGGTGTGGCCTTTATATTGAGTCAATTCGGGAAACTCACGTGGAGAAAGGACTACACCAAGTGAGGCATTCAGCGTGATATCGCCCCCATCATAGTTCTCCGTCAACTGTGGCTTTACTCCTGCCCCAGTTAGCTCAGTAGCCGTATCGAGGTGTGCCAGAAAACCAATGACGGGCACTTCTTTATCCGTATTGGAGGGGAGGGTTGCCATCACATAACCATGATCATCAATGGTTACGTCTGTCATACCGATGGCTTTCAGTTCGTCTACCAGGAGGTTGCCCAATGTGAGCTGTCCGGGTGTGGTGGGGCATGTGTGGCTGCTTTCGTCGGATTGGGTATCTACCTGAACATATGTAGTCAGGCGGTCAATCAGTTCCTGTTTCATGTGGTTATCCTCCTTGGGTCTTTTTCATTATGGTACGTATTTTATCATGATTAGGCTTACGATATGAAAAAAATGGTTTAACCTTTCAGAATGACAGGTTGTTTTTAGCACATATAGAGAAATGTTAATCTATGAGTCTTTTAAATTGTGTCTTATTACTGAGTCACTTAACGTTACGTTCATAGATTGGAAGCATAGAATACACTATCAAATGCAAGGGAGGTGAGTTCTATGGCGATCCTTTTACCTTCGCAAATTTACAATCTTGCTGCTGGTGTAGGTAAGTCCTTTTTTGAAAACCTGAGAGGCGGTAGTGATGCTACAATTACCGTTAATAATTTCGGTGCCAATCCGGTGAATCTTGTGGTTACCCGTGTCAATGCTCCTGTGATCACTTATGTAATTCCGGCGGCTAACAGTCTGACGCTAGAAGTTGCTTTGTTGCTGGTAGCTGCTCTTCAAGCTACTCCAGCTGGAGCAGTAACAGGTAGCATCCAAATTGCTACTGCTGATTTTTAATCTGTAACGACTTGACCCTCTAACTCTAGCTTTGCCGAAAGGCAAGGTTAGAGTTTTTTTATTGTTTGAAATTTTCTGAAACTTTTCTCAGGTTGTACCGATATATACATATGGCATCGTAAATAACACATCGAAAAGGAGTACCCTGTATGAGCTTTAGCAACCCGGTTTTACGTGATGACATCTTTTTGCGTGAAGATGAAAGAGAAGCTAGCGAACAACGTATGACTATCGGAGGAACGGTGAACAAAACGTTGCTTCTGCTAGTCCTGCTCATCGTCTCTGCCAGTATTACCTGGTATATGACCTATCAAGGAACCATAGAGGTGCTATCGTTGATGACGGCAGGCTTTATTGGGATGGCAGGCATAGCACTTTCGATATCCTTTTTTCCCAAAACGGCTCCATTGCTCTCTCCTGTATATGCGATTCTGAGTGGCTTTGCTTTGGGTGGCGTTTCCGCTTTTATG
Source organism: Paenibacillus sp. BT-177 (assembly GCF_025846815.2). NCBI lineage: Bacteria > Bacillati > Bacillota > Bacilli > Caryophanales > Paenibacillaceae > Paenibacillus > Paenibacillus sp. BT-177. The sequence goes on along the minus strand of NZ_JAOYTP010000003.1, from coordinate 390,450 downwards.
GAATATGAGTACCCTGGAATTGTAGTTAATGCCATTTTGCTGACAGTGGGTATCTTGTTCTTGATGCTCTTTATGTATACACAACGAATCATCAAGGTGACACGTGGCTTTATCTCATTTGTTGTCCTATGTACGATGGCGATTTTTCTAGTGACGCTGGTTGATTTTATTTTGAATTTTTTCGGTATGAATGTTCCGTACATCCATGAAACGGGCTGGGTGGGTATTGGTATTAGTTTATTTATCGTCATCATTGCCGCTTTGAATCTGCTTGTAGATTTTAATTTCGTTGAGGAACAAGCTGATCAAGGTGCACCCAAATATATGGAATGGTATGGCGCTTTTGCATTGCTGGTAACTTTAGTGTGGCTATATGTACGAATATTGGATTTGTTAGCCAAGTTGAGCAATAGGGACTAAGGTCTGCAATTACTTCATATGGTTAAGTAGAACGAGAAGAGAAGGACGGCTGAATGTCGTCCTTTTTGTATGCAAGAAGCGGTTTAAAAAATGCATTTTACGTTAAATACATAGAAGTTGGGTAAAACATAGAGGATAGACAGGGGAGGAGTGAAATATATGTATCAAGTGGTGTTGGTGAGGCATGGAGAAAGCGTGTATAACCGACAAAACTTGTTCACAGGCTGGACGGATGTCGATCTGACTGAACAGGGAACTCGTGAGGCTATTGAGGCAGGACGTATCCTCAAGGAGGCTGGGTATACGTTTGATTTAGCATTTGCTTCTGTGTTAAAACGTTCTATCCGCACGTTGTATCATATCTTGGATGAGCTGGATCATCTGTGGATACCCGTGCAGAAGTCATGGAAGCTGAATGAACGCCACTACGGTGCGCTTCAGGGGCTTAGCAAACTGGATTCCGCCGTGCAATACGGTGAGGAACAGGTTCATATTTGGCGGCGTAGCTTGACGGTGCGACCTCCTATGTTGGATGCGCAGGATGAACGGAGTCCACATCGGGAAGAGCGTTATCGCCATATTAAGCCGGAGGAGCTACCGCTCGGGGAGAGTCTGGAAGACACGGTGCATCGGGTTGGTGGGTTTTGGAAGCAACGGATCGTACCGTTGATTCTTAAAAAGGACCGGGTTATTATTTCCGCACACGGTAATACCTTAAGGGCCCTGATCAAGTATATGGAAAATTTGGATGAAGCTACTCTGCTGGATTTAAACATTCCGACAGGCATTCCACTGGTGTATGAGCTGGATGAGCATATCGATCCTATTCGGCGCTTCTATCTTGGTGATCCGAGTCATGTAGAGGCAAAGAAACAGGCTGTGGCCAACCAAAGCAAGGTGACGGAATGACTTTCCATACAACAAAGAGGACAGGGCGCCTTCTTGCATCCTGTCCTCTTTGTGTTGATATACATTAAGCGTTCGCAGTATCCTCTGCATCCAGGCTGTCTTCCTCAGTAGGAAGTGCCCATACCGATACACTGCCAGCACGAACGGGAAATATGCCATAGCCATCCTGTTCGATCTTTACGGTATGATCGTGATGCCCGGTCAAATCGGTCCATTTTTCTCCTGCACGTTGTTTACCCACGAACATGCGCTTTTCCCCGTCATTTGCGTTAGTGATCACCACAGCACATCCAGAGCCGTGTAGCTCAGGAATGCCCTGACGAACCCATCCAATCGTATGGGGATCATCAAAATAATCTTTTTGCTCACCATAAGCTTTGTGATACCGGGCATATAGGAGCGGGTCTAGCTCAGCCTGCTTGCCTTTCACGGGCGTTTGTCCCTGGATACCGTAGTAATCACCGTAGAATACGCAGGGATAACCATCTTTGCGCAGTAGGATGAGTGCATAGGCACTGGGCTTAAACCAGTCCTCTACCCAAGATTCGAGCGCTTCGTGCGGCTGGGAATCATGATTATCGACAAAAGTAACCGAGTTCAGGGGATGGGTATGAACCAGCGTATCCTCGAAAATGGTGCTTAAATCGAAATCCTTACCACCCAAGGAAGCGCTATGTAGTTTGTAGTGGAGGGATACGTCAAACAGGTCGATTTTATAATCGATGGTATCCAGAAACTTTTGGCAAGATTCTAGATCCGGTTTCCAAAATTCGCCTACCATATAAAAATCCTGCCCACGCTTTTTAATCATTTCTGTAGCAAACTCTCGTACAAATTCATGATTAATATGCTTGATCGCATCCAGACGGAATCCGTTGCATTGTAGAGTATCCACCAGCCATTTGCCCCAGCGGATCATTTCCTTGCGCACATCCTGATGATTATAGTCAATATTGGCGAACATTAAATAATCATAATTGCCGAATTCATCATCTACATTATCGCTCCAGTTTTTGTTTTTACCTAAAATACGATAGATTCCTGTCCGGTCCTGACTTGCATCGTAATCCGTTCCATTAAAATGTTCGAAGTTCCATTGAAATGTGGAATACTTACCTTGTCGGCCGGGGAATGTAAATTTAGTCCAGCCTTCGATATCAAAGGGCTCGGAAATGACCTCATTACGATTATCCGGGTTGACCTCGACGACTTTGAATACTTCGGTTTCATCCGCACCAGCCTTATGGTTCATGACCAGATCGACATAGACGGCTACGCCGTGGCGAACGCAGGATGCGACAGCTTCCAGCAGGTCTTCCCTGGTTCCGTATTTGGTGCGCACTGCACCTTTTTGGTCAAATTCGCCCAGATCGTAAAGGTCATAGACGCCGTAACCCGTATCCTCAGGAGATTGACCTTTGGTGACAGGTGGAATCCATATCGCGTCAATTCCTTTGGCCTTCAGTTCCGGTGCCAGGCGGGCAAGCTTTTTCCAGTGAGAACCGTCAGCTTTGACATTCCACTCGAAAAATTGCATCATCGTATGGTTCCTTTTCATGTGCGTCCCTCCTTCATATATAACAAGTTACCCACCAAGTGAGGGGGGCTAAACGTCTGATGGCCAATATGATGTTGATGAAGAACATGGATCGCTGTATAACGTATGCTAAATCATTAAAATTTGTTATACATTGAGTGATCACAACGACTCGATGGCTAGAAAAGGAAACGTGAAAACGGTAAAATGAATCTAACTTAGCAATAGTTCGGATTTCGGGCAAACCATAAGCTCGACCAAGAGAGGGGAGGAGGGATGAACGTGACAGACCCGCAGCAGGATAAGGATGAAGCGAGAGAACCGCTGATGAAAAAATGTACGTATTGTCAGGAGACAAAACCATTAACGGACTTTCAGCGCAGAACTGGTCGCCGGGCTGGGCCTTATTCCCGGCGTGGTCCTTGCCGTTCCTGCCGGGGGTTAGCCCCGCAAGAACGGGTGGTTACGTCCGCTCCTTCCCATGAGGAAACGAAGCCCTTGGCTGCTCCTGTAGAGCGGCATGGCTCCGAAGCAGATACGGCTGCGTATCGTCTGGAAGCGTCCGCGCAGCCTTCTAATGATTCTCAACGCCCCCGTAGGAAGCCCGTCACGGACAAAGCGCGTGAGCGCCATCGGCAACGGGTTCGCCATTTGCTTAGCAGGCTGAAGCCTGCGGATACCCGTGCGTTGCGGCTTAATCGCAATGGCATGATTCGGCTAAGAGGCAAAACTGACCAAGGGAGACGCTGGCATCAGGAGATTGAGCTTGATTTGGCGATGACTCTGGTCAGAGAACGCATGGCAGTGATTGTAAATCCGTACACGGTCCGCAGACTTTATAGCAACAAGGAATTCCGCCAATATGTGCTTAAACGTGACCGCTATACCTGCTTTTTTTGCGGTGGCTATGGTGACACGATTGATCATTTACTTCCTCGGGCTAAAGGTGGACACACCACGCCAGTAAATTGTGTATGCGCCTGCAACGAGTGCAATCAAGTTAAAGCTGCCCGTGATGTAGAGGAATTCATCGAGTCTGGTGTGCCATTGCCGATTCCGAATGATTTTAAACCTCCCGATACTTCTGAGGACACCTTACGTACCTAGGACGATCTGGGGAATCGGCAACATTCCCTTAGTACAGTTCTACTTCAAAGCCGGATTCCTTCCAGGCTGTTGTACCGCCTTCGATAAAGGCTACATTGGTAAAGCCCATCTGTTGGAGTATATAAGCTGCCAGTGCGGCTTGTCCGCCTGCCCCGCAGGTGGTGATAATCGGGCGGTTGCGGTCACGTAAGCGTTCATCACGCAAATCTTGTGGCACGTCCAGGTCAGCGCGGATGGGCAGCATGCCTAGTGAAATATTGGCACTTCCGCGAATTAGGCCGCAAGCACCTGCATCATGAGAATCCTGTACGTCGATAACGAATGTATCTGGATTTGATTCAATTCGCTGACGTGCCTCCTGTGAAGTAATGCCCTGAACGTGCTGCCTCGCTTCTTGAACCATATCTGCAAATGTTTTAGCCATCGTTCAACCCTCCGTAGGAATATGTTTTGTATTGGTTTTCATATTAATGAACAGAAACTCACTCTCTGTATTACCCATCTCTAGTATAAAATGCCCCTCTTTTAAGGTAAAATTAGACAAAAATCGTGCTTATTCTAATTTTTATCTAAAATAACAATAAAAAATTTGCAGAAATTTGTGCAAATTTAAAATTTCTTCGACGATTGGGTTGTGAAAGGTGTAATATAGAGGTATAGGGTTCCGTTTCGTCCTGTTGTAGTCACGAGGGAGCGCTTCGTGAGATATTCCGCAGCAGTAACAACAACAGAATAACGTCCAAGCAATATACAATTGGCATCTGCGATCATCAGTCTTGCCCTTTAGGGTATAGGCCGGTTTAAGCTGTGCTTCTTGCATGTTTAAGGGCGAATTCATTGAACGTTTTATTGCTAGAGTTTATGATACAGGTTACGAGAAAGGAATGGACTTCTATTTTCACAGTAAAGGAGGACGTTCACGCATGTCTGAAAACCAACAAGAGGTGGCCGTAACACAAGAAGCTACCAAAGAGTCTCGGGATGTATTGGACCAATTGATGAAACCGGAGGTTCAGCAATCGCTGACCGTACTGGTAGAGAATCTGCCAAAGTTGACTGAGATGGTTACTTTTATGACCGATGCTTATGATGTAGCACGCAGTCTGGCAACTGACCCTGTCTTTATCGGAGATATGAAAAACTCCATGGGAGAGTTTGTGAAGCCTGTTACAGATTCGGCTAAAGGATTGGCTTCTGCTGCAATTGAAGCAAATGACCGTGTACAAACTACGGACGGCAGTGTAGGTCTGTTTGGCCTGCTCAAAATGCTTAAAGATCCTAATGTACAAAAAACGCTGCGTTTCAGCCAGGCTTTCCTGGATATTCTGAATGAGCGCCAACGCGAAAGCAAATAATTACCTGATCGAGAACGGAGGATGGACATGTCGAAGCAAATTTTGATCTTGGGCGGCGGATACGGCGGATTGCTGGCCGCTCTCACAGCACGCCAGCATATGGACGCTAGCCAAGCAACCATTACAGTGGTAAACCGCTTTGCGTCGCACCAAATTATTACGGAACTGCACCGTTTGGCGGCAGGTACTATTGCCGAAAAAGCTGTGGCGCTTCCTTTGGAAAAACTGCTGCGCAACAAAGATATTATCCTGAAAGTGGATACAGTTTCCGAAATCAAGCCGGACGATAAGAAAGTAACCTTGGCCAGTGGTGCTACGTTGAGCTATGACGCTCTCGTTATTTCCCTGGGCAGTGAAACGGCATACTTCGGTATTCCAGGGCTGCAAGAACATAGCTTCACGCTGAAATCAGTAGCAGAAGCTAATCGCATCCGCGCACATGTGGAAGCTCGTCTGGATGCTTACAAGCAATCCGGTAACAAAGCGGACGCTACAATCGTTATCGGTGGTGGCGGTCTGACTGGTGTTGAGCTGGTGGGCGAATATGCTGACAAACTGCCTGCAGTTTGCCGTGAAAAAGGCATCAACTACGAAGATATCAACTTGTATTGCGTAGAAGCTGGACCATCTATTTTGGCAGGCTTCCCTCAACCATTGGTTGATCGTGCAGTAACAAGCCTTGAAAAACGTGGCGTTCAAATCGTAGCGGGTGTTCCGATTACAGAAATGAAAGCTGACGAAGTTCTCCTGAAAGACGGACGTTCGATCAAAACGAACACACTGATCTGGACAGGCGGCGTACAAGGTAATGCACTGGTTGGCGCATCCGGTATCGAAGTAAACCGTGGTCGCGCAACTGTGAATGGTGCATTGCAATCGACTTCCCACGAAGACATCTTCCTCGCTGGCGACAGCGCAGTAGTGTTCCCAAGTGAAGGCGAGCGTCCATACCCTCCAACTGCACAGTTGGCTTGGCAAATGGGTGAATTAGTTGGTTACAACATCTTCGCTTACTTTAACGGAGCGAAAATGGAACGCTTTACGCCAGTGTTCTCCGGTACACTGGGCAGCTTGGGAAGAACAGACGCAATCGGTACTGTAGGCGCGAATGGCACCCAACTGAAAGGCGCTGTAGCTACTTTGATGAAAGAAGGCAGTAACATCCGTTACTTGTCCCATATCAAAGGACTTTTTGCATTGGCCTACTAATATTTATATGGCTTATTAAAAGAGAGCGCTGTTCAGCGCTCTCTTTTTTCATTCTTTGACACTAGTGATGCTCACCATTCACAGATAGTTTTAATTCACTTCATCTGGGCTAACTCTTCCACCTGTGCAGGAGGGAGCGCGCCTTCAAAAATACTCAGCTCATCCATAGAACCTTTGAATGCAGGGTCCCACCAGTTGACCCCTAAGCTGAATGTTCCAGATTTAGAGGTAAAGACATCCGGAAACCCTGACCCGGTAAACTGAATTTTCCCATTCACATACACCTCTAGCACTCCATGATCTACAGTAAAGGCAAGGTGTGTCCATTCATTGGCTTTGATCTTCAGGCCAGTACTGCCGGTATACCAAGTTGAGCTGCCGGACCAGACCATGGTGTTATCCTTCTCAGGTCCTCTGGGCAGAAGGCTAACCCAGTGGTTACTATCCATAGCTCCAAAAAAAGTTGGTGTATGCACAGTCAATTCGCTAGGTTTCACCCACAGTGACACAGAATAGGCTGAACTGGATATGAGTCCTTCAGGCAGAGCAATACCTGACTTACCATCAAGGACTACAGCTTGTCCTCTTACGCCTTCAGCGTAGGATACATTTCCTCCCTGACGATCGATTCGGTCACCAATAACCTTACCATTGGCAAAAGCATCATTCTGATCCTTTAGATTATTTTCAAATGGGTATGAAGCAGTCAATGTTGCCTTCTCATAAGGAGCTACCGTAATGTTAAAGGCTTTGTCCCGACTGCTGTTCCCTTTGGTAATGGTAGCTGTCAAAGTGGCGGATACAGCCTTTTCTCCGATCCCGGGGCGCTTGATTTCACCTGTATCGGAAATGACGCCTGGGTGTGAAGTTTTCCAGGTAATGGATGATTGCCGACTGCCTTCCTTTGGAAGCGTCAGATATGCCGTCACCCGGCTCGTATCGCCAAGATCTAATTCACGATACACGCTGTCAACGACTGTCGTATCCGTCATATCAGGGAGCTTACTGCCCCAGGCCATTTCACCTTTATTCGATAGAACTGTAAACGCAAGGATGTATTGATTTGTAACCTGATCCCATTGTCTTAAGAACACTCCATCATATACAGCACCATCCAGTGTTAGTTGGACATTCGCATCCCCCGACTTGCGCCATGTTCCTTGCACATCGCCTTTAATCGTATGATCTGCTCTCAGCTGAATGAACTGTGTATTTTTGATCGTCGCCGAAGAATCACTGCCATGGTTAATATATTGATAATCACCAATGAATTGTTTCTCATCCAGCTTTGTAAGCGTCTCGCCGCCGTAACGGTAAGGAGCTACAACAGGCCAGTCATCCTGATTCATGAACATTTGATGTACACGCAGCTCGTGAGTCTCCCCCTGCTGAGGGAATCGGGTATGAAAGACAACAAACATTTGTCCGGTAGCAGGATCGGTGTACACCGAGTTATGCCCAGGAGATACATAGCCGTAGCCCACACCTGTACCTGGATCGCCTATTTGGCTATCGAACAAGAAGTTACCCATTAATTTGTTGCCATAGGCTACATTTTTGGTGTTTGCTGGCAGCACAGCATTCTGCCCTTTGGCATCCTTATAAGGTCCTGTCGGACTCTTGGAACGGAATAATCTCATGTTATATCCACCGTCAGCTGCAAGTCCGCCATAGGTTACATACAGATAGTAGTAACCTGTCTTTGAGTTGTATTCAATATATGGACCTTCCCCGGACTCACCGTATCCACCTGCGATCTTGGTGCCAAAGTAACGATCAATCAGACGGCCATCCTCTGTAGTTCCATCTTGGCCTGGATAGATCGGTTTGCCAGTTGCTTTATCCAGCTCCAGTAGAAATATTCCTCCGGACCATGACCCGTACGTCATCCATAAGCGCCCGTCTGTATCATAAAAGACTGCTGCATCGATTGCATTCGGGAACACCCGATTCGCATAAGAACCATCGGCGTTAAACCATCCTGCTCTAGGCCCCTTCAGTTTGCCTTCATTAATGAGTTGAGAAATCGGCGTATTTGTCCACTTTTTATCCACTTTGCTATCTTTGTCGAATGCAGTCTCCTTTGTAAAACCAGTGTTCACAATAGTATCCACATATTGATAGGGGCCTTCAATGTTGGGTGCAACGGCAATACCGATCGCGGAACGTATATAGGTGGAGGAGGCACTATAATAAATCATATAGGCCCCTTTTGTGCCATCCTTATTGACATAATGCTCATTCCAAAATACATCGGGTGCCCATACCGAGAATCCTCCTTTGCTATCCGCATCATTCTCGCCCGCCCAAGCGAAAGATCCGGCCAGATTCTTCGATAAATCCCCGTAAAGGGCATTCCCAGGCGTAGTGTAACCGTTTGCAAAAGAAGTCCAGTTTGTGAGATCTTTTGACTTTGCTGCGGCGATATGCGACCCAAACACATAATAAGTGTCACCGTCTTTGACAATCGAAGGATCGTGAACCGATACATTAGAGAAGGTTGGCACATCCTGCTTCTTGTTCTGGTTCGTCTCCGCTGCTGCGGCGTCCAGTGTACCTAATGGTACAGCTACAATTGCCAATAATAAAGTCATTGTTAATGCAATGCTCGACCTGGCTCTACGTTTAACAAAACTTCTCATCGTATACATTTACCCCTTTCTAAATTGGAATACAGTGATACATTCTGCTTTCATCGCTAAAATACCTTTATATTTATAAATATAATTAATGTATTTATGAATTACATAGCTGTAGAGGAGGTTTCGACATCCAAGAACCGTTGTATACCTGTAAGATGATAATAGAAAAAAACTTAAAGGCTTTGAAACTTCTATGACCGTGCTATTCCACACTCTCTTTTTTTATATGTAGTGGCCCCTTTTATACACTATGATATGTAAAACACCTTGCTCTCTTTTTAGGTAAAAATTATAAATTATGGTTGACGTTATATATTTGTGGGAGTATGCTAGTTTCGAAAAATAACTAGGAGGTTTGTGTATGTTTAGGAAAAATAAGTTTTTTGGCATGGGGTTAGCAACTATCCTCATGTGTTCCGCCTTCTCGGGAAGCCTCGCCTCTGCGGATCCTAAGGCAACTGAGTACGATGCTTCATTTTTTGAAAATCTCAAACAGCGGGCCATTGTCCATGAACTTCAAGAACACCAGATTGCCGTTAATCCAAAAGCATCTATTGCTGAACTACTGAATACAGCGGATAGTACATCACTAAAGAGTAAAAGTAATAGTGATCTACAACAAAATCTGGAGAAGCTTAACAAATCGGAATACATATATCTTACGCTCGATGGAAAAGTATACAGCTCAGAAAAAGGTTATGTAGGCATGGCGGATAAAGTTGAATCAAAAGAAGATAGTGTAACGGATGCTACTTATATGAAAACAAACTCTTTGAGTGAACCAAGCAACAATCATGATGTTTCCATATCAAGTAAAAATAATCCCACTCCATCGCAAGTGAGTGGAGGAACAACAGGAGCTTTTTCAAGGGTTCAATTGAAATTTGACGGATTCGATGGTGTGACTGGGAATTTTTGGCTTCCCTATGTTCATAGATTGGGAGATGGAGAGCAGCCGTGGTTCTACTTCGGCTTTGATTCAGCAAAAGGACGGGGAGTTGAAGGAGGATTTTCTTACCAGACTGGTCGGAAAGTTTGGCAGGGATATGTTAGAAACAGTAATCGGTTTGAATATTCTTACGGAACATGGTCAGAGGGAGCAGAAATCAAACCTATGAAATTCTACATTGACTCTAATTCTGGCGATTCTTATCTAATAGTTGGCTCCGAGAAAATTGTCGTTATGATGACTTTTTTTGATGAATCTGATTTTCCTTCGTTGTCTCTTAAAAGAGTTTTTTCAATAGCGAAAAATAACTTTGATGGGAACAATATTTATGGGGCGATAAGTGGGGATTTTTATAATTTACTAGTTTCCAAGGTTAACTCAGATTACTACTATTCTTGGGGGGATTACCCTGAATATTCATTGTGGGACGGGGAAAAATGGCATGGAACTATTGCTTGGCCTACTTATTATATTAAGTACTATGATCCCGACACTAGGATGGCTAGTTGGATTCAAAACCAAAATAGATGATTATCACATTTTTATGAATGGTAACTACGTTATAAGTTTATAGGAGAACGGTATGAAAACTAATTTTTTAATATGTTTTCTAATTACTTTATTGTGTTTAAATCCAATAGTAGGGGACGCAACTGCTAAATCTCAAGAAATCCCTATTCATTTTAAAGTAAACGATTTCTATATTTTATATACTCAACCTGAACCACCATTTGTTGATCCTAAAGGAAGGTTGTTAATTCCCCTCAAAGCGGTAAAAGATTTACTGGGAGGTAAGGTGGCGTACAATGCTATGAATAAAACGGCAACGGTAAATTTATTGGAGCGTAGCGTAGTAGTCACCATTGGATCAAGAGATATTTCTATTAATGGTGAGCCTGTAACAATGGATACCGTACCTGTTATAAAAGAGAATGCTATGTTTCTCCCTATTTCGGTGTTGGTCAAGGATACGGATGCCAAGATGCAATGGGACTCAGAACGGGGCTTACTGAAGTTGGAACATGATAGTTTTAATAAAAGTCAGGTGCTTCTTAGCTTTTTGGGGCAAGATCTTGCGGAGGTAACGAATAAGGAAGCCTTTGACCTACACAGTTATGAATGGAATGGTGTAGGAAAGCTAATAATTCACGCAAACTATGATGAAAGCTTGAAATTTTCCAAGAAACAAGTGGACATCCGCCCTTTAATAATGTATGGGAAAACATTTACTATGGATCCTTACTCTAAATCTATACCAGGAAGCAAAATTCAATGTACAGGAAAAGGGAAGCTGACGTTAAAACGCGATTTCGGGAATATGGGTGAAAAGGTGCAATATATTATTGCAGCGGGACGACTTGTTGATTAGAGCGAAGAGTAAATTATACTGTATAACTTAACCTCACGGTATATAATAAAGAGAGACCGGATCCATAATGATCCGGTCTCTCTTTATATGAATATTTTGATTAGTATAATATAAACAAGTCATAATCTTAGAAGGTAATGATTTGACTGCTGTTCCCTTTATTGCGTACAGTTCCATCGACTCTATCAATGGACTCTTCGTCTTTAAGAAAATTAATTATGCCATCTGTCAGGTTGCTTCTTTGTAAATTTGACATCTTGTTCCAATCATCCGGATTTACATACACATCCACGTTAGCTTTATTGCTGTCGCCTCTTACGCTGAAATCAAACCCGTATCCGGCGTAGCTGCTGTATCTGTTGAATAAATCACGTTGGATACTGCTTGCGTCGAAAGATGTACCTACTTTTTTAATCGTAACATCGCCTCTGCTATTGGTTGTAAAGGTTGCTAATTTATCTCTATTACTAGAGTTCTTAACCGTACCCTCTACCTCGGCATCTTTGTACTCTTTCAAAATATCTTCAACGATATCTTCCAGATAGGTCCTTTGTTTGCTGCTAGATAAACCTTCCCATCTGGATTTCGTCATTTCGATGGTCACTGTAATATCCTTTTTGTTGCCACTGAGCTCAATATCCGAATTAGTATCGTATTTATCGCTGTGATCATCGTTCAGCTCCTTTTGAAGATCCTTCAAGGTGCTAGAACTATTTTTACTCGCTTCATCTTTCAGCGTCTGATTGTCTTTTTGCAACTGAGCAATGGTAGCATCTTTCGTTGTGTTCGCTGCTTTTGCTGTGTTCAGTTCTTGAGTCAGCGTTGTAATCTGATTGTTCAGTGCTGTAACTGTAGATTGATCAATAGGAACGCCGTTGTCAGCAATGACTACGCGTTTGTTTGTGCCATCCCATGTTACTTTTTTATCCAAAGCGGTACCTGCCAACTTCAGCGGGATATAGGTCACGCCATCCAGCAGAAATGGTTCTGTTTTAGCATCCGAGGCAACCTCGGTTCCGTTATAGATAATTTTAATATTGTTATATACTGCTTGGATCGGCTTAGTTACTTGTGCAGCATATGTAGATTGGCTGAACAGAGCCCCGGAGATGGCCAAGGCCGACACGGCAGTGATGATGACTGGTTTCTTCATGGACTTCAATGATTTCATTCGTTGGTCTACCCCTTTATTTAAGAATTATAGCTTGATACATAGACTAGAGTAACATTAATACATACAAAATCCAACAGGTTGGAAGGGTTGTTATTGGTTGTGCTTATATTAGTTAGACGCAAAAGCGACTGTAAAAGTTGCCCTGTTTGCGTAAATATTTTTCCAAAAGTAACTGAACAAAATAAAACAAGCCCACTGTACAAGACAGCGGACTTGTTTGGAGTACAGTGCGTTAGGGTATCAAAAGTTGGATTATTTGTGGTCCTTCAGTTTGCCTGCTGTTTCCTGAAGATGGCCTTTGGCTTTATCCAATTTACCTTCGGCTTGAAGTGACTTATTATCTGTAGCGTTCCCGATTTGATCCTTGATTTCGCCTTTAGCTTTATTTACATTACCTTTGATTTTATCGCTAATTCCGTTATCCTTCATGGTATAGAGCCCTCCTCATATAATCAAACTTTCTTTCAGCATGCTGTAGTTACTCATTACCCGAGCGAGGGTAATACGAAACGTAAGGCTGTAGATCACAGACAGGGGCATAATGTTGGAGACGGGGTTAACTAGATCGTGAAATAAGGAGTGAGCGTATGCTCAAAATTTTATTGTTTATTCTCGTTATTCAACTTATTTATGTATCGGCGTATACACTACGTATGATTTTGACGCTGAAAGGACAGAAGTACATTGCTGCACTCATTAGCACCGTGGAAGTTACGGTCTATGTGTTGGGCTTGAATGTCGTGCTTAGATATCTGGATCAAGTGGCAAGTCTTGCGGTATACGCCATCGGCTACGCAGTAGGTATTCTTATTGGGGCATGGATTGAGGAAAAAATAGCGCTCGGTTATGTCACCGTGAAGGTGATCAGTAATGAAATCAATGGAGGGATTGCCAATGCGCTGCGAGACAAAGGCTACGGCGTTACAGCCTGGCTGGGCAGTGGACGTGATGGAGAACGTTTGGTGATGGAGATATTGGCCAAGCGAAAAAACCAGAATAAGCTGTATCAATCCATTCTGGAGCTGGACCCCAAGGCTTTTGTCATTACAGTGGAGCCAAAGCAATTTCACGGCGGTTTCTGGACCAAGGCTATCCGCAAATAAGGATTTTGGTAAAATACGCATATTTTCCGTAGGTTGGAGTATATTAATACCCGCACAGGAGGGAATTAACAGTATGCCGACAGGGGATGTTCCCCTATAACAACCAAGGGGGGATATAGATGTACAGACGCCAGGCCCCGGAAATCATTCCAGAGGAAAATACGGCTATTTGGTCGTGTACCAACGAGGGTTGCAACGGATGGATGAGAACGGATTTTACCTTTTTGAGCGAGCCAGCTTGTCCACTTTGCCAGGCCACGATGGGACAGGAAATGCGGATGCTGCCGATTCTCAATCGGACGGGCAATTCCTTTGTCGCCCAGCGCTCTTAATTGAAGGTAAGCCTATGATTACGCTGCAAAGATTCTAAACGTCAAAAGCCGCTCCAGCGACATGCTGAGCGGCTTTTGGTTGTGGAATATTCACTGATCATGATCACTCAAGGGGCTGCACGGAATCACGATATACAATATGACCCTGTACAAGGACTCGACCAAAACGACTGCCGGGATGGCTTATTTTTTTCATCATTGAATCCACCGCGGTACGTGCCATTTGCTCAATGTCTACTCCGACCGTGGTCAGTTGCGGAACAATAAGCGTGGCGTATACATCGTTATCAAAGCCGACTACAGAGCAATCCTCGGGTACGCGGTATCCCAGACCAACCAGCTGGTGCACCAGATTGTGAGCAACCTGATCGCAGTTGCATACAAAGGCGGTCGGTAGTGGCTGAGGCAGCTCCATTTCAACATAGGACCCTTCGTCGTCCCGGTCACTGAGTACCCACTCGTTACGGAGGGGCAACCTGTGCTCCAGCAAGGATTTATAGTAGCCGAGGAAACGATCTTGAATACTACTGGTGGAATAGATATTTCCCACATAAGCAATATCTCGGTGCCCCTGGGCGATCAAGTAGTTGGTCAGCTCATAGGCTCCGTAAAAATTATCCGTCACCACAGAGTCGATATCGGCATGCTCATCATAAAAGTCGAGAAACATTTTAGGTTGGTCCATGGTTTGTACCAGCTCAATATATGGCTTGCTCACCTGGCCCAGAAGAATGAAGCCGTCCACCTTACGGTCGTAATAGATACGTGGCAGATTAAGCTGTTCTTCGTCCTCGCGATGGAGGATGTGAAGGATCCCGTAGTAGCCGTATGGCTCCAGTGCTCGTGAAATTTGCTGGTAAATATGCAGATAAAACGATTGGCCAGGACCGGTAAAACGTTCAGGGATGACAACACCAATGTTATAGGTGAGCCCTTCCTTCATGGACTTGGCAACGGTATTGAAACGATAACCCATTTCGCCCGCGAGCGTTTTAATACGTTCTTTTAGCTCCTCGCTAACCCCATCCTTGTCATTGAGCGCCTTCGACACGGTCACGCTGCTTATTCCCAGCTTATCTGCAATATCCCGCATCGTTACGTTGCTCTTCATTCCTGTTCCGCCTTCCAATTTTAAAAAGATAAGCATTTTGCCTACATCCAGATAAGAGTTGCAAAATGCTGGGGTGAATATGGATAGCTTATCCGCTTGTAGAAATTCAATTAGCTTAGCGGTGCAGCTGCTCTATAAAGATACAAGGACTGGCAGCCATAGCTGCCCATAGAACAACAATTAGCCTGCGGGTAACAGTTGTTCTATGGATAGTATACATGGTTCCACAAGCAGGATAAAGCTTACGGCTTAGATCTGCTGGGAAGGACGGTTGCTTGCTTGCAATAGCGCTTCATTGCGATGGATCAGCTCACGGCGGATAGCGGCGCTGCCGAGAGAACGCAATGGGTCGGACGGTGTATTGAAGGTGTAGTCTTCTAGACGGGCAATGGTGGTCGTCGCTACGTGGATACGTGTATCACTGGACGCGTAGTATATGAAGACTTCATCTCGTTCATTAACGACTGCCCCATTGCAGAAAATAACATTCGAAACATCACCCACGCGTTCCTCATCATAAGGAGCCAGAAAATGCCCGCCAGGCTTGGCAATGACGCGCGTAGGGTCTTCCAGACTGGTGGCAAAGGTATACAGCACATATCGCAGCCCGGCGGCTGTATTGCGTACCCCGTGAGCGATATGAATCCAGCCACGACTCGTTTTGATCGGAGCAGGACCTTGCCCGTTCTTGACTTCGTATACCGTATGATAGTAGCGCTCGTCAATGACAGTCTCGTGTTCAATCACGGGCTGTGTAATATCTTTGCAGAGACCGAACGCGATGCCTCCGCCTGAACCGGTGGAAATAAACCCATCTTGGGGACGAGTATAGAAGGCATATTGACCGTCCACAAATTCGGGGTGCAGGACAACGTTGCGTTGCTGCGGAGACTGGGTAGTGATGTTGGGAAGCCGGGTCCATGTGCGAAGATCACGAGTGCGGACCAGTCCAGCCTGAGCGACAGCGCTGGAGGTATCGTGGGCTGGCGCGTCAGGGTCCTTTTTCTCCGAGCAATAAATACCGTAAATCCAGCCGTCCTCATGCTTCACCAGCCGCATATCGTACATATTGGTTTCATCCGGGTCGATATCATCCCATACTAAGGGAGCGTCAATGAACCGAAACTGATCAATACCGTTATCGCTCTCTGCCAAGGCAAAAAAAGACTTTCGATCCAGTCCCTCGGTGCGTGAAACAAGAATGTATTTTCCTTCATGATAGATCGCTCCAGGATTCAATGCCGCATTCACACCCAGTCGTTCCATGAAAAAGGGGTTGGTTTGTGCATCCAGGTCAAACCGCCAGTGAATGGGAACATGATGGCGTGTGAGCACCGGATAGAGGTAGCGTTCATAGATACCATTGTAAAAGGAGGTTTTAACCTCATTGGGGCGCGTAATCAGTTCTTCTTGCTGCAACAGCAGCTCATTGTATTTGCTATGAATCATTGTTTATCCATCCTTTCCAGCATTTCAATGCAAAATCGGCTGTTATGATATGGGCACTTCCAAGGGCCTGCAATCTCTCTCGCGTCAGGCTTACCGTCGGCTTGAACCGACCAAAACCATTCGCCTCCGGCGCGCGGGTCGATGATATATTGGCGGGTATAAGTCCATAGATTTCTTACGATTTGCAAAAATCGTTCATCCTGTGTCCGCTGAAACGCATTGTAAAAACCAACCATTGCCTCGGCCTGTACCCACCAGATACGTGAAGTGTCTACCCGCTCTCCCTCCCGCTCGTTGATGAGCGATCCGTCTGGCTGAATAGCCCGCTCAGCTACCGCGCCGGCAATATCCACCACCATATTCACATACTCGGATGGATGATAACCCAGTACATTCATTGCGTCCTCCATCAACCAGCTGGCTTCGATGTCGTGACCATATGAGGTCAGATCGAGCAGTGAGCGCCATTCGCGGTCGAAGAAGACTCCCAAGCGCCGGGCGGAAGCATCGTAAACACGATGGTATAAAATGTCCAGCACGTTCTTCAGTGCGTCCCGAATCTCTTCGTTTGGGTAGGCACGCAGCAATTGGGTATACGCTTCCAAAACATGAATATGCGTATTCATGGTAATATGCGCGGTAACTCCATTTTCGCTGAGTAGCTCATTAGGCTGCGCGTTCCACGAACGATCATATTGTTCACCGTATGCCTGTAGAGCAGGATCATATCCTTTCTGCTCCACAAGGTGAAACAGTTCCATTGCCAGTGGCAATGCATTCGGGTCATCCGTAGCTCGTGCATATTCTGCCAGCGCATAGATGGCAAATGCCTGCGCGTAGATATGCTTACACGTATCCACAGGTTGCCCGGTGTAGTCCACCATCCAGTACATTCCTCCATGTAACGGGTCAAGCAGGTGATCTTGCAGAAATGTAAAGGCATGTCGTGCCGCGTCTGCATAGGCGCGTTCCCCAGTTACACGGGCTGCTGCTGAGAAAGACCAAAGTAGTCGCGCAGTGGCGATGCCACCTTTGTCCGCTTGTTTATGGATGTGCAGATCCACGTCTACCTCTCCATAAAATCCGCCATGCGTTTCATCTTTCAAGCCTAACCAGAATGGGAGTATGTGTTCCTTCCATTCCTGTCTAATTTCGTGTACTAGTGTTTCCAAGAGACAAAGCCTCCTTCGGAAAATTATTTATTAGTTTATCGTTAACCTTACAGAAGTATCATATCTAGGTGTTTATAAACTGTCAACCATGCTAGATTCGTGTTTTTTACAAGAAGAGGACCACGATATTTTACAAAAAAATATTGTAATTGACACAGTAAGCGCTAACATAATAAAATGATTTTGTTAGTTTAACGATAACCTTATTAAAAACAACAGGAGGGGTCGTCTCATGAAGTTGTCCAAGGTTTTGATGTCATTACTATCCGTGCTTTTGATAGCGGGGCTGTTTACTGGCTGTAGCTCAAAGAAAGATGCGCCAGCTGCCGGTTCTGATCCGAAGGGTCCGGAAGGGGAAATTACGGTGATCACACAGCGGACAGATATTGTGGATACCGTATTTCAGGATTACGCCAAGGAATTTAACAAACTTTATCCGAACGTGAAGGTCAATTTTCAGGCATTGGCCGATTATGATGGTCAAATTAAAATTCGGATGGGAACCCGGGATTACGGAGATGTGTTGCTGATTCCTGGCAGCATTCCGATTGAGGAGCTTCCTAATTTTTTTGAGCCACTAGGTACTTATGACGAGATGAAAAACAAGTATACCGGCATTGAAGAACGTACAGTGGATGGTAACAGCTACGGTATTCCGATTGCGATGGTTTACTCTGGCGTGATTTATAACAAAAAAGTGTTCAAGGAAGCAGGAATCACACAAATTCCTAAAACACCGGATCAATTCCTGAAAGCGTTACAGCAAATTAAGAACAAAACCAAGGCAGTACCGCTGTTTACGAACTATGCCTCTGGTTGGGCACTGACCCAGTGGGAGTCTAGCCTGGCGACAGTAGCGGGTACGAAGGAATACGTGAATGTGACACAACCGAATTCGGATGATAATTTCACGAAGGGTCAGCCCCACTATGAGCTGTACAAGGTCCTGTACGATGCGGCTAAAAATGGTCTGATTGAAAAAGATCCAACGACTACGGATTGGGAGACCTCCAAGGCGGATCTTGCACAAGGCAAAATCGGTACGATGGTGCTTGGCTCTTGGGCGATTGATCAGATCAAAAGCGTAGCTTCTAACAAGGATGATATCGGTTTTATGCCTTTCCCGACGAATGCTTCCAAGGTACTTGTACCGCTGGCAGGTGACTTTAACCTCGCTATTAACGTAAACAGTGAAAATAAAGAGGCGGCCCGTGCCTGGGTGGATTGGTTTACCGAAAAATCCAACTATGCCGTAGAGCAGGCAGGCAGCATTAGTCCGCTGAAAGGTGCCGAAATGCCTGCCATTTTAAAGCAGTATGAGAAAGAGGGAGTTGTTTTTGAGCCTCTCACTCCGTCTCCGAAGGGGCAGGAGGGAATTGTCGATAAAATCGATAAAACGGGAGAAATCGGCTTGTGGCAGCCTGATTTCAAGAAACGCATTATTGAGGCAGCGGTGGGTAACCGCCCGGAATCGTACGACACCATTATGAAGGATCTGAACGATGCATGGGTGAAGGCGCGTGCTGAAGTGGCAGCCAAGGAAGCAAAATAGCCATCTGAACTGACCATAAGAAGAGATTGAAGTGGCAGTTGATGGACGGATAGCCAGGAGGTGCAGCATGTTTAAATTTTCGAATCTCAGCTACTCCAAACAAAGATTAGCGATTATTGTTGCCTTTTCATTTATTCCGTTGGCGCTGCTGGTCACTTTTGCGTACTTGCCGGTGATCAATATGTTTAAATACAGCTTTTCGGACTGGAACGGCTATAGTAAGCGTCTGGAATATGTGGGCTTTGAAAACTATATCAAAATCTTTACCGACCCCGAGTATTTCTCGGTGTTTAAGGTCAGTCTGTATTACTTTGTAGCCACGTTTGTACAGATGGGTTTGGCCCTTTATTTTGCAACCATTCTCAGCTTTCAAACCTGGTTTAAAAATTTCTTTAAAGGCATTTTGTTCTTTCCTTCCCTGATGAACGGGGTGGCGATTGGTTTTATTTTTCTATTCTTTTTTAAACCGGACGGTACCCTCGATACTCTGCTTCAGGCAGTGGGGCTGGGTTCGTATGTCAAGCTGTGGCTGGGCAACCCGGAGATTATTAATATTTCGCTGGCTGGTACGTCGATCTGGAGATACATGGGCTTTAACTTTATTGTGTTTCTAGGTGCGATTTCTTCTATATCCAGTGATCTGTATGAAGCAGCCGATATCGACGGAGCCAACCGCTGGCATCAGTTCCGCTCTATAATTTTGCCGACTATCAAGCGAATTTTGCAGCTGAACCTGATCCTGGCAATTAGCGGTGCGATCAGTGCATTCGATATTCCTTACATTATGACCGGTGGCTCCAACGGTAGTAAAACGTTCGTCATTCAGACGATTGATGTGGCATTCAAATACAGCAAGGTTGGTTTGGCCTCAGCGATGGCGGTTGTTCTGCTGTTGATCGTAATTGCTGTTACGTTGCTTCAGCGGTTGCTGATTCGGGGGGAGGAGGACTAATCATGTATAAGCTAAAAAGATTGCTGGCAAACAGCATCAAGTATGCCGCGCTATTGCTAGGTGCGTTCATTGCTCTACTGCCGATTGTTGTGATTTTGTTTGCATCTTTGAAGACGAAGGCTGAATATGCGGCAAGCAGTCCTCTGACTCCCCCGGTGAACTGGCTGAACTGGGCGAACTACGCCAAAGCCTTTGTGGATGGAAATATGCTAACCGGATTTTTGAACACAGCCTTTATTTTGCTGATCTCCATCATCGGGGCTACGTTGACCGGTTCCATGATCGCGTATATTTTGAATCGTTTTAAATTTAAAGGTAAAAGTCTCATGCTGGGTGCATTCTTGCTCGCCACGCTCATTCCGGGGGTGACGACACAGGTATCGACATTCCAGATCATTAACAAACTGGAGCTGTTTAACACACCTTGGGCAGCCATCTTACTGTATTTGGGGACCGATATTATTGCGGTGTATATTTTCCTTCAGTTTCTGGATTCCATCGCAGTGGCGCTGGATGAGTCGGCCATGTTGGATGGGGCTTCCTATCTGACCATCTACTGGCGCATTATTTTGCCGCTGCTGAAGCCTGCCATTGTGACGGTAATCATCATCAAGGGTGTTAATATTTACAATGATTTTTACACCCCGTTCCTGTATATGCCCAAAACAAGTCTTCAGGTTATATCGACGGCACTGTTTAAGTTTAAAGGGCCATACGGATCGCAATGGGAGGTCATTAGTGCAGGCATCATCATTGCGATTATTCCGACGCTGGTTGCATTTTTATCATTACAAAAGTATATCTATAACGGATTTGCACAGGGTTCAGTCAAATAGAAAGATCAAAAAAATAAAGTGTTTAGGTGAGAGGAGAGTCAAGTATGAGTAAATTGAATGTGGATTTGGATGTAGGTAACGTACGAATTGTAGGAGATAGCCTGTCGAAAATGCCGTGGCAGGATAAGCCCGAAGGTAGCGAGGCTCCGGTGTGGAGGCATACTGAAAACCCGGTCATTGGACGGAATCCGGTACCCGGCATTGCCCGTATTTTCAACAGTGCAGTAGCTCCGTATGAAGGACGGTTTGTAGGAATATTTCGTGCTGAAACGATTAATGGACGTCCGCATTTGCATCTCGGCTGGAGTGACGACGGGTTGGCTTGGGACATTGAGACAGAGCGTCTGCATTTGGTCGATGAGGAAGGGAATGAGTATCAGCCTAATTATGCTTACGATCCGCGTTTGGTTCGAGTGGAAGACACGTATTATATCATCTGGTGCACAGATTTCTATGGAGCAGCACTGGGGATCGCACAAACAAAGGATTTCAAAAGCTTTGTGCGATTGGAAAATCCGTTCTTGCCGTTCAATCGCAACGGAGTGCTGTTACCTCGTAAGCTAAATGGAAACTTTATGTTGCTATCCCGTCCGAGTGACAGCGGTCATACGCCGTTTGGGGATATTTTCCTAAGTGAAAGTCCTGACTTGGTCTATTGGGGCAAGCACCGTCATGTAATGAGCAAGGGCGGTCAGGGCTGGTGGCAATCGGTGAAGATTGGCGGCGGACCAGCACCAATTGAGACGACCGAAGGCTGGCTGATGTTTTATCACGGGGTGACAGGGACATGCAATGGTTTGGTATACAGCATGGGCGTAGCAGTTCTTGATCTGGATGATCCGTCCAAAGTTAAATATCGTTCCTCCAACTTCGTGTTAACTCCAGAGGAATGGTACGAAGAGCGTGGCTTTGTTCCAAATGTGGTGTTCCCGTGTGCTACACTGCATGATGCAGACACCGGAAGAATTGCAATTTATTATGGAGCCGCTGATACGTATGTAGGTATCGCATACACGACAGTATCTGACATTATGAAATATGTCGTCGCAACGGATGAAGTAGTTGCAGATGACCGTGAGTCAGGCCGGATGTAGGAGGAAATTTACATGCCGGAGGATATGTCTTTACAGCAGCTACAGTCCTATATGGGAAGTAATCCAAAACCGCAGGATTTTGATATGTACTGGGAACGGGCGCTACAGGAGCTGGAACGACAGCCACTGGAATATACACTGGAGCCTGCCGATTTTGTCTCTCCGCTGGTGGAGTGTTACCATCTGTATTTTACTGGAGTGGGCGGGGCAAGGGTACATGGGAAGCTGGCTCGTCCCAAGCATCTTACGGAACAAGGTCCAGCCTTGGCGATGTTCCATGGGTATTCCTGCGATAGTGGCGACTGGTTCGACAAGGTGAGCTATGCGGCACACGGATTCACTGTGCTGGCTATGGATTGCCGAGGACAAGGTGGACTGTCCGAGGACAATTTGCAGGTTCAGGGAACGACGGTTCGCGGCCATATTATCCGCGGGATTGACGACCCGGACCCGGATCGGTTGTATTACCGCAACGTATTTTTGGATACGGTACAGACGGTGCGCATTCTAATGTCTATGGAGCAGGTTGACCCTGAACGGATCGGTGCATTTGGCTGCTCCCAAGGCGGGGCACTAACGGTTGCCTGCGCTGCATTGGAGCCGCGTGTCCGTGTGGCGGTACCGGTATATCCGTTCCTGTCGGATTATAAAAGAGCTTGGGCGCTGGATGCAACGACATCGGCCTATGAGGAACTGGTTTATTATTTTCGCTGGTTTGATCCCAATCATGTACGTGAGAGCGAAGTGTTTCACCGCTTAGGCTACATCGACATTCAACATTTAGCAGACCGTATTCGAGGACGGGTGCTATTCGTGACAGGGCTATCCGATGTGATTTGCCCACCTTCCACACAGTTCGCAGTGTACAATAAAATCGTATCGGACAAGGAATTGCTTGTGTATCACGAATATGGTCATGAGTATTTACCCTATCTGTCGGATCGTGCCATGAGCGAATTTTTGCGGCTGTAGGGGTTGAACTTAACCAGAGGCTCCTTTATAGTAATAGCTATAACCTTCGTGAAGCGTAATAAATGAATGCCCCATTTGTATAACCTCAATAATATGGTTTGAGGGTCTCTACCAGGAACCGATAAATCCTGATTACAAAAAGTGTACGTCTTGTACATTTCTTGTGGTCAGGATTTTTTGCGTGTTACGAGGGATTTACATGACAGCAAAGGAGCTAATGTAATGAACTTCAAAGTAGTTATTTTAACCATTGCGACCTTTACGGTAGGTCTGGTGGAGTTGATTATCGGTGGCGTGCTGCCCCAGATTGCACAGGATTTGAATGTCTCTGTAAGCACGGCAGGACAGCTTATCATGATCTATGCGCTTGTGTACGCTATTGCCGGGCCGACTTTGTTGGCGTTGACCGCCAAAATTGAACGAAAACGACTGTATTTGTGGTCGATGTTTATCTTTATCCTGGGAAGTCTGCTGGCTTTCTGGAGTCCGAACTATGCTGTGTTGTTTATATCTCGTATCGTTACTGCTGCAAGTGGGTCGTTGATCGTGACATTGTCACTAACCATTGCGGTTAAAGTGGTGTCCAAAGCTTATCAGGCCCGCGTTCTCGGTGTGATCTCCATGGGGGTCAGCTCCTCTATCGTGCTAGGCATCCCAGCCGGGGTGCTGATTGGAAATGCGTTTGGCTGGCGGGTGCTATTTCTGATTATTGCCTTGTTGACCGTAGTTTCTATGATCATCATGAACTTGTTTATGGAACGGATTCCGACAGAGCATGTTGTGCCTATGCGTGAGCAATTGAAGTCCTTGAAAAATGTTAAAGTGATCAGTGCCCATCTGGTCACTACGCTGACACTGGCGGGGCACTACACGTTGTATGCGTACTTCACTCCGTTTTTGGAAAACCTGATGGGCTTGAACGCTTCATGGGTGAGTGTCGCCTATTTTGTCTTTGGATTGGCGGCAGTGAGCGGCGGCTTTATTGGCGGCTCTTTGGCCGACCGATTCGGCACAGCGAAAAGTATTCTCATTGTCGTAGGTGTGTTTATCGCTGTGATGTTCCTGCTGCCGTTCTCGATTCACTCGATGTATGTGTTTGTGCCGCTTCTGATCATCTGGGGAATCCTGAGCTGGGCCTTGTCGCCCCCAATGCAAAGTTATCTTATTGAAAATGCACCCGAATCAGGCAGTATTCAGCAAAGCTTTAATTTCTCTGCACTCCAGGTCGGGATCGCCCTCGGTTCTGCCTTGGGAGGGGCAGTGATTGATAATAGTACTTCTGTTGCCACGAACGCCTGGGTGGGCGGGGCATTTGTGATTGTTGCTTTTGTCTGCGGCGTATTTTCGATTACGAGAGCGGGGACATCGCAGACAGTCAGAGGACACCACTCCGTCTCATAGCCCAGTAGGATATTTCTCCCTTTTATTATTCGAAAAAACATGTTATACTACTTCCAATTATGAAGAAGGGGGTGAGGTAGGTGAATCACGAGATGCTGAACAACCGTATTAGCCAGCTGCCGATTGCTATGGCTGGCATTGTTCATGCTTTTCCATACAACGGGAGAAGTCTGTCCAATTTTAATCATACGGTTGTAAACATCGCGAGAAGACGCCTACCTTAACTCGAACGGATTGCTGTATTTTCCGAAGAGTCGCGGGGTTGCTCCTGCGGCTCTTTTTGTGTTACCTGGGTAAGGGTCTTCCTAAATAAAGGAGAGCCTGAACATGTACATTGTAAACGGTCAACAATTGAAAAAATACCACGCTGCCAATCTGATTTTAGATGGTGCAACGTTTGATATCCATAAGGGAGAAAAGGTGGGGCTTATCGGTCGCAACGGAAGCGGCAAAACCACCCTATTACGCCTAATTGCACGTTTGTCCCGCCCGGATGAAGGGCAACTCGTCATCGCCAAGGATACGAAAATCGGCTATTTGCCGCAAATCCCGGCAGAGTTTGAAAGCTTCACCGTATACGAAACGCTGGCTTACGCCTATCGTGAGCTGAAGGATTGCCGCAATCAGATGAGCACGCTGGAACGGGAAATGTCAGATCCGGTTGTGGCAGCGAATCCGGAGCTGTTGGAGAAGTTGCTGCAAACGTATGCTTCCCTACAGGAGCAGTTTGAGCGTAACGGCGGCTATGAAATGGATGCAAATATGGATCAGGTAGCGGATGGGCTAGGTATTCCTAAAGCTATGTATACGCGCAACTTCGGATCACTGTCAGGCGGAGAAAAAACCAAAATAGCACTGGCATCACAGCTCATTGGACGGCCGGATTTGCTGCTGCTGGATGAGCCAACCAACCATCTGGATTTGAAAGGGCTGGAATGGCTGGAGCAATTTTTGCAGAGCTACACAGGGGCGTGTGTGGTTGTATCCCATGATCGCTATTTTCTGGATCGAGTTGCTGGCAAGATGATCGAACTGGAGGATGGCGAGGCCTTTACGTACTATACGAATTACAGTGACTACGTTAAGGAAAAGGAAGAACGTCTGCTGCTGCAATTTGAGGATTATAAGGAACAGCAAAAGCGGATCAAAAAGATGAAGGAGGCCATTCGGCGTTTGGAAGAGTGGGGGCGCAATGGCGACAACGAAAAGTTCTTCAAAAAGGCAGCCTCAATCCGTAAGGCGCTGGAGCGCATGGAACTGGTGAAGCGGCCTGTACTGGACCCGCAGGGAGCGGAGTTTAACTTAAAACTGGAGGATCGTTCCGGTCGCCGGGTGCTTCAGTTTGAAGAAATCGCCAAAGCCTATGGAGAACGTCAGATATTAAACGGGGCTACGGGTAGCCTAGAATTCGGTGAAAAGGTAGCTTTGTTAGGAGATAACGGCGCGGGCAAAACGACGCTGCTCAAGCTGTTGCTTGGTCAGGAAAGCGTAGATGCAGGCACGGTCCAATGGGGCGCGCGCGTCGAGTACGGATATTTGGCGCAGCAAGAGAGAGAACGGGATAGCCGGGCGACGGTGCTTGCTTACTTCAAGGAGGAAGCAGGGCTGGAAGAAGGCGAGGCGCGCGGACAGCTGGCGAAGTATTTATTTTACGGCGCGGATGTGTTTAAGCCTGTGAGCATGCTGTCCGGTGGAGAGTGGTCCCGCTTAAGGCTGGCGCTGCTGGTTATGAAAAAGCCGAATTTGTTGGTGCTGGATGAGCCGACGAACCATCTGGACATCGATTCCCGTGAGGCCTTGGAGGAAGCGCTGGGCACCTACACGGGAACGGTGCTGGCGATTTCACATGACCGCTACTTTGTGAATAAGCTTGCTGGGCGCGTGTGGGAGCTGGAGAACGGGAAGCTGTTCTTTTATCTGGGCGGCTTCGATGAATACCGCGCGAAGAAGCGGGAGCTGGAAAACGCTCGCTTGCAACGTGGGGCGGATGCAGGGGGACGATCGGCATCTGCAAGTAGAGCCGCATCTGGTGGCGGCTCAGGCTCGGGCCTAGCTACGCCTGCTGGCGCAGCAAGCAATGATGCGGGAACGGCTTTGCGGACAGGAGCGACCACCGGAGCCGATGCGAGCCGTGCTCGCTCCGGGTCGGCAGGTCGCTTGGGGGCGCCCGATGCCCGGGGTGGGGCACGCGGAGCGAAGGCGGCGAAGCCATCCCGCTCGCCCGCTGCGTCCCGCGAGCGCTTGGAGCGGGCGATTGCCGCCAAGGAAGCAGAATTGGCGGCGACAGATGCCGAGCTGGAGCTGCTCGGTACTGGTAGTGACACGGCGCGCATGGCGGAGCTGTGGGACGTGCGTGAGCAGCTGCAAGCGGAGCTGGACACGTTGCTCGGCGAGTGGATTGAACTGGAGTAAGTGATAGGCTGGTTACTGGATCGGCAACGTATATTTATATAAAGGGTAGCCCTGAGGTAGCACGCCTACTGAAGGGCTATTTTTGTATGGTAAAGAGAATGAGAGATTGGAAAAAGAATAACCATATATTAAAATAAATTGGTATTAATGATTTTTTATTATGTATGTTTACATATAAAGTAATAGATTTACATTTTGCAACATGTGATATTGTTTTATTTGTAAGGGCGAGGCTAATCGCTGTTAAATGAATTTTATATTGTCATCTAGAATTATACATAGGGTTTTCCACATGTTCATATATGACAATATTTCGTATGGATGACGATCTGGGCGGGATGTTGTTCATATAAATCCTTCTTTTCTACTAAAGAGGGGAGACATTTCGGCGGGATAGATATGAGTCTCGTTGAAAGCTGAGGGTATATCTAAATGAAAGGGGGGGAATGCAATGGCTGAAAACTTATTTGATCTGGACGTTCAAGTAAACAAATCTCAAGGTTCTGTAGAGCCTCAGGTTCTGAGCATTGTGGCATGTTCTAGCGGATGTGGTAGCGGTAAAACAGCTGCCAGTTGTGTTGAAACTTGTGGCAACCGATGCTTTACTAACGTTGGTTCACTCTGTTAATCTCGATTGTTGCTTTTTTTAGATAATGGATTTTATTGTACTCCATAAAAGAAAAACAAGAAGGAGGGACCTTAAAGTCCCTTCTTCTTGTTTGATAAATATTTATTTTTTTAACTATATAATATTTAGAGATATTTTTGATATCGTGTTTGGTGATGGAGGGAAAAGGTATGACCGATTTCTTATTGGAAGTAAAGCAGGTAAGCAAAACTGTAGGTAAACGAAGTTTGCTAAATAACATTTCATTTGAGCTCGAAAAAGGGAAAATATATGGATTCATTGGCCCGAACGGAGCCGGAAAAACGACGATGATGCGAATCATGACGGGACTGATGCAGCCTACTAGTGGTTCTGTAAAGATAGCTTCATATGATGTACAGACAGATCGGGAAAAAGCGTTGTCCAAAGTAGGCGCTATCATTGAGTCTCCGGTTTTTTTTGATTATATGACAGGCAGACAGGTGCTGCGTAATTTGTCCCGATTGCACTTAGGTGTTGCATCTTCGGATCGAGAAAAACATATTAAAGAATTATTGGAACGGGTTGGTCTGGAGAATCGCGGGGATGATAAGGTCAAAACCTACTCGCTAGGGATGAAGCAACGGCTTGGTATTGCCCAATCTATGTTGGGTAACCCCGAGCTATTGTTGCTTGATGAGCCTTCCAATGGTCTCGATCCCATGGGGATGCGTGAGTTGAGGGATATAATTCTTCGTTTGCGTGATTCAGATAATTATGCTTTTTTTGTCTCCAGCCATCTGTTGGATGAATTACAGCAAATGTGTGATGAGTTGATTGTCATTAAGGAAGGAACGCTTATTTGGAAGGGGGCCGCTGATCAACTTATCAAAGATGGCCAACGGTTAGAGGATGCCTTTATGGGGCTGATGGGACTATGAAAACACTTGTTTATAGTGAATTTGAGAGATTATGGAGAAGGAAATGGTTTTGGTTATTGGTTTTATGCACCCCTGTACTTGTATATTCGACAGGGATATACATACAGCATACGTTAAGGATTCCTATGAAGGACTTATCCAAAATTTTTATTGTTGCAGGTTTGCGTGAAAATTTATATTTAATATGTAATTTTGCTGTGGCTACCCTGGTGGCTGCTGTATTTACAGAGGAGTTTAGGAGCGGGCAGCTGAGATTGTTATTTGTGCGTCGTTTTACCCGTGGTCAGATCTTCTGGAGTAAGTTATTGGTAGTTAATACTTCTATTTTACTTCTTCTGATTGTATACGCCGTATCCTCGCAAGTAATTGTTGTTTTTTGGAAGTTCTCGCACAATATAAACGGTACAGATATTTTCGGGCAAATATGGTCCCAAGTGTTTGAATATTATGGGTGGGCATTTGCTTCTTTATTAGCTATCAGTTCACTCTATTCTTTTATTGCTATGTGCAGTAAAAGTGTAACATATGCAATTGGTATTTGTATGACCTATAATCTGGGTGTTTTGTTATTTGATCCGTTGTACATGAAATTGGCTACTTTGTTCTCTTCTATTCCACTCTTAAAGAATCTGATTCCATTTTTATTAATTCCATATTTACAATACAAGGGACTGGATCAATCACTGATATGGAATTGGTCCGTCAATGGGGCAATTGTGATTGCCGTCTTGTTCCATCTGATTCTTTTTACAGGGTGGGCTTACCGCCGCTTTACAACGGATGATTATTTGTATTAGGAGGATCTATTTATGTCTGGAATTTGGTTGAGCGAATTAGAGAGAATTTGGAATCGGAAATCTACTTTTTTATTATATATAGCAATGCTCCTTATCATTTTTGTGAATATATGGAGTCTTAAAACAAATGGTACAATGCGATTTCGATTTGGTGAGGGAACTGTAGTTGTTAATAATTTAAATCTGCCATGGCTTATGATGAGCGAAATTTCTCTTTTTTTAATCTTAGCCATGTTGCCTATTCTGTATGTCGATCAATTAGGCGGCGATCTTCATAGCGGAGCATATCGGCTATATGTATTGCGACCATATCGTCGTTTTCAATTCTGGCTTGGCAAGCTGCTCGCTTTATCGGTTACAACCGTCATATTTACAGGTACGGCTTTGATGATAGGCATAGTGGCTGGATGGTTACTGTTTCCCCATACCTCTACCTTTTTTAAATATGGTTCAGGAGCAGTATCTCCCTCATCGGATGCAATCCCATATACGCTTGCATTCTATTTGATTTTAACACTGGTCTGCGTGGCAAAGTTGCTGTTAGTTAGTGCTGTCTGCTTGTTTATTTCAAGACCTTTGTTTGCTTTTATCGCAATTTTTGTTTTATCTGTCGCTCTATATCAGGTGGTTAGACCGCTTGTCTTACTCATGGATCCCTTTCAACAAATTATGCTTGCTTTAAGGGTGGAAGGTTCCTTTAAGTTTTGGATGTGCTTAATCGCAATTATTTTGGTCGGCTCAGTTATCAGCTTTGTGCGTTGGCAAAAGAAAATAATTTAAAAGTTTGTTTTAGAACGGAGGTTCCTTATGAAGACAACAGGAAATCTGTACAAAACGTTAGATTTTTTCATGCTTCGTACTCCTGTATTACCCATTCAAGAGTTTTCTAAATGCTTTCCGAGCAGTGTTAAAGAGGGGGGGGGCGCTAGAGAGATTGCATTAGAGCGTTTATTGGAATTGTCCCGTGATCCGTTCATTCGTGAAGCTCTAGCCGCTTCCAGTCCCACTTTGCTTGAATCTTTGGTACATATCAGTAATCATGAGAATCCGCGCAAACAAGGACAAGTAATCAAAGCTTTTATGCGTTATATCATTAGAATGATTACACGGCCAACGCCGTTTGGCTTACTATCTGGTATCACATATGGGCGATTTGGGGAACGATCGCAGCTATTTTTGCAAGGAACGGACACGTTTAAAAAGCGTGCGAGACCTGATATGGAATGGCTAATGAAAGCGGTTGAGCTGGTTGAAAGTCGAAAGGAGATTGTGCGCCAACTGCGGGTTCGGAGTAATAAATTAATTTATCGCCAGGGTAACCGTGCCAAAATTCCTTATACGACAAGACATGGCAGTATGAACGATGGCGAAGATCAGAGTGTGTCTGTTCGTATAACTCAAGTATTTGACTGTGTAATGGCTGCGAGTTCAGCCTTCATACCATTTTTGGATTTGGTCAATCATCTTAATAAAACTTTTGAGAGTGCTAATATTGAGGTAATTGAACGTTACGTGTGGCAACTTTTCGAACAAGAGTTTCTGATTTCTGAACTTATCCCACCTACGACGACTACTGAACCGTTAAGTCATATACGGTCTGTTCTGAAACCAGTAACAGGTATCGAAGAGTTAAAAGAAGATCTTGATACAATCGCAGATACTTCTGCTAAATATAATCTTCTTCCTATAGGTCAAGGAGAACAATTGTTAGAGAGCTTAAGACAAAAAATGAACAAAATGTTTAGTGCAAAATCAAGTTTGCAAATCGATCTCTCCCTGGAAGATAGAGGTATCATCCTTCCACAATCCATTCGTAAGGATATTGAGTGTGTTGCCGAATTATTGACCAAACTTTCAACGCGTGAAAACAGACCTTTGAATGAGTTTTGTGTGGAATTTTTGGAGAAATACGGACCATATCGGGAGGTACCTTTGCTGGATCTGCTTGATGAGGACACAGGGCTAGGGGCCCCGGCAGGCTATAAACACCCTATGAGTCGTCGAGTACGGTTACAGGACATGTCTCCATCCAAGTCGAGGTCACATCAAGAAAAGCTTTTGTTTCAATGGTTTGTATCTGCTATTCATGAAGGAAAGCATGAAATTGTATTGACAGATAACATGATCGATGAATTGATAAAGGGTCACGATACGGAGAAATGGCTAGCTGCACCTTCCATGGAATTATTTTTTCAGCTAATTACTTCTGATCAGGAGGCTTTGGATCAAGGTGAATATACGTTGCTCTTAGCACCTAATCAGGGGTCTGATGCAGCAGGAAAGACATTCGGTAGGTTTATGGACCTGTTCGGGGAGCCTTTTAACGATATATTTTCTAGTATCCAGTCGGAAGAGCAGCGTTTGCAACCCGGAAAGCTGCTTGCTGGGATATCTTACTTGCCTAGCTCGGGAAGATCAGCTAATGTCGTGTTGACGAAACAAACTCGACCTTATGAGATCGCAATAGGGGCTAATCATACAATGCCGGAAGATCGACAAATTCATATTTCCGATCTAGTCGTTGGTGTGCGGAACGATCACTTTTATTTGAAATCAAAAAGCCGCAATCGAGAGGTTATTGCTAGTTCGGGACACATGCTTAATGCAGAGTTGACGCCTAATATATACCGTTTTCTCGTGGAGGTTAGCGATAATAGTTACCGCCATTGGTCGCCTATGGAGTGGGGATTTGTGGCTCACGCCCCTTTTACCCCACGTCTCAGGTACAAGCATATCATTCTCTACCCGGGAACATGGAGAATTGCAAGTAGCTCATCGAAGAAGATGGCAGACTTCGCCGAAGAGATACGTTTATTTCAAGAGAAGTGGAACATACCACGTTATGTTTATATGATTGAATCGGATAATCGTATTTTACTAGATATGGATCATCCGTTGCATATCGAACAAATATGCAGGGACCTTCAGTCTAAAGGTAAGGTTACCTTGATAGAGCACATTGGCGGCCTTGACAATTCACCAGTCTCCTGTGGAAAAGGACATTTAACTGCTGAGTTTGTATGTCCTCTCGTTCGAAATCAAGCTGAAGATACGCAACATTTTGTGGAAGAGACTGCAGCTTCTCTTGAATTGGTTGCAAAAGAAAATGAGCAACAACCAACAAAGGCAGACTATACTTACCTGCCGGGAGAATCTTGGTTCTACGCGAAGCTTTACGGTATAAATAGCCGACAAAATGAGTTTATAGGTGGATATTGGGAAGAATTTGTGCGGAAGCATCAAGACAACGGTACTATACTTCAGGCATATTTTATCCGATATGCCGATCCGGACAAGCATCTACGTGTCCGATTTGAGCTTTCAAAGAATAGGACAGCAGATGGATTTCTCTCTACGTTTCATAAATGGACAGAAATGCTGCTGCATGAAGGGATGATAGCCAGGGTGGTCATCGATACATATGAGCCTGAGATAGAGCGATATGGTGGAAGTAAACCCATGGCCTGGGCGGAGAGAATGTTTTCGTGCGATAGTGAGGTAACAGCTAAGCTTGTACACCTCATCCGGTTTAACCAAGTTTCCTTAGAAGAAGATATTATAGCCACCTTAAGTGTTATCAATCTTCTCTATCAATTTGGTTACCATGAGAAAGATGCGTTCAACTTACTGAATCGATATTTTGATGTTAAGGAATATCTGGAGAATTTTAGAAAAGAACGGAAGTTTTTTTTACAATGGTTTGAATCCGATCAGGAAATTTCACAATCCATTCAATCCAATCTCCAAGCTATAGAGAGTATTTTCAAAATAAGAAGAGAAGCCGTAAAGCAGTATAGCCATGTACTCTATGAGCATGAAACGGGGGGATTATCCACTAACACAAGAGAAGATATTGTATTTAGTGTAATTCATATGCATCTGAATCGACTGCTAGGGATAGACAGGGATCGAGAACGGAAGATCATGATTATGGCCAGACATGCTCTGAACAGTTTAGTTCAATATCGGGGGAATCGACAATGACCGATATTGAAGCGAAAATGAATCTAGAGTCTTCCACTATCTGGAGGTCGGTGCGACAGGGGTTAAAGTTGTTTTCGTTGGTATTTGGTATGAATAAGACGTACATGGTATCAAGCATTTTCCTGCATATTCTTCAGGGCTTAATGCCAGTCCTGACACTAATAATTATGCAAAACCTTTTAAACAGCATTGTTTCCTTCGGCACTCAAGGCATCTCCTTGATTATGTTACAGTTTGGTATATTTATAGTGATTCACGTACTGAAAAGTGTAGTTACAATGAGCCAAACATTTGTTGAAGGTACGCTGGAATCAGTGCTGTCTAAGTCTCTGAACTTAATGATCGGGAAAAAATCAAGCTCTTTGGGATTAGCTGATTATGAGAATTCGGAAATAAATGACCAATTAAAGCGGGCCTCTCAGGAGGCCTCTTATCGACCGTATCAACTGTATACACAAATGGCAGGGATTTTATCCAGTATGGTTACCATGGTCTCTTCCGCAACCTTGATTCTTCTGTGGAAATGGTGGGTAGTTATCATTCTGTTTGGGATCTCTCTGGTATCTGTATACTCTATTTTTAAGCTAAACAAAGAACAATTTGAAATCTATATGAATCGAACTCCATTATATCGAGAGTCTTGGTATATGACCTACTTGTTGACCAATGATCGTGCAGTCAAGGAGGTCAAAATTTTTAATATGAGTTCTTATTTGCTTAAGAGATACGAGGATTTGCTACAAAGATTTTTTGTAGAGGACCGACGAATTCTGGGGAAACGGGTCACAATCACTTTTATGTACAGTCTGCTGGAGCTTGCTGTGTTGTTAGGAGTAGTATGGGTGGCTATTAGGGAGACCTTTGAGAAAAAAATATTAGTAGGTAGCTTATATGGCTATATTCAAGCAATTATGCTGACGCAAAGCCAGATGCAGGCATTGATTCAGGGAATTGTTCAATTCTCGCAAAATAATTTGTATATGGAACAGTTGTTTTTATTTTTACAGCTTCCCACATCAGATCCGGTCCGTCAGCAAAAGGAACAAGCGCTACCGATTAACCGAAAAAAAAATGAAGATTTTTGTATTGAGCAAATATGTATAGAAGGTGTTTCTTTTACTTACTCGGGTAAAACAGTCCCCTCTATACGTGATATTCACTTAACCGTGAATAGAGGCCAAACTATAGCTATTGTAGGAAAGAACGGTTCAGGTAAATCAACGCTAATGAAAGTACTGATGCAGCTTTACTCCAATTATGAAGGTGTGTTTAAGATTAACGGTCTTTCGGTTCAGGATTATGATCTGCATCAAGTTCAGGACAAAATCGGAGTTGTGTTCCAGGACTTTATGCATTATGAAATGTCAGCACGTCATAATATCGGCTTTGGGTCGCTAGAACGTTTGGAAAAGGATGAAGAGCTCATCCAAGCGGCTCGATATGCAGCTATAGATCAGATTATAACCGAGCTTCCGCAAGGATTAGACACACAACTCGGAAAATGGTTCGAGGATGGCTTCCAGCTCTCGGGAGGACAATGGCAGAGAATCGCAATTGCTCGGGCTTTTTTGCGCCAGGCAGATATATATATTTTAGATGAGCCGAGTTCCTTCTTGGATCCAGTAGCAGAAAGGGATTTGCTGAAGTTATTTCTAGAGTTAATGAAGGATAGCATCGGAATCTTTATAACACATCGAATTTCTTCGGCACGCCTGGCGGATAAAATTGTGGTCATGGATAATGGGGGAATTGTCGAGCAGGGAACCCATCGGGAACTGATGCTACTGGATGGATTATATGCAGAGATGTACAACATTCAAGCTAGTTCATTCAATGACGAGGAAGCTTTGGCCGAAACCGGAGGGAGAGTATAGGATGACGACGATTTCATATACATGCGATAACTGGATACCCGTCAAGGGGGAAATGAAGGACAAGATATCTACATTATTGCGGGAGATTACCGAACGTTATAGAAACCCGGATCAGGTGCGTTTATGGATGAAAAAGATACCTCCAATAGAAGCCGACGGGGTGATAATGGAACGTTGGGCAGATGAAAGCTTGGGTAGTGGGTTTACGGGAATATGTTTGCTCATGGGTCAGCTGGATTATCTTTATCCCAAAAATGGTTGGGATATTGTAGGACATCAATATTTAGAGCGAATCCGTATGGTGGTAGAGCAAAAAGGTGTTCACGATTTATCCTTGTATAGTGGATTGGCAGGTATTATGCTAGCCATTTACTCTTTATCTAGGAAGGGTACACGTTATCAAGGTATGCTGGATGCACTTGCTTCATGGTTTGAAGAAGCTGCTTTACAAAGTCTGGCTCTACATCGGATTGAATGGGAAAAGGGAGAGCTACGGATGAGTCAATATGACACCATCTCTGGCTTTGCGGGAGTTGGGCGTATAGCTATGCTGTTCCTGAACCGCCCGGGCATGCAGATGGTATGGGAACAGACAATGGATTTGTTCCACGTCATGTGCGGTGAGAAAAATCTAAATGGTCACACTGTACCTGCTTGGCACATTTCCTCGGAACATCAGTTTCAGGAGGATGAAAAGCTACAGTATCCTCAGGGGAATTTTAATTTAGGTATTTCGCATGGTATTGCAGGTCCCTTATGTTTTCTGAGCTTGTCTGCCCTTCATGGAGTGGACGCCTCCCCTTTAATGAACGATATACATAGACTGGGAAAGTTTATACATCATTGGCGTGTTCAGGACGTAGAGGGCATAATTTGGCCTGGTCGGATTTCCTTTGGGGAGTGGCTGGATGGCCAGCTTTTATCAGGAAGCACTCGAAACTATCGTGATTCTTGGTGCTATGGTGTACCAGGTATCGCACGTTCTATCTGGCTAGCAGGACAAGCTGTTCACAATGAAGAATGGCTCGAAACGGGGCTTTCCGCCTATTTAGATATAGAGAAACGCCTCCATCGAAAAGGAGGATTATCTTCTGCTACATTATGTCATGGGATTGGGGGATTGTTGCATCTAGTCCAACGTATGTACTCAGATACTTCCCATGAGCAGTTAGGGAGGATGCGGGACAGACTACTTGAAGATGTATTAGATATGTTCGATGCTAATTCGTTGTTTGGCTTCTATGATCATAGCTTACTGGATGGAAGGTTAGCGGAAGTTGATGAGGCTGGTTTTTTGAATGGAAGTGCTGGAGTTGCTTTGGTGTTAGCCTCCTTAATTGGAGATCAGAATCCGGACTGGGATGCTGCTTTTCTAATTCGCTAAGATATAGAATTTTTTTTTGCCTAACCTGACACTATACAAATAGAAAAGATCCAAGCGACCGTTTGAAGGTTAGCTGGATCTTTTTTTATACGAACGATGTTGGACTTCGTGGCGGTAATTGCTTCCACTGTATCGTTTCTTTTCTGCAAGGGACGGGTATTAATTGTCTAGTCCCGCATAGATTGACATAGGGGAAAAGGAGGTATGAGGATGTGGAATGGAGTCAAAAGACTGTCTACACTAGCGGCGATTCTGCTGCTAGCGATCATTGTAAGCGCATGCAATAGGAGTGACGATTCAGGCAAGGTGCAAATTGAGTTTTTCCAAAACAAGCCGGAGGCCAAGGGTTCGTTCGATAAGCTGATCGCTCAATTCAATCAGGAACATCCCGGTATTGAAGTGACACAGGTCAATCCGCCAGAGGCAGAAACGGTGTTATTGACCCGGGTTGTCAAAAACGATGTACCTGACATTGTGGGGCTTGGGGCCACAGATACCTACTCCATTTTGGCGCAAAGCGGTATTTTTACGGATCTCGCGAATACAGAATTACCACGTACGTTGGACCCGATTTACCTCAAAATGCTTAAGGATGTGACTGGGGTCGATCCCGTGTATGGAATTCCTTATGCTGCGAATGCGAATGGTGTGATGTATAACAAGACACTTTTTAAAGAAATGGGATTACAGGTGCCCAAAACGTGGGATGAACTGATTGCAACGGCGCAAAAGATCAAGGCTGCTGGTAAAATCCCATTTTATTTTACATATAAAGATGATTGGCAAACGAACCTTCCTTTTAATGCACTGGGTCCGAATTTGGTGGGCATTGATTTTTTCCTGCAACGGCGTGAGAATCAGGTCACCTTTCAGGACAAGTACCGCGAGGTTGCGGAAAAGCAGCTGGAGCTGCTGAAATACGGACATAGTGATAATTTTGGCAAAAACTATGCTGACGGTAATCGTGCTTTCGCTAACGGGCAGGGACTGATGTACATTCAGGGCTCGTGGGCTATATCTGAAATTCGCAAAGCTAACCCGAAAGTGGAACTCGGATTTTTCCCGTTACCCACAGGGAATGACGCAAAGGCGGTCAAGCTGGTGTCTGGTATAGATACGCTTTTAGCTGTTTCGGAAAGCACGCCGCATAAAAAGGAGGCGGAGGAGTTCATTGCCTTCTTATTAAAACCGGAGAACAGCAAGCAATACATTACGGAACAAACGTTGTTTTCAGCGGTGAAGGGAGTCACGCAGGATGACCCGAGTGTGGCAGAGCTGCTGCCGTATTTTAAATCAGGCCGTGTCATTGATTTTGCCGATCATTATATTCCCAAAGCGGTCCAATTGAATTCAATTGTACAGGCGTTCCTGCAAAACGGAGACATCGATGCCTATCTAGCCAAGCTCGACCGGGAGTGGAATAAGGTAGCTAACCGCCGATAGGGGAGGAGGACGAGACATGAATAAGCGACTAACGACTTTTTACTGGATGACGGTGCCGGCGGTGCTATTATTTTTTATATTTTTGACCTTACCTGCCTTGCAGGGATTTTATTACTCGCTTACCAATTGGAACGGATTTGGCCATCAGTATCACTTTGTCGGGTTTAAGAACTATATTAATTTGTTTCAGGACGACAATGTGGGCAATGCTTACTGGTTTACTTTCAAATTTGCGATTGTGGTTACCATTGCGATTAATATTCTCAGCTTGCTGATTGCCATGGGGCTGAACGCTAAAATACGTTTTCGTAATTTCTTTCGCGGGATTTATTTCTTACCTAATATTTTGAGCGTGTTGATCGTAGGTTACATATTCAATTACCTGTTCTCGAACGTGTTTACGATCTGGGGACAGAACTTAGGTATTGGCTCACTATCGACGAACATCTTAGGCAGTGAGCAGTTGGCTTGGGTAGGAGTGGTCATTGTAGCTGTATGGCAGGGCATCGCCTTTAATACGATTCTCTATCTGGCAGGGCTACAAACGATTCCGACCAGTCTGTATGAGGCATCCAATCTGGATGGTGCAGGTAAATGGCGTGAATTCTGGAGCATTACCTTTCCGTTGATTGCTCCGTTTTTTACGATCAATATGGTATTGGCGATGAAAAATTCCCTGATGGTATTTGATCAGATCGTGGCCTTGACGAACGGCGGACCGGGACGGGCCACGCAATCGATTTCCCATCTGATATACACCGGGGGCTTTAGAGGTGGGGAATTTGCATATCAGTCAGCTAACTCTGTGATTTACTTTATTGTGATTGCGATCATTTCCATCTTACAGCTGCGATTCCTCCAGAGAAGGGAGATGGACAACTGATGAAAACAAGCAGACGTACCAACTGGCCTGTGCTGATTCTGGTAGCGTTGGGGACAATATTTATCCTGTTTCCCCTCTATATGACGGTGACGATTGCACTTAAAAATCCCGAGCAGATGGCGCATTCCGCCTTTGCCTTTCCGACGGAGCTGCATTGGGAAAATTTTAGTCGTGCAGTGGAAATGACCAACTTTTTCAGTGCTTTTCAGAACAGTGTGATGGTCACGACATCGACGGTCATACTCACTTTGCTAACCAATTCGATGGTCGCTTATGCGATTGCTCGTAATATGCAGCGGCGTTTCTTCAAGGGGTTATATTTTTATTTTGTGAGCGCCATGTTTATTCCGTTCCCGATCATCATGCTGCCGATTGTGAAGCTGGCCTCGGGCCTCCATATGACCAATCTGTTGGGTCTTATCGTGCTGCATACGGTATATGGCTTGGCGTTTAATGTCTTCGTGTATGTCGGTTATATTCGCTCCATACCGGTGGCGTTGGAAGAGGCAGCTACGGTAGATGGCGCGACGACATGGGGGACATTTTGGCGTATTATATTTCCGCTGATGGCGCCGATTAGTGCTACGGTAGGGATCCTCACTTGTCTGTCCACATATAATGACTTTTTGCTGCCGCTCATTATTATTAGCGATGCGGAGCAATATACACTGCCGCTCGTTCAGTATGTATTTCAGGGGCAGTTCAATACCGACTTTAATCTGGCCTTTGCCTCGTACCTGATGGCCTTACTGCCGATGATTATCGTCTACCTGATTGCACAAAAATGGATTATCAATGGTGTTACGCAAGGTTCTGTGAAGTAAAGCGGAGTTACAACAGCTTCACGCAGACTATGCCTTGTTAGACAAATAAAAAAGGGGGTTCCTATACTGTGAATCACACAGGTATAGAGAACCCTCTTTTTATAGCATTGTTATTTAGATACTTTGCTGTTGCTTGTCAGTGGCTGCAAGGGTACGGTCGTCTCTGCTTCCGGGTCGTCTGTTGTATAGTAGAACATATAAATAGAAGCTTCCTTTCCCTTGAAGTTCTTGTAGACATCCACTGCCTTATTATTGCCATCTCCGGCGAAGTTGGCCGTGATCGGCTTGCCAATAATCCTTTCTTTCCCCAGGCCAATATGCGTCTGGTTAATCCCCCCAAAGTGAGTGTCCTCACTTTCGGTTTCTACGAACAAGTCCGATCCCTGTTTGTAGTAGGTCCACTTCACAGGATAGCCACCGATTTGCGTCGTTAGCGTCTGTTTTTGCTCAGAAATATCAGCTAAACGCTGTGGCGTTTTGTCATCCGAATGGGTCGTAACCTTGTATTTGCCTGTAAAAGTAATGGGAGTGTCCTTGGTAATCACAAGATTGGCCGGCCTTTCAAAACGGATCGTGTACAGATCGTGTTCCTGATCAGGTGAAGACCAACGGTTACCCTCTAACGTTGTGCCGTTCACAGAAAGAAAGTACTTTTGATAAGGTATCATGGCGAATTTCTCCTTGCTTCTGATCGTGACACGGATTTGTGTAGGTGTGACAATCATTTGTTTTAGCCAAACATTCCGATTGTCTTTTTCCAATGGGGTATTCAGCGCACTTTTAATCGTCCCGTTTTCCATCTTCTTCTTGCTTAGCTGCAGGTCGAATTTTATGGGTTCATTTATACTTTTCTCGGTTTGTGCATATTGCAGTTTAAAAGTAGTTTGCCCTTCTGGTATATCCTCTTTAGTAAAATACTGCTGGGCTGTGTATTCTCCGTTCTCACCGGGTTTACCAAAAGCCCCTCCAGGCTGAGACCTCACAGGCTCTCCACCTTTGTAGGCAACGATTTGTGGATTGTCCCATCTCTTTGGTATGGAGGAATCGAAGGTAATCGCTGAGGACAGCATTAGTTTATCCTTCCCTTGTTCGAATACCTGTACCTCCATATCTTGTAAGCCGCTACGATCCAGCTTGAACGTCTGTATTTGAGGCGACCGAATATCGAGCGGCAAATCCAGTTCCTGAACGCTGGTGAGCTCTATATGATCTACGGTCAGCCGCACGTTCTCTGTTTCTTGCTGCGGTGTCCAATCACTTTCAAAGTAACCGTTATAGCGTTGATTTTTCTCGTCCCATTGCTGGAAGCTATACTCCCCTTCGCTGCTTTTCCCCGCAGCATTTTTAAGTGATACGCCTTTGACATTCCAAAACTCGTTGTCTGTACGTTTTCCGACTTCCAGGCTGTACAGAATCACAGTCCGATTCTCATCGACAATAGCGGTATGCAACGTCAGCTTTATCCCGTCTCTGGTGACAGACTGTTCTAAAGGCTGTCCAAGGTTTTGAGCTAAAGCCGTCTCAATTCCACTTCTTCCGTGCAGCAGATTGTCCCAGTTATAATGGATGGCGGCATAGACGGGAACGGCAACGAGAAGTGCACTCAGAGAGGCGGCGATAGCTATTTTGCGCCAATTTCTATGCCGGTGCGGAGTGAATGAATCGAAAGTGTCGGTTAGCGTAGGGGCAGTATGCCCTGTCTGTTCCATCCGGTTCCACATCTCATCGAAGTCAGGATAGGCCATTTTCGAATCATCATTTAACTTGCGCTTCAATGCCTTTTCTACGTTGTTCATAGTTCTCTCCTTCCAGCTCGGGAATCTGTGCGCCAGCCTCCCGCAGTATTTGTTCCATTAACTTTAGCCCTTTGTGTGTCCTGGATTTGACGGTTCCCAGCGGAATTTCCAGCAGTTTGGATATTTCTGCCAGTGTGAAATCATGCATATAGCGAAGTGTCAGCACAGCGCGGATTTTGGCCGGTAAGCGATTCATATAAACAGCCCATTCCTCAGCCGACTCGCGTTCCTCCACCTGCCTGTCCACAGGCTTGTTTTCTGTTCCAGTAAAAAGATGGGGATTGGCCGATACTTTCAAATGTAGGCCTTTTCGGCGTTTAAGATGGTTCAGACAATGATTGACCGTAACTTTCATAATCCAGGCTTTTAGTTGCTCGATGTGCTCACGATTGCTGCGAAACAAGGTTATAAACACTTCCTGCGTTAAATCCTCAGCATCTGAGGCGTTATGGACCATGTAGTAGCAGGTTCGGTACACATCTCGTTGATACAGATCAAACAACTCTCGATTACTTTGCAATGATGGCTCTCCTTTCTCGTGCAGTTTATCTATACAACAACTGGAGTCCCCAAAAGGTTCATTTGGTTGTGAAAAATAGATCGTACGCTCTGAATGTGTCCACTTTTTCTCCAATGTAACACACAAAAATAGAAGCCTGTAAATCTCATAACTGCAGATTTACAGGCTTCTTATATGTTTCATTGCTAGCCCCTACGGGATAAACACACCTTCGCGCGAAAACCCGTCAACGGATAGCTTGTGGACAACCTTCCGCTTAATCAGCCAGCCGTACAATCGTTCTACCCTGTGAGCGGGCTGCTAGGATGTCTTCGAGCGCGCTTGGCAGGTCAGCCAAGCCAATTTCGCGCTCAACGAGCTGTTCTAGCTGTTCCGGCTTCCAATCACTGCCTAGGTGCTTCCAGATCGCTACGCGGGTGTCATAGGGGCAGAAGACAGAGTCTATGCCCAGCAGATTTACGCCGCGCAAAATAAATGGGAGCACCGTTGTAGGCAGCTTGGTACCTGCCGTCAGGCCGCTCACGGCAACAGAGCCGTTGTAGGCGATCTGGCTGAGCAGCGAAGCGAGCGGCTTTCCGCCTACAGGGTCTACAGCCGCTTGCCAAAGCTGCTTGGCTAGCGGTCGGATGCTCTCGGCACCGTCGTAAACCTCCTCACGCGAAATAACATCGGCTGCTCCGAGCGCCTTGAGGTAATCATGGGATTCGACTTTGCCACTGCTGGCTACGACATGGTAGCCCCTCTTGTGCAGCAAGGCAATGGCTGCACCGCCTACGCCACCCGTCGCACCGGTGACGAGCACCTTACCCTTCTCCGGCGCAACGTCGTTTTGCTCCAGCCGATATAACGACAGGGCTGCGGTGAATCCGGCTGTCCCAAAAATCATCGCCTCTCTCAGCGTGAGTCCGTCGGGAAGCGGAACCACCCAGTCCGCAGGCACGCGCGCATATTGGCTGAATCCTCCGAATTGAGATACACCCAGCCCGTACCCGGTAACGAGTACCGCTTGTCCTTCGCTAAAACGGCTATCCTCGGAAGAAACTACGGTTCCCGAGCAATCTATGCCGGGTACGAACGGATAGGATTTGACAATATTGCCATCCTTGCGGGCGGCAAGCCCGTCTTTATAATTGATGCTGGAATAAGCGACACGAATTAATACTTCTCCAGCAGGTAAACTGTCAGTTTTCAAAGAACGTACTTCTGCTTGAACCTCTCCGTCCTGCGTCTGATCGACGACAAGGGCTTGAAATGATTGAGTCATCTGTAAAAGCCTCCTTTATTACCGTTTAAGTCTATGAATGACCTATATAATCCATTTCTAACTTACAAATTATGCTTAGGAAGCATACAACAATCTGCACATTCTGTCAGCGGCAATGCTCACAAGCTCTTAATCTATTATACCCTTTAGCTCATAACGACGTCGAAAAGTCCAGATTATGGATGTATCCTTGCAACATCCTGTTTCAATAAAGTTCGATAATCAATTATAAGAAGGTGATAAATGAATTCTTACGTATTTTTCAAATCATTTTACGTAAACGGGATGTATTTTCAGAATGACTGTGCTAACATACCCTTTGATCATTAAATATTCTATGAAGAAAGGTGAATGAATGACAACCAGAGCACTAAAAAATGGTTCGGTATTGTCCGAAGCCAAGGAACTGAATTTGTTCCGTTTGACATG
Organism: Paenibacillus sp. BT-177; assembly: GCF_025846815.2. NCBI lineage: Bacteria > Bacillati > Bacillota > Bacilli > Caryophanales > Paenibacillaceae > Paenibacillus > Paenibacillus sp. BT-177. Next base: position 346,668 of record NZ_JAOYTP010000003.1, on the reverse strand, counting down.
GCCTATTTTCCTTGAATTGTTCCTGTTTATGCTAATGGGAAGCGTCGATACATTCATGCTCAGTTCTGTATCTGATAATGCAGTGTCGGGTGTGGGCGCGTCCAATCAAATTATTTCAATCGCTATCCTTGTACTGGAGGTTATCGGCAACGGCGCTGCTATCGTCGTAGCTCAATATATCGGTTCTAAGAAACTTGTCGAAGCGGCCCAGGTGACGGGTACGGCCATTACTCTGAATTTAATGGTAGGTCTTTTGCTAAGCGTGATTTTTCTTGTGTTTGGTACTCATATGTTGCAATGGCTGAATGTCCAGGGGGATATTCTGACTTACGCAGAATCCTATATGAGTATTGTCGGGGGGGCCATTTTCCTTCAGGCATTGATTAACTCGCTGGCGGCGACCATTCGTACGCACGGTTTTACCAAAGAAACGATGTATGTATCGGTTTTTATGAACGTGATCCACGTGGTCGGCAACTATGTTTTGATTTTGGGGCATTGGGGAATGCCTGCACTCGGTGTAGAAGGTGCTGCTATTTCTACAGTAGGTAGCCGCTTTATTTGTCTCTTGATCTTCTTCTGGCTGATGTACCGGGTAACTGAGGTCCGTGTCGAGTGGAAATATTACGTCCATTTATCCAAAAAATTTATCTCAAAAATATTGCGTATTGGTGTACCATCCGCGCTGGAGTCCATCATGTATCAGTCGTGTCAGCTCATATTTACACTGTATGTGACTTATCTGGGCGCTGAAGCGATGGCGACACGTCAATATGCCAATAATATTTCGAGCTATATTTATTTGTTCAGTATGGCAGTTGGTATGGGAACGGCTATTGTAGTGGGAAGGCTCGTGGGAGCCAGGGAGAAGGATACGGCTTACAAACGTGTATTGAGCAGTGTGAAATGGGCGCTGCTCGTGACCGTGATCATTGATGCAGTGGTTATCTTTTTCCGTGTACCCTTACTCGGTTTGTTTACGGAAAACCCTGAAATTATTCGTTTGGGTGCGCAGGTTATTTTACTTAGCATTCTGCTGGAAACTGGCCGGACGACAAATATCGTCATTATTAACTCGTTGCGTGCTGCTGGAGATGCCAAGTTCCCAGTCTTTATGGGCCTGATCTCCATGGTCTGCATGAGCTTGCCGCTGGGTTATCTGCTGGTATTCAAGCTGGATATGGGACTGGCTGGTGTGTGGCTGGCGATTGCTGCTGATGAATGGACTCGTGCTGTCATCATGTATGCCCGCTGGAGAAGCCGGTTATGGGAAAGGCATTCGCTGGTCGAGCACGATACACCGGATCAACCTGCTACGCCTGTTCCGGCACACTAATCCAAGTAGTCATTCGGGTTAACTGGAACCTAGCGATAGAGTTGTATACGTGGAGGTAGTTCAAGAGAACATCTTGAACTACCTCTTTTTACTGCATAGAGAGGAAATAGAAGAGGACCAAAAACTGTATATGTAAAACGGAGTAGGCGGAGTGGCAGCACAGGTAAGTTTTAAGCCCAGAATATATCATAATGGTATTCATAAATAGAAGTATGGTAAATTTACTAAAAGAAAGATATACTTTTATTGCACTAACGCAGTACATGAAAGACAAGGAGTGTACCGATGAAGAAGCCGACGATTGAAGATGTTGCCCAGAAGGCGGGAGTGTCTAAAAGCACAGTCTCGCAATTTCTGAACAAACGATATAAATATATGAGCGACCAAACCAAGGACCGGATCGCCGAGGTTATTCAGGAGCTGAACTATCAGCCTAACGGGCTGGCCCGCAGCTTCAAGCAAAACCGGACGTTTATGGTGGGAGTCATTGTGGCCAACGTTGATTATACGCTGTCGATTCAGTCTATCCGTGCGATTGAGGAGGAATTGCAGCGCTTTGGCATTCAGGTGATCATTTGCAACGCCGATGAAAACCCTGACAAGGAAAGTCAGTATATTGAGATGCTCAAGGCCCGCCAAGTGGACGGCTTAATCATCTTCCCGACAGGAAAGCATGCGGACATTTACAACCAGCTCATTCGGGAAAAATATCCATTGGTGTTTTTGGACCGCCTGGTGGACGGTGTCAATACACGCAGCCTGCTGCTGGATAACGAAATGGCGATTAAGCTGGCGATTCAGGAACTTGTGGCCCACAAGCATGAACGAATTGCGTTGATTACCTTGCCCCTTGGCTTGAATCGGATTACTCCACGAGTGGAGCGGCTCAGCGGATATAAGAAGGCGCTGGAGGAGCATGGCTTGCCATTTCGTGAAGAGTATATGCACAGTGTGCCGAGAGAAGAAATCCAGCAGACACTGAAGGAACTGTTCCAACTGCCGGAGCCGCCGACTGCACTGTTGGCCGGGAATGATATCGTGTTGGCTGAGGTGTTGAAGTATGTGAATGCCCGCCGTATACGTATTCCGGCAGAATTGTCCATTATCGGGATTGACGATGCGGAGTTTGCCCATATTTACAATCCGCCCATTACGACCATTACACAACCGATTGCGGATATGGGGAAGCAGGCGGCAAAAACGCTGCTGTCCAGCATTGAGGAAGGCGGCGAGTCGGTTCCGATTATTTACCGATTTGTGCCGGATATCAATCGAGGAGAATCCGTCAAAACGCTGTAAACGAGTATATGTCATATATATAAAAATAGCCCGTATTCCTTTGTACGACCTAAGTATGCGTATGCTGCTCAGGTCGTACAAATGCGAATACGGGCTATTGGAAGTTAAGGCTGACTTAGGATTCGGCCTTGTTGAGCTTGCGCTCATAGCGGTGAAGGTTATGCGGGGAATGAACCCAAACTAATTGGTGCTGGCGCTGAGCAAAAAAGATTCCAATTCGGCTCGCGTCGGATAGCCGTCCATGTCTCCGGCTGACATGACAGCCAGCGCACCAAGTGCATTACCGCGCTTGACTGCTTCAGCCAGGGGTAATCCTTCCAGTAGTGCGCTGATAACACCTGCGGCAAAGCCGTCACCTGCGCCGACGGTATCCACGACATGATCTACGCGGAAACGCTTGACATATCCCTCTGCATCTGCGGATTTGTAATAGGCGCCTTCGGTTCCCAGCTTGATGATCACCAGCGAGGTGCCGCGATCGAGGTAGAACGAAGCGATATCTTCAGGCGAAGTATAGCCTGTTAGTATTTTACCTTCATGAATGCCTGGCAGCAGCCAGTCGCAACCCTCGGATGCTTCGTTAATCGCCTCCACCATGGTTTGTGTGTCAGGCCATAACTTGGGTCTGAGGTTGGGATCGAAGGATACTGTTTTGCCTGCCTTTTTCATAAACTGCTTTGCATGTCGGGCGAAGTCGCGGCATTCAGGGGAAAGTGCGACAGAAATACCTGTAAAGTGCAGGTGGCGAGCCCCGGCAAAGTAAGCTTCGTTAAAATCAGCAATGCTCAGTGTGGAAGCGGCGGAATGCCTGCGGAAATATTCGACCTCAGGGTCGCCGCTGGTAACTTTGGATTTAATCAGCATCCCGGTAGAGTGGTCTTTGGTAAACATGACATTTTGGGTGTCAATCTTCTCTTGACGCAGTGCATCGGCAATGAACTTGCCGAACGTATCCTCGCCAAGTTTGGTCACGAGTCCGGCTCGTAGTCCCAAACGCGACAAACCGGCCGAAACATTCGTCTCCGCTCCGGCCAGCGCTTTGGTGAATGAACGCACCTCATCCAGAGAGCCTGCTTCATTGGCGTAAAACATGGCCATGGGTTCTCCGAAGGTAACAGCATCCAATGTTGCGGTCATTTGAATTCCTCCTTATGTTTAGTAAACTAAATCTGTAAGCGTATGCACCACTTGAATAAAATGAAATTATCACATAAATCGGTTTTTCACAATGAGTAAGTTGATATATTTGCTAAAAACTTTTTGGTTAAAATAGATAAAAAAATATGTTCTTGTTTATCAAAAGGTAAAAAGTATGTAAAAATTCGCGAATATTAAGGATTTTTCTAGGAATGATGAAGTTTTGGGTTGACACCCTCTTAGATAATTATTACAATTCTAGCTAAGAAGTAGAGTTAGAAACCGCTTTTATAACAATTCCGTTGATAAAAAAGTTTATCTAAACAGGAGGAATGTTTTTATGGAAATGCGTTATTCAACTCATCCCGAACATGCCAAGCATTTTACAACTGAAGAGTTGCGTCAGCACTATCTGATTCAGGAGCTTTTTGTACCTGAGGAAGTAAAGCTGGTCTATACGCATGAAGATCGTGTCATTATCGGGGGCATTCACCCCGTGAATAAATCTGTTGCACTGGAAGGTAACGATCAAATCAAAGCGGAAACTTTCTTGGAGCGCCGTGAACTGGGTGTTTTTAATGTCGGCGGCAGTGGTACGGTCAAGGTGGATGGTGAAACTTACGAGCTGGCCACAAAAGACTGTCTTTACGTAGGTAAAGGTGCCAAGGAGTTGATCTTTGAAAGCGATTCCAGCGAAAAACCTGCGAAGTTTTATATCGTTTCAGCCTTGGCTCATACCACGTATCCGACGACGAAGCAGTCTTTTGCCGATGTTCCGTCTGAAAGTTTGGGTTCGCAGGAAACCGCCAATAACCGCACGTTACGTCGCTTTATCCATGATGAAGGCATTCAAAGCTGCCAGCTGGTTATGGGTATGACCACATTAGAGAACGGCAGTGTGTGGAACTCTATGCCAACACATGTTCATGACCGTCGCATGGAAGTGTATTTCTACTTTGAGCTGGATGAGAACGCCAGAATGTTCCACCTGATGGGTGAGCCGAACGAAACGCGCCATCTGGTCATGAAAAATGATGAAGCCGTTATTTCTCCACCTTGGTCTATCCACTGCGGTGCGGCTACGGGTAGCTATACCTTCATTTGGGGCATGGCCGGTGAAAATAAAACATACAAGGACATGGATCAGGTAGCCATGAGCGAGCTGCGTTAATCCGGTCATTGCATTGGAACGTAGACCTGCAAGCGGCTGAGGAACCATGGTCATCCCATTCGTGGAAAGGATCAGGAAAATGACGAAAAAGAAAGTTTTGGAACATATCACTTCGGTTGGGGTTGTTGCAGTCATTCGGGGAAACACAGCGGAGGAAGCGTATCAAATGTCCAAAGCCTGTATTGAAGGCGGCTTGGATAATATTGAGCTTACGTTTACCACGCCGGATGCGGATCAGGTCATTCGAAGATTGAGAGACGAATTTAAGGATCGGGCCGTTATTGGTGCAGGAACTGTACTGGAGTCACTGACGGCGAGAATTGCTATTCTGGCCGGAGCAGAATTTGTTGTGAGTCCTTCTTTTGAAGAAGAAACAGCGAAGCTATGCAATTTGTACGCGATTCCTTATATGCCTGGCTGTATGACGCTGAATGAGATCAAGGAAGCCATGAAATTGGGCAGTGATGTCGTGAAGTTGTTCCCGGGCAATACGATGGGGGCGGACTTTGTTAAGGCCGTCAGAGGGCCAATGCCTCACGTACAGATTATGCCAACGGGTGGCGTTGATCTGGATAATATGGAAACCTGGCTGCGTAACGGATGTGTGGCTGTGGGAATTGGAGGAAATTTGACGGCTCCAGCCAAGGAAGGTCGCTACGACTTGATCACAGAAAATGCAGCGCGTTATGTAGCTAAATATAAAGAAGTACGTGCAGCGTTGTAGGCTTCAGGAAATATAGGTTTTTATACTAATTTGTGATGGAGGCGTAGGCATGGGTCTGGACAATTTTTCATTGGATTTTTTCAGTCTTAAAGGTAAAACGGCGATTGTAACAGGAGGCAACAGTGGATTAGGTCAAGGATATTCCGTAGCTTTGGCCAAAGCAGGCGCAAACCTGTTCATTGTAGCTAACAATGATGATTATGAAGAAACAAGACTTCTGCTGGAGCCAACGGGTGTAAAGTTTGCCTTTTACCAGGCTGACCTGACTGAAAAAGCATCCCTTAAAAAACTTGTAGAAGAGTGCGTCAAGGAATTTGGCAAAATTGATATCCTTGTTAATAATGCGGGTACGATCCGCCGCGCTCCTTTGCTGGAGTATAAAGATGAAGATTGGGACGCTGTTATGGAAATCAATCTGAATGCTGTATACCATTTGAGCCAGGAAGTGGCGAAGATAATGGTAGAGCAAAAAAGCGGAAAGATTATCAATGTCGCTTCTATGCTTGCTTTCCAAGGCGGCAAGTTCGTTCCGCCGTATACAGCAAGTAAGCACGCAGTGGCTGGCTTGACCAAGGCATTTGCAAACGAGCTGGCGGTTCATAACGTTCAGATTAATGCGATTGCCCCTGGTTATATTGCTACGGCGAACACAGCTCCAATTCGTGCGGATGAAAGTCGCAATCAAGAAATCTTGTCGCGTATTCCTGCTGGTCGTTGGGGTGATCCGTCTGATCTGATGGGGGTTGTTGTTTTCCTTGCCAGTCAGGGTTCGGACTACATGAACGGTCATATCTTGGCGGTGGATGGCGGCTGGCTGGTACGTTAAGCAGCGCTACTCACATCGAAGTGATGAACTGAAAGCTGCCTCAAAAGGAAATCATCCTTTCAGGCAGCTTTTATTTGTTTAATGAAGCGATAAGCTGAACTTGAGATTGAGGACGCTGTGTCGATCCGTCCTATGCATATGACACGAATGCCTTTATAATTTAATGAGATAAAAATTGCCTAGGCTCCAGCCGTTACACTTGGTTGGAGCCTTTGAGCATAATACAGAATGGATTGGAGAATGGAGAGATGAGTTCACAGCAACACCAACGAGCTTTGGTATACAAATCTTTGTGGCATGCAGGTCCTTGGGTGCTTGCCGCAGGGATCATCCTGGTGGGTGCCAATCTGCGCGCCTCGATTACTTCGGTAGGACCTCTTATCGGTTTGATTAAGGATTCTTTGCATATTTCGAATACACTAAGTGGTCTGTTAACGACATTACCGCTGCTTGCTTTTGCACTGTTGTCGCCTTTTGTAGCCAAACTGTCGCGCCGCTTCGGGTCTTCCCTTATTATTTTTGCAGCCTTGCTGCTGTTGACCACAGGTATTGTGGTGCGCTCGACGCTGGGAGTGACCTCATTATTTGTCGGGACTGCGATGCTGGGACTGGCTATTGCTGTATGTAATGTTTTGCTGCCCAGTTTGATCAAAGAGGAATTTCCCCGCAACAGTGGACTAATGACCGGCGTATATTCCGTATCCATGAATGTGGTCGCTGCAACAGCATCCGGTCTGAGTATACCACTGGCACTGAACGGAGGAATGGGCTGGCGCGGTGCTTTGGGAATTTGGGCGATTGTCGGTGTCGTAGGTATTTTACTCTGGGTGCCCCAGCTTCTTAAGGCGCGCCGAACGGCTAATCAAGCGGCAGTGTCTGCCCGAACAGTGAATGTGTATAAATCGTCTTTGGCTTGGAAGGTGACGCTGTTCATGGGGCTGCAATCTGCCCTCTTCTATGTTCCTGCTGCCTGGTTTCCCGAAATGATGAGCGGACAGGGAATGGATTCAGAGACTGCGGGATGGATGCTGTCTGTGCTGCAATTTTCACAAATGCCATTTACTTTTATTGTGCCTATTTGGGCGGCGCGAGTGAAGGATCAGCGGCTATTGGTTCTGATTATGGCAGTGCTCTATTTTATCGGTCTGGGTGGATTTCTGCTCGGGGCTACACAGTGGAGTGTGGTTTGGGTCATTTGTATTGGTATAGCGGGTGGTTTTGCTTTTCCGCTAGTCATGATGTTCTTTAATTTGCGGACGCGAACACCGCAGCAGGCGGCAGAGCTGTCAGGTATGGCGCAATCCTTTGGTTATTTGCTGGCAGCGACAGGACCGACACTATTCGGTTATTTGCATGATGCGACACAAGGCTGGACAATTCCGCTACTTTTACTTTTGTGCCTGAGTGTGCTGCTTATGTTTATAGGCCTGGGTGCAGCCAAGAAACGATATGTCGGAGGCGAGGTGGATGATCAGGCTGCAATTTGATGCAGATGGCTACAGTGTGGTCTATAATGCAGATCGTGTTATGTTGTTGGCTAAAGAGTTTGCGTTGTTGCGCTTTCTATATGATAACCGGAATCAGGTGTTCACCCGGGAACAACTGCTGGATCGTGTGTGGCCGTTGGAATATCCAGTGGAGCGTACCGTGGATGATCATATCTACAGATTGCGCAAAAAACTTAAGGCATGGACTGGGCTTCGTATTCATACGGTCAGAGGGTATGGCTACAGCTTGACCTTGACTGACGTGCAGCAACAGAACCATCCGTCCTTGCACGATCAGGAGGTGCAAGACGCCGTACATGGACTATTCCGCAAATACCAGCTGTTGGGACAGGGAAATTCCATCGTAGCACTGGCTGCCCAGCAGGAGCAGATGGGTTTTCAAATGTCCTCCTTTTATCAAATGTATACCCGTTTTGTACAGGCAGATGTGGCTTGGTTCTTGAAGCAGGAGGATTTTGTACCCGCGGACCGTTTGTATTGGATGTTGCTGCTATATACGGGCACAGCAGGGGTAACGGATGAGGGGCTTGCTCTATGTGAGCGTGCGCTTGTCAGTGGATTGCTGTCCAGTGACCAAGAGCGCGAATTACGCATCCTCAATATCCTGGAGGCTTATGTGGAAAATGGACAACCTGAACGCGCACAGGAAGGTCTACCACTGACCTTAATGGTCATGGAGCGGGATGATCTCGATAAATTTGTGATGCCGGTTGCGCTCATGGAGATGTACATGCATCTGGTTGCCAATCATATGGGAAAGGCTGCTGAACTTTCTGATCGTCTGGAAGCCATGCTGTCGAAAGCTCCGTATTTACGTGAACTGGGTCGTTATCGCATGATGCGCGGACTTATGCTGCTGCGTACTGGAGATGTGGACAACGCCGAGCGGCTCATGGATGAGGGGCTAGTTACCCTTGATATGGCGAAACAGGAACTGCTAAAAATCAAGGCGATTTGCCAAATTCGCGGTTTTTTGAAGCTCTGCGGCTCTTATCCCATGTTGGAAGAGAAATACGCGGCTCAATATAATCGGCTTGATCGGGACAATAATTTAACATTGCATCGTCCGGCGCTAAGACGCTGGCTGGAGCAGATCCTTTCTGGGGCCTGACTTTTTTTAGCTGTCTGATTTTCCTCTGATATAGGCCCGCTAGAATGTTCTTATTGCTAAAGAAGCAGAAAATGAGAGCAGGGTGAGTAGAAATGAAGGAAAATAAAGAATTGCAGTCCACGCCTAGCATTTGGCGTAACGGCCATTTTCGGCGGATGTTTGCGGCACATACGGCTGCTTCCTTTGGTGATTGGTTTGATGCTATCGCCATTCAGGTGCTTGTTGCTTACCGCTGGGAAGCCGACCCCATGCTGATTGCGCTGATTCCGGTAGTCATGGCACTGCCGGGTCTGCTGCTCGGTTCCATTGCAGGCACGTTAGCCGATCGGGTGCATAAGGCCCGACTGATGATCATCTGCGATGCAGCTATCGCCTTATTGACGCTGGCGATTCTCGCCGTCCCAGGTCCGGCGTGGCTGTTGCCTTTGCTTGGTTTGCGCGCGGCGGCTGGCGTATTCCAAATGCCTTCACAGCAAGGCTTGACCCGTACAGTAGTCGCCAGTGGCGACCTGTTCCGTGCAACCTCACTGAATGGGCTGGTCAATCAGGCCTCCAAAGTCGCGGGGCCCTTGCTGGGCGCCATGACCTTGGCTGTGCTGTCCCCGCAAGCATGCATTATCCTGAATGCACTGCTGCGTCTCTGCTCCGGCCTGCTGCTCTGGCCGCTGCGTGGCATCGGTCCGGCGCTGGCCAGCACAGACCAGCAAGCGGTTGGTGGTGCTGACGCGCAGCCAGGAAAGTCAGCATCGTTTACAGCGCATGAGGCTGATGATGCCAAGATGCAGGGAGGGCCTGCTCACGCATCCCGTTTTTTCAGCCAGTGGCGGGAGGGCTGGGCGTTCCTCTGGCGCAGTCGAATGCTTTTGCATACGCTCATATTCGGCCTGTTCGGTTTGATCGCCATTCTTATGATCGACTACCAGTTCCCTACATTGCTGCGAGTGCTCGCTCCGGGCAACGAATCGCTGCTCGGTTGGCTGGTTTCAGCTATAGGTGCTGGCGCCGTCGGCTGCATGCTTGTGCTTAATCGCTTGAATCGTATAAGCGCAGGCTGGGGGCTCGGTGGAGGGTATGTGCTGGTTGGCGGAGCTATTGCCGCTTTGGGTTGGGCGCAACCCGGGACAGGACTCCCTGTTCTGCTTACGATCGGGGCCATGTTAGGTGTGGGGAACGGCCTGTACATTATCACCCAGAATTACATATTACAAGCCAAAACCCCTGCTGATATGGTGGGGCGCGTCTTTGGTATCCAAAGTACCGTGATTGGAGCGATCATGGTCATTTCGCCGCTTGCTGGGGGAGTATTGATCCGAATAGCAGGGGCGGGGACGGCTTTTGTCTGGATCGGGATGACTGTAGGAATCCTAGGTTTGGCAGGACTACTGCTTCAATCCGTAATTTGGCGCGAGTCTCTCGCTAATCCTACCCCTTCTACTGAACAAAATGTTGATCTAGCGTAATCGTTTGCTTCCATTCTAGCAATTTATATTTTTAGCATAGGAGAGATCATGTTGACTCATAATTATTCGCCAGTAACGCCAGTGGCACGACTACTTGAAGGCTCGCGGGTGTACTTGCGCCCCATTAACGTGGAGGACACCGAGCTATACTATAATACATTGTTCCATCAGGAAGTGCGGAGACTGACGGGCACACAGCGAAGCTTTACCAAAGAGCAAATTGCCCGTTACATTGAAGGTAAAGGGCAGGATTCCTCAAGCTTGCTGCTTCTCATTGCACTTCAGGAGGATGATCGTGTCATCGGCGATATTGCATTACAGGATATGGATAGCCTGAATCGCAGCGCCAACATCCGTATTGCGATCAATGAGCAGGGGGATCAAGGCAAAGGCTACGGCACCGAAGCGCTTACGTTAATGCTGGGCTATGGGTTCGGCATTTGTAACCTGCATCGGATTGAGCTGAATGTATTTGATTTTAATGAAAAGGCCATCCGCTGCTATGAAAAAGTAGGCTTTAAGCGTGAAGGTGTGCAGCGGGATGCTTTATTTTACAATCACCAATACCACGATTCGATTTTGATGAGTATGCTGCAGCATGAATATCGCGACAGATATGTGAAACAAGCACAAAGTTGAATCAATACGTTTACACGGGTTTGCAGAAGAGATATAACTAAAAGATAAAGTTACTTGTTTGCGCAAGGATGACCGCCAACATCAAATGAATATATGAATTACCGGAGGAGCCTGTCACCAAGGCTCCTTTATGTCTTTTTAGGGGAACCTGTGCTGTATGTCGGGTTTCCTTTTTTATTTTGTGAGTTGTTGGTCTGTTTAAGGTCAGACACATATTTTGGACGATTGTTCTGCATTTTATAATTATCCGTTTTCTTCAATAAGAGTTATGCACAAACAAGTTCGAGGATAGACAAAAGGATGCAATTTATATTGTATCTTCTGTAGATTCTGTTGTTTAAAAAAAGCCGGTCATCTATCGGTTAAGCTCGGTAAATCTGCAGTATTAGGAAAGCTGATCGCTGGTATTGTGCTGGGGTGGGTAAACCTCGCTGGGACTTATTGTTGGCAAGAAGTTGATTTTCTTCGTGGGGGCTATTCTGGGTGGCTGGTTCGTTGTTCCATGGATTATGAAAATACTTGCCCCCCTCAAAGTGACAGAACCCTTCGGGATCATTTTCCAAGCAGGGTGGAAAGTGACCGAAGGGTCTTTTTATGTTGGAATGTTCGATTCAGCTGCAGAATTAGGACTCGGATACGACAGTGAAGCGTTGATTCAGATGTTGTGGTTTTTCAATTTCGTCTACTACGGCAACAGCATAATCTTCATAGCTGACATAGCTTGCACCTTTGGAATTAACCAGCAGGGTGTCTTTGCCCACTTGGTAAGAGCCTGTACGTTTGCCGAGAGCAAATTCTGCAGAAGGACTAATGAAAGTCCAGTTTAGGTCACTGGTACCGCGTAGAATTTCCAGGTTTTTTCCTTGGTTATGAGCTGTTGGATATACAAAATCAGGGAAGTCAGGAGTATCCTTTACCAAGAGTGTCTCGGATTCATCCGTAAACAAGCTGCCTGCACCACCTACGACAATCAGGCGAGTACCGGATACATGGCGGAGAGCCTCAATCAGTACATTACCTGCATCTACATGCAGATGCTCTTGTCCAAACGGAGCGGCAAAAGCATTAACAACGACGTCAAAACCTTTCAGATCATCTGTTTTCAGATCAAAAACGTCTTTTAGTACTACAGCAGCACGATTGTCCGTTACTTTAGCCGGGTCACGCACGATGGCGGTTACTTCATGCCCTCTGTCTAATGCTTCTTTTACGATATTACTTCCTGCTTTACCGCCTGCACCAATAACTGCAATTTTCATAATAGAATAGCCTCCTAAAAAATGATTTGGATGATTTATTTGCTTGATTCATGCGTTGCATGATGTTCATACTTGAACTTTAATATGTAACTATTATAGTTACAATACAAATTAAAAGTCAAGCTCTTCTGTTGGGCAAGATAGAGTCCTCCGATTGGAAAGAGAGGAACTCGTTTAAATATAAGATGATACTGAATAAGTAAATGTAAACCATATTGAATACATGTAGACCGCAGATCAGAAAGGAAGAGTGAAACGATATGAGTAAAAAAGTACAGCTGGAGCCCGCAGCGCAAAAATTTGCAGACGATAATGCCAAGCCTCCGTTTCTGTATGATTTGGGTCCTGAAAAAGGACGTGAAACGGTCAATGAAGTTCAATCCGCTCCAGCAGATAAACCTGCCGCAGACCTGGAGGACCTGTCGATTCCAGGTGGCCCTGGCGGTGAGGTGAAGGTCAAAATTGTTCGTCCACAACAGGTGACAGGCGATCTCCCGGTCATTGTATATATCCACGGAGCAGGCTGGGTATTCGGTAATGCTCATACGCATGACCGTCTGATTCGTGAACTGGCGGTAGGCTCACAGGCAGCCGTTGTATTCCCGGAATACAGCTTGTCGCCTGAAGCCAAATATCCGACGGCGATTGAGGAAATTTACGCGGTCGTTCAATGGGTGGCACAGCATGGGCGCGAGCATGGGCTGAAGCCCGATACGCTGACGATCGCCGGAGATAGTGTCGGTGGTAACATGACTGCAGCTGTAACTCTGCTGGCCAAAGAACGCAGTGGTCCTACCATTCGGCAGCAGTTGCTGTTCTATCCAGTGACGGACGCTTCTTTTGATACGGAGTCGTACCATGAGTTCGCCACAGGATATTTCCTGAGCCGCGAAGGGATGCAATGGTTCTGGGATCAATATACGACAGATCCTAACGAGCGAGCGCAGATCACGGCGTCTCCGTTACGTGCTACCACTGACCAGCTCAAAGGGCTACCGCGTGCGCTGGTTATTACAGGCGAGGCCGATGTGTTGCGTGATGAAGGGGAGGCCTATGCGAACAAGTTGCGTGAAGCTGGGGTAGATGTAACCGCTGCGCGCTTTCAGGGCATCATACACGACTTCGTGATGCTGAACCCATTGTCGGAAACCGCGGCCAAGCGCGGTGCGATCACGCTTGCTACCTCGTGGCTGCGCCAAGGGTTTGAGGGCTAGTACACTATAAAGCAATGCAAGGTCCCCATTTTGTGGTCTGATCGAGTCCTGTAAAGGATGAGGCTGTCTTCTCCTGCAGAATCTGAAGCAGGGAGGACAGCCTTTATACATATCTCCATTGAAACCGCTTCACGTTCGTCGAACAGAGTGATAATATAAAATTTGAACGAGTTTGACCGACTTCGGCCTAAGGGGGATATCTATGCCACTTCAGGGACAACGCATTTTACCTGCAGCTAAGCACATGAAGCAGTTGGAGGATATTTTGAACAGCTCTTATGAGTATGCTGTTTTTCTGGATACGCATGTAGCGCAGTTGCGCAACCTGTATCAGATGGCAAGGAGCCGCAATAAGCAGATGCTTCTGCATGCCGACCTGGTGCAAGGTTTGAAGAATGACGAGTATGCCGCTGAGTATTTGTGTCAGGAAATTAAGCCATTTGGTATTATCTCGACCCGTTCCGGGGTGATTGCAACTGCTAAAAAAAAGGGGATTCTTGCTGTACAGCGAGTGTTCCTGCTGGATACGATTGCGCTGGAAAAAAGCTACGCACTGGTGGAAAAAACGCGCCCTGATTATATTGAGGTGCTGCCCGGTGTTGTGCCGCCGATGATTGCGGAGGTCAGTGAACGCACGGGTATTCCTATTTTGGCTGGCGGACTTATTCGTACCCCTGAGGATGTGGAAGCGGCGTTGGCAGCGGGAGCTGCAGCAGTTACGACCTCCAATAAACAACTGTTTGAGCACTATAAGCGATAGCTTTTTTTGAATCCAGTGGGCTACCTACATAATAGCAAGGAGCGCGACCTTTGGCTTGGCGCGGGGAACGACCTGCTGTAAATGCAGGCAGATTCCCCTTTTCATCGTGTACTGTGTGTGCTACGATATAGATAAGTTAATACTCGTCAGGAGACTTGGAGAGACCATGAACCGCTCGGCATCCGCCGCAGCGATGTTCGTGGTCTTTTTTTGTACCTTTGATGATTCGGTGTCAGATTGATAGCAGACATGTACAAAGTTGGAGGGATAGATGATGGGAGAACAGGGATTTGCTGCACAGGAGAGAACGACCGTTTTGGAGCGTATGGGGCGTGAGCATTTTGATATTTTAATTATTGGCGGCGGCATTACAGGGGCGGGAATTGCGCTAGACGCAGCGGATCGTGGTTTGAAAACGGCTCTGGTGGAAATGCAGGATTTTGCAGCAGGTACATCCAGTCGTTCTACCAAGCTAGTGCATGGTGGTCTTCGTTATTTGAAGCAATTTGAGGTAAAGATGGTGGCCGAGGTCGGGAAGGAACGAGCCATCGTATTCGAAAATGGTCCTCATGTGACCATTCCGGAGCGTATGCTGCTTCCTTTTCACCAGGGTGGCACATTTAATGCTTTCACCACTTCTATCGGGCTGCTGGTGTATGATTTCCTCGCTGGCGTGAAGCGTAATGAGCGCCGCCGGATGCTGGACATCCAGGCTACGCTGGAGCGCGAGCCTTTGCTGAAGAGGGAAGGGCTAAAGGGAAGCGGTAGTTATGTGGAGTACCGCACAGACGATGCTCGCCTAACGATTGAGGTGATGAAGGAAGCCGTTACACGAGGGGCGCTGGCCGTGAACTATGCCAAGGCTGACAAGCTGCTGTATGACAGCGGACGAATAAGCGGCGCTAGTGTAACCGATCGGGTAACGGGAAAGCCATACGAAATCAGGGCTTCGCTGGTCATTAACGCTGCCGGACCATGGGTAGATACGTTGCGGGAAATGGATCGCTCCAAAGAGGGTAAGGTGCTTCGCCTGACGAAGGGTATCCACCTGGTATTCGATGCTGGGCGCTTCCCGCTTCAACAGGCAGTGTACTTCGATACACCGGATGGACGCATGGTATTCGCGATCCCGCGTGACGGCAAAACCTATGCAGGTACAACCGATACGGTGTATGAGGGGGATACGGCGCATCCCCGGATGACCGCCGAAGACCGGGCGTATGTGCTTCAAGCGATCAACGGGATGTTCCCGGATGTGAAGCTGACGGTTACAGACGTGGAATCCAGTTGGGCAGGGGTACGGCCGCTCATTTATGAAGACGGTAAAAGCCCTTCAGAAATCTCACGTAAGGACGAAATTTGGGAATCCCGTTCAGGTCTGATCACGATTGCAGGCGGCAAGCTGACAGGTTACCGGAAAATGTCCGAACTCGTCGTGGATCGTGCGGTACGGGAATTAGGCCGCTTGCATGGGCAGAGCTTTCGGGCATGCCGCACAAGGCATATCCCAATTTCGGGTGGCAGTGTAGGCGGCTCGGCGGGCTGGGACGCTTTCGTGAGCAAGCAAGCCATAGCGGGCGCTGCGCTCGGTCTGCCGCCGGAGACCGCCAGAGCATGGGCTGTTCGCTATGGTTCAAATGTGGAGCGACTGTTTGCTATAGCGACACAGAGCATGAAGAACGCCACCGAGACGGAAGCGACGCTACCTGTGGAAGTGCGTGTTCCGCTTCTGTACGCGATGGAACAGGAAATGGCCGTGACACCGTCTGATTTTTTCATACGTCGCACTGGAGCATTGTTCTTCAAAATTGACGAGGTGAAGCGCTGGAAACAGGCTGTCATTGCATGGATGTCCGAGCATGCAGGCTGGAGCGCCGAGCAAGAACGCCAATATACGACTGAGCTGAATGCTTACCTGTATGAAGCTGTGACACCTGTAGAGATAGAAGCCGAACCCGGCGCCATTAAAGTCATCTGATACAGTGTGAGGGATGTGTATCCTTGACCGCTCCGCTTCTCTACAATTGTTTCGTTCGCATCACTGCTTTCAGCGAAAAAGGGGCCTACAAAACAAAAGCAGCGATTCTCTATTCATAAGAGAATCGCTGCTTCTTTGTATACAGATGGCTTACAGCATCAAGTGGAACAGGAAGGGCGCAGCCGCCAAGGTAAAGAGAGCGGCGAGCACCATCGAGATGCTGGAAATCGTGCCTGTCAGCGAACTGAATTCGAATGCTTTGGAAGTACCCGTACCATGAGCACCGGTACCGAGCAATACCCCGCGTGAAACTTCATTTTCGATACGGAACAGTTTGACGATCATCGGGCCGATAATAAGACCGCTCAATCCGGTCAGAATAACGAATACCGCCGTGACTGTCGGGTTACCGCCAATCGTTTGCGATACATTCATCGCAATAGGTGTCGTAATCGAGCGAGGAATCAGGCTGCTCAGCAGCGAGGAGTCCAGGTGCATCCACTTGGCGAGCGCCATGGAGGACAGCACGGCTACGACAGATCCAGATAACACGCTAAGCACGATTTGGGCCGCGTGTTTTTTTAACACAGGGAAATATCGGTACAAAGGGACAGCAAATGCAATCGTAGCTGGCTGTAGCAGCATGGATAGAAAATGAGCGCCTGAATTATAAGAACGGTAGTTCACACCCGTCAGCGTCAAAATCAAAATGATAACCACAGGTGTAATGAGCAATGGGGACAAATACACCTTGGGCAATGTGCGGTACATGCGTTTGGCCATCCAGTAAATAGCAAGTGTTAATACAATACATAGAAGACCGGTCATGATGATTTATGCTCCTTTCGTTTACCAAGCAGACTGGCGATCATACCTGTGCAGGCCATCACCAGAAAGGTGCCGAGCAGCACGACCAGCATAATGCTCATGCCATCGTGTTCCAGCATCGGCCAATAATTCATAACGCCAACAGCGGAGGGAATAAAGAATAATAGCAACTCGGCCAGCAACCAGTTTGCGCCAACCTCGATCCAGCTTAGTCGGACCACACGGGTTTGCAGCAGAATAAAGAGAATTAGCATACCGACGATACTACCGGGTATAGGCAGGTGGAGCCAGGAGACCACCGCGTTCAGGATGAGCGAAAAGGCCATCAGGACGGCGATCTGAAGGACACCGCGTATGAAGCTTTTCATATATAAAGTCTCCTATCTTTGAGATCCGTTATTTTCAAACTGTAATGAAATTTTACATCACAAGCTTTCATGAGTAAAATGCATATAAAGAATGAAGTCTATTCCGTTTGTCTATGGAAGAAGGTGTAGCTTTGGATATCCGACATTTGCAATATTTTCTGGAAGTCGCGCGGTTACGCAGCTTTACGAAGGCAGCACAGAGCATGTTTATTACTCAGCCGACGATTAGTAAGACGATTAAAAGCCTGGAAGAAGAACTGGGAGTTACTTTGTTCGATCGTATTGGCAAAAGAATCGAACTGACGGATGCGGGCAAGATCATTGAGCTTCAAGCACAAGCGATTGTGAAGTCCTTTCAGAGCCTGTCCTCGGAGCTGAGTGATTTGATGAACCTGAAAAAAGGACATATCCGCATTGGTCTGCCTCCTATGGTCGGATCGAGCTTTTTTCCGCGTGTCATTGGAGAGTTCCACAAGGCCTTTCCCGATGTGACCATTCAATTGTTCGAGGATGGAGCGAAGAAAGTGGAGCAGGACGTAGAAGCTGGGGCACTGGATATCGGGGTGATTGTGCTGCCTCCGGTTGGAGATATGTTTGAGACATTTCTATTTGTGGAGGAAAAGCTGAATTTGCTCGTTCATCCCACGCATGCATTGGCCGACTGCAAGGAGGTGCCGCTATCTGCGTTAGCAGAGGAGGCGTTTGTGCTGTTCCGTGAGGATTTTACGCTACACGACCGTATCATTGCCGAATGTGTTCGTGCTGGCTTTCAGCCGCGTGTAGTCTATGAAAGCTCTCAATGGGATTTGATCAGCGAAATGGTTGCTGCCAACCTAGGAGTAGCGTTATTGCCGGAGGCGATATGCCGGGATTTGGATTCCGAACGCTTGCGTGTTCTTCCATTGGTAGACCCTGTCATTCCTTGGCATTTGGGGATGATCTGGCGGAACGATCGGTATCTGTCCTTTGCTGCTAGAGAGTGGATATCTTTCACACAGCGATTGTTGCGGACAGAATATGGCGGAAGTCGTCGGTGAGAAGGACGGATATGGCTTACTTCATAAAAAAGCTGCCCTGAGGGGCAGCGAAGTAGCTTGCTTCTATGAGTGTGTTTGGTTTATTGCGCGCTTGGTGTGAAGGTACTTGTCCATAATACGGTCAAGCCTGGAGGATTTGTCCAATACACGTTCATCTCTTAATCCGTGTAAGTCAGCCATGCGATTCAGTTCACGGCGTTCTTTTTCCATGAGTTTTTCCAATTGTTCGAGGTTCACAAAGCCCACCCCCCATGTCGATTGTAAGGCATGTCTCCACTAGCGGCAGCAGTTTTTTTGATAATGATGTTATTTCCATTTTACCACTTTTTATTAACATTAATCCAGCTTTCCTGACATTTAGCGACTAATAATTATGGTTTTGCCAACTCTACCCGATTGCGTCCTGATCGTTTAGCTTCATATAACGCTTCGTCTGCCTTTTCCAATAAACGTCTCGATACAATAGCAGGAGAGCTGCCTGCTCCGATGGATACGGTTAAGGAGATTATGGTTCCGTCATTCAAGAGAAAACATTCATTTTCCACAGCTTTTCGAATCTTCTCGGCAAAGTTTGCCGCCTTTTCGGTATCACAATCTCCGAGTAGAATTGCGAATTCCTCTCCGCCTTTACGGGAGGGGTATGCTCTCGTTGTAGATTCCCGATTTAACAAAATTCCCAGTTGGCTTAAGACGGCGTCTCCGTTCAAATGGCCATACGTATCATTAATTTTTTTAAAGTGGTCAATATCTAGCATCACAAGTCCAAAGGGTTTTTTTGTAGTCTTGGAAGCATGAAGTACCTCTTCGAACAGCGCATCAAAAGCACGCGGACTGTATAGCCCGGTTAAATGATCGCGGTTCGCAGCCTCTTCCAGCAGGTGAATAGCCCGTTCTGTTTTTTTGATATGGGACATCATAAAATAAGTGAACAAGCCGCCAAGAATCTTCACGGTTGTGATCATTATTATAAATTCTAAGTTGGGTGAATTAGCTACAAAGAAAGTAGATAACAGCGACACAATAACAGCCCCAAGCACGGCTGACATCCATTTGCTGAGTGTTAGCTTTTTTTCTCGAATAAAGATAAGTGAAACGACTAATGTCACGAAGCAATTGACCGTAGCAGTCAGAGAAATGTCCGTCCACCCCCCTGTGATGTAAATACGATACAAGATGACGATCAGGGTGGTCAGCAAACCGGATATCGTTCCTCCTATATAAACAGATATGATAATCGCCAATTGGCGCAGATCAACCACAAAGTGCCCATGGATCCATAAACCGGTCATCATTAACAGAATGCCAAACAGACCCAGCATTAAACCGTTCATTACCTGATGAATGAGAGCGTGGTTTGTCAGGTAACGTTCATATTTCCGGGATAATAAATTTCCAAAGAATAAGAAGCTTGTTAATAACGCAAAATTGTTAATTAATTCTTTTAACATGTCCCCGTCCTTTTTGCTGTAATGTGAGTTGTAGTATGTTGGGAATAAAGTAAAAGGCCTCGTTTCTATATTTCGGTAAAAAGTAGATATGAATGAATACCAATCGACCACAAACGATTCTTATGTCCCTTACGTTTCGTTGATCTACGTGGTACAGTGTAAGGACTATGACCGGAACGGGTGATCGTATGAAGGAACCAATTCACATTTCGGTGCGTCCACTTGTGGAGTATGTGCATCGAAGTGGCAGCATTCAGAGCGGCTTTCGTTCGAATAGCAGTATGCAGGAAGGAACTCGCGTGCATCAGGTTATCCAGAAAGGTTACAAGGAGCATGACCGCAAAGAGGTACATTTACGTACAGAAATTTCGTATGAGGGCGAATTGTTTATCATCGAAGGCCGCTGTGACGGACTGATTGAGCTGGATGGCAAATGGACGGTTGATGAAATTAAATCGATCTCTCAGCCCCTCGAAGATATTCAGGGGGACGGCCACCCCGTGCACTGGGCACAAGCATTTCTGTATGCCTATATGATTGCTCGTGAGGAGCAGCATCATTCCATGCAGGTTCAACTTACTTATGTACAAGCACACAGTGAAGACATTCGCCGCTTCAGACGGATGCTATCTTTTGCAGAACTGGAAGCTTTCGCTCAGGAGATGATTGCTGGTTATGCACCGTATGCATTCCTGCTGAGAGCACATGCGGAGAAGAGGGATGCCAGTATTGCTATGTTGGACTTTCCTTTTGACACATATCGTTCAGGTCAGCGAACTCTAGCGGGTTCGGTGTACAAGACGATTGCCGAAGGGGTTAACCTGTTTGCCAAAGCACCCACAGGTATCGGTAAAACGGTATCCACCTTGTATCCTGCGATTAAGGCGATCGGCGAAGGACTGGCTAGGCGAGTATATTATGTAACGGCTCGTACCACCACTCGGGCAGCAGCTGAAGAAGCTTATGCCCGAATGCAGGCTCAAGGGCTGCACATGCATGTGGTAACGTTGACGGCGAAGGATAAAATTTGCTTTAAGGATGAACATGATTGTGATGCTGGATCATGCAGCATGTGTGAGGGCTATTACGACCGGATCAACGGTGCAGTATCCGATATTTTGGCGAATGAGACGTTAATGACGCGGGCGGTGATTGAGCATTATGCGCGCAAGCATAAGGTATGTCCCTTTGAATTTTCGCTAGATGTGGCGTATGCCTCGGATGGTATAATCAGTGATTATAATTATGTTTTTGATCCACGGATTTCTTTGAAGAGATTGCTGGAAGAGCACAAGCGAAAAGGTGTTGTGCTGGTGGATGAGGCGCATAATCTGGTGGAACGCGGTCGGGACATGTTTTCGGCGGAAATCCTGAAATCTTCTTTTTTGGAACTGAAAAGAGAATTTAAGTTGCTAAGCCCGGAGGTTACTACGACTGCGAGTGCAGTGAACGCACATATGATTACGCTGCGCAAGCTGCATGCAGATACAGGAAAAGCAGTGGAAACAGCAGCACCGCAAGAGGTGCTGGAGTTATTGGTGCCCTTTGTGGAGGCCGCTGAACGTGAACTGGTGACGGGGAACAGTACAAGTCGCTCAAGTAGTGAAAGTACGGCCTACGCATTGCTTTTGGATACGTATTTTACCGCCCAAAATATGCTGCGAATCGCTGCTTTATACGATGAACGTTACGTTACTTATATTGAAGCAGGGCGCAGTGAGGTGAGGATCAAACTGTTCTGCCTCGATCCTTCGCACTTGCTGGGACAGGCTGTAAAGAACTACCGCTCGACTATTTATTTTTCGGCGACGTTGACACCGCTTGCTTATTACCGGGACATGCTTGGAGCAAGCGAGGAAGACTATACGTTACAGGTCCCTTCCCCTTTCCATCAGGAGCAATGGGATGTACGTCTGCTGCCGCTCTCCATCCGTTATCGGGATCGTGAGCGTTCTAAAGGGGCGATTGCGGATATGCTGGCTGGATTGGTTGCGGAGCGGAAAGGGAACATCCTCGTGTTTTTCCCGTCTTATCCGTATCTGCGAGAGGTATACGAGGAGTTCATGCTTCAGGACGTGTCTGCAGATACATTGGTACAAAGTCCGGGTATGACCGAACCGGAGCGTGATCGGTTCCTAGAGGCCTTCCAACCTGGGCAAGAGCGCACCCTGCTCGGCTTTGCCGTACTAGGTGGTGTCTTTGCTGAAGGTGTCGATTTACCTGGGGATCGCTTGAACGGGGTAGTGGTCGTCGGCGTCGGCTTGCCGCAAATTGGAGCGGAGCGGGATGTGCTGCGGGATTATTTTTCGGAACAGGGACGAAATGGTTTCAACTATGCGTATGTATATCCGGGGATGAACAAGGTTCTTCAGGCAGGTGGCAGACTTATTCGCACAGAGCATGACGAGGGGCTGCTGGTCCTGGTAGATGATCGTTTTGCCAAGGAGCCATATGCCTCTTTGCTGCCAGATGAGTGGAAAAGCTACCGTTTGACGGAACAAGCGGGATTAAGGAAGGAATGGATGGACTATGAATTTTAATTTTCATAATGATTCCATACGCGGGGTGCTGCGTAGCTTTGGACATGAGGATGCCGAAGTAGATAATATAGAGACATTTGTGACATTTGCGCGCTTGGCTAACGGTATTTTCAGAGAAATGGATACAGATTTGACCAAACTGGGGGCTTCTCAGGGCCGGATTATCGTTCTTAGCTTGTTGCATTGCCATGCGCCGCATCGCATGACACCATCGGAGTTAGCGGAAAAAGCGGATGTCACGCGTGGGACCATGACGGGACTGATCGACGGTTTGGAGCGAGATGGAATGATAGAACGTGTGGCTCACGAGAGTGACGGACGGATGGTGACTGTCGGATTAAAAGAGGCAGGACGAGAACTGTTAAGCAAGATAGTCCCTTATTATACGAAGCTGATTCGGTCATGCATGTCTGAGTTTACGCCGCAGGATCATAAGATGATGAAGGGTTTACTGGGGAAAATGAAAGGCGGTTTTGAGCGGTCGTTGCCAAAAAGCTGAATCCCTGATGTCGGGAATAAGGAATAGGAGAGGGAAATATGTTCTTTTATACAGATGAGGTCTATGAAGGCCGTGATTTTGGCTCAATGGATGCCAGAGAAGGCGAGTGGAGAAATTGCGAGTTTACCCGATGTCGCTTTCGGGGTGTGGAGATGAATGAGTCCCTTGTGGAAGACTGTACTTTTGTGGATTGTGATTTTACCGGAGCCATTCTGAATGCATCTCACTACAAGGAGTCCGCTTTTACCAATTGTCTATTCACCAGCGCGAATCTGTTTGTAGTCCGGTTTGATAACTGTAAGCTGGTAGGTTCAGACTTTGCGGGGGCGAATATGGATGGTATCACGATTACGGGCGGAGACTGGTCTTATACGAATTTGCGTCATGCAGATTTAAGAAAACAGGATTTGCGAAAAATACGATTCAAGGAAGCTGATTTATCCGAATGCCATCTGGAAAAGGCAGATTTGCGCGAGGCGGATCTTACCCGGGTAAGGCTGCACAAAGCCCACCTTCAAGGAACCGACCTGCGCGGTGCGAAGATGGATGGCGTGAATTTTAAAGATCTGGACATCACCGGAGCCAAGTTGGATATCGAACTGGCAGTAGCAGTGGCCCGCTCTTATGGTGCCAAGATAGATGGTTAAAAGCACGGAGATACAGGAGCTGTCTCGACCTGTGTTACCCCGTGCTGGAGAATTGGAGGAATACTAAATCTCTGATAGATTAATCTTTATGGGATGCCGGCAGTAGCGGAATCGCTGCTTCTGGATTCTGATTTGGTAACTTATCGACACCCACGGGGTCTAGAGGTTGCTGTGGTACCGTCCAGTTGCGTGCCGTATCTGCGGCAGTTTGCTGATCCAGAAGGCGTTTAGCTACTTCGTAGCACTCATCGATATGCCGATTGCCAATGGTCCGCATCGCAGTAAAGCCAATCGCTGCGGCTAGTCCTTGCCCCAGTAGAGGGACAAACTTGCTAACCTGCTTGGTGGCGATGCGAATGCCCATTTTCTGCAAAATCTTCACGATGGCTTCTCGGGTGATGAGTCGCCCGATCAGCTTGCTGCCAATTGAAGTGATAAAGCCATACACCATCGACTTGGTTTCTGCATCCAGACCATCCAGCTGCTGCTCAGATAATCCGAATTTTTCATTAATGGCAGGCAGCAGCTGCATCAAAATGCCGACATCAGCAAGAACGTCAGCCCCCGGAATCGGGACCAATACAGCTCCTCCCGAAGCTGTAGCCCTTCTCGTTACCATGGATTTGCACTCTTTGCGGATCTGCTCCAACTCTTCTATTGTTCGGGCTGTCATATGCATCTCTCCTTCCTACGCTTCCGATTAGGACCCATGATTCTACCCTGTTATTACACACATTTCTACCTTGATTAAGCACGGAGCAAACAAAAAAATCCCTCATTCAGGCGCTATCGCACATTTACTCCTGTGAAGCGATCAGGCATAATGAAGGATGGTTGCTGATAAGAACAAGCCTGTTTTACGGGGATAAAGGAAGGAAGAGACAGATGAGTCAGACAAACGTTTATTTTAATCATGATGGTGGCGTGGATGATTTAGTATCCCTGTTTATGCTGCTTCAGATGGAGCAAGTTCATTTGACCGGAGTATCGGTTATTCCAGCAGATGGTTACCTGGAGCCGGCGACGGATGCCAGCCGAAAAATTATTGATCGTTTTGGACAAAATAAAGGGCCTGTTGAAGTCGCCAAGTCTAATTCACGCGGTAAAAATCCGTTCCCTGCCGCTTGGCGTTTACATTCATTCTATGTAGATGCATTACCTGTGCTGAATGAATCGGGACGAATGGAAGCGCCGCTTTCATCTCTGCCAGCTCATCAGCATCTGATCGAAAAGGTACGCGGAGCTGAAGGTAAAACGCTGTTGCTATTCACTGGACCGCTAACCGATCTGGCACGGGCGCTGGATGAAGCACCGGATATTGAAGCCAAGATTGAAAAGCTGGTATGGATGGGCGGCACCTTTGAAAAAGGGAATGTGGAGGAGCCGGAGCATGACGGTACCGCAGAGTGGAATGTGTTCTGGGACCCGGAAGCGGCCTATCGGGTGTGGCAAAGCGGCATCACGATTGATCTGGTGGCGCTGGAAAGCACAAGCAAAGTGCCGTTAACTCCAGACGTACGCAATCGTTGGGCTGCCGAGCGCCGTTATGAAGGCGTTGATTTCCTGGGCAATTGCTACGCTGGATGTCCTCCGCTCGTGTACAGCGAGACGAACTCTACCTACTACCTGTGGGATGTACTGACCACTGCATCCGTAGGACGCCCGGACATTGTCAAGAAAAAGACGGTGCATTGCAGCGTTATTGCAGAAGGCCCAAGTCAGGGCAGAACGGTGGAACAGGCGGATGGACGCCCTGTGAATCTGGTATATGATACAGACCCGGAAGCTTTCTTTACGTATATGGCGGATTTGGCCAAGCAGGCTGCTCCCAAACGTTACTAAACCCAACTGTGTACAAATGTGTGGCATAAAGTGATCACACTGCCTAGTGCGTATTCATAGCAAAACCCGTGACGTTATCCGTCACGGGTTTTATTACTGTAATTGGCCCCACATGATTGCAAGCCTACCGTTTATTCAGGCTGACTCCTGATATGTTTTTAGGGTAAATTGGAGCGTTATCTCCGTCCCGTTACCAGGTTCGCTAACCCCTGTCATTGTACCATTCATTCGTTTCAACAGCTGTTTGGTAATCTGCCAACCCAAGCCGGGATTGCCATAGGAGGGAGAGGGCCCGAAGTCATGCTCCAGCCACATTTTTAGTTTATTTGGAGATATACCAATCCCCGTATCCTTTACCCTTACTTCCAATTCAGCCTCAGGCGCATTGGTCACGAACTGGGTATTTGCAGATAAGGTGACTGATCCTGTGCTTGTAAATTTCACTGCATTATCTACCAAATTGATCAGCATACGGCGAATTTTAGCCTCATCCCCGATAAAAATAGGCGAGCTTGCAAGATTCCAATCCAACCTCAATTCCAAATTCCGTTGCGCAGCTACCTCTGTGTACAAGCTCAACACATTTTCCATCATCGTTCTCAGATCAAATGGATCTTCAATGTCATCGATTTGCCCGGATTCAATTTTGCTGTAATCCAGAATATTATTCAACAGCATCATAAGCGAGCGACTGCTAGCTTCCATAATACTCATATATTGCTGTTGTTCCTCTGTTAACTCCGTGGTCATCATTAGATCCGTAGCTCCCCATATTTCAGTGAGCGAAAAACGAATTTTGTTACTCAGGGAAGAAATCAAATCCAGCTTGCTCATGGAAGAAGCTTCTGCATCGATCTTGTCTTTTTCCAGTTCAACCACATAACCCAGAAATACAGCCATAGCCTTGAGAGCCTTCATTTCTGTTTCAGTCAATTGTGCAGATGGCGCATCCAAAATACAAATGGTTCCATACCCCTGGCCATTTTTCATACGTATGGGTATTCCCGTAAATGAGTGATTTCCAATGGTTTTAGTCACATCTAAATCACGTGTTTGCGGATGAGTAGACGTTTCCGAAATGGTGAGGTGATCCGCGGAATGGTTCAGCACCAGACTGCAATAGCTAAGCTCAAAAGGAAGCTCCTCTCCATTACGAACCAGCACTTCTTCCCGGTTAAATGAATCTAC
Source organism: Paenibacillus sp. BT-177 (assembly GCF_025846815.2). Taxonomy (NCBI): domain Bacteria; kingdom Bacillati; phylum Bacillota; class Bacilli; order Caryophanales; family Paenibacillaceae; genus Paenibacillus; species Paenibacillus sp. BT-177. Next base: position 319,849 of record NZ_JAOYTP010000003.1, on the reverse strand, counting down.
AATTACATTGGTAACCCCGTCATTAGCGGCAATAAAAATGGTATTAACATGTAGAATATCACTCAACACATCAATGACATGTGCGGTAGCCTCTTGAATACTATTATAAAAACCTGTAGGTGAAGTAGTCATATGTCTCCAATCTTGATGCAAAGTGGTGGTGATCAAAACTCTAATAGTTTGTGTACCCCATTCCTGTTCCTCTGAATGTATTGTTGGAGCGTATCCTTAATTATACATCATTATTTCGTTATAAACCTGAGTCTAACTACTTCCAATTACCTATTCGTTTGCACAAAACTTCATGTCGTAGGCCGAATGCTAGCCTTTCTGGGGAGATTTTTGTTTGTAATATTACACATTCACGAAAAAATATGATTATTTTCATTCTGTTTTCATAAATTCATATGTAATCTCATGATATGAAAATTGTGTAATAAAATAGGAGAATGGAACCAGTAATATCATGTAAATATTCTATATAATAGGTTCAGAGGTGGGATTATGAATAGACATGAAGCCCTAGATCACTTCCATACGACCTATGCAGAAGATATGTTGAATGAGAAATTACATCAGGTAGCGGTTTTATATGAGCTTAGAAAAGAGGAGCTCATCTTTTCTTTTATCCAATCTTTTCAATCGATTGAAGCGTAAGTCTAATGAAGCGCAATACGCAAGGCTCCTTACTGTATGAATATTAAAATCACAGGATGAGGAAAGATCTAAACAACCTTCTACACATATTAACTGCTCTAATTTTAGTTGCTCGGTGTACTTGGCCTTATTTAATGTGCATAAAAGTTATGGCCTTATGTTTTCAAACGTTATCGTAGTTAATAGTTCTGCCCCCGCTTAATGGAGAGGCCTTATTGAGAATGGATGAGGAAGTGGTAAGAAGATGGATTTTATAAGAATCATACTGGTTGTTTCTTTTGTAGCTATTATGTCGGCATGTAGTGGGATTAAAGCAGAGAAAATTGCGTCTCCTCACCCTCAAGAAACAGCACCGAAGGGGACAACACAAGAAAGTAGAAATGCTACCGAAGAAAAAACGAGTTGGCTTTTGAATGGTCAGGAAGGCGTAGAAGATCGAGTTCAGTTCTTAACCAATTTAGATGATCCTACTGGAAAAGCTAATATCCGTATTGACGACCTGATTGACACCATGCAAACTCGGGAGGAACGTCTAAAATATCGTGGCTCGCAGGTGTATGTTGGGGAAATAACAAGTGACGGCAGTCGTATGTCGATTATAAGAGATATTTATGGGGAGCAACCAGAAGAGTCACTCATTATTGAAGTGTACAACCTGGATGCGGAAGAAAAAGAGAGAGAGTTTAAATTGCCACCAGCTGCTCAATATCCTGTGATCTCTTCTGATTTAAGTAAATATATATATGTAATGAACGGGAATTTGTATTTATATGATGCAGTAAGTAACCAAACTACAGAAGTGAAGAATGAAAAGGGCGAAGCAGACGTGAGCAATATTTCTCATGGGCAAGGAATGTTTTCACCAGATAACACCAAGTTTTATTTTGTGGATGATCAGTCAGGGATCGTAATGCTTGATCTGTCTGGAAATAGTGGTGCAAAGCGCCTGCTTGTAGGAACTGATGTCTCGAGTATTATGCAATGGGGTCAGGGGAACCAACTTATTTATACCACTTATAAAAAAGATGATACTTTCATAAACGATATTTACTCACTTGATGTACCCACTGGAAAAGTACAGTTTATAACTAAAAATGAGGGCGAATTCATTCTATCCCCTGATCACAAAAAACTAGTACTAGCCGATGATGAGGTTGTAAAAATGTTCATGATTGATGTAGCTAGTGGAAAAAAAGAAGATATTTCGTCTATTGTAAGTGGTGAAGGTACTTGGGTAGTACCAATACAGTGGATAAATACAAAAATTAATTATATGAAGTATAGCAACAAGGTCGAAGTGAACAAAATAACCGCCTCTTCCACATTGTCTAATCAGGGAAATCGTTCTTTTCGTGTGAACAATTTAACGGATGATAATAATTTAACCCCTTGGTGTGAAGGATCTATGACAGGTGGAGTAGGGGAAACGGTAACTATAGATTTGGGTTCAGCTCAAGAGGTCAGAGGTATAGAGATGATTGATGGAATTATGTGGGTTAACAATAAGTATATAGACATGAATACCATCCAGAGGATGAAACTTGATTTCTCGGATGGGCAATCGACAGTGCTTGAGAACAATGACACACGTTTTAAGTTCAATGAACCTATACGAACTTCTTTCGTTAAGATTACTATCCTGGAAGTGAAAAAAGGCGCAGACCTCCCCAATAGTTGCATAGGTGAGCTGAAGTTATTGTGATGAATTGTAGAAAATGAGGAAAATTTATGATGCAGATAAATAAAATTGCGTTGCTCGTCTTGATCTTTTCTATACTAGGCGGGTGTATACAATCGAATGAGGACCAAAAAGCGCAGGAGCAGAATGAAAATCATGCTGCTGTCTCTCAGCCCAAGAAACTTCCTCCGGCAAAAAGGCCCATAAATTGGTTGTTGTTTGAAGCGGAAAATGGAAACATGCCTATGGATTTCTTAGCTGACATGGATGATCCTACAGGCAATACCTATATTGATCTAGACGACATTATAGGTAAATTACATGCAAGTGAAGGTGAAATGTATCCTGAAAATGAGTTGTATCTGGCTGGGTTCTCGGATGATGGCAAACATATCGCTTTATGTAGAGAATCGCAGGATTTGGATTATTTAATCATTAAAATCTTTGATCTGTCTACCACAAAGAAAATAACTGAATTTAAGGTGCCGAATAGGGACTACGCTGTTATGTCTCCTGACTTACGCAAATGTGTTTACACAGATGATGCTGCCTTTTTTTATTATATAAATCAGGTGCAGAAAACGAAAGCATTAGGGCATTTAAACGATGGTCACTATCTCGTTCTTCCCGTGTTCTCACCTGACAGTAACCGATTTGCCCTTGTAGATAGTAACCATAATATATTGATCTATGACTTGTCCAAGAATAAGCTAATCCAACAAATCAAGCTAGGGATAGAGGGAATACAGATCGAACAGTGGCTTTATAACGATCAATTGTTGCTCTCTTCTTACGTTAATGATAAGGCGTATTTGCTCAATATCAGAACAGAGGAGAAGAGGTTACTAATGAAAGCCACAGCCTCTCCTGTTATAACCTCGGATAACCATAGGGTCGCTTATTTGAATTCGAAGGGTGAAATGCAACAACGAGACATCCAAACAGGTCTGCCTATAAAATACTCCAGTGTATTCCACAGGATAGGCTATAACGTGTCCCCTACACAATGGATACAAACTACAACGGATTTGATGAAATATCGGAAAAGTATTCCGGCACAGAGAATTGTTGCTTCATCTACACTTCCAGATCAGGCGGGGAACTCCTATGCTGCCCGTAACATCATGGATGGAAATGCGAGCACAGCCTGGTGTGAAGGAGTTAAAGGAGACGGGATCGGGGAGTGGATCAAAATTGACTTTGGTTCTGTGCAAGAATTGAAGGGTTTTGAACTTATTAATGGCTTAGCTAAGTCATCTAATGCTTTCCAAGTAAATAATAGAGTTAACCGAATGAAACTGGAGTTTTCGAATGGACAGACTTTGATGATAGATAATGATTTTATAAGCAACCAATTTCTTGATAAGTCTATTCATACTTCATTCGTGAAAATAACAATTGAGGCCGTAGAGCGAGGAACCAAATATCACGATACCTGTATGTCGGAGATACGATTCTTCTAATATTGCCCAAAAAACGGGAACCCACATCGCAAATGTAAAGGCTGAATGGGAAGCAACAAGCAAATAAGGCTCCTAAGGAGCCTTATTTGAGTCTGATGGTTTATACTCTTTTAGCACTATTATGTAGCCGTAAAGGTGAATTTTATTAGTTACATCTGTCATGCATTCTCTTTAGCATCACAATTAAAGAAGATGTTCATCTATGCAATTTTCTCCTAACATACAGTTACAAAGACCTATTCCGCCTAAGCTATGTACTATGACCAGAAATACTGAATCCAATGACTTTATACTTATTTTTCCTCCCGGCTATATCGCTCGTAAATAGGATGCACTATAATTATACTACTTCTTAATTTGGGAAAAATTAGACGTTGAAATTTATAATAGCCCTTCTCAGGAAGAAGGGGTCTTGTATTTGGGAACTTCGCTGTCGATAAACCAATCTGGTCCAGAGACGTCGATTACTTCTTTGGTTTTATAACTGTAATAAATAGTAATCTTGCTGTCTTCGTGACCTTTAATGTACCCATACAGATATATTCTTGAGTGGACAGCAGGATCATCCACAGTATAATCCTTTAGTATAAAATCGGCATTATAGTGTTCTTTAATAAACTCCACGCCGATGGGAGTAGCGACGTCTACTAATTCTTTCTTCTCTTTGTCGGACAAGCTGGAACAACCTCCTAAATACATAACAATTAAAATAAGTGCCAGAATCAGTGGGATTTTTCTGTTCAAGTTACAATTCTCCTTTTCTGGTAATCACCTTTTTCATAACTCTATAATATATTTACACAATAGACAAGGTGGGAATAACTTGACCTACATAAACGACAAAACATATTGGACCATTGCAGATAGAGTTTATGACCGGGAGTTGACTGCTAAAGATTCTAAAAGCAGAATCCTTCCTGATTGGAAGATTGTTGAACCCGAAGGAGCTATGTTGCATGACACGAACGGTTCGGGATTCGATGCGACCGTATTCCATAACGAAAAAACCAATCAGGTGATCATCGGTTATAGAGGTACAGAACCTCCGGATCGGCCCAAGTGGAGCGTGGCGATGGACTGGGGAACGGATTTTAGCGATGTCGTCGGAGGACGCGCGAAAACGTTGGAAGAAGTCCATCAATATTATGAAAATAATAAGGAAGAGGTGGCCAAACTCCCACCACAAGTGCAAACTGCATTTCTTCAATATGAGGAAAAATATCAGAATAATCAATTTACACAAGCTCAAAATCTATATGATGTTGTAAGAAAAGAGTATCCCTCTGCTGAAATAACGACCACAGGCCATTCTCTGGGAGGAGCGGAGGCAGAATATGTGGCGGTGCGGAACGGACTGTCATCCGTCAGTTATAATCCACCAAGCATTGTACATCTATTGCCGGATGATCTTCAAAGGAAGGTGGAAAATGGCGATTTTCGAAAGACGAATGTCGCTTATGTCAATCCGAAAGATACCATTGGTTCGGGAGTTAAAGATGCACAGCCACATGTGGGTGCAACCTACTTTATGGACAATGATTATAAGACAGCTAATGAAGCCAAAATCACTGTTCCTGTTTCATTACCAGTCAAAAGGGAAAATAAGTGGGCTGACTTTTTTTTGGGACCCAAATGGTCTCCCATTGTCTATGTTCCGATTACGCTGCCTATGATGCAGCAAGATCCGATTACGAAGTTCTATAATTCAGTATTTGGAGAAGCAACACATAGCATGGAGCATTTCACATTTGATGAGAACGGCAATATCAGCAATCCGCTGTACACTATGGACGGACAATTGGTAGAAGGTAATCCGCGGGTGCAGGCGTACGAGCAAATGCTGGCCGCACAGGCAGAGCTTAAGCAAGTCATGGGCAATTTGGTCGAACGCTACGGGGGACAATTAGGTGCCTTCGGGCAGTTTGCTGCTAATGCACTCGGTGTGAATTTGATGGGAGCAGGCCAAAATGACCGCGCTAATGGTGGAGCTTATTTTGTAGGCAACAAAAATGGGGGCACAATTCAATTAACACCCGAAGAGCTAAAGCATGCGGCAAATCAGATGCGTTCTAGTTTACATGGATTTTCCAGTGATACCCGTGCGTCCATTCAGTTATTTCAGGCTCATATCGGGACAAGTGAAAGTCAGTCTTTGACCCCGCTTGCGCATAGTGCTACGGCGACACTGGATCGAATTAATCGCTGGTATCAGGAGTCGATCACAGAGATAGCAGAGTATATCGATCGTAAGGGCCAGGAATTTACGATGGTGGATCAATAAGAAAGAGCAGCTGGAAGAACACAACAGGAGGCGAAAGAGATGAGCAGAATATCTTTGAGCCTGGGGGATCTGCGGAGAGCTGTACAGCAGTGCGAGCAGCTAAGGCAAAGACTTCAGCATCAGGAGCAGCAGATGAAAAATATATATAGTCGTCTGCAAGACTGGCGAGGCGAATCGGCTGCTGAATTAACACGCAAAATGGAGGCGTTTCTCCAAGGAACCACATTACGGATTCACGAGTTGGATGAGCATAAAGAGCAGTTGAAACGTTATATTCGCAAAATGGAAGAAGCTGATCGACGGGAAGAAAAGCGTAAACGAGCAGCACAATGGTGACAGGCGTATATCATAGCTAACTTTATGCTGTTGTGGCCAGCTACATAACTTACAAGAACCGTACTATCGCTAGGAGACTTCTGCGGGGTACGGTTTAATTGTGTGTACATATATACTACATATATAGTAGAAGGAAAAAAATATCTCACGGAATGCGGCGATAGTAATCTTGAAGTCTGCATCTTAAGGTTGCTGTTATTTTGGAGCATTGTTGTACGAGCTACAGTTAATGTAAGTTTCATCTGATCGATTGAAATAGTAAATTGTTTCCTTTCGTTGTTATCGTCCCTTTGGTAGGATGGATCTAAACCGAGATTTTTGAGATCAGTAAGTATAAAAATGTCGCAAAGCTACAAACTTCGACATATTGTTCGCTTTTTCGCGATATACGTTATTGAATCAGGGATTTTTGTTTGCTATTTAGCGTATATTTATGTATAATCTATCGTGTTGAAAGATTGATTGTACGTAATATGCTGATGAGGGTGGGTTCATGACGCTGCTCGACAGTAACGAAAGCAAAAAGCGGATGTGCCAGATTTACAATGAAGTTTCAAAGGAACTGTTCGGCTTCGGGACCACGCTGTTGCGGGCCACCGTTGAGAACAACATTGTTACCTTTGTAGCGAAGCACCGGCGTTCTCCACGCTCGGCGGCATTGGAAGTGGAAGCCCCTGGCTTGAAGCTGGAAGTGGATTTCCGAATGTCCATGCTGTATAAGAAGAGACTTCGCGAGAAGCTGATTGAGGATATGGAGCTCGATATAGAAGCTTTACTGCGCGATTATGATTCAGCAACGCAGTGGGCTATTACGAACATCATACTGAAAGAGTCCTAATAAAATTGGATATTCGGCTTTTCGCTTCGGATCTATCTGAGGGGAGAACCTGTTATAACGCGCAGCGGGATCAACTTATTCTTTGTTTACGAAGAAAAGTATTCTTGTTTTACAAGAGTACTTTTCTTTTTTGTGTCATAAGGTGTGCAGAATAAAAAAACAGGGGGAGTTTCATATGAAAAAGTGGTTTAAAGGATTTATGGCTGTGACCTTGGCATCTGTGGTACTGGCAGGTTGCGGCAGCAATGCTACTAGTGGTCAGACAGATGGAAAAGATGGCTCAGCTGATGGGAAAAAGAAACTAGTTATTTCCACATGGGGCTTCTCCGAGGACTTTTTTAATAAAGAAGTGTACGAGCCTTTTGAAAAGGAACATAACGTTGATATTGTTGTAGAAATCGGAAATAATGCGGAACGATTGAACAAAATCAGTCAAGGCAGCACTGATGTCGATCTGATTTATCTGTCTGATTATTATGCCCAACAGGGAATTCAACAGGGGCTATTCGAGAAGTTGGATCGCAGTAAAGTGCCAAACTTGAACCAAATTTATGATATTGCCAAAGCACCACTGGGTGAGGAATATGGTCCTGCTTATACAGTTGGACGTCTTGGTATTGCCTATAATCCAGAGCTGGTGAAAAAAGATGTGACCTCCTGGGCCGATCTGTGGGACACGGAATTCAAAGGAAACGTGACTCTGCCGAATATTACGGCAACGGCTGGCCCGATGATGGTAGACGCGGCTTCCAAGGTAGCGGGTAGCAAGGAATTTAATGAAGACCAAGCCTTTGGGAAGCTGAAGGAGCTGAGTCCGAATATTGTTAAGTTTTATAGTAAAACGTCCGAGTTCGTAAACATGTTTAGCCAGCAGGAAATTGCAGGCGGTCCGATTATGGAAATGTATTTCAAAGATTTGCAGGCTGCCGTGCCAGGTGCGAAATTTGTAGCTCCTAGTGAGGGTGCTTATGCAGTCATGAACACGATTAATGTAGTGAAAGGCTCCGACCAGAAGGAGCTGGCTGAGGAATTTATCAACTGGCAGCTGAGCAAGGAAGTTCAAGAAAAATCCGCCAAGGCAAAGGTTGATTCTCCGGTGAACACACAGGTAGTACTATCCGGTGCAGATACTCAAGGGATTACGTATGGTGCAGATGTAGTGAATAAGCTAACCAAGCTGGATATGAAATTCGTTAACGACCATATCAAGGCATGGACAGATCGCTGGAACCGGGAAGTTACACAATAATGAAAAAGATCATATTAGATGTAGATACAGGCATTGATGATGCGTTGGGTATTTTACTTGCGGCCAAAAGTGGTCAGCTGGATATCCAAGCGATTACTACGGTATGCGGGAATGTTTCACTTAAACAAGCAACACTGAATACATGCAAAATCCTCAACCTGCTGGAAAGACCGGATATTCCGGTCTTTCGGGGGGCAGAGGCTCCATTAATACGAAAAGGCCTGCACGAGCACCGTGTTCATGGAGAAGACGGCATCGGAGGTGCATTGAGTGGAATAGTCCCAGCCATCTCTGCATCCGAAGGTTTTGCACCGGATATCATCATTGAGACCGTGATGGCTCACTCGGGGGAAGTAACGCTGGTTTGCACCGGACCGCTCACCAATCTGGCGTTGGCGTTGCTGAAGTGTCCCGATCTGACGGATCACGTCCATGAGGTTATTTTTATGGGCGGTGTTATTCACGGGTGCGGCAATATTACACCTGTAGCGGAGTATAACATGTATGCTGATCCTGAAGCCGCACGGATCGTATTTCACGCTGGATTTAGTCGATTGATACAGGTTGGTCTGGATGTAACACGCAAGGCACTGCTGACTGCGGATCATGTTGCTCGTCTGACCCGTCCAGAGATTCGTAATTATGTAGCTGAAAGCACGGCCGTGTATACCAAGCGTTATGAAGAACGCAACGGCGTAAAAGCGTGTGCGCTTCATGACCCGCTTGCCGTAGGTGTGGCATTGAATTCGAGGTTAGTAGATACCTCGCTGTTATATGTGGACGTGGAAACCTCCAGTCGCATATGTGACGGACAAACGGTAGGAGATGTACAGAACCGTCTCAATCATAGTTCCAATATGAACGTGTGCGAGCAGGTGGACAGCGAAGCTTTTCTGGAGCTGTTTATCCAGGTGCTGAACAAGGAATAACATTTTGATAACCGCAAGGAGCTACCCATGAAGAAAACATACTTGTATTGGCTGCTGCTGCCAGGTTTGCTCTTTCTGGCGGTGTTCATGGTCATTCCGATTGTGTTGACGATCGGTTCGACCTTCGTACAGAACAGCTCATTCACCTTAGAAGGCTATCTCCATTTCTTCAAGGACCCTTATTTTCTGAAAATATTACTGACTACGCTGGAGGTCAGTGTCGTAACGACCCTCGTATGCGTATTGCTCGGTTTTCCGACGGCTTATTATATTTCACAAAAGGCCCCGCGTCGTAAAGGGATTTTGCTGGCGCTGGCTATCTTCCCCTTGTTGACGAGTCCGGTGGTGCGGTCATTCAGCTGGATGGTCATTTTGGGTCGCAAGGGGTTATTAAACAACGTGCTAATGAGTTTAGGACTCGTGGATGAGCCGCTAAATATTTTGTACACTCCGGCAGCGATGATTATTGGTCTGGTCCATTTGTTTTTACCGCTGATGATTATTTCACTGATTGGTGTGCTTGAAAATATCGATGGTGATCTTGTCCATGCCGCTCAGAGTCTTGGAGCCTCCAGATTCAGCGCATTCCGTAAAATTGTATTCCCGCTGTCTGTTCCAGGTCTGATCATAGGAAGCATTCTTGTTTTCGTGGGCAGCCTGACAGCATATACGACCCCAGCACTGCTGGGAGGGAAACAGCGGGTTATCGCTACATTTTTGTACCAAAATGCGATGACGCTTAACGACTGGTTTTTAGCCTCTGTTATCGCAACAATTATGATTGCTATTACATTTATCGTGGTCGGTCTCTTAAATAAGGCGGCCCATAAACTCAATCCGAAGGGGTAGGTGGATATGCGGGAGAAACATTACGGACTAGGCTTCTTTAGCCTGCTGGTCTTCATCTTTCTGCTCGGTCCGCTGTTGATCATATCGGTCACTTCTTTCGAGCCGGGCACGGTATTAAAATTTCCTCCGCAGGGCTTTTCCTTGCGCTGGTATGAAAATATTTTTGAAGTGGATTTGTTTATGTCCACGTTCAAAACGTCGATTGTCGTCTCTCTGCTGGGCAATATCCTGGCGTTGTTAATCGGTATGCCAGCCGCTTATGCGCTTAGTCGGTTTTCGTTTCGCGGGAAGGATGCACTGAATGCCTTGTTCCTTTCCCCGTTGCTTATACCGGGTATTGTGCTTGGATTTACACTGCTGCGTTATCTGATCATTGTGTACCATTTACCGGTATACGCTGGACTTTTGATCGGACATACGGTGATTATGCTGCCGTTCATTATTAGAGTCATTGCATCCAGCTTGTCTAACTTTGATTTTGCGATTGAGGAAGCAGCGCTTAGTTTGGGAGCTGGACGGCTGGAAACCTTTTTCAAGGTGGTTCTACCCAACATCCGCTCAGGCATTATTGCGGCTATCCTGATTGCCTTTCTGGAATCATTCAACAATGTCGACATTTCCGTCTTCATGACAGGACCGGGCTTCAGCACCCTGCCTATTCAAATGCTGACTTACGTCGAAAATTATTTTGATCCGACGATTGCAGCGATTTCGGTTATGCTGATGATTTTAACGGGTATCCTGATGTTCTTGATTGAACGACTGATGGGATTGTCTTACTTCACTAAAAGGTAATGGAGGCTTCAACTTTATGGCACTGCTTACTCTGGATCGCGTTTCGGTCGCTTATGACAACCAACTGATCTTGCAGGATTTCGATTTGCAGCTCGAACGAGGGCAATTGCTCTCGTTGCTCGGACCGAGTGGTTGTGGCAAAACGACTACACTTCGTCTTATTGCAGGATTTCTCGAAGCTAAACAAGGAACATTTTTGTTTGGTGATAAGGATTATACCCGGGTTCCAGTGAATAAACGGAACTTCGGTTTTGTATTCCAAAGTTATGCGCTTTTCCCGCACTTGTCGGTTTTTGATAATGTTGCCTTTGGTTTGCGGTTACGTAAAGTAAAAGAAGATGATGTGAAACGACGCGTTATGACTATGCTGGATACGGTTAGCTTGGGGGGATTCGAAAAACGTTTCCCTGGCGAATTATCAGGCGGGCAGCGTCAACGTGTCGCGATTGCGCGAGCGCTTGTAATTGAACCTGATCTGCTGCTGTTTGATGAACCTCTGAGTAACCTGGATGCTAACCTGCGTGTAAATATGCGCGTAGAAATCCGCCGTATTCAACAGGAGCTAGGCATCACCACCATGTATGTATCGCACGATCAGGAGGAATGTTTTTCGATTTCTGACCAGGTTGCGATTATGAATAAGGGGAACATCGAGCAATTAGACGCTCCATCGACCATTTTTAAATATCCGACGACCGAATTTGTTGCCCGCTTTATTGGGTTTAATAATTTTCTAAGCTTTGACGAGCGCACTGAAGAAGGAGAACGTATTCGACTGAATACAGGCGACCTTTCGTTTAGCGTAGTGCGTAATCAGGGCACAGTCCAGCCAGGGGCTCGCCAAGGCGCTATTCGCCCGGATGATTTGGTCATTCGAACAGAAGGCAACGAGACAGGAGAAAATGAGCTTTCTGGTGTCATTAAGGTAAGTACTTACCTAGGGCGCAGCTATCAGTATGTGGTAGAGACAGCGAAGGGAAACTTTACGGCTAATCAGGAAATGGATACGCCTTACTTGAGTGGTCAACGGGTTACCCTGCATTTTCCGGCAGACAAAATGGTGCTGGTCCAATAATCAGCGGGTTCGATGAAGGAGATACATCATGCGTGCAGACAAAATGATTTTACAAGTTAAGGTGTATAACAGTTACTACAAGACGTTCGAGGTAGGCAATGTTGCTATACTTGACGGCAAGTTTATGTATATCGGTCAGCGTGGTCTGGAATCTTTCGAGGCTGCTGAAATTGTGGAGGGGCACGGGAAATATATGATTCCCGGCCTGATCGATATCCATTTGCATATCGAAAGTACAATGGTGACCCCAGCAACCTTTTCCTATGGACTCATTCGCAATGGGGTCACGACGATTGTACCGGAACCGCACGAAATGGCGAATGTTTTCGGATTGGAAGGTATTCAGGAAATGATGGAGGCCAGCAAAGATTGCGTGGCTGATATGTTTTACGGGATTCCTAGCTCTGTCCCAGCGACACCATTGGAAACCTCAGGGGGCGAGATTGACATCCCCGAGATTGATACTTTGTTGCAAACGGGTGAGATGATCTGCCTGGGTGAAATTATGAATTATGTAGATGTCATTCGTGATCCGGAGAGCAAGACGAACCGCATCTTACGCCATGTTCGTGAGCACTACCCAGAGCTGATCATTGAAGGCCATACGCCGCAGTTGCTTGATCTGGATTTGCATCAGTTGATCTATGCAGGAATAGGCTCAGACCATACCCACCAAAGCATTGAAGGTATGAAGGCAAGAATGGCCGCCGGGATGTTTATTGAGATCCAGGAAAAATCCATGACCCCTGAGGTGATGGACTATCTCATTCAGGAGGACGTGGCACAACATTTTTGCTTCGTAACGGATGATGTAATGCCGGATTCTTTCGTAGAGCGGGGACATCTGAACCATATTGTAAGTAAAGCGATCGGAATGGGCATGAAGCCTGAGGATGCGATTTATGCAGCTACGTTTACTCCTGCTGCCCGGATGCGCATGCATGATCGCGGGACAATTGCGCCAGGGAAAATAGCTGACTTTGTGCTACTATCGGATCTGGAGCATTTTGATGTGGAGCAAGTCTATAAGGACGGTCATAAGGTATTTGATAAATTTGAGGAATATCATCAGGCACAGGTAAAGTGCCAGTTCCCTGCCCACTTTTATCAAAGTGTAAAGCTCAATCCACTCACAGAGCAGGATTTCACTGTGAAGTTGGATGTAGCTGATGGCACACATCAATGCCGTATTATGATGGTCAAGGATGGATCAACTTTTACAAGCGAACGAATTGCACCTGCCCAAGTAGAGCAGGGTGAACTGGTATGGGAACATGGTGAACATGGACTCATTGCTACGTTTGAGCGGTATGGCAAGAACGGCAACCGTGCTTACGGTTTGATCGGGGGAGATACGATTAAACGTGGAGCCGTGGCAACCACCTATTCGCACGATAACCATAACTTGCTGGTCGTGGGGCATAACAAGCAAGATATGATTTTGGCTGCGAATACGGTTTTATCCAGCCAAGGGGGCTTTTGCGTAGTTGAAAATGGCAAGGTGCTGTCCCATTTACCGTTAACAGTGGGCGGAATTTTAACAGAAGGACCGCTAGAAATGGTTGCTGCCCACGTAAAGGAACTGCGTTCAGCCTTACTGTCGCTGGGCTATCGCCATTACAATCCAATCATGTCGCTGAGTACTCATTCTTTGCCAGTCAGCCCGGCTTTGAAAATTACCGATCACGGCTTGATTGATGTAAACGCAGGCAAAGTTGTACCCTTGATTGTAAACCCTTCGGAAATGCAAGAATAAAAAAAGAGTCGACCCTTTTACGGGGCGACTCTTTTTTGCTGTGTTTAGATTATTGAGGTGGGTTGCGAATTTGTATGAAGCGTTTGCCTGTCGATCAATTCACGTAATCTTCATGATTTAACCATAATAAGGCCTTGCAAAACACATAGATAGTGTTATAATTAAAACAGGATTTAGATTAAGTCTAAATTAACTGCTGAATATTTTTTGGTTTCACGCATGGGATTTAGAAGAAAATCAGACACTACTGCTAGCGAGTATCACTCCAACTATATTAATGATAATAACGAGAGGGGATTTTACACATGAGTACATTAAATCATACGAACGCACCTACACAAGAGGCTATTCAAGAACTGCACAAGGCTTTAAACCGTCACGTGGCTACCTGGTCTGTACTGTACACAAAGCTGCATTATTTTCACTGGTATGTAAAAGGACCTAAATTCTTCACACTGCATGCTAAATTCGAGGAGCTTTATAATGAAGCAACAGCTAATCTGGATACGATTGCTGAACGTTTGTTGGCTATTGGCGGTCGTCCTGCTGCGACCTTGAAGGAGCATTTGCAACTGTCAGCTATTCAGGAGTCCGCAGGCGAGCAGACAGCCGAAGATATGGTGAAGGCCGTTGTAGCTGATTTTAAAACGATTACTGTTGAATTGGCTAATGGTATGGAAGCAGCAGAAGCGGCACAGGACAAAGCAACAGAGGATCTTCTGAATGGCTTGAGAGAAGAAATGGATAAACATATCTGGATGCTTACCGCATATTTGGGATGAGTTTCTGGGAGTGATTTCCACGGATATGGAGATCAGGTGAACAAGTACACATCTCGTTGGTTCCGGCCTGCTACAGGAGTATAATGACGAAGAAGCATGATAGACCACAGGCTCATGAGCAAGCGAGCTACCGGGATGGGGTGTAAGTTGTGGAAGTGAAACAACAGCTTTTGCATGAAGCGGAGCAGTTTATATATACATGTTATGAGGAGCTGGGCCGAAGCCGCGCTGATGCGGAAGCCCGGCTTCTTCATATTCGTCACGACATAGAGACTATTGGAACGTACGATCATACTTACGAAGAGCTGGAACACGGGGCACTTATGGCTTGGCGGAATAGCAATCGTTGTATCGGTCGCTTGTTTTGGGACAAGCTTTTGGTTAGAGATGCACGGGGAGCGTCAGATGCGACGCAAGTAGTTCACGAGCTATTGGAGCATATCCGCATAGGGACGAATGGCGGTAAAATTAAGCCTACGCTTACTGTATTCCGCGCCTCCCAGCCGGGCCAGCCGGATATTCGTATCTGGAACCATCAACTCATTCGTTACGCTGGATATGAAACGGATCAAGGGGTCATCGGGGACCCGATCTCGGTGGATTTTACGAATGCTTGTAGGGATTTGGGGTGGCAAGGAGCAATGACTGCTTTTGATATATTGCCGCTAGTTGTGGAAGCGGGAGGCCAGCCTCCCAAGCTCTTTGATATTCCTGAACATTTGGTAATGGAGGTGCCCATTGAGCATCCGGAACTCTCGTATATAGCCTCTCTGGGATTGCGCTGGTATGCTGTGCCTATGATTTCAGATATGACGCTGGAGATTGGCGGTATCATCTATACAGCAGCTCCATTTAACGGCTGGTATATGGGGACAGAAATCGGTGCCCGTAATTTTGCGGATACCTTCCGCTATAATATGTTGCCACAGGTGGCAAAGCTGATGGGGCTGAATACGACGAGTGAAACAACGCTATGGCGTGATCGCGCGCTGGTAGAGTTGAACATTGCTGTGCTGCATTCTTTTAAAAAAGCGGGGGTCAGCATTGTCGATCATCATACCGCAGCAGCACAATTCAAGTTGTTTGAGGAACGGGAAGCCAAGGCTGGTCGCGCGCTGACAGGTAATTGGACGTGGCTGATCCCACCGTTGTCACCAGCAACCACGCATATTTTTCATAGTTCTTACGATAATCGGCTTGTGAAGCCGAATTTCGGAGTTCAGGAAAAGCCATATATGACGAGACAGGCTAAGCCAACAACAGATGCAGTGCTGCCGCAGAAGCCGCAAGGCTGTCCTTTTCATTCTGGATAACCTAACGGGAGACTAATTGTTGGATCTGGACTCCGGTTTATCCCATACAACGATCAATAGGGTCGCGATCGGCCCTATGAGTAGTGAGAGCACAAACCAGCTAAGCCTGCTCCGATTTTTGGACTGTGCCAAGCCGGCATTAATAAGGGCAAGCGTTCCCCAGCCGATATAATAATCTTCTGGCATGGTATTCTCCTTTGTAAAAAGGTATAATATCGTACTGTGTATTGTATGAGTACATTCATAATTTCATAAGTTATATCGTAAATATAACTTTATATATCTTGGTTTGAGGAGCGAAGCTAAGTTGGAGAGAAATCAGGCAGAGCGCATTGTCGCTGAGCTTTTGGAACGAGCTGCTATAGGCGTAACAGTTAAGCTGGAGAAACGTTTTCCTGGTGGACGGCTGATTGGGGGCAAATATGCCATGCATGCTCACGCCATTACCATGTATACGGATGTTATCGAAACACAATGTTTACAGATGTTCGGCAGCGCAGATCGGGTTGAGGAATATTTTACGGTTGTGCTTGCGCATGAGATCGGGCACGCCGCCGATACTGAATTAGAGGGCCTCTCCGATGCGATGGAGCAAGAGAACAGGATCGGGACCCGGCAACGGCTTGCGCTGCAAATTGAGGAAAACGCATGGAACTATGCGCTTAGACTGGTGCCTGAAATAGAAGCAACGTTTATTTCTGCCGTAATAGACGAGTCCCTGCTTGCCTATCGAGTCCCGATTATGGAGCAGTCTGACATTGCGTAATGATGAATGATCCAAGAGCCGTTAGGCTCTTTTTTTATTTGTTTTTAACAAACGAGGTGGACAGACAGATTCAAAGGAGCAGCTTTTTAAGCTGTGACACGCGACCTTGAGACAATTCCAGCATTTCGGCTAATTCTTTTTGAGAGACATTAGGGTATTCCTCCATGAGCTGCTTTAGTTTATTCAGGAGCTCATTCTGATTTCTGTAGCTTCTTCTTTTCTTCGGCTGGACAGGACGTGCTTCACTCAAATGACTGGAGGGATTATCGCTCTTCAGGTTTTCAATACAACTCTTGCAGATCAGATGATCTCTGAAATAGCTTAAATGATCAACGGCGCCACAAAAATAACAAGAAACCCCCGTATATTTGCGAATCATCAGTCCCTCTGGTGTAATAAAAAAATCGAGGGCATCTCCAATATTAATATTCATAGAAGTGCGCAGTTCTTTGGGTAACACAATGCGTCCCAAATGGTCTAGTGGTCGTGTCATTCCTGTGTTCTTCATTATTTTTCCCCTTTCTTGGAATGCGCTTATGGTTGCAGGAATTGTATGTTATGTATGCTGGAAGTACAAAGCGCTTATATTAAAGTTTGTTCTGGTATAGCTATCCTAAAAAAAGCTCCGGCATGACGAACAATTACGTCTGCCGGAGCTTGGTGCAGCCAATGAATCTAAGATGTCATGTCGAATTACTGTGGGTTGGTTGTCCAAATGCCGGCTACTTTTAATTGAACCCGTGGCGGCAGCTTCAATGCAGCTAACGTCAGATCGGCCAAATCTTGCGGCTGAAGCATGCGGTCCTCGTCACCAATAGGCAATCCCGCATTTACAGCCAATTCTGTATTGACCGTGCTTGGTGTCAGCGCGGTAACCCGAATGTTGGATTTGCGAACTTCCTGCATCAGTGCTTCTGTGAAGCCCATCAAAGCAAATTTGGATGCGCAATATGCAGAGCCTGTTGCAAAACCTCGTTCTCCTGCTGTGGAGGAAATGTTAATAATATTTCCGCTCTGTTGCGCCAGCATGCTTGGAAGAGCGGCGTGTGTCACATAATAGGTTCCCATCAGGTTTACGCGAATAATACGTTCCCACTCTTCGGGGTCCATATCTGCGACTGTGCCGAAGGTGGCGATGCCTGCATTGTTGATCAAAATATCGACGGCACCCAGTTCATGCTCCAGTGAAGCTACAGCGGCAGCGGCCTGTGTGCGATCGGATATATCCGCAACAGCACTCACCACTTTCACACCGTATGTACTCCCCAGTGAATCCTGCAACTTTTGTAGGTCGTTCAATGTGCGTGAGATTAACCCCAGATTAACGCCTTCCTTGGCCAAGGTTTCAGCAATTGCCTTACCGATTCCTTTGCTGGCTCCTGTAATAATGGCTGTTTTGTTCTTAAGTTCCATCCAGTCTCCTCCTTATTAATCTATAATGTGGTTGTGCATCTGGGCACATGGTTACATTATACAAGGTTAAACTCATTGAACCAAACTTCGCCTTTGATGAGGCATTCATTTAGAGGTCTCTATTTGGAAATATAAATATCCCCTGAAGTGGTTTCGACCTTAATCACGTTCACACTACCGGGAACAGATTCGGGAGTATTGATACTCCCAGAGTCAGAGTGGACATTATAGACACCTTTAAAATCGGGAGCTTGCTTAATCTTCACGTCACCAGAATCAGCATTCACTTCCAAGTTGGCTACGGCCCGTTGTGTAATATTTGTCTCCCCTGAGGTTAGGGAGAGAAGACCATTACCGCTATAATCGCGAATGGTAACATCACCTGAAGTAAGCTTTAACTCCATATCTGCTGCAAGCTGACTGGCTGTAAAATTGCCGGATGTTAAATTTGCGATCAGGTGGGTACTTTGGAGGTTTGTAATCTCGGCAGTGCCTGAAGTAGCGGTGATAGAAGTATTCTTCACAGAGGCATCTTGAAGTTTTACATTCCCTGAATGTGCATCTACCTGCAGATCAGTTAGTGTTTCGCCAGAGGGCATCTCTACGGTAATCGTTTGATCCAAATCAGGAGTGATCGAAAAGAATGACAAGGAAGGGTCCGGCTCCGATTGAATGGTAAGCTTACCGTTCTCAATTCGGGCATTATGAATTTGGTCGGCTACTTTTGTTTGAACTTCTCCGCTGATGCGTATCGTACCTTGGTCGCCAGAGCCAGGAGTGAACAAAATAGAAACATCATCAGAACTGTCCACTTTCAGGTTTTGTAGCTGACCACGTGTGAATGTCCACTTTTTATTTATAGCTGTTGTTTCTTTCATTACTTGTTGATTCCATGGGGCACCGTAGGCCACCATTCCGGCTGCACCGATGACAATGCACAGACCTGCTGCAATAAACCACTTTTTATTCATGTTTTTAGTAAGCTCCCCTCAGGGTAGTCTGATTCCATTTCCAGTATCGTACTGTGCTCTTGACCATAAGGAGTAAGAGATAACGTACTCCAGGCAGCAGCAATAGACCTATACCCGTCAACGTGATAGAGAAAAAGAATTTGGCCGGGTAAAAGGTGCTGTTTAGCGCATAATCAGTAACAGCGAGAAGGGGGGCTGCAATGAAGCTGATCGATACCACAGCCAATGAAGCCCATACTGCCCATAGGGTAGCCATAATCGGGATGGAGATTAGCAAATTGAGAAACAACAGCCCTAGGAAAATAAAAATATTGCGAGCAAAGCTGCCCTGGCGAAGCGGAGGAGAAGCGTTCCAGGCTGCATTGGGAACATCCAACGCTTCTCGAGCAATATCTTCTGGGTTACCCAGCTCATGGGCAATCTCACTTTCGCTTTTGCCATTAACCAACCCGTAGTCAAAATGCTGGCTCAAATCACTAAGTAGCTCATGGCGTACCTCTGCAGGGAGAGGAGAAAGACGCTGCTCCACCTCTGTAAGAAACTGTTTTCTATTCATCGGAATTTCCTTCCTCCAGTAGGCTTGCGACATGATGGACAAAATCATTCCATTCCCGTGTAAGTAGTCTTGTATAATGGCTACCGGTATCGGTTAGCCGATAATATTTACGGGGCGGACCCTCGGTCGATTCCTGTAAATACGTCGTGCAGTATCCCTCTGATACCAGACGGCGAAGCAGTGGATATAGGGCTCCCTCTGCTACTTCGATATGACGGGAGACGGCTTGAGCCAATTCGTAGCCATAGCGGTCTCTACGTCCAATTAGAACTAGAACGCATAGTTCCAGTACCCCTTTTTTGAATTGGATGTTCACATTCACGAGCGATGCTCCCTTCCTGATGTAATCATAATTCATAGGTGTCGTTCGGAATAAGGGGAAGAAACGTGTGTTTGTGCATAATTTGTCACGGGTACTGATTATAAATCAGTAGTCAGGTATAATTTAACATCATGTACTGATTAATGCAAGGTACTAAATTTTTAATAATAAAATCTTCGGGTCAAAATGGGCTGGTTTTCTTTCTTGAAGGCTTACATGAATAGCGAATCTTGTAGAATAAAGTAGTTTCATTTGGAAAATTCTCGATTTCTGGCTGGGTGCACCCATAGGATGTTACTTTAATTTCATTCATTAAAATGATAGATTGTAAAGTGTTCAATAGAGTTAAAGATTACCTATGATGAAGAGGTGGATAAAGGATGGACTGGAAACACTGGTATAGGGAATTGGAACAGGATGATGAGACTTGGGATGTGTCGGAGGAGGTTGTACTACGTGGTGTGGTACATCTTGATTTTTGCGGGCAGCCATCGGAGGTAGAAGCTGAATTTATCGTGGGAGCCGACTCTGAAGAACAGGCACAGACTATAGAAGAACCTACAGAGCTGCAAAAAAAGACATGGGAGACGTATATGGCATGTTCGTCAGAGATCCATCCTCAAGTGTTGGAGTCCATACACCATTATTATGTAGACATAGTGGAAAAGTATCGGAAGGCATACAGCTCATGGGGAGAGGACCCTAATGAATATGCGCCTTATGTGGAGCGACCAGAGCAATTGCTGGATCGAATGCAGCTTATATCTATACTGATTTCCGACTCATCGGAAAAGGATGAACTATATTTGAATTTTAGTTGTTCCTGGGATCGAGAGCATGGCTTAGGTGTACATCTGAAGCAGATAAAAATCGAGCATATTCAAGGTGCATATACATTATATGACTTGGAATAAATAAAACCCCCTTCCGGTCTCTAATAGAAAGACCGAAAGGGAATAGGATATGGTGGACATGATGACGCGATTGGATACGGTAAAAATATTAGTTGGATACAGACAGCATGGCACGGGCTGCTTGAGCCGCCTGTACCATTTGCCGCAATGCGGCAACAGATTCTTCCTTGGTACGGGTTTTCAGCCCACAGTCTGGATTAACCCAGAACAAATCTGATGGCAGTACACGCAAGGTACGCTGAATCATGCTTAGCATTTCTGATACATCAGGAATGCGCGGACTGTGGATATCGTATACACCCAGACCGATGCCTTTGTCGTAAACCTGATCCTCAAAGCTAACAATCAGTTCTCCGTGGCTACGAGAGGTTTCAATAGAAATCACGTCGGCATCCATGTCTGAAATGGATTGGATCATATCCTGGAATTCGGAATAGCACATGTGTGTATGGATTTGGGTCGCAGGCTGAGCGGTGGCCGTGGTCACAAGGAAGGCTTGAACAGCCCAATCCAGATAGGCCTGCTGTTGTTCTTTTTTCAACGGAAGCCCTTCACGAATTGCGGGTTCATCCACCTGAATCATGCTAATACCCGCTTGTTCGAGTGCCTCTACCTCTGCCCGTAATGCCAGAGCTAACTGCAAAGCTACTTGCCTGCGTGGAATATCATTACGTTCAAAGGACCAGTTCAAAATGGTCACAGGGCCTGTAAGCATCCCTTTAACTGGCTTGGAGGTTAACGACTGAGCAAATGCCGTCTCTTCCACGGTCATAGGTTGATCGAACGACACATCTCCGTAAATGATCGGCGGTTTAACACAGCGGGAGCCGTAGGACTGCACCCACCCGTTTTGTGTAAAAGCAAAGCCTTTCAGCTTTTCGCCAAAAAATTCAACCATGTCGGTCCGTTCAAATTCCCCATGTACAAGCACATCTATGCCAATGTCCTCTTGGATATCAATCCATTCCTTGATCTGCTGTTGGATGAATGTCCGATATTGCTCGGCAGACCATTCTCCTTTGCGATAGTGCAGACGGGCCTTGCGGACCTCAGCAGTTTGCGGGAAACTGCCGATGGTCGTCGTAGGCAGTGGGGGCAACTTCAGCCTATTTTGCTGAATCACCCGGCGCTCGGCGAAAGGAACGCTGCGTGATAGTGGCTCTTTTGTTAGCAGGTCGGCCAAATCGGCAGCTGTCTGTACCCTTGCCGCGGAGCGGTTGAAGCGGGCTACCGCATCCGAACTTTGCTCAAGCTTGGCAAGTGCGGATGGATCGTGCTTACCAAGTGCAGCCGTCAAGACTGCGACTTCATCCAGCTTTTCATCGGCAAAGGCTAGTGCATGCACCAGTTCTCGGTCCAGCTTGTGCTCTGCTTCCAGACTGACCGGCACATGTAGCAGACTGCACGATGGCTGTACGATAAGCTGTGCGGCAGTGGTCTGTTCTGCTAACTGGTCCAACAGCGCAGCCACGGCATTCAGGTCGCTGCGCCAGATATTGCGTCCGTCAATGACACCAGCACCCAGCGTTTTTCCTTTAGGGAAGCCATGCTGGCATATATGCTGAAGATTTTCGCCATCATCGTATACAAAATCAAGACCCAGTCCCTGTACCGGAAGTTCAGTCAGACGCTCATAATGATCCAGGCTGCCAAAGTAGGTTTGCAGCATGATGTTCAACGAGGGTGCAGCTTGGGTCAAAGCTTCATAGACCTCCTGAATAATATCTAGATCCTCTGCCGGGAATGAGGTGGTCAGGACAGGTTCATCGATTTGGACCCATTGAACGCCTTCTGCTGCTAGCTCTGACAAGACTCGAGCGTATAAAGGCAGGAAGGTTCGTATAATAGAAGCCAGATCCTTACGATCATAGCCTTTGGATAAAACAACAAATGAATAGGGACCGATGAGAACCGGTTTACCGTCAATGCCTAGCTCCTGTTTTGCTTCACGATAAGCCAGTAAGGGTTTATTTTCAGTGAGCACCGGAGCCGCATTTGCCAATTCGGGAACGATGTAGTGGTAATTGGTATTCATCCATTTGGTCATTTCACTGGCAGTAGCTCCCTTCTGCCCACGTGCGATCCCGAAATACACAGACAGAGGAACCGGACCTGTAGAACGATAGTTGAAGCGTTCGGGTACGAGACCGAACATCACGGATGTGTCCAGCACGTGATCGTAATAGGAGAAGTCTCCGACAGGAATGCGATCAATCCCTTTGTCACGTTGCTTGCTCAGATGCTCCAGACGCAATCTTTTCATCTCACTATGCAGTTCGCTTTCGTCAACACTACCCTGCCAGAAGCGCTCCAGTGCTTTCTTCCATTCCCGGTTCCCACCGATACGCGGATAACCCAGATTACTGCTAATCAAACCCGACAATGCAGATCGTTCGTTAATGGACATGTAGGTTTCCTCCTAACTGGTAGCCAGTTTATTTTTACGTACCAAAAAAGGCATTCTGTCCCCAAGGCTAAAAATAAGTAGGGGAAAGAATGCCTTCGCGATTAAAATTCAAAAATACGGCGACTGCTCTTAACACCTCCCTATCTTCCGTAGGTACTGCGATGTTGTTAAAATAGGCAGGTCTCCTGACTTACGGATCATGACGTTCAGCATCCCTTCCCGGTCTGTGGACCAGTGGGTGTATGAGTAGCTGAACATTCCCCGTTTACAGTGGCGGGACCGTCCCGGATTTGCACCGGCTTCCCTTTTAAGTCTGATCTGAATAGAACAGACACCTATTTCCAAGCTATGCGATTAAGGTATGACGAATAATTATGCACTCGTATACTTGTTCACCATCATAAGTGAAACTCACAGGATGTGCAATAGAAACAGTAATAGAAACTGGAGTGGAATCTGTTAGTTATATGCAAAAAAGACAAGCCCACCCCATCGTGGGGACTTGTCTTTGATATATCATCTTGCTAAGTAGAACATCGCCTTTAAGCCAATGAAACGGTGTAACCTGCCTGAATACTGGCTCTCACATCTACCAGACGTTGATTACGACTACCTCGAAAGGGGAGGGTCAGATCCTTTTGCTGTTCAACAAAACGGCCATCTACAATCACGTCACACAAAAACGCTAGCTCCTGTCGTTCCTGATCCATGAGCAGATCTTCGTAAACAAAGCCCGTGTAGGCCCATACGGTTCGGTCGGGACAAGCCGCGCGGAAGTTACGTACAAATTGCGAGCATTCTGCTGCTGAGAAAAAAGGGTCTCCCCCGCAGAGAGTCAGTCCGTCCAACAGCGGGTTATCCATGATATCACGGATAACCTCCTGTTGACGCTCAGGCGTGAATGGCTCCCCTGCGCGGAAGTTCCACGAAGCTGGATTAAAACAGCCGGGACAGGCATGGCGGCAACCGCTAATGAATACAACGGTGCGCAGGCCGTATCCTTCATTCAGAGATTCTGGAATATAGCCGCACAAATTCACTTATGCTTCACCCGGTCGCGAACTTCGGCTTGCTTGGCAGCATTAAAACGAACGGTATAATCTCCTGTCAGATATCCGGTTACCCGACGTAAACGCTGAAAATGCGTGTGTTCCTCATCTGTGCCGCATTGAGGACAGCTTGTCCCGATAATCCCTTCATAGCCGCATTCCGTACAACGATCCACCGGATGGTTGATGGAGAAGTAGCCAATGTTCTGCTGCAGCGCGTACTGAACAATTTTAAGAAACGCATCCGGGTTATTTCGCGCATTACCGTCCAGCTCAATGTATGAAATTGCACCCGCATTACATAGATTATGGAACGGAGCCTCCAAGCTGATTTTACGAGCAGCGGGGAGCTTGTAATACACCGGAATGTGGAAGGAATTCGTGTAATATTCCCGGTCATTGACCTCAGGGATAATTCCGAAGTCACGTTGATCCAGCAATGTAAACTTGCCTGACAGACCTTCGGCAGGCGTCGCGAACAGTGTAATATTAAGATTGTAGTGCTCACTCATTCGATCACAATACATGCGCATGGAAGTGATGATTCGCTGTGCTTCACGGTATACAGCATCATCTTCCCCGTGGTGTTTTCCATATAATGCTTTCATGCACTCAGCCAGCCCGATAAAACCAATCGAAAGTGTACCGTGCTTTAGGAGACTTCCTACCTTCTCATCAGGTTCCAGTTTTTCTCCGCCTTCCCATACCCCTTCGCGCATCATAAAGTCCGAAGCTTTGGCTGGCTGGCTGGTCTGGATATGATAGCGATGGATTAGACCGTCTACTGCAATTCGCATAACCTCTTCTAATTTCGCATCAAAGCGATCACGGTCAGGTGTCAGACGCTTGCCTTTGCAAATGCCATATTCAATCCCGAGCCGCACCAGATTAATGGTATTAAATGAGAGATTACCCTTGCCGCTCTGACGATTTCTGCCGAAACGGTCAGAAATGGTGCGGGTACGGCAGCCCATCGTCGCAATGATGGTATCCGGGTCATCTGCGCGGTAATAGGGCAGATTGAAGGTAGCATCCACATTCACAAAATTGGGATACATCCGCTTGCTGGAGCACTCTACCGCCTTTAAGAACAAGTCATAGTTGATATCGCCCTCTGCCTGGTTGACTCCTTTTTTACATTGGAAAATATGTTGTGGAAAAATAGGAGTTTCCCCGCTGCCGAGTCCGCGAATTGTGGCTTCCAGCAGCGATTGCGAAACAAGCCGACCTTCAGCAGACGTACACATTCCGTAATTCAGTGAAGTGAACGGAATTTGCCCCCCTGCCCGGCTGCTCATCGTGTTCAGGTTATGAATGAGCGATTCAGCGGCCTGCCGGGTTTCTGTCTCCGTCTCTTCGCGTGCGAATGAGTATGAACGAGGACAGATTTCTTGCAAATGGGTGTTGGCTAGATGCAGTTCTTCGTCAGACCAACGGGAGTCCAGCTCTTCCTCGAACAGCCGGAGTCCTTTGCGCAGATGCTTGCGGAAGGAACGAGCAACGTATGGAGCAAGATCCCAATCTATTTTATTGGCAGAGACACCACCAAATTGGCTATTTTGTTGAGACTGGAATATGATGGCGACCAGTGCCATCGCAGACATAATTGTTTGCGGTGTACGTACAGAGCCATTGCCTGTATTGAAACCGTCTTGTAGCAAACGACCAAATGGGATAAAGATACAATTTGTAGTTCCGAGTGCATATTGGTCCAAATCGTGAACATATACATACCCGTGGTCAATGGCGTCTGTCAATTCAGGCGGAAGTACACGCAGGCGCGCATACCATTTGGCATATTCCGAGCCAAGCTTGCTCATTTTGCCACTGAACGATTCTCCATTTAAATTTGCATTCTCCCGCAGCATGTCCAGATCTTGTGCCCCAATGACCCGCTCGCCGATGTCGTATAATTGATGTTCCTCCAGCACCTTCATCGTAAAACCCTCCATATAGTAAAAAATATATATTTTTTACAAAAACAACATATTGATGATATCTAGTGATAACCAATTGTTTCGATCTATATATTGTATATACGTAGACATGGAGAGTATGTGACTATTGTCACATTGATGGGAGCAGGAAGCACAAAAAGGCCAGGTATAGAATAAGAGACACATCCACAGATATGCGCCTTACTCTATACCTGGCCACCGCAGTTGCAACGAAATAAGTAGGTTTGCAAGTACATCGTATATGATATTGGGAAATAAACTTTTAGAAGGTTTAGAGCAGCTTTTTCAGTTGGGACACACGGCCTTGGGAAATATCGAGCATTTCTGCATACACTTTTTGTGGCAGGTTCGGATGTTCCTGAATCAGCTTGCGGAGCTTTTTTACCATTTCACCTTGCTGTACTCTGGATTGCTTGGGCTGCCAGGTTGTGTTGGCTTGGATCGGTTTGGTGCGTTCTTGAGCCTGGATGGCATCATTGCTTGTGGCATGTACATGTTCATCGTTCTTTAATAACTGAATGCAATCAGCGCAAATAAAGCTGTCCCGAAAATAAGTTAAATGATCCACTGCGCCGCAAAATTTGCAGGAGACACCCGTGTATTTCCTTAATACAAATCCTTCTTCATCTACGAAGAATTCAAGCGAATCACCGATATTGATATCCATTGTGGTGCGCATTTCCTTTGGGAGTACGATTCGCCCCAACTGGTCCAGAGGCCGTGTCATTCCGGTATTTTTCATCAGCGCTTCCTCCTTCAATGATATATCCTGATTATACCAAAAAATATCATTTTTAGCTTTATATATGAAAGGGAAAATGTAACTTTTTTTCTCGTATGCCGCAGTCTGACTTTCATCCAATTTAGGATGATTTCGGTATTGTTGCCGGTGTACTCCTTTTCCGCTATGATATATTAAAGCGCTTTCGTGAAAGGACTTTTTATCATCTTAATGAAGCTAAGGAGATGACGGATTTGAGTCATGAAACAACGGGTATCGAATATTTATTTCAAGATCCGAAGATTCACCTGGACGAGCGTGTACGGGATCTCGTGTCGCGACTAACCTTAGAGGAAAAGATCGAATCTATGCTGCAATACCAGCCGGCCATTGACCGTTTGGGAGTTGCAGCTTACAAGCACGGTACGGAAGCGGCACACGGGATCGCTTGGTTGGGGGAGGCAACTTCATTTCCTCAGCCTGTGGGATTGGCCTGTACTTGGGATATGGAGTTAATGCGGCAGATCGGCTCTGTTATTGCAGATGAGGCGCGTGTCTACTATCGTCGTGACCCAAAATTGAACGGTCTGACCCTGTGGGCACCTACAGTAGATATGGAGCGTGACCCAAGATGGGGACGTAACGAGGAAGCCTACGGCGAAGACCCGTATTTGACGGGAGAATTGTCGAAGGAGTTAGTCAAGGGGATACAAGGTGATCATCCGGTATATTTGAAAGCGGTTGCGACACTGAAACATTTTCTCGGTAACAATAATGAAGTGGACCGGGGAGTCGGCTCCTCCAGCATAGATCCCCGAAACCTGCGGGAATATTATCTAAGAGCTTTCGAGAAGCCTTTTACGGAAGGCGGAGCCCAGTCGATGATGACTTCCTACAACTTGATTAACGGAACGCCTGCTACGTTGTACTATGGTGTTAACGATATTGTCAGAGGCGAATGGGGAATGGACGGCTTTGTCGTAAGTGATGCGGGTGATGTTATGGGGATTGTAAACGACCATCAATATTACGATTCCCATACGCCGGGCGTGGCTGAATCTATTCGCGCAGGAATTGACAGCATTACGGATGATGCGGAGCTCTCCAAGCAGGCAATTCGAGAAGCTTTGGAGCAAGGATTGCTACGAGAAGAAGACTTGGATCGGGCATTGTTCCATACGTTCCGTGTTCGTTTTCGTTTGGGGGAATTTGATCCGGCGGCAGACAATCCCTATGCCTCCATCGGTGAGGAGGCTTTAATGACAGAGCAAGCCCGTGAATTGTCGTTGCGTGCGGCGAGGGAGCAGATCGTACTGCTCAAAAATGAGCAAGAACTTCTGCCATTAAACCCTGACCAGTGCGGCAAAGTAGCGGTCATTGGTTCGCATGGCAATGAGGTGTTCCGCGATTGGTATTCCGGTACGCTGCCTTACCGGGTTACACCGCTGGAGGCGATTCGTGCCAAGCTGGAAAGCGGGGGCGCGGAGGAACGTGTCGTGTACTCCGATGCCAAAGATCGTGTGACCTTGACGGCGGCGACTGATGGCGCGAAGCTCACAGTTAATTCTTCAGGCGATATGCGCCTGTCCCAGAATGGAGAGCCAACGGTATTGACCATAACAGATTGGGGCTATGGTAGCGTGACGCTGCATGATGAATATCTGGGTACCTATGTGACGAGCGATGAGGAGACGCTTCGCGTGACAGCTGATGAAGCGTATGGCTGGTATGTTAAAGAGGTCTTTGGACTGACTCCTGTGGAACAAGGAGAGCATCTGTGGACCACATGGAACGGTAAGCCAGTGATCGCAGGAACGGAGGGCTTATTAAAGGTGATGGAATCCGCAAGTCCTGCACCTAACGCCTCAGACTTCAACCATACGACTTTCCGTATAGAGACGGTATCGGATGGCTTAGCGGAAGCGATAGCCGCTGCGCAAGCGGCAGATACAGCGATTGTATTCGTTGGAAATCACCCGCTTATTAACGGAAAGGAAGAGAATGATCGCCCAGGCTTGGAACTGGCTGCTTCCCAGCAACGACTTATCGAGGAAGTATATTGTGTCAATCCGAATACGATTGTGGTTCTGACGGGCAGTTATCCATTTGTGATTCCTTGGCTTCAAGAGCATATTCCAGCGATCGTATACACGTCTCATGCGGGACAAGAGCATGGTACAGCCATAGCGGATGTATTGTTTGGAGATTACGCACCGGCAGGGCGTCTCAATATGACCTGGGTTCAGAGCGAGGATCAATTGGGTGATATCAAGGATTATGATATCATTCGCAGCGGCCGTACCTATCAATATTTTGAAGGTGAACCGTTATATCCATTTGGACACGGGCTAACGTATTCGCCATTTGAGTATAGTGATCTGCATACAGACGCCCATAAGGATAATGTTAAATCTATGGCTACACTTGACGCCGCGGATACTCTCCAGGTGTGGGTAGATGTGACGAACCGGGGCGAATCTGCTGGCGAAGAGGTTGTACAGCTATATGTACGCTCTGGAGCCTCGCGTGTAAAGCGACCATTGAAGACATTGTGCGGATTTCAACGCATTCGCTTGGAGCCAGGTGAGACGCGAACAATTACTTTTACGGTTCGAGTGAAAGATTGGGCGATTTGGGATGTCACGCGGGATGGCTATTGCGTGGAATCAGGTGAATATACCCTGCTGGCAGGCGCCTCCTCAGCAGATATTCGATTGGAGCATCCTGTGTACGTTCGGGGTGAAGTTATTCCACCACGACAAGCTGGACCAAGGATTCGAGCTGAAAACTTTGATGATTGCTTCGACATCCTGCTGGATGAAAGCAAGGAGCAAAAGGAGGCCTGTGTACGTCCCCGTTCACCGCAACGTTCCGGTTGGATCGCCTTTCATGGCGTAGACATGAATACGGTGAGTGTGGCAGAGCTCCAGTGCCGCGTGTCAGGCAACAGCAGTGATGCAGCAATTGAGCTGCATTTGGATGCGCCAGATAGCCAAGCTGTGGCACGCATCAACGTGGGCAATACAGGAGGGGCACAAGCATGGGTGACACTCTCGGAAAAGGTACAATCAGCCTCCGGCATCCGTGATGTATATCTGTCGCTCAGTGGGGAAGTGCGACTGGGTCATTTTACTTTGGGAGCTAGGGATCCAGAGGGTTCCGGCTTTCAGGCTTGAACTTACATCTGACATCACGTACAATGCATTCATCGAAGTTTCTACAGCTTAGGGGTGTCATCTCATTTGAATAGTGAAAAAAGACTACGCACCGCAACGCCCAAATGGCTTGGAATTGCGTTAAAGGCGCTTGTCTATTTGGAAAAACACGGGGAGCTTTGTGCCAGCGGTTCTATTGCCCGCTCCATTGATTGCGAAGTTACTTTGGTGCGCAGAGTGCTGACGCGGCTTGTGCAGGCAGATTTGATTGCAGCACGTGAAGGGCGCGAGGGAGGCTATGTGCTTACCCGTTCGGCGGATCATATTACACTTGCTGATATATACCACGCCATTGAAATATGTGATCCCATATTCCCGGGTATGATGCATGAACCAGAGACGAACCCTTTTTGCGGGGAGTTGGCGATAGCCGTATCTGAGATTTTAGCTGAGAGTGAACGTCGTATGCTGGAGGTATGGGAATCTCATACGCTTGCTTCGCTCGCCAAGCGTACATCGCTTGTGGTAGGGAATTGCAATCATACTGAAGATAAGGATGCCAAGTCATCTTTCCAAAGGGAGTAACATCTTTTCATTTAAAAGGATAATAGCCGATACGATCCTCAAGAGAGGGTTGTATCGGCTATTTCTGTGTAAGGGTCATGCCTCAAATTATATTTCATATGAGCAAACCCGGTTACGTCCTGCTTTTTTAGCTTCGTATAGTGCTTTGTCTGCCTGTTCCAGCAGGGCTGCTCCGGATATATCTTCTCCTGTACCAGGGAAGGTGGTCACGCCGATGGACACGGTGACTTTAAGAACAAGCCCGTCCGCTAAAATAAACTCGTGCTGATTTACTCCACTAAGAATCTGATTAGCTATGCGTAGTGCTTGCCGAAAAGCACAATTCGGCAAAAGTACGGTGAATTCTTCTCCCCCGCTGCGGGTGACTACATCATTAGTACGGCACTTTTCCATTAAAATCTGCCCAAGCTGGCGCAGCACTGCATCTCCTGCCGCATGCCCATAGGTGTCATTGACTTCCTTGAAGTGATCAATATCCAACACCAGTACAGATAAGTGCTCATGACGTTGACGAGCTTGAGGGAGCTGCTCTTCCAATGAGAACTCAAGCTGTCTTCTATTGCTTAAATTAGTGAGATGGTCTGTGTAGGAGGTATGCTCCAGTCGAAGTAACAGCTCATTGGATGTGTTGATAGATTCAGCAATGAGGTACAGAAGACATCCGCCGACCATCGAAATGAAGAATTGGAGCGGATACACGTGCAGAACATCATCGAGATTTTTCAAATTAATCATAAGGGGACAGAATATAATGCCCAAAGCAAAAACATTCATAATCATCAGCTTGGGTAAACGTGACCAGGACAAATGTGACAGTACAGTACACCCCAGACCGGCAAGCAGCATAAAAACGGCGCCTACGATAGCTTGATTGTTGATACCAAACAGCAAAAGTCTGCCTAGACATATAAAAAGCGTTGCCATGAGCGCAGCCGGGCCACCGATATAAGTTGCGGTAGCTACGATAGCCAGATGACGAAGATCAGCAATGGTATTAAATCCTACTGGAATAGAGTAGTACATGATAACAATGCCATAGCAACCGAAAAGAGCGCCTCCGATCCAATGCACCTTATGCGTTAAGGTGTGTAGACGGATTTTATACCTTTGTGAAATAAGGCCGGTTATGTACAAAAAGGTGACAAGGATACAGGTATTTACAAAAAACGTACTGAACAAGATGATAACCCTCCCGAGAGGCATATTCCTTCATTTTATCAAAAAGAACTGACATTAGGCTTAAAAAAGAAAAATTTATTAAAATTTATTACGTTAGGTTGACTTATAATGTTTCGATCATGTGCTTGGTGCATAACTGGGAATAGATTGAGCATACTCCAAAGATACATTAATTAGGAAATAGGTAGTGTTTACTGCTGCCATTTTGGAGATGAGGTTTGCTCATGATTCGCTATCCCTATCGCAAACATAATAGAAAATCGGGTGTGGATAAGAATAATGGAAATTCTCCGCGCTATTTAAAAATCGAGAATTGCTTGGAAACCAACCTGCAGCAAATTAAGAAATTGACATCAGATAGTCCGGATTTTCTGATTCGCCGCTTTAAAGTGGGGATTAGAGAGGATGTTCCCGCCGCTATTGTATTTCTGGATAGTATGGCCAAAACGGATACGGTGAATGAACTCATTATGAGATCCATGCTTAGCCGTCCATCTGCTGAAGTGGCTGTTGAGGCGGAGAGTCCAGAAGCGTTATACGCAAGAATACAGAGTCACGCGCTCGCACTGGGAGAAGTGAAGGACTGCGATGATTGGAGTTCCATGATGGAACAATTACTAATGGGGGACACGATCATCCTATTGGAAGGCTGCGAAAAAGCCATCGCGTGCGGCACACGTGGGGGAGAGACACGCGCAGTCAGCGAGCCAACAACACAGACAGTCGTCAGAGGACCGAAAGAGGGATTTGTAGAATCCCTGTTCACGAATATTTCTCTGGTCCGGCGACGGATTAAAAGCTCCGATCTTACACTGGAGATGTTCCAAGTGGGAAGCACGTCCCTCACAAATGTGGCCATGCTGTACATGAAGAATATTGCAAATCCACGCATCGTAGATGAGGTTCGTAAACGGGTAGAAAGCATTAATATTGACGCTGTATTTGAGTCCGGCATGGTTGAGGAGATGATACAAGAAAATCATTTCACACCCTTCCCAACGATCTTTAACACGGAAAGACCCGACACCATCAGCAGCAATATTATGGAAGGCCGAGTAGCGCTCATTGTAGACGGGACACCATTTGTACTGGTGATGCCTACAGTATTTGCCCAATTTTTTCAGAATTCTTCGGATTATGAAGAACGTTACGACATGGCGACTGTTGTTCGGCTCATTAGATATATCAGCTTCATTATTCTTATTCTGGGGCCTTCTCTCTACATTGCCTTAACAACATATCATTATGAAATGATACCGACTCCACTGCTGATCAGCATATTGGCTCAGCGGGAGTCTGTTCCTTTTCCTGCATTTCTAGAGGCGTTTATTTTGGAGATTACCTTTGAAATTTTGCGTGAGGCAGGTATTCGAATGCCGCGTGCAGGTGGTCAAACGGTATCCGTTATAGGTGCGCTTGTATTGGGTCAAGCGGCCGTGGAAGCCGGGATTGTCACCCCGCTACTCACAATTGTAGTAGCCCTTACGGGAATAGCCAGCTTCGCAATCCCAGCCTATAACATGGCAGTGGCCGGGAGATTGTGCCGGTTTATTTTCATGATACTGTCTGCGTTTATGGGGCTATACGGTATTACATTGGGGTTGATTGCGTTGATCGCTCATATGAACAGCCTGAGTTCCTTCGGGGTGCCCTACATGGCGCCTTTCAGTCCTTTTGTGCTAGAGAGCCAAAAGGATGCCGTATTGCGACTTCCATTTTGGATGATGAAGAAACGTCCTAAAAGCATTACGTCTAAGAATCAGAAACGAATGAAGGATGGAAGCGGGACTTCCTCTTCTGATAAAACCACGCCGATGCAGGAGGGGGGCAATCAGGGTGTATCAGGGGAAGAGGAATGAACAAAGTGCAGTAACTTTTAAGGGAAGAATAGGGAGACTGTGTTTAGTCCTGTTACTGTTCGCTCCATTGTTATCCGGTTGCTGGGATTCTGTGGAGTTAAACCAGAGAGCAGTAGTAGCGGGGATAGGAATTGATATGGTGGGGGAGTCAGAATATGAGGTCTCCCTGCAAGTGATCGTGGCAGATGAAATCGCTGGAGCCAAAGCGAGAGGAGATACCCCTGTCGTTTTGTATCGGGAAAAGGGCAGAAGTCTGTTTCAAGCGATCCGCAAGGCTTCGCAAAGGGTTCCGCGGGTCATTTCTATGGCGCATATCAAACTGGTCGTTATTGGTGAAAAGCTGGCACGGGCTGGAATCGGCGATACGATGGATTTTTTGGAAAGGTCTACAGAAATCCGACTGCCGGTGAAAATGCTGGTGGTACGTGGTAATACTGGGAAGGATGTACTGGCAATCATGACCGCGATCGGCCGTATTCCCGCGAATGATATTTCAGGAAAGCTGGAAACATCGGAGCGTTTGTATGCCGGGAATTACGCGGTGACTATCGACGATGTCATTCGCAGCCTGTCTCATAAGGGTGGCGGGCCTGTGCTGACGGGCATAGGGATCAATGGGAATTTGGAGCAGGCCCCAAGCAAGAGCAATGTGGACAATATTTTACCGAAAGCTATTGTTCACATTAACGGAATGGGGGTGTTCAAAAAGGATCGGCTTGTCCGCTGGTTGGACGATGACCGGGCCATTGGACTGTCTATGATCAACAACAAGGTGAAAAGTGCCCAAACAACACTGAGCTGCGGGAAGAATAGGGAAACCATTGGCATCGAAACCTTGTTTTCTGCAACCAATATACACACTCGGATGGAGCAAGGAGAGCCTATTTTTGTGATTAACTTAAAACAGACCGGGGCGATACAGGAGGCCGAGTGCTCGATTAACTTACAAAGTCCGGAGGCGATGAAAAGACTGCAGGAGCAATGGTCAGAGGAGACGAAAAAAGTGATCGCTTCAACAGTCAGGGAGGTTCAGCGTACCCGTAGCGATGTAATAGGCTTTGGCCTTGCGCTGGAGAGGAGCTATCCCAAACAATGGAAAAGACTCTCTTCTGATTGGAGCCATTATTTTGCCGAAAGCACCGTTCGTGTTCAAGTGACTTCTGTACTGAAACACACTCAGTCGCGGACTAACCCATATTCCAAGGGAGAATCAGACTAGTGAAAATAGAACAAGGAGGGAAGGCCATGAAAAAAAAGGTACAGATAGGTGCAAAAGAGATGATCTCTCTTATGGTGTTGTTTGAGATGGGCACATCCATGATGTCTATTCCCGGAAGGAATGCGGGCAAGGATGCATGGATCGCCATCCTCATTTCCACGGTTTTGGGGGCAATGCTTTTTGTATGCTATGGCAGCCTTCACCGACGCTTTCCCAACTTGCTCATGACACAGTACTGCAGAACCCTTTTGGGGAAGAAAGCAGGGAGTACGCTTGCTTTTTTATATATCGTGTTTTTTCTTTACGGCGGAGCACGGGATCTTCGGGACACGGGGATCCTGATTGCCGACCGGACACTTCAGCATACGCCGTTGACAGTCATCTGTGGTTTAATGGTTGTACTTGTCATGTATGTGGTGTATTTGGGAATCGAGGTTGCAGGCCGGACGGCCATCATCATGTTGATTTTGCTACTGCTGCTGGGCCTTGCTACGAATATATTAATTTTGTTGGCAGGCATCGTAGATATGGGCAATATATTGCCCATAGCCGAGCATGGCTGGCAGCCGATATGGCAAGTTGTTTATTCGCAAGCCGTGATGCTACCGTACGGCGAGATGGTTACGTTTGCGATGATTCTCCCTACATTAAAAAAGGAATACCGTGCCAATGGGATAGGGATTTCCGCTATATTGCTGGGAGGGCTACTCCTGTCTATTATTACACTGTCCAATGTGCTTGCACTGGGAGAGGATGTATTCAAACGGGCGACTTACCCCCTACTCACGATGATCAGTAAGGTCGAAATATCTGATTTTATCGACAGAGTCGATGTCATCGGCGTGATGAGCGTTATTATTTTTGATTTTTTTAAAATTTTGATTTTCTATTATGCCGCGGTTAAAGCCGCAGAGGATGTATTGAGAATACCTTACCATAAACTGATCCTGCCATTTGGTCTGATCATGTTAGTCACTTGTGTATTGATGGCAATAAACTATCAAGATCACCTTCAAACAGGCGAGTTAGTGCTGAAATGGCTGTTTCCGATATTTGCCGTGTTTTTTCCTATCTTGCTGCTAATCGTGTCGTGGCTGAGAAAGACCTGGAATAAAAAAAGAGGGTAAAATATCTCAAGAGTCATCATCTTGCCGACAGCCAAATGTTGACTGCCTATGCTCGTCAATTGGTGGGGAATAAGGACGGAACAGCAATAGGGATACTGTACATATTGTTTTTTTATATTTGACCAGTAGAAATTTACGTGATGAGATTGAATTGATTCGTGTGTCTGTACTGAAAAAAACACCTAGTCTAGTCGTGGCTTTTCTAATGGTTCTCTACGTAATCTAATGTCACCGTGCTGGGGACCGATATAACAGAGCGTTCTATTTTTCCATTATTAAGCACATTTGCAAATGTGCAGCTTTCGGAATATGTGCAGCGTCCAGATGTTATTGTACTGATGTCCATTATCATCGGAGACTTTTTTAAAGTGGCTTTGTTTTTTTATGCCGCAGTGGTAGGGATATCGGATGTATTTGGTTTACCGTACCGAAAAGCGCTGATACCTTGCGGTATTCTTGTTTTACTATGGTCACAGATAGGAGCAACAAACCTGAGCGAGCACTTTGAATTTGGACGACTGTCCCTCATTTATATCCACCCATTATTTGTTTACGTTTTCCCTTGTTTGTTCTTTCTGATGGCTCTCTTGCGGAGGAGAAGAGGAAGTAGAAACTTTAAGGAAACGTGACCATTGCGAGAAAAGGAAGCGAAATGCGTTTCCTATTGGCTTTTTGCCCACATTTATAAGAAGCACCATGAGCATTCCTACCAGAACAATGTATTCTGATGGTCGCATTGTGAGAAAAGCCAATGTAATAGGTTCCCAAGGATGATGAACACCAAAAATCCATTTTATAGATATACTTGTTCCGAGCATGAGTAGCATGAAAAGCGTGAATATCCACAGTATCTTCATAAACTATCCCTCCGATTGTAAATAGGCTAAGCATGTACTCCATGTATACATTGTGTTGCAAAGCGGCACAATTTATCCGATCTCATTGACTTGAAATAAATTAAGATTTATACTTATTCTAAATTAATTTTTATTGTGATTATAAGTTTATAATAAATATAATCTGCGTTGATTAAGGGAGATGCGGTATGAGAACTCTAAATTTAACTTCGCAGCGCCAAGCGGTATATGATGTGGTTCGTGAGGCCCACGATCATCCTACTGCTGCCGATGTTATGAATCGGTTGATGGAGCGCGGATATAATCTGGCCTATGGAACGGTCTATAATTCATTACGTTATTTAACGGATAAGGAATTAATCCGTGAGCTGAAACTAGGAGAAGCTGCTAGTCGTTATGACGGTCGAATGGACGATCATCAGCATATTATTTGTCAGGTATGCGGTCGAGTAGATGAAGTGATGAGTGAAGTCCCACACGATTGGATTGATACGGTTGCGCATGAAACGGGATATACCATTGCCCATGCCCATGTCGTATTCGGAGGAGTGTGTAAGGAATGTCAAAGCAAGCGAATCAAGTAACGAATCGTATTAAAGTGGCTGACATGCCTAGACGTGTGAAGGGCAGTTGGACATCGATGTTGTCTGCCCCGTCTACACCTGCGGTGCAGACCGCTCCTTCTAATGAACCTTTGTATTGTCCGACCACACGTCGCATCATTCTGATCAGTTCCGTACCGGGTGTAGTCCACGGTGTGGTGCGTACGTTGTCAGATGCTTGTTTTGACGTGATGGTCTTCCATCGCTGGGAGCCTGAAGTACAGCGTCATTTGGGGAGCGACCTCTTGATTTACGATTTGACCGCCACCGATCCACGGCGTGAATTGCTGAATATCCGCAATGACCTTGACCATGAATACATGAAAGATACACCAGTCATGTATGTAGTTCAGGATCGGATGTCTGTACGTGCGCATGAGCTGCTTCCTTCGGAAGAGGTGCTGGTATGGCCACTGGCATCCAACCAAATGGTGCATGACATCGAGCGGATGATTGTGCGTCATCCGGTGATTTCCCGCCAGGCAGCGCAGACCAGCCGTCGTACGGTGTTCAAGGACATCTGGATTGATCGTGATAAAATGTTGGTATATAAGGAAGAGAATCCATTGAATCTGACCAAAACGGAATACGATTTGCTGCTGAAGCTGATAGATTCTCAAGGAAAAGTGATCTCGCGCGAGCAAATGATGCATGATATCTGGGAAACTGATTTTGTTGGCGGCAGCAATGTTGTGGATGTGCATGTCAAAAGTTTGCGTAAGAAGCTGGACGATCGACCTGCGGAGCCTGAATATATCGCTACCGTAAGAGGTGTAGGATACAGATTGGCAGACTAAACGGAAGGTTATGAATATCGATGAATTTCCGCCGGATGAAGACCATTCGGCGGTTTGTATATACGAACCCTAAAGTTGACACTAGGTGTGACAGTTGACTTTATCAGGATAAATACACTACAATCGGTAGTGTGAGGTGCTTCTTATGAAACGACTGAATTTTAAAGCTGGCGAAACCGGACTTAACCGATTTTTTGGGCCTCTGGAAGCCAAAATCATGGATATTTTATGGTCCACTTCGGATCGGAGTATCAAAGAAGTGCAGACCGCATTGGAGGGGGATCGGGACTTTAACTTCAATACGGTAATGACCGTGATGAACCGTTTAGTGGAAAAGGGGATTTTGAGCAAAAGTATACGCGGGAGAACGTCCTTATACCGTCCTGTCTTAAGCAGAGAAGAGTTTATGGATGAGCAATCCAAAGAGCTGAGTCACGAACTGGTGGATGAATTTGGTCCGCTTGCTGTCAATCATATGATTGATGCTCTGGAAGTAGCTGATCCGATTTTGATCGAACGTTTGGAACAAAAAATTAAACAATGGAAAAAGGATATGTAGACGATGTGGAAAACACGTTCTAAATTACTGTTTACAGCAGGCGCCTTGATTTCGGGTTTTGCCCTTATGCAGATGGGGATGTACGCCGGGCAGCATGTTTTCGGCTGGAAATTGAATTTTAACGTGTTTCAAATTTGCAGAAGTTTGTTGCAGCACTACGGAATCGGCTACATGGTGGATGCGCTCAGCGGACTGGTTTTTGTAACTTTCGGTATCGCCGGAGGAGAAGCAGTCAGACAGTGCATGGCTACCAGGGCGGCTTTCCGCAGACTGCACCGAATGCGCGACCTGCCGTTGACCGAAGCACTGGGTGAGCGATATCGTGAACTCGGGACCGATCGGATTTGGGTCATTGATTATGCCAAGCCTGCTGCCTTCACCATGGGGTTATGGAAGCCGCGTATTGTATTGTCCTCTGCACTATTGTCCTTACTGGACAAGCATGAGGAAGAAGCGGTTATATATCATGAAGCGTATCATATGAAACATTATGATCCATTGAAGACCTGGTTCCTGCAAATGTGCGCTACACAGCTGTTTTACTTGCCGGTGCTACGTCATATTACCAACCATTACAAGACGGCCCGTGAAATCTTGGCGGACAACGAGGCGATTCATCGAGCCGGTTCACCGGTTGGGATTGGGAGCGCATTGCTCAAGCTTCTGAGTATGACACCTGCTAATGCCCGTCTGGTAAACTCCGCCGCTTGTTCCTCTTTTGCAGAAACGTCCATTAATTATCGTATCTCACGCATTCTAGACCCTCAACAAAAGCCAATCATTCAGATGCCTTGGCGTTCGATTATGTTTTCAGGCTATGTACTCGTCATGCTCACGCTTATGTTTGCCTTGGCGTTAATCTAGTTTGGCAAGATGTATCATAAAAGGTGGCGCCTTGTGCGCTACCGATTCTTGATACGCACAACACTACATTTTGTAGTGTTAATTATCTAATCCGTATACAACCTAAAAGGAGATGAGCTTATGAATCAAACGCTTGCGAATATTGGATTGTTATTGGTACGAATTTTTACAGGAGTTATTTTTATCGTTCACGGTGCACAGAAGTTTCAGGGACTAGACGGAACCTCCGGCTTCTTCCAGAGCATCGGACTTCCTGGCTGGATGGCCCCTGTGGTCGCTACGGTTGAGCTGGTTGGAGGCATTGCACTGGTTCTGGGTATTGGAACACGACTGGCTGGAGCAGCATTGACCATCGTAATGATCGGTGTATTGCTCACTGCTAAAAAAGGACAGCCTTTTGGCTCGATTGAATTTGATCTCCTGATTTTGTTTACCAGTCTTCAGCAGGCCCTTGTCGGTGGACGCTTTCTGGCGATTGATCAGTTGTTTGGCCGTAAAAAGGCTGAAAATAGTAACGTACAGGTCTAAATGTTCATATAACCGCGTCCTTAGTCTCATAGGGTGCGGTTTTTGTTTTGCTCCTTTGTGAAATTTTCTTGTAAATCATTTGCTGCTTTCAACCGATATAACTAACATTGAATGTAATACAAATATATCGCTTTTTAAGCAAAGGGGAAGAAAAATACATGGGAACAAGGCGAAAGAGAAAGACAATTTGGACACTCAGGAACAAGTTGATTTTAGGTTTTTTGCTTGTTTTGCTGATTCCGAGCTTAAGTATTTCCAGTGCGACCTATAAATCATCATATAATGCTATGGAAAAACAGCTCCACAGCAGTGCGAATCAGGGGGTAGCGACGGCTAACTCAATTATTGAATATGCAATCGCTAGTAAAATCGAAGATGTGAGATATTTGGCGGAACGCCTCGACGGTTCGATGATTGATGGGCCAAACAGCCCCTTGATTGAGCCCAAGCTGATCCAATACAAGGGCTTGCACGAAGATGCTACGGATATTTTTGTCGGTACACCAGAAGGCTTGATGATCCGGGGGGTGCCCAAAGAGGATGAAGGGACATTTGACCCTCGCACACGACCATGGTACATCGAAGCGATGAAGCAGCCCGGTAAGGTTGCAATTACGCCTGTTATCATCAATTCATCGGGTATTCCTGTTGTCGTAGTATCTCAGACGCTTTCCGACAAGTCCGGGGTTATCGGAATTTCTTTAAATCTGGAAAGTGTACGTAAATTGGCCTCTATTAAAGTGGGCCAAGAGGGGT
Source organism: Paenibacillus sp. BT-177 (assembly GCF_025846815.2). Taxonomy (NCBI): domain Bacteria; kingdom Bacillati; phylum Bacillota; class Bacilli; order Caryophanales; family Paenibacillaceae; genus Paenibacillus; species Paenibacillus sp. BT-177. The sequence continues at coordinate 278,684 of NZ_JAOYTP010000003.1, read as the reverse complement.
ATATCATCATTTTGGATCATGCGAAGAAATTTGTAGTCCACCCTACGGCTAAACCGGGCTCATCTCCTCAGGAGAATGTGCTTGATACAATGTATACTGCGCCGAGTGGGAACTTTAAATATATGCATGAAGGTCAGGAGAAATATTTGACCTATGTAACGAATGAGGATACAGGCTGGAAAATTGCAGGTACCTTCTATCAATCCGAGATTAGCGATGCCACTGCCGCCATGCGTTATGTAACCATTTTTGTGCTGGCTGCCTCGTTGGTGATTGCGCTTATCGCGATTTTCCTGATTACCCGTTCTGTTCTGGTTCCGATTCGTAAGTTGCAAAAATCAGCAGAACGAATCAGTGAAGGAGATTTGACGGGCGATTTGGAAACGGGAAAAACAGATGAGGTAGGCGAACTGTCTGCTCACTTTCAAACCATGGTGGATAGTTTGCGCACGATGATTCGAAGCGTACGTGAAACGACAGACCGGGTAAGCTCTTCAGCGGAGGAGCTGGCTGCGGGTGCAGATCAGACGACCCAAGCCATTGAGCATGTTACTATTGCTATTCAAGAAGTAGCTGTAGGCAGCGAACGTCAGCTGCAAAGCGTCAAGCATGGCTCTGTGAGTATGGAGGGACTGGCTCAGCAAGCAGCGGACGTATCTGAACGCATGGTGGGTGTATCTGAACATGTGAAGATGAATGCCGAGTCGGCACAGGAAGGCAGCAAGGCGGCTACGCAGGCTGTACAGAAAATGCATGATATCGACGAGACTGTTCATGATCTTGGACACGCTATGGACTCCCTGAGTGAGCGCTCCGGTGAAATCGTGAATATTATCAGTGTTATATCTGGTATCGCCAAACAGACCAATCTGTTGGCACTGAATGCATCCATTGAGGCGGCACGGGCTGGGGACCATGGCAAAGGATTTGCCGTGGTTGCTACAGAGGTACGCAAGCTGGCTGAAGAATCCGCCCAATCGGCTACCTTGATCTCGGAGCGCATTGAAGCGATGCAGGTGGATATGAACCATGCTTTAGGCGCGATGCAACAAGCACGGGTACGGGTGACGGAAGGTATTGATTCGGTAACCACATCGGAGCATTCCTTTGCGGAAATCAGTCAGGCTGTTGAACGCGCGATGGGGCATATCCATGAAATTACCGGAGTGACTCAGGAAATGGCACGGGGGACTGTAGGTGTCGTCGATATTATGAGCGATATTTCCCATATTTCGGACGAGGCAGCGAGCAACACCGAGTCGATCTCAGCAGCGGCTGAGCAACAGCTTGCTTCCATCGAGGAAATTGCTTCATCCACAGCAGACCTCAGTCAAATGGCAGAGGAACTGCGCGAACTGGTTGGACGTTTCCAGATTGAAGAGAAATCATAAATGGTAAAAAGCGCCCGGATACCGGAGGTTATATTCCGTATCCAGGCGCTTTTTGATGTTTTATTAAAACTTTTGGTTCGCAGGGTTAGAAGTCACCGTTGAACGACTTGCGGCGATTCAGACGGAAACGGGCACCCCGTGAGCTGTTGGACGGACGCAGAGAACTTCTCTGAAACATATTGTTCAGAATCAGTGCGAAAATGACCAGTACAGTCCCATACAGTTCATAACGGCTAATGGTATAGCCTTGGAAATACATAAGTACCAGCGTGGTAATCGGTACAAAATTAATAAATAGAATTCCGTTCAGTGGAGACAGCTTGCGGATTCCGGCATTCCAGCTCAGCAAGGCCGCTAGCCCTGGAAGCAGGATCATAAAGCTCATTTCATATTTGACTGACCATACGTGTTGCCAATCCGGCACCGTAATCCAGTTGAAAGCAGAGGCAAAGGTCACGACTACAAAAGAGACCAGAGTTCCAAGCAGGCAGGTCAAGGTTGAATATCGAAGAGTAGACCATCCTGCAAAATGACTGCCTCCCATGGAATATACGACCCATCCGACGACACCTACGAAAATAAGCAGCAGCGCCAATAGATGTTGTCCGGCAAGCATGAAAAAGGTCCATTTGCCGTTCGTGATAACCAGTAATGCTCCAGCCAGCGCAATCAACATGCTGATTAATGTATATTTTGGAGGCATTTTACGGGTCATGACCCATACCATCGCAATGGAGATCATCGGCATTAGCACTTCCATAATGGCAGCAACAAGGGTACCTGCTGCCCCCATCGCGTGCTGTCCCTGGAAAACGGCCATATTATAAATGGTAAATCCCATAGTTCCGAAGAACAATAACACCTTGCCCTTGCCCTCAAAGCGAAATGCAGTCCGTCCCTCTTTGAGCCACAATAGCACAATTAATATGAGTGTAACCGATAAATAGCGCAAAAATGAAAAGTACAGTGGATTAATATGCTGTAATGCAATGTGCGAAACTGGAAACATCGCCCCCCAGGACATACTGGCGATCAGGCATAATAAAGATCCGGTCATGATCTGTTTGTTCATGGTGTACAAAAGCTCCTCCTTGCCGGTCTCAGCGGACATATCTTATGGACACATCATAAAGGATAGGAAGCTGTTGGTAAAATGATTGAAAATAAACATTATGATCATTTAAAATGATGATAAGTGACAAGGCGCGTCAATTTTGGTGGCCCTTGCCCTTCACAATAAGGGGGAACAGTAGTGGATCTGAACGATTTAAACATTTTCCAGACGGTGGCTGCACATGGCAGTGTCAGCAAGGCTGCAGCCGAGCTTAGCTACGTCCAGTCCAATGTAACGGCCAGAATCAAGCTACTGGAAAAGGAACTGCAGACACCTTTATTTTATAGACATAAGCGGGGGATGATCCTCAATGCTGAGGGTAAGCGTCTGTTGCAATATACGAAAAGCATTTTATCGCAATTTGAGGAAATGAAGCATGCGTTTCAGAACACCTCCGCACCTTCAGGGGTACTGGAGATTGGTATCGTGGAGACTGTCATTGCCCTTCCGGCCATTTTACATGCTTACTACAGTAAGTACCCGGATGTCGAATTGTCCCTTAAGGCAGGGGTTACGGAATCACTGGTGCAGGAGGTTGCAGAAATGCGACTGGATGGAGCCTTTGTAACCGGACCGGTCAAGCATCCGCTCATTGAACAGTTTGATGTATTTCAGGAAAAGCTGGTCCTCGTATCTCAAGGAAGTGACTTTTCGGTTGACGATTTTGCAACTCGTCCGCTCCTGGTATATAAAAAAGGCTGCGGATATCGGGGAAGACTGGAAACCTGGCTCAAAATGGAGGGGATTATCCCCAAGCGGATCATGGAGTTTGGGACATTTGAGACGATTATCGGCAGTGTAGCAGCAGGCATTGGAATGACCGTTTTTCCCGAATCCTCGATCAGCGGGCTGGTGGCTCAAGGTCTTGTGTGCGGTCATGCCATCCCAGAGCCTTACAATGAAGTGACAACGGTGTTTATCCGCCGTAAGGAGGCCTTCGTTACCAGTACCTTGCAGTCTTTTATAGATGAAATTACTACTCAGGCAGAAGCGTAGCTTTATCGCTTGGGCTCGGGTACAATGAGAGGGATTGGATCTCATTGTTCATCCTGAAGGAGGGCTATTATGTTTACAATATATCCGGCTGCTTCCCGATTCAGCTTCGATAAGGGATGGCTGCGGGGGAGCCACAGCTTCTCATTCGCGGAGTATCAGGATGAGAACAATACAGCGTTTGGTCCTATGCGTGTCTGTAATGACGATGTCATCACACCGGGCCGGGGCTTTGGAGCGCATCCGCACAGCGATATGGAGATTGTCTCCATTGTGCTGTATGGGGAGCTGCGCCATGAAGACAACCGTGGACATGTGGCGGTGACCCGTTTTGGAGGCATTCAGCGAATGTCAGCGGGCCACGGCATCATTCATACGGAGCACAACGCTTCGCAAACCGAGGATGTCAGTCTGCTGCAATTGTGGTTTAGTCCGCACACGAGAGGACTGCAACCTTCCTATGAGACTACAGCGTTCAATCCTGAACGTCTGCACGGTCAGCTTCTGCCTGTCGTTGCTGGAAAGCGTGTACCCGGCACGGAGGGTGAAATAGCTTCAATCAATCAGGATTTAACGATTTATTTAAGCAAGCTTCTGCCCGGGGAACAAGTCGAATTCACACAGGCCGAGGGTCGGCGCGTGTTCTTGTTCGTCATCGAGGGCTCACTGCGTGTGAACGGTGAACATCTTCTGCAAGGGCGTGATTCTGCTCGTATAGAGGAGGAGCCGAAGCTGTTACTGAAGGCAGAAGATTCTGTTTTTTATATGCTGATTGATTTGCCCTAAAAGGAGGTGCGCACAATGGCGCAGCAGGAAACATGGCTGATCAAGCATGCTGTCACGGGGCGAAGCTTTGCTGACAGCCGCAAGCAGCGTTTTGATTGTCGTTTGGAATTGGCGGACGGCGTGTTTCGCTTCACACTTCAAGAGTTGCCGCGTGAGGCAGCGGAGGCGATTGTGCGTTTCAGCGAGGAGCTGAACGTATTTCGCTTTGTAACGCCCGCAGACGGTGGACCCGTGGTAAAGCATTGGTATTACGTCACCCCGGAAAGTGTGCAATATCATGCTCAGACCGGTGAGCTTACGTTTGAAGCTGGTTCTGAGATTGAATACCATCCCGAGGAGTATTGGGGAGACTAAATCTTCTTAATCATAGATGTTCGAATGTATAATCGATTTTCGAAGGCTCTGCATCATTGCAGGGTCTTTTTGCTATGTGTTCAAGATGGTGAGTTCATTGGATACATAATCCTTTGCAGGCTGGTACATCCTATATCTTATATTACCTGATCGGCTTATTCGTAAAGGGGGGACTAACGATGAAGAAAGGGCGCTTTCCCAAGTTGCCAAAGCTACCGTGGAGCCGGAGAGCGATTCCAGCCGGTGAGCGCAAAACACGAAATTCTTCTCGTATGCCTAAAGGGCTGCCGGAGTCTTCATGGCTAGAAGAGCCACTGCGCAGCAGTCTGGAAGACAATAGGGTCGCATTGCGTGATATTTTCAAGGAATGCTCTGATATCGTCTACCGAGAGCTCATGATTTCCCCTGAACGAAAAGGGTTGCTGGCATATTTCGAAGGCACGGTAAAATCAGAAGATTTGCAGGATCATATCCTGCGGCCTGTCATCTTGGGCATGATGCTCAAGGACCCTGAAGTGAACGGCAAATTGGAGCCGTTGGATGAGACTCGTATCTCCATGTCCCAGACCAAAACGATGGACGAGTGGAAGCAGGTATCGGCAGCGATACTGGACGGCAATGCCGCTCTGTTCGTAGATGGAACGGCTCGTGCTTATATTTTCAGCGCCAAGGGAGGCGTCCGCCGTGGCGTGGAGGAGCCGCAGACCGAAGCAGTTATTCGCGGGCCGCGTGAGGGCTTCACTGAGACGCTTCGCGTGAATACGGCACTGCTACGATTCAAGCTGAAGACCTCCAAGCTCAAGATGCACAGCATGACCCTCGGAACAGAAACTCAAACGAGCGTCGTACTTACCTATGTTGAAGGGATCATAGATCCGAAGCTGGTGGAGGATGTTAAAAAGCGCCTCAGCGATATTAAAATTGATGGTGTTCTGGAGACTGGATATATTGAGGAACTGATTGAGGATCACCCATATTCGCCGTTTCCACAAATGGAATACACCGAACGTCCCGATACCGTCACCGCGCAATTACTAGAAGGACGGTTTGCCATTTTTGTGGACGGCACACCTTTTGCCCTGATTGGACCAGTCACGATGTGGCAAATGATGCAAGCGAGCGAGGATTATTACGAGCGCTTCTTCATCAGTAATATGGTGCGCTGGATTCGTTTTCTTTTTCTCATCATGGCTCTCTTTCTGCCAGCATTATATGTAGCGGTGACAACCTATCATCATGACATGCTGCCGACGACGCTCATCTTGAGTATTGCGGCGGCTCGGGAATCCATCCCTTTTCCGGCACTGGTGGAAGCGTTGATGATGGAGATTTCCTTTGAGGCGCTGCGAGAAGCTGGGATTCGTCTCCCCAAAACGGTCGGTCAGGCCGTCAGTATCCTGGGTGCGCTCGTTATTGGGCAGGCCGCAGTACAGGCAGGGATCGTATCGGCGCCAATAGTCATTGTTGTGTCGCTCACAGGTATTGCCTCGTTTACCATACCGCGTTTTAATTTTGCCATTACGGTTCGTCTGCTGCGATTTCCGATCATGCTGATGGCGGGTTTATTTGGATTGTTTGGCATCATAATTGCGACAACGCTGATTGCTACGCACCTAACCAAGCTAACATCGTTTGGTGTCCCTTATATGAGTGGATATAGCCCGTACAACCACATGGACCAAAAGGATATTATCGTCCGTGCACCTTGGTGGAAAATGACCAAACGTCCTTCATGGATTGGTAAAGACAACAACAAACGAGCGAAGAAAGAGATGAATGGATCACCTAAAACCGAGGAGGGATGGTGATGAAGCCCACATCGAATACACAACAAAAGCGTAAAGTGGCTGTGCTCTGTTGCCTGCTGCTTTGTTCTGTCCTTTTGGGAGGATGTTGGGATCGCCGTGAAGTGAATGATGTGGCCTTTGTGATGGGGACCGGGCTGGATAAGGAAGGTGATCAATACCGGGTAACGATGCAAATTGCTCTGCCCGGACAGCTCGGATCTACGGGCAGTACAGGAGGGGGGGGAGGTACAAGTGGTACGAAGTCCTACTACTTGGAGTCCAAAACAGGTCCAAGCTTTCGGGGAGCAAGCACCGAGGAACAGCGCGGAGTTTCGCGAACGCTGAATTATTCTCATCGACGGGTGCTGCTGTTCGGCGAGGCGCTGGCACGAGAAGGGATTAGCAAAATGATGGATGTCATTGCACGTATTCCGCAGAACCGTCTGTCTTCCCTAGTTGTTATCACAAAGGGATCAGCGATGGAAGTGCTTCAGGCAGATGCTCCGATTGAGCAATATCCAGCGGAAATGGTGCGTGAGCTCAACTTTTCCTATATGAAAAAACCTCGTTCCGTTAAGCTGCTAATGAATTCCGTGCTGCTGGAAGGCATTGACCCGGTGGTGCCGGTAATGTCTTTGGTGAAGAATGGGCCCGCTAATATTAAAGACAAGAAGACAAACATTCAGATCGATGGACTGGCTGTTTTTCGCCAAGACAGGTTAACAGGGATTATTGATAACCACCTTAGTCGGTTTCTGCTTTTGGGGATGGAGCAAGCGAAGGAGACAGAGATATTTATCCCACCTCCCAAGGGTACTGGTTATTTATCTGTACATCTCATCGAGAATAAAGTCCATATTAAGCCCCATATTCAGGGGGATGAGATTCGAATGACTGTTCATTTGAACTGCAATGGGAATGTGAAGGAAAATGAGACGAATTTCGATATTTCCAACGAGGAAAATTTGAAGTGGCTGGAGCAGCAGACAGCCGAGGAGATCAAGAGGGAGCTGGGAGAGGCTGTCAAGGAGATCCAGCAAAAGTATCACTCAGACGTACTTGGCTTGGGCCGGGCTATTATTATGAGTCACCCGGATGAATGGAAACGGATTAAACCTCAATGGGATCAACTATATCCCAAAGTGGAAATCACTATCGATCCGGTCGTGCATATTGAGAATATCGGTGCGGTCACCAAACCATTCGGGGTCAAAAAGGAGCAAATCCAGAATGAATAAAGTATTTCTATTACCTTTATTGCTGGCTATGCTCTTCATGTATCTGGTTGACCGTAAAAGTATTAACAATGCACCCGCCGTCAATCGCTGGGTCTCCCGCGTATTGTATGTCATTAGCATTGGCATCTGGATTTACGGTACATCGACGAAGAGCACCGTTTATGTGGCTACATGGGTGGCCCGTTTCATTGACATATGGCTCCCCCCTAGATTGTAAACGTGTAATGGATGCCTGCGGGCAAAAGGAGGATGTACCTGCATGAAACAGTTCACAACCAGACAAATTGTGCTGCTTGGTGTATTGATGGAGGTCGGTATTACCCTTATACATGCTCCGGCGCAGGCAGCAGATCACGCGAATCAGCATGCCTACTGGACCTGTGCAATTGCGGCCATCGTACTATGCTTGCCGATCTGGGCGATGCTGAAACTCAAGCGGCGTTTCCCAGATCAGGATCTGATGCAGGCGATGGTGAGCTCTCACCCTGTGCTGGGACGTATGCTGCTTGCAGTCTATCTCATTTTATTCCTGATCATTTTTGCTCGGGATTTGAGGATTATTACCGATTTGGTGGAGGTGGTGCTTTTGCCACTAACTCCGATTGTTATGGTATCTCTGATTATGCTATTGACTCTGACATTTATGGCGAAAGGCGGAATAAGCACCATCGTCAATATGGCGGAGATTTTTGTACCACTGTTGATTGTGACGTTATTGACCATGCCGCTTTTTTTTGGGCGTAATATGGATTTTTCGGTGTTGAGGCCCTATTTACATCCAGAGGTAGAGGGAGTGATCAAGGGTAGCTGGCGCATGCTGGGATATATGGCCGATATCATGATGGTTCCCTTTGTGATTTCTGGGAAAAGCTATAATGGGCGTAGTGCGTGGTTTGGGCATTTGATCGGAACCGTCTTTTTGATCTTGCTGGTGTTGTTGTCGGAGTTAGTGATTGGTGTTCCTATCTTGTCACGATTGTTTTATCCATCGTATGAACTGGTACGTCAGTTGCAGCTAACGGACTTTCTGGATCGGTTCGACTTGTTCGTGGCAGCATTGACCGTACCCACCTTTCTTACGAAGATTGGAGTTGATCTGTACGTTACCAGTTTGGCGGTAAAGCGTATGTTTGCCCATGTCTGGGGGAGTCTGATGGTTTGGCCCGTAGGTTTGTTAGGTTATGTCTGTTCGTTTATGCTGTTCTCCAATATCGTACAAATTTATGATTTTAGCCGGGAATGGACTGCGGTGATGGTCATTTTTTTTGTATTCATGCCCTTCTTGCTGTGGATGATGCTACGGCCCAAATTTAAAGGGAGTGGCAACAATGATAAGTCCTCATCTGGCAGGGAGAGGGATAGAAGTGATCAGAAAGAAGGCCAGCAGGAAAGCGAAACAGGTCACACCCACTTATAAGATTACTGTATTTATCGAAAAAGTAATTCTTATTTGTCTTTTGCCTCTCTGATTGTATACTTGGTAGAAAGAAATACGACTTCTACAAGGGAGGCAACAGCATGGCACAACGCATGGCAGGTAAGAGAGTCGCTCTTGCCGGTCCCCGTAAAGCAGAAGAAATGGCGCTGCTAGTTATGAAGATGGGGGGCGAGCCAGTAGAGCGTCCGGCCCAGGGGACTGTTTTTCTAGATGATATCGAGCTGCGCAACGCTGTTGTATCGTGGGTGAAGAACCCTCCGGACTGGTACATCTTCACGACCGGTATGGGACTGGATGCTCTGTTCGATATGGCGGAGGATATGGGCGTGGCCGAGCAGATTATAGAGCTGCTGCAATCCTCCAACATTGCAGCACGGGGCTACAAGACGGTCAATGGACTCAAAAAGCGTGGCTTTACGCCAGCAGTACGGGACGAGGACGGAAGTTTGATCGGATTGACACGAGCCTTTGCCCCATATGATCTGAAGGGGAAGGAAGTGCTGTTGCAACTGCATGGAGACCCGGCACCCCGGTTAGTAGAGTGGCTGGATGAGCAGGGCGCAGTGACCCGCCAAGTACTTCCTTATAAGCATATCCCACCTGAAGAAGCAAAATTGCAAGCGTTACTAGATGATGTTATAAACCGTACGATTGATGCCGTTACGTTCACGAGTGGCCCGCAAATCCGATTTTTGGCCCAATATGCCAGAGAGCAAAATCGATTTGAGGATTTACTGGAAGCTTTTCGTGAAGATGTAATTGCTGTATCGGTGGGCAAGGTGACCGCACAATCCATTTTGGAAGAAGGGATTGAACGAATCGTGTTTCCAACTGAAGAGCGCATGGGTGCGATGATGGTGGAGCTGGGCAAATATTTTGAACATAGTGATTCGGTGCATGGCTGTGGTCTGAAGAGCGTGAACGGTCATTTGAAATGAGCTAGAAATGATAATGCAGTAAGCTAAAATGAACTTATATTTACTAATACAGCGTAAAATAGAGATAAGGGCCTACGAGGTCTTTATCTTTTTTTGTTGGACATGCATCGACAAAGTTTTTTGTTATAGCGAAAATATTTATCTAATATAATGAATAAGTTTCGATGCATGATATTGAGGACAGGAGCTGAGACGTTTATGAATTCTATTTGTGTATTTGCAGGGTCCAGACCTGGACATTCATCGGTATATGTTGAGGCCGCAGGCAAGCTGGGTGAAGCTATGGCTCGCCAGCATATCCGTCTAATTTATGGTGGCTCCAGCAGGGGGCTGATGGGTAAGGTGGCGGATGAACTACTGGCGGGTGACGGTCAGGTCACCGGCATTATGCCCACCCTATTATTCGATGCAGAAATTATTCATCGGGGAGTTACCGAGTTTATTGAGGTAGCAAGCATGCATGAACGTAAAGCGGCGATGAGTGAGATGGCCGATGCGTTTATAGCCCTTCCGGGTGGGTTGGGAACCTTTGAGGAGCTGTTCGAGGTATTGTGCTGGGCGCAAATTGGCATACATCGCAAGCCCATTGGGCTGCTGAATGTGAATGGATATTTTGACCCGTTGATAGAAATGGTACGTCATAGCGTGCAGGAAGGGTTTACCGGAGCTGATCATCCAGCACTACTGAGTATCTCTGCGGACCCGGATGAATTGCTGCATATGCTGAAAAATAAGGCAGAGAACTTGAAATAAAGCTTTTTTCGTGCTTGCACAACTGATTGAGGCAAGGTTATGATAAGACCCATAATCAAATAGCGGACAGACAAGGTGCCTTTGCGGTTGAGCAAAGGGTAACAGGGAATCGGGTGCAAGTCCCGAGCGGTCCCGCCACTGTAAGGAAGAGGATTCTTTTAAATGGTCACTCGTACAAAACGGGGAAGACGAAAGAATCCGTTGATGCCAAGCCAGGAGACCTACCTTGATCTGTATGCACCGTTAACCTTCGCGGAGAGGATGGGTGTACGAAATCAGGAAATCAGGCACACGTTGCTTTTTCCATGTTGGTTACAGGTTTGCGTGGATATGAACGTGCAGCAGCGTTTGAAGCGCAAACAAAACAGATGGAAAACAACGGCAGACTGGAGGAAGACAAGACTGTCCTCTTACGCTGTTTCGTCTGATGAGAGAGATACGTACATAGGAACCCCATCCGGGCAGGATGGGGTTTTTTTGAGTTACAGGATGCCACAAATTATTGAAATAGATAGTATAGCTGCCCTGAAAAGGATGATAGGAGGAGCACGATGAGCCCATTAGGAAAATTGCTGGTGATTGGATTTGGACCAGGAGATATGGAACATATCACAAAACGTGCGTTGGATGCGCTGGCCGAAAGTGAGGTCATTATCGGCTACAATACCTACGTTGATTTGATCCGTCCGTTGTTGAACGGACAGGAGATTGTACGCACAGGGATGACAGAGGAAGTGAGCCGTGCGCAGGAGGCGGTTCGCCAAGCAGAGATGGGCAAGAAGGTAGCCGTCATTTCCAGTGGAGATGCTGGGGTCTATGGCATGGCAGGGCTAGTGTACGAAGTGCTGATGCAAAAAGGCTGGCGTCGCGAGGACGGAGTTGAGGTGGAGGTTGTGCCGGGGATCTCGGCTATTCAATCCTGTGCTTCGTTGTTGGGAGCGCCAGTTATGCATGATGCTTGCACGATCAGTCTGAGTGATCATCTGACCCCGTGGGAAACAATCGTGAAGCGTGTAGAAGCTGCGGCTTCGGCTGATTTTGTGATTGCATTATACAACCCGCGTAGTGGTCGGCGTACCCGCCAGATTGTGGAGACGCAGTCCATTTTGCTTCGTTACCGTGATCCGCAGACTCCGGTTGGGCTGGTGAAGAGTGCTTATCGTGAACGTCAGCAGGTTATTGTGACGACGCTGGAAGATATGCTGAACCATGATATCGGGATGCTGACGACCGTAATCATCGGCAATTCCTCGACGACAGTGTATGACGGCTTAATCGTGACTCCGCGCGGCTATCAGCGTAAATACACGCTGGACGCGACCGAGCAGGTGCTCAAACCGCATCAGCGGCTTCGCACGGAAGCGGAGCCGTGGTCGCTGGGCGCGCAAGAGGATCGCGCACTGGATACACCGCAGGGAGGCGGAGCTCTGACTGCGCCTACCGAGCCTTCCGCGAGCGGTGCGGCGGTTGCGACGCAAGCACGTCCGCAAGCGATGGCTGCTGTACAGGTGACGCCTGCGAAGCAAACCGGGGCGGCGGCCCCAGCATCGCTGGCAGCAGAGGCGCTCGGTCGCCTTGCTGTTGGCGGCAAGCTGCCAGGCGAAGCCAACGCTCGCTGGAGCGGGCAAGCGCCTACCATCCAGAGCGCCGTTGGTACGGCAACGGCGGCTGCGTCTGGGAAGGCACCAGGCGGCTTTGGCAAGCCTGCGCTGTTTGAGGTGGGTGTTTCCCCTGGCGTGGGAAACAAGAAGTTCACTGCTCGGCAGATGGCACTGCTCGCCGAGGTAGCGGGTGATGACGGCGAGCTGGAATACACGCCAGATCATCAGATCGTGCTGCGCGTGCCATGCCTAGACCCTGAGGAACTGGTCGGTCGGCTGCGGGATGAACGATTCATTGTCATGCCGATCGGCGATGTGTTTAAGGTCAAGGCGTGCGACTTCTGCAATATGGAGAAAGATGACGCAGTGCCTGTGGCTGAGCACCTACAGGTTGTACTTGGCGGATTACAGGCACCCAAGGAAACGAGCATTGCTTTGAACGGATGCGGCATGGCCTGCTATGGAGCGGTGCTGGAGGATATCGGAATTGTCTACCGCAAGGGAGGATATGATCTTTTCCTCGGCGGCAAAAAATTTGGCCGTAATGCTCATGCCGCTCAGCCCGTAGCGGAAGGAATTCCGGGTGATCAGATTACGGACATCGTGGAGAATGTTATCGCTGAATACAAGGAGAAAGGGCATCCGAACGAGCGTTTTCATAAGTTTTTCAAACGTGTAGGCATCGTTGCGGGTTTCCGGCATGAAGATGCACCGGTAACAGTAGAAGTGAACGCGGTTTGTGGTGATTAGTCGGTTGGTAGGCTTGATGAACCGGATACAAGCATATATATAAAATAGGGCGTATTAGACTATCCCTATAAATGAGGAGGAACAAACAGCAGTGGATGCAATATTGTTGGTTGGACATGGAAGTCGGGACCCAGAGGGTAATCAGGAACTACTGGAATTTGCACAGGCGGTGGCAGATCGGGCGCCAGGTACGTGTGTAGAGACCTGTTTCCTAGAGTTGGCACGCCCTAGTATTGCCGAAGGAGTACAGGCGTGTGTGGAGAAAGGGGCGACACGTGTCGTTCTTATTCCGATTATTTTGTTCGCAGCAGTGCACGCCAAAATTGATATCCCGATGGCTATTGATCGGGCAAAGGCAAAATATCCGCAGGTGGAATTTGTATACGGACGCCCGATTGGCGTTCACGAAAAAATCGTTAGCATACTGCTGGACCGCTTGAAAGAGACACGTCCAGTTGCAGTACCGGCGGGAATGCATAGCGCGGTCGAGGCGTCTGCCGATGCATCTGACGAAGAAACAGCTGTACTTGTATTAGGTCGCGGAAGTAGTGATCCGGATGCGAACAGTGACTTTTTCAAAATCACCCGTATGCTGTGGGAGAAGCTTTCTTATACATGGGTAGAAAGCAGTTTTATCGGTGTGACGCAGCCTTCCTTTCCCGATGGTCTGGAGCGTTGCGTACGACTGGGTGCCAAAAAGATTATCGTGCTTCCGTATTTTCTGTTCACTGGGGTGCTGATTAAGCGCATCGAAGAAATGACCCAGGAATTTGCTGAGGCTCACCCTGCATTACAAGTGGAAATGGGCGGATATTTTGGCTTCCATCCTCAATTGGTTGAGCTGGTGCTGGAGCGAGCTAATGAAGGCTTGTTCGGTAAGGTTACGGCTAATTGTGATAACTGCCAGTTCCGTCTGGAAGCGCAGGAGCATCACCATCATCACCACGACCATGACCACGACCACCATCACCACCATGATCACGACCACGACCATCATCACGATCATGATCACCATGCACATGAGCATGATCATCATCACGAGCACCATACACATCACCACGCTCACGATCATGTCCATGCTCACAGCCATAATGACCATGATCACGATCATTCACATACGCCGTCTGTAGTGAACGTAACCGGGCAGGTGAATGGCTCATGATTTTCATGCTGTGTGGAACGAGCGATGCACGGGAATTGGCGCTGCAAATTCGTGGCATTGGCTTTAATGTATTGACTTCGGTCGTAACCGAAAGCGCGGCGGCCAGCTTGTCCGAAGCAGGACTGGATGTGCGTACAGGCCGAATGACAGCCGATGAAATGGAGGCAATGATTCAGGAGAAGGGGATACAGGCTGTTGTTGATGCCAGTCATCCTTTTGCAGAAGAAGCACATGCGAATGCGATGGCAGCCGCTCGCGAGTCTGGAGTTCCTTATATCCGCTACGAGCGGACGGGACTAGTGTATGACAATCATCCGTTGCTCCATATCGTTCCTTCCTATGAAGAAGCGGCATTAGAAGCGAAGCAACTCAAAGGCTCTGTCATGCTTACGACGGGCAGTAAGACGCTTGGCACGTTCACCAAGCATTTACTCGGAGATCCGGAGATTCGTCTGGTTGCACGTATGCTGCCGCGTCTGGACAATATGGAGAAATGTGGCGAACTGGGGATGGAGCAAAAAAATATTATTGCTATGCAGGGACCCTTTTCCCGTGAGCTGAACGAAGCATTGTACAAGCACTTTGGTACGACCGTGATGGTCACCAAGGAAAGCGGACGCACAGGAGCAGTGGATGAGAAGGTTCAATCTGCTCTGGACCTGGGTATCCACGTAATTTTAATTTCCAGACCGGAAGTGGAATTTGGAACGGTATTTGATCATTTCGACGGAGTAATTGATGCACTGCGCACAGCAACTGGGGAGATTTCAATTTGAGTTGAGTCAAGTTTCTACAGGTTCAGTTAATCCAGAACGACTGCTGGCATGTATCTAAAATATAGTCATCTTAAAATACGTGTTTTAATAGAAATATCTGTATTTCAATACACGAGCAGTTATTTTTCCTAAACTAATTTTCCATAAGGGAGTGGTCGATACCATGGACTTTAAAACAGATTTTAAACCGCTAACGGTACAGCCGCAGGAGATTGAGGGTAAAAGCTTCGCGATGATCACAGAAGAATTGGGAGAGCATCCATTTACAGCAGAGCAATATCCCGTTGTACAGCGTGTCATTCATGCATCTGCTGATTTTGAGTTGGGGCGCAGCATGGTATTTCATCCGAAAGCAATTGAAGCCGGAATTGCAGCTATTCGCGCAGGACAGCCGGTGGTCGCAGATGTGCAGATGATTCAGGCGGGGCTGAGCAAGGATCGGATCCGTCAATTTGGCGGGGATGTTCATGTGTACATATCTGACCCGGACGTGATGGAAGAAGCCAAAAGGCTGAACACGACACGCGCCATTATTTCCATGCGCAAAGCGATTCAGGCGGGCGATGGTGGAATCTATGCGATTGGCAATGCGCCTACAGCGTTGCTGGAGCTGATTCGTTTGGTGAAAGAAGGAGCGGCTAAGCCCGGACTGGTGATTGGTATGCCCGTAGGTTTTGTATCGGCGGCAGAATCCAAGGACGAGCTGCGCAAGCTGGATATTCCGTTCATTACGAATATTGGACGCAAGGGCGGAAGTACGATTGTCGTAGCGGCATTGAATGCGATCTCCTTAATGGCTGTCCGCTAGATGCGGTTGTCCGTTTGCTGTATCATGAAATGAATTAGAGCATGATCAGCAGAAGAGGTTAAGGAGGAATTGGCATGGAAAAGGAAGCGGCGTCCGCCGACAGGCCCAAACGGATGAAAAGTGGTGAAGCTCCCGCGCCGGACAAGCCGATGCGATCAGGCTTTACGACGGGGGCTTGTGCGGCTGCAGTAGCCAAAGGAGCGGTGCAACTGCTCATTACGGGCATACCGCCGAAGGAAGCGGTGATATCGCTGCCCGCGGGCTTCGATCATGCGTTTGAGCTGATCGAGCCTGTGTTGGACGCGGACGAAGCTTCCTGCACGACGATCAAGGATGGTGGCGACGACCCGGATGCCACGCATCAGGCGAGAATTAGCGCCTCTGTTAGCTGGCGCGAGGAGCCGGGCATTGAGCTGGACGGCGGCGTTGGCGTCGGACGGGTAACGAAGCCTGGCCTGCCTGTGCCCGTCGGGGAAGCAGCGATCAATCCAGTGCCGCGCCGGATGATTACGGAAGCCGTATCTGGCGTGCTGGAGGAGCACGGATCGGCCAAAGGTGTCCGTGTCGTTATCAGTGTGCCGGACGGTGAAGAAATCGCCAAGAAGACGCTGAACGGACGGCTTGGCATTCTTGGTGGTATTTCCATACTAGGTACACGCGGTGTGGTTGTTCCGTTTTCCACGTCTGCTTATAAAGCCAGCGTGGTGCAGGCTATATCGGTTGCACAAGCGATGAACTGCGAGGAAATTGTCCTAACCACAGGCGGCAGCAGTGAAAAATATGCAATGAAAATGTATGATCAGCTGACGGAAGAAGCCTTTATTCAAATGGGAGACTTCGTCGGCTTTGCAGTCAAGCACGGCAAACGATTGGGGATGAAAAAAATTGTTCTCGTCGGTATGCCTGGCAAGCTGTCGAAGATTGCTCAGGGCGTCATGATGGTTCACTCCAAGAGCGCTCCGGTGGATTTTGGATTTTTAGCCGAGGTTGCGCGTGAGACAGGTGTGGACGAGTCGCTTGCAACGGCAGTAGCTGAGGCGAATACAGCTACGCAGGTAGCGGATATGATGACCGAAGCGAATGCGCTGAGCTTTTTTGAAAAGTTATGTACCTATGGGTGTCAGCATTGCCTGGAGCATGCAGGTGGTGGAATCACCGTAGAAATGGTACTGGTAACGATGAAAGGGAACGTGCTGGGGAGGGCGAGAGTCGGTGAGTAGAGTGATTCGTGTCATTGGTATCGGTGAAAATGGAACGGCAGGTCTGTCGCAGGAGACGCTGGAACAAATTGAGCGTGCCGACCTGCTGGTTGGTGGTGAGCGCCAGCTAGCCTTTTTTGAGGCAGCCGCAGGAGAAAAACGAACATTAAAGGGCGGCTTATCCACCGTGGTGGAAGAATTGGGACGGTTGCGTGAGCACAAGGATATTGTCGTGCTTGCGTCAGGAGATCCGCTTTTTTTTGGCATTGCAGGCTATTTGTCTGCCAAGCTGGGGGCTGAGCACCTGGATATTTTACCTCATCTCAGCTCGGTTCAACTGGCGTTTGCGCGTCTTGGTGAAAGCTGGCAGGATGCGGTGTTGGAAAGTGTACACGGCCGTCCGATGACCGGACTAGCGCAGCGGATCGACGGACAGAACAAGATCGCGCTGCTGACGGACGACCGCAATCATCCCGCCGCGGTTGCCGCTTATCTGCTGCATTTTGGCATGACGGAATATGATGCCTTTGTCGGCGAGCATTTGGGAGGACCAGATGAGACGTATCGGCATTATACGCTGGAGGAGATGTCGCAGGGAACCTTCCAACCCCTGAACGTGGTTGTTTTACGCCGCCGTAAGGGGGAAGACGTGCCAGCAATTCGCCGGGGATTTGGCTTCGAGGATGCGGAATTTTACCAGCGCAAGCCGGAAAAAGGACTGATCACGAAGCGTGAAGTGCGCGTATTCAGCTTGTCTGAGCTGCGACTGACCGAGCGAAGTATCGTATGGGACATCGGCGCAGGCTCAGGTTCTGTAGCTGTGGAATGTGCCCGGCTGGCCAAGTACGGGCAGGTATTCGCCATTGAAAAGAACGAAGGCGATTTGGCTAATGTGGAAGCGAACAAGATCAAGTTCCGTACTGATTTTCCAGTGATCCATGCCAAAGCACCAGCCGGGTTGGACGAGCTGCCAGACCCGGATGCCGTGTTTATTGGCGGGAGCGGAGGAGAACTGGCAGAACTGATTCGTCTGTGTGCTTCGCGTCTGCGTAAGGATGGACGAATTGTAGTGAATGCTGCAACCATTGAGACGCTGCATGACGGTATGAAGGCGATGCAAGCAGCAGGACTCGAAACCTCGGTGACGTTACTGCAAACAGCACGTAGCAAGCCGATTTTGAATATGACTCGTTTTGACGGACTCAATCCGATATATGTCATTACAGGGCAGCCGTCGGTGGACGTGGCTGACGGAGCAACAGGGGAGTAAGCTGGTAAATCAAGAGGGGGAGAGACAGCATGAATACGGCGGCAACAGGAACACTTTACGGCGTAGGTGTGGGGCCGGGTGATCCCGAGCTGATTACGGTCAAGGCTTACCGCATGATTCAGGAATGTGCAGTTGTGGCTTATCCGAAGAAACGCCGGGGAGGCAAATCGTATGCTCACGAGATTGTGGAATTATACGTTAACCCGGAGGAAAAGGAGATGTTGGGACTCATTTTTCCAATGACCAAGGACCCGGTTGTACTGGAGCGGGAGTGGAACAAAACGGTGGTTGCTTGTTGGGAGGCTCTGAGTCAAGGAAAGGATGTAGCCTTTGTCACAGAGGGAGACCCTAATCTGTACAGTACCTTTATTCACTTGGCGCGTCTTATGAAGGATCTTCATCCTGAGGTGCCGATTGTATCTATTCCGGGCATCTCTTCTGTATTGGGAGCAGCGGCAGCCCTGGAATTGCCTTTGGCAGACGGAGATCAGCAGGTCGGTATTATTCCGGCTACGGATGATCGGGAAGCGATGAAGCGGGCCATTGAGAATCACGATACGGTTGTATTTATCAAGGTTGCCAAGGTACTGGATTTGATTTTGGATGTACTGGACGAGCTCAACCTCGGGGATCGTGCATCTGTCATTACCAAAGTCACTTCACCTTATGAAATGGTATGGCGTAACGCCCGTGAGCTGCGCGGACAGGAACTTGAATATTTGAGTTTAATGGTGGTGAGCAAATGACGTTGGAGCCAAAAGTATATATCGTAGGAGCAGGTCCTGGCGACCCGGAGTTGATTACGGTCAAAGGCTCACGGATTCTGCGCACGGCAGATGTGGTGTTATACACGGATTCACTTGTGAACGATGAGCTGATTGCTACGGCCAAGCCGGAGGCGCAGGTACTGCAGAGTTCAGGCATGGATCTGGAACGGCAGGTTGAGATTATGAGCGAGGCTGTGCAGGCGGGGCGCAGTGTAGCCCGCGTGCATACAGGTGATCCAGCAGTATACGGTGCGATTTTGGAGCAAATGGTGCTGCTGAAGCAGCGCGGAGTAGCCTACGAAATCGTACCGGGCGTCAGCTCGGTCTTTGCTTCTGCGGCCGTGCTGGGTGCAGAGCTAACCGTGCCTGACTTGACGCAGACGGTCATTCTGACGCGTGCCGAAGGCCGTACACCTGTACCGGATCGTGAAAAGCTGCGTGATCTGGCATCCCATCACTGTACAGTGGCGCTGTTCCTGAGTGCAACGCTGGCGAAGAAGGTAGTCGTTGAATTTTTGGCGGCTGGCTGGAGCGAAGACACGCCTGTAGCCGTTGTGCAGCGCGCAACTTGGCCGGATCAAAAGATTGTCCGCACGACACTTGCCCAATTGCCAGCCGATCTGCGTGCAGCAGGCATTACGATGCATGCCATGATTTTGGCAGGGTGGGCGCTCGACCCGGGGTTAGTGGACAAGGACGCACATCGTTCCAAGCTGTATGACAAGTCGTTCACCCACGGCTACCGAAAGGGAGTGAAGCCTGGTGAGTAATCCATTTGCCGCTGTGGCGATCACGAAGCATGGAGTCGAGATGGTCCGCAATTTGGGAGCCAGCTTTCCGGGTACGGATGTGTATTACATGTCCAAGTTTGAGCGTGGAGACGAGCAGGAGCGTGGCATTCAATTGTTCGAAGGTTCGGTCAAACTGATTTTGCCGGATTTATTCAAACAATATAACGGTATTATTTTATTTATTTCCCTCGGTGCGGTGGTTCGTATGATTGCACCGATTTTGGTGGATAAAAAGGTAGACCCAGCCGTGGTCGTCATTGATGATCGCGGAGAACATGTCATTAGCGTACTGTCTGGGCATTTGGGCGGCGCAAATGAATTGACCCGTCATGTAGCCGCTGTACTGGGGGCACGTGCGGTAATCACGACTGCATCGGACGTGCAGGGCACGATTCCAGTGGATATGTTGGGGCGGGAATTGGGTTGGGTGGTCGATAGCTTCGATAAGGCCACGCCTGTGAGCGCCGCTGTTGTGAACGAGGAGCCCGTTGTACTCATACAAGAGACAGGCGAACGGAACTGGTGGCGCTATGACAAGCCAGTACCTGCACATATCAAGGTATATGCCTCAATGGCGGAAGCGGCACAAGAACCGTTCAACGCCGCGTTGGTCGTAAGTGACCGTTTGTTGGAGCCTGAGGAAGAGGAGAGGTTTCTTTTTAATGGCGTGCTGTATCGTCCTAAAAGCTTGGTGCTTGGCATTGGCTGCAATCGGGGAACTGCATTGGAGGAGCTGGAGGCTGGGGTGCTGAACACCTTTCAAGAGCTGCGTTTGTCTGTAAAAAGCGTACGGAATATTGCTACGATTGACCTGAAAAAGGATGAAGAGGGCTTGCTCGCCCTCTGCGCCAAATACGGCTGGGAGCTGGTGACGTACACTCCGTCAGAGCTGAACACGGTGCAGCTTCCCAATCCATCGGAAACTGTCTTCAAATACACTGGCGCCTATGGGGTCAGCGAACCATCAGCCCTGTTGTCCTCCGGTGCAGACCATTGGCTGCTGGAGAAGAAAAAAAGCGGCAATATGACGTTGTCTGTGGCGCGGGTGCCTTATGAATGACGATATGAAGCAGACTGTACAGCAGCCTGATCTGTCTACTCCCGTGCGCAGAAGTCGTATCGTTGTTGCCGGTACGGGCAGTGGTGCGGGCAAAACCACGGTGACGCTCGGGCTGATGAAGGCGTTCGCCGACAGCGGCCTGCGAGTGCAGGGGTTTAAGTGCGGTCCGGATTATATTGATCCGACCTATCATACAGCCGCGACCGGAACGCCTTCCCGTAATCTCGATTCCTGGATGACCTCACCGGATACGGTGCGTGAAACCTTTATCCGCGCATCCGAAGGCGCAGATATCTCCGTGATTGAAGGCGTCATGGGGCTATATGACGGCAAGGACCCGCTCAGCAATATTGGCTCGACCGCCGAAATCGCCATGCTGACGGATAGCCCGGTATTGCTGGTCGTCGATGTACGCAGCATGGCACGCAGTGCGGCCGCTATTGTGCTCGGCTTTCAGCGCTTGGAGCCCAAGCTGCGCATTGCGGGCGTAATCGTAAATCGCTGCGGTAGCCAAGGGCATTACGGCATTGTCAAAAAGGCGATAGAGCAGGAGTGCGACATTCCTGTGCTCGGCTGGTTAAAGCGCGATGACGGGCTGGATATTCCTGAGCGTCATCTGGGCCTGGTGCCTGCTGTAGAACGCGGCGAGCTGGAGCCGCTTTTCCAACGGGCGGCAGAGCTGATTCGCGCGGGTACGGATCTGGATGCACTGCGGACATTGGCGGATTCGGCTCCGCCGCTCAGTCTGCCCGAGCACCCATTATTTCCTCCAGATCAGCCTCCCACAGCAGGACATGAAGTCGAGACTGGGGAACGTCCCATCATTGCTGTCGCCAGAGATGCGGCGTTCAATTTCTACTACCCCGAGAATATGGATTTGCTGCGCCAAGCGGGAGCAGAGATTGTCTATTTTAGTCCGCTGGCGGGAGAACGCGTCCCTGAGCACGCCAACGGCCTATATCTGGGCGGCGGCTTTCCCGAGGAGTTTGCGGCAGATATCGCTGCCAATACGGGCTTTCTGCAAGATATCCGCAACGCAGTGAGCCGGGATATGCCTGTATTCGCCGAGTGCGGTGGTTATATGATACTGGCCCGGACACTTACGGATCGGGCGGGTCACGCCCACCACATGGCTGGGGTGATCCCTTCGGACGTTCGTATGCAGGAGAAGCGGGCTGCATTGGGATACCGGGAAGCAACCGCATTGCAAGATTGCTTGCTGCTGGAGGCTGGAGAGACGATTCGTGGACATGAATTTCATTATTCGGTCATGAGCTATGATGAATCTGCCACCCCCTATCCCTTCGCCTATCAAACCAAGGGGATGCGCGGGCTTCAGAGTGAAGGTTATGCCAAAGGGAACCTTTTGGCAGCCTACACACACATTCATCTCGCTTCTCTACCCAAGGCAGCATCACGCTGGGTTGAAAAATGTCGGGCTTACCACTAAAACACAAAAAAGCCGGGTCCCTATAAGGGTCCGGCTGTTCTAAATAAAGTAAATTAAATCTTACATAACATGGAAGCGTATACATTGTTTTTTGGACGATTCGCCTACATAAGCTTTTTCAGTTGGGAAATCCTTCCCTGACTCACGCCAAGCATGGAAGCGAGTTGTTTCTGTGAAGATGCCGGATGTTCTTCCATAAGCTCTCTCATTTTCTCCAAAATAACATCCGTGCGCTGATAAACCTTTTTCATATGCATGTTTTGCTTCAGTGGAGGTGACTGGGTTTCAGTCGCTGTGACTGGAAGTAAATCTTCCGTTTTCATCGAGGTGGCACATGCATCGCAGATAAACTGATCTTTAAAATAGGTGTTGGTATCAACCGAACCGCAAAATATACAATTGGTTGATTTGTACTTACGGAGCATGAGTGTTTGGCCTTCAATAAAAAACTCTAATGGATCGCCGATGTCAATCTCCATCGTCATGCGCAACTCTTTAGGAAGCACAATTCGTCCCAAGCTGTCCAAGGGCCGGGTCATTCCAGTCCTTTTCATTCATGCAACCTCCCCAGTGTTTTAAGATTTATAGAATGTATAAGCTTTGAGGTAATTCTTATCAATTCTATAACCGCAAGCATAGATTTCTTACGAAAAGCGGCCCCTCATTGCTAATAAAGCATGGACGCACTTTTTTTCTTACGAGTATACCATAAACGGGCGGAATCGCCAGCGTTCATGTTTATAAATTTATAATTAGTTTATTCCGAGCGAACATATATGCTATAATCTTCTGCTAAAGGATTTAATAGGCCGTCTGTAGAATTATTTATATATGCCGTAGCTTGGACAACGATGGCGGTGTTATGGGAAAAAGATGAGGGCCAAAGGGATTCTTTAGAGCTTTTTGACCCCACAAACAAGAGACCGTTGGCACGGGACCCGCCTTTAAAGTCCTTATATACAAGTCAGGCAAGGAGGATTTATGATGGAAAAAAGAAAAGCATTGCTGCTAGGAGATTATTCATATCCAGAGTTTCACCCGCTACAAGGGGTGGACGAAGAGATTAGCCATATTTTACAAGATTGGATGACGGTACAATGCAGTGAAAATCGTAAAATGCTGCTCAAGGAAAATCTAGCCTCATTCGATCTATGCATCTCGTATTGTGATAGCCGTAAGGAGGTTCTGTCTCCTCAACAAACAGCAGGACTGCTGTCCTACGTCAGCGGCGGAGGTGGACTGCTTGTGCTGCATAACGGGATTACATTGCAAGGACGGTATGAAATTGCACAGCTCATGGGAGCACGTTTCCTGCGACATCCGGCAGCGGAGCAGCTTTCCTTCAAGGTAACAGAGCCGGATCATCCGATTATGGAAGGGATCGAGCCGTTCGAGATTCAGGAGGAGCCGTATCGTTTTGATTTTGACCCGTTCACCGAAAAAACACTGTTGATGGAATACGAGTATGAAGGTCAGTGGTGGCCGGCTGCATGGTCATTGTCCTATGGCTTGGGCCGGGTTGTCTACCTGATGCCTGGACATAATCAGCCAAGTTTCCAGCACGAGGGATACCGTAAGCTGCTGCTTCAGGCTGCTAAGTGGGCCGGACGCTTTCCGGGTTAAGTATAATCATTCATTCCAACCATTATGGGAGGGGAGCTGCGAGCTTTATGCGGCTCCCCTTTTCAGGTTATACTATAGGTAATCACAGGTAGGGGAGGATATATTATGAGCGATTTGTTCAAAAAAGCCATCTCATTGGGGTGGGGCCTCACCGTTGTCAGCAAAGAAAAGGTGGAGAAAGCCGTCGAGGATCTTGTAAATCGGGGAGAACTTGCGCCCTCGGAATCCAAAGCGCTGGTCGATCGTCTGATCGAACGAGGAGCAGAGGAGCAGGGACAATTCAAAACCATGATCCGCGAGCAGGTTAGCCGCATTTTGCAGGAACTGGAAGTACCTACCGAAAATGATGTCACAAGTTTGGAGCAGCGTGTGGCATTGTTGGAAAAACAGGTAGCGGAGCTGGAAAAAGAAAAGGCGGCGCTTACGGGTTCGAGTGACGCTGAAGAAGCGAACCGGTTGGATTAAAATGGCCGTTCGCATGAAGCACGCCGGTCGTTACCGGGAAATTGCCATGGCGCTGGCGCGTCATGGCTTTGGTTATATGGTGGAAGAAATGGGACTGTTCCAGCTGCTATCCCTGCCCCGCAAGTGGCTGACGAGAGAAACCCCCGAGTCCAAAACGCTAGGTGAACGGATTCGGCTTGTGCTGGAGGACCTGGGGCCTGCATTCATCAAGCTTGGACAGTTGGCAAGTACACGTGCTGACCTGCTGCCAGAGCCTATTATTCGCGAACTGGTTAAGCTCCAGGATCAGGTACCGCCTTTTTCGCCTGAAACAGCGCGTGGCATTCTGGAACAGGAGCTGGATACGTCATTAGAGAACATACTGGTTCGTTTTGACGATGATCCGCTGGCGGCTGCTTCGATCGGGCAAGTGCACCTGGGCAAGCTGCACAGCGGTGAAATGGTTGCTATTAAAATCCAGCGCCCAGGCGTTAATCGCATCATCCGGCGGGATTTGGACATTTTACGGGAACTGACCGCAATGGCAGCCAAGCGCTGGGAATGGGTGGAGCGTTATCAGCTTCGCCAGATGGTGGAAGAGCTGGGGAGATCGCTCATTCAGGAGCTGGATTACAACCATGAAGCCCGTAACACAGAGAAGATTGCGCTCCAATTTGAGCAGGACCCACATATCTATATTCCGAAAATATACTGGGATCATACCTCCTCACGTATACTGACCATGGAGTTTCTGGACGGGACTCACTTGGGGAGTCGTGAAGAGTTATTACACCGTGGCTACAACTTGAAAGAACTGGCGCAGCGGCTGGTCAACAGCATGCTGCATCAAATTTTTATAGAGGGCTTTTTTCATGCCGATCCCCATCCAGGCAATTTGCTCGTCCTGAGAAATGGAAGTCTCGCCTACTTGGATTTTGGCATGGCGGGTAGGCTGAGCGAAGAGATGAAGAATCATCTCGCTTCCCTCATGATCGCCCTGATGCGCAAAAATACCGATGCTATGGTTCGGGCCATCGAGCGACTGGGGCTGGTCGACCCGGATGCTGACCTGAATGCGCTGCGAGCTGATCTGGACAAAATACGTGAAGATTACTCGGACGTTCCTTTCTCACAGGTCAGTATTGGCGATGCCTTGAACGACCTGTTTGGCGCGGCACAGCGCCATCGGATTGGGTTGCCATCGGATGTCCTGCTGCTTGGCAAGGCGCTGCTGACACTGGAAGGGGTCGTAGAGCATTTGGACCCCGATCTCAGTATTATTGCTTTGGCCGAGCCTTTTGGCAACAAGCTGCTGAAGGAACGCTTCAGCGGTCGTCGGATTCGGGGCAAGCTGTTGGGTGGTGCGACCGAGCTGGTGGAGACGCTGATGGAACTGCCGAGACAGACGAGGCATCTGACCTCAATTATCAGCAAGGGTAAGCTTAAACTGGAAGTTACCGTACCAGAGCTGGAACAGCTTTTGCGCAAGCTGGATCAGATCAGTAATCGCTTGTCATTCAGTATTGTGCTGTTAGCGTTCAGCATCATTATGGTCGGACTGATTATCGGTTCATCACTAAATCATCAGGCGACCATGCTGTGGAACGTACCTGCGATTGAAATTGGTTTTGTCGTAGCGCTCTTAATGGTTGCCTTTTTACTATATTCTATTTTTAAATCAGGAAGATTCTAGATACCGACTACAAAGGAGGCGTCATGGATACTCATAAGATGAACACAGCCAGAATGAATACTCTTGAAATTACAGATGTACCGTGGCACCGCTTGACTACTCCTTATGGTAGGGGGACGGACTTGCCGCATTTAATATCCAATGGGGAGTATGCAGCCATCGCTGATCTGATAGAACATCAAGGTACACTGTGGCAGGTTACCCCATGGGCGCTACTATTCTTATTGCGGAATATGCATGCGAGAAGACCGGAGGATATCACGCTGAGTGAGTTGGAGTTGTACCATACGGTTGTTCAAGCATTGGACATAGAAAATCTACAAGCGGACTCACAGGAGTCTGTGGAATGCTGCTAGATGAGAAGTATTTATGGCCGGCAGACAGCAATCCAGAAGAAGATGAACTGGAGTGGGAAGAGGAAGAAGCACGTGGCTATGATCCGATAGCTTTTTGGAGCTATTATGACTATAGCTGTCGGTTACTAAAGCAAGCGCTCCCTGATTTTGAGAGCTTGCTCCAGCGCTATGCAGACTCTAAGATTGCTGAATCCCTATCAGAGCTTGTGCAGCAATTGCGAAAATTTTAAATATAAGAAAACGAACCAGATAAAGAAAACGGGCGATATTTCAAGTAAAGAGATGTTTTCTTTCTGTAAACAGCCTTTTAACTCATTCGTCTCTACGATTCCCTTGCGTTATAATGATGGACTGGATGTAACGGAACGGGTTCGTTTGAGAGAGACGAGCTGAATGATAGGAGAGCCTTGGCGATTGACCGCTGGACGGATGCCCAAAGCAATATCGGGTTGCAGGTCAAGATGCTGTTCTCTGTGAATATAGGAGGCTGGAACGAAACAGTATGAATCTTAAACAACAATGGTTCGGTAATATCCGGGCTGATATACTTGCGGGCATGACTGTGGCGCTGGCATTGATTCCGGAGGCGATTGCCTTCTCAATCATTGCAGGTGTCAACCCCATGGTCGGACTGTATGCCTCCATCTCGATGGCCATTGTCATTTCTTTTGCAGGCGGACGTCCGGCGATGATCTCGGCAGCAACCGGGGCTGTAGCTGTACTGGTTGTGGGCCTGGTCAAGGATTATGGCGTGGAATATTTATTTGCAGCTACTATTTTGGCTGGGATCATTCAGGTGCTGCTGGGTGTTTTGAAAATAGGTCGCTTTATAAGCTTTATTTCGCAGCCGGTCATGACCGGGTTTGTGAATGCGCTGGCGATCCTCGTCTTTATGGCGCAGCTCACCCACTTTCATGGAGCGAATTGGATCATGTACGCGATGGTAGCGGGAACATTGCTCATTGTGTATATTTTACCGAGGTTTGTGAAAAGCGTTCCCGCTCCATTGACAGCAATTATTATCATGACGATCATTACGTATGTATTTGGATTGAATGTCAAAACGGTAGGAGATATCGGTACGCTAACCAGCTCGCTGCCTTCATTCCATCTGCCGCAAATTGAGTGGTCGTGGCACACGTTGCGGATTTTGCTGCCGTATTCCTTTACGATGGCGCTAGTTGGACTGCTGGAATCACTGCTGACAGCCAGTATTTTGGATGAAATGACCGAAACGAAAAGCAATAAAAACCGGGAAGCCCGTGGGCAAGGGATTGCCAACTTTGTAAATGGCTTTTTTGGGGGCATGGGTGGCTGTGCTATGATTGGACAATCCGTCATTAATGTCAGCTCAGGCGGAAGAGGACGTCTATCCACTTTCACGGCTGGGGTGTTCTTGGCCTTTCTGCTGCTCGTGCTTGGTGGTGTTGTAAAGGAAGTGCCTATGGGCGCATTGGTGGGAGTCATGTTCATGGTGTGTATCGGAACCGTAGATTGGAAGTCACTTCGAAACATCGCCAAGGTACCCAAAGCAGATACGTTTATTATGGTAATCACGGTCATTATCGTGGTGGCTACGCATGATTTGTCCAAGGGTGTGATCGTAGGTGTACTGTTGAGTGCCCTGCATTTTGGCTGGAAAATGGCTAAAATCCGTATCAGTACGACTGAGGATCATGAAGCAAAGGTGTACCATGTCAGGGGGCCGATGTTTTTCGCCTCAACGACTCATTTTGTCGACCATTTTGAGCCTTCACATGATCCGGAGCGAGTTGTAGTCGACTTTAGCCATTCACATGTGTGGGATCACTCGGCGGTTACTGCCATTGGCAAGGTGCTGCAAAAATACAGAAACTCAGGTAAATCCATTATCCTGCAAGGGCTAAATGAGGAAAGCCGTTTAATTGTGGAGAAGCTCGGTGGTCCTGTCGTTACAGAGCCGATCATGTGATGAATCATATAGCATAAAGCAAAGTCTGAAATGGAACTTATCCATTTTGGGCTTTTTTTATTTATTTCTGAAATGAAATAACGGTTTTCTTTTTAAATCATAGATAATTATGACAAATTTTCATCAAAGTATTGACGTGGCAAATGGGCAGGAATACAATCATTGTTATTAAGCATAGCAAGTACATAGGAATAATTGAAAATTGAAAGGTATGTACATATGAACTTAGACTGGGAGTTTATTGTAGAAAGCTTGCCGCTGTATGGAGAAGCCATGTGGCTGACGTTGAAGATTGCCTTTTTTGCTATTCTGTTTTCACTAGTCGTTGGTTTGCTGTGCAGCATCGTGCTGTATTACAGGGTGAAAGGAATTAGCGGAATCATTGTAGCTTATATCGAGCTTTCCCGGAATACGCCGCTGCTTGTACAGTTATATTTTCTGTATTACGGGTTTACGA
The DNA here is from genome assembly GCF_025846815.2 of Paenibacillus sp. BT-177. Classification (NCBI taxonomy): domain Bacteria; kingdom Bacillati; phylum Bacillota; class Bacilli; order Caryophanales; family Paenibacillaceae; genus Paenibacillus; species Paenibacillus sp. BT-177. Next base: position 249,734 of record NZ_JAOYTP010000003.1, on the reverse strand, counting down.
AAATTGGTCTGCACATGAGCGAAATGACGTGTGCCATTGTGGGGATGACCTTTTTGGGCGGGGGCTATATGGCTGAGGCGTTCCGCGGTGGAATTGAAGCCGTGAGTAAAACCCAAACGGAATCCGGGTTGAGCCTCGGACTGTCCAAAATACAACTGGCGAGATATGTTATTTTGCCGCAAGCATTTAGCATTAGTATTCCGTCCTTGGGAGCGAACGCGATCTTTCTACTCAAGGAGACCTCCATTGTGGGTGCCATTGCTTTATTGGATCTGATGAATGTGGCCAAAGACCTGATCGGCATGTACTACAAAACGACAGAATCGTTGATTTTGCTGGTATTGGCATATCTCGTGCTGCTTTTACCTTTGTCGATGCTGCTGACGTGGGTGGAAAGGAAGGTGCGATATGCTGAGTTCGGGGATTAATGTGCTGTTTGAGGGATCGAATTTCGAGCGTCTGTTAGGGGGATTGCTCGTTACACTGGAGATTGCATTAATTTCCATTATTATTGGTACGCTGCTAGGCATTCTGATGGGTCTGCTGCGCACCTTAAAATCAAGACCGATTCGATTTGTGCTGAGATTCTATTTGGAGACATTCCGCATTATTCCGATTTTGGTATGGTTGTATGTCGTGTATTTTGGATTTACTCCTTTACTGAATGTGGATATCAGCGGAGAGTTGACGGCAGTAATCGTATTCAGTCTGTGGGGAGCGGCGGAAATTGGCGACATCGTACGAGGTGCATTGGAATCACTGCCCAAGCATCAGGTGGAATCCGGGCAGGCATTGGGGCTGACCTATTGGCAATTATACCGTCATGTGCTTATTCCCCAGGCGGTGCGCCGCATGCTCCCGGGTTCTATTAATCTAGCGACACGGATGATCAAAACCACGTCACTTGTGGTGCTGATCGGTGTTGTGGAAGTGGTCAAGGTCGGGCAGCAGATTATTGAACTTGGTGTAATCAAGGCGCCTTCGGCATCCTTTTGGGTGTATGGTTTTATCTTTATATTGTATTTTCTTGTATGTTATCCGTTATCCAGACTTTCCAAAAGATTTGAACGCAGATGGCAAAATTAGCAGGATGGGGTGGTGTCATGGGAGAGGCTGTGGAGGTTTTATTGGAAATTCGAGGACTGGAAAAAAGCTTTGGCGACCGAAAAGTACTGCAGCAGATTAGTCTGGACGTAAGGAAAGGGGAAGTTGTGGTTATTCTCGGCCCTTCAGGATGTGGTAAAAGTACGCTCCTCCGATGTCTTAATGGTCTAGAGCCAGTCCAGGGGGGGGATATCCGTTACAGAGGACAGGATCTGACGGATACAAAAGTGAATTGGCGTGAGGTGCGGCAGCATATCGGAATGGTGTTCCAAAACTATGAGTTGTTTCCACATATGACCGTCTTGGAAAATATATTGCTTGGTCCGCTTAAAGTTCAGCGGAGAAACAAGCAGGAGGCACTTGCGCAAGCGGAGCAGCTATTGGAACGAGTCGGTTTGCTGGATCGCAAGGATGCGTATCCGAGACAATTATCAGGCGGGCAAAAGCAACGGATTGCGATTGTGCGCGCCCTGTGTATGAACCCTGAAATTATGCTTTTTGATGAAGTCACCGCATCCTTGGACCCGGAAATGGTCCGAGAGGTGCTGGATGTCATGCGAGAGCTGGCCCAACAGGGGATGACGATGATTATCGTGACGCATGAAATGGGATTTGCCAAGTCGGTAGGAGATCGTATCGTTTTTATGGATCAAGGACAGATATGTGAAATGACTACACCACAGCAATTTTTTACCCAACCGGAAACAGAGCGTGCCCAGCACTTTCTGGATATATTTCAGTACGAAACGATATAAACAGGGGGATGAATACAGATGAGAAAAGGAATGAAGTTCACAACGTTATTACTGGCTTTGAGCTTGCTGCTCATCGGCTTGGCAGGATGTGCAGGGGCTGGTAATACCAACGGTAGTAGTTCGGGTTCGGCTAAATTTGCTTCAATTGAGGACATTAAAAAGAATGGCAAGATTCGAATTGGTGTTTTCGCGGATAAGCCGCCTTTTGGCTACGTAGATTCAGAAGGTAAAAATCAGGGCTTTGATGTGTATATTGCGAAACGTTTTGCCAAAGATCTCTTGGGCGACGAGTCCAAGGTGGAATTCGTCCTGGTGGATGCTGCCAGCCGGGTTGCCTATTTGGAATCCAACAAGGTAGATATCATCATGGCTAACTTTACTGTGACCGATGAGCGTAAAGAAAAAGTCGATTTTGCTAACCCGTACATGAAATTATCCTTTGGTATTGTGTCACCCGACAGCGCTCCAATCACCACGATTGACCAATTGAAGGGTTCGGATCAAAAGCTGATTGTTGCCAAGGGAACGACAGCAGAGACCTATTTCACGAAAAATTATCCTGACATCAAGCTACTCAAATTCGATCAATACACCGAAATTTTTTCGGCTCTCAAAGACAAACGCGGTGCCGCCATTGCCAACGATAATACAGAGCTGATCGCTTGGGCCAAGGCCAATCCCGGCTTCACCGTAAGCATTCCAGCCTTCGGTGGTCAAGATACGATTGCTCCCGCAGTAGCGAAGGGAAATAAGGAACTGTTGGACTGGATTAACAACGAGCTGGCTACGTTGGGCAAGGAAAATTTTGTCCATCAAGCTTATAAGGAGACACTGACCTCCGTTTACGGAGAAGGATTTACGGATCAATTGGTTGTAGAGGGCGGAAAGGTTAATTAATCATCGTATAAGTTACTTATTAAGCATAAAGAAGCGTTGGGCTTGCTGTCCCAACGCTTCTTTAATTTGGGGCAAGGGAGCACTGGCAACTTCTTATCGAGATAATACTTCCCCAAAATCTCTTGCATGCTCATAGATTTCATTATATAATTTTAAATGATTATGATTCTCATTATCATTTGAGTCTTTAGGCGCAGACTCCCAATATGAGCCTAAGTGAATAGGATGGTGCTTTACACATGGCTAAAACGGATGTGGCTACTGCCAGAAGACAGCTCAGCAGTCCGAACAAGGTAACGCGCAGACGGGCTTTGAGAACGATCAAAGCTGCGAAGCGCGCGAAGTAACAAGATTCAAGTTAACTGCAAATGCAATACCAGTGTCAAAATTTTTAGTCTCCTCGTTTTGATATTGCACCTGCTTTCCTGATGGTGGTACACAGGAAAGCAGGTGCCCTTTTTTATTTCTTTTGTGCAAACAGCCATTCAATCATGTCCTGATTTTGTAGAGCCGGAACCCAGGAGAAGTGTCCTGTAGGTTTGATAATCCCTGCTTCGTATTCAGTGAAATGAATGAGGTTTCCGTTCTGTGCTTTAATGGCAGCGACCATTTCTTGCGAGTTCTTAGGACTTACTGTCGTATCGTCTGCAGCATGGAAGGCCCAAATCGGAACATTTTTCAACACTTCAACGTGTGCAGGGTCAACAGGAGCATACATGTTCACAGCTTTTTCATAGTTGGTCAGACCGGCAATCGGCACGCCCGCAGCGAACAGATCAAGATTTTTTTCTAACAATCTCCATGTCCCCATGGCACCTTGAGAAATACCTACGATATAGATGCGGTTGGTGTCGATCGGATATTTCAAGGCCGTTTCACGTACCAAATCGGCAACAGCGCTGTTGCGTGGTTCATCTGCCCAAATAAATTTATGATCCAAGTCAATTGGGCTTTGAGGAGCGATGACGAAGGATGGGTGTGTGGCTTGCTGCTCAGGGGAAGCCCAAGTGACAGCACCAGCATTTGCTAACAGGTTGACTCCATTTCCATCACCACGTTCGCCGTTTCCGTGTAGGAATACAACCAATGGGTAGGTTTTGCCAGGCTCTACTTTAGGTTCAAATGTAAAGTAGTTCAGTTTGAAGCCATCTTTATTTTCAAAGGTGTTTTTTTGGAAATCGTCTACAATGGGTGTCACTTTATCGGTTGCTTTTACAGTCTGTGTAGAAGCTGGAATGACTGTTTTCTTTGAAGTTGCAATATCTTTCTTTTGACTAATGTAATAGTTCAATGGATTGATGCGGTTGACTGCACTTGTGGAATCGTAAGTGAGAGTGCTTGCATTTTTGCCCTGCGTATCCAGCTCGATCACGACATATTTGCCATGAGTACTGCGGTTGGTGATGGCGCCGGTATCGTTGGTATATACGCCGGTCACGGTTCTGTCCGTGTATACATCATTGAGTACAGATTGAACCTGAAAGCTGGCTGTGGACAGGGATGCTCCGTCAATATTGGTGCTGTATTTCAGTACAACGGCAGAAACAACCTCACCCAGAGGCTGTACCTGGGTAAACAGGGTAGCTTGAGGTGCTGGAACATCGGCTGCTGCCGCGGCAGAACTGGAGGATGGATAAAAGATCGTAAGCAGGAGCACGAAAGATAGTAGAACAAGGGCGAAACGTCTTTTTTGCATAAGATAATCTCCTTTGGTGTTTATTTTTAAAGCGCTTACTATATGATCGGGATGCTTGACTGTATGCTATGGAACTCATACAAATCAAAAAAAGGCAAACTCCGGGTACACAAGTGTACTCGGGTTTTGCCTTTTCAGTAACAATCCCACTTGAAGAATAGCATCCTCCTTGGAATCTGACAAGTGAAAGCGCTACAATTTTGGATGTTTTTATAATATATATTTACCTTCGCAACGGGAGACTACTAAAATCTCTTGAGTGACTTGTGCTGAGCAATATGAAGATTGTGCTCATTGTTCTATAGCAGGAAACAAGAAAATAGAGCTTTTCAACGGGGATACGGTAGTATATAATCTCCTTAACTTAACACTGTTAACTTATATAACGACGTTAACAAGGGAGATGAAATCATGAACCAATATGATGTTATTGTCATTGGTGCCGGGCTGGGTGGTTTGTCTTGTGCAGCCAGACTTTCTGCGTTGGGTTACCGGACAGCTGTGTTTGAAAGTCATACTTTGGCTGGCGGCTTTGCTACTGAATTCACAAGAAAGGGATATACCTTTGATGTCTCCTTGCACGGCGTCGGCGGACTCGAAGAAGGCAGCTTCGGCCGGATGTTAAAGGACTGCCATGTGGACCAGCAAATCGTTCCTCTACGCAAAAAGCATCCTTACTCCATTCGCTGGGAAGGACAGACCATTGATATCCCATCTGATGTGCAGGAGTATACGCAGCTCCTCAAAGGCATGTTTCCTGCTGAGACAGCAGCCATTGACAAGCTTTTCGCAGGTATTCGCCGTTTTGAGGCAGGCTTTTCTGCTTTTTCTTCCCGTACTTCCTGGCGTAAGATGGCGGGCCTGCTCAAAGCAGGCACCTTCTTCCGCTGGACGCAAATGACTACCTGGGGGGCTGTAAGCCAGTTTGGCTTGTCTGACCGATTCACGGAATTTTTCACCGCCCTATGGGCTTATTATGGTTTGCCCCCGAAGCGGCTGGCGGCCTTGTATTTTTTCATTCCTTGGATGGGCTATCATCTGGAGGGGACGTATTACATTCAGGGAGGTGCACAGGCCTTGTCCAATGCGCTGGTCGAAGCTATTCAATCAGCTGGAGGAGAAGTTCACCTACGCAGTCAGGTGTCTGAAATCATACTTGAACGTGGTAAAGCAGCTGGTGTACGTCTGAAAAAAGGGGATGTATATAAAGCCAACTGGGTTGTGTCTGGTATCAGTCCTCATCATACCTATGGTCGTCTGCTGGAAAATCATAATGCCGCCCGTCGTGAGCTGGAGGCTGTCACCAAAATGGAGACTGGCACATCTCTTACTCAGCTATACCTAGGGCTATCATGCGAGCCTCGCGAGCTTGGGATCACCGAAGAAGACTTAATCCTATGTAACGAGCCGGATTCGGAGACGGATTATGAAGTCATGATGAGCGGCCAGTATACGAAAGGCAACTGGATGCTCACAAATTATAACGCCATGGACCCTACACTCAATGAAGCGGGAAAGGGTGTCATCACCGTTACATTTTTGGACAGATTGGAGAACTGGCCTAGCGCACGTCCCGAATATAAAGCCAAAAAAGAAGCAGTAAAACAGCAGATACTGGAACGCCTTGAACAGCTATACCCTGGTTTTAGCAGTAAAGTGGTAGTGGCAGAGTTGGGCACACCACGCACAATGCAGCGGTATACCGCTAATCCCGGCGGGGCTGTTTACGGCTTTGCACAAACGGTGCGGCAGTCCGGTATACACAGACTGAAGCACAAATCAGCAGTGGACCGTCTGTCATTGGTAGGGGCCTGGACACAGCCTGGGGGCGGGTTTCAAGGAGCTATGAACTCGGGTATAATGGAAGCTGATCGTATCGCCGCCAAATTGAGATAGGCAGAAAGGGCACGTATATCTATTCATGAAACATATCAAACGCCGAGAACGTGAAAGCAGTGAGATTCGCCGCAAAATCATTGAGGCCGCCCGATCGCTCTTCTTGAACCAAGGGTATGCCGAGGTCTCTATGCGTAAAATTGCGGATCAGATCGAATATTCACCAACGACTATTTATCATTATTTCTCCAATAAGGAAGCGGTTGTTCGTGAACTGCTGTTAGAAGGGAATGCTTTGTTCCTGAAGGCTCTTCAGCAGCGCGTGGATGAAGCACAGGCAGCCGGACTGAACGCTCTGGACACACTGAAAACAGTGTCCGATGCTTATGTCCGTTTTGGCATGGCTAATCCCGAATACTACAACATCCTGTTTATCAGCAACCTTGAATCTGTAAGCTCGGTTAGCCTTATAGACAGTGGGAGTTTTAAAGGGTTTGAGTTGCTTGAGGGCGGACTCAAAGTCGCTATGGAGGAAGGGGGCATCACTCAAGGGGATGAGCACCTGATGGCTAGATCCGTATGGAGTATGTTACACGGACTAACTTCTCTTCTCCTGAATTTTGAGCTTCCTATGGCCAAAGCAAATAATGAATTGATTTCATTTACTATAGATACTTTTTTTCGAGGATTAAGCCGCTGATGCAGCGGCTCATTTTTTTGTGCTCCCACCCCGTACAGGCAAGTCTGCATACGCCGGCTCCTGTGTTAACGAAGTTTCAAATCTGAAAGCTGCTCCAGCACGGCTTCAATGCGACGTTTATCTTTTTTGAGCATCACGAGTTGTAAAGAAGCATGAAGCAGGTTTGAGATGCTAGCCCAAACGTCTGCTTCTAGACCGGGCAGAAGATCGCGCTGAATCATGATATCCAGCGCCTCGGTTGCAATTTTCTGATGAAGCTCGCTACTGGATAGCCATTCAATCACCTGCTCAGCTGTAGGACGAGAGTAGGCGAAAAGTACTGCCCAGCCATCGACCGGATGATTGACCTTATCCCGCATCCAGTCAATGACCTGCGGTGAATGAAAATGCTGTAACTGCCCGCTAACGGTGTATCCTTCTAATTTGCCATCCTTTGCCGTATGCTGCATCAGATCATTATAAACATTTTCTAATCCTTCCTGTTCGGGCAGACAGCGGGCGGATAGATAGGCACGTGTCGAGACAAATGCTCTCTCAGCATGTATGTTATTTGAAGCGGATGAATTCCATGCTTGCGTGATATCCGTGTCCGGCTCCCATAAGGAGCGAACCCAGTCAGCAGCCCCAATACCTGCGGTCTCCCCAATAAAAAATGCCCATGTAGCGAATTGGGCCGGGTTACGCTGAATGTGCTGCTCCCAGGCAAGAAAAATATCTTTTGGATCATAGGCCTGAAAAGCCTGCAGTACAGCAGGATGATCTACGCCATGCATGGTGGTGTAATAGATCAGTGTTTCCAGCGACCGGGCGGCATCCTCCAGCTTCATCGTACAGAACGTGTTCAACCAGCGCTGCCACAACTGCAGCGGTGGGCTGTCTAGTTGAATACCATGCTCGTCTAACACGTTAGACCAATCCCACAGCCATAACCCGTGTAAGGCAAGCATGGTTTCTATATAGGTAGGTAGACTTTCTGCGAGCAGCGTGAACCGGTCCAACTCATGCTCATAACAGAACACTGCTGGCTCTGTTGCGGATGTCGCTCTATCAAGCAGGATCGGATCACCGGCACCGTTATAGTTTAAAATTAGATATCGTTGTTCGTCCGCTGCTGAATCGGTGTTTTCTCCATAGGATGTAAAATAGCTTATATACTCATGATTCCAGCCAAATTCGCCTGTAATATCGTCAAGGATATTCGGTTTTTGTTTAAGGCCATTACTGCTTTCATATGAACAAGCCGGTTCATCGGCTACAATACAGTGTTGAGGGAGGCACCATAGCAAATGTAAGCTGCCACACCGCTTTATCAATTCAGACAGGGAGGCAGGCAAAGGGACCTGCAGCCGTTCCTCCAACTCAGTCAGTTCCTCTTCGGAAATCCCCTTCGTCCATTGGTATACCACGTCAGGCATCCCACCTTGTCTCAGGCGCTCAGCGATCCCTCCGAGCTTTTCTAAGATGTGTGCAAAATGTACTGTCATTTGTATTCGTCCTCCTCTTACTCTACAACTTGGCAATGTTCTTTTTGCAGGAATGATAGAACTTCATCATGAAGTGCTATCGCTTTAGGTTCATAAATGATCGCCACTTCGCGTCCATATGCATAATTGAAACGTACGTATCCGCCAAGAGACTGAAGAAAAGCCAAGCAGATATGCTCGTTTTCAATCCATAGATTTGAGTCAAAATGCTGTTTAAAACGCTGAGCCAATACCTGTATAGATGCTGGAGCTACTTGCAAGGCTTGATCGTTCGGATTGGCTGAACCGTAAGCTTCCGCCGTCTCTGGTGGATTAAATAGTAGAAATGTTGCAACTCTATCCAGACTGACAGGCTCGAAATAACGGGGGAATGGCTCTATTCTTCCGAATTCATCCCGTAGTATATACTCCAGCGTATCTATAAATGGTGCCTGAACATCTAATGGCTTCATAGTAATGACCTCCGAATGTCGCGGTAGCCAAAGCAAGCCTTCGACCTGAGGATGCACCGCTAGGAAATCACCATCTATGGAGCTGCCGATGACCACGCACTCGCTCAGCTGTTGCGCGGTGATCGGACAGTTATCATCATGCGTCCACAGTTCGTAATCCGCATAGGATTGCAAAAGTTGAGGATCAGGTCGTTCAATCACCAGCAGGCCGCAATAGGTACCTGGCCCGTATTGGGTGAGAAATGAAGCGTAGGGAATTGGTAAAGTTATGCCATAGGTATGTTCGAAATTTGTCAGTTCATCGGCAGCTACTGGCGTGTGTTGTGTGGAAACCCAATACATGTAGAATACACCTGCTTTCTGGCACTCTATCTATAGGGATGGAGTCCAAATGTAAATGAGAGATATGCTATAATCAGGAAATAAAATAGTTAAATATTAGTCTATCTCAATTATGTAAGAACTACAATTTGTGAGGGTATGAGAGGGGAGCACATCGTATGACATCGGGGGTACAGGCCTACATAGATCCAATTTTTGAGGAGATTGACCAGAGATACGCTTCTGAGCAAAAACGCATCGCGGAATTCAAGACCAAAAGCGTCCTTCACGAAGGGATTCATGAATACTTAAAAGTTACCTGTAAGAGAGACGGGTTATGGGTGGATACCTACGAACCGTTTGATTGGGATCATCGTAGACCAGATATGGATATTTCCGGTTTTATGGAAGGGGTGACGCTCCAGCAGGTGCAGGATGAATGGATGCCTGTGTTCAAAGAACGGATAGCGGCCCTGTATAATTCAGAAGAATTTAGTCCTATGTTTTTTCGTTATCGGCTGGAATTTCATCTAGAGGTGGTCTTGGAGAATAAGGCCAGTCATTTTACATTCTCGCTGTTGAACGAAGATAAGCGGCAGCATCTGTTAGCCACTATCGAACAGTTTGTGGAGCAAAAGCTTGACCCTGCCAGTAAAGCTATCCCGAAGGAAGAGGACGATTTTTTCTTAGTAAGGCACTTGCTTGATCCTCATTTGTACCCTATAGACGCCCAGCGGGTGAATGAGCTGTTGAATCGAATGGATGCAAAAGTGCAGGTTAGCCGTAAGCGAGAAGAAGCATGGAGGCATCAGCTGAGCAGAGGCTTAATGCATTGGGCTGAAGATGAATTTTTGGCCAAATACGCAGATCGGGAAAAAAACTACGGGCTGGAGTATACGGTGAGGCCTGATATTCTTCCTTCAGATATTCCTGCCCCCGCCATGGAGATGTTCCTGCTCACCGCGATGCGTGTGGGTTCGACCGATGCCGATGCACGGCAGAGTTATTTGGAGATTGCTGCACAACTGGGTTCAAATCAGGCAGCCGAGTGGCTTAAGAGTGGATCAGGCAGCATTCCAGCGTCATATACAAGTGAGCGAGTCACCTGCCAAGCGAATGATATTTTGCAAACACTGGAGGTTCAGATTCGTTCTGAGGAAGAAGAGAGCTATAGAGAAGCACTCGTATATCTATGTGATATATTACGAAAAGGCTTTACTAAGGAATATGGGATGAAGTTCAAAAGCAAAGTGAAAAACTATCTACCCATACCCAAGTTAGCCAAATCTGCATTACATCGTTTCTTTGCCAATGCACTTGAATACCCTTCGCTGCACCCGTTGCTGGCGGAATATGCCGAGACTGTGATGGAAGAATTCAAGTGGTACAACGATGTAGAGCCGGGGGAGAAGTCAGCAATGCCGGGAACCTATGCGGTGATGGGATTAGGACTTAAAGGAACGGAATATTTTCCGTTAGTGAGTCGTTATATGAAGCTAGTGGATAGTGAGCACCAGTCGGTGCAGGACGGTTACGCCGCTGTGTTTGCTGAGGCACATGGACTGACACCGGATACGATTCCCGTATGGGCGAGGATTCTTTTGGCAGGTAATGATTCTGCCAAACCTCTGAAATCGGCTGGCATTGAAAGTGCAGAACAGGCGAAGGCGCTAGTAGATGTACTTGAGAAGTTGGAAGACTACGAACAAGAGATGATCGTTTATCGTATATGGGGTAGTGCAAAGAAACTAAAAAACAGCCTGAAGCAGGCTGTCCCTGAGGTAAAAGAGATACTGGAGACGCTTATTCCATAAAAGCATCGTATTCATGATCATATCGCAGTCCCTGCGCAATGCGTTGAACATCCGGCTCGCTTCCACTGCGGCGCAGTACTTCAATAACATCTGTACAGTCGCTATCTCCAGCCGAGATTGCACGTGGTGGTCTGACAGACGGCCTGGACCAGTGCTTCTAGGCTGTCAAAAGTTTGTATACTCATGTTTGGAATGCTCACCCTTAGACGCTTGTTTATGCTGTAGTTTTTTTAATATTTTTAAGATGGCCTGGCGATTTTTCGCATCCTTAATGTACTTTGGAATGGAATGGGAAGCCGTGCGCATCATACCGGATGTGGGTTTTTCCCGCAACTCGGCAGAGATATAGGAGAGCAAATAATTCAGGTGTATCCGGTTAAGAGCCCACACCGGTTTCCCACGATAGTAATCAAGGAAATACAGCTGGAGCTGGAAAATAGGATCTTTTCCATTTTGGATCACGTCTGTATGCCATTCACGTGACTGCATACGATGCACCGGAACTTGATTACGTGTCTCACAGTGCGGACAGTGTATATTCGTATTTTTATGAGTAACCGTTCGGTCATCATGGATTTCAATATTAAAATATCGCTCGCAATGGCTGCATACACCGCGTGCATAGAATTTATACGATTCTGGCTGCTGAAATGTGTAGTAACAATGAGAGCAGCGAACAACGTAATAACAGTCTTCTTTTGATTTGGAAATAAAAGCTTGGCCCTGACAGCGAGGACAGTGAACAGCTACCTGTTCTCCTCTCCGGATCACGGCGGCAAAGTCATATTTATATCTATATTCATCTTTGAAGCGTTTTTGCTCCATGTGCGTTCCTCCTTTTCGGAAAGAGCGTAAAAACGTACTTTTTATATATCGTATGTTATAATATTCCTTAACAACAGAATGGCTTAGATGGGCGGTCGGCTAGTCTCCTGTAAAGGAGGTGAGGCCTGTGGAGGTTAAAGACACCTTAATGTTGATGATTCAATTTGCAACGTTGGTGATTCTGATTCTTTCCTTCCATAAAAAGAAATAGACCGCCCTCGACAAAGGCAAACGGTCTATTTCAATGATCATCCTTTGACACGGCTACCGCCCTTAAAAGCGGCTGTTGCCAAAGAGTGAGGATGTTGACGCATCTTCACTCTTTTTTAGAATATACATCTTATTCCCATTTTAACACTTGAAAAAGGCCTTTTCAATGTGTCTAAGAGTGAAAAGGCGAATAGGATGTGCAAAAGGAGAGGGCGAGCATGAGCATTTTTACAGGGCTGCAACGTTCGCAGTTTCAGGCTTATTATGATGAAGAATTTCTTATAGAGCATCGTTTTGAAAATGGTAGGGGCTTTCCGCCTTCCTATATAGATTACGTCAAGACTCTTGGCTACGGGCGGTTATGCGGCGTATGGAACATCCATATTCCTCTCGGGGATCATCCGGATTCATGGCTTCATCGTTACCGTGACTGGCGGACCTGGTTTGATGATGTACTGGAATCGGAGGAGGTCTTACAAGAAGCGGCGTTGGAGCCAGATGGTTTCCCGGAATTATTGGAGCATGCCGTTCCCTTCGCTTCCAGTGAAGAGGATGACCTGCTGGTCTGGGATATTCAATCGCCTGATAAACGGGGGGAATTCCCGATTTATGCTTTAAATCTGCGCACATGGGGTAACTTTTGGTATGCAGCCCCGGATTTGTATTGCTTCGTCGAAGCGCTGCTGGATGGAGAACGCGTAAAGTCGATTTTGGGAACACATCGTACACCATTCCCTTATACATTTGAACCCTTTTAAATCGTTAAAGAGCCACCCTGGTTTTCGAACTCTAAGGTGGCTCTTTGCGTTGCTATTCTTCTAGTTTTTATGCCTGGGCTAAATATTGCTGTACCAGCTCATATCCAGCCACGCCCATTACAGCATATTGATTATATTCTTCCAGTTCCAGATTGCGTATATATTCATCCCCGCAATACAGATGGCCCGCACAATTAAAGTATTTTAGCTGCTGTTGCTCCTCGGATAGAGGGCGATGATCGATAATAGGCCATACTCCCTTCGTCAGATTTTGGGTGGCGGTGAATATAACCTCAAATTGCCCCCGATAATCTATGAAGGAGAGATATGTAGTTTCACCCTCGTATGCTTGATTCTGACCTATGGATAGAACACCAAAGGAGAACGCTTTTTTGAATCGACCATACAATGCGCAGATCACTTGACATACCGCAAATCGGCCGTCATGTAGAGGGATAACAAAAATATCGCCTTCCTGATGTTTGATTCTTTTGAATACCATCGTCAGGCCAGCTCTTCCTGAAGAATCTCAGTTTTTAGACCTTTAGCGCTGGTAATCGTAATGCTAATCGCATCAAAACCGTTTCGCTTGGCCTTTTCAAAATCACAACGTTCGCCGCTGATCAGCTCCAGCTGCCCGTTCTCATCCACATCATTTGCAAATTCGTCATCCCAATCAACATTATAAAAAGCAGTCACGGTCACCTCAAAGGTATCTTCACCATCATCGTCCAGATAAGGCAGCAGGGGGGTGCGATTGTTCTGCTGTTCCTCCGTATACGCTTCACACAGCAGTGCATCGTAGCCATGGCGGGTTCCATCAAAAATGACGATCTGCTCACCTGTGACCGCATCTTCTGCAATAATGAGCTGGGGTGCAAACTCCGTTACAGCAATCAGCTCATCCATGAATTCTCCATAGTAAAAAATGTGGAATTTCGTATTTCCGGTCTGTGAACGGAGCTTACCTGTCCATTCTTGTTCAACCCATGCCTCTGGGTTTTCGGGTACAACCCAATCCTCCAAATAAGCAGGGCCTAATTTAGCATGATGTGTTTCTGTCATTTATAGCGTCTTCCTTTCTTTTTCGTTTTATTATGACATGGACAGGGTAACGATTTTGTTGTCCTCATCCACATCTACCTTCACATTTACTCCGAGCTTGTCCTTAAACAGCTTGCTGATATTAATATAATCATCCTTCACCGGCCTACTTGAATTACCAGTGGTGCGAGTCATTCCAGCGGTGATGATAGAGCGCACGTAGGTTTTGTCGAGGCTGGCTTCAGGATTGTAAGTATAAATAACCTGTTCCTGTTGGTTGTAATAATGGGTTAACTCCGTATAGTCGTTGGCGTTCTCATACTGTTTTTCCTCACGTACATACTCAGGATGGTCCATGGTATAGTGGATTCCCCCATCCAAAAAAGGATTTTCTTTGGAGGGCTTGAGTTCATACTGTCCATAGGCTAGTTGAAACAGATACTCCATGCCTGAGCCCTTTGCCTGATAGTAGAGCTGACGATGGTCCCCTTTTTTATCTATTGCGGTATAGCTGCTGATTAAAGGCCAGGCATCATATTTTTTACCCTTTACCTCAAGGGCAAGCTTGTAATGTACAAGCACCTTCTCGTTTTGGAATAATCCAAAGCTGCTCATAATAAAATAGGCAGGCACACAAATAATTCCGATAATTAATATGAATATAAATATTCTTACACGCATAAGTAGAGTGATTCTCCTTTGGTTGTCGATTATGTGGACAGCTCACGCTGGGCAGATGCACCGAATTCCTCATGTTGCAATAATTGCTTCAGCGCTTGTTGCGCAAAAGGGTGGGCTTTATGTGCGCGGAGCAGTGCAAAAGCGGCCCCCTTGACTAAGATATATGTATCACTGCGGATTAAGTCCAAAGCTATACGTAGGTCTGCTTCTGAACAAGGCATCCATACCAAAGTTTGTAAAGCTGCGTTTCGTACATCATCATCTTCATCAGGCTTGGACAGCAGCTCGCGAATTCCTCGCATGATCATCGGCTGCTGGCTTTGATCTGCATATAGTCCGATGACCTTCAGCGCTTCTATACGAAGCAGATCATCCGCGGATGATTGCTGCACAAGCTGTAAAAGTAATGCGATGGTGTCCTCCACAGGCTGGGGGATTGCTGTTAATTCGCGTAATGAGACTAATCGATCTTCATACGATAGTGTAGGGAAAATAGATAAGAACGTCTTTCCGTCATCATCAGTTTGTATGGACATATACCCCCCTCATTTCTTAGCCAGATTACTTTTTGACATTGTGTATTACCTACTCTCGTTGTCTGTAGTTCGATAAAGCTTCTTCCGTTCCGCCACCCTCTAGCAGCACCATAACCGCATAGGAAATTGTATCAATCCAATCGTCAAGCGTACTAATCTGCTCTACGGTCAGCAGGTGATTTCGCTGCAGCATACCATCAGGATGCAACGCCCATGCCCGTGTATATTGGCAAATCCCCCACAGAGCGGATATAAGCTCCCGTTCTACGGACGGTTTCTCCAACTCATCTGCCAGAACTTCAATGATAGTCATGAGCTCATGAAAATTATCCTCGATCAGTTCTCCCTGGAAGGGACGAAGCATCCCTAGAAATCCGCTTCGCATTTTGGGATGCTCCAGATCATCATGAATAAAAGAATGACAGTGCAACAGCTCACGGGCTTCTTGTTTATTCATGAAGTTCCGTAATCTCTGCACGGATACCTCTGCACAGAAAGCTGCCTGACAGCCCTGACAAGGCATCGATGTCAACGACCATGTCTGCTTCTTCATAGCGGAAATCGAGCTGCAAGATGATATTTTCTGTTTCTACAGGGGTTAATACATGCTCTTTGGTTTCCAGAAATGTAAAAGTCACTGCATAGCGTGGAATATCTTTGGCTGGAGCCTCAGGGATCACTGGTGCCTCAGCCGAAGGTTCCAGATCCGGTGATTTAGGAACCAGCACGCTAGCGGGGGATAGCTCAATTGTCAGTGTAATCTGGTCTTTCGTCATATTGGCAGCCGTGATTCGGTCATAGTGAAAAGGTGGAAAATAGCCGAGCTTTTCTACAATGCTGTCTGCACCTTGAATAGAAACGGTTGGAGAGAAAGCCAGTTCCAGTCCGATGGACCCTGTCAGTTGGTCTTCATATTCTGAATTGATACGGATATGGACCTTTTCCGGCTCTACCTTCAAAATCGTACCTATAAAATACTGTTTGCCATGGATCAGAACAACATCATGCGGAACGAACGGCAGAGCTCCTCCCGCTTGATAATGAATGAGATATTCGTTTTCTTTTTTTTCAGCCTTTTGAACTTGAATTTGCATAAATTGCAGCCTCCTAGGGTTAATGGGATGACGGATTGTTTAAGTGTGTGGTAAAGGATACGGAGTCCACGATTGAAAAACATACTTCATATCCGGAGTATCCTTTTCGAGCATAAATGGAAGAATATCCATAATGGCAC
This sequence comes from Paenibacillus sp. BT-177, assembly GCF_025846815.2. Classification (NCBI taxonomy): domain Bacteria; kingdom Bacillati; phylum Bacillota; class Bacilli; order Caryophanales; family Paenibacillaceae; genus Paenibacillus; species Paenibacillus sp. BT-177. The sequence continues at coordinate 233,387 of NZ_JAOYTP010000003.1, read as the reverse complement.
GTGCTTTACTACCAGCATAAAAGTTGCGCGAGCTGTGTAACAGTTTGGTTGCCTTTATCCACTGGCTCAGCTGTATCATAACGTCTTCGACGATTGTTTGGTCGATACGTTCATAAATGTCCTGACGGATCGAAACAAGCATCCCGCAATTGTTGGGGGATTGACCCATAGGGTCATTGGACAAAAGAATGTAGACTTCCGGCGTTGTCCCTTTGTTATAGGACGATTTGATACTGGGAGCCTCGATAACCAGCATCAATGGAGTCAATTCATTATCGGTTACAATGCGGAGCAACTCCTGCTTGTCCCAGCGGATCTTACCGTGTTTGGCTTTCTTGGATTGATAGACAGACACACGGGTATTGCGGATTCCTGATATGTTCAGGAGCGTTTCAAAACAATCGAACAGGTTAGTAAAGCACTCTTCGGCAAACAAAGTGTGCTTCTCCGATAAGGAACCTATCATTATGAAATTATAATGTAGATTGTTAACCACAAGCATCCATCCTTTATTCATGAATTACCAATTCTCCTACCATAATATATGACATGGTGATTGAATTCACCTTTTGCGTTATTCGTTAAAATCGTTTGGAAACCAGTTCAACTTCGCGTATACTAGGAAAGTCATATATGGAACGGCCTGAGCCGCCTTGCGGCCGTATGTTGAGTTACATGAACAGATTCAACGATAACGGATATGCTCCCTTCCTGAAAAGGGGAGAATGAGAACCGATACAAAAATGGGAATTCTGAACTATGGAACGATAGATGTCATATGGCACATGAACCTATTTTACGTGACACATATTGAATACAGATAAGGGAAGTGAATACAACTTGAAGAATTTTACAGCATTAGGCGTGGAGCAACATTGGGTAGAAGCCTTGAAAGAGCAGGGCATCTCAGCGCCAACACCTGTACAGCAGGAGTCCATTCCACTGTTGATGGAAGGTCAGGATGTGATTGCCGAGGCACATACGGGGACAGGGAAGACGCTTGCGTTTTTACTGCCGATTTTACAAAAGCTAAATTTGGACAAGCGGCACCCGCAGGCGCTTGTGATTGCACCTACGCGTGAATTGGCACTCCAGATTACAGAGGAAGCTAAATGCTTGGCTGCTGCGGAGCCGAGTTTATCTCTACTAGCTGTTTACGGAGGACAGGACGTGGAGCGTCAGCTTCGTAAACTAAAAGGGGGCGCACAACTGATTATTGGTACACCTGGGCGACTGCTGGATCACCTGAGACGTGGCACGCTCGATCTAGGCGGCATTAAAATGCTGGTCCTGGATGAGGCTGACCAAATGCTGCACATGGGCTTCTTGAACGACGTGGAGACGATTCTACAGGAGGTTCCTTACCGGAGACAAACAATGCTGTTTTCCGCTACGATGCCAGCTGGTATTCGTAAGCTGGCTCGTGTCTATATGAACGAACCCGTTGATGTCAAAGTGAAATCGGCTTCTTCCGTTCCAGTGAGCCAAATCCGTCAGGTCGTTGTACAAACAACAGACCGTGGTAAGCAACAGGCATTGGTAGATATGCTGAATACGGATCGTCCGTATTTGGCTGTTATTTTCTGCCGTACTAAGCGTCGGGCTTCTAAACTGAATGAGGAGCTCCAGGAGATGGGGTTCGAGAGCGGTGAGCTGCACGGGGACTTGTCCCAGAACAAGCGGGAGCAAGTGATGAAGGCGTTCCGTGAAGCGAAACTTCAATTACTCGTAGCGACAGATGTAGCTGCACGCGGCTTGGATGTAGAAGGCGTCACGCATGTCTTCAACTATGACATGCCGCAGGATGCCGAAAGCTACATCCATCGCATCGGGCGTACCGGCCGTGCCGGAGGCAAAGGCGTTGCGGTGACGCTCGCCACGCCGAGGGATGTTCCGGAGCTTCGGAACATCCAAAGAGTTGCTGGTGTCACATTCACCAGCAGTGAGGGCGGCGGGCAGCGTAGACCTGCTCCCGATACGGCTGAGCGGCAGGGTAGAAACGACCGCTCAGGCAGAAACGACCGCCGTTCCTTTGGCGGCAACGATGCTGGCGGTGGACGCCGCAGCGGCCGCGAACAGTCCGGTCGTCGTGACGGCGCAAGCGGCGAGCGTCGCTCCAACCGCAGTAGCAGTGAACGTGGCGGATATGACCGCAGTAGCGGCCGTTCTGTACGCGAAGGTCAAGGCCGCTCGGCAGGCCAAAGCAGCGGACGTGGCGGATATGACCGCAGCAGCGGCGGATCTGCACGCGGAGGTCAAGGCCGCTCCGCAGAGCAAAGCAGCGGACGTGGCGGATATGACCGTAGCAGCGGCGGTTCCGCACGCGGAGGCCAAGGTCGTTCGGCAGGCCAAAGCAGCGGACGTAGCGGATATGACCGTAGCAGCGGCGGTTCCGCACGCGGAGGCCAAGGTGGACGCGGTGGACAAGCCAAAGGCGGTCCGCGTGGTGGTCAAGGTCAAGGAGGCCGACGCGGTCGGTCCAGGTAGATAAAATGGGGGTATTCTCATAGAATGCTCCACTATGGTTATCATAATAGCCCCGGGGAGGCTCATCTTCCGGGGCTATTGTAATCTTCAACTATGCCGCTGTAAGAACAGCATCATAAGATAAAGAGCAACGAAAGATCCCTTGAGATAACCGAATAGCGGGCAGGACATTTTTTAAAAGATAATTTGGAGGGGTTATACATCATGCAGGAACAGGATATGGGCAAGCGTGCCATGGTCTCAGCATGGATCAGCCTGATCAGCAACATCCTCTTAACCGGCATCAAAATAATCGCAGGACTCATGTTCAACAGTAAGGTACTGGTGGCCGATGGTGTGCATAACGCCGGGGACGTCATTGCTTCTGCAACGGCACTGGGAGCGATGAGAATATCCAGCCAGCCGCCGGATGAGGATCATCCTTATGGTCATGGCAAGGCAGAAGTAATTGGTGCTAGTGTAGTGGCGGTCATACTGTTCGGGGCAGGCATATTTATCGGCTATCATTCCATTGCCGCACTGTTCGAACCGATGCCACAGGAGCATATACTAGCCTTAGTGGCAGCCATTATTTCCCTGCTCTGGAAACAGTGGCTGTATATCTACACGATTCGTATTGGCAGAGCGGCCAATAGTCAGGGTCTCATTGCGACGGCAAAAGATCACCTGGCTGATGTGTATGCCTCGGGAGCGGCTGTCTTGGGGATCGGATTAGGACTGATCGGGGAACATTGGGATATTCCGATTTTATCTTACGGCGACCCCATTGCGGGGTTCGTAGTGGCGTTGCTGGTTCTGAAATTGGCGTGGGAAATGGGTCGCGAATCCATAGATGTGCTCATGGAGAAGGCCATTGCAACCGAGGAAATCGAAAGCTACGCAGCAGCGGCACTGAGTGTAGTCGAGGTTCAGCGTATTGATCGTATCCGTGCCCGTGAGCATGGTCATTATATTATCGTTGATATCCGAGCTTCAGTGGATGCCTCTTTGACGATTCAACAGGGACACGATATTATCCGGCTGATCAAGAGGGCCGTCATGAAGCAGGAGCCGCGGGTTTATGAGGTGCTTGTCCATTTGAATCCGTGGTATGCAGACGACCTCCATGCTGTAAAATCAACAGAAAAAGAGCCTGAAGATAAGGTGTAACCGATACGAATAACGCCCCTAGAACAAACGCCTCGAATTGACAGATAACTTGCCGGAAGGGTATGCTTTTAAAAGCCGAACGATGATGAATAAAAGCGAGGTTACCCGAAAATATGCGAAAATTTTTAAAATGGCTAGGTATTTCTGTGACTGCTGCAGTCCTTTTAGTGGGCGGATATTATGCTTATTCTATATATCATTTTACGAATCAAATTTCGGTTGCTTCCGGCCAGGACTCGAAATTTAAACCGCAAACCCAAACATCAACCAATGTACAACCTGTAGAGGTATCACTCCCACCGGAATGGGATGGAACAGAGAGAGTGAATATTCTGCTGCTTGGCGGCGATTCTCGTGGAGAAGATTCAGGGCGCTCTGACTCGGTTATGGTTGCTTCTGTTGATCCGGTTACGAAAAAGGCCACACTTATGTCGATTCTTCGTGATACGTACGTCAAGATCCCGGGTCATGGGCAAAGTCGATTGAATGCAGCCTTTTCCTACGGTGGGCCTGATTTGACCAGACAGACTGTGAGTGACCTCCTGGGCATACCAATTCAATATTATGTATATACTGATTTTAATGGTTTCATTGCGTTGGTTGATTCTGTAGGTGGTATTGACCTGGATGTCGAAAAAGATATGCATTATACGTCCAAGGCAGACAAACACCAGTTTGATATTGACTTGAAAAAGGGAATGCAGCACATGGACGGCAAAACAGCCTTGCAATATGTACGTTTCCGTCATGATGCGACTTCCGATTTTACACGTACGGAGCGACAGCGCAAATTCATTACCGAACTGGGCAGTAAAATACAATCGACCTCGTCGCTCATTAAACTGCCAAGTATTTTAAATAGCATATCTCCTTATATTGAAACGAATCTGAGTACAACGGAAATGCTGCAGTTGGCTTCATTGGGTTTTAATATCGATGCTAAAACGGTAGCGAAGCAGCAAATCCCGCCAAACGAACTGGTGCGCGGGGAAACCATCAAGGGTGCGCAGGTGTTGGGTGTAGACGAGCGGAAGCTCAAGCGATTCATACAGAATCTTTTTGAACAAGAAAACAAACCGGTGACTACGACGGTGGAGGCTGCCACCACGACAAATGATACTCCATAACCCTTCAAAGCAAGCGAAGTTCGTACAATAACGTACAACTTTGTTTGCTTTTGTGTTTATTTGGGTATAACCTTGTATATTTTGTTGCAAAAATATATCGTAATTATGAAGAACGTATACTCATCTGTCTAAAGAGAAGGGGAATGTCATGTGGAAATAACTCCGGCATGGAAAGACCGGTTTAAGAAGTTTTTCCTGAACAACAAGTTTGTGTTATTCCTGTTGGTATTGCTGCTGATCGGTTTGAATATCTTAGTGCTTACCAAAATTTCATACATATTTACGCCTGTCATCGTGTTGCTGAAAACGATCATTCTCCCGGTCATTTTGTCCGGTGTATTGTACTATCTGCTCAATCCGTTGGTAGATGTACTGGAGCGAAATAAGGTAAAGCGGGTATACTCCATTGTTGTCCTGTTTTTGCTCATTATAGGGATTATCGCTATTGTGATTACATCGGTGGTACCTGTGATCCGTGATCAGATACAGGGCCTTATCCAAAATGTCCCTGCCTATACCGAGCAAGTCAAACAACAGTTTGAGCGACTGATTGGCAGTAACTTTGTCAACCAGTTCCAGAACACCATTCAAATAGATCCATCTGAACTGGCCTCCAAAGCTTCTGAAAAGTTATCTGGCTTTATCAATAATGCATGGACGGGTGTGGGAAGCTTTTTGGGTGTGATTACGGAAACTGTGCTTGCGATCGCTACGGTTCCGTTCATTTTGTTCTATTTGCTGAAAGATGGACACAAGCTGCCGCAGTGGATTCTAAAAATGCTTCCACCTATGTTTCGTAAAGAGACAGATCGTATCATGACCGAAATGAATCATCAGGTCAGCTCGTATATTCGTGGACAGATTATTGTCAGCTTCTGTATTGGAGTGCTGCTGTATATTGGTTATCTGATTATTGGATTAGACTACTCTTTGACACTTGCGGTCATTGCGTCCTTTACGAGCGTGGTTCCCTACTTAGGTCCTGTAATTGCCATTACACCCGCGTTAATCGTAGCTATAGTTACCTCACCGATCATGCTGCTCAAAATGGTTATCGTATGGACAGTCGTACAGCTTATTGAGGGTAAATTTATTTCACCACAAATTATGGGTAAATCTCTTCGAGTACATCCGATCACGATCATCTTTGTTATTTTGACAGCTGGCAATTTGTTTGGTGTGGTAGGAATTGTACTAGCGGTTCCAGGTTATGCCGTCTTGAAAGTAATCGTGACCCATCTGTTTAGTTTTTTTCAAAAGCGTTCACATCTTTATGAAGCAGATAAAGTAAAGTAAAAAGCAAGTCTCTATAAAAAGTAAACATGGCTAAATATGTGCGGTAAATCTGCTATTTTGCCCCTCTTGGTTAACTGTGGCTTTACGTGCTATAATTAATGCCTATTCGTATTCCAAAATAGAAAGGTCAGACTTTTTATGATAAAACTCAGCATTCTTGACCAATCTCCGGTATCGGAAGGCATGACGCATGCACAGGCATTACAAAAGACTGCTGAGCTTGCTATAGAGGCGGAACGCCTGGGCTATCATCGTTTCTGGGTATCCGAGCATCATGCAGCCTCTAACCTTGCAGGCTCCAGCCCGGAGGTATTGATTTCACACCTGGCTGCCCGTACCTCTACCATTCGAGTGGGGTCGGGTGGTGTGATGCTGCCTCATTACAGCGCTTATAAAGTAGCGGAAAACTTCCGGGTATTGGAGGGATTGTATCCGGGACGCATTGATCTGGGTCTGGGGCGAGCGCCTGGAGGAATGCCGATTGCTACCAGAGCTTTGCAGGAGGGGAAAATGCGGGGCGGCGTTGATCTGTACCCCGAGCAGCTGGATGATCTGCTAGCCTATTTGCACGATAGCACAGGCAACCAGCATCGCTTCGGTTCGCTACAGGCGATGCCGCTCGTAGAGACCGTGCCGGAAATGTGGCTGCTTGGCTCCAGCGGCGATAGCGCAGGTCTGGCCGCCGAGCGTGGCGTAGGCTTTGCGTTCGCGCAGTTTATTAATGGTGAAGGCGGCACAGGTGCTATGAAGGGATATCAGGAAAGCTTCCAGCCTTCCCAGCATAGTGAGCAACCGCGTTCGCTTGTTGCCGTATTTGCGATCTGCGCGGATACCGAGGAGGAGGCCAATCGTTTGGCTTCCAGCATGGACTTGTCCCTGGTGCTTTTAGAGCAGGGCACGCGTTCCGCAGGGACACCTTCTGTCGAAAAGGCGCTTGCGTATCCGTATACGCCATATGATCGGATGCGCATTCGTGAGAATCGCAAGCGTATGGTGGTCGGTTCACCCGAACAGGTCAAGCGTCAGCTTGAGCAATTATGCAAGGACTATAATGCACAGGAGATCATGGTTGCGAGCATCATTCACGACTTTGATGCCAAAATGAAATCAATACGCCTCATGGCTGAAGCATTTGGACTGTCCTCTGTACAGGCTTAATGCGAATGGCCAGAATTAAAAGATCACAGCTTTAGGGCTGTGATCTTTTTTTGATTTTTTGAGGAAATATTGAACGTTACGCATTGTAAATTAGAAGGAATATGCCAGTTAACACTTGATAATGATTATCAATATCTTTATTATATAAAGATAGAATGAAGTTTTGATGAATGTCGTGCGTTAAGCCCGTGACTATATATATTGGATTAGGGAAAGGGATGATTCCAAATGTTTCGTCTGAAAACGGCAAATCTGGATATTGCTTATGAAGATCGATTGATAGTAGAAGATCTGAACGTAGAAATACCGCAAGGGAAAATCACAGCATTGGTAGGTGCAAATGGCTCCGGTAAGTCGACCATTCTGAAAACGATGGCTCGCATCATGAATCCTAAAGGCGGTAGCGTTCTGTTGGATGGTAAATCCATTCATAAGCAATCCACCCGGGAGGTAGCCAAGCAGTTGGCTATTTTGCCGCAGAATCCGACTGCGCCGGAAGGGTTGACCGTGACGGAACTGGTATCTTACGGACGTTTCCCCTATCAAAAAGGTTTTGGTTCCATGAAAGCGGAAGATCGCAAAATGGTAGAGTGGGCCATCCAAGTAACGGGAATGAGCGAATTTCACGATCGTCCGATTGATCAGCTTTCTGGTGGTCAGCGTCAGCGTGCCTGGATTGCTATGGCGCTTGCGCAAGATACGGATATATTGTTTTTGGATGAGCCGACTACATTTTTAGATATGGCGCATCAACTGGAAGTGCTGCATCTGTTAGAGTATCTGAATACTTCGGCAGAACGCACCATTGTTATGGTCGTGCATGACTTGAACCATGCAGCCCGGTATGCTCAGCATATGATTGCGATCAAAAAAGGGAAAGCGAAGGCGGTAGGAGCCCCGACTGAGGTTATGACCCCCGATGTGCTGCGTGAGGTGTTCGGGATCGAGGCGGATATTGTTACTGATCCTCGTACAGGGGTACCACTCTGTCTTCCGTATGCTTTGGCTGGTCAGCCTGCGGTAAGCCAAGCAGTAAAGGGAATGAATGTAGAAGAGAAGCAAACGGTGGGTTCTGTTGCCGAGCGGCGTGATGCTAGACCACAAGTAGCAGCAAGAGGTTAGAGCGTCATCAAGTGGCAGCATCAGCGGTAAAGGGTCTGTGGATATTGGCATGTCCGTCACGTTTTGGGTAAAATAGGTTAAGAACCTAAACCAAGCGACATGAAGGAGGATGCTGTATGTCTGTCTATTCATATAATGCCGTAACACCAGCCAATCAGGAGGTTTCTCTGGAAACTTACACAGGTAAAGTGCTGGTTATTGCGAATACCGCCAGTAAGTGCGGACTTACCCCGCAATATGGGGATTTGCAGAAGCTTTATGACGAATATAAGGATCGAGGACTCGTTGTTTTAGGCTTCCCTTGCAACCAATTTGGCGGTCAGGAGCCGGGCAGCAGCGAGGAAGCGGCTGAATTTTGCCAATTGAATTACGGGGTTAATTTCCCGGTATTCGCCAAAGTGGATGTGAACGGACCGGATACAGCAGCTCTGTTTGAATATTTGAAGAAGCAGCAGCCTGGAGAACAGGAAGATGGTACAATTCAGTGGAATTTTACGAAATTCATTGTAAATCGTGAAGGTGTGCCTGTGGGGCGTTTTGAGCCTAAGGAGTCACCGGAAGCGATGAAAGCTGCCATTGAGCAGTTGTTATAATAGCTTCGTGTAATTCCAAAGTATATGTATAAACAAGGTCTGATTTCTGCCTGTCTCAGGGGAAACAGACCTTTTTTTATTCTCTAAATGAGCATTTACCTAAGAATTGACGCATCGTGTGGAAAGTCTGTTCCAAGGGCATAATCAGGGTGCAGACAGGGAAAACTGTATGGAGCAAAAAAAGATTTCAGCAAACGGCTGATCTAAGACATCCTTACCTTTTTAAATGTGGACAAACTGTGAATATCATAAAAAGCTATTGTAATGTGAAAAATATCACATTATAATAAGCGCATGAAGTGAAATAAATCACAAGAAGTAACGAGTTACCTAAGTGAAAGTATTCACAATTATTATACATTTTATGCCCACACTCCAAGGAGGAATTCAACATGAAAGTAGCAGTTATCGGATGTACACACGCAGGTACAGCAGCCATAGTCAACACAGCTAAATGTTATCCAGATGCCGAAATTACGGTTTATGAGCGTAATGACAATATTTCATTTTTATCTTGTGGTATTGCACTGTACGTAGGTGGTGTCGTCAAAGATCCACACGGATTGTTTTATTCGTCCCCAGATCAACTGGCTGATATGGGTGTAGTGACCAAGATGCTTCATGAGGTAACGAGTGTGGATACAGCCGGCAAAACGCTGCATGCACGTAATCTCCAAACAGGTGAGGAATTTACGGACACATTTGATAAATTGATTGTGACTACTGGATCGTGGCCAATTATTCCGAAGCTGGAAGGCATTGAACTTGATCATATTTTGCTCTGCAAGAACTATAATCATTCGAATGAAATCATTGAGAAAGCCCAGCACGTTCAGAACATTACAGTCGTCGGAGCTGGATACATTGGTGTTGAACTGGTAGAAGCTTTTCAAATGAACGGTAAGAACGTAACGCTGATCGACAGTGCTGATCGTATATTGAATAAGTATTTAGACCATGAGTATACAGACCGGATTGAGAATTCCCTGAGAGAACATGGCATTAAGCTGGTACTTGGCGAGACAGTAAGTCGTTTTGAAGGGACTAACGGTAAAGTAAGTAAGGTCGTGACCTCCAAAGGAGAGTATGAAACAGAGCTTGTTATACTCTGTATCGGTTTCCGACCTCAAACGGATCTGCTCAAAGGTCAGGTAGATATGTTGCCTAACGGTGCGATCATTGTGGACAATTATATGCAAAGTAGCTGCCCGGATGTGTTTGCAGCAGGCGACAGTTGTGCAATTCGTTATAATCCGACTGGCAAAACAGCTTATATCCCATTGGCGACGAATGCGGTTCGAATGGGGACGCTGGTGGCACGCAATCTGGTACAGCCGACCATTGCCTACATGGGAACACAAGGAACCTCGGGTATCAAAATTTACGAAGATAATATTGCGGGAACAGGAATGACAGAAGCCGCAGCAACCGACGAGGGGATGACTGTAGAAGCTGTAACCATTGAGGACAGCTATCGTCCTGAGTTTATGCCAACCTCTGAAAAGGTGTTGCTGAAGGTTGTATATGAGCAGGAGACACGGAGAATTGTTGGGGCGCAAATTATGTCGAAGGTCGATTTGACGCAATCCATTAACACGCTGTCTGTAGCCATTCAAAATCATATGACCATTGACCAGTTGGCTTTTGTCGATTTCTTCTTCCAGCCGCACTATAACAAGCCTTGGAATTTCCTGAACGCGGCAGGTTTGCAAGCATTGCCTACAATATCCGAACGGAACCCAGTTACTGTATAATTCAATTTGTCTGTGACATTGTTCATAAGTTTGTCAACAATCTGAAGCGTACGGATGAATCCTTATAGTACAATATAGAGAGCATAAGGATTAGGGGGAGACTTTATAATGGATTTGTTTTATATCCTTTTTCTTGTAGTTGTTGCAGCCGTCGGTCTGGGCGGAGTTCTTTGGTTCTTGAGAGCTGTTGAAAAGGAAGAATACAATTAAATGTAAAGCGCGTAGTAGCGCAGTAGATGTAATAAAATAGAAAAACAGTCCTTTATCCAAGGGCTGTTTTTTTATACTTTAGAAAGTGATTTTTTTCACAAACAAAATCACTGATTTTAAATAAAATATAAAAGAAGAATATTTTGTTTAAAAGATATTAAAGGAGCGGGGGCAGATGGCAAGCTATAAACCGGGGCAAATTGCCGAAAAGACGGTGGAAACAGGAGTGGCCAAAGCGAACAACCCGTGGACTGTGGCGGTGGTATTGGGATTTTTGGCAGGTGCATTTATTGCACTCGGGTTTTTGCTGGATATACGCGTTATTGCAAGTGCACCTAAAGAATGGGGGAGTATTGCTACCTTTATTGGAGCGGCAGTGTTCCCTGTAGGTCTGGTGTTAGTTTTGATCGCTGGTGGGGAATTGCTGACCGGCAATATGATGGCAGTGCCTTTGGCGAGATGGGCAGGACGAATTAAGACAGGAGCTATGCTTCGTAATTTGGCGATTATTACGCTCAGTAATTTTGCAGGTGCATTATTTGTTGCATTTTTCTTCGGGCATGTTCTGGGCTTGACCGAAACGGGTCCTTACCTGGATAAAGTGGTGGATATGGCAGGACATAAGCTGGATGAAAGCTTTTTGCAGTCTTTTATATCAGGTATAGGATGTAACTGGCTTGTAGCACTGGCTGTATGGATGGCGTATAGCACAGACTCTATCGGCGGCAAAATTATGGGAATTTGGTTCCCGACCATGGCCTTTGTTGCTATTGGGTTTCAGCACGTTGTTGCCAATATGTTTCTCATTCCGGCGGCTATATTTGCAGGTCATTTTTCATGGGCAGAGTATGTTATGAATTTCATTCCGGTCTGGTTGGGGAATTTAGTAGGAGGCAGTCTGTTTGTGGCTGGAGCCTACTGGCTGGCCTATCTGAAAAAAACTCAAACCAACACACATTCCGTGAATGAATCTCAAATTACTTCTTCCGTTGCATCCAATCCGTTGAGTGATCATGCATAATCACGTTACTTTATGAAGCAATGAACAAAGCAAATCCGCCATGACAGGCCCGGGGGAACGAAACCTGTCATGGCGGATTTTTTGGGAGTGGTCCATGATTTGGCATGGAGGATGAGTGTGCTCTCGTCCATAATGCCTTGATCTCTTTTACCCTGGGTATGTAATGATGAAACAGCATGATAAAAAAATAATTATGATTTTTAAAATCCGTTTTGCTCTATACAGCAGGCGGATTTTTATATATTTTGGAGAGATGCTGTGTGGTAAAATCCTTCTCTTGCCATAGGCCAAAGCTGTAGATATGATAAGAACAGTGTAATTTTTGGAAACGGTAACGGAAAGGAGCATTAACACCATGGATCACCGCAATAGCGCGCCTCTTGAGGCCACACTTCAACACAACTTACACAGAGGACAGCGGATGACGGAGCAGCAGGACGGTATTTTTCCGGCCGTATGCCCGTTGGATTGCCCGGATACGTGTGGGCTCCTGCTTCACAAGGAAAATGGAAAGATAGTCAAGGTGACTGGTAATCCGGATCATCCCATTACCAAAGGGGCTATATGCAACAAAGTCCGGAATATGACCGAGCGAGTATATGATCCGGATCGGGTGCTTTATCCGTTGAAGCGTGTAGGCGCCAAAGGGGAAGGGAAGTTTGAACGAATTAGCTGGGAGGAGGCGGTCGATACCATCACAGGTCGGTTCAAGGAGCTGATACGTACGGATGGACCGGAATCCATTCTCCCCTACAGCTTCTATGGAAATATGGGTGTATTGAGTGTGGATGGAATGGATCGCCGCTTTTTCAACGCGCTGGGTTCAAGCCAACTGGATCAGACGATTTGCAGCGTGGCTGGGAATGAAGGTTGGGCATCCGTTATGGGGTTTAAGGGCGGTACGAGCCCGGAGGATACAGAGGATGCAGACCTCATTATTGTGTGGGGCGGAAATGTCATCAGCACCAACATGCATCAGGTGGTATTGGCTGAGAAAGCACGTAAAAAAGGTGCTAAGGTGGTCGTTATTGATGTTCATCGCAACCGGACGGCGCAATGGGCAGATTGGTTCATTCCATTATATCCGGGCACGGATACGGCGCTTGCGCTGGGGGTTATGCATGTACTGTTTGATCAGGGACTGACAGACGACGAATTTTTACGTCGCTATACCGTAGGTCACGAGGAACTGCGCGAGCATGTTAAGACCTATACACCAGAGCGGGTTTCGCAGATTACCGGCGTGCCGAAAGAGGATATTATCCGTTTGGCGGAAATGTACGGGAAGGCGCGAGCGGCCTATATCAATATCGGAAATGGGCTTCAGCATCATGATAATGGCGGTATGAACGTACGTGCAGTTACATGCTTGCCTGCACTCACTGGACAATGGTTGAAACACGGCGGGGGAGCGTCGCGCTCCAATGGTGCTTATGCCAAGATTAACAGCGCCCATCTGGAGCGTCCTGATCTGCGACAGAACCCGGATGCCCGGGTGATCAACATGAACCGGATTGGAGAGGCGCTGCTACAGAAGGAACAACCGATTAAGGCGTTATTTGTATATTGTAGTAACCCGGTAGTTGTAGCACCCGATTCGGAACGGGTGACGGAGGGATTTGAACGAGAGGATCTGTTTACGGTTGTTCATGACCTGTTCCTTACCGATACGGCCTGCTATGCAGATATTGTGCTGCCTGCTGCGTCTTCTTTTGAAGGAACAGACTTATACAAATCGTACTGGCACCACTATATCCAGATGCAGAAGCCTGTCATTGATCCGCTTGGGGAAAGCAAAAGCAATTATGAGTTATTTAGCCTGCTCGGACAGGCAATGGGCTTTGATGAAGCTGCCTTTACAGAAAGTGAAGAAGATATGATCGCAGGCGCGCTTGATAATCCAACGAACCCTTATCTCAAGGGTGTAACCTTGGATGCCTTAAAAAAGTCGCCTTTTGTAAAGCTTGATATGACGCCAAAGGCTACTTATTTGGAGCGTCTAACTACGCCTTCAGGCAAGATTGAGTTGTATTCGGAAAAAATGAAACAAGCAGGTCTGCCCGCATTGCCCTCCTATGTACCACTGATCGAAGGGTATGACGGAGAGCATCGGCCGCAAGCGGATGACCGTTTTCCATTAATGTTTGTTTCACCGCCAAACCATAATTTTTTGAATTCTACATTTGCTAATTTGCCCAAGCATCAGCGATTGGAGCGGGAGCCTTTGCTGCAAATCCACCCGGAGGATGCTCAGGCAAGAGACATCGCAGATGGTGATCCGGTTACCGTCTGGAATGACAGGGGAATGTATGAATTGAAAGCCAAGGTCACCGATCTGATGCTGCCCGGCACGGTGATTAGCCAAGGATTATGGTGGAAAGGCAAAGGACGCAGACAGCGTGCCAATGCGTTAACCTCTGACCGGCTGTCGGATATGGGGCAGGGGGCTACTTTTTTCTCAACGGTGGTGAATGTGAAGCGCCAATGAGAAACTGCCTTTAATGGCGTCAGGTGCAAAAGGAGAAGCAAAATATATGAAATGGTTGGAGTCTTATCCGAAAGAAGTAAAAGTATTTCTCATTGCCAGCCTGATTAATTCCGCTGGAAGTTCCCTCATGTGGCCGCTCGTTAGCATGTATGTATTCGACGAACTAAACCGTAGTATGGGAGATGCGGGGATTGCGATTTTAGTGCAGTCTTTAGGCGGGATTTTTGGTCAAGTGCTGGGCGGAGCCCTTTATCATCGTATTGGAGCCAAGAAACTGATTGTCGGCTCACTGGCCATGAATGCGTTGGGACTTCTCTCGCTTCCATTTACCAGTGGTCATTGGGTAGCTTTTGTCATCATGATGGGCTTTATCGGCTTTTTTAATGTGGTATCTGTGCCTGCGATTCAGGCCTTTGTAGGTTTTCGTTTTGCTGACCGACGTGGAGAGCTGTTTAATATCATTTATGTCGCGAACAATATTGGGGTGGCACTCGGAACGGGACTGAGCGGCGTTCTGGCCGACCTTTCCTATCAGCTCAGCTTTGTCATGAACGGGGTAACTTCTGCGGTATTTGCGGGATTCTTCTGGTCGTATCTAAGCAGGGTAGATCGGGAAGAGGGGGAAGTTCAGCTCAGCAAGTCTGTGATGAAAAGAGAAGAAATACCAGCTCGATTGCTGTTTCGTGATACCAGGTTGTATCTCTTTGTGGGGTTAGGTTCACTTTTTTTGTGGTTCGGTAATTCGATCTGGAATACGGGAGTCTCTCCCTATATTATTGAGCAGGGCTTGCCTAAAACGATGTATGGGCTACTATGGACGTTGAATGGTATTCTTATTTTTGCCGCACAACCTATTATTTTCTGGATCAAACGGCTGTACGCTCATCACGCTTCGGCGCAAATGACATGGGCTGGAGGATTTTATTTGGCAGCTTATATTGTCATACTGGGCACACAGAACTATACTGGGATGATATTCGCTATGGTACTGGCGACTCTAGGAGAAATGCTGATCGCACCTGCGGTTCCAGCATTCCTGTCTGATCATGGAGGTCGGGGTGCACCTTTTTACATTGGACTTGTAGGGGGCATTGGCGCAGCCGGACGGGTGATGGGACCTTATATTATGGGGAAGTTATATGATGGCGGTGGGTTACCGCCCACACTTTGGCTGGCATTAGGCGTAGCCGTATTATCCATTCTGTTTTTCATTCTGCATAGCTGGTTGAACCGTTTTCGGCATGATTTGGATAGTTTGGATACCACTCCTTCTTAGGTGGATGTTCCCAGTCCTTAAGTCCCGATAAAAGTTCAGTAATGAGCTTTTATTATGGTACAATAGGTGACAGCTGGTTGCAGTTATTGCTTCAGGAAAGCCTTCACAGGAAGGATTGAAAGGAATTGTTTACAAGTCAACCCTTGACGATACGTCATTCGGAGATGAAGGATGCTCCTGATCTGATTGCGCTGGATGAACTGGTATGGAATGAACGCACGGCTCCTGCTTCGCTGTCATGGAAGTCGCGCGGAGAGTTTCTGCGCAACACGCCTCCAGGCTCTCAACTGGTCGCCATCGAACAGGAAGTGCTCTGCGGGTATATTGGATTTCGTCCTCCAACACTGTTGGCTAGTAATTGTCATGTACTCGAAATAAATATAGCTGTACGTCCAGACTATCATCGCAAAGGTATTGGGACGGCGCTCATGAACGCCATGAAGGAGATTGCAGCTGCGGAGGGCATACGCAAGTTAAGTTTGCGTGTACTCTCCTGTAACACGGAAGCCCTTATGTTTTATGAAAAGTGCGGTTTTGCAATTGAAGGGCGTCTGCATGACGAGTTTTATATAGCAGGCCAATTCGTGGATGATGTTCTAATGGCCTATTTCTTAAAATAGACCGGAGGCTACAGACAGGCAGCAACATTCGGTTGTGATGTCCAGCTCATAACCAACAACGCCGCAGACCTGATCAGGCCTGCGGCGTTGTTGTGCAGTACTATGTTATCGAAGTTGCTTCCATTCATTCTGGAGCATACCATACACTGCGTGGTTCATATAGCCATCTGGCAGCAACTCTGCTTCGCGTACAATGCCTTCGAGCACAAAGCCCAGGCGTTCTGGAATACCGCGGCTGCGGCGGTTCGTCGTTGCACAACGGATTTCGACCCGATGCAAGTCCAACTCCATCAACGCATATTCGACGAATACGCGGCAAGCACTAGTCATGAGACCCTGTCCTTCGTAACCGTGCCCAAGCCAGTATCCGATGCTAACCGACCGGTGGGCCCAATTGATCTCATGGTAGCTGATGATGCCAGCGAGCTCGTTGTCTATCCAAATTCCAGCGGTCAGGCTACCGTTCTCTGCGGCTTGTTTCAAGGCGCCTTGCACGAACTGCTCTGTATGGCTGATTTCCGTGGTGGAGTCTACCCATGGAAGCCATTGACGCAGGCGGTCACGGGACATTTCGATCAGCTCAAACAGAGGCTGCACATGCTCCTTGGTGAGCGGCCGAAGGACTGTGCGTTCGTCCAACGCATATGTAAACATGATTAATCCCCTCTTTCACTCGGAAAATCGCTAAACCAGCCAGTCTAGCATTTAATCCCATGCTACCTTATTCTGCGAGAGTCGTCAAAAGGGAGAGGAAGCTTCAAATTTTATAGGTCCCACCCGGAACCGCCCCTGCTCATATACATATTTCAGATCCAAATCCCCTACAAATTCGCTTGGCGATACGCTACCAGATACAGTGGCATGCAGTGGGAACTGTTCGGCGTCATACATTACAACAGAGCTAAAATCGAGATGCTTTGTAAATTGGGCTGGATCATCATAAAATACGGACGCTTTGGGGTCCATCGTGTGTGTAGTACCGTCAATCATAACAGCGATATGCACCTGGCGGTTGTGGTCACGTAGCTCCACGGAGCTATGTACTCGCTGGGATACAGCATTTGCTGCTGATTCAACTGCATATTCCTCCATTGTTTGTACGTTAACAATATGCAACTCCTGCAATTCCACACCCGTTCCCGAGGCACGTGTGAGAATTACAACGGCTTCACGGATCCCATCTTCGTTTACATCTCTGTAAAATAACTGTGGTGCGGTGGAAATATCCGCCGAGCCCGACCACTGGAATGTGCGGCGCTGCTGGCCGATTTCCAGTACGGCTGAATGAAAGAGTCCCTGGGAAGGGCTCACGGCGTATAGGCGGACAGTTGAGTCTTCTGGTGCGCTAGCCAGCGCATGAGATAATGCAGTTTCGGTCACCATGCTTGAAGAAGGATGATCGGAAGTCATAACGGAAGAGGACAGCAGCATAGACAGCAGGATGACGATCAACAGCTTAAACACGGGTGGGTCTCCTTTTCCGGTAAAATAAAAGATATATACACTATAACGAATTTATTTGCCGAAAATGTTAACTCTTTTTCATAACTTGCATCTTTTTTTGCTGAAGAGAGCATCCCGATTTTCATTTTATTGAGTTATGCGGTGTGAAAGGGTATATTTAAGGGAACAGGTTATACACAGATTATACGGAAGAAAGGTTGATTAGCGTGGAGAAGCCGATTACTCCCCCCAATTTTATTAAAAATGTTATTGAAGAGGATTTACGTACGGGTAAGGTAAAGGAAGTTGTTACACGCTTTCCACCTGAACCAAACGGATATTTGCATATTGGACATGCTAAAGCCATCTGGATCAATTTCTCGTTGGGAGATGAATTCGGAGGACGCACGAACCTGCGTTTTGATGACACCAATCCGGCGAAGGAAGACACGGAATATGTGAACTCCATTCAGGAGGACGTGAAGTGGCTTGGTTATGAATGGGAGGAAAAACATTTTGCCTCCAATTACTTTGAAGAGATGTACAAGCGTGCTATCCTGCTGATTCAAAAGGGGAAAGCCTACGTAGATGACCAAAGCGCGGACCAAATTCGTGAAACACGCGGAACACTGACAGAACCGGGACAAAACAGCCCCTATCGGGATCGCAGCGTGGAAGACAATTTGAAGCTGTTTGAAGAGATGCGTGCAGGCAAATACCAGAATGGTGAAAAGGTGCTGCGTGCCAAGATTGATATGGCTTCGCCAAACATCAATTTGCGTGACCCGGTTATTTACCGCATTTCACACACGGCCCATCACAATACAGGCGATACCTGGTGCATCTATCCGATGTATTCCTATGCGCATCCGCTGGAAGATGCGATTGAGGGCGTAACGCATTCGCTTTGTTCGCTAGAGTTCGAAGATCAACGCCCACTGTACGATTGGGTTGTAGCTGAATGCGAGATGGAAAACGTACCTCATCAATATGAATTTGGACGGCTAAATCTAGCTCAAACGGTAACCAGCAAACGTAAGCTCAAGCTTCTGGTTGATGAAAAGCACGTAGACGGCTGGGACGATCCGCGGATGCCGACCATTTCTGGTTTGCGTCGTCGCGGCTATACGCCAGAGGCCATTCGCAGTTTTGTATATGAAACAGGCATTTCCAAAGCCTACGGAGTCATTGATTTGCAGGTGCTGGAGCATTTTGCACGTGAGGATTTGAAACTTAAGGCTCCTCGTACGATGGCAGTTATAGATCCGTTGAAGGTGGTCATTACGAACTATCCTGAAGGACAAGTGGAAATGCTGGAGGCGGAGAACAATACAGAAAATCCGGAGCTTGGAACACGCCAAATTCCGTTTTCTCGTGAGATTTATATTGAGCGTGAGGATTTCATGGAGAATCCGCCGAGCAAATACTTCCGTTTGTTCCCTGGTAATGAAGTGCGTCTCAAGCATGCTTACTTCATTAAATGCAACGATGTCATTAAGGATGCGGAAGGTAATGTAACGGAGATTCACTGTACCTATGATATAGAAACCAAGAGCGGATCAGGCTTTACGGGACGTAAAGTGAAAGGGACAATCCATTGGGTAGAGGCTACTCAGGCTGTTCCGGCTGAATTCCGTTTGTATGAGCCATTGATTAACGCAGAGGAACCAGAGGTGCTGGAAGAGGATGGATCGGAAAAAACATTCCTTGATCAATTAAATCCGAACTCTTTGGAAATTGCTCATGGCTATGTGGAGCGGAATATGAAAGAAGCACAATCTCAGGACAAGTTCCAATTTTTCCGTCATGGTTATTTCAGTGTAGACCCGAAGCTTTCCAAACCGGGTGAGCCTGTATTTAACCGTGTGGTATCATTGAAAAGCTCTTTCCAATTGCCTAAGCAATAAGATGTTGGAAAAGTGGGACGGATGGTTGCTTCGTGCGGCCAAGTGAAAAAGGAGTCTGCCAACGGCAGACTCCTTTATTTTACGCATACCCGTTCTTCAGAACATGACCGTTGACGTGAAGACACTCTATTGTCGTTGTGGTGCTTCATCTAATGGTTTATGCTCGCCTGGTTTGTGCTCACCGCCATGTCCTGGCTGGTAGCCGTTCTTGTACAGCATATACCACATGATAGCAAATCCCGCAGAGCCAAGCAGGGCGAAGAAGACACCTGCATGGTACATCATTTCACCACCGAAGTTCTGGAATAGCCAACCTCCCGCAAAACCTGCTACGATACCGGATATACCACTCCAGGTCAAGGTATATACGGCCTGTCCGGATGATCGGTATGCTGTAGGAGTGAACAGGACAGTCAACTGGGTGCCTACATAGAAATATCCACCGAAGGTGACGCAATGAAGTGCTTGAATGAACACGATCTGAATCGGGTCTGTAGCCAGCGCCATGAGTTCCCAACGTAAGGCAAACAGCAAACTGACGAGTGCCAAACAGCCGACCATCACGGTCATTTTTTTCTTCAAGAAGCGATCAAACATTAAAAAGACAATAATTTCAAATACCGATGACATAAAAACGGCAAAACCAAGCATCAGCTTGGACCCGCCCAGTTCGGTGATGTACAAGGACATAAAGGCGCCGTTGATTGAATTAGGAATCGATACAAGGATGCCTAACAAAATGAAGGATATAAAGTATCCGTTTAATAAAATACTGCCAAAGCCACGTAAATGAATGGTTGCCGTCTCCACAGTGCTTTTCAGTGGTGGAATTGCCAAGGTGCAGATCAATGCAGCCAGAAGAAGTATCGTAAAGATGGTGGATATACTGGATACTCCTGTGTGGTCAACAACGATGCCGGCAACTGCCGCAGTCACAGCCCAACCGAAGGAACCCCATATGCGAAATGAACCAAATTTCCGGTCTGTGCCCTCAATATAACTGAGAATCAGGGTGTTGCTTTGGGCAAATAACGGGCTTTGGAAAAAGTAAAAGCCAATCATCGACACATAAATCATGACATACGTGTGAACATGAAATAAAGCTTGTAGCAGTAACAGTGTACCTATAATCATAAATAGTAGAATACGTCGGAGATTTCGACTCCGGTCGCTTGTATATCCCCAAAAAGGGTTCGCGAATACAGATACAAAAGGTCCGATGGCCATCAGACTCCCGATTTCCAGCTTGTCCATACCGATATCTTGCAAATACAACGGGAAGAAGCTGGAAAAAATGACCATAGCTCCATATAGAAAAAAGTTATATAGCTTTAGGGAATATAGGGGAGTCTCTTGAATTTCTCTCTTTTGCAAGACAAGCCATTCCTTTCTTAGCCCGATAGAGAACTACGCACCGATGTCGATCTGTGGGAATGTTCTTTATTCCAATGTATCATGTGTTGAAAGGGTTAACAAACCAATAAAATTACAATTATGTAAATTTCAATTTTGTCCAAAATTCCATATGCATATTTGTGATTGTTTTTTGAAAAAAGGAGGAGTTTTTAATGGAAGTGACTGGTATTATCATCGCAGGAGGTCGTTCCAGCCGAATGGGACAGGATAAGGCTCTGCTAGAGATTGAAGGAGCTACTATGCTTGAACGGACATATATTACATTGCAGCAGGCGACCCAACGGGTGATAGTAGTCACCCGTGACGATCAAGGATATGGACTGAGCGGTATTGAAACTATACCTGATATCTATCCAGGCATGGGACCTCTGAGTGGTATTCATGCAGGATTATCTGCATCTACTACGGAATGGGGAATAGTCGTGGCCTGTGATATGCCTTTTGTACAGCTGGAAGTGCTGCAAGCCTTGCTTGTTTTAACTGAGAAGTGGGCGGCATCCAAAGGAGCAGCGGAATCACCACTGCAAGCGGTAATTGCTTCTGTGGCCGGACGTATGCATCCTTTGCTGGGAGTGTATCATCGGAGCGTATTGCCATCTGCTGAGGAACGTTTGCGGAATAAACGGCTTCGTCTCACCGAATGGTTGGAAACGTTGAATGTTCGGTATGCAACCATAGCGGATATGCCGGGAGTGACTGAGAATATATGGCACAATGCCGTGTTCAACATGAATAATCCTCAGGATTACAAGCTTGTGTTAGAGCAGTTCCGGAAGGATTAGAAGCATTTAGAGAATATTAAGCAATGAATTTGGGGGAGTACATAACATGCTGGAAGCTACTATACATGCCGTTTTATTGGCATTGGGATTGATTTTGCCTTTAGGGGTACAAAATGTATTTGTGTTTAATCAGGGGGCGTCTCAGTCGCGGTTTCGCAATGCACTGCCTGCTGTCATTACAGCGGGTGTCTGTGACACCATTCTGATCACACTTGCTGTTGGGGGTGTATCCCTTGTTTTGCAGCAATTTCTATGGCTCACGAATGTGCTTTATGCGGCGGGCTGTTTGTTCTTGCTGTATATGGCTTGGACTCTTTGGAGATCGAAGGCTGCTTCCTCGGGAGAAAGTCAGCCGATGCTGCCGAAACGCCAGATGATTTTTGCCGCCTCGGTATCACTACTGAATCCACATGCCATACTCGACACGGTTGGTGTAATTGGAACCAGCTCCCTGCAATATAACGGCGTGGAACGTTGGGCCTTCGGTCTGGCCGCTGTGTCAGTATCGTGGATATGGTTTGTGGGTCTGGCAACGGCGGGACGGCTTGTAGGACGTATGGATTCAGAAGGAAAGTTTGGTACTGTGCTCAACAAAATATCGGCACTGATTATTTTGGGTCTGGCCTTTTATATGGCGATAAATTTTATGACCAGTATGTGACCCGATCCTTGTTAGAAGAAAAACTTCAATAAAGCGAATACCCCACTCAAAGCAAAGGGGACACCAATCAAAAACAATATAAAGGCCAGGCAGCCTGCACCATTTACGCCGCCAGCAATTCGGGCGTCCCGAGGGTTAGCCGGATTGTATAATACCTTAATCTTACTGCCAACCCGGTTAAGGCTGAGATTGGTACTATAAGGATTCCAGAATTCCACGACTTCACCTGAAGCTGTATAGAAGCGTACCTTTAATCGGCGGGTGTAGCTGGTATCTACCGAATCATCACGGTCAAAGGGAACGACATCGATATCTACTTCGATATGCGCGTCAACGATTTGCCCTTTGGTACGGACCCAGTGGCGTTTACGATAACGATGGCGACGGATCGTTTTGAATCCAAAATAGATGAACAACAGACCGATCAAGCTAAACAACGGCATGAGCAGATCGGAGCTAAAATGAAACCAGTACACATTGAAATCAATTGAAATGATAATCTACTCCTTTAACCAAGCAATAAACAATATATCGGATATACTTACGAATAGTTTAATTTTTCCATAGGGAATAAGGCGCAGAGGAATGGAATACAAAAAAGATCCACTTTCCCTGGGAAGTGGATCTTTTCAATAGCTCTTGGACAACTTTTTGCTCGATAGAGACATATCAAAATCAATATCCTCGATAACCTTATTATATGAATTATTATGTGCTACATATATATTTAAAATAAGATTTTTATACGATATTAGTTATTAAATAAAAGCTAATTTGGATGAAAAACATTGCTTTTTAAATTTGATCAGGAGGTGCTTGATATGCAGCATCAGATGGACGATATAGACCACAAAATCATGAAATTGCTACAGCATGATGCCCGAATAACGATTTCCCAAATCAGTAAAGAAATTTCGATGTCACAGCCGTACGTTAAAGAAAGAATGACCAAGCTTGAAGAACGAGGGATTATTTCTGGATATAATGCTGTATTTAATTTACGGGAACTGAATCGGGGGACAACAACGTTTATTCTGGTAAAGACGGAACATTGCCAAGAGCTGATTGATTTTTGTAAGGCGGCAAAGGAAGTTACCGATTTATTCCGCATCAGTGGGGAATTTAATTATCTCATTAAGGTACGAAGTTCGTCTGTAGAGGAAATTGCAGAGTTTCAGGATTCTTTAGTCAAGCTGGGGCCTTCAAAATCGCATATTTGTATGAAAAATATACTGGAAAACAGGGTTTTATTGTAGGTCAGCAGAGAAACGCATATTTGGAACAAAACATTCAGTAAAGCTGTTATTCGTGACATTAAATTAGGTGAATGGTTGGATGAAAAAGGTGACGCTGAATTACACCAGCGTCACCGTAATTCCCTGCTTCAGACGCTCCACGTCCTGGAGCTCGATCTTGCCGGCCATGGCGTGCAGAGCCGCCGCTGTGCCGCAGGCCGCTCCCTGCCGCAGCATGGCAGGGAGATCCAGCCCCGCCGCCGCGCCGGTAACCATTCCGGCGACCATGGCGTCACCGCTGCCGAGCGCGCTGACAATGTCCGCGTCCGGCAGGCTCACACGGTAGCGCGCATCGCGTGTTACCGCCAGCGCCCCGCGCGCGCCGAGCGAGATGACGGCCAGCTGCGCTCCTGCTTCCAGCAGCTGCGATGCTGCCGCTTCAGCGGCATCTGGGCGCGCTGCGTCGATTCCCGCGAAGCGGGCGGCCTCGTCCTCGTTAGGCTTCACGAGGTCGGGCTTTCCGCGCAGCCCCAAGCGCAGCGCCTCGCCGCTCGCGTCCAGCGCCACCCGCGCACCGCGCGACTTCGCCAGCGTGCACAGCTCGGCATATAGATCGGGCGGGCAGCCGGGTGGCAGGCTGCCGGAGAGAACGACCCAAGCCGAATCCTCGGCAAGGGTCGCGATTTTGCGCCGCAGCGCGGCTAGTTCAAGCGGCCCCACGGTCGGGCCGCTCTCAATCAGCTCGGTCTGCGTGCGGGCAGCCGGGTCGAGCACGGTTATGGCGAGACGGGTTTCCCCGTGTGCCGTTTCGATGAAATCGGCGTTTACGCCTTCCGCGCTCAAGGCGTCGATGAGCAGCCGTCCGGTGTGTCCGGCCACAAACCCGGTCGCTCGTACAGGCTGACCTAGTGTGCGAATGACACGAGCGGCATTCACGCCCTTGCCGCCTGGTACTGTCAGACCGTTTTCTATGCGGTGGACGGCATTCAATCCAAAGCCTGCAACCGTGTAGATTTTATCTACTGCCGCGTTAAGTGTTACAGTGGTAATCACAAGGCATCACTCCTTAAGAAATCAGCTTTAAGCCCAATGCTGCGGCAAGAATCATGGCGATGAACAAAACACGCAGTACGCTTTTTTGCTCGCCATACAAGAACATGCCTGTAATTGTACTGCCGACGGTCCCAATGCCTGTCCATACGGCATAGGAAGTTCCCATAGGCAAACTATTCATGGCGTAGCTGAGCAGAGAGAAGCTAAGAATAAAGGATAAGATCATAAGTGCTAAAGCCTTCCACCCTTTGCCGACCGTAACTCCCTTCATGCCGATGACTCCAAGCACTTCCGAGCATCCCGCGATAACCAATGCAATCCAAGCCATTATGCACCACTCCCTTCCTGAGCATCACGATCGGTAACTAACTTCAAGCCGATCACACCCGCTAGCAAAAGGGCGATTAACAGTGTTTTGGACCATTGAAACGGCTCCCCGAATAGCAGCATTTCACCTACGACGGTTCCCCCTGTCCCCAGTCCGGTAAATACAGCATACACCGTGCCTACAGGCAGACGCTTTGCAGCCTTCATGATTAAATAAAAGCTGGCCACCACAGCCAGCACAGTTACAGCCCAGGTGAGTACAGAATCTGCATGCTTCAAACCTGATACCCATACGACCTCAATCAGGCCTCCAACAAAAACGTAAATCCAACTGCGGTTCATGATGAATTTCTCCTCAATTCAGTATAATTTTATAATTACATTAACTTCACCTTTCACGAGGTGAAGTTAATGTAATTCCACGCCAAAAAATAGGCCATGCAGCGTTTAGCCTTCGGTGGTAGTTGGTGCTTCCGCTGTACAGCAGCTCTACTATAATTCCATCCACCAGTGTCATGTAGCCTAAAGCCACATCCGCTGGCTCCATATGCCCAAAGGGTTCCCGATCCCGTACATTTCGGAGGCGACGAGTTAATTTTCGCTCCATTTGTTCCAGAAAAGGATTCACAATATTCAGTACCTCGTTATATAAAGATACAGGTGGAAAAAAGGAAAAACGAAGCATAAACTTGGCTGAGTTGTTGCCCTCATATTCCTGTTCCATCCAGAACAAGAAATTATGCAGTGTATGCTCCAGCGACTGTTCTTTGCGTTCCGTAAAGTATTCAAAAATACGTAAATTCTGCTCTTGAAACGCGTAACTTGCCACCTGCAAAAACAAATCCTCCTTACCCTGAAAATGCGCATATATAGACGGTTTTCGGATTCCAACCTCGGCGGCAATACTGCTCAAGGATGCTCCCTCATACCCATTGGCGGCAAATTGGAAAAGAGCGGCCTTTCGAATCTCTTCCATTCCCATTATTATCACCTACCTAACGTTCGTTAGTTTATTTTCACATGAAAAAAAGTAAGTGTCAACCCATCGACATTTCATTATGTACTCTGGATTTTTTTATTCAACATTAAATAAAAAAGTGGGAAGAAATAAGGGGCTCATGTACAATATAATGAGGAATACCTGTTCAAATGCAGTCCATTGGAAGTGAGGTTAGTTATGAGGCGAAGCTTACTGGCCGTATTGATCGCGGCTATGGTGTTTATTATTTATTATTTTGGCTTGTTTAATTACATCGGTAAAAATGAAGGAACTGTCATCAGTATTTTCTCTACCTTGACGGTTATTTCCATAAGTCTGATTATTTTCACGGAGAATCGTAATCCTTCCACCACCATGTCATGGATTTTGCTGCTGGCGTTGTTGCCAGTCGTTGGACTTCCTCTTTATTTTTTATTTGGGCAAAATGTATTCAAGCGCCGTAAGTATGACAAAAAGGCATTGCGTGACCAACAGGCGTATGAGCGTATCGAAAAGGATGCTTTGCGGGTCAAACGAGATCTGACCTGCTTTACAGATGAGCAGCAGCAGTTAATGCGCCTGGCCCGGAGATTGGCCCGCTCCCCGATTTATTTTGCGACAGAAACCCAGATTCTGAATAATGGAGATGAAACCTTCTCCACGCTGCTCGAAGAACTGCGCAAGGCGCAGCATCATATCCATATGGAATATTACATTTTCCGCTCGGATGATATCGGTACCAGCATTCAGAAAATTTTGATTGAAAAGGCTAAAGCGGGTGTTAAGGTTCGGTTTATGTACGATGCAGTCGGTAGTATTCAGTTATCGAAGGCATTTTTGAAGGAAATGAAAGATGCAGGAGTAGAGGTTGTTGCATACGGAGGCGCTCGGATTTTGTTCTTCTCCAGTCGGGTAAACTACCGTAATCACCGTAAAATTGTAGTTATCGACGGTAATATTGGATTAATCGGTGGCCTAAATGTGGGAGATGAGTATCTCAGCCGCAACAAAGCTTACGGCTTTTGGCGTGATACGCATATGATTGTGAAGGGCGAAGCTGTGCGGACGTTGCAACTTATATTTTTACAGGATTGGCTTCATATGACGGGTGAATCAGTATTGGATAGCGAATATCTGTCTCCCGATATTGAACCGATCACGGATGGCGGCGTACAGATTATTGCCAGCGGACCAGACAATGAGCGGAGAGTGCTTAAAAATCTATTCTTCTCCATGATCACCTCCGCTCGAAAATCCGTCTGGATTGCCACTCCTTATTTTATCCCGGATGAAGATATCCTGACTGCTTTGCGGATGGCTGCTCTATCCGGGTTGGATGTGCGTATTCTATTTCCCGCGAAACCGGATAAATGGCTGCCTTTTCTCGCATCCCACTCGTATTTCCAATCGTTGCTGGAGGTGGGAGTCAAGGTATATGAATATGAAAAAGGATTTCTTCACTCCAAGCTTCTCATTATTGACGGGGAAGTTGCGACTATTGGGACAGCCAATATGGATATGCGTAGCTTCCATCTGAATTTTGAAGTGAACGCTCTGTTGATTCAAACACACAGTGTGCAGCAGATGGTGACCGACTATGAGCGAGATTTGCAGAATGCCAGTTTGATCGTACGCGAGGAATTCATGAAAAAACGTCTGTTCAAACGTTTGATGGAATCGCTGGCTCGGCTGCTTTCACCGCTGCTGTAATGCACAAATGAAGAGCTGTGGATAAGGTAGCAGATCCTATAGTCAAAATGTAGTAAAGCCCAAAATATCCTGGAGACGGTATACAATATCTTTCCAAAATGTTGAATGATCCTCGTAAGCCGCCAGATCCAGACTGTATTCAGCTCCCCGGTTATTCCACAGCTTATCAAAATAGGCCGCCACCTGTCGGGTCAGCTTGCTGTCCGCCGGAGCGGCCACCCACAGTTCATTCTCCAGATTTAAATCATCCAAATTACGGGGAGTCAAATTGGTAGAGCCACCCCAAATCAAATGCTCTCCTTGTACCTTGGCAATATAAATCAGCTTCGTATGGAATTGCTCATGGGTAGTATGATACCAACGAATTTGAATGTTTCCATCTGATTTATCGGACAACTCTTGGGCAACCGGACGATTAGGGATACCTATTTTTTCCTGCCCGAACGCGTTTTCATTGGGGTCCAGCAGCAATTGGATGTTTACGCCGCGTGCCGAGGCATCCAGCAGACTATTCAATATTTTGCGATCAGCCAAATAAAACATGCCCATATGAATGCTGTCACCTTGCTTCGTCTGCTTAATGCCATTCAGAACGGAGGCATACACTTTGCCTTCCGTGAGATATTTGATCCGGTAGCTGTCCTTACCTGATGGGACTAGGGGCTCTGCTTGAGGTGTGTAGACAGGAAGTTGCCCTCCGCCCGAGAAGTCCAATACCGCCTGCTCTGTTTGTAAAATATCTCCGATGATCGGTCCCTTCACTTCTAGGGCAACATTGGAATGATAGGCACTTGCATCGTGAACATTACCTGTAGAAATGAGAGCAGTTTGCTCGTTGGCAACCAATTTTCGGTGATTGGCCTTGACGTTTAACAGCTTTAAATAAGAGCGAGCCGTAACGTCAGGTCCGTCACTGGCCATCAGATTGGGAATCCAGCCTGTGCCCTGCTGCCCGAACCACTGGAAAAAGGTACGCCACACCGCTGAATAGATGGGCGTGGAGTCCCGCAACGGGTCGACATCGGTCTGCACGACCTGAATTCCTACTTGCTTCATATTCTCCAACAAAGGATTGGGAGCAGAATTATAGTTGATATTGACT
This sequence comes from Paenibacillus sp. BT-177, assembly GCF_025846815.2. Taxonomy (NCBI): domain Bacteria; kingdom Bacillati; phylum Bacillota; class Bacilli; order Caryophanales; family Paenibacillaceae; genus Paenibacillus; species Paenibacillus sp. BT-177. The sequence goes on along the minus strand of NZ_JAOYTP010000003.1, from coordinate 204,471 downwards.
TCATCTGTAATGAAAAAGATAGGCATCTCAGGATAAGCTTTCTTTTTGGCGATAAGATGATTAGTCATTTGTGCGCTAACTTCGGGGAAGTGCTGGCCTTTATGCTTATAATCGTTGAACAGAAACAGGTCAATGACGATAAATTGCTGGGCTTCATCAATGATGCCGAGCATACGATTCAAAATTTGCCCTTCATGTTGTACAGTGCTTCCATCCCCAGTAGGGTAGGTCAAATCCGTCCAAAAGTTTACCTCGTTTGTTGAATACTCCTGACTTTCATAAGAGACGAACGGAGGTAAGGGTTTATGGGTCTGATACAGCATGACGGCAATCAGCCAGAGGATAAGCAGTAGAATAGCGATTTTAAGAGCACGGCCCTTGTGCACGGTTTTTCTTTGATATTCCGGCACAGAATGCAGCGGATTTTGTTTAATCATGCGACGATCAGCTCCTTAATTAAATGCTGCATTCCATCTTATCGTGTCCGAGCATGCAGATTATGAAATAGATACTGTCTAATTATTACCGCAAGTCCACAGGATTGAAGCGGAATGCTGAACAGAATGAAATGGAAAACGTTTTATTAATTAATTGAGGACATATGTCCTTTATAGGCAGGCTGACCTATACTTAAATAGATACAAAAGTCATTTACATGGGGAGAATAACGATTTATGAGAGGAATCTTGTTTGCTTTTCTGGGAGGCGCGTGTATTACGCTACAGGGGGTAGCGAATACACGGATTAGTCAGGATATCGGGACATGGCAGGCGGCTGCCGTTACTCAGCTAATAGGTTTTATTTTGGCAGCATTAGTTTGGATGTTTACAAAGGATGGCCGTGTGTCTGAAATGAAACAGGTAAAGCCGATGTATCTTTGGGGTGGTGCTTTTGCGGCTATCATTATATTTAGTGAAGTCACCGCCATTCAACATATTGGGGTTACGTTCACGATCTCGGCGCTGTTGATTGCTCAGTTATGCTTAACATTTCTGGTAGACATCAAGGGATGGTTTGGCATTGTGAAGCAAAAGATGAAGCTGCCACAATTTATAGGTATTGGTATGATGATCGCGGGTGTCATTATTCTAAAGCTCTAAAATAAAACATTATTATAGAAAAAGCTTAGAACGTAGAATTGAAGGTGAGCTGAGGAATGAGGGAAATACAGGATCAAGAGCAGCTAAAGTATTTTTTGCATCTGCATCAGTTGGAATCCATACTCTACGAGCCACTACATCCCTATTTGTCGCTGTATCGTTTGGAGCAAGGGGAGAAACTCTGTTTGCAGGGAGACGCTATTGAACATCTGTATATTCTGGTGCAGGGCAAGGTCAAAATTTTTACCAGCTCTACAGAAGGGAAGACTCTGATCCTTTGCTTCAAAACCCCGATCGAGGTCATAGGAGATGTTGAATATATTCGTAATAGTCACGTCATCAATACAGTAGAGGCAGTGTCGCCGATCTATGTGATTGGTGTCCATCACCAATGGATGAATAAGTACGGCAGAGATTATGCTCCTTTGCTGCAATTTCTATTGGATATTGTCACGCGAAAGTTTTGTCTGGACTCTGATTTCTCCAGTTTCAACCTTATGTATCCGGTTGAAGTCAGGCTGGCGAGCTACCTGCTATCGGTTTCTTTTGACGAATCCAATTCTGCCTTTCATGAGGAACTACGGGCATCCAGTCTGGTGGATGTGGCGAATTTGATCGGAACCAGTTACAGACACCTTAACCGTGTCATTCGCAAAATGATTGAAGAGGGATTGGTTGAACGGGCAAAAGGCTATATTGTCATTAAGGACAGAAAAGGTTTGAGTGAACTGGCAGGCCATAATATTTATGAATCGTTGTAATCATAGTGCTTTGCAGTAGAGCAGCACAATAAAGGGACTATCAAGGGAGAGGTAAACATGTTATTAGGGCTCATATTGGCAGTTATCGCAGGTGCTTTGGTCAGTCTGCAAACGATATTCAACAATAAGGTGAATGAGCGGACAGGTTCATGGGCCACAACGACATTGGTACTGGGAACGGGCTTCTTGGCTTCCTTGCTCGGGAGTCTTATTTTTGAAGGGAAAGATACATTTGCTTTACATCATATGCAGCTATGGTATTGGTTCAGTGGCATGATTGGTGTTGGCGTTGTGTTCTGTCTGGTGCAAGGAATGAAGCGACTGGGCCCAACCTATGCGATTTCCATCGTATTGACGGCACAATTAGGTACCGCTCTGTTGTGGGATTCGTTAGGATGGCTGGGATTAGAAAAGATTCCGTTTACCTTCAATAAGTTGATCGGTGTAATCGTCATTATTGGCGGTATTCTCGTTTTCAAATTTGGACATGGGCGGACGAAGGAGCCACAAGAAAATATTACACCTATACCTGATTCGATGAAGAGCTAAAGGAGGTTGTGATGACCTTTATCCTGCTGTGATTGGGGTCCCGCTTTCGCAGGGGCATTTTGTAGAAAAGCTGCATCTTAAGCAGGTGCTGCTTTTCATCCCATAGGCAAGAAAAAATGTTCACAGTCATGTATATATTTTTCCATCCATGATACAATGAAAATATCTTAAAATAGTGCTTTAAGGGCTTAGATATTTGATATATGAGACGATAAATAGATCGGTTACCGTGTTCGGGAACGGTCTTATTTGTGCTTCACGAACCTGATGGAGTAAACAGAGTGACTTTGGATGAGGTGGAACATAGATGAGTAATACAGAAAATAAAAAAGGATCACCTGACGGCTCGAACAGATCCGGCTCTTTGTTACCTGCCGCCCAGACAGGTGAACGGAAGATTGAGCATGTCCGCCTTTGTCTGCAAGAAGATGTGGCCGGACATGGTATCACCAGTGGGCTGGAGCGGTATAGCTTTAAGCATTGCGCTTTGCCGGAGCTACACTTTGACGAGGTGCGTCTGGATACCACTTTTATGGGACGTACTGTACGGACACCGCTGCTCATCAGTTCGATGACAGGCGGCAGTGCCGAGACAGGAGCGATTAATGAGCGATTGGCAGAGACAGCAGAGAGACGTGGCTGGGCGCTAGGTGTCGGCTCCGTACGAGCTGCGGTGGAAAAAGAAGAGTTGGCTTCAACCTTTGCGGTTCGCCGTCTGGCACCCAGCATCCCGATTCTTGCCAATCTGGGAGCAGTGCAGCTGAACTACGGATTTGGCGTGGATGATTGCCAACGTGCAGTGGAAATTGCCGGAGCGGATATGTTGGTGCTGCATTTGAACGGATTGCAGGAGATATTCCAACCTGAAGGGAATTTGGATTTCAGCGGGCTGCTTGAGCGCATCGAAGAGTTGTGTCATCGTCTTTCGGTGCCAGTAGGCGTGAAGGAAGTAGGCTGGGGCATAGATGGTGAGACGGCATCAAGTTTATATGATGCAGGCGCCGCTTTTATTGATGTTGCTGGTGCAGGCGGGACAAGCTGGAGCCAGGTGGAGAAATTTCGTAATCCTGATCCTGTGCGCCGTGCAGCGGCGGAGGCGTTTGCGGATTGGGGCAATTCGACCGCTGATTGTATCGTGGAGGTTAGAGCAGCCCAGCCTAATGGCACTCTGATCGGTAGCGGTGGACTGAAAAACGGTGTCGATGCTGCGAAGGCACTTGCTTTGGGCGCCGACATGGCAGGCTTCGGTCGCTCTTTGCTTGGCTCGGCGGTCACCTCCAGCGAGGCGTTGGAAGAGCGATTGGAGCAAGTAGAGCTGGAATTGCGCACAGTCATGTTTGGCATCGGAGTTGCTGGGATCGAAGGTCTTAAAGACACGACCAGACTAAGAAAGAAGGCGAACGGATGAGTGGATTCATTAAGTTGGTTCCGATGAACGCAGAGCAGTATGAACGCTTTGAGCAACGCTCACTCGCGGATTATGCGGAGGAGAAAATCCAGGCAGGCGCGTGGACGGTGGAAGAGGCACCAGAACGGGCAAAGGAAAGCTTTGCAACATTTTTGCCGCAAAGACTGGATACACCCCATGCTCACCTGTACATGCTTGAGTATTCGGGTAGTGGGGATCAAGGCCCCGAGGAAGCGGGATATATATGGTTCAACATTACAGAAGGTGCGCAAGGCAAAGAAGCTTTTTTGCTGGATATTCTCGTTTACGATTCATATCAGGGGCAAGGCCTGGGTACGTTGACGATGCAGGCGTTGGAACAAGAAGCTCGGAAGCTGGGTGTGGTTCGCATCGGTCTGCATGTATTTGGGCATAATGAGCGGGCTTTACATGTATATCGCAAGTCTGGTTATCGGGTTACGGATATCCAGATGAGCAAGGAAATCTAAATAAAGAAATCTAAAATAGGGATGCAGCAAAACCCTAAATTCACAGTCATATGCTTGCCGCATGTATAGGTTCTCCTATATAATGTGGGTTGGTAAACTAACAGATGGTATAACGCATATTTTATATAAACGGGAGTTGTTCTGATTATGGCTTTAAAAGCGGGGATCGTGGGTCTGCCGAACGTGGGCAAATCAACACTGTTTAACGCAATAACGCAGGCGGGGGCGGAATCCGCAAACTATCCATTTTGTACAATTGACCCTAATGTAGGGGTCGTTGAAGTACCAGACGAGCGGCTGGATAAGCTGACTGAACTAGTAGTACCGAACAAAACGGTACCAACGGCTTTTGAATTTGTTGATATTGCAGGACTTGTACGAGGTGCCAGCAAAGGCGAGGGTTTGGGCAACAAGTTTTTGGCTCATATTCGGGAAGTAGATGCCATTGTTCATGTGGTACGCTGCTTTGAAGATGAGAATATTACCCATGTGGACGGCAAAATTGATCCGATCAGCGATATTCAGACGATTAATCTGGAATTGATTCTGGCGGATATCGAAAGTGTAGACAAGCGCATTGAACGTTCCCGCAAAAACATGAAGGGCGGCAACAAGCAGTATGCCCAAGAGGTTGAAGTACTGGAACGGATCAAGGAATCGCTGTATGCTGACAAACCTGCACGTAGCGTAGAATTGTCAGAAGACGAAAAGTTGATTATACGCGACCTTCATTTGCTTACAATGAAGCCTGTATTGTACGCGGCTAATGTCAGCGAAGATGGTGTAACGGAAGCTGATAGCAATCCATATGTGCAAAAGGTACGTGAATTTGCAGTGGCGGAAAATGCTGAAGTGGTACCGATCAGCGCCAAAGTAGAGGCTGAAATTGCTGAGCTGGAAGGTGAAGACAAGGCAATGTTCCTCGAGGAGCTGGGGCTGGCTGAATCCGGTCTGAACCGTCTGATCAAAGCAGCTTACCGCCTGTTGGGACTGTATACGTATTTCACAGCAGGTGTGCAGGAAGTACGCGCATGGACTATTCACAAAGGAACAAAAGCACCTGGCGCTGCGGGCGTAATCCACTCGGATTTTGAACGCGGATTTATTCGCGCTGAGGTTGTATCCTATGATGATTTGGTCGCTGCTGGATCTATGAACGGGGCCAAGGAACGTGGTCAGCTTCGTTTGGAAGGCAAGGAATATGTGGTGCAGGACGGAGACGTAATGCATTTCCGTTTTAATGTTTAGTATGCATCTCGGCGTATAACAAACAGAGTTTATATACAAACATATTAAGTAATGATATATGTGTTGCCTGCATGTACCAATTACGTAGTCGCTGCCTGTCCCGGGCGGCGGCTTTTTATATTTGATTCGCATTTCTTTTATTAGTTGAGAGTTTGTTATTCAACTCTTTAGCGAGATTTTGTTTATTCGACTTCAATCGATTTGCGGAATTTTGCAAAATCCTAAATTAGCAAGTATTTTATGTAGCTAATTAATCGAATAGTTGTTATAATAAAGAGCTGTAGCCAGTGAATTTAAAGCTGGTTTCATATTAATTTAACTGAAGAGGTGAATCGCTTGTTGGACCGATTGCAATCATTGGCGGACCGCTACGATAAACTGAGCGAACTGCTCTGCGATCCGGATGTGGCGAACGATAGCAAAAAACTTAGAGATTATTCCAAAGAACAGTCTGATTTACAGCCTGCTTATGAAGCATATACCGAATATAAAACTGTCGTTGAGGAGCTGGACGCTGCTAAAGCTATGCAGGCAGAAAAGCTGGACGACGAGATGCGTGAAATGGTCAAAATGGAGATTGAAGAGCTGAGTGCCCGTAAGCGGGAGCTGGACGAGAAAATTCGTATTTTGCTGCTGCCGAAGGACCCGAACGATGATAAGAACGTTATTATCGAAATTCGTGGTGCTGCGGGTGGGGACGAGGCCGCGCTGTTTGCAGCGGACTTGTACCGGATGTACACGCGTTATGCAGATACCCAAGGCTGGCGTGTAGAGCTGATGGATGCAAACATGAATGACCTTGGAGGCTTTAAAGAGGTTATTTTCATGATTAACGGACGCGGTGCATACAGCAAAATGAAATTCGAAAGTGGCGCGCACCGTGTACAGCGGATTCCGACAACTGAATCTGGCGGACGTATTCATACGTCTACCTCCACGGTGTCCGTGATGCCTGAGGCAGAGGAAGTGGATATCGAAATTTTAGACAAGGATATCCGCGTGGATACTTTCTGCTCCAGCGGTGCGGGCGGACAGTCCGTTAATACAACCAAGTCGGCGGTGCGTGTAACGCATATGCCAACAGGTATTGTGGCAACCTGCCAGGACGGCAAATCCCAGAACTCCAACAAGGAGAAGGCGTTGCAAGTTTTGCGTGCCCGTATTTCGGATATGATGCGTCAGGAAGAGGAAGCCAAATATGCAGGCGAGCGTAAAAGCAAAGTAGGTACCGGGGATCGCAGTGAGCGTATACGTACTTACAACTTCCCGCAAAGCCGTGTAACGGATCATCGCATTGGTTTGACCATGCACAAGCTGGACCAGGTGATGAACGGAGAGATCGAAGAAATCGTATCAGCGCTCACGATTGCAGAGCAGGCTGATTTGATGGAACAAGAGGTTTAAGTTTTGGGGAACGAACGCGATTGTGTGTATCGGATGCCGCCGGAACGGAACATGAGTGTCAGAGAAGCCTTAGTTGAGGCTTCTTCTTTTTTAGGAAGTTGCGGCGTGTTGGAGCCGCAGCATAATGCCCGCTTGCTGCTGGAACATGTGCTTGGGCTGGAAGGTACGAGGTTTTACGCCGCTCTGGGCGATCCGTTCCCTTGCTCCGTCAAGGAGACATGGGAACGGATCATCGCCCGCAAAGCTGCGGGTGAACCGGCGCAGTATATTATCGGACGGCAGGAATTTTATGGCCGCCCGTTCGCGGTTTCACCGTCGGTGCTGATTCCGCGCCCCGAGACAGAGCTGCTCGTCGAGGCGATACTCCAGCACGGTGACCGGCTGTGGCCGAGCAGTGCTCCGCACGCGCTCGACATTGGCACGGGTAGCGGCGCGATTGCCGTGACGCTGGCGGCTGAGCGGCCGCGCTGGCACGTAGCAGCGGGTGATATTTCTGCTGCTGCGCTTGAAATGGCGTCCCAGAACGCCGCCGCAAACGGCGCAGCCGTAGAATTCCGCGAGGGCGATCTACTGGTGCCGTTTGCGGGAACAGCGGTGGACATCCTCGTGTCCAACCCGCCATATATCCCGGCTGCTGACATCGCTGGCTTGCAGCCAGAGGTGCGCGACCATGAGCCGCGAATGGCGCTGGATGGGGGTCCTGACGGGCTTGGCCCGTATCGGGCAATGCTGGAGCAGCTTGGGCTACTTCAGGCCCCACCCCGGCTAATCGGGTTTGAGCTGGGGATGGGACAGGCCAGAGACGTGGCTGACCTGCTGGAACAGGCAGGTCATTGGAAGAACATTCTAATCATTCCTGACCTTGCGGGGATCGAGCGACATGTCCTAGGCGTCTCGGAGTAATGCTGCATTTTCTTTTTGCGAGTCTTTCCTTTAGAATAAGAGGAGTATGACCGAGAAACGGCTCAGGGGGAAATCATGCTTCAGAAATTGAAAAAAATTGATGGTCCGGTTATTTTTATTCTGGTTTTGCTCATGGCGATTAGTATCATAACGGTATACAGTGCTGGTAGGGGTCCTACGAACTTGGCAGAGCACGGCAACGATTACCAGAAGATGATCGGGTATTATATATTGGGCTTTGTAGCGATCTTGGGTTTAGCGATAGTTGATTTTCGGATATTCATTAAAAAAGCCTTGTATGTATATGGAGGCGGGATATTTCTGCTGATTCTCGGCTTTTTTGGCGGGACAGTTAATAACTCTCAAGGCTTTTTGAAAATTGGTGGCTTAAATCTCCAGCCTGCTGAGGTATTCAAGCTGGTTCTTATCATTTTTTTGGCGTATATGCTGATTAAAAAGCGCAAGAGCAAGCTGTATTTTATTCAGGATGTCCTTCCAGTTGCTCTAGTGAGCTTTGTCCCATTTGCCATGGTCATGGCACAAAATGACTTGGGTAATGCGCTCGGTTACATTGTCATCGTCATTGGTATGCTATGGATTGGTAATGTGAAGGCATCCCATGCGCTAATCGGATTTATCGTATTTGCAGTCGCCGTTGGTGGCGGGATCAAAGCGTATATTTCGTTTCATGATGAGATTGATTCCTTTATGAAAGGCATTGGACGTAGTCACTGGGTAGAGCGTTTAGACCCTTGGCTGGTACCGGAAGAAGCGACTGCGAAGGCATCTTATCATACGAAAAATGCCAAACTGGCCATAGCTTCTGGCGGGATGATGGGCAAGGGCTTTTTGCAAGGAACCTCGGTACAGTCCGGACGTGTTCCCTATACGTATGCTGATTCTATTTTTGTAGTTGTAGCAGAGGAGTTTGGGTTTGTGGGCTCATCCATTCTGCTATTGCTTTATTTTATTTTGATTCACCGAATGATCCTGATTTCACTGGAATGTCGGGATCGGGCTGGCCCGTATATAATTGTCGGGATTGTGTCCATGCTGCTGTATCAGATTTTTGAGAACATTGGTGCGTTTCTGGGCATTATGCCACTTACGGGGATTACGCTCCCGTTCATAAGCTATGGCGGTACCTCGTTGCTTATTAACATGGCTAGTATTGGCTTAGTTATGAGCATTAAGGTGCATGGTCAGGAGCTAGAAGATGACCTGCCGCAGCCTTCCAGAGTAAGCTTGACGAAGGCGAAAAAAGCCTAGTACAGGTGGGTTGTGGCTAAATATTGATAGTTATTTGTACGAGTTGAATCGGTGCAACAAAAGAGTCCAGATTGTGAAATCTGGGCTTTTTTATATTCCTAGGTGACGATCTAGCTTGCAATAGCCTGAATTATTTTACGAGATTCATAGGTTTAGACTCTCCCAAACCGGACAGACTGATAGACATGATAGAGTTTGGGTTTGGGGGGACGAAGATGAGAAGTTGGATAAAGCAAGCTGCAATGATACTCTTTTGTATTTCAATATTAATGATGTCTTGGGAAGGTCAAAAAACAGATGCTGCGATGACCACGGGGGCAAGAGGAACTTTAGCGTCTGGAGTGGCCACCACAGGGTTGAAGGTAATTCCGCACGATTCCATTCGACTGCGCATTTTGGCTAATTCAGATCGTCCGGAGGATCAGTTGGTTAAGCGCGAAATACGGGATGCCATCGTGCAGCAGATGAATGCGTGGGTAGGTGAACTGGACAATCCACAAAGCCTAAGCCAAGCCAGAGTGTTGATTGATGCACATTTACCTGAAATTGATCGCTTGGTAGGTGAAGAACTGGCTCTTCGCGGTATAGCGTATGATCATCAGGTGGAGCTGGCAAGTGTACCTTTTCCGACGAAAATGTACGGTGGTCTTGTCTACCCGGCAGGGAATTATGAGGCGCTTCGGGTTACACTGGGGCAAGGGAAAGGACAAAATTGGTGGTGTGTGCTGTTCCCGCCGTTGTGCTTTATTGATGCAGGCAGTGGTGAAGCAACAGCACAAACTGTATCGGCAAAAACGAGTCAAGAAGACAATCGAACGAATGCTGCTGACAAAGAGCCGGAAGTACATTTTTTCCTGTGGGATGCCCTTACGGGTCTGTGGAGCTGGGTGAGTGGTTTGTTTGCCTAAACGTCTCGTCAGCGCTATGGAAAAGAGAACAACGAGTGTAAGTTTCCCCATATGTTATAATGGAACTTACGATAGATATACAGATAGCAGAGCCAAATTGATCTGATTTGTTAAAGTGGGTTTTTGGGGATCAGGGCAATGAAATGGCCTGTATGACAATAAGATATGGGATGATCTGATATGAGCGATAAGGTGAATCAAATGCATGACTTGCACGCAGGTTTTGTGAAAAAAGAGATAGCAGAGCAGGAGCAGGCATTACAGCCTTCGCATACACACTGGTGGGATGTAAGATGTCTGGTTTCTGATGAGGACACGACTATACCTGCTACCTTGTCTTTTGAGGTGGAAAAAGCGGCTTCCGTTGGTTCTGTGAACAACACAGACGGGGATGATCCTGACGAGCTTTCAGCTGGACAGGCTCTAATCACTGCGGAAAAGGGCATACGGGAGGCCGCCGTACTTCTCCAGGCTGGAGAGACGGTAGCCTTTCCTACGGAAACCGTGTACGGACTGGGGGCTGATGCGCGCAGCACTAAAGCGGTGGAGGCGGTATTTGCTGCTAAAGGTCGTCCTTCCGATAACCCGCTCATTGTACATATTTCCGATACTGCTCAATTAAAAGGCATGGTAGCGGAAATTAACGATACAGCCCGAGCGCTGATGAATGCATTTTGGCCAGGACCGCTGACCATCGTATTGCCGGTAGTGCCGCAGGCACTGTCATCGCGCGTGACCGCAGGCTTGGACACGGTCGGTGTGCGCATGCCGGATCATCCGATCGCGCTGCGCTTGATCACGGAAGCTGGTTGGCCGCTGGCTGCACCAAGCGCCAACCGCTCGGGAAGACCCAGCCCGACTCTAGCACAGCATGTGCTGGAGGACCTGGAGGGCCGCATCGGCGGCATTTTGGACGGAGGTCCCACGGGTGTGGGGCTGGAGTCCACGGTAGTACAAGTCGGTGACGACGGAACCGTCACCATTTTGCGCCCAGGCGGTGTGACTGCTGAACAGCTCGCTACGGTTGCTCGCTCTGTCGTACTGGACCCGGCGCTGGCTGACACACCCGGGCAGGACGCCGATAGCCTGGCGCCACGCTCGCCGGGCATGAAGTATACGCACTATGCGCCACGAGGGCGCTTGAGTGTGGTACAAGGCCCGTCGTCTGTTGAAGTGACGGGCTGGATTCGCACCGCGTTGGCGGAGGCTACCGCGCGCGGGGAGCGCACGGCGGTGCTCGCGTTCGACGACCATGCCGCCAGCTACGCCGGAGAACGAGTCTACACGCTGGGCAAGCTGGACGCGCTTCATGAGGCGGCGCAGCGCCTATACAGCGTACTGCGTCGCTGCGATGAGGACGGCGTCACCTACATTTTGGCGGAAGCCTGTCCGCCGAAAGGATTGGGAGACGCCGTCATGAATCGACTGCTTAAAGCGGCAGGTCATCGAATCATCCGTCTGTAGCTTCTGTGAACAATTGAGTCTCTTATTTTAATTTCTCCTCTCTCCTTATCTCTGTTTTGGGTGTTTTCAGTGCCTGCTTGTACTGATTTGCCCCTTGTCCGCATAACGTGTACAAGAACAGACGGATAATGGAGGGATGGAGTATGCTGGCAGCCTCTGCCGATGCTGGGCAGGTTGTAACGATTCTGATCATGGCGGTAGCGCTAGGGATGGATGCGCTATCGCTGGGCGTAGGGGTCGGTATGAAGGGGATACGCCTGCGAGACGTGCTGCGCATCAGCACTGTGATTGGTTTTTTTCACATCCTGATGCCATTGCTGGGAATGTTCACAGGCCATTATATGAGTTCTTTATTAGGCCATGTGACGACCTACTTCGCAGGGGGATTACTCATCCTTTTGGGCGGGCATATGGTATATAATTCCTTCAAGGGGGACGGCGTACACGTATTGGATCATCGGTCGCCTTTGGGTCTTTTACTGTTTGCGCTTGGGGTGAGCATTGACTCATTTTCTGTGGGAGTGTCACTGGGAATGTTCCAGAGTGACCTGGTGCTGACTGTTCTGGCCTTTGGTTTTTGCGGGGGAGCGATGGCGATGCTGGGGCTGTTACTGGGGCGCAAGGTCAGCCGTAATCTTGGGGATTATGGAGAAGCGGTGGGCGGTGCTATTTTGCTGGCATTCGGCTTTATGTTTATGTTTTGATTTTAACGTAGACAGTGTAAAATAAATACAGGATTTGAGTAATCCTCTGTTTATATATTTTTTCAACATACGGGGGGTGAAGACGTTGAAGAATATTTTATTTGTATGCACAGGGAACACCTGTCGCAGTCCAATGGCGGAGGGAATGCTGCGTAAGCTGGCTGCTGAGCATGGTCTGGAACTGGACGTGCGTTCCGCTGGAGTAGCTGCGATGGACGGCACGCCGATATCCCGACATGCAGAGGCGGTTCTGCGTGATCACGATATATCCGATCAGATCACTTCAACTCCTTTAAGCGACGGGCTTGCCGAGTGGGCACATCTGATCTTAACCTTGACACAAGGACATAAACAGCATGTCGTACAGCGGTTCCCCCAAACGGCAGGCAAAGTATTTACGCTGAAGGAATATGTGGAGGACCGGGACGCAGTGCTGAATGACGTACAGGAGTTAGATGGCTTGTATGCTTCACAGCAGTTGATGGCTTCACTCGGACAAGAGCTATCGACGCAGGAGCGTGAACGAATGATTGAATTACACCAACGGATTCCGGGCTTCGATATCTCAGATCCATTTGGTGGTTCGCGTGAGGACTACGATGTCACAGCGGCAGAAATCCGTACGGCTTTGCATAAGTTGTTGGACAAGCTAAAAGGTTCTTCCGAATAAAATCGGTACCGTTCCTCTATTTTGTACGGAATCTGTTGATTTTCGACGGTTAATCCGTTAAGATAAGGTGGAAAAATGAGAATCCGGTGTAACTGGCGACAAAAGTGGGATCAACCACGATGGAGCATCGGATATACGGCCGGTCGCCTGGGCAAAAGAGCAATTCCACATAGGTGTGGACTGCTCTTTTTTCGTATACAAGCTACAGCAGATCTTCTGCTGCCTTCTTGTTCTTCCATTTTTTCTGCTCGAAATCTGAAACATCGGCTATAATATAGTCAGATTGTGATCAGGAGAGAGTGTGTTGAACTTGGGGCATGAAACCGCGCCTAGTCTCTGAGAGGCTGTTCAACCAAAGGAGGTACCAATGGTAGAACAATTGGATCATGAGATTTCACTCGAAGCACAGACCGCTTCTGTCGTGCGGGAAATTGCAGAAGCGGCCAGTCTCAAAGCTGGTCGCCTGCTGGTTATTGGCGCAAGCACGAGTGAAGTGGCTGGAAGTCGGATCGGCACAGCAGGAGCGCTCGATGTGGCTCAGCAAGTGCTGTCTGGAGTAGAATCCGTTCGCAGAGAGTATGGCTTTGATGTGGCGTTTCAATGCTGTGAGCACTTGAACCGAGCACTGGTCGTTGAGCGTGCTCTACTGGAGCGATTAGGACTGATGGAGGTTGCGGCTGTTCCTGTTCGTACAGCAGGGGGCTCTATGGCTACCGTTGCCTATCGCTCTATGGATGATGCATGTCTGGCGGCGAACGTGCAGGCTCATGCCGGGATAGACATCGGCGAAACGCTGATTGGCATGCATCTACGCCCAATTGCCGTTCCGTTTCGCCCAAGCCTTCGCTGGATTGGTGAAGCACGTGTGACAGCTGCGTTCACTCGTCCTCCACTTATTGGCGGACAACGGGCAGTGTACAGTCTGGAACAAGAAGCCGGCGGAAACTGCGATTAGCATTTGTCATGTCGGCATGTTAGTACTGATCTTTTTTGCATTAATGATGAGGTACCCAACAGAGGAACAGGCATTTGCTTGTATACCCAAAATTTGACCATGGAGAGGGAGTAATCAATCATGATGGAACATCTGCGTAAAAGTGACCCGGCAGTGATGGAAGCAATGGGGCTTGAACTGAAACGGCAACGCCACAATATCGAGCTGATCGCATCCGAGAATATCGTCAGTGAAGCAGTAATGGAAGCCATGGGCTCCGTGCTTACCAATAAATATGCTGAAGGTTATCCGAACAAACGCTACTATGGTGGCTGTGAGCATGTAGATATCGTCGAAGATATTGCACGTGACCGCGCGAAAGAATTATTCGGCGCCGAGCATGCGAACGTGCAGCCTCACTCTGGAGCACAAGCTAACATGGCGGTATATCTGGCAGCTCTTCAACCTGGAGATACTGTGCTGGGTATGAATCTGGCGCATGGCGGCCATTTAACACACGGAAGCCCGGTTAATGCCTCCGGTTTGTTGTATAACTTTGCTGCTTATGGTGTACGTGAAGACAACTTCCGTATCGACTACGATGAAGTGCGCAAAGCAGCCTTCAAGCACCGCCCTCGTCTGATCGTAGCTGGTGCAAGTGCATATCCGCGTACTATTGATTTTGAAGCTTTTGCTTCCATTGCTAATGATGTAGGTGCTTTGTTCATGGTGGATATGGCACATATCGCAGGTCTCGTGGCAGCAGGGATTCACCCTAGTCCAGTTCCTCATGCCCAATTTGTGACAACAACGACACACAAAACGCTACGTGGTCCGCGTGGGGGTCTAATTCTGACTCGCAAAGCGTGGGCGCAAGCGATTGATAAAGCTATCTTCCCTGGTACTCAAGGAGGACCACTGATGCACGTGATCGCATCCAAAGCAGTTGCTTTGGGTGAAGCGCTCCAGCCATCATTCAAAACCTATGCGCAAAACGTAGTTCGCAACGCACAGGTGCTGGCTGAAACACTGCTGGCAGAGGGGATTAATATTGTATCTGGTGGTACGGATAATCACCTGATGCTGTTGGACACACGCAATTTGAATATCACAGGTAAAGAAGCGGAGCATGTATTGGATTCCGTGGGTATCACGGTCAACAAAAACGCCATTCCTTTTGACCCAACGAGTCCGTTTGTTACTAGCGGGATCCGTATTGGTACACCTGCTGCAACTTCTCGTGGTATGGATGAAGAGGCTATGGTTAAAATCGGTAAAATCATTGCTGATACTCTTAAAAATCCAAAAGATGATACTGTATTGTCCAAAGCAAGCCAAGCAGTTGGCGAGTTAACAGACAAGTTCCCAATCTATCCAGGAACCCAATACTAATTCATCGTCATTCTTTTAATCTTATATGATAAGGCTGTTTTCCTTTCGTTAGCGGAGGGGGAACAGCCTTTTTTGTTCCAGACGACTCGAAACTTACATTTTTGGGTAATAAGCGATTACAGTGAGGATTATGCGCGTTTTCCTTCATGATCTACGACAAAGGAGTGATTGCATTGAGCCAAAGAAAATCCGCGCAATTATTGCAGCAGCTCGTATTTGTGGGACCGATGGCGTTGTTTTTCGTCTTAATTATGGTCATTCCGTTCCTGCTGGGGCTGTATTATTCCATGACGAACTGGGATGGCGTATCTGAACATGTCCGATGGCTCGGGCTAGGGAATTACATTCATATTTTTAGAGATGATCCAGATTTCCGTAATGCTTTTTGGTTTACGGTCCGTTTTACCGTATGTGGTGTCATTTTAACTAACCTGGTGGGCTTTTTCCTGGCCTATGTGCTTACAAAGCCATTGCGTACCCGCAATGCACTGCGAACTGTATTTTTTATGCCTAATATGATCGGTGGCTTGCTGCTCGGCTTCATCTGGCAATTTATATTTGTACGCGGTTTTTCGGCGGTGGGAGAGGCGACAGGGCTATCCTTTTTCAAACTACCGTGGTTGGGTGATGGGCCTACTGCTTTTTGGGGAACTGTCATTGTGTTTGTTTGGCAATACGCAGGTTATCTCATGGTTATTTACATATCCTCTCTAAATAATGTCCCGCACGCCCTTATTGAATCGGCCCAAATTGACGGTGCGAGCCGAAGACAGATTTTGCGTCATATCGTGGTGCCGCTTATTATGCCAGCAGTGACCGTCTGCTTGTTCCTAGCGATATCCTGGTCCTTTAAAGTATTTGAGTTGAATTTGGCTTTAACAAAGGGTGGGCCATTCAAGGCGACAGAGTCTGTAGCGTTGGACATATATAATGAAGCGTTTACAAATAATCGGCTTGGATTGGGAACTGCCAAGGCTATGATTTTCTTCGTGGTCGTTGCGATCATTACCAGCATTCAGGTGCGTCTCACGAAGAAAAAGGAGGTCGAAATGTAATGGAAAAAACATCGAACTATCGTTTAAGCACATGGGTAGCTGAAATATTGCTTATTGTGGTTGGGTTGATCTTTCTAGTTCCGTTCTATTTTTTGCTCGTGAACTCCGTTAAATCTTTTGGAGACATTTTGGCCCATTCCGCTTCGTGGCCGACAACCTTCCGTTTTGAAAACTATGCTAATGCCTGGAATAAAATAAACTTTCCCACAGCACTGGGGAATTCACTGATCGTCACCATCGTCAGCAATGCGTTTTTGCTGCTGATCAGCTCGATGGCCGCTTACCAAATGGTTCGGCATGACACTCTTTTTAATCGGTTCCTGTTCGGGCTGCTTGTGGCTGCGATGGTCGTGCCTTTTCAATCGATTATGTTGCCGCTTATGGAAGTGTCCAACGTATTGAGTCTGAACAACAGCATACCAGGACTAATTTTGTGCTATCTGGGTTTTGGAGCGCCTTTATCAGTTTTTCTGTTTCATGGCTTTATTAAAACGGTACCTATTGAGGTTGAGCAGGCGGCGAGAGTGGACGGTTCTTCTCGTTACGGGGTGTTCTTTCGCATCGTTTGTCCACTGTTGCTCCCTATGTTCGTGACCGTACTTATTTTGAATACGTTATGGATCTGGAATGATTATTTGCTGCCTTCGCTCATTTTGAATGATCCTGAGCTGCGTACGATTCCGATTGCGACCTATATGCTGTTTGGTCAATATACCAAGCAATGGGACTTGGCGTTGCCCGCACTGGTACTTGGAATCACGCCAATCGTTGTGTTTTTTCTGGTGATGCAAAAATACATCGTTTCCGGCATTGCGGCCGGAGCGGTTAAAGGCTGATGGGAGGGATATCGGATGAAAAAGACAGTGCTGCTTGTCATCTCCCTGATGTTGCTGCTTACATGTATGCTTGCAGGTTGTGGTAATACGAAGGCTCAACAGAGTGGGACCAAAACGATACACATTTATCAATTCAAAGTGGAGATTTCGGAACCGTTGAACAAGCTGAAGGCTGAATATGAAAAAACGCACCCTGGCATCAAGCTGGATATCCAATCTGTCGGTGGGGGTACAGATTACGGTGCTTCGTTGAAGGCTAAGTTCGCATCAGGCGATCAGCCGGACATTTTCACGAATGAGGGTTATCAAGATCGCGATACGTGGTTTGAGTACCTGGAGGATTTGTCGGATCAGCCATGGGTGAAGGACTTGGACGATTTCGCCCGTAAGCCGATGACGGTTAACGGTAAGATTTATGGACAGCCTATGAACCTGGAGGGATTCGGTTTTGTCTACAACAAGGATTTGTTCAAAAAAGCGGGTATAACCAAACTGCCTCAGACGTTAGATGAATTGGAGGAAGCAGCCAAGCGACTGAAAGCAGCAGGGATTATCCCTTTTGCTAACGGCTATGCAGAGTGGTGGGTTCTGGGAAATCACTTTATCAATATCCCCTTTGCCAGACAGTCGAACCCGGAGAATTACGTTGCGGATTTAAACAAAGGAACTGCTCGCATCCCTGGTAATCCCGTGTTCGATCAGTGGGTGAAGTTGCTTGACCTGACTTTAAAATATGGAAACCCCAATCCGCTCACAACGGACTACAACACACAAGTGACACTGTTTTCGACAGGCAAGGCCGCTATGATGCACCAGGGGAACTGGACGCAGCCGCAAATAGATGGAATTAATCCTAACTTGAATTTGGGTATTCTTCCAAGCCCCATAGACAATGATTCCTCTACTGGAGATAAACTGGCTGTGGGAGTGGCCTCAAACTGGGTGGTCAATAAAAATTCTCCTGTGAAGCAGGAGGCAAAGGAATTTCTCAATTGGCTGGTTACATCAGAAACAGGCAAACATTATATCACCAAGGAGTTTAAGTTCGTTCCTGCCTTCAAAAGTATCACGTCCAGTGACGAGACCACAGGTGATTTGGGTGCGGAAATATCTCGGCACGTGAAGGAAGGCAAGATATGGAGCTGGAACTTCCAGCGCTTCCCGAAGGGACTGAATCAGGATTTAAGCAGTAGTATACAAGCCTATATTGCAGGGGTTATTACGAAGGACGAAATGCTTCAGCAATTTCAGGGAGCGTGGGACAATCTGAAGTATAGATAAAGAAATTGCATGGGGTGGCAGAGGCTATATCTCAGGCAGGAAGTTTAGAGCTGGTAGGCTTTGACGGTCAAGGGCCGTCAAAGCCTTTTTGATATGATTTTATATGACAAAAGTCACACGTAAATGGGCCTTGCCAAGCATTTTACTTGTCATATCTTTCCCTTGACAAAAGGTTGCGGTGGCAGGTGTTAAATCAACCAAGGGAATGTTATAATAAACAGGATTTACAGGCACGCATTGCATCTGTGCTTATTTGGTTTGTACAAATAGGTTACATAGATCCTTTCGAATCAGGATGTTCGATATGCTGGTGCGGAAGAACGTGACGATAATACCGGAGGGAATATATTATGGCAAAACTGGTGGTTTGCGATCACCCTTTGATCCAACACAAACTTACATTTATTCGCGATGTGCGGACCAACACGAAAGATTTCCGCGAATTGGTTGATGAAGTAGCAACATTGATGGCTTATGAAATTACAAGGGATATCCCACTGGAGAGCATTACGGTGCAGACACCAGTTGCAGAAACCGAAGGTAAAGTGATTTCTGGTCGTATGCTGGGGCTTATTCCGATTCTACGTGCAGGCTTGGGAATGCTGGATGGTGTCGTAAAGCTTTTGCCGGCAGCAAAGGTAGGACATGTGGGGTTGTTCCGTGATCCTGAGACATTGCAACCCGTAGAATATTATACGAAGCTGCCTACGGATGTAACTGAACGTGAATTGATTGTAATTGATCCGATGCTTGCAACAGGCGGGTCGGCGATCGCAGCGATTGATGTGTTGAAAAAAAGAGGCTGTACTCAAATTAAAATGATGAATCTGATTGCCGCTCCTGAAGGAGTGAAAGCTGTGCAGGATGCGCATCCTGATGTAGACATTTATGTCGCTGCACTGGACGAGCGTTTGGATGATCATGGTTACATCATTCCGGGTCTTGGAGATGCAGGAGACCGCTTGTACGGAACCAAGTAGACTGCTTTTAGCGGTTTGGCACAATCTATGGACGCTAAGACAGATCATCTATCTGAAGAACGGAATGATCTGGGAAGCAGATGTTTATTATGAAAAGGGGTTCAACAGAAAATGTCTAAAATCAAAGTGATGACAATTTTCGGTGTGCGTCCGGAAGCGATTAAGATGGCTCCTCTCATTTTGGAGCTTCAGCGCCATCCGGAGCATATCGAGTCCGTGGTATGCGTTACAGCTCAACATCGCCAGATGCTTGATCAGGTTCTGGAAGTTTTTAATATCCACCCTGACTATGATCTGGATGTAATGAAGGATCGCCAGACACTCAATGAAATCTCCATACGTGTACTTCAAGGCCTGGAGCCCGTATTGCGTGAGGCGAAGCCTGATATTGTGTTGGTTCACGGCGATACGCTGACGACATTCCTGGCTAGCTATGCAGCCTTTATGCAGCAAATTGAAGTAGGGCATGTGGAAGCAGGTTTGCGGACATGGAACAAGCTTTCTCCATATCCTGAGGAAATGAATCGTCAGCTCACAGGTGTGCTGTCAGATCTGCATTTCTCGCCTACTTCTTTGTCAGCTGGAAATTTGCGGAAGGAAAATAAGCCTGAATCGCGAATATATGTAACAGGTAATACAGTTACGGATGTGTTTCAGTATACAGTTCGCCAGGACTACGAGCACCCTGTACTGGACTGGGCTCAGGGCAAACGCCTAATTCTCATGACAGCACATCGTCGGGAGTCCCAAGGGGAACCGCACCGTCAGATTTTTAACGCGGTTAAGCGGATCGCAGACGAGTTTGAGGATATTGCTATTGTTTACCCGGTTCATCCGAGCCCGGCCGTGAAGGAACCTGCATTTGAAATTTTGGGCAACCATCCGCGTATTAAGCTGATTGATCCGCTGGATGTAGTGGATCTGCACAATTTTTATCCGCACACGCATCTGATTCTTACAGATTCCGGTGGTCTTCAGGAAGAAGCGCCTTCGTTCGGAGTACCTGTGCTGGTGCTGCGTGATACGACCGAAAGACCGGAAGGGATTGAAGCGGGTACCTTGGAACTGGTGGGTACAAGTGAAGAGAACGTATACAGTCGGACCAAGGCTCTTTTGACAGATTCCACGTTGTATGAGTCTATGAGTCAGGCAGCGAATCCTTACGGTGATGGACAGGCATCTGTAAGAATTGTCAATGCGATTTTGCACCATTATGGTGTTCAAACAGAACGTCCTGAAGAATTTCACACAATGTTCACAAAAGGCGTTCGTTCGTAATCATTAATCTTTACAAGGTAAGCATACAGTTAAACTGTACGGTTACCAAGGGATACAGCATTTTTAGATGCTTTGTCGACTGATTTTTATACTTTAGGGCGCTAAAATGTCTCAATTGACAAAGCATCTTATATTTAAGTAAAATGGACTGGAATTGCAGGGGTGACATGAGAAAAGTGGTCAAACCTTCCAAGCAAAACAACAACCGAAACAACACCGGAAATGCCTTCAAGGCTATAGGACTGGTGAGCGCGATCGGCATTGATTTGACGATATGCACACTGGGTGGTTTCTATGCCGGGAAATGGCTTGATGCCAAACTTGGTGGATCTGGAATCTGGACTGGCGTAAGCGTTCTCGCAGGCTTGGTTGTAGGCGCATTGAGTATTGCCCTTGTGATCGGAAAGGTACTGAGGGATAAATGAATGAGATGACCCGAATGCAAAAGATGTTATGGATCGTAGCGCTTATGATTATGGCTCTGTGTTTCCTGGTCTCCGCCTTCATGCCCCAACATCGTGACATTGCTCACGGAATCATTCTGGGAACGGGAGTAAGCTGTCTAAATGTGCTATATATGGCCTACAAGATTCGACAGGTTGCGAGTGCGGCTGCCGGTGAAGGAAAGAAGAAAAAGGTGGGGATTGGCTTTGGCGTTCGATTGGCGACCTCTATTTTGGCAGTGGTGCTGGCTATGGAGTTCCCAGCCTATTTCCATGAGATCGCTGTAATGGCAAGCCTGGTAACTGGACAATTTCTTCTTTTAATTATAGGCATCATATTCACGCTACAGGAAAAATAATGGCTCAACTGAGAAAGGGGTGAGAAAACATGTTGCATGAATCACCGATTATCGAATTGGGCGGGTTTAACATTGACTTGTCCGTCATTATTATGCTTTTTGTGACTTGCGCGATTGTATTTGGATTGGCATTTGCTGCAACACGCAATTTGTCTGTGGACAATCCGAGCAAGCTGCAAAATTTTATGGAATGGGTTGTAGAATTCGTTCAAGGACTGATTTCCAGCACAATGGATTTGAAAAAAGGGAAGCCATTCCTCTCCTTGGGGATGACGCTGATCATGTTCATTTTCGTGGGCAATATGCTGGGTTTACCGTTCGGGATTGTGACTGAATTCGATAATGTGCAAAGTGCCCAAGTATTTGGACATGAAATCATTCCAGTCAAAGAAGCACTAGAACAAGCACAGGCGTCTCACCCAGGCGAAGCTGCCCATGTAGGTATCAGCTGGTGGAAATCACCTACCGCAGATGCAGGGGTGTCCATTGGACTTGCATTGATGATCTTTGTCCTGGTTCATTTCCTGGGGATCTTCCGTAATACCAAAGCTTACTTCAAGCATTATGTTCAGCCATTTCCGTTCTTTTTGCCAATTAACTTGATTGAGCAGTTCTCAAAACTATTGACACACGGTATGCGTCTATTCGGTAATATTTTTGCCGGCGAAGTTTTGATTAGTGTTCTGCTGAAAATGACAGCACTTGGTGTGGGAGGTATGGTTGCTTCCGTATTGGGACTCGTAGTCTGGCAGGGATTCAGTATTTTTGTCGGTAGCATTCAGGCGTTCGTCTTCACCATTTTGACGTTCGTATATATATCACAGGCAATTGACACACATGAAGAAGAACATTAGGTGAATTATGTTTCAGGTTTTTAGTTAAGTTCAGGAGTACGCTTCGCGCTTAACTGCAAATACATGTACAATACAAATACACATCTCTAAGGAGGATTTTTAAAATGGGAGCTTGGGCATTAATAGCAGCAGCTATCGCAGTAGGTTTGGGTGCGCTTGGCGCAGGTATTGGTAACGGTCTGATCGTAAGTAAAACAGTTGAAGGTATCGCTCGTCAGCCAGAGGCGAAGTCCACCTTACAAACTATTATGTTTATCGGTGTAGGTCTGGTCGAAGCCCTACCTATTATCGGTGTCGTTCTGGCATTTATTTTTTACGCTAAGGCTTAATGAATTGAACTATGCAAGGTTTGGCGGGGAAGGCACAGCCATCCGCGCCTTCTTTGTTCGTTGGAACATGAAAGATCCAGAACCGACGTTCACCGGAAAGGAGTGACTTCAATTGAGTTTAAATTGGACAAGTATCGTTTTCACTATCATTGCATTTTTGATCTTGTACTGGTTACTGACGCGCTATGCATTTGGCCCTCTCTTTTCCGTTATGGAAAAGCGGCGTCAACTCGTGTTACAGCAAATGAATGAGGCGGCACAAACGCGTGAACAGGCTGTTGCTTATGTTGAGGAGCAAAAGCAGGCTCTCCAACAGGCGCGTAAGGAAGCCTACGATATTATAGAGCAGTCAAAACAAACAGGTAACAAGCAAGCGGAACAAATTATTATTCAGGCTAAAGACGAAGCTGTCCGCCTGAAAGACGAAGCTGTTCGTGAAATCACAAGCGAGCGTAATAAGGCAGTTGCCGAACTGCGCAGCGAAGTGGGTAAAGCTTCGGTACAAATTGCTTCCAAACTGATTCAAAAGGAAATCAAGGAAGACCAAGTCCAGGGAGAGCTTGTCGACCAATACCTTAAAGAGGTAGGAGGCAAAGCATGAGCCGAGATACGGTAGTTGCCAAACGGTATGCGAAAGCTTTGTATGAAGTAGCAGAGCAGGAGCAAACCATTATGGAAACCGAACAGGAGCTACGTGCTTTTGTAGAAGCTGTATCGGGGGATGCTGAAATCCGTAAATTCATTAATTCTCCTAACATTACGGAAGCAGTCAAGCTTCAGGTTCTGGCTAGCGATTTTGAAGGCAAGTTGTCTGCATCGCTGATTAACACGATTAAGCTGCTGATTCAGCGCAGTAGAGCAGATTTGTTCGAATCTCTCTTGGCCGGATATCTCGATATTCAGGAATACAAGTTGGGAATTGCCCATGCTAAGGTGTATTCGACTTATGCTTTAAGTGAGCAGGAAAAAACAGCGGTAGCCGAGGAATTCGGAACCCGTGAACATAAAACAATCCGTGTGGAAAATATAGTGGACCCGAGTCTGCTGGGCGGATTGAAAGTGGTTATCGGCGATACACTGTACGACGGCAGTCTGGCCGGCAAGCTGGATCGTCTCGAGAAATCCTTTAACAGACGAGTATAGAAGATAGGGGTGAACACACTTGAGTATCAAACCTGAGGAAATCAGTTCATTGATTAAAAGTCAGATTGAACAATATAAAAATGATATCGAGGTCGTTGAAGTCGGCACTGTTGTTGAAGTCGGCGACGGTATTGCCCGCGTTTACGGACTGGAAAAAGTTATGGCCGGTGAATTGGTCGAATTCGACACTGGCGTATTGGGCTTGGCGCTCAACGTGGAAGAAAGCAATGTCGGTGTTGTTATTTTGGGTCAATTCTCCGACATTCGTGAAGGTGGTCAAGTAAAACGTACAGGCCAGATCATGCAAGTCCCTGTAGGCGAAGCAATGATCGGGCGTGTAGTTAACCCGCTGGGGCAACCAGTAGACGGTAAAGGACCGATTGCTACAACAGAATTCCGTCCGGTTGAAAGTCAGGCTCCAGGCGTTATGGCCCGTAAATCGGTACATGAACCTATGCAGACAGGAATTAAAGCTATTGATGCGATGGTACCGATTGGTCGTGGTCAACGTGAGTTGATTATCGGTGACCGTCAAACGGGTAAAACTTCTATCGCAATCGATGCTATTTTGAACCAAAAAGGCAACGGCATGAAATGTATTTATGTTGCTATTGGTCAAAAACAATCCACGGTTGCTCAAGTTGTTGAAACATTGCGTCGTCATGGTGCGCTGGAATACACGATTGTCGTTACGGCATCTGCTTCCGAACCATCACCATTGCTGTACATTGCTCCTTACTCTGGCTGTGCCATGGGTGAGTACTTTATGTACAAAGGCGAGCACGTCCTCGTTGTTTATGATGACTTGACTAAACAAGCGTCTGCTTACCGGGAACTTTCCCTGTTGCTGCGCCGTCCACCGGGTCGTGAAGCATATCCGGGTGACGTTTTCTACCTGCACTCTCGCTTGCTGGAACGTGCAGCGAAGCTGAATGATGAGTTGGGTGGCGGATCACTTACCGCATTGCCATTCATCGAGACACAGGCTTCCGACGTTTCTGCATATATTCCAACTAACGTTATCTCCATCACGGATGGACAAATCTTCCTGGAAGCTGACTTGTTCTATGCAGGGCAACGTCCGGCGATCAACGTAGGTATTTCCGTATCTCGTGTAGGTGGCTCCGCTCAGATTAAAGCGATGAAAAAGGTTGCAGGTTCCCTGCGTCTGGATCTTGCTCAATATCGCGAGCTTCAAGCGTTCTCCCAATTCGGGTCCGATTTGGATAAATCCACTAAGGCCCGTCTCGATCGCGGTGCACGTATGATGGAAATTTTGAAACAAGGTGTTAACCAACCGCTTGCTGTAGAGCAACAAGTAGTGAGCTTGTATACTGCTGTAAAAGGCTTCCTCGATGATATCCCTGTATCGGATGTAAAACGTTTTGAAAAAGACTTCCTGTCTTTCATGGAGTCCGATCATCAGGATGTGCTTCAATCTATCCGCGACACGAAAGACTTGGTTGCTGATAATGAAGCAGCTTTGAAGGCAGCTATCGAGAAATTCAAAAAATCATTCGCCACGTCGGTTTAATTATATTGGAATTTGCCTGTTTATGATGAAAGATGTCCTAAGGAAGCGTACCCTCTGGGTTGTGGCTTCCTTGGCATGTTTTACTCTCAATAACAGGCCCTTTAACATATGTGCGGCTGGATTTTAATCTTATGAAGTTAGCTTTGGTTTGGCCAAAGCTTGAAGGTGGTGAAATCATGGCAAAAGGTATGCGCGACATTAAACGTCAGATTAAAAGTGTGCAGAGTTCGAAGCAGATTACGAAAGCGATGGAAATGGTCGCTGCCTCCAAACTGAGAAGAGCTCAAGAGAAAGCAGAGTCGGCTCGACCTTACTCGGAAAAGCTCAAAGAAGTTGTGAGTAGTATTGCCTCTGGAGCGAATAACATCAAGCATCCAATGCTGGAGAGTCGTCCGGTTAAAAAGACGGCTTATCTCATCATTACATCTGATCGTGGTCTGGCTGGTGGTTATAACGCTAATATTCTGCGACAGGTTACGCAGACGATTGCTGAACGTCACCGTTCACAGGATGAATTCGTGATTTTCATCATTGGGCGAAAAGGACGGGATTATTTCAGACGTCGTGAATTCCCTATTGCAGAATCGGTAACAGATCTATCAGATACACCTGCATTTTCAGATATCAAAACGATTGCTAGCAAAGCCGTACAAGGCTTTGAACTTAAAGAATTTGATGAGCTTTATCTATGCTATAACCGCTTTGTTAACGCATTGACTCAAATTCCAACAGTTGATCGGTTGTTGCCGATGGCAACACCGGATTCAGCTACAGCTTCATCCTCAATTAATTATGAGTATGAACCTTCACCAGAGGGAGTGCTGGAAGTATTGCTGCCCCGTTATGCGGAAACGCTCATTTACGGCGCTTTACTGGATGGTAAAGCAAGTGAACTGGGAGCGAAAATGACGGCGATGGGAGCTGCTACGAAGAATGCTACCAAGTTGATTGGAGAGCTTTCCTTGACCTATAACCGTGCTCGTCAAGCGGCTATTACCCAGGAAATTACGGAAATTGTCGCAGGGGCTAACGCTCAGTCTTAATACGACTGGCTTGCGACTATTTGATAACAGGGTCTACACTATTATGATAAACTGCGGGCGCAAAACAAATCAGAATGGTTCAGATTTGCGGCTGTGCAAGCTTGTAGGAGGGAAACCAAAAGATGAACAAAGGACGCGTAGTGAGCATCATGGGTCCGGTTGTCGACGTTGAGTTTGAACGTGGACAGCTCCCGGAAATTCTGAATGCTATTCATATTGGGACTGTGCTGGAGAGCGGAGTCAAAATTGATCTGACGCTCGAAGCTTCAAAACATCTAGGTGATAACCGTGTGCGTTGTATTGCCATGTCTTCCACAGATGGTTTGGTTCGTGGAGCTGAAGCAATAGATCTGGGAGCGCCTATCTCTGTACCTGTCGGCGAAGCTACTCTTGGACGTGTATTTAACGTGCTTGGAACGCCAATTGACAATGGTGCTGATATGAGTGAAGCGGCAAGAAATCCGATTCACCGTCAAGCGCCTTCTTTCGAAGAACTGACAACTCAAGCAGAGATGCTCGAAACTGGTATTAAAGTTATCGACTTGCTGGCTCCTTATGCCAAGGGCGGTAAAGTCGGATTGTTTGGTGGTGCTGGTGTAGGTAAAACCGTAACCATTCAAGAACTGATTAACAATATCGCTCAGGAGCATGGTGGTATTTCTGTATTTGCGGGTGTTGGTGAACGCACACGTGAAGGAAATGACTTGTACCATGAAATGAGAGATTCCGGCGTTATCAACAAAACAGCGATGGTGTTCGGACAAATGAACGAGCCCCCAGGTGCACGTTTGCGTGTTGCCCTCACAGGTCTAACGATGGCGGAATATTTCCGTGACCAAGAAGGCCGTGATGTGTTGCTCTTTATTGATAACATTTTCCGCTTTACCCAAGCAGGGTCTGAGGTTTCTGCCCTGTTGGGACGTATGCCTTCTGCAGTAGGTTACCAGCCTACGCTGGCAACTGAGATGGGTCAATTGCAAGAACGGATCACTTCTACTAAAAAAGGTTCCGTTACTTCCATTCAGGCGATCTACGTGCCTGCGGATGACTATACTGACCCGGCTCCTGCTACAACGTTCGCTCACTTGGATGCTACAACGAATCTGGAACGTAAAATTTCCGAAATGGGTATTTACCCGGCGGTTGATCCACTCGCATCGAGCTCCCGTATTTTGTCTCCAGACGTTGTGGGTGAAGAGCATTACAATGTAGCGCAAGGGGTAAAACAAATTTTGGCCCGCTACAATGAGCTTCAGGATATTATTGCGATCCTAGGTATGGACGAGTTGAGTGAAGAAGATAAAATGCTGGTAGCACGTGCCCGTAAAATCCAGCGTTTCCTTTCACAACCTTTCCACGTTGCTGAGGCATTTAACGGCTTCCCGGGTAAATATGTACCGGTTAAAGAAACGGTGCGTAGCTTCAAAGAAATTTTGGAAGGCAAGCATGACAACCTTCCAGAAGCGGCCTTCCTTTTTGTAGGAGCCATTGAAGAAGCAGTTGAAAAAGCTAAAACGTTGTAAACATACAGGCAGAGAATAGCCGAGCCTTACGAAGTGAGCTGTCTGTGGACAGCTTCCAGGAGGGATTCAAGTGAGCACCTATTTACTAGAGATTGTGACGCCGGAGCGCCTGGTCTATGCAGAACAGGTAAACAGCATCAGTGTTCGCGGCTCGGAAGGCGATCTTGGGATTTTACCAGGACACCTTCCCTTGGTCACTCCCTTGAAGATTGCACCGGTTCGCATTAAAATCGGTGGTCAAACCGAAGTGATTGCGGTCAATGGGGGCTTTATTGAGGTCCGCAAAGACAAAGTGGTCATTTTGGCTGAGAGTGCGGAACGTTCCGAAGATATTGATGTGGAACGTGCCCGTGCGGCAAGGGAGCGGGCAGAACTGCGGCTCCAGAGCAAGCAGGAACAGATAGACCATCATCGGGCAGAAGTCGCTCTGCAACGGGCGCTTAACCGATTGAATGCCACAAGTATCAGAACCAATAAGAATTAATATTGGATTTTGAGTGGAATTTAAAAAGGGTTCGGCATAGTATACGGATGGAATGACAAAGAGACCACTTCATAACTTCTGCCCAAGAATGCCTGCAGAAGGTAAAGTGACGCCTTTGCTTCCTTCGATCACTGTGATCGAGCCCTTTTTTAGCTGTCTTTTCCAAAAGTATAGTCCTATTTCTAGGTTGATAGCTAGGTATTTAGTACCTTTTAAATTCGCGAAACAGAAGTGATTATTCACATTTTGTCGAAATAAATGTACTGGAAACAGAAATAGCACTAGCATATTAGGCGCTTGCCGAGTATTATAAAGAAGTCTGTGACGCAGATGGGAGGAATTACGAATGAACGGGAAGCAGCAGTTGGCTGAACAGTTAAGTCAATCGGCGAGTATGACCGCGCTGATCTCTATGATCGTATCGCTCATCTGTATAGCGTTAGCTTGGTGGGCTTTGCAAAGCTTAAAGCTGGATTTACTAATCCGGCAACCCAAAGGACCGCAGGGCAGATTGCTGCACTTGTTTCTTGCTATTATTTTGGGACAGTTGGTTTCTGGTTTCTTATTGAGCTACATCTCTTGGAGCCAGATGCTGTAGAATTTGTTTTAACATGAAGTAAGCGGGTTATATGACTTTATGACTCTGTATGTGCAGGAATTGTCGAATAACATCATGCCATATTGTTAACAATGGTAAACAAAAGCACCGTACATGTATAACAGCCTGAATCCGTTAGAACGCAGGTGGTCGTCAAGTGTAAAAAACGCTTGTATACTTGTTTTAATCAGTGGTATGATGGCAGTTAGGGTATTAATAAAATCTTGTTTTTTTATGTAATGAAAAAGCAAGGCATGAAAATAGCGGAATATGTTCTTTTTTCCAGAATGGAAAAGGGAAATGACGCGCGGAGGGAACCATAGATGAGCAAATTTATCGTCCGCGGTGGCAACAGATTGACCGGGAGTGTCAAAGTCAGCGGAGCCAAAAACTCAGTTCTGCCGATCATCGCCGCTTCTCTGTTAGGAGAAGAAGGAGAAAGTGTTATTATGGATGCACCTCCTCTAGACGATGTGATGACCATTAACAAAGTGCTGGAGTCCTTAGGAGCAGGCGTTACATACCAAGACGAGGTCATTCGTGTTGACGCGCGGAAGATAATTTCCTGTGAAGCCCCTTACGAGTGGGTTAGGAAAATGCGCGCATCATTTTTGGTTATGGGGCCATTGCTTACACGTTTGGGACGTACAAGAATCTCGCTTCCAGGCGGATGCGCAATTGGAACAAGACCTATTGATCAGCATTTGAAGGGGTTCGAAGCGTTGGGCGCCGAGATAAGCTTGGGCCAGGGCTTTATTGAAGCTAAAAGTAACGGTCGTCTGCGCGGAGCTAAAGTTTATTTGGATGTAGCCAGCGTAGGAGCAACCGAGAATATTATGATGGCCGCTACTCTTGCCGAGGGCGTAACTACCATTGAGAATGCTGCTAAGGAACCTGAGATCGTTGATCTCGCCAACTTCCTGAATGGCATGGGAGCCAAAGTACGCGGTGCAGGCACAGGCGTAATTCGTATAGAAGGCGTCGAGAAGCTACATGGTGTAAAACATACGGTTATTCCCGACCGGGTAGAAGCAGGTACTTATATGGTTGCTGCTGCGATCACAGGCGGGAACGTATATGTAGAAGGCGCAATATCCGATCATTTGGGACCGGTTATATCCAAGATGGAAGAAATGGGTGTAACGATTCAACCCGATGAAAATGGTATTCGTGTCATTGCGGATAAGCCGCTAAAGGCCGTTGATGTTAAAACGCTG
Organism: Paenibacillus sp. BT-177; assembly: GCF_025846815.2. Taxonomy (NCBI): domain Bacteria; kingdom Bacillati; phylum Bacillota; class Bacilli; order Caryophanales; family Paenibacillaceae; genus Paenibacillus; species Paenibacillus sp. BT-177. The sequence continues at coordinate 174,312 of NZ_JAOYTP010000003.1, read as the reverse complement.
CCTTATCCTGGGTTTCCAACCGATATGCAGTCTCAGATGATGGCACTTCAACTTGCTGCTGAAGGAACGAGCATCATTACGGAAACTGTGTTTGAAAATCGTTTCATGCATGTGGATGAATTTCATCTCATGAATGCAGAAATTAAGGTCGAAGGTCGTTCAGCGATTGTAACTGGCAATGCTAAGCTGACGGGTGCGAAAGTAACCTCGACAGATTTGCGTGCAGGTGCTGCGTTAATTCTGACTGGACTTATTGCAGAAGGTACAACGGAGGTATCTGGCGTTCATCACATCGATCGTGGTTACGTTCATTTGGCGGAGAAACTGACTGGATTGGGAGCGGATATTTACAGAGTGACTGTAGATGAATCCAAACTGGATCATTCGGCTAGCACAGAGCGTGTTGTGGCAGAAGAAACGCCGGGGAATCTGTTCAAGAAGATTCAGCCTTCCCTCGCCTAACCTTTAACTTATTGGCATAGGTATAAACTTGAACAATTAGAACCAAGTCCGAAAGGGCTTGGTTTTTTTTGTGTTTTTGCTGCTTGTCTTTTTCATTCTTTCAGTTCTCTTAAAACGGTTCTATCAAAGTGGACGACCTCATATGATTGAAAATATCTGCTGGAGAATATCTGTACTTTCAGCCGGACACTTAGCCCTTTGATGGAGGTTTCAGCCTATGAAAGATTCACAGGTTCGCATCCGTATACCAATTCATCATCCTCAGGAACATCGCCAGGCCTCACTTGCGGAGGAAAGCTCTGGCTCTATAGCAACTTTGTTGCAGAAAAATAAACATATGCAGCAGCATGCAGAATCAACAGGTGGATTGCCGACTATCGCCAAGACCAATCGGCGTACCACAGCGTTGACTTCCACACACACTGTCGGTACGATGCTTCCTGGCGCTGGAACATCGCCCGGTAACACATACGACGCAAGCAGGCGGCGGGGACCGCAGCCGCATCTGCGACCTGCAGCCGGGCGAGCCCCACGTTGGGGCAGCCGCCGCCCATGGCTGCCATTTGCAGCCATGGCAGGGGTGCTGGTGCTTGCCGTGGCTGTGCCCGCACTCATGGCATGGCCTCGGCAGGCGGCGCAGCCTTTGCCGACTGGGAGCCGCACAGCCGCACCCGCGCAGTCTAATACGACGGCAAAGAGCGAGGCACCCGTCACGCGCCTGCCGGGTGTTCCGCCGATACCGGCCGTACCCGCTGCTCCAGCGCGTAGCGTTCCGGTCGTGGCAGAGCCGGACGTGCGGGTGTACGTTACGTCTACTGGCCGGACGGAGACATTACCTTTGGAGCAATACATTGTCGGCGTAGTAGCAGCTGAAATGCCGCCCAGCTTTGAGGAAGAGGCATTGAAAGCACAGGCTATCGCCGCGCGTACATTCATTACCCGGCGTTTGTTGGCTGATGACACCAGCGGCGCCCCGGCAGGCGCAGATGTGACAGATACCGTTAAACACCAGGCTTACATCTCCAAAGCTAAACTTACTAGAGAATGGGAGCGTTCTGGTAAATCCGCAGATCTGGCAAAAATTCGCCAGGCTGTGCGCGAGACCAAGGATACAATCATGGTATATGAGGGTAAACCCATTACAGCTTCTTTTTTTTCTACCAGCAACGGCTATACCGAAAATTCAGAGGATGTATGGGCGAAGGCCGTGCCCTATTTACGAAGTGTGTCTAGTCCATGGGACAAGCAGCTGGCCCCCCGTTTTACAGAAACCGTCACACTGAGCCGTCAAAGCGTGTTCGATAGATTGGGATTGAGTCGTGCTGCGGTCACTGCTTCTACTGGAGGTGGGAGTATGCCAGAGATTCGTATACTCTCCAAGACAGAAGGGCATCGCATCAAGAAGATTGAGGTGGGAGGCTTGGTCTTTACGGGGCCGGAGATTCGTAACAAACTAGGGCTGCGATCGGCTGAATTTACGTGGAAGACCGAAGGGGACCGGATTGCAATAACAACCTATGGGTATGGCCATGGCGTCGGTATGAGCCAGTGGGGAGCCAATGGAATGGCCAAGGAAGGTCATACCGCCACTCAGATTCTTCTTCACTATTATACTGGCATTTCTTTTGCGAATGCCTCTCGTATTCTAAGTTAGTAAATTTTTCGTAACTTTGAAGTATAAAAGAGTTGCGCCCGGTAACACTGGTTACTGAGGTGATGAGCAAATGAGTGAACAAAATAAAAACCAGAACCAAAATCATGAAGATACACCCAAAACCTTTCAGGGTGGAAGAGCTTCACGGCCGTCTTCGTGGAAAAAGCTGTTGTCCAAAAGGTGGGCATACCCGGCAGCCTACATTGCCGCAGCAGCCATTATACTAACCTTAGTGTGGGTCTATCAGGATGCTAGCCAGAAGTCTTTCAAACCTGACCCAGCTAGTCCATCGGTACAAAGCACAAGCGCAGTGAGTACCGATGTTAACGAACAACAACCAGAAAGTGTGGAGGTTGTTGCTCAGTCAGAAAATATCTCGTGGCCAGTGGCAGATGCTAGCGCAGTGAAGGTCGTAAAGCCTTTCTTTGACGAAAACGCGACAGCTGATGAGCAAGCGGCAGCTATGGTAGAGTACGATAAAACATTTACCGCTAACACGGGGATTGACCTTTCTCGGTCCGACGATCAGGCGTTTGAAGTGAGAGCCGCTCTGAGTGGAAAAGTATCTCGTGTGGAACAACATCCGCTGGTAGGTAACGTCGTAGAAATCACGCATGATAATAATCTCAAAACAGTGTACCAAAGCTTGAGCGATCTGAAAGTAAAAGAAGGCGATCAAGTAAAACAAAATGATGTGATTGCTTCAGCAGGGCGCAACGAGCTTGAAAAGGATTTGAAAACACATCTGCATTTTGAAGTGTACCAGGATGACAAGCCGGTGAATCCAGCAGGTCTGCTTCCTAAAAAATAAATGGATCATAGCTTTGCATGCAAAGCGGGGAATTCAAATTCCCTGCTTTTTTCTTGTGTAGTTTTAGCGCATGAGGTAAATATAAGCTGCTTTTGCCAAATAAATAGGCCTTCCGAAGCATGTCTTCCCACCAAACCGCGAATATATAGGCACGCTCCTCATATAATGTACCAAACTATCCACAGTAGGGAGGCGGGAGCGTGCACGATTACATCAAGGAACGGACCATCAAAATCGGTCGCTGTATCGTGGAAACAAGGAATACGGTCCGTACGATTGCCAAGGAATTTGGTGTCTCCAAGAGCACGGTGCATAAAGATCTGACCGAACGGCTGCCTGAAATTAACCCGGATCTTGCCGATCAGGTGAAGCACATTCTCGAATACCATAAATCCATCCGCCATCTGCGGGGGGGTGAAGCGACGAAAATTAAGTACAAAAAAACGAGTGGGAAAAGAAGGGGAATTCTTGTTTCCGGAAAGTCCTAAAAATATATAGTGAATTGGCTGGCAAAGCCATTGAATCAACCCCCTGAAGTATGATATGTTAAAAGATGGTACAAGACGAAAAATGACATGTAACCGTAGGTTTATACATATATTTGCCGCTTCTTGTCGAATCTTAGCTTTTTAAAATATCACTTTGGGGGCCTTTTTAATATGTTCAGTAATGATATCGGTATCGACCTCGGTACGGCCAACGTGCTTATCCACGTCAAAGGTAAGGGGGTTGTTCTTGACGAACCTTCCGTTGTTGCGATAGAAAGCGATACAAAAAGAGTTCTGGCTGTCGGAGAAGAAGCGCGCCGTATGGTAGGACGTACTCCTGGTAATATCATAGCCATCCGTCCATTGCGTGATGGTGTCATCGCCGATTTTGAAGTAACAGAAGCGATGTTGAAATATTTTATTAATCGGGTAGGGGGAAAAAGCTGGTACAGCCACCCTCGTATTTTGATTTGTGCGCCGACGAACATTACCTCAGTGGAGCAAAAAGCGATTCGTGAAGCGGCAGAGCGTAGCGGGGCGAAAGAAGTATTTTTGGAGGAAGAGCCAAAAGCGGCTGCCATCGGGGCAGGAATGGATATCTTTGAGCCTAGCGGCAACATGGTCGTAGATATCGGTGGCGGAACAACAGACGTTGCAGTTCTCTCTATGGGAGATGTTGTAACAGCTTCTTCTATTAAAATGGCAGGGGACAAATTTGATACAGCCATCATGAAATATGTAAAAACGAAGTACAAGCTTCTCATCGGGGAACGTACGGCTGAGGATATCAAGATTGCTATCGGAACCGTGCATCCGAGCGGACGACGTGCTGAGATGGACATCCGTGGACGGGATATGGTATCCGGATTGCCCAAGACGTTAAGTATTTCCGCGGAAGAAGTGCAGGATGCGCTGAGAGATCCCGTGTCAGCGATTGTAGCTGCAGCTAAGTTTGTACTGGAGCAGACCCCACCGGAGCTATCAGCCGATATTATTGACCGTGGTGTCATTTTGACTGGCGGTGGTGCGTTGCTTAGCGGTTTGGACGAGCTGCTTGCTGAAGAATTGCGTGTTCCAGTGCTGGTTGCTGAAGATCCGATGCATTGTGTCGTTAAAGGTACAGGAATTATGCTGGATAATTTGGATCATGTGGTTAAGAAAAAGTTCTAATCTGCCGATAGTGACTATAAGAGACTCGTGTGCGGTCAGGCAGGTTGCCTAGCATTTTGGCTTTAGTGCCTCCATGCGGGCATATAATTGATGAGCAGAGTATAGGATTGGGGTGCACGATACATGTTGAGAGGTTTATATACTGCGGCCGCCGGAATGATGACACAACAACGACGTCATGACACTGTGACGCAAAATATTGCTAATATGAATACCACGGGATATAAACAGGAGAATAGCGTTCAACGCTCATTCCCCGAAATGCTTATTTCCATGACGGGGGGAAACCCTGATAACCCGGACCGTACGGTCGGCAAGCTCAATACTGGCGTTTTTGCTGAGGAAAGCCTCTCTCCTTACATTCAGGGAGCGTTGAAGGATAGTGGACAAACTACGGATTTTGCGTTACAGTCCAATATTAATGTGAACGACCCGGCTACTGGTCGACCTATGGCTTTTGATCAGGCTGGAAAATTCATCAATGCTAACGGTGAAGTCACCTATCGTCCAGAAGCGTTTTTTACGGTACGGGACAATAATGGTAATGTCCGCTATACACGTGATGGGCATTTCCAAGTAAATGGAACGGGAGCATTGCTTTCGTCGACTGGTTCAGCAGTGTTGGATACGAATGGAAACCCAATTCAATTGACGGGGTCTGTCTCAGCGCTTAAAGTAAATGAACGGGGTCAATTGGTGGACAGCCAATCCAACCAGTTGCTCGGAACGACGCTTGGAATTAGTGTGATTGATCGGCCGTACCAGCTCGTTCGTGAGGGCAACGGTAATTTCCGCCTGAATGATACGGATGGTGCTACGGCTAGAATGATGACCGCTAATGATACTGTATCTGTTCGCCAGGGCTATCTGGAAGTATCTAATGTAGATGCTGCTCAGTCGATGGTGGACATGATGGCTGCGTTAAGAGCGTATGAAGCGAATCAGAAGGTTATTCAATTTTATGATAAAAGCTTGGACAAGGCCGTTAACGAAGTAGGCCGTGTATAACAGGGGGTAAGTGATGAACAACTCCATGATTGGCGCAATGGTGTCTATGGCCAGTGTGCAGCAGCGTTTGGATTTAATTGCCGATAATATCGCCAATGTCAATACGGTTGGTTATAAGAGTAAACAAGGTTCCTTTGAAGATGTATTGGCTAATGTGCAGCAACAGCCTTCAACGTATCTCCAAAATGGACGGGCGATGCCGCTCGGCTATAATTTGGGCTATGGAGTCAAAACGACCTCAATTATGAAAAATATGGAACAAGGTCCGCTCAAGGAGACGGGACTTCCTACGGATCTGGCGATCCAGGGGAATGCCTTGTTTGAAATCCAGGGAAATGGGCAAAAAGCTTGGACGCGTGACGGCAGCTTTCATTTTATTCCTGATCCGAATGATAATGAGACGATGATGTTGACCACTGCCGAAGGTTATTCTGTGCTGGATAATAACGATATTCCTGTGACTGCGCCAGCGGGTTCCAAAGTAGCTATTAACTCCGATGGCGAATTGCTAATTCGTGCTAATGGAACTGGCGCTCCGACAGTTGGTCAGCGAATTAAGCTAATGGATGTACAGCGTCCAGAAGGATTGCAACAGCGGGATGATAACCTGTTTGTGTTAGCAAATGGTGTGACAGAAGCCGATGTATTCGGGGCAGCTGGGGTGGCAGGTGCTGTTCCAACGGACGTATCTGTGCGTTCCGGTTATCTTGAGGAGTCTAATGTGGATTTAGCGGGCGAAATGACAGATATGATGCAAGTCCAGCGGATGTATCAAATGGCGGCACGGGCATTAACCTCTAGCGATACGATGATGAACCTGGCCAATAATTTGAGGGCTTAAGGATTTGGTGATGAAGGAAGAACAATCTGATTCCCGTCCGGTGCCTGAAAAGACTAAATCCCGCTGGCGTACTGCTCGTTATTTCGTAGTTCCGTTGCTGCTCCTGTTCTCGCTGTTAGGCGGCTTAATTGCAGGATATGTAATTGTAGGTAAGCAAGGGCTGGCAGGCGTATTTGAATGGAAAACCTGGCAGCATGTCATTGATCTTATATTTGCGCCTTAGTTTACTTTAAAAGAGTGGTTGTGGCGAGAAATGGACGCTCCGCGTGCAGATTGTTCTTCCGATTGCTGTTATCCCCAGATTTATTTTGATTTTAACATTTGAGGTTTGAATCCGGGGATAAAGGCAAACGCTGCGCTTCTCCAGAACAATTCTGCCCGCTCCGCTGCTACTCGCCATCAGAGCTACTCTTGTTAAGGTAAATAGACCCGCAATTTGTGTGGGGCGTATAGGAAACAAAACCCTGTGCCAGGTGGCGCAGGGTTTTGTTATGTTTTCAATGGAGAATCCTTCAAACGTAGTGATGGACATCTTACGTCCTTGGAGACAATTGCAGAAGCCTTTGGTTCCTTCTCTGCTCTTCGCGACAAGCGAGTATTATTGAGGCGAGCTTTCTTTTTGAGCAAAAGTAACTAGGCGGAGAGGTTTATTTGAATCTGGAGAAGCGGTAGCGTTCGCCTTTGCCCCTAAATTTTAACCTTACAGGCTTTTGTAGAATGAGAAAATTAAGGGGCAACAGCGATCGGAAGATCAAATAAATCGCGCAGCCTGTCCCCCTTGATTCAAAATGAAACTTCGCTTCACTCCATAATAGGAGCAACAAATATGGTACTTCCGCATAATTTTCTTTTTGCATCTGATGAATGTATAATGATGGGGAGTTTATAACACTACGGGGTAAAACCAAGCACGAGCAAAAGGGCTTCTTCTCGCCTCTGGTTGCGTAACCGGCGGAAAAAGCCCCTTATCTCAACCTTCACTTCTGCAGTAGGTGAAGGATATCTAACATTGTTGCCGTGATGAGCTGTTTTTATACAGCGTTAGCGGGGTAATATTATGCTTGCAGTAACTCTGGCTGAACAGAGTCAAATCTGCAAGCGAGAGGAGTTATTAAGGTAAATGGACAAATTGCAATTGGATGTTAATCAAATTCAGGAGATTATTCCGCATCGACCGCCATTTTTGTTGGTGGACCGTATTATTGAACTGGAGGAAGGTAAAAGAGCAGTAGGCATTAAAAATGTAACGATGACTGAGCCTCATTTCATTGGACATTTTCCGGGTTATCCCGTTATGCCTGGTGTGTTGATCACTGAAGCGTTGGCTCAAGTCGGAGCAGTCGCATTACTGCACCTAGAGAGCAATCGCGGCAAAATCGGCTTTTTGGCAGGGTTGGACGGTTTCCGTTTCCGTGGACAGGTAGTCCCTGGGGATACGCTGACACTTGAAGTGGAAATCACTCGTTCCAAAGGTGCTTTTGGTAAAGGGAAAGCTACGGCGAAAGTGGGCGACACAGTAGTAGCTGAGGGCGAGATTATGTTTGCTTTATCAGACCCACCCCAATAGACAAGCCCTGCCGACATAAGCACGACGTCTGAACCGAGTGCATGTGTACATAGAGATCCTGTTTTGACAACCCAAAAATGGAGAGGGGAAATTCCGTATGACGCAGTTGAGTAAAAAAGCATTAGAAGGCATTGAGAGCTGGCTGCAAGACCCTTATATTGATGAAGAAACCAAACAGGAGTTGCGCGCATTGCAAGGCAACGACCAGGAACTAGAGGATCGCTTTTACAAAGAACTGGAATTCGGTACAGGCGGTCTACGTGGAGTGATTGGGGCAGGCAGTAACCGGATGAATCGTTATGTGATCGGACGTGCGACTCAAGGGCTCGCTCGCTATATTTTAGAGCAGCATGCTGGCAAAGAAGGCAAACCTTCGGTTGTCATTGCACATGATTCGCGTCATTTTTCGCCAGAGTTTGCTTTGGATGCAGCTTTGGTGCTGGCGGGCAATGGTATCGTAGCTAAGTTGTTCCCTTCCTTGCGTCCAACGCCACAGCTTTCGTTTAGTGTACGTCATTTGGGAGCCAGTGGAGGAATTGTTGTCACGGCGAGTCACAATCCTCCCGAGTATAATGGTTACAAGGTATACAATAATGAAGGTGGTCAGCTTGTTCCAGATCAGGCTGAAAAGGTGATTGGCTACATTCGTGAGGTTCCTTCTTTTGCTGACATCAAAAGTCTGACACGTGAAGAAGCAGAGGCACAGGGATTGTTGATTTGGCTTGGAGAAGAGGAAGATGAAGCGTTTGTGGATACGGTAGCCGCTGTGAGTGTGAACCGAGAACTGATTGCAGCTGGACCGGGCAAGAACTTTAAAGTTGTGTTTACACCTCTTCATGGCACTGGAAATATACCTGTTCGTCGTGTACTGGAAAAAATAGGTTTTGAACAGGTGCATATTGTGCCTGAGCAAGAGCAGCCAGATGCAGAATTTTCGACCGTTAAGTCGCCTAATCCGGAAGAACGTGATGCGTTCAAGCTGGCCATTGCGCTGGGTGAGAAAATTGGTGCAGATCTGTTGATCGGAACAGACCCTGATGCTGACCGTATGGGGGCAGTTGTGAAAAACCGTGATGGCGAATATGTGGTATTGTCCGGTAATCAGTCCGGCGCAATTATGGTTTACTACTTGCTGAATCAACTGAAAGAAACTGGCAAGCTTCCGAATAATGGTGCAGTTATCAAAACTATCGTAACTAGCGAGATGGGTGCAGTCATTGCCGAACATTTTGGAGCAACAGTGTTTAACACGCTAACCGGCTTCAAGTATATTGGCGAGAAAATGAACCAGTTTGACCAAACTGGCGAGTATACCTACCTGTTTGGCTATGAAGAGAGCTACGGCTATCTGGCAGGAAATTACGCACGTGACAAGGATGCTGTCTTGGCGGCCATGCTGATCGCCGAAGCTGCTGCTTATTACAGCACGCAAGGCAAGACGCTCTATGATGTTTTACAAGAGCTATACGAGCAGTTTGGCTACTTCCTTGAAAAGCTGGAGTCTCGTACACTCAAGGGTAAGGATGGAGTGGAGCAAATCCAGAGCAAAATGGCGGATTGGCGCAGCAACGCACCTCAAGAGATTGCAGGTGTGAAGGTAGACAAAGTACTGGACTACTCGCAAGGCTTGGACGGACTTCCGCAGGAAAACGTACTCAAGTTTTTATTGGAGGACGGTTCTTGGTTCTGCCTGCGTCCTTCGGGCACAGAGCCTAAAATCAAAGTATACTTTGCAGTACGTGGTTCCTCGCTGTCAGACGCGGAGCAAAGAATCGGTCAGCTGGTCGATGCTGTTATGGCCCGCGTAGACGCTTGAGAAAATTCCCTTTATAATAGAATAGGTTAAGGTAATTAGATATGGAATAAGTAATCGGTGACCTCTCACGGCAAAGGGCAGTACGCCGTGGAGGTCATTTCTCTGTATTGCAGAATAACCTGGAAGAGGCTTTTGAAAAATAGGCTTATTCCGGCAACGGAGGATTTTGCAAAATTCAATGAGTGGCCTACTCAAGAGTAGAATGGCAAGGTGGGCAGCATTGAATTTTGCAAAATCCCGAATATTAAGGAGGTTCTTTGGTGTATCAGAAATGGCAGTATTGGAATACAGCTTCTCGAAAATGGTTGTGGATTCTGGTTGCGGTTGGCTTGCTGGCTTCCATTCCAGTTATCGCCGATCGTGTAAAGACAGAATCCTCGAGTAAAAAAGTAGAGATTGTATTCGATTATCGGGATTTGACGGAGGCGGCTTCGTATCAGGCTCATCCGCAGGACTATCTGAATGAGCAGCTTGACCGCTTACAACAGGCTGGTGTGAACAGCATGGCGATGTATGAAAGTACGTTGGATGACTTCCGTAAAGCGGGCCGCATTGTAACTTATACGACTCAGAATGTTGCGGATCTGGAAAAACGTATTTCACCTGCAAATGAGAATTATACGTACGTTGTTTTCGCTGACAAAGAAAATGCTGAAGCACTAAAGCCGTTAATTTTACGTACGTTTACAAGTCTGGGCATCAACGTAAAGCCGTGGAGTTATCAGGGACAGGAAGGGCTTGTTGTGGAAACATCCCCAGAGGATGCGTATCTCAAGCCTATGCAGCCTGACCCGATTGCTATGAAGCAGCTCCGGAGTAAAGGATTTTTTATTGTTCCACGCATGAGTGACAGCCTTCCCTATAACCAGGAGTTGACGGAAGAGATGCTGGCTTCCTTTCAGCAAAATGGTGTAAAGCGCATTTTGTTTGAAGGGGATTCAGTCAAAGGCTTTACTGATAACGAGAAAGAGCATAGCTTAGCGGCATTTGCTAAATTGCTGAACAAATACGATATCGGCCTAGCTGCTATCGAAAACTTAAAGAAACCGCAGGCAGGCTTCAATAAGCTCGCTTACGATATCCACTATAATGTTGTGCGTCTATACTCACTAAGTGATAAAGATTCAACACTCGATGTGGAAACGTTGGCCGATCGTTTTGCACTCGCCACCAAGGATCGGAATATTCGCATGTTGTATCTGAATACCGCGCCTAGCCGCAGTGTTGCTGAGGCCAAGGTGAAAGACTCGGTTGATAACCTGATCCACAGCTTAGACAAACCGGGCAACGCTGTACAACGAATGGAGAAAAAAGGGTTTGAACTTGGACAAGCTGAACCGTTCCAAGTGGTTGATTCCTCCATTCAGCGCTATCTCAAAATGATCGTCGTACTGGGTGCGCTAGCTTTCTTCTCCATTATGGTGTCCTATTTCGTTCCGGCATTGACTTTGCTGGCATTTGCACTCGGTTTGGTTGGTTCTGCTGGGCTTTATGTTTTGAACTCCAGCTTGATGGAACAAGGTTTGGCGCTGCTTGCAGCGATTAGCGGACCTACGGTTGCAATGATCATTGCAGTGCGTACGATCAGAATTAAACGTGAACAGGGGCCTGAACTTTCTGTAGGTCAACGATTGACTCGCACGCTTATACTGTACGTACAGACAGCGATCTTGTCGCTGGCTGCAGTGCCTTTTGTTATTGCGCTGTTGAACAGCATTGCCTACAGCCTGGTGTTAAACCAATTTAGAGGTGTAAGCTTGCTTCACATTCTGCCGATCTTCTTGGCGGCGATTTATATTTTCTTTTATCGTGGCGTTTCTATACGGGAGGAAATCACCAAACTGCTACGTACGCCGATTACTGTATTGTGGGTTATCGCACTGGCTGTTATCGCAGCGGCAGGCTACTACTATTTGACTCGTACTGGAAACGCAGGTACAGTGTCGAACACCGAGCTGGTTTTCCGTAACTTCCTGGAGAATGCGTTTGGTGTACGTCCGCGCAATAAGGAATTCTTAATGGCTCACCCACTGTTTATTGTAGGGGCATTCCTGGCTTTGAAATATCGCAAAGCAATCTATTTGCTGATCATAGCTGCTATTGGTCAAGCCTCGATGGTCGATACCTTTGCTCACATTCACTCTCCAGCAGCACTCTCGTTTAGTCGTGGGCTGTTGGGATTGGGATTTGGATTGGTGCTGGGAATCATCGCAATTGTCGTGTGGCAAGTGCTGGAAGGATGTTGGAAGAAATGGTCACCACAGCTAAAACGATAATAATCTCGGGTTATTACGGGTTTCACAATAGTGGGGATGAAGCGGTGCTCAAGTCGATATTGACTGCTTTAGAAGAGGAAAGCCGTCAGGCGGGGATTACGATCAAGCCTGTTGTTCTATCTTCTGACCCTGCTTGGACACAGAAAATGTACGGAGTAGAAGCTGTTCCGCGTATGAGCCTGGGAGAAGTGCGGAGAGCGATTAAAAACAGTGACGGGCTCATTAGTGGCGGCGGGAGTCTGCTCCAGGATGCTACAAGCCCTAAAAGCATTCCGTATTATCTGGCGATTCTGAAACTGGCTCAATGGGCTGGAAAGCCAACGTTTGTATACGCTCAGGGCATGGGCCCAGTACAACGGAAGATATTTTATCCTATGATCCGATCTGTATTTCAACGCTGTGAATATGTTTCCGTCAGAGATGAGCAATCTGCTGCTTTGCTGAGTACCATGAAACTGAAACGTCCGGTTGTTGAGGTTGTTCCTGATCCTGTAATGGGGCTTCCTTTGCCCTCCGGTTCCCAGCTGCATGATGCTGCAACTGAGACTGATGAGAATGAACTCCCAGTCGTCGGCATTTCTATACGCTACTGGGATAAGGAACAACGCGATTTAACGGCTATTGCAGACGGCTTAAAAAGATTAGCTGCGGAACGCCGTGTTCACTTGCGTTTCTTACCATTCCATTTACCTGACGATGAACAGGCTTCAAGGATGGTAATGGATTTGTTGGGGGATATTAGTGGGACGGGAAGCCTTGTCAGTATGTGTGACCAAGTTACCGATCCTCAACAGATGCTTTTGGAGGTCAGCAGATGCAGTTTGATGATCGGGATGAGGCTGCACAGCTTAATCTATGCAGCGTCCCATCAAGTGCCCCCGTTGGGTATATCCTACGATCCCAAAATTGATCATTTCCTCAGCCGTGTTGGTAGCCAGCCTGTTGGTACTACAGATGCACTGGATGCGCAAAAGCTGGCTAACGAGTCTATGCGGCTGCTGGATCAGCGTAGTCAATGGATCGAGAGCCAAGGGGCAGCAATTGCATTGTTAAAAAGTGAGGCTCGCTTACCAGCACAGCATATCGTTAATTACTTGTGTCGCAAAGGATGATGGATACAGTGACAGTTGATAAGGTTACGAGTGTGCCTACCGTCCCGATTTTCGGTGTTCAGGTATCAAGGCTTAATATGAAAGATACATTAAATGTATTAATTCAGGCGGTGAAGTCTCGCCGCCCCCATCAAGTGATCACTGCCAATCCGATTATGGTCATGGCTGCATTGGAAGATCCAGTGTATATGAATGTGATGAAGCAGGCAGAGTTGATTGTTCCAGATGGAACTGGTGTGGTCTGGGCTGCAAACTATGTTGGACATCCTGTACCCGAGAGGGTGGCAGGTTTTGACTTGTTACATGAATTGCTCGCAGCTGGAGAAAACTATCATTGGAAAGTTTATTTACTTGGATCAACGCCTGAAGTGATTCAAGCGACCGCTCAGCGGGTACATGAGCTTTATCCTAGAATTACGGTTTGTGGCAAGCGCGATGGTTTTTTTGGTCCTAACGAGGATGAAGCGGTGATTAGGGCTATTCGTGAAGCGAACCCTGATTTGTTGTTTGTAGCGCGTGGAGCGGATACGCAGGAACCTTGGATTGGTAAATATAAGGAACAACTGGGTGTACCGGTGATGATGGGGGTCGGCGGTAGTTTCGATGTTATATCAGGAAAAACAAAACGCGCACCTAAACTGTTTCAAAAGCTACGAGCTGAGTGGTTATATAGACTCCTAAAAGAGCCTAGTCGTTACAAAAGAATGCTTGCGTTGCCGAAATTCGCAGTGAAAGTGATGCGTGAAAAAGAAAACGTCACAAAAGTGTGATAAATAGCTTGAATCTGCCTTTAAAACCCGCTAATTTGCCAGAATATGAGGCTTGGTATTTATTTTTGATCAGAGTATAATTCAATGCGGTTACATCTGAAAAGGCATTGCTTTAAAATTGGGGGTCGAATGATCAAATGTTATTGATCTATATTATTGGTTTCATCATGGCACTGGGACTTGCGCTGTTACTTACGCCGCTTGTCAAGAAATTCGCTGTGAAGGTTGGAGCCGTCGATGTGCCGAATGCCCGAAAAGTACATACCCGAATTATGCCGCGTCTTGGCGGTCTGGGGATTTTCTTGGCATTTCTGTTGTCCTTATTGGCGATGTTACCTTTTGTGCCTGACGGAATGCTGTCCTCGCGGGATATTAACTTTATTGCAGCCTTTCTGATTGGCGGTACGCTGATTACATTGATTGGTGCTCTCGATGATCGTTTTGATCTTAATGCAAAATTGAAATTTTTGGCTCAAATTGCCGTGGCATGTATGGTCGTGTTTGCTTTTGATATTCGTGTGGATTTTGTAAATGTACCTTTTCAGGATGCATACTCTTCTTTAGAAAGCTGGATTTCCATTCCGCTTACGATATTTTGGATCGTAGGTGTGACCAATGCTATCAATTTGATTGACGGTTTGGATGGACTAGCTGCAGGTGTCTCAGGAATTGCGATTGGAACGATCGCTGTGATGTCACTACTAATGGGCAATTACATGGTGGCGATGCTTTGCCTTGTGCTGTTAGGTAGTATTATCGGATTTTTATTTTTTAACTTTCATCCTGCAAAAATATTTATGGGTGATACAGGGTCCTTATTTTTAGGTTTCTCTCTAGCTATGCTTTCAATGCTTGGTTTCAAGCAAATTGCTATCGTATCATTTATTACCCCATTGATTATTATCGGTGTGCCTTTGTCAGATACATTCTTTGCTATTATTCGTCGCAAGTTGCAGAAAAAACCGATATTCTCACCGGATAAAGGCCATTTGCATCACTGCTTGCGCGAACTAGGCTTCAGTCACAGACAGACGGTGTTGATTATCTACGGTATTGCTGTATTTTTCGGTATATTAGCCGTTATCCAATCGTCGGCTGCGCTTAATGAAGCAAACTGGGTCACCTTTGTCGTGATATGTATCATGATGTTCTTCCTACAGATCGGAGCAGAAGTTATTGGTCTCGTTGGCAAAACCAAACGTCCTGTTCTTAACACACTAATTCGGTTGTTGGCTAAACCAGATTCCCAGACGCGATCGAAATTATAATTTTAATTTAAATGTAAGCCTTCAAGCTTAGCGGTATACCGCAGGTTTGAAGGCTTTTTTGATGTTTGCTGTAAAAAAACTCCCTCCTTTTTTGAGAATTTACTAATTTTTTGTATGTTTGCTACCGATAAAAAAAGTAATGAATGATTACGTACCCCAAGGTGCGACAGAATCAAAGGAGGACAATGATTTGAAACGATTGCTATCCATGTTGCTGACGGTTGGTCTCATCATTGGCTTGGTGCCGGCGGCCCTGGTAGGTACGGCTCATGCTGCGACAGGAACTTATTTCATTTTTCCAAATGAAAAATATGATGCGGATTCGGCCAGAATGGTAAATACCGACCGTGTTACAGTTAACGGTACGATTAACGGAGTGAATGGAAGTACTATATCGTATAGTGTATTCCAACTCTCTAAAAATGGAACAAACCTTAACGTAGTTAATAAAAATGAGAGTCAAAAGGGCGGAATTACGGTCAATGGCTCTACGATTCAAATTTCAGACATTAAACTGTTTCCTGGTTTGAACCGAATTACATTCCAAAGTAGTCAAAATTCGGCTGAAATGAAGGACTCCATTTACATTGAGTATCAGGATGGACCCAAGCTGTATGATCTGTCTGCCACACTGAATGGTGAAACCCAGCAGTTAGTTGAGAATCAAACGGCGGTACTGACAGACGCACGAAATAGCGGTACGGATGATGTGAAAGTAGTCATTCAAGGTACGGCGCCTAATGCTGACAGTGTAACGCTTACTTCTACAAAAAGTAGCAATACGTATACTGTTAACTCCTATACCAGCTATAAGCTAACAGGAAGTGTTGTACTCAGCCCGGGTAAAAATATAGTGACGATTAAAGTGGGTAACGGAACTCAAGCTCTTACGGTTACGCGTGAAATCACGATTTATACGGGTAAACCTGAATTTTCTGATCTGACATTGAACAAGGACGGAAATGTGTCTGCTGATCTGACGACTTCGCCTGACTTTACTGTATCGTCTACGAGCGGTGTGGTTTTGAAAGGTAATGTTCTGGTTCCTTCCGGAGCAACTGATCCAGTAGTGAGCAAAATTAATGCTAGATTTACGGACGTAAGCAATAACGGTAGCGCAATTGGTGATACCAATGGAATTGATGCTACGATTGATACAGCAAATGTTGTTACATCTACTGGTTACAAATTATATCCGTTCCAGGTAACATTGCCTGATGGCATCGTAACCGACCACTTGATTCGTGCATCTCTGAGTGTAGGTTTTGCAAATGGAACGAGTTCCAATGCATCTGCGGTTCAATTTACATTGCGCAGCAGCACACAGCCTTATATTGATGACGTGAACTTTCTCCCGGATCTTAATAATCAGCTGTTGAATAGAATCAAGGGTAGCGGGTCTGATCAAGCAGCTGCCATAGATGAAGCCATGAAATTAACAGGAAGTTCTATGAAGAACAAGACTACTGATGCTCCATCAGTGCCTGTAGGTATGGAGTTTATCATTGTTAATGGTACGCCTAGCTCAATTAACGAGCTTTCTGGTGTATCGGTTCATACCGTGGGTTCACCCCAAGATGTGATTCGGACAATTAATGGTAAGTCAACACAAGTGAAAAAAATTGTTGCTTACGTAGATACTTTGCCTAAAGAAGGACAAAACGTACTGAATTTTTACCTGAATGGTGACTCAAGTAAATTGATCAAGGCAACTGTTAATTTATTGCAGGGTCCATTCATGAAATACGATACCATTTATGATGGTCAACAAATTCCGTTGAATACATCGAGTGCAAACTTAAATACGTACAAACTGAATCAATTAGGTTATTTTAAAGGTAAATTGCTGGACGTGAGTAATGCTGCGGATATTCACTACACTGGCAGTAACCGAAATGTATTCTTGTATGTGAACAACGTATTAGTTGATCTTGATGGCTCAGGAGCGAACTTTAAGTTGGCTGCTTCCTCGGAAACAGCGGCTGCCAACGCACTGGCAAACGGAAATAATGAAATCAAATTTGTGTTCAAGCCAGGCATCGAGTATAGCAATACGGTAAAAGTAAACTTTACACAAACGAATATTCCAGTAATTCCTGTTCCAAACACACAAGGAATTATTCCTTTTACACCCGTTAGCGGTCTGAGCAATACGCCGAAATATAGCGAAATTGCACCGAAATCAAAAGATGCAAACTTCACTAAAGTAGATGACACTAACTACAATACATCGCTGAAAAATATCAATATCTTTGGTACTTTCAGTCTTGCTGATTTGGGTAAAGCGGATCAGGTGAGTGGTTCGTTAAGTGATATTGCCAATAAAGATCAATACATTTTAGAAATTAAAGGTTCGGACGACAGTGAGGTAAACTGGACGCTGAATAACGAGTTCTTCTCAGCGGAAGATGCCAAAACTGCATACAACTCTGGTGCTACTACGGATAAGTTTACAAGCAAAGATTTGAAAGACCTGCTCGTATACTACCATCCGGACAAAAAGTATTTCAGTTTTGTATTGAAAAACCAAACTATTTCGCAAGATGGAACGCCAGTAGCTTATAATATTACCTTGTACAACAGCGGCAAGAGCGGACCGTTTGCTACTTTCCGACTGCAAGTATCCGGTCAATCCACATCTTTTGATATCTTGCGTCCGCTTCCTGAAAAAAGAATCGTGAATCAAAACTTTGTGCAAGTTGTTGTGAACGCAGGTAATGCAGATAGTGTTATGGTAGGTAAGGAAAAAGCAGTTCAAGAAGGCTTTGATTCTGATTACGATGGTACTGTTGATTACCCATCAACCTACAAAGCCATCGTTACAGGTCTAAAAGCCAACAAAGATAATAAAATTGATGTAGTGGTTACAGTAGGCAAGGAAAAATTAAAACAGACCATTACTGTTAAATATGTGCCTACTAATATTCCTGGCGAGCAGTACATGGAAGCGATGAAAACATCGCACAAAGTGTTCGATGGTAATCTTACACTTGCTTTCGCGAAAGGAACGAGCCTGATCCGTCGGGATTACGATCAACCACAGCAATTCAAAAATCAGGTTTTCTCTGGCCATACTTTGTACTTTGCGATCGCGAATAGCGAAGATGGTGTGGTAGACCGTCATGAATTTGAAACTGAAAAAGCATTGTCCGACATGCGGAGCTTGATTGCAGATGGAAGTAAATACTTCAACAGAGATTTCCCAAGTCGTTTTACCAAGTCCAGTCCAGTATTCTGGATTGACCCAGGTACAGCAGATGATATCAAAACAGATGCTTACGATCCGGTAACGTATGGTGCCGATCCTTATCAATTGGCTAACAAATCACAAAATGATAGCAGCAAGATCAAAAACTTTTACTGGCGTGACCCGTCTAACGAGCTAGTACCTTCCAAACGTGCTACATTGACGCTGACGTATGATAGCAGTATTGCTCAGGATGCAGGGAAACAAATGACAGTGTTCTATTTTGATTCTGATTTGAAGGATTGGCAGAACATTGGTGGTGTGGTGGATCCGAAGAAACATACCATTAAAGTACCGTTTGACCGCTTCGGCTACTATGTAGTCGCTAAGGTTGGGGAAACGTATAGTGATGTCATTAAGCACAAATACGCTAGAGATTATATCGAAGCTATCTTGGCTAAGGGTGTTATGAACCCGATGGATCCAATTAATAGCTTTGGACCTGACAGCTACATTAAAAGAGGCGAATTCACGTCGATGATTGTCAAAGGGCTGCAAATTCCGCTTAATTTCAGCGGAGCGAAGCATTTTGACGACGTGTCTATTCCAAATACGATATCAGCAGATGCGCTCTATGATTATCGTTATATTGAAACAGCTGCACGCGCTGGTATTGTCAAAGGTTCGCAACCAAGAATCTTTATGCCGGAAGATGTAATCACACGCCAAGATGCAGCAGTCATTATCGCTAAGGCATTGAATTTGAAGCTTGAAACAGATCATGACAAGATCATGAAGAATCTGTCTAAGACCTTTAAAGATGCGGACAAAATTGATTACTATGCACAGGCATCTGTGTTGGCTATTGCCAAGAAAGGCTTTATTACGGGTTCACCTGTTGATGCAAGCGATCTGAAAAAAGGATATATGTTTAATCCTACTTCCCTGACCTTGCGTGGAGATGCAGCCATTATTGTAGCTAAAGTTATGGCTGATAAAAAACTGCTTCCTAAAATTTAATCCTTCAACAACCTGAAATTATTAAACATCCCTCCATGAGAAAAGGAAATTCCCTTTCATATACATGAGAGGGATGTTTTTTATAAATCAGCTATTTGACTGGAATTAAGGGCCTATGCCATAATATCAAAGAGATGAAAACTTTGGATAAGCACTATGGCTTTTTCGTTTTAGATTTGCCTTTAATGACTGTTATTAATTGCTTTTTTTTAAGATTTTATCTCAAAATGTGTTTATTATTTTTCTATATGTTTTTTTTGCGCATTTATCTGAAACTTTACGCCTATTTCATCGTAGTAGAGGATGTGTGTGCTTAAATATTACATAGAGAAGTGAGTGGGGAGTGATGAGATGTCTCAGTTTTCAATACGCCGTCCTGTAACAGTATTTATGTTAATTGTTGCTTTGTTAATCGGGGGCGGTATTTTTGCGTTAAGGCTTCCTGTCGAGTATATGCCAGATATGAAGCTGCCTTACGCTGCAGTGGTGACCAGTATTCCAAATGCAACGCCTACTGAGGTTGAGGAATTGGTTACTAAACCTATTGAAAAGAGTTTGGCTTCTATTGAGAACGTGGATACAATCACGTCCGAGTCTTCAGAAGGATCATCTATGGTCATGATTCAATTTAACTGGGGAGTAGATATGAACCAAGCAACCCTCGACATGAGGGATAAAGTTGATACCGTTAGAGGATCTCTTCCAGACACGGCAAATTCGCCGCGTGTTCTAAAAGTGGACCTCAATGCAACGCCAGTTATTACCCTCGCTTTTACAGGAGACCAGGATATTAACAAGCTGAAGCCTATTGCTGAAGATATTATCGAGCCGCGGCTTGAAAGAATTGCGGGAGTAGCTGCAGCCAACATGTCAGGTGGTCAAGAACGACTCGTAAAGATCACTGTAGATCAGGCCAAGCTTCAAAGCTATGGCATTACGTTGGATCAAATTCGCCAAGCCCTATCGGCTAATAATGTTGCTGGCTCTGCGGGTTCTGTATATCGTGGTAATACACAAATTCAACTTCGAGTTCAAGGTGAATATAAAGCTGTTTCGGAAATGGGCGAAACGCCAATCCCTGTAGGTAAGGGAAGCGTGAAATTGAAGGATATCGCGACAGTTGAAGACTCCGTAGAAGAAGTCACCACTATTTCTACCTATAATGGGAAGCCAAGTATTAATATTTCTGTTACTAAGGCTACTGGTGGAAATACTCTTTCAATCGCTAATTCTGTGAAGGAAAGTTTGGAGTCAATACGGAAGGACCTGCCTCCGGGAACTCAACTGGAGATGGTAACGGATGCTTCCAAACCCATTAGCGATTCCGTACACTCACTAATAGAGCATGCTATATTAGGGCTTATTATCGCAGCCATTGTGTTGCTGTTATTTTTGAATAGTATACGTTCTACTATTATCGCTGCGATCGTTATCCCAATTTCCTTCGTAGCAACGTTTATGATGATGTATTTCACCGGACAAACCATTAATATTATTTCACTGAGCGGTTTGCTTCTGGGGCTAGGATCCTTTGTCGACTTTGCCGTTGTTATTATTGAAAATATCTTTAGGCAACGACATGAAGGGAAAAGTATGCTACAAGGAGCTATTGACGGCTCCAAGCAAGTAGGCAATGCGGTTATGGCATCTGCACTAGCACAGATTGTAGTATTTTTACCTGTTGTCTTTGTTGATGGTATTGCTGGAGTTATGTTTAAACCGTTGGCACTAACTGTTATCTTTTCTCATATAGCAGCCTTGCTCGTATCCCTTATGATTGTGCCGATGCTGGGGTCACGTTGGTTGCCTACCGTACCGGATGAATCTATATATTCTTCAGGTACTTATAAAGGTATTAACCCTATTGTGTGGTTTAATATCGGATTTGAGAAATTTAAGGGTGGCTATCGACGTGTACTGAAGTGGGGCATTAATCATAGAAAATCTGTTTTAATTATTACTGTATTGATGTTTGTGGCAGCTGGGGCTCTGATTTCTATGGTTAAGGCTGAATTTATTCCTGAATCCGACACTGGGGAATTCTCAGTTACAGTGAAACTTCCTAATGGAACAGTTCTAGAGGAAACTGAAAGAGTTGTTCAAGGTATAGAAAAAGAAATTTTGAAAGTTCCTGATCTGGACAAAATGACGGTGACTGTTGGTTCTGGTGGTCTTTCTGGTTATTCAGGGGCGGCTCCATCCAATTCGGCACAACTAAGTGTAACGCTGAAGGATGGCCATCAGGCAACAGATGTTATAGTTGAAGGCCTTCGTAAGAAATTTGATAGTATTCCGGATGCAGAGATTACACTGGCGTCCGCAACAGGTCTTTCGACTGGAGCAGCTGTTAACATTAATCTGAAAGGCGACGATATGGATGTCTTGAGGGAACTCTCCGACAATCTCGTTGCTGGCGTAAAGAACATACCGGGAACGGTCAATGTAAAAAGTTCTTTGAATGCGGTTCGCGAAGAATATGAGATTACTGTTAACCGAGAACTTGCTAGTCAATATGGCTTATCAGCAACCCAAATTTTATCCGCTGTGAACACTTCCTTTAATGGATCTGTTGCAACAAGCTATCGCACAGGTGATGATCAAATCGATGTGAAAATATCTCTGCCTGAGCAGGATCGACATGACTGGTCCTATTTGAAAGCATTACGTATTACCACTTCACAAGGGATTGATGTGCCTTTATCTTCGGTAGCAAGTATTGATAAACGCGCTGTACCGGATAGTGTCACCCGTGAAGATCAGACACGTCAAGTACAGATTTCTGCTGACATTGATGGATCAGGGGACATTCTAACCGTCAAACAGAAAATAGATGCTCTTTTGAAGAGTACTCACTTCCCAGAAGGCTATAGTGCAGATACGGGTGGCGGGCAATCTGAACAAATGATGGAGTCTTTTATAAACTTAGGGATAGCTATTCTGCTATCTGTAGTTCTGATTTATATGGTTATGGCAGGACAGTTTGAATCTCTGCTCACACCGTTTGTTATTATGTTTTCGATTCCGCCTACGTTAATCGGTGTACTTATCGGTCTAGTGGTAACGGGAGCGAGTCTCAGTGTTTCGGCTTTTACCGGTTACATTATGCTCGTCGGTTTGGTCGTAAATAATGCAATTGTCATGATTGATTTCATTATTCAGCTTCGAAAAGAAGGCGAAGATCGAGATGAAGCTATTATTCATGGCGCATCTGAACGGTTGCGTCCGATTTTGATGACAACGTTGGCTACCGTGCTTGCTTTGATCCCTATGGCATTTGCTAAAGGTGACGGTAATGAGACGCAAGCTCCTATGGCGGTTGTTGTTGTATTCGGGTTATCCTTCGCAGCTTTGGTCACGCTGATTCTTATTCCGGTTGTTTATGTTATTTTGGACAATATCATTCAAAAACGTAAAAATCGCAAACTAAAAAGACAAGAAAAGAGACAACTGAAAAAAGAAGCGAAACTGCAAAAAAGTGTTCATATATAAGGTGAGGTGGAGAAACATAATGAATAAAAAAAGTGCTCTGATTGCCACAACTTTGCTTTTATCAGTTGCATTAGCCGGCTGTGGTGGGGGGGAGGCCCCCACCACACCAGCTTCAGTGCAGAAGGCGATCCCAGTCCAAGTGGCAAAAGCGGCTAAAGGCAGTATTAACGACTCAACAGGGATTATTGGAAGCTTTGCTCCGAAAGAGACGGCTCAAGTATCTCCGAAAATTAGCGGAAAAATTCAAAGTATCAATCTTACAGTGGGGCAAAAAGTAAACAAAGGCGACACATTGTTTACTATAGACCAAAAGGATATTCAGGACTCGATTAAGCAATCTCAGGAATCGTACCAGGTTGCCTTGGCCAACTTAAAACAGGCTGAGTCAGGCGCAGCACAATCTGTGCAACAGGCGGAGTCCAGTGTGGATCAAGCCAAAAGTGCGCTTGTACAGCAAGATAACTCCATTACACAAGCTCAGACCAGTCTGATCGATGCTCAGAATTCCGTGCGTGATGCACAAAATACGCTTAATCGCAACCAACAGTTGTTTAGTGCGGGCGCTCTATCTCAATCCGAGTTAGAGCAGTCCCAAATAGCGTATAGAAAGGCTCAAACTGCTGTGGAGAATGCACAGATTGCACTGCACAATGCACAAACATCTAAGGAAAGTGCGCAAACCACATATAATAATGCCCAGAAATCATTGCGTCTTGCACAACAAAAAACGGGCATAGACGTAGCACGTGCTTCTGTAAATCAAGCTAAAGCCAGTTTAGACACAGCACGTAGCCAACTGGTGGATGCTGTAGTCAAAGCTCCGATTTCCGGCACGATATCGGTAGTAACAGGAGTCCAAGGACAAATGGTTAGTGCGCAATCTGCAGTTGTTACAATTGCAAATACCAATCCTATCATTGCTAAAGTCAACGTTTCTGAATCAGAGCTTCTGAAGATGCAGGTGGGTTCATCTGTAACTGTAGGTGTGGACTCATTAGACAAGCGCATTGAAGCCAGAGTGTCGGCCGTCAATCCGGTAATGGATAATGACCTCAAGGCATATCCTGTCGAGATTTCGGTTCCTAATGGTTCTGGCGAATTAAAATCAGGGATGGTTGTAACTGTATATATGAAGACAGAGGCTCCTAAAAACATTTTAGTATCGCAGGATGCCGTTACAGAGCAGGCAGGGAAGAAGTATGCATATGTAGTGGAAGGTACTGTTGCTAAGAGGGTAGAAGTGCAGACAGGCCAGGAAAGTGCCAAACAGGTTGAGGTCACCAAGGGGCTCGCTGAGGGACAAAATGTCGTCGTTAAGGGCGTAAGTTTGCTTTCAGATGGCGCGAAGATTAATGTAGTAAAATAATTTGTTTCGTTATATTTACATTATATTGCTGTTCTCCGTCATTTCTACTATTTAAAGTGTATTAGAGTATTAGATTTCTAAGGAATCTATAGTCTTTATGTACTTTATGTATTCTATGGATTATTCGTTACGAATATACTCCATTAAAGACCTAATTAATGTACAGAAAATACCCTTGTACATTTAAGGTTGAGAAGGTAAAAGTTGTAGGATGACGGAGGAACAGGTTCAATAGTATAATTATGACTGTGGAAAGCGGAATACATAATCAAAAAAAATAAAATTTTTTTTGAAACAGACGCAACTTTTTGGACCCATGCTACGTCTAATTGGGTGAGTATGAAACAAAGGGGTACAAAAGCGTAAAGACAAAATTCGCTAAAAAAAATCTTTACTGCATTGTTATCACATTGTATAATACTGGAGTACGTCATAAATGGACGCTTTCTTTCAACTAGATTCCAAGCTTCTGTGATATTGTCACAGATATCATTTTATAAGGGTTCTCATAAAGCTCGGAAAGGAGGTGTAACGACTGATGAGTGACAAGATCCGACAAAAAGACAAAAATAATATTTCTGTTTATATTCAAGGAGGAGAAAAAAAGGTTATGACAAAGTTTAACAAAAAAATGATCAACGTGCTGGCAACAGCAACATTGGTTGCTGGTGTAGCAGCTCCAATCGCAGCATTGACTGCACCAACTGCTATCCATGCATCTTCTAGTTTCACAGCTGTGAATACTCCTACTATTAGTGGAAACGCTGAAAACTTCACTAATCTTGATAGCAGAGTGAAAATTACAGTGAGCAAAGCTTCTGTAAGAGAAGGTTCTTCTTTTACTGTTACTTTGCCTAAAGGTTTTTATTTTAACAGCAGTGATGTTGCGAAAATTGCTGGTGTAACTGGTACAAGTAATGGCCCAGGTAGTGTAAGTGATGCTACTTATGGCTTGGGTGTATACGCTGATTTTGATGATAATAAAGATACTGGTATTACAGTTGCTCCAATCATCAACAATTATGACACTGATGGTAAACCAGTTAACGTAAACTCCGCAAAAATCACTTTTACGGGTCAAGATAACATTAAAGATGATGTTACTTTGTTCTTGAACTTCAGTAGAATTAATGTAGCTGGTCCAAGTAACGGTCCAGTTAAAGCAGCTATTGATGCAGCTTCCAATAGCGGTTTGACTAGCGGTGAAATTGCAATCGCAAACGTTGTTTCTTCTGGTCAAGTTTCTCTGGCAGCAAACGATACAGTTTCCAGTGAAGATAACTTCACAGCAACGCTGAAAGTTAAAGAGGAAACTGCAGGTTCTTTGACAGGTAGTAACTATATCAAGTTGAAATTGCCAAGTGGTTTTAAATGGGATGCTTCTGGTACAGCAGCAATTCTTTTTGGTGATATAAAAGCTGCTGACATTGACGCTAAATCCGATGGTGATACTCTTACTGTAAGATTGAAAGATACTGTGAAAAGCTCCAAACAAAATTCTTTCCAATTGCCAGTTAAATTCCATGTAGATGATGAAACAAATGCTAAACAAGGCGATGTTACTGTTAGCGTTTCTGGTAATGCAACAACTGATGTTAGCTCTCTTGTTGTTGGTAACTATGGCGAAATCGGTGGTGGTGTTACTGTAGCTACTCCAACAACTATCCTTGCTGGACATGACGAACAAAAAATTGGCGACATCGTAATTAAAGAAACTGTTGCTAAATCCTTTGTAAAAGGACGTACTGTAACTTTGCGTCTGCCTGAAGGTGCTCGTTGGCAAGAAACTTTCAAGAGTAACAACCCAGGAAACAGCTTCGCTGGTTCTATGGAGAATACTAACGGATTGGGTGGAGCAGAGGTATCTTACACTGACTCTGACAAACGTACTTTGAAACTGACTTTCAACAACCCTAACAGCACAACTGATGCTGGTACCTTGAAACTGAGAAACGTTGAAGTTGCTACGCAACCAGGTTTCTCCGGTGATCTGAACGTTGAAGTTGCTGGTAGCCAAGGTCTGAGCGGTAATGTTAAGGTTGCAACTGTGAAACAAGCAGTTACTCTGGCTGCTGCTTCCAAACCAACCCTGACAATCGGACTGGGTGACCAACAAGTTGGCGATATCACAATCACTGAAGCTGCTAAAGAAGCTTTCGTTAAGAAAGATGGTAGCCGTGAAGTAATCTTGGAATTGCCAACAGGCGTACGTTTTGCTTCTACTCCAGAAGTAAAAGTTACAGCTGGTGACGTTAAAGTGAAGAGCGTATCTACTGATACTTACGGCGAAAGCAACAAAGGCCGTCTGAGCTTCTACATCGACAGCGAATCTGCTACTCCAAGTACAATCACAATCTCCGCTCCTAAGCTGACTGTTGACCGTACTGTAGCACAAGGCGACATCGTTGCTAAGCTGAAAGGTAGCGCAGTTTCTTACACTGCATACAAAGGCGCAACTGACAACACTCAAAACTGGAAAGACAACAACACTGCAGCTGCTGAAGTAGCAATCGCAACTGTTGGAACTCCAGCTCCAGGTGCTACTAAAACTAAAGCTGTCTTCACACTGGGAAGCACTTCCTACACTGTGAACGGCGAATCTAAAACAGCTGATGTAGCTGCTTATGCTGAAAACGGACGCACTTACTTGCCAGTACGTTATGCAGCTGAAGCTTTGGGTGTATCCCCACAAAACATCCTGTTTGACAAAGCAACTTCCACAGTTACCCTGATTAAAGGTGACCGCGTTGCTCAAATCAAACTGAACACTAACCTGTTGACTGTTAACGGTTCTGTGATTCGTATGGACGTTAAAGCTGTAACTAACAAAAACCGTACTGTACTGCCTATCTTCTGGGTGAGCAGAGCGCTGGATGCATCCATCAACTATGATGCAACTGCTAAAACAGTAACTGTTGAAAACAACAACTAATTTAAGAGCAACTCTTTTGAGTTAACTGAATTAGATGAGAAGAGGGTTCCTTTTGGAGCCCTTTTCTTTTATTAGTCTTATTGACAAAGGAGAGAAATTATGAAACGTTTTGGAGTGGCATTACTATCCACATTGGTTCTTAGTTCTGCGTTTGCTAATCTTGCAGGAGCTCAGTCAGGTGATATAAAGGTTATTATTAACGGTGTGACTCAGCAATATACACAGTCTCCGATAGTCAGTCAAAATACAACCTTGGTGCCTCTTCGTGGTGTTTTTGAAAGCTTGGGAGCGCAAGTGGAGTGGGACAGCAAGGCTAAAAAAGTAACAGCATCTAAAAATGACGATACATTAACTTTAAATATTGGCTCCAAACTTGCTTATAAAAACAGTAAGCCGGTACAGCTCGATGCAGCAACTCAAATTCAAAAGGGTCAAGTGCTCGTTCCTTTACGTTTTGTGAGCCAATCATTAGGCGCCAAAGTAAATTGGGATCAGACTACACGAACAGTGACAATTTCGAATCAAGGTAGTGGTAGTGCTACTGACACCAATAGCTTGTCTAGTAAGCCACTTGCAGCTCCTGTGACCAAAGTTACTTATGATACTTACTATAATGACTCCTTGACCTATGACGATGCAGTCAAACTGGCTATTGCTGATAGTACTTCAGTGAAAACAGGAGAAGTGAGTATTGATCAGGCAGGAAAAATTTTAAAAGAGACAGGCAAAAATATTGACTTTGTTCCAGCAGAAGCAGGTAATGAGGGTCAAGATAAAGCTTACAAAGGTTATGCCCAAACGAACCTTAATTATGAGGCTACCAAAAAGAATCTGGAAATGACCAAAGAAAGTATTGAATATAATGTAAAAGATCTTTACAATAAGCTCCTTCAAAAACAAAATGCGGTTAAACTGGCAGCATTGAATATTGAAGATGCAGAGCGAAAACTTAAAGTTGCGCAAATCAAGAGAGATAATCAAATGTCGAGTGATTATGAAGTTACCCAAGCGACCAATCAGTTGACTCAAAATCAAGCAGCTTTGGATAAAGCTAAAAAAGATTTAGATAGTGCATATGTATCTTTAAATCAATTGATTGGCTACAAACCAGAGCAACGTTATGAATTGAAGGATAAGCCTGTATATTCTGAATTTAAAGATAATGTAGAGACAAAAGTAAGCCAAGTACTCACTAGCAGCACTGCCATTTGGTTGAGTGAGCAAAAAGTGGATTTGGCTGAACTGAGTTTGAAGCTTTATAACTTTAGCACTCCAGGAAATACCCCTTATGAAGCTGAACAACTTAATGTTGAAAAGGCTCAGTATGCTACAGAAGGCACAAAGAGACAATTGGAAGAAGCTGTGAGAACAATTTATAACAACATCAAAGCATTGGAAAGTCAGTACTCACAGATTCAAGCCGGTTTGGTGAGTGCAAGAAGTGCGGCTGATATGGCTAAGAAGCAATTTGATGTTGGATTGGCTACAGAGCTTCAGGTTTACGAGGCTAATTTGAAAGTGACTACCGCTGAACAACAAGCGGAAGATATTGTTTCAAGTATTGATACTTTGAAGCTGGCTTTCAATAAGCCATGGGCTATGCAAGGTTCCGCTGGAGCAAGTGCGCAATAATTTAAGCTTACCTATACTTGTTATAACCTGCAGTAGGAGGTCTTCATGAAATCACGCTATAAAGTATCGTTGGCTGCTGTTTTACTTGGAGGAGGAATTGTGGCTGGCTCTTTGATGAACAATTCAGTCAATGGAGCCTCCAGTTCTGGACAACCTGGAACAGCTGATGACCCAGTCGTAACCAAAAGCTATGTCGATCAAAAAATTGCTCAAGCCATCAAAGGTGGGGGAAGTGCAAGCAGTACTAGTAGTAAAACAACTAGCTCAACTGCTCCTGCAACAAACACCACTACTTCTAATACAACCACGTCTTCAGGAACCTCTAATGCAACTAAAAGTTCAACGGTGGAGCAGACAGAGGCTTTGAAGGTTGTTGATGTAAAGCCTGGTCAGAAATTGATTGCCAAAGCTGGAGCAGAATTTATTTTACGTAATGGAAATGCTGTTGTGTATAGCATGGATGCCAGTGGTGCTATTGATATTACTTCTGGAACTGAAATTGTTCATAACCAGGCTGTCGAAAAAAATCATTTATTATCGTTTCCTAGAGAAGGAAGAGGTATTCAAGTAAAAGAAGGCCAAAAGTATGGCTTAGTCGTTATGGTACGTGGCGGCTATACTGTTCAATAACTGGGGTCTATCTCTTTTTAAGGTACTCTTTTTCTTAAATCCTGCTTGGGATAGCAAATTGTTCTTGGCTAAGTTGACTTTAAACACTGCACACTAACTTCATGAAAAATAATTCATTGAGTGGAGGGTGCATACAATGGCGTCGAGAGGTCAAAGACGATTAATTCCTGAAAGCCGTGCCAGGTTAGATGATTTGAAGTATGAAATTGCTGCCGAGTTTGGGTTGCCTGTTTATAATCCTCAATATGCACATATACATCCGAATGCTGACAGTGAATTTGCTGCAGAATTGGGAGAGTTTACGAGGAGTCAAAATGTAGCGTGGCGCGATTTAACTTCAAGACAAAATGGCTCCGTTGGTGGAGAGATTACTAAAAGATTGATACAATCCGCTGAACGTAGCTTATCTGAATTTGGTACATTATAAATTGTAATTATTGATACAGATTTTAAACAAATAGTAGGTATACAACTGGAGCTATTTACATGTGGATCAAAATGGTTCGCATGTAAACTCACTTCATTTTCGAATTTTGTTATTTGGATGACATGAATTGACACCTTGTTTTAAATAGGATATCATGGCATTTGAGGCTTGTACGCAACCTTTTCCTACCGGAAAAGGTTCATTTTTTGTTAATCAGGTGTAAAAGATATCTTCCGTCATTTGTTGGATTGGAGGTAACTGAATAATGCCATGCCATGTTAGGATTTATTAAAATCCTCATGTATTTTAATTGTGGGAGGTTGAAATTCATGTCTGTAAAAGGTCGTCATTTGTTCACGTCCGAGTCTGTAACAGAAGGCCATCCGGATAAAATTTGTGATCAGATATCCGATGCTGTATTGGACGCCTTTTTGGCTAATGACCCTAATGCACGGGTAGCATGTGAAGTATCGGTAGCTACCGGTCTCGTTCTCGTCATTGGTGAAATCAGCTCCAAATCGGAATACGTGGATATTCCATCCATTGTTCGTAATACGATTAAGGAAATTGGTTATACACGTGCAAAATACGGTTTTGACTATAATACTTGCGCTGTATTGACTTCTTTGAATGAACAGTCGCCAGACATTGCTCAAGGGGTTAACGCTGCCCTGGAAAGCCGTGATCCTGCTGAAGTAGATAAGGAAACAGAAAACATTGGGGCTGGGGACCAAGGATTAATGTTCGGTTTTGCTACGAACGAAACACCTGAGCTAATGCCTCTTCCTATCGCTATGTCTCACCGTATTGCACGACGCTTGTCTGAAGTGCGTAAGGATGGAACACTGAATTACCTTCGTCCAGATGGTAAAACTCAAGTAACGGTAGAATATGAAAATGGCAAACCTGTCCGTATTGATGCCATTGTGGTTTCTACGCAGCATGCAGAAGATACTACTTTGGAGCAAATTCAAGCAGATATCAAAGAAAAGGTTATTTTGCCAGTGGTTCCTGCTGAATTGCTGGACGAGCAAACCAAGTACTACATTAATCCGACAGGACGCTTTGTAATCGGTGGTCCTCAAGGGGATGCAGGTCTGACAGGCCGTAAAATTATTGTGGATACGTACGGTGGTTATGCACGTCATGGCGGGGGAGCATTTTCGGGTAAAGATCCGACCAAAGTGGACCGTTCTGCTGCTTATGCTGCTCGTTATGTGGCGAAAAACCTCGTGGCAGCTGGATTGGCAGACAAGGTGGAAATTCAGCTTGCTTATGCCATCGGTGTAGCTACGCCTGTTTCGATTAACGTCGATACATACGGCACAGGGAAAGTCAGTGATGAAAAACTCGTTGAATTGATCCGAAATAACTTCGATCTTCGCCCAGCAGGCATCATTCGCATGTTGGATCTGCGTCGTCCAATCTACAAGCAAACAGCTGCCTACGGCCACTTTGGACGCACAGATCTGGATGTACCGTGGGAGAGTGTAGATAAAGCGGAAATTCTGAGAGAGCAAGCGGGGTTATAATCCTCGTAGGTCATCAGAATAACGCATTAACCTAAAAAGACTGTTCATGCTATGCATGAGACAGTCTTTTTTTGATATGCTTTGCTATTAACTATGAACTTGCCACGGTGTACTTAATTTCGCTCCACTATTCGGATATCGGTGCGAGACCCAATAAATTTCTGAGTAAATGACATACCTTCTGTACTTCCTTATATTGCTCCAAATACGCAAAAAGAGCTTTTAAGAGACCTTTCTGAGGGTTCGATTTCAGAGCCTCTTCCTTTAATTGAGCGTAAATTTGCTGACATTCCTGTTTCTCCTCTGAGCTCCACGAAGACAGCAGTATACTGTCTTCCAGGGAATGGAGAAGGCCGTTGATTTGACGACCTTGGTCAAAGGGATTACTTAAAGCGCTCTCGGGTAACCAGCCTTTCTTGCTCCAAAACAAATGGGGAGCGGGATCAGCACTGCTCAGGCTGGTTGCCAAGGAACTGGATAAGAAGATGATAAACTGTGTTAGATGCTCAATCGTTTCATCATTCATCCGGTCGGCAAAGAAGCGAATATATTCAAACACAATGCTTTTCAGCACAAAGGTTATATCCCATGCATGATCTTCAATGCCTGGTCCAAAAATATCAATCAGACAGTCGCGAACCCATTTGTATAATTTGTATTCATGCTGTTCAAACGCACCATTGAGTTGTTCATTTTGAAAAATAAGCATGGAAGGCTCAGGAAGATCCATCATGAGATACACTTTGTTTTCAACAAGATTTTTCAAGTAGAGTACAATAAAACCGTGCAGCTTATCGTGTTTAGATAGGTCAGGTTTACTGTAGAGAGCTCGGATGTCTTGTTCAATATTGTTTTCCAGAATGATACACATTTCCAAAGGCAATTCTTCTTTCCCTTGAAAATATTTATAGAAGGATGCTTTTGCCATCCCACTTTCTTTGGCGATTTCTTCAACAGATGTTGAATAATAGCCTTTTCTGGAGAACAGCCGAATGGCCGCCTGTAAAATATCATTTTTTTTACTTTCCATACATACTTCCCTCCAGGAACCAACTCGACAGCATGCAAATTTACCACTTCATACATTACAAAGATTGGTCACGTGTAATAACTGTGTGCTGCTGTTTTTTGAGTTGTCGGTGTATCTTGTACTTGGCCATAATCATATACAAGGACGGCACCACAAACAAAGTTAACAAGGCCGAAAATAACAAACCGAATATGACGGTGAATGCCAGTGGCTTAAAGAGCAGGCTCCCTAATAGTGCTAATGGAATCATACCTACAATGGCAGCCAGGGAAGTCAACAAAATCGGTCTGAAGCGAGCAGCGGCGGCTTGTAGTACGGCTTCCCTTAACTCCACTCCTTCATATCTTGCATCCTCGATAAATTCAATTAAGACAATCCCGTTCCGTACCACAATACCCGCAAGTGCAATAATTCCCATGATGCTCATAAAACCGATGGGCATACCAGTCAGAAAAATACCAATAATCCCGCCGGCGGCTGCTAGGTACACGGTCGTCATAATAATAATAGGAATGGAGAGTGAATAAAACTGCATCGTGATCAAGAGTAAAATGAGTAAGACTACAACCATCGCCAGCTTCCCTAAATCTCCGAATATGGTGGACTGATCGGATGTTTCACCGCCTACCTCCCATTTATAGCCTTCAGGAAACTTCATTTGTGCCAGTTTGCCTTCCACATCTACCATGGCTTCACTTGCAGTTCTTCCATTCAAGTCAGCTTCGACCGTAATCGTCCGCTCCATATTGTAATGCTTGATTTGCTGAATAGCAAATGACGGTTTAATCTGTACAAGCTGGTTTAATGGAATTTGCTTGCCAGCTGCATTCACTACACTTAATTGTTGGAAAAGCTTACTTGGCTCCTCGTTACTGTGATTCAAATACATTTTGATATCTACCAGACTACTTCCCGTATCGAATTGACTGACTTGAGCTCCTTCTTTTAACAGAAGAAGGGTACGAGTCAAATCTGTGTAGCTTACTAGATACTGATCCATGGCTTGTTTGTTGACCTCAAGCTCGAGGGCATATCGTTCAATTCCTATGTCATCTACGATGCCCGTTGTGCCCTCAACTGTCGCGATCTGCTCCTTTGCTTTTTGGGCAAGGGTTTGCAGTTCATTCAGATCCTGACCTGAGATACGAATAGAAACGGGTTTACCTACTGGAATCCCAAGACGGGGAACATACATGGTAACCGTAACGCCAGGGTAGGATTTCTTAACATGTTGTTCCCAAGCATCAACTGTCGAATTGAGATCGAATACGTTCTCTTTTCCGACAACAGCAATCTGACCTACGGTTTCGTTATAACTGATAGTTCCACCCGCACTATTAATGTCACTAAACAGTTGGGGGGCAGTCCCACCTGCACTGTAAACGACCTTGGAAGTTTCGGGTTGCTTCTTAATCCAGCCTGCAAGATCTTTAACGACCTGGTCGGTTTCCGCAATGGAAGTGCCTACAGGCATTTTTACATTTAATGCAACATGAGGATCTTCAGATTCAGGGAAAAGCTCAACCGATGTAAAGGGAACTAATCCATAAGCGGCTGTTCCAAGCATGAGTCCAACCATAGCCGTCAGCAAGGGACGCTGAATGACTTTAGGCATCAGCTTTTGTGAATAAAGCTTGTTTAAAGAGTGAATCTGCTGACCGAGCAAGCCTACTGGTTTAGATTTCCTCTGAGGATGACGAGTCTGTCTGCGTTTCTCATACCACTCTCGAAAAATAGGGATGATCGTGAGAGACATGATCATAGAAGCTAACATGGCCAGAGAAACAATGGTGGGAATGGGTCTAATAAAGGCACCTACATTTCCGGGCAGAAACAACAATGGAGCAAAGGCAGAGATCGTGGCCAATGTTGCAATCAAAATAGATAGCATGACCTCTTTGGTACCTTTTATAGCTGCAACGGAGGGTGGCTCTCCTAATTCCGTAAGTCTGCGCTCAATATTATCGTTTACCACTACAGCGTCATCCACGAGTATGCCGAGTACAATGATCAGACCGACAACGGAAATCTGATTTAGAGTAATGCCGAACATAGGTAGAAAGATAATGGCAATCGAAACCGAAATAGGGATTGCCAGCGCGACAAAAGCTGAGGTGAGTAAATTCAAGCCCAACATACAAACAAGAATAACCGCTGCAATGGCCAGAATCGTTTCACGCTTTAAGTCGTCAAAGATATGGCTTACCTGATCCTTTTGTGCAAAAAGAGTCTGTAAGTGAACACCCGCAGGGAGTGTTTTCTCCAGCTCTTTGAGCTTGCTATTGACCTTTGCGCTCATAGAAGGGATGTCTGTGCCTGTTTCCGCCCCAATACTTAGTGTAATGGCCGGTTTACCCTCTACGTAAGCGAAATATTCTGCCTCAGGATGTGCCAGCTCAGTTGTGCCGATATCTCTTAAATAAACAGGGTTACCTTCTTTTGTACGTGTCAAGATGACCTGATTTAATTCGTCAGCTTTTTCGGTCTCACGAACAACGAGTTGATAGGTTCGTCCGTTGTATTCAATATTACCAGTAGGAACCCGATCAATCTGAGACTGGATCGCTTGTGCCACTTGTCCCCACGACAATTGATATTGCTGAAGCTTTTGGTTGTCGATATGGATACGTACTTCCTGATCGGGAAGACCATTGAATTTGACACTGGATACGCCGGAAATTGTATTAAGTTGATCTTTCCAGGTGGTGGTCAAATCATTTAGTTTATACAGTGGGGCTGATGAGTCGGCGGTCAGGGCATAAGAGCCGATAAACGAGCTGGTTAGCTTGTCATTTATAACAGGCACTTCAGCGCCTTGAGGAAGATCAGCTTGTGCATCCTGCACTTTTTTACGCATATTATCCCAAACCGTTTGAGGATCGACTCCATTTTTGGATTCGATTAAAATAGAGGAGAATCCGTTCCCAGAAGTCGAATTAATCGTTTTAACACCTTCAACCTCCTTGATGCGTTTCTCCAGCTCTTTAGTTACGGTTTGTTCTACTTTTTGTGGTGAAGCACCGGGATAGACGGTTGTGACCGTAGCGTTCTGTATGGTCACATCTGGCATTTCCTGCTGTGGTAACTGGAAAAACCCAAAAGTTCCAACTACAATCAGCATGACAAAAAACAGCAATGTTATTTTTCGTTTTTTTACGATGTACTCAATCATGGACGTCCGCCTTCCTCCGACTGAATCGCATTTCCATCAAACAGGGATTCTGCCCCTTTAATGACAATACGTTCTCCTTCACGAAGCCCGGATACAATTTGCAATTGATTATCTACAACATGATTGCCAAGCTCCACAGGGGTTCTAACCGCTTTTCCTTGAACATCTTTGAAAATAAAAGGCTTGCTTCCCGTATTGATGACTGCTTCAGCAGGCACAAGAATACCGTTCTTGTCTGTCACCTGATGCGCAGCTTTGATGACCTGGCCGGGTAACCAGTCTCGCTGTGGATTGGCAATGACAATCTCTACGTTAACCCTCCCTGTATCGGTGCTGGTTGATGGATAGACGTTGGACACCGTACCCTGACGAGTTTCTTCATAGAGCGCCACCTTTACCTGTTGTCCCTTTTTCCAATCCTTAATTTCACTGTCTGGTACGGGAAGGAGTACTTTAAGACGGTCGATGGAGCCTATGCGATAGACGGCTTGGCCCGACGCGACCAAATCACCTGTATTCACGATTTTGTCTAGGATTACGCCGTTCACAGGAGAAGTTAAACGGGTGCGTGACAGTGCCAGCTCTGCCTGGCCCTTGGCAACAAGGGCTTTTTCGTAGTTGGCACGCGCTTGTTTTTGGGAAGCCTCAGCCTGTTCGCTGGCTGCAAGAGCTTTAGTTTTACCTGCAATCGCATCCTGAAAGGAAGCTTGGACAGATTGATGCTCTTCGACTGTGGCTCCTTCCAGCAAAAGAGATAAGGAAGCTTTTGCTTGCTCCAGATTTTGAAGAGCAGTGGTAGCGTTCAGGCGGGCGTTCTCGTTATCCGACGCGGTAGCTGCACCCGCCTCGAACAGCTTTTGTGTCCGCTCGCTATCCGTCTTGGCCTTGTTATAGGCGCTTTGTGCCTTATCGACAGTGGTTTGAGCTTGCTGTTTTTCCTGAGCGCGCGCACCCTTGTTGACCTTGCTAACATTTGCACGAGCATTCGCAATACCAGCATCGGCAGATTGAATCGCAGAGTTAGCTGCCTGTAGGTTAGCCTGTGCGTTATCTATACCGGCTAGAGCTTCTTGGATCGAGGCCGTTGCCTGTGCAACCTGCAGCCTATAGTCAGCGTCATCTAGACGGGCAATGATTGCCCCTTTTTGGACTAGAGTGCCAGTAGTGACCTCTGCGCCGGCGACGATACCTCCATTTTGAAAGGCCAGTGTACGTTCCTCATAAGCCTGAAGGGTGCCTGACAAGTCATAGGCGGTATGGAGTGGTGTATTTTTGACGATTGTAGTGCGCACAACGGTCGGCTGTGCGGATGAACCTGAAGCAGCATCTTTTTTTCCGGTAGAGCATCCGGCAATTGCGAGGCTCATTGATAAGGTGAGCATGATGATGGCCCGTTGTTTATTCATGATTATCCTTCCTTCCGATAGGGTCATAAAATCGAGTTTAAACTAATTGGTTTAAAATGAACTCATTAGTTCATGTGTATTATAGTGCGCCTATATTGCATTCGTCAATTCACTGTTTTGGATTTTATGAATTAGTTGGCGGAATTTCGGAACTTTTGCCTTTATAATAAGTCTATTAACATAAGAGGATTTTTTTGTTTATTGGTAGAGTACATGTGCGGATTAATCCGTTTGAATACAAAGAAGATGGGAGCTATTATCCAAATGTTTTTAAGTAATAGAAAACAGAGCAAAGTGAAGGTAGATGGCAAAGGAATCGCTAAAAGATGGGCTGTTTTAACGCTGGCAGGAGTATTATGGGTCGGTCCGGTTGCTGGAACTGGGGTTCTAATCCCGTTAAACAATTGGATATCTGCTCCAATCGCGAGTGCTGCCTCCGGTTCAACGGTAAAATTGGGTGAAGAGATTATTACTTCGGGCGCAACATTATTGAAATATCGCTTTAAAGGGTCTAAAGGAACAGCGCTGGCTGATATCATTCGAGTAGATTTGCAAAATCCGTACGTAAAGCTTGATGTCATGACTGGGAAGAACGGACAGTTTACAACCCGTCAGAGTACAGGCGGTATGGCAAAAGAGACTGGTGCGGTTGCTGGTGTGAACGGGGATTATTTTAATACCTCTAGTGAGGGAGCGCCGATTGGTGGACAGGTATCCAAGGGCGTGCTGATGTCTACTCCCTCTGATTTAACGGGGATGTATGCCTTTGCTGTAACGAAGGATGGCTCGCCGATGGTTGAGCAATTTACTTTCGAAGGTACAGTAAAAGCTGGGGATGGGTCTTCCTTCTCTTTGGCGGGGATGAACAAGGCCTCGTACTCGCCTGAGACGAGTGGGAGCAGCTATAGTCACTCCAATGCTATGTATATTTATACATCTGCCTGGAAAGCAATTGAGCGACCTAAAAACAGTTCGACCACGCCTACAGAAATATTGGTACAAAATGGCGTGGTTACGCAAGTCTCCGAAAATGCTACATTGAATATGACTGTTCCGCAGGATGGCTATATTTTACGTACACACGGTAAAGCAGCTGAATATGCCAAAGCGCATCTGACTGTGGGACAGACCGTAGAAACGAACTATCACCTTCGTGTCAAATCGACAGGGAGTGAAGTGGATCCTTCCAACCTTCAAATGATGATCGGTGGACATACCATATTAGTAAATGACGGACAGAAGACTTCGTTCTCCCGAAGTACAACAAGTATAGGCGGGACACGTGCACGTACGGCTTTAGGATATTCCCGTGACAAACGATACGCATATGTCATTGCCGTTGAGAAGAATGGGAACAGCGTTGGTGTATCCCTGAGCGAGCTGCAAACACTGATGAAAGATATCGGTGTCTGGAAGGGGATGAACCTCGATGGTGGCGGCTCTACCACTATGGTAACTCGTGATTTGGGAGATACGACAGCGGGGCTTACATTCAATACAGAATATGGTACAGAGCAACGTAGCATCGTAAATGGAGTGGGAGTATATACCACTGCTCCTAAAGGGACGCTCAAAGGCTTTACCATCAAGGGCAATAAAACGCTGCTGATTGGTCAGACCGGAAGCTACTCCTTCAAAGGCTACGACAACTACTACAATCCGTTTGATACATCGAAAGTGCAAGTGACGTGGAAGTCCAGCAACCCGGCTGTTGTGTCCGTGAGCGGCGGTGTTGTGAAGGGGGCCCAGCCGGGAACTGTTACCTTAACAGCATCCAGTGGCTCAGCCAGTGCGACAACCAAGGTCACCGTGCTTGGAGCAGATGAAATTTCATCACTTACTGCAGGAAGTGGGACAGGCTCGCTTACTGCAGGAGCTAAAATCGCAGTACCGATAACGGCCAAGACGAAAGATGGACAGAGTGTCAGCATTACATCAGATGCGCTCAAATGGGAGTTCATCGGCTTTAAGGGAAGCGTTAAGGACAATCAGCTTACGGTAAATACAGTGGATGCTGGCGTGAAAACAGGCTACGCCATTGGTCGCTACAATGGTTTCAGTGCAGTTGTCTTCCTGTCTGCTGGCGGGGCAAGTACAAATAACTGGGAAAACTTCGAAAATGTTTCGTATCCGGTTGATTTTACTTCAAATGCGGAAGGTGTTACCGGTACAGCGGCTGTTGTACAAGGGGATGGAGACCATGCCAATTCCAAAGTGCTGGAGCTAAGCTACGACATGACGAACGGCAGTGGTAAAATGTATGCTTACGCTCAATTAAACGGCACATCCGGCAAGACGCTGGAGCAGGCAGCTACATCCATCTCGATTGATGTCAAAGGAGATAAGAGTCTGAACTGGCTGCGTGCAGAGCTGGAAGATGCCCAAGGCAAAACTGCATATATTGATCTTGCCAAAGTGATCGACTGGAACGGCTGGAAAACGATTAACGCAGATATAAGCGGTTTGAATATTTCGTATCCGGCGAAGCTGAAACGTCTCTATGTGGTCAATGTAGCCGAAGGTCAGGATGAGCGTGCTAAGACAGGTAAGGTCGCTTTTGATAATATCTCTTTTAATACACCAGGAACAGTCGGCACAGAAGGACTTAAAAAGGGAACAGCTCAGATGACGATCGGTCAAAAATCGATGACGGTAAATGGAACGCCAACAACGATTGATGCAGCTCCGATGACTCGCAATGGGTCGACGTATGTTCCAATCAAGTATGTGCTGGACGCATTTGGCGGGCAAGCCAAATGGAATGCGGGCGATCAACGGATCACCATTATGCGCGGTGGTGTGCTGATGGATTTGACTGTAGGAAAAAAAGAACTGATTCTAAACGGAAAGCGTAAGAGCTCTGAAGTTGCACCTATTGTACTAGGAGGAAGGACTTTAGTCCCGTTAAGACTTGTGTCT
The DNA here is from genome assembly GCF_025846815.2 of Paenibacillus sp. BT-177. NCBI lineage: Bacteria > Bacillati > Bacillota > Bacilli > Caryophanales > Paenibacillaceae > Paenibacillus > Paenibacillus sp. BT-177. Next base: position 134,327 of record NZ_JAOYTP010000003.1, on the reverse strand, counting down.
GAACAGTTAGGAATGACTGTAAAATGGGAACAAGAAACGAAGACCATCACCCTCCAGTCATGATATGGTATGATATATACTTGAAATGCTAGGATTGGAGTAGAACATTTGTGGACTTTCAAGCCGATATCATAGACCGAGTCATTAAAAATGCCATCCAGGTGATGGAGAACAGCAAATATCAGATGTTCGAAATATTGGACACGGCCCGGACCGAGCTGGTCACGTTAAATCAAGAGCTCCAGAGCGTATTGAAGGAAACGGCAGAAACGATCGAAAAAGTGGACCAGCTGGAAATGAACTATCGGCGGTCCCGAATTCGGTTGACTGAGGTCAGTCGTGATTTCGTCCGCTACTCGGAAGAGGATATCAAGCAGGCTTATGAGAAGGCAACACAGCTTCAACTCGATGTGATGATTTTTCGCGAGAAGGAAATGTATCTCAAAGCCAGAAGAGATGATCTTCAAAAGCGGGCCAAAAGTGTCGAGGCTTCTGTCGAGCGGGCCGAAACTATTGGTTCGCAGATGGGGGTCGTGCTGGAATATTTATCGGGTGAATTGGGACAAGTGACGCGGATCATTGAATCGGCCAAAAATCGGCAGTTTATTGGTCTGAAAATTATTTTGGCTCAGGAAGAGGAGCGTAAGCGCATATCCCGTGAAATTCACGATGGACCTGCGCAACTCCTTGCGCATCTAGTGCTTAGGACGGAAATTGTGGAAAGAATGATCGCCAAGCAGGAATTTAAGATGGTTCAGGACGAAATAGTAGACTTGAAGAAACAAGTTCGCTCCAGTCTTGAGGAAATGCGAAAGGTCATTTTCAACTTGCGTCCCATGGCTCTGGATGACTTGGGGCTTATTCCGACGCTCCGGAAATATGTGCAGGATTTTGAAGAAAAAACAAAGATTAGAGCGCTTTTTGAAACAAGGGGCAAGGAACACCGTCTCTCTTCCGCGATGGAAGCAGCCATTTACCGTCTGATCCAGGAAGCTTTGACTAACGCTGCCAAGCATGCTTACCCTACCTATGTGCTTGTTGAGATTACCTACCAGGCACAGCTTGTAAAAATTGTTGTGCAGGATAATGGTCTGGGCTTTAAGCCAGAGCTTTTTCAGCAAAAAAGCAAAGACCATGGGCATTTTGGTCTGATTGGTATGCGGGAAAGGGTTGAACTGCTCGAGGGGAGAATGGAGATCGAATCAGCTGAGAATCAAGGCACCAAGATAGTGATTCATATCCCAACCAACGTGGAAAAGGGAAAGGAGTAACAACATGGAAAATCAGGAAATGAGTAATGCACCCATTAAAGTTCTCTTAGCGGACGACCATCAGTTGTTCCGTGAAGGACTTAAACGTATTTTGAATATGGAGGACGACATTGAGGTCATCGGAGAATGTGGCGATGGCATTCAAGTGTTGGAATTCTGCAACGTAGAGAAACCGGATATTGTTCTGATGGACATTAATATGCCAATTGAAAATGGTGTAGAGGCAACTGAAAAACTACGTGAGATGTTTCCGGACGTCAAAGTGATCATTTTATCCATTCATGATGATGAAAGCTATGTATTCGAGACGTTGCGCAAGGGGGCCAATGGCTATCTGTTAAAAGATATGGAGGCCGAATCCCTCATTAATGCTATTCGTTCAGTACATGAAGGATATGCATTTATTCATCCGAAGGTAACGGGTAAGCTTATTCAGCAGCTCCGTCGGATGACTTACCTGAATGAAACAGGGGCTATGGCGGAAGGTCATACTAAGGAAGCAGGCGTGAAATTTGTCGCAGGTGAAAATAATCCGCTGACCCGCCGTGAAGCAGAAGTGTTGCGTCTGATGGCTGAAGGCAAGAGCAATAAGATGATTGGTGAATATTTATTCATTAGTGAGAAAACGGTCAAAAACCATGTTAGTAGCATTTTGCAAAAAATGGAAGTTGATGACCGTACACAAGCAGTTATTAACTCCATCAAATATGGATGGGTTACGCTGTAAAGTGTAGTCTTTTCATACATTAGACGATGCAGCTGCCTAGATATGAATGCTGTACCGCCTTTCTTTTAGAGCGAGATATCCGCTCGTATGGAAGTCCAGTACATAACCGTGACACCTCTTCCTGTTATACGGCATATATTGTCGCTATAGGAGGAGGTGGAACCCTCGTGACGGCTCACTTGGTTTGGATATTGCTTATATACGGTGTGGGAGCTGCAGTCGTGCATCTCATGTATATACGACAGGCGGTTCAGGCTTATCACAATGGCGAAGATGCACACACAACATCGCTGGATCATCGTGCGACTCGCTACATTGTGATTACATCCAATGATGGAGATCGTGTGGAATGGGTGATGCGTTCATTGAGTATCCTTGCCTGGCTACACCGGAGGCCGCTACATGTAACGGTACTGGATGATGAATCTATAGACGATACGCTACCGATTCTGACCCGGCTGGTGCGCTATAGTCATATGGATGTTTCAGTCATCTCATGTCGTTTTTCACCGGGGAACCCGGTTTTGCCGAAGTCAGGCGGTGAAAAACAGGTTGTTATTGATCTTAGAACAGCAAACCCGTTGGCGGGCGCCCCACTTGTTCCTTAGTGACAAGGATCTGTGGACATCGTGGTTAAAATCAGATATAAATATTTATAGACAGTTGCATATGCAAGAGAATAGGGATTTCGTTGAAATCTGTTTGATGTGAAGCACACTTCAGGCTAATAGCCATGGAAGTGTGCTTTTTTGCTGTTCTCTGGGGTGATAAGCAATAGGAAAAATGAATGAATGAAAGGAGAGATCGAACATGAAAATTGCAGTATATGCAGTCAGGTATAAAGGGAAATGGAATCTCCGATTATCTGTGGATATTCGAGTAGATATGACATGGTGGTTGCGCCAAGTTAAGGAACAGGAGAATGCTGTCGAAAGATGGGTGTTATTAGGAGAAGAGCTCCCCTTGTCTTGGGGAGTGAGCTTGTGTGGAAAATTTAGGGAATTATCAGATATGGAGCAGTGGGGGGATCGGCAATGGTGGGCTTATACTCTTGCACAGCTAAAGAATGAACTGGTTCTTGAGTCTTCTAATGGAGAACGAATCTTATCTGGAGGAGTAGAAAATATATGCATTTGGGACCGTCAACAAGGGTGGGTTTCTCGCACTAAACATGGGAATGAGGGACGGGAAACAATAGGAACTGTACGTTCTATTCAAAACAGGAAGCTCGCTACGGGAGTAGATGGATTGGATATGGAAGGTTTAACAGGACAAGCGAACGAGCTGACTCATTTGTTGGCAGGACGCCAGTTGCTCGTACCTGAAGCTGAAGCACTGCTAGCAGAGGCAGCCCCGGATTTGGAGCCTACTTGGCGTTCAGCTGCGCAACTTGCATATCTGCAAGGCCGACTCAGCTTTGCTGCTGGTCTCGCTCCAGCACCACGCGTGCGCTGGTCTGCCGCGCGTAGACATGAACTCCGCTGCAACCGTTGTGGCAGTGGAAAGGTGCACCGCACAAGCTGCGCGTCGTGCGGCTGTAAAGCGTGCGCCTACTGCGAGACATGTCTCACGCTTGGGCGCAGCCGTGAGTGCTCGTTACTGCTGCGCGGTACAGCGAAACCTGCCATGCCGCGCACGGCAGAGGTAGCGCCGGAGGCGAATCTCGACCGCTGGGGGCTGAGTCCTGCACAACGTGCTGCCGCCGAAGTAGCGCTGCGCTTTTTGGCTGCACCACCCCGCAGGGTGCGAAAATGCTCCCGCTCGGAAGGCCAATGGCAACGAGCACGCGAATTATTCCGGCGCAGCATGCGTGTGCGCCAGGAATTAGGTGCTGCCGCTGCGCATGGCAGCACTCTTGCCGGCTACAAGCAGTCCTCGCCCAAATCTGGCGAGTGTGCTTGGGGGATTGCTGGCCGGCAATTACCTGATTCTGCGGCCGAACGTTTTCTGCTCTGGGCCGTGACTGGCGCAGGCAAGACGGAAATGATGTTTCCGCTTTTACAGCATGTGTTGGAGCGCGGAGGGACAGCGCTTGTAGCAACACCACGCCGAGATGTGGTATTGGAGTTGGCACCTCGATTGGCAGTTGCCTTTCCTCATGTTAGTATGGTGACACTTTATGGAGGGAGTGCAGAACGGTGGCAAAGGGGACAACTGACACTAGCAACAACACATCAGCTGTTGCGTTATCGCCAGGCCTTTGATTTGGTTGTAATCGACGAGATTGATGCATTTCCTTATCACAATGATCCAATGCTTGCCTTTGCTGCCCAAGCAGTATGCAAGCAGGAAGGGAAATTTATTTTTTTGTCTGCGACGCCGCCGCGTCCTTTGCAGAAAGAGGCTGCACGTGGTCAACTGCCACATGCCAAGGTTCCCGTTCGTTTTCATCGTCATCCCCTACCTGTCCCCATTCGTTTGGGGACTGCTCCAGTGCATCATTGGCTGCAAAAAGACCAGCTTCCTGCTTCATTTATTCAGCACCTATACATATCCATTCAACGAGAGGCGCAGGTCTTTCTATTTGTGACACGAATCTCACATATTCAAGGTCTTGTGGAACTACTGATTAGACAATTGCCTGATATACCTATTGCCGGCACTTCATCGCAGGATGAAGAACGAACCGCTAAGGTGCGTTTGTTTCGAGCTACTGAAATACGTGTGCTGGTCACAACCACTATTTTGGAGCGGGGTGTGACTGTTCCACGAAGTGATGTGTATATACTAGACGCGGACAGCAGTCTTTTTGATGAAGCATCCCTTGTACAAATGGCTGGTCGCGCGGGAAGATCTAAGGATGATCCATCTGGTAGTGTTATTTTTATATCCCCTCAATGGACTAGCGCTCAAAAGAGAGCGATTAAGCAGATTAAACGCATGAATGCACTGGCTCGGAAAAAAGGATATCTGAAAGTGATGAAGCACTAAATGCATTAAATAAAAAAAGTTTTTTTGGAAATGTGAAACCTGAAACAATGTTGGTACGTAAACTACCAGGAAAGGTGCATTTTGGTATGGGGATGATTTCAAGAACCCGTCTGTTTTTGAATTGGTTATTCCATCGTCAGTCGCAAACATGTGTTGCTTGTGGCAAGCTCGCAGGTCATTTTTCCGAATTTACTGGGCTTTGTACTCATTGTTCGATTCAAATTCCTTGGATTTACAACATTCGTTGTGTACATTGTGGACGTCCGACGTTTTGTCCTGATTGCGTCAGGCCTGACCGATTAGCGCGTTACTATATATGCAATCGGAGTGCGATCAGCTATACGCCGATGGTGAGAGAATGGATTGGGCAGTTCAAATATCGTGGCAATGAAAAGTTTGGTCCCCTGCTGGGCGAGATCTTGAACCGAGCCTATCAGGCGATGAGACATGAGTTTGCGGGTCATAATTGTACTCGTTTCAAGCGATCTTTGTGGGATGTAGATATAGTGACCTGTGTCCCGGTAAGTGAAAAGAGGCTGACGGAGCGAGGCTTTAATCAGGCTGAAATTTTGGCAGAAGAGATTGCAAAGCGAAATAAGCTCCCCTTTCTACCATTGCTTGTTCGCCCGCAAGATACAGGCAAACAAAGCTTTAAATCAAAAAATGAACGCATGAATACAATGTATAATGCATTTTCCGTTATCCCCAATATGGTGAGTTTGATGGATTCTTTTATTTTAAAAGCTGGATCTCAACGTGCTATGGAGCATATGCATTCCGTTACAATTTTGCTTGTAGATGATATTTATACAACGGGGAGTACATTGCAGGCGTGTGCACGTGTTTTGAGAGAAAAGGCATTAGAACAAGGAGTACATTTGGCTATCTTTTGCCTGACCTTAGCGAGATCATGAGTCTGAATTCCTATTATATTCCATAACTTTGTGCTTGAAACTATGAAAAAAAGGTTATAATTCTTTTGAAAGAAGGATTAAATGATAGAGCATAAGCCTTTTAATCCGTACAATCAGCAGAATTTGACAACAAGCTAGAGAGAGGTATATAATAAAAATATAGAGACGAACAAAAAGTTAGGAAGTGAGGGATGAAATCAGAATATTTCAATTTAGAGGTTGATTTTTTTGGGAAAGAGGAGTACAATTTCTATCTGTTGATAGCTAACATGATTGGTAATAAGTGATCAGCTAACGACAAAAGAGCGGACATTGGGAGTGTCTCGCTCAGTAGTAAAGCAGTTAATTAAAATTTAAAGTTAAAAAGAGGAGAGAACAAAATCATGAAAAACGTAATGAAAAAAGTAGCAGTTTCTGGTATGTTGGCAGTTAGTTTAGGTGCAGTATCTTTGATGAGTCCACTTGCTACAGGTCAAGTATTGGCAAAATCCGGTTCAGATTACGAAAAACAACAATTGGAAGACCAAATCATGAGAGAACAACAAGAAGCGGCACAAAAAGCATTTGAAGCTAAGTTCTTTAAAACTGAAACTACTGAGAACAAAGCAAATACAACACCTGCTCAATCGACAACAGAGAACAACAACCAAACAACAACTACAAAACCAGCAACAACTACAACTGAAACACCAGCAACAACTGTAAAAACAATCACTGTTAATGTTCAAGAAGGCGACACACTGGCCTCTATTGCTGAAAAATACGGTGTAACTGTTGAAGAACTGGTTAAAATCAACAAATTGGTAAAAGTTGGTCAAGAACTGCAGGTACCACAAACAAATACAAATAAATAATTAACATTATAAACTGTTTTATAAAATGTATTTATTAAACCAAGCGTTTGACTATAGTATACGGGAAGGCCTCTATTAAAACAATGCTTTTTTGAATAATTATTTGTAAAGTCGCTTGTTTTTTTGGGTTGCAAATTTCCAATGGTACATCTTGCTTAATTTCAGATAGGTTATAAGTTGAAATGATGTTAGGTGTATGAGATTTATGAATACCCACACTCCATGTGCGGAGCATTCGTATGGACGCCGATCCCCCGGATTTATAGCATTTTCTTGATGCATCGGGGCACAGGTGAACATGAATTCTTCTGAGGATTGTTTCGCCCGGTTTTTCCCTCATTTTATTTCTACATTTTAACCATATTCATATATAGCTATTTAATGATAATGAAGCGCTATTCCCGAGAATAACAGGAATGGCGCTTATTTTACTTTTTATCTAAAGTACGGAGTGATGTTTGACGATAAATACTCACATGTAATAGGCTGGATTAGAAGGACTTATTTGCCTCTACACTTTATGTTGTTGCATATTAATGTGCATAGAGATGGGAAAGATTTTACCCGTTTAATCTTCCTCTCTTATAACTTTTACTATGATAACGAACGAAATGTAGAATTGTGTTAAAACTAAAAAAAAATTTGGAATATTTGCTAGACGAGGCTCTTCACTATAAGTTAATGTAAGGATAATAGTAATTAAAGACCGGAACTTGGAAAGGGGCGCTACAGAGGATGAATTTGGATAACTGTCCTCGCTGTGGAAAGTTGTTTGTTAAGAATGTCAGAGGGATTTGCCAGAACTGTATTAAAGAAATTGAGGTTGAATACGAGCACTGTGTCAAACATATACGTGAAAATAAAGGTATTCATATGCATGAGCTTTCGGAAGCTACAGGTGTCTCTGTTAAACAAATCACGACATTTATACGTGAGGGACGTATTTCCATTGCTAATGCGCCCAATATGACGTATCCTTGCGAGGTATGCGGGATACCGATTCGTGATGGGCATATGTGCGATTCTTGTCGAACACGTCTGACTAAAGACCTGAATCAGGCCATACGCGAAAGTAGTAATCAGGATCAAAGTAATAATATGGGCTCAGGTACCTACAGCGCGATGGATAAACTTCGCGGAAACTAGTACAGGGGAATTAAATACGCATTCAGCTATTCAAAAAGTTTCAAATACCGCCGATAATCTTTATAGAGCTTATCGGTTTTTTTATTTTAGCAACCATGCACAAAATAAAGAAGTAAGGCATAATACGAACCATGTTCGACGCTATGTCGTCTGATACATTCTGACCATATCAAATAACTAAGGAAGGTGGAAGTTATGAAAATTAACGAGACCAACCGCATCGGAGCTATTAATCCATATCAGCGAAATATTGAAACAGGACGCCAGGAGGAGCAAAAGAAATCCCGCCGCAAGGACGAGGTTTCCATTTCCCCAGAAGCAATGGAAATGCTGAACCGCAGCAGTGATGCAGACCGCGTAAAGAAAATTCAGGAGCTTAAGCAGCAAGTAGCTTCTGGAACCTATCGTGTGGATGCTGATAAAATTGCAGAGAAGCTGTTACCTTTCTTTAAGCAGTCTTCCGAAAGCTAGGTGAAGGATATGCCTTTAGAGCGTTTGATTGGTGTGCTGGAACAGCTAGATCAAAAGCATCTTATTTTATTAGAACTGGCGAAAAGTAAAAAAAAGATTGTCATGGAAAATGATATGGATAGTCTGGTACAGCATTTGAACCAGGAATCCAGACTCCTTAAACAAGTAGAACAGTTGGAAGAAGCTCGTATGGAGGTTTCGTATGAGCTTCTTCGTGAACGTGGTATTAAGTCTCAGCTTAATTTGACTATAACCGAGCTGGCGCGCCTTGTTTTTGATCCAGAAGATAAGAACAAACTCCTCAGTGTCCAGAGCCGCTTATCCCACACTCTTTCAGAATTAAAGGAAATTAATGAAATCAATCAAAAACTCATCGAGCAATCGTTGGTGTTTATTGATTACTCTTTGGATCTACTTGTAGGACGTCCTAATCAGGAAATGACTTATATGCATCCTGATCAGAAGAGTAATCAACACGCACGACCTGGATTGTTCGACACTAAGGCTTGAGCCGAGGAGGAAAATAGAGTGCCATCCACATTTCATTCCATAGAAACAGCTAAAAGAAGTCTTTTTACACAAACAGCAGCTTTAAATACAACAGGACACAACATAGCTAACGCTAACACGGAAGGCTACACACGGCAGACGGTCAAAATGAAGGCTTCCATCCCCATGGAGGCTTACGGTATTAACCGTTCTAATGTACCTGGCCAATTGGGAACAGGAGTTGAATTTGACGCTATTGAACGTATTCGTGAAAAGTTCTTGGATAGCCAGTATCGCGGAGAAAATACTGAACTGGGTAGTTGGACAATCCGTAGTAATACGCTTGATAAGCTACAACAGATTATGAATGAGCCGTCTGATACAGGGATTCGGAAGGTTCTAGATAACTTTTATAAATCTTGGTCTGACTTAAGTAAAGACCCAGAAAGTGTGACTGCACGAACTATTGTTAAAGAAAATGCACTTGCCTTGACTGATGCAATGAATCATATGAGTAAACAGTTGAGTAATTTATCTGCGGATTTAACCTCTAATGTGGAGGCTAAGTCTAGTGAGCTACAAAGTTATGTAAACTCCATAGCTGATTTGAACCAATCGATTACTAAAATTGAAGGTTTGGGCGATAATGCTAACGATCTACGTGACCAACGTGATTTGATTGTCGATAAAATCTCAAAAATCGTTAATGTAACGGTGACTGATACCGATCAAGGCTACAATGTTAATATGGGTGGTCAAGCATTAGTAACTGGATTTGAACCGACTACTGGAATTAACGGCGCTTTTTTACAAGCAGCTTTTGCCTCTAATGATTTACAAGGTGGCGAAGTGCATGGAATGATTTTCTCAAGGGATCGATTTGTAGCTGATTACACAGCCCAAATGGATAACCTCGCCAACACATTGGCGACAGGTAATATTACTGTAACGCTACCTAAAGGCTCAGTTTTGCCAGAAGGTACTGTACTGAATGGAGTGACTTACACAGGGACCAGCCGAACACTTCAATCGGATTTAACAGTTACAGTTAAAGGTCTTAATGGTTTGCATCAACTGGGTTATACCCAAGAAGATAAAGATGCTAACGGTAATATGGTTGCAGGTAAACCTTTTTTTGTAACTTCAAATAATGGTGGGACAATAACAGCAGGCAATATCACGTTAAACACTGCTATAGTAGATAATCCTAACGCTATTGCAGCATCCCTTCGGGTAACAGGCACTGCTCCTACTGAGGAATTGGTTAAGGGTAATAATACATTGGCATCCTTGATGTCCAATTTGAAATTAAGCAATTTCACTTCAGTTTCTACGGGGAATACAGCTACTATTGATAGCTTCTTCAGTTCTATGGTTGGTCAGTTGGGGATAGAGGCTCAAGAGGCTACGAGACAGACACAAAACTCGACAGCTCTCGTATCTCAAGTAGAAACTATGCGCCAATCTGTGAGCGGTGTTTCACTGGATGAAGAAATGTCCAATATGATTAAGTTTCAGCATGCCTACAGTGCCGCTGCTCGGTTTATGACCACATTCGATCAATTATTAGATAAATTAATTAACTCCACAGGTGTAGTGGGAAGATAAGAAGGGGGATTAAATATCTGATGTTTATATACATAGGATATTTAATTACGGAGGGATATAACGATGCGAGTTACTAACAATATGCTAAGCTCACAGCTTTTGCTTAATTTAAATCGAAACTCTGAACGTATGAATAATACGCAGAACCAGATGTCGACTGGACGTAAGTTGAACAAACCCTCTGATGATCCTGTGGGCATTACGTATTCCTTAAGGTACCGATCTGAACTGTCTTCAAATGAACAATACCAACGGAATGTGGATAGTGCAGTGTCTTGGCTTGACTTTAATGATACGGTCATGGATCAGGCTGGCCAAATTATGCAAAGAGTACGTGAACTTACAGTACAGGCCTCTACGGGGACTAATCCACAATCTGCGTTGGACAGCATTAATAAAGAAGTTGGTCAGCTTAAGGAACAAATGATTGATGTTCTGAACAGTCAATTAAACGGAAAATATATATTCAATGGTCAGACTTATGACAAGAAGCCTTATGACCTCCCTTTGAACGCTGATAATACGCATGATACGTCTGGAGCAGCATCAATAGTTACGGATACTGGGAATGTTAACTTTATAGTGGGCGAGAATGTAGCATTGCCAATTAATGTTACTGGTAACGAAGTCGTAGGGACAAGCGCGGATGCCGATAATTTATTTACTATTTTTAATCAGCTATCTTCAGCTTTGGCAAGTGGTGATATTAAAACAAGCGGGGCTCAACTAGCTAATATTGATTCGCGTGTGGATAAAATGCTGAAAGTACGGTCGGAAATGGGGGCTAAATCCAACCGTGTGGAGTTAATGCAGAACCGCTTGAGTGATTTGGAAGTAAACTTAACGGACTTGCAATCTAAAACGGAAGATGCGGATTACGCTGAGCTTTTAATGAATTCTAAGATCCAAGAGAATATTTACAATGCTTCTTTGTCAGCGGGAGCGAAAATAATATCTGCATCATTAGTTGATTTCTTAAGATAGTCTAAGGAGGGGGAGAGATGGCCATCATTCCTACACTTCAGATCCGGCAAACTCCGGCTATCCTGCATATTGACGCAGACCCAGGGCAGTATTCGATTCGACAGCCTTCGGCTGATATGGAATTAAAGACACGACGAGCTCAACTGGAAATTCACCAGTACCAGCCACAGCTGACCATAGATCAAAGTGCGGCCTTCTCTGCCTATAATGGTGGCAATTACCTTGAGATGAATAATCGAATTTATTCAGGGTTGCCGCAGATTTTTTTACAAGCTCTTGCGCATAAAGTGGAGCAAGGCAACCAAATGGCGGCGATTCACATTCCGGGTAATACTGTAGCCAATGTTTATGGAGAGGATACAGAAACACATGTGCTTCCTGAATTTAGGGGTCCGGCATCTATGGATAATGTCGATATTCATGTTGAAACGCATGCACCTGATATTACATATACACCTGCTGTATCGGAAATGCATGTGACCGTTAATCGTCCAGAGATTGAGTATACTCGGGGGAAACTGGAGATTTATATGCAGCAGTATCCATCTGTGGCCTATATTCCGCCTGAAATTGATGTCATGATGTAAAATAAGTTAAGGTTATAGAGGTTATTCAAGCCGTCTATAGCCTTTTTTTAATAAAACGTATAGATCTGATTAAATATTGGAGGAATATTAGTGATTATATCCACATCTATTTGGGGTGACATTGAAGTTAATGACAAAGAAATATATCGTTTTGAAAAAGGAATTCCGGGATTTGAGGAGACGACTGAATTTGTGTTGCTCGATCAAGATGAGGCACCCTTTTACTATCTCCAGTCCCTTCAGCAGAAAGAACTCTCTTTTGTTGTAGTGGATCCTTTTATTTTTTATCCTGAATATGAGTTTGAGCTCCCTGATAGCGAAGCAGAAGAACTGAAGATCGAATCTAATTTAGTCGTTCGCAGCATATTAACATTACAGGAGCAGGTGGAAAACTCAACGATTAATTTGTTGGCACCTCTAGTGTTCAATCCCGATAATAGGCAAGCCAAGCAGGTTGTTTTGCACCAGTCTCCGTATCAGACCAAGCATTCACTGCAACCCGTTAAGGAAGACAAAACCGTCCGTTCAAAGGAAGGTGAATAAGTATGCTGGTACTTTCGCGTAAGAAAGGCGAATCTATTATTATTCAGGATCATATTGAGGTCACGGTGCTCGGAGTAGAGGGAGAGACTGTCCGTATAGGAATTTCAGCACCCAAACAGATGGACATCTTTCGCAAAGAAATCTATTTATCCATTCAGGAGTCTAATCGTGAATCTGCTGCCCATACGCAGTCAAATTTAGATGCTTTACGCAAGATGATAAATAAAAATAACGAAAAATAAAAAAAATCCTAAAATGCTATTAAAAGTTCGACGAGAATGTCGATATATATAGTACAAGCTATTGCGGAGGGGCGGCCGACTTCAACGGATAGCTGTAACAACAATAAACCACATGGATGTGGGACATTTACCTTCAGGGAGGAAATTTAAAATGATTATCAACCACAATATTGCTGCAATGAACACGCACCGTCAGTTGAATGCAAACACTACTAACACAAACAAAGCGATCGAAAAGCTGTCTTCTGGTCTTCGTATCAACCGTGCTGGTGACGACGCTGCTGGTTTGGCAATTTCCGAAAAAATGCGTGGTCAAATCCGTGGTTTGGATATGGCTTCCAAAAATGCTCAAGATGGTATTTCTTTGATCCAAACAGCTGAAGGCGCACTGAACGAAACACACAGCATCCTGCAACGTGTTCGTGAATTGGCTGTACAGTCTGCGAATGATACAAATACTGATGCTGACCGTCAAGAGCTTCAAAAAGAAGTTGCAGAATTGACGACAGAAGTAACACGTATCTCCACAGATACTGAGTTCAATACTAAAAAACTGCTGGACGGCGCTGGTGTCAGCGGTGCAGTTTTCCACATTGGTGCTAACATTGACCAAAATATTAAATTGTCTATTGGAAATATGAGTGCTGCATCATTGGGTATTTCGGCTGTTTCCATCTCTACTCAAACAGGTGCTAACGCAGCTATTTCAACTCTGGATGCTGCTATTAAAACAGTATCTTCTGAGCGTGCTAAATTAGGTGCGAACCAAAACCGTTTGGAGCACACAATCAACAACTTGGGAACTACTTCCGAGAACTTGTCTGCTGCTGAATCCCGTGTTCGTGACGTAGACATGGCTAAAGAAATGATGAACCAAACGAAAAACAACATTCTTGCTCAAGCTTCCCAAGCTATGTTGGCGCAAGCAAATCAACAACCGCAAGCCGTTCTTCAATTGCTTCGTTAATCGTTTTCTTAATGGAACTGCTGAGATTATTCTCAGCAGTTTTTTTTATGCTTTAATGCAAATCGTCTAAAAATTTAAGTTTCAAATGACAAGGGTAGTATCATTCGATTAGCAAATAAAGCGGGTATACCCACAGCGAGGTAGAATCAGAGGAATTCAGGAAGATCTTTACCTTGAAGAATTTGAACTTCATGAAACTAGTGTATGCTAGGATCAGTCTGAGGATTAACCCGAAACTTTTACTGCAAAAGGTGGTGTAGGTAAAATAAACAGAGTACGTTAAACAAGATTTTGAGCAAGGGTGCTCCTTTTAGAAAGAGTGGACTGGGAGAATTATGGAAGTAGGAGCACATGAGATAGTAGTTGCGAATTTGAGCTTGATCCGGTACGATGTTGGAATAAAATATATCTATTCTTTCTAAGGCTTTTTTGTAAAAAAGAATCTGCTTAATGTTTAAAAAAAGTCGAGTGAATAATAAGGAGTGTAAAATTTTGAATATCGGAAGCATAATTGAGAGTAAGTGTACCGGTCTGAAGGCGTTAATATATGAGGTTAAAGATACTGAGGTTGGCGTGTATACCCTCTCAAACGTTTTTCCAGAAAATCATTCGGATAAATACCATCTTGAAATCCCAATCGAAGCTGAGTTCTATTATCTTGATATACGTTTGAGAAGTACTATTGAGATGGATAAGGTACAGTTTGTAACTACTATATCACCTGTTTTGCTTGAGAAGGTTTTACGCTTGGATATTCTTTTTAAGGTAGAAGGGTATTACGAATTATTCCATCATGATAAAAATAAAGAATTTAATTCAAAATCTTCTATGGTATCATATGGTGGGCGTGTGTATGACGAAAAAGAAATGCGAAGTTTGGTGGATTCTTCTTTGGACTTTTGGCTTACCGCCGGTCGTTATAACAAACAATTCGAAAAAGAATATGCAGAGTTTCTAGGTGTAAGATACGCGCTCCTTACTAACTCAGGATCTTCAGCTAACCTCTTAGCGTTTTCTACATTAACGTCTCCAAAACTGAAAGATCGTCAGATTAAACCGGGGGATGAAGTAATCACGGTAGCTGCAGGGTTCCCGACGACAGTTACTCCAATCGTTCAGAACGGTGCAGTCCCTGTTTTTATTGATGTTGAATTAGGTACATATAACATCATTGTTGATCGAATTGAAGAAGCTATCACATCGAAAACAAAAGCCATTATGATTGCACACACAATGGGAAATCCCTTTAATTTAGAAAGAGTTATGGAAATCGCTATGAAATATAATTTGTGGGTGATTGAAGATAACTGTGACGCTCTTGGTTCTACATTTAATGACAAACTCACAGGTACGCATGGAGATATCGGTACATCAAGCTTTTACCCTCCCCATCACATGACTATGGGTGAAGGTGGCGCAGTCTATACTAATAATGCTCTGCTAAAGTCAATTATCGAATCATTTAGAGACTGGGGGAGAGATTGTTGGTGTCCGTCAGGTTGCGATAATACTTGTAATAAGCGTTTTGGTTGGGAATTAGGTTCGTTACCATATGGGTATGATCATAAATACACTTACTCTCATATTGGTTATAATCTACGTGTTACTGAGATGCAAGCGGCTATTGGAGTGGAACAACTTAAGAAAGTTCCTACTTTCACACAAGCACGTAAAGATAACTTTAAGAGGCTATATGATGGTTTGAAAGATTTGGAAGAATATTTTATTCTTCCAAGAGCAACTGAAAAATCTGATCCTAGCTGGTTCGGTTTTATTCTGACTGTACAGGACGGCGTAAAATTTACGAAAAATGAGATTATTACTTATTTGGAAGAAAGTCGCATTCAAACGCGGATGCTATTTGCTGGGAATCTAACTCGCCAACCTGCATTTAGCAATGTTAATTATCGAATTAGCGGCGACCTTAAAAATACCGATAAAATTATGCGTGATACTTTTTTGGTTGGCGTATATCCGGGATTAACCGAGGAGAAAATTGAGTATGTAGTGAGTAAAATCAGATCCTTTGTATTAGAAAGAAAATAAAATTAATCCGTATAAGAATGTAACAATTGAAATGAAATCGAATGTTGGATAAGGGGAGACTCTAGCAAGCAAATCGTTCTTGGCATTGTCCCCATAGTTTTTTAGATTAGAATGATAGTATTTATGCGAAACTTAACGAATTGATTCCAAAGTTATCTAAGAACCATATAAGGTTGGGGATTTTTTGGGTTAATAAGTTTATATATAGAGCATGTACCAGGTATTTGTCCTCCAATAGACTTATTTGCATGGTATTGCAATAAAATCAAAGCAAAGCAAGCGGCCATCGACTAAGGCGTGAAAAGATATGACTTCATTTTACCACAATAGAGTTGGATAATTACTCCTGTGTTGGGGAATAGTGCTCTCAAATTATGAATAATAAAATCATGCTCTTTTAGCTTCCTTTCCACATATTCAAAGGTTTAGGTGGTGACTAATATACTATACGAGAATTTTCGATGAACATAAAACTGCTCAATTAAGCGATGTTACGCTTTAACAAAAATAAACCTGTGCCTACTTCAAGATCAAGTACCCGACCTAGTTATAACTGGTCGGGTACTTAAGTTGTTACTCAGGTAGTTCAATTTTATTGAGCATGTTTCCACTTCAAACTTGAATTTATACTTTTATTATTTTCTTCTCCCCTTTAGTATCTACACCACCACTGCTTCAAGCTTCCTTTCTAAAATCCTTCATTTATATACGATCCTTCTATCACAACACTGTCTCTATTAGTAGACAGTTCGATGGCATCATACGTATTATCATGATTGAGTTCAATGCTAATCGGCTTTTTCTACTCCTTCTTATTCTATTTACTGATCTATCGTAAGGCGCGATAGCAGAATAAGGCGGAAGGAATCAATTACCTAAGCTTAGATATATTTGCCTCGTCACTACAAATAAGAATACTATATTAATCCGTATGCCAAGATTAATATAGTGCCAAAAGAAATTATTGGTGACTTAATATTTATAAGTCGAATCTAACTTATAATTATCAATTAACCGATATATATACTAATTGATTCGTAAATGCGAAATGAGAGGAATACATGATGAAAACAATTGCGTTATGTATGATTGTAAAAAATGAAAAAGAACATCTTAGAAGATGTCTTGATAGCGTAAAGAATAAAGTAGACCAGATTGTAATTGTAGATACAGGTTCAACAGATGAAACTGTTAATATTGCTAAGGAATATACTAATGATGTATATCATATGGAATGGATCAATGATTTTGCAGCTGCCAGAAATGAATCCATTAAATATGCCACTACCGACTATATTTTAGTGCTAGACGCAGATGAATACCTAGAAGAATCTGCTGATCTACAAAAAGAGATCGCATCAGGTGCAGACTATTATTTTACAAAAATACACAACATTATGTCTTTTGATCGCGCTTTAAATCACTTGGCTATCCGAATTTTTTTAAATAATGATGATTTGTATTATCAGAACCGTCTTCACGAACATTTGAATATTATGGACGAAGGACTTAATTTTAAAAGCGGACAAGCTGGACTTGTTATTATGCACACTGGCTATACGGATGAAATGATGGAGGGAAGGGAAAAAGCCAAAAGAAATCTCCCTCTTATGTTGAAAGAAGTTGAAGAAAATCCGACGGTGTATAACCTATTTAATATGGGAAGAACCTACATGTGGGTTGGAAAATATGAAAAAGCAATAACCTTTCTGAAGAGAGCTTACCCAATGAGTAAAAACTTAACGATCGCTTCAGATCTGATTATAACTTTATGTCGAAGCTTAGGGGAAATGAAAAGGTACAATGAGGCTCTACAAATTTTGCAAGAAGCTGTAGTAGTTCATCCTAAAGAGGTAGACTTGCTTCATCTACAAGCACTTTACTATATGGAAATAGAATACTATAGAGATGCTATAGCTACGATGACAAAGTGCCTTGATATCGGTGATCAAGGCATTACCGTTACGGAAGGTCACGGAAGTTATATAGCACACTTTAGATTAGCAGAATGGTATGAACTGCGAAATGATTTGGTGAAGGGGTATGAACATATTTTAGAAGCTTTTAAGCTGAAAAATGATTTTGCGCCGATTATGGGGAAATATTTTAAAATTTTAGAGAAAGCAAATGTTCCATTAGAAGAAGTATTCGTAAGTACAAACCAGTTGTATCCGATATCAAATAGTGGACAGTTGGAAAAAATGTTAGAAGTGATGTATCAGTTGAGACATCCTCTATTGCAAAGGTATCTGACAGAGTATAACGTGACTGTCCAAGATAATGTAATGGCTGTTGCACGGCAATATGCTAGGGATTATGATGGAGCACAAGCTCTGTGGTTGGAGATGGAAGATATTGAAGAGCAAAACAGAGAGGATCTTTTAGTGTTATCCATGATTCTCAAAGATGAAACTCTATTTGGAAGGACCAAAAACCTCCTTAATCTAAGTCTCAAGGACCAAAAAAATCTATATAAAATCATTATGGGTGATTCTTCTGGAGATGTTAAGTTAACACAACATTTAGAGAATATATTAGAAAAAGCACTGTTGCATTTAATTCGATTACAAGAATTCGAGACATTTGAAAAAGTTTTGAATTATTTGTGGCAAGGTAGTGTTAGTGTGAAGATTAAAGTCTGTGGGTACCTTGTGAGCTATGGTTTTAACGAGATAGCCATCGATCTATTAGTTAAACTGTTTGAACAATATCCAAAAGATGTAAGTGTTATTAGGATGTTAGGTGAAGTTTGTCTTGATCTTAATTATTTACAAGATGCACAGCTTTTTTATACTAAATTACTTGAAGTTAGTGGAGATTATGTGGCGTATGAGAAAAGTTATGAGTTATATGAAAAAGTAGATGATGAGGTTGCGATGAATTCTGTTCTAAGTCAAATAAATCGTAAATTCCCATTATGTGCATGGTCAAAACAGAATTTTAATAGATAATATAATGCTCAAAATAAGGAGTAATTATGGAAAATTTCACATTAGAAAATAAACCTCGTTTGGTTGCCCTGTGGCCAGAATGCTTAAATGTCCATCTAACTAAAGATCTTGGAATGATACCGTTTATTCTTCATAAATATCATAATTATGATTCTGTAATAGCGTGTTACGGCATTGAAGATTTTCCTTATATTGATACGGAAGTGAAGGGTCTAAAAATTGATTCTGTTGAAAATAACGGAGACATCTTAACGGATGGTAATAATTATCTCACAAAAAAGGCGAAAGAGATTGATATATTATTCTTAATGGGGATTTACCCGTTTACATTGAGTTGGATGGAGAAATATAAAAGTGTAAATCCAAAGGGGAAAATTTATTTAAAGCTGGACGCAAATATATATTGGATGAATAGTATTGATTTAACAGAAAATCTGTTTGAGACGCTTAAAAAGTGTGATGTAATTAGTGTTGAAAGCAGAAGACTTTACCATTACCTAAATAAGAAATGGCCTTTGAAAATTGAGTATATACCAAATGGGTTTTACAATTTTCACTCAAGTCCAAGCGTGGATTTTAGTGAAAAGGAGAATGTTATTTTAACGGTTGGAAGAATTGGAACTCACCAAAAAGCCAATGAAGCTATGTTAGAGGCATTTAAATTAGCAGCTTCAGAAATTCCTGACTGGAAGCTTAAACTTGTAGGGAATGTCGAGGAACAATTTATCGAATATGTACATGAGTTTTTCACTGAAAATCCTGAGCTGAGAGACAGGGTTGAATTAGTCGGCTCTATAGAAAATAGAAAGGTTATTGAAAATGAATATAGACAAGCTAAAATTTTTTGTTTGACTTCGAGATACGAAGGATTTCCCTTAGTTTTCACGGAAGCTGCTAAAAACGGGTGCTTTATCGTCTCAACCGAACTTGACCCGGCTTTTGATATCACTAATGAAAGCGCATTTGGAACTCTTTTTCCCATAGATGATTATTACAGATTGTCTGAATTACTAATTGAGGTTTGTAATGACAGTATAAGATTGGAGCAGACGTGTTGTGAAATTCAAAATTTCGCAGAAACTAATTTTAACTGGACTAATATATGCGATAAGCTTGACCTTTTATTACATTTAAATTAATGGGGGAACTCTCGTGATCGAAATTACATTCCAAAATGATGAAGTTAAGTTGGTAAATACACAAAATAATACTTCGGAAACTGTTCTGCATTTCGGGGGGATTCATAATAACCTTACAACGATAAGTTCGTCAAAGCTGCTACAGGAATACATTCATATGCTGGAAAACTACTCAACTATACAAAAGTACACTTACGGCGAAACTACCATGATTGATATCGTGGCACTTACAAGCCTTGTATACAACGAATTAATGGCTGGAAAGCATTCGGGGATCAGGGCTTTAGAGGTGGGAAGCTGGTTCGGGTGTTCAAGTTATTTCTTTGCCAATAGTCTCAAAACGTTCTCAGATAGTAATTTCCTATTTTGTATGGATACATGGCAAGGTAGTCCGGATACAGCAAGCCATAATATTGCAAATTATGAGAATGCATTCGAACATTTTAAAAGTGTAATGAGATATGCTGGTGTTTATGACAATATAAAACCTATTGTGTGTGATTCAACGGTGGGTATGGACATTCTGCAGGATGATTATTTTGATATTATTTTTGTCGACGCTAACCATACGTATGACTATGTTTATCAGGATATAATCAAAGGAATAAGGAAAATTAAAGTAGGCGGACTATTAATGGGGCATGATTGTGAGTGTTATGCAGATGAACTTCCTCCTCATCTTTTGCATGGTAACAATAAACATTTAGACGGTATAGAGGGTTATCATACAGGAGTAATTAAAGCCTTGGATGATATTTTTGGAAGATCTTATAATCGGTTCAATCAAAGTCTTGTCTGGTATAAGAGAATTACTCAAGAAGACAAAGATATGTTATTAAAAATGGAATCGGTGTATCGAGAGGATACTTTAGAATTGGTTGATACTATGAAGGAAGCAATTCAATTTATTTACAAAAACATCACTGAGGGAAAATCAGAGATGCTTCAAATTCTTACTGCAGATACGGTACAGGCAGCAAGTCAGCTGGAGAAAGAAATGATTCCGCTTTGTGAGAAACTTTATAATAAAGACTTAAAAATTAAAACGAATGAGCTAAAGAGTGCTTTATTAGATTTTCAAATTACGTATAATAATGATTTTCCGCGAGCTCTTTTTGTGCTGGAATCGGGAGTTATAGAGAGTTTCAATATATGGTTGGAATGTTTCCTTGAAAGTGAAAAAAAGTAATTTGCTGTACCTAGTTGGTGAGATTGCACAGGGTGAAATCTAAGTAAGGATGTGAGTGGTGATGAAAGTTGTTATTTTAGCAGGGGGCAGGGGAACGCGAATTAGCGAAGAATCCCATTTAAGACCTAAACCCATGATTGAAATAGGGGACGCCCCAATACTTTGGCATATCATGAAGACTTATTCTTATTATGGCTATAATGAGTTCATTATCTGTTTGGGTTACAAAGGTTATATTATTAAAGAGTATTTTGCAAATTATTATCGTCATATGTCAGAAGCAATTACCTACGACTTCACCTCTGGTAACGCTGTCGAAGTTCACCAAAATTCAGTTGAGCCATGGAAAGTCACTTTGGTCGAGACGGGCTTAAATACAATGACTGGTAGCCGTATAAAGCGTATTGAACCTTATATAGGGAATAACCCATTTATGCTTACATATGGCGATGGCTTGGCAGACATTAATATTGAAGAACTGGTGAATTGCCATAGGGAAGGTGGGAAATTGGCTACCATTACCGGAGTGCAACCAGATGGAAGATTTGGTCGACTTGAATTGGAAGGTGAGTCTGTTAGAGGATTTACTGAAAAAGTAAAAGGAGATGGAGGCTGGATTAATGGTGGGTACATGGTTTGCCAGCCTCAAGTTTTCAATTATATTCAAGACACGGAAAAAACAATTTTAGAGCAGGAGCCTTTGCAAAACTTAGCGCGAGATGGGGAATTGAACGTTTTTAGACACCATAGCTTCTGGCAGCCTATGGACACTATACGTGAAAAGATTATCCTTGATGAGCTTTGGGAGAAGCAGAAGGCTCCTTGGAAGGTATGGTCAGATTCATAAAACAAATTCTATGGAGTGGAGTAGCATGTTTAAACTAACTTTAACGACGGATGATCTGCAAAATTATGTTCTTCATCAGTTAAATAATTTTTATCCTGATAATGATTTATTAGGTAAAGATATATTATTTAAAAATTCGTTTGATCATGCACTTGAACGTACTGAGTATTGTTTTCAGCATATTTCATTACAAGCTTACCATCATCAAGGTAATACATTTTTCTCACATCTGCACTCAGATCAATACACGCTATTTTTATGGTTTTTGTCTAATTCAGTATGGAAAAGATTTGAGGATTCTGAGTTGGCGTCCAAGCTATTTTGTTTAAATAAGGCTTTAAATGGGGTAGTATGCATGTATGATGCAAATATGCCCAACATTTTCCTTATTGTACATGGTGGTGTTGTATTAGGTAAAGCATCCTACAGTGATTTTTTTGTGTGTTATCAAGGGTGTACTGTAGGTGCTATTAATGGAATCTATCCTAAGCTGGGGAAAGGAGTTATTTTGGCTCCTCAGTCATCGATTATCGGAGATTGTACTGTGGGCGATCTAGTTACAATTGGAAACCAAGCCTTGCTTAGAAATAGGAATCTGGATAGCAGATCCCTCTATTATCGCCATATTGATACAGGACAGCATGCTATTAAAAGGGCTAAAACACCATGGGTCCAGTCATTTTTCAATGTTCCAATCATACCAGATGGAGATGATCTTTGAGAGTGAAGACAGTCTTAATCAGCGGTGCAAATGGTTATATAGGGCTTCATATAGCACAGTTGCTGAAAAATAATAATTATAAAGTTATCACGGCTACACGAGACTCAGACGGGGACATTATGATGGATTTTTCGGTTCCATCGAAGGTATCACTCTTAAAATACTCAGGTATTGATGCGATGATACACACTGTTTCTCCAAATGAAGACCTTTACAGACATGAACCTTATCGTGCCTTATCAGAAAGTGCAGCTGGAATACATGCAGCAATTGATTTTTGTAAGAATAATAACATTCGTGATTTTATATATCTCTCGAGTTTTCATGTTTTCGGAAAACAAAGTGGACTATTAAGAGAGGATTCCTGCGTCACGCCAAGTAGTGACTATGGACTTGCACATGTTACAGCTGAACAAACTGCTGGAATGTTTGATCGTAACAAACAAATCAATGCATGGATAATCCGTCCGTCTAATCTTTTTGGAGTCCCAGTAAATCTAGAACGGTTCAAGAGGTGGAATTTAGTACCTTTTCTATTTTGTAAGGAAGCAGTAGAGCAGCAACGAATAACGCTTTTAACTTCAGGTAATCAGCTTCGTAATTTTGTAGGGGTTTCTGATGTGTTAAAAAGAGTATTATGGACGCTAGAAAAAAAACCGATTAATCGTGTTATACATGCTTATGGTAAGGAAACTATGAGCATCTTGCATTATGCATATTTGGTTCAAAAGGTTGCATTAGAAAACTTCAATCTTCCAGTGCAGATTATTCGACCAGAAGGAGAAGATCAGGCCATTCAATTTCAATTTACAAGTCTATATAAAGATCTTGAAATTTTACCAACAGATAACATGGAGAAGTTTGTTAATGAAATGCTGGAAGCCCTTCTTACGCGTTGACAGAAGGAATTAGTCAATTATGATGTACTAATATTAAGTTTGTGTTAATTGAATAATATAAACAATTTTTTGAAAATCCATTATAATTTTAAACTTTCAAAAAATAAGCGGAATAATTTCTTCAAATAAAAGAGAAAAACTTATCCGTTTAACTTCTCTGGAAGAGATCGTAGCGTTGAACAAATCCTTGTTAAATAGATTATTGAGGATTATAGGGGGATATAGATGTTAATTCATTCTACACCTTTGAACCAAGCAATGGTAATTGAATTAGAACCTATTAAAGACGAACGAGGTTACTTTGCTAGGAGTTTTTGCAAAAAAACAATGATGAAGTATGGAATTTCCTTCGAAATGACTCAATCTAACGTGACATTTAACCAGAAAGCAGGGACTCTGAGAGGTATGCATTTTCAATTGCCTCCTTATTGTGAAGATAAAATTGTTACTTGCTTTAGTGGCACAATATATGATGTCATTATTGATCTCAATCGTGAAAGCTCTACGTTTGGAAAGTGGTACGGGTTAACACTATCTGATAAGAATTGCTTATCTTTATATATACCAAAAGGTTTTGCACATGGTTATCAAACAATGACTGATAATACAATAATTCACTATTTAATGAGTGAAAATCATACTCCCTCCCACGAATCGGGAGTTCGTTGGAATGATCAAGCATTTGGAATAAAGTGGCCTAAGATAGATCATTTAACTATTTCAAAGAAGGATGAAAATTGGAAAGACTTCAATATGAATACTGATGGAGTTTCGTTACAAAAGGGAGAGTAAGATGGATAATTATACAGCTACGCAACTCCTTCAGTCTTTGCAAGTTGGACATGAAGGAATCAGGTATTTAGAAAATTGTATTCAAAGTGGGGAATTAAATACCTCGGATCTTGCGATTTTAAATGATCTGTCAGATCTACTGAGTGTGGTGGAAAGTTCTACTGCTACAGTAGCTACTCCTAACCGAGTGAAGGAAATTAACGCTAACATTATGTTTTATATCAATGAGCTTAAAGAGAATGCAATCCGTGGTAATGTGGAACTATTTTTATATGATTTTCGCTTCCATTTTAGTTCATTGTATAGAATATTAGAGTTTGAGGTTGCCTATATTGTAGAAAATTTGGTTACCAAACAAGATTATCCACGGTTCTATCCGGAACTAGGAGTCGTGGATCATAATGATATTTCTACAAAAGGTGTGAATTCACTCTGTAAAGTCAGTGTCGTTTTATTATCATACAATAATCTCAGCTATACGCGAGATTGTGTGGAGAGTATTCTAATGAATACTGATAATGTAGATTATGAATTAATTCTAGTAAATAATGGATCTACAGATGGGACTAAAGAGTATTTTGATTCTATTCCAGGTGCAAAAGTTATCCATTTAAAATATAATATACATCTTGTTAAAGGGTTCAACATGGGCCTGATGGCAGCAGAAGGGAAATATTCTGCTGCTGTATGTAACGACTTTATTTTTACTCCAAATTGGTTGAAAAACTTAATGATTTGCATTGAATCAGACAATCAAATCGGCTTTGTCTCCCCAGGGGCGACTTCTATTTCTAATTTACAACAGATTTCCATTCCATTTATATCTAAAGAAGACTTCCAAAAAAGGGCTAAAGAATATAATGTAAGCGATCCTTCTAAATGGGAAGAACGCGTGGTATTACTACCTAACGTTTTGTGTTGTCCAACAGCACTTCTAAGTAGAATCGGATATTATGATACTCGCTTTTTCCGTGGTGAGTTTTTGGATGATGATATCAGTTTTAGAATTAGACGTGCTGGTTATAAACTCATATATTGTGGAGATACAGTAACGCATCATTATGGTAGTCTGACTACGGTAACTGACCATCAGACCAATTCTCTCGAAGAAGGCCGGGAAACTTTTATAGAAAAATACGGACTTGACGCTTGGATGGACGCGCGCATGAGTTCGACATACCTGGATATAGAAACAGGTCTTCTTTCCAACGTAAATTCAATTCTTGGGATTGACGTAAAATGCGGAGCTACTTTATTGCAAATAAAAAATCGTATTTGGTCATTACATGGAAAAAAACCAAAGTTATCTGTTTGTACAACAGAACGAAGATATGATGTAGATGTCAGTAGTATTGCGGAACAGGTGTTTCCGCTGAATAGTTTAAATCAACTGCCAGAAATTCCGCAAAAAAATATTGACTTAGTATACATTGAAAAACCACTGGATTGTTATTCAGATAGTCTGGAAACTATCTTTTCTAGCCTTGCTAACACAATGGCTGCTAATGGTAAATTGGTTTTTACGGTTAACAATACTATTAGTATAGAGACATTGTATGCAATGTTGAATTCATCAAATTCAATTCATAATCGTAAGATCTACATTCGTGACATGGTTTGTGCCCAAGCAAGAACCTATGGTTTTGAGCTTTTTTCAATTGTGAATTATACTCCACAACGTAATCCTGAGAGTGAACAGATGGTTGAGAACATAGCTCAGTTTTTAGGTGATGGAAAGGAAAATGAAGTGAATTACTTGAAGTCCCTATTAAAGAGTACGTACGAAATATATCAAATGAGCTATACTGGAAATAATCTATATGAAAGTTGAGAAGCTTGTATGGGGAAATCAGGCATTGTAAGTCGTAACTTTTGGTTGGGAAAACGTATATTTCTTACTGGACATACTGGATTCAAAGGAAGTTGGCTTAGCCTGTGGCTTCATAGTATGGGGGCCCATATTACGGGTTATTCCGTAGATATTCCCTCAACTCCATCCTTGTTTGATTTGGGAAATATAGGGGAGGTTTTGGTTGAGTCTGTTATAGATGGTGATGTGACAGACTTTGAAAAGCTAAAACAATCTATGCAGAAGGCGAATCCGGAAGTCATTATTCATATGGCAGCACAACCACTGGTTAGAAAATCATATGAGAGTCCAGTCGAAACATACGCTACAAACGTAATGGGGACTGTTAATATAATGGAGGCTGCGCGTAGTTGTCCTTCGGTACGGGTAATTTTAAATGTAACAACAGATAAATGCTATGAAAACCAAGAGTGGCATTGGGGATACCGTGAGAATGAACCTTTAGGTGGATATGATCCTTATTCGAGCAGTAAAGCGTGCTCAGAACTGATTACGTCAGCATTTCGGCGATCCTTTTTTCAATCATCCGATATCAGAGTAGCTACAGCACGAGCAGGAAATGTGATCGGAGGAGGCGATTGGGCTGAAGATCGTTTGATTCCTGACTTAATCAGAGCGTTGACGAATGGAGAACAAATTTCAATCCGAAATCCCGAAGCTGTTCGTCCTTGGCAGCATGTACTGGAGCCGTTATCTGGGTATCTAATGCTTTGTCAACGTCTATATCTGGAAGGCGAGGAATATGCGCAAGCTTGGAATTTTGGACCGCGAGACTGGGATGCTAGGTCAGTCGAATGGATAGTCGAACAGATGCTTAGCAGATGGCCTTATGTACACCCTGGGTATCAGGTAATAAGACAGGATCATATGCATGAAGCGAATATGCTCAAGCTGGACTGCTCCAAGGCGTTGAAAGAGCTTAACTGGGCTCCAAGGTGGCAATTGGATAGAGCATTGGATGCTACTATTCAATGGGTTGTTGGTTATTTGCAAGGCAGAGATATAAAGGAACTGTGTGAGCAGCAGATTGCTGATTATGAAGCAGATTGTTTGGATGGATAACAGAAAGTTATATCGCACAGTATGAAACTAATCTTTACAGAAGGGCGTTATTCCTTTAGTTATCATATGAATAAGGTAGGGCTTTCAAGCGGAAAGTTTTGAAGGTTCTACCTTTTTTTATATATATTAAAAATGAAAGCTTGTAATTTTAATGACCCTAATATATAGAGGTCATCAATTTTAAACATTCTATTCAAACTCGTACATTGCGAACCGATAAATATAATAAATAATCCCATCGGAGGTTGTAAGATGAATCTGCAATTCTCTCTTTCGACAAATGTGGTGAGTGGTAATACAAGCGGGATAAGTCAACATAGCGAGGCTGTAGCTCATCAGGATAACCAACTAATACAAGCCGTAAGAAGTGGTTCAGAATTAAGCAAACTTGAAAGGCAGGGAGTTTCATTCTCCATGGGGGATGAGCAACTTATTAAGGCAATAGATAAAGCTGTTAAGGCTCTTCAGGGACCTACAACTACGTTGGAAATGAGTGTGCATGAAAAAACACATCAGATCTTGGTCAAAGTTCTCAATAAAGACACAGGAGAATTGATTCGGGAGATTCCTCCTGAAAAGACGCTTGATTTAGTAGCAAAGATGATGGAGATTGCAGGAATTCTCATAGATGAAAAAGTATAAGGAGGCAATTAGATGCGTATAAATGGTTTTTCAGGAATGGATATAGATAGCATGGTTACATCTTTAATGACTGCCAAGAAAACCCCGTTAAACAAGCTAAATCAGCAGAAGCAGACATTAGAGTGGACGCGTGATAGTTACCGTGAATTAAATACTAAGATCGTTCAGTTTAGCGATAAGTTGCGCGATTTAATGACTAAGTCTGACAAAATGAACACTCAGAAGGCTACGTTAACTGGTAATACAACGGCTATTAAAGCGGAGGCTAATGCTGATGCTAGCTCTACACCTATGTCTGTAGTCGTTAACAAGTTAGCAACAAAGTCCAATATGCAGACCTCTACAGGTCTACGTACAGCGGGCAGCAGTACAGCAGATGCTACTAAAAATACAACATTGGAGCAAATTGCAGGTGGCAGCGCGTCTGATACTTATGAGTTAAATATCAATGACAAAACAATCACGTTTCTGAAAACTGATACAATATCTACAGTGATGGCCCGTATCAATTCAGAAGGGGCGAACGTAACAGCAAACTTTGATGAAATCAGCGGCAAGTTCTCTATTACAGCTAAAGATTATGGGGATAAAAATAATATTAAATTAACTGGTGCTGATAAGCAGGCTAAAAGCAGTACGCTCATGGATTTATTCCAAATTAGTTCTACAGATGTAAAGGCGGCTGAAAAAGGGGAAGTTATAGTAACGAATACTGCAGATTCGAGTTCCAAAACTTATAATCCTGATAACAACTCCCTTGTCGTTAATGGAGTGTCGCTGACTCTATTAGAGACTACTGGAACTACTGGACCAGCTAAAATCACAACCCAGTCAGATCCCACAAAAGCTATGGAGACCATTAAATCTTTTGTGGATACTTATAATGACCTATTAAGTACATTTAATACGAAACTAAGTGAACAAAAGTATCGCGATTTCCCTCCACTGACAGCCGATCAAAGGAAAGACATGAAGGAAGATGAAATTAAGCAGTGGGAAGAAAAGGCGAAAAGTGGTCTCCTCAAAAATGATACGATTTTAAGTTCTGCTGTCTCTTCTATGCGAATGATTATTTCTAGTAAATTAGGTGGTTTAAGTTCAGTTGGTATTACAACAGGTCAATACTACGAGAATGGGAAATTACAAATTAATGAAGAGAAGCTGAAGGCAGCTTTGACAACAGATCCTGATAAGGTTCTGAATATATTCAAAGGGTCGTCTGCTGATATAAACAGCAAGCCCATCTTTAGCGAGTTGAGAAGTAAGCTTGATACTACGTTAGATATGTTTGTAAAAAAAGCAGGTACATCAAAATTCGATACAAATGCTAGTATGACCTTAAAGGCTGACAGTATAATGGGAAAGCAGCTTAAAAACTATAACAGCGATATTAAAGAGATGACCAAAAAACTTGCTGATGCAGAAACACGCTATTATAAGCAGTTTTCGGCTATGGAAAAGGCTATGAGCAAGTACCAGTCGCAGTCGTCCAGTTTGACAAGCTTTTTACAATAGTCTAGAAAAGGGTGGTTGGTTTGATCTCATCTCCTTATGAAAAATATAAACAGTCTTCAGTGCAGACATCTACTCCAGGTCAGCTCATTATTATGCTATATGATGGTGCTATTCGCTTTGTAAGGGCCGGTCTTGATGGGATATCATCCAATGACATTGCTAAAGCCAACATAAACTTGGTCAAAGCCCAAAGTATTATTAGTGAGTTAATGTCTACTTTAAACTACTCGTATGATATTTCCAAAAATTTATATGCTTTATATGAGTATATGAACTATTTATTGATTCAAACGAATATCAAGAAAAAGATTGAGTCAGGTGAAGAGGTGCTGGGTTATCTGCAAGAATTGCGTGAAACTTGGGTTACAGTGAACAAGCTGACGGTAGGTATGTCATTGTCAACGGAACAGTAAGCTATGATAAATGAAGCTTTATCCCAATTGGAGCAACTAACCCAACAATTCATACTTCGACTGAATGAGACAAATTACGAGGAAGTTGAAATTTTTGTCGAAGTTCGTCAAATGAAGGTAGATCAACTGGTAAATGCCTTGGGGAATTCATCAATGACAGAAGAGCAAAAAATGAAGTTAGAGTCTATTCTAGGCTATGATGCGTTAATTGATCAGCGTATGCAATCGCTAAAACAGGAAGCCCAAAATTGGCTTGTCCAAAGAAATATAGCCAAATCTCAACGCAATGCTTATGAATCTAACTATACGCCTGATAGCTTTCTGATGGATCGTAGAAAATAAATTCAAGAAGCTCTCGTCTAACACGCTTTATTGTGTGAACGAGAGCTTTTTTAACAATTAAATAGTTTCTAAATAAAGAAAAGCACCTTCAAAGGCAAAAAAATCTATCAATTTATCGTTTCAGACTCTAAAATATAGTTTAAACATGTTTTGTAAGTCTGCTCTAGCTCAAGTTCTAAAGATCAAGGAACAAAGTTGTTGACTATTTACCCATTGTATTATATATGGAATAACTATACATGAAAACATTATCAATTCCAATTGACAATGGATAACTTTGGGTGGTATAGTCAAAAATGTGGGCGAGAGCTTCACTTCATTTGATGACGAAGGGAATGTTAGTGCATGCAAGGTAAAGTAAAATGGTTTAACGCAGAAAAAGGTTATGGTTTCATCGAAACGGCTGACGGCGGCGACGTATTTGTACATTTTTCCGCAATTCAAACAGAAGGCTTCAAAACACTTGAAGAAGGACAAGACGTGGAGTTCGACATCGTCGAAGGCGCACGTGGACCACAAGCCGCTAACGTAACCAAATTATAATCATCCCCGGCATAGCCGACCTACATAATTGGTAAGATGGTTAGCAATGGATAACGCGCTAGCAACTGCCCTGGAATATATTCCAGGGCTTTTTTATGTTTTCTACATACATAAAAAAGCCCCTTACCACTGGGGAAGGGGCTCAGTATAACAAAACGCTTTACTCTAGAGAACTGTCAAAGTCAGCCATCTCCACAAAAATGGTATTGGAGGAGGCAGATTGTTTCTCTACGCGTCCGTCTGGATAACGGAACTGATAGCGCAGGATGGCCTGGGCGATCAGATACGCACGGAGTGCAGATTCGATATCGAAGGAGAAGACGATGACGGCTTTGTGGTTAGGGTCAAGCTGGCCTAATGGGATACCTTGGAGCAAATTAGGATGCGGAAGCGGCACTGAGTTCACGGTGACGGTTCTCAGTACAAGGAAATCTTCGGCTGAGAATGGTGCTGTGAGCAATAGTTCTTCCAATGGAGTATTTCCGATGTTTTGCACCTGGAGTGTAAAGGACAGGGTATCTTCTTGCGCGACACGCAAAGCGCTGGAGCTAAGTGTAAGTTTAGGAATAGCTGCAATGACGGCCACGTCTACAGTGTTGGTTTGGGTGGTTTCCTGCAGGGTCTTTTTACTACTACGACGTGAGGTATATTCGATGGTGGCCTGGTTGCTGAATGTTCCATCTGCAGGTGCTTCACGAATTTGTGCCTGGAGCGTGAGGGTGAGCGTCTCCCCTGGTGCAATATCTGGGAGCGTAATACCAGTGCCGGGATTTGCGCCTGGCTGTGCTTTCTCTTGGATAGTCAGGCTGTTGGGTACATAAACAAGTCCATGCGGCAACAGGTCCGTAAACAACGGAAACTACGCCGAGACTCCTCCTTTATTTGTAATCTGAAGGGTGAAGGTAAGAGTGTCTCCTACAGAGGCGTCATAGGTGTTTACCTGTTTCACCAATTCGAGCAGTGGGAATACCACTGGGATCGTCACGGTATTTGTAGTCAATGTGCCCGGTACGATTCTTCCTCTAGGCAATGTAAATGAGTAGGTAAAGGCAGCTTGATTTACGATGTAGCTAGATGGAGGTGTCTCGGATACAGTTACCTGATAAGCCAGGGTCAATGACTGACCAGGTTCCACAGATCCAAGACTAACTCCGACAGCAGGGTTGGCTTCTGCAAACGTTTGAGTGTTCAACTGGAGGCTGTCAGGAATGTACAGGGTTCCGGCAGGGACAAAATTTTGAAAAATAACTTCTGAAGCAATGTTGCCAAAGTTATTATGGAATACCGTGTAGGTCAGGTTTTCCCCTGCTTGGGCCTCCTTATGGTCTGTGGAGATGTTTGCGGCAAGCTTTGGACAGAAGTTTGGAAACTCACGATAAATGTATTTCCAGGTGCGACATTTCCAATGGCAATTCCAGCAGTTGGCGAGGCGTTAGGGAAAGGTACACCGTCGATAAGGACACTACCCGGAACGAAGGAAGTACCTGCTGGGATTGTATCGGTCACAACGGTATCTGTGACGGAATCCACACCGTTATTCGTAATGCTTAGTGTATATCTGATCGTATCTCCAACTACAGCAGCTGCCAGACTGGATGTTTTAGTCACCTGAATATTAGGTGCAGACACAGCGACATTAACTGTATTAGTGGTACCGAAGGTCCCCGTCGTGACCAATGTGCCGTCATCCCCGTTAATTTGGGACGCAAAAAAATTAGTCGAAAAATTGTTGGGCCCAGACAGCGCAGTTAAGTTGGATGTGGTAGGTCCAAACAACGCACGATCCCCGGTGATATCCACGTCACCCTCATGGGCGCTAATTAACGCCCTGCCGCGCAAAGTCCCCTGTACAGGCGTGGCAAACCCGCTTATTACCACGTTGACCGAGCCAGTAGCGCTGCTGATCCCTGCGCCGCCTTGAATGACCAAATTTGTTACATTTGCGGTTCTCACATAGGTACTGAGACTGGTGACGTTGATGATGTTGCAGATTCGGGACTGACTGTAGTAGATAAAGCAGGCGTCTGAAATGTGATCGGATTGCTGGCGCTGGACAATACATTGGTATTGCCGTTGGCATAGCTTCCTCCCCAAATAAGTTCAGCATATAGCACGGTACTGCCCGCAGGGAGCACAAGGAATGCCGTCGATGAGTTACTGGCAAAAGCAGAAGTCGTGCCGAATGGATATGTGCCGAAGCGAGAGGCTGTATTGGTCGTGATGAAAGCACCAATGCTGGTCGCTGTACCCGGCACCCCCACCGAAGCAGAACGTGCCAGCCCGAGTGTATTTCCTATAAAGGTAATAGCCCCGGTCTGGTTCGTTGCATAACGCTGAATAAAAGCCATGGATTAGCTTCCTACTTTCCATCTCTCCCCAATTAGCTGTCTTAGGATTTTTGCAGGGGAAGAGCCAGCTGGGCTGGGTGTAATGATCCTTTCGTATAAATTGCCTGCATGATAGTCAGGTCTTGCTTTTAGCATAGGTTCTATACCGGATTCAGTCTGACAAATAACCCCCTCCCCAGTCGATAAAATACATAGCATGAACTCGAAATAGTGGATTTGTCATGACACCAGCAGAGTAACTTTTTAAATATCTCTTCATTATTCACATATGTATGCGAGCTGAATTTAAACATGACCCTTTTCATAGAATGGCGTTATGAGAAGTGTTTTGTCGAATCATGAGGAAAATTGTAAAAAATCTTCGAAATGTTGATCTCCTTTTTTACTTGGCGTTAACATATGTGTTATACTGAAGAGGCAAAGGAGGCGTGCCCTATGAACTTAACAGTACGAGGTCAACAGATCGAGGTTACCGACGCTTTGAAGGACTACGTTGAAAAGAAATTCAGCAGACTTGAAAAGTATTTCGATGCACCCCCGACGTCTGATGGAAGTGTAACGTTAAGCACAACCAGAGATTTGCACACTGTAGAAGTAACCATTCCTTTGCCGGGGCTTGTACTCCGTGCCGAAGACGAAAGCGATGACATGTATGCATCCATTGATGCCGTGGTAGACAAGCTAGAACGGCAAATTCGCAAGCACAAGACCAAATTAAACCGAAAATTCCGGCAGGAAGGCAGTTTAAAAACCCTTTTTGTGGAAGATCCGGCTGGTGGTGTGGCTGTTGCTGAAGATGAGGATGCAGAATTGGATGAGCTGGAAGTCGTCCGCACCAAGCGTTTCTTATTGAAACCTATGGATGTGGAAGAAGCTATTCTGCAAATGAACATGATTGGACATAATTTCTTCGTATTTGCTAACATTGATAACGAAGAAGTTAACGTAGTTTACAAACGCAATGATGGTAAATACGGTCTGATCGAACGAGAATAGCCTGTAAAGCAAGAACTTATTGCATTTTAAAATGAATAGAACTTTTTGATTGAAGCATGCTTCATGGATATCAGGAAAATGATAATAACACGAGCCTTATCCTTGCGAACCTGGCGGGATAGGGCTCTTTTATATGTTTATTGTAAACATGAATGGAAATTTAAACTTAGATCGATGTAACCAATTGTGTATTTCGTGCGTCAATTGTTTTGGTATCTTTAACCGGATGCAAATCTGCAGGCTGCTTGTGTTGCGGCATGTCCTACAAACTGTTACAATTTATGCAAAGGACATCGCACGATGGGCTGGTATAGCCGGGCCTGTCAAACATATCGGGAATCAATTTCATCATGGACCCTTTCTTATTGTGAAATTGATTCTATTAATTGTTTTGCGCGAAAGGGGTAAACCATGCTAGGAATTGTCAAAAAAATTTTTGGGGATACAAATGAACGTGACGTCAAACGTTTAATGAAGACGGTTGAACTGATCAATAAAATAGAGCCTGATTTTGAGAAGCTCTCGGATGAGGAACTGAAAGCCAAGACGGCGGAGTTTAGAGAGCGGATTGAACAAGGTGCTACGGCTGAAGAAGTGCTGCCGGAAGCTTTTGCAACGGTTCGTGAAGCGTCCAAGCGGGTGCTGGGCAAACGTCACTATGACGTACAGATGCTCGGCGGTATTGCGTTGCACGAAGGAAAAATCGCCGAAATGAAAACCGGTGAAGGTAAAACACTGGTGGGAACACTGCCGGTTTATTTGAACGCTCTGTTGGGCAAAGGTGTGCACGTGGTTACAGTCAATGACTATTTGGCACAACGTGACAGCGGAGAAATGGGACAAATCTACAATTTCTTGGGAATGACTGTAGGTCTGAACCTGGCGAATATGGATCATGCTGCCAAACAGGAAGCTTATGCATGTGATATTACGTATGGTACAAACAATGAGTTCGGCTTTGATTATCTGCGCGATAATATGGTGCTTTACAAAGAACAGATGGTACAGCGTCCGTTGTACTTCTGTATCATTGATGAAGTGGATTCCATTCTCGTCGATGAAGCTCGTACACCATTGATCATTTCAGGACAAGCTCAAAAATCGACCGAGCTGTATTTTGCGGCTGATCGTTTTGTAAAGAGTCTGAATGTTGAAGAAGATTACACGCTGGATATTAAGGTGAAGTCAGTTGCTTTGACCGAAAACGGCGTATCCAAGGCTGAAAATTTCTTTGGTCTTGAAAACCTGTACGATCAGGAAAGTGTTACAATCAATCACCACATCGTACAAGCCTTGAAAGCTAACGCTATTATGCGTTTGGATGTGGACTATGTCGTGGCTGATGGTGAGGTCCTGATTGTCGATGAGTTTACAGGTCGTCTGATGGCTGGACGTCGTTACAGTGATGGTTTGCACCAAGCTATTGAAGCGAAGGAAAACATCATTGTCCAAAATGAAAGCATGACACTGGCGACAATTACATTCCAAAACTATTTCCGTATGTACCGCAAATTGGCGGGGATGACGGGTACAGCTAAAACAGAAGAAGAAGAATTCAAAAAAATCTACGGTCTGGAAGTGCTCCAAATTCCGACGAATAAGCCTAACCAGCGCGTAGATATGCCTGACGTAGTGTACAAGAGCGTGAAAGGTAAATTCCATGCTGTGGTAGACGAAATCCTGGAGCGTAACAAAAAGAACCAACCGATATTGGTAGGTACGGTTTCTATTGAAAACTCCGAGTTTCTTTCTGAAATGTTGAAACGCAAAGGCGTTCGTCATAAAGTGCTTAACGCCAAGTATCATGCCGAAGAAGCTGAGATTATTTCTCGTGCAGGTGAAGCTGGCGCGGTTACCATCGCTACTAACATGGCTGGACGTGGTACTGACATCGTACTGGGCGAAGGCGTTGCAGAACTCGGTGGTTTGCACATCATCGGTACAGAACGTCATGAATCCCGTCGTATTGATAATCAGCTTCGCGGACGTGCAGGACGTCAGGGCGATCCAGGCTCCACGCAATTTTACTTATCGCTGGGCGATGAGTTAATGAAGCGTTTTGGTGCAGACAACGTACTGAATATGATGGAGCGCTTGGGCTTTGAGGAAGATCAACCTATCGAGAGCCGTATGATTTCACGTGCTATCGAATCAGCCCAAAAACGTGTCGAAGGGAATAACTTTGATCAGCGTAAAGTCGTTCTCCAATATGATGACGTGATGAATCAGCAACGTGCTATTATTTACAAACAACGCCGTGAGGTGCTGGAATCAGAGAACATCAAGGAAATTGTGTTCGACATGATCAAGCCTGTCATTGAGCGTGTAGTGGAAGCTCACTGTGGTGATGATATCCCTGAAAACTGGGAACTGGATGAAGTAGCAGAGTATGTGAACAACAATCTGCTTGAGGAAAACACACTTTCGCGCGACGATCTGTGGGGTAAGGAAAAAGAAGAGATGGTCGATATGATCTTCGAGAAGGTTACCAACAGATACCACAGCCGTGAAGAGATGATCGGCGAAGAAATGGTACGTGAGTTCGAGAAGGTTATCGTACTGCGTGCAGTTGACAGCAAATGGATGGATCATATTGATGCTATGGATCAATTGCGTCAAGGTATTCACTTGCGTGCTTATGGTGGTACTGATCCATTGCGTGAATACCAATTTGAAGGTTTCGAAATGTTCCATGCTATGATCGCCAGCATCCAAGAGGAAGTTGCGACATACATCATGAAAGCACAAATCGAATCCAACCAAGAGCGTCAGGCTGTCGTTGATGAAGATAAAATCTCTACGAGTGGCGAACCTGCGGCTCCTAAAAAGAAATCCGCTCCTTCGCGTCCGCGTAGAAAATAAGGATTGAAATTAAGGGATAGATCTTGATATACACTATCCCCTGCAATGCATATAATGGCAGGCGGCAGTTCAACCACTGACCGTCGGCCATTTTGTGCCATCAGGGGACGACGCTGATGTCTTCAACTTATAGCTTTTCTGTGAGATGGCAGGTTATGGTCAGGTTGAATATGGCGATGACTGTGCTCTCCTAGTACTTTTAAAACAATTCTGACAAGCAAGCAGGTCCCTGCTTGCTTGTCAGTCAA
The DNA here is from genome assembly GCF_025846815.2 of Paenibacillus sp. BT-177. Classification (NCBI taxonomy): domain Bacteria; kingdom Bacillati; phylum Bacillota; class Bacilli; order Caryophanales; family Paenibacillaceae; genus Paenibacillus; species Paenibacillus sp. BT-177. The sequence goes on along the minus strand of NZ_JAOYTP010000003.1, from coordinate 97,168 downwards.
TTCCGCAGTTGATCTGGCTCACATACCAGAGCCTGTTATTTAAAAGCAGTTTGACTTTACGGCGGTTGGGAGCGAAGCGAAGGATTTGAATCTGGAGAAGCGCCAGCGTTCGCCTTTGCAGTGAGATGCCAACCTTTGAATGTGTTGTTTTAATCAGGGCATCTCGCTGCAACAGCGATCGTAAGATCAAATCATTCGTGCAGCGCCTACCCACCAGCCGTAACTCACAACGCTTTTACTTCCCCTAACCCTATATTAAAAGGAGAATGACATCATGATTGATCCAAGTGTAAAGCATGATTTACGAGAAATAGGCAAGAAACTAACAAACCTTAGGGGGTCTCTTTGACTTAGATCTCAAACAGGAAATGATCGCGAACTTTGAGGAAAAGATGGCAGCGCCTGATTTTTGGGATGATAACGAAAAGGCTCAAGGCGTAATTGCTGAAATGAATGCTGTGAAGTCTTCTGTGGACAGCTATGAACAGTTGCGTCAGGAATATGAAGATGCAGGTATGATGGTTGAGCTGGCTGAAGAGGAAGGCGATGAAGCGCTGGCTGGAGAAGTTGAAAACAGTATCAAATCCCTGCTGGGCAAGCTGGAGGAATTTGAGCTGCAATTGCTTTTAAATCAGCCCTATGACAAGCTTAATGCTATTCTGGAGCTGCACCCGGGGGCAGGTGGTACCGAGTCTCAGGACTGGGGACAAATGCTGCTGCGTATGTATACACGCTGGGGAGAAAAACGAGGTTTCAAGGTGGAGACCCTGGATTATCTGGCAGGGGATGAAGCGGGAATTAAGAGCGTAACCCTGTTGATCAAAGGCTACAATGCCTACGGTTATCTCAAGGCGGAGAAAGGCGTACATCGGCTTGTTCGCATTTCTCCATTTGATTCCTCTGGTCGTCGACATACATCGTTCGTGTCTTGTGATGTGGTACCGGAAATTGCGGATGATGTGGATATTGAAATCCGCACGGAAGATCTTAAAATTGATACGTACCGGGCCAGCGGTGCAGGTGGTCAGCATATTAATACGACTGACTCAGCTGTTCGGATTACGCATTTGCCTACTGGTATTGTCGTGACTTGTCAAAATGAACGTTCCCAGATCAAAAACCGTGAACGTGCGATGACTATGCTTCGTTCCAAGCTCTACGAGCGCAAGATTGAAGAACAACAGCAGCAATTGGACGAAATCCGTGGTGAACAGTCCGACATTGCATGGGGCAGCCAAATTCGCTCCTACGTGTTCCATCCATACAGCATGGTTAAGGATCATCGTACCAGTGTGGAAACTGGCAATGTAGGGGCTGTTATGGATGGCGATCTCGATCCGTTCATCGATGGTTACCTGCGCAGCCAAATTAAGCTGGACGCAGAATAATTGCCTGTACGTTTTCCTACAGAACCGCAGTCCATGTGCCTGCGGCCTGTAGGAATTTTTGTGTGACGGTATTTTTTATTAAAGGAGAACATGAATGATGTCTCAATTGAATCCCCCCGCTGCCCGCCGAAGAAGGCGTAAGCCTCTGATTGCCGCCAGTGGACCAGCACGTAACGTGACCGATGTCCTGCTGATTATACTCGGCTCCTTTATTACAGCGCTGACCTTTAACATGTTCTTGCTGCCCAACCGGATTGCATCCGGGGGTGTATCTGGCTTGTCTATCTTGGGCGAGGACCTGTTTGGCCTGGAACCGGCCTATACGCAGTGGGGAATGAATATTCCGTTATTTATAGCAGGAGTACTGCTGTTAGGAAAAAAGTATGGCTTGCGTTCCCTGCTGGGAAGCATCATGCTGCCACTATTCGTTTATGTGACGAAGGATTGGGCAGTACCGACAACAAATCCGTTGCTGGCTTCGCTGTATGGTGGAATCGGAGTAGGATTGGGTTTGGGCACTGTGTTTCGGGGCAGAGGCTCGACGGGTGGACTGGCTATTTTGGCGCAGATTATTCAAAAGTATACCGGTTTTAGCCTTTCTCTTTGTGTCATGCTCATGGATGGCACGGTAATCACGCTAGCTGGTTTCGCCCTATCGCCGGAGCGGGCCCTGTATGCATTGATTGGCTTGTTTGTAACCGGCAAAGTCATTGATGCTGTAGAAATGGGGCTGGGCTACTCCAAAGTAGCTTATATCATATCCAATCAAAAAGAAAAAATTACGCAAACGATTTTACAGGATTTGGATCGGGGTTTGACAGAGCTTGCAGGACGGGGGGGTTACACGAACGAAGAACGTCCTGTACTTATGGTTGTAGTCGGGCAAAACGAGGTAACCCGCCTCAAAACGCTCGTCCGCTTGGTAGACCCGGAAGCTTTTGTGATTATTAGTAATACACGTGAGGTACTGGGTGAAGGGTTCAAAAGGGAAGGCTAGCATAATGTGGTCTTTTGGACGCTGCTCTTAACTGAATCAATGTAGGAAAGCCCACTGATGTAGTGGGCTTTTCGCTTTTTCAGAACAGCTTTATCAAGTCCTTTTTGATAATAGATCAAGCCAATGTGCCGGTTGTCCTTGATTAAAGTATGAGGTCGGCACTCCTTTTACCCCAGTTTTAACCATAAATAAACCGCCTGCTAGTGGTTGATCGGTATTATCGCCATCTTGAGCAGTTGTGATATACAACTCATCCAGATGTTCACCGCCAAAAGCACACGAAGTCACACAATTGACTGGAAGTGAAACCTCAGCAATTACTTCTCCCTGAGCAGGATGGATACGAGAAACACGTTTACCGCCCCAACGCGCGATCCACAACATGCCCTCTGCATCGATGGTCATGCCATCGGGATATCCTTCACTTTCATCCAATCTAGCTACCAATTGCTTATTCCTAATAGTACCTTGTGTCACATCGTAATCGAAGGAGACCACTTCTAAGGTCGGAGTATCAATATAATACATGGTACGGTAATCTGAGCTCCAGGCTAAGCCATTAGATGTGGAAGCATTATCAATCAGTAAGGAGACATTTCCTTTTGTGCTCAGACTATACAATGCTCCTTGCGCGCGTTCGCCATTTAAACTCATTGTTCCAGCCAAAAAACGTCCTGCAGGATCGCATTTACCATCATTAAATCGATTTCCTGGCCGACCTTCCTCAGGATCGTGGATCAATACTTTGGTCCCTGTCTCTATATCCAAACAGTATAGACCGCTGATCATGGCTACGATTACTTTATTTTTAAGATAAGGTACAACTGCACTAATATGTTCGCCCACATCTATGGTACGATCTGTGCCTGTAGATGGATCGTAAATGTGTAATTGAAAACCCTCAATATCGACCCAAAATAAACGTTGCGACTGATGATCCCAACTGGGACCCTCGCCTAACTTGGCTTTAGCATCTATCACTAAATTCGCTGTATATGTTTTGATGTGTAGCACCCCTAACGTATAGGTTTATTTTCGTACATACTCACTCTTTATACCCTATTCAATGTCCAACGAATACATAAGTGCAGCAAATGTATAAACCGGATGAATACCAATATACAAGATAATATATAAAGGGAACGCTCCTTTTCTTATGCAAAATAGAAGACTAGGTTCGCAAGGGGGTCTGTCTTTTTTGTTTTCCTTAATTGTAGCCTGTACAGCTTGGCGGCCAAAAGAATGGGCAAGAGTGCATATTTTAAATTTGGAGGAATAACATGACATGAGGTGTTGTATTTATATGAATAGAGTCGTATAATAATACATATTTCATAGGGACGGAATGGAGGAAGGTCTGTGAGCAGCAAGCTAAAGGTAGCAATTGTCGGTTCCACTGGATATGGCGGAGTGGAGCTGATTCGATTTTTGGTTCATCATCCGCAGGTGGAGATTGTATCTGTTATTTCTTCATCCAGCGCGGGTGTCCCGATTAGTGATGGGTTTCCTCATCTGACGGATATTGTGGTACAGGATTTGGACGGTGTCGATATCCATGAAATTGCTGCCAAGGCTGATCTGGTTTTCACAGCTACGCCATCAGGCGTTAGCACCAAATTAGTCCCACAGCTTCTGGATGCCGGACTGAAGGTGATTGACCTTTCCGGGGACTTTAGGCTCCGAAGCGGGGAAGTGTATGAAGCATGGTACAAAAAGCCTGCGGCTTCACCTGAGTATCTCAAGCAAGCGGTATACGGACTCAGCGAGGTGTATGCAGAAAGGCTTGCTGGTGTTTCTTTCATTTCGAATCCAGGCTGCTATCCAACAGCAACACTATTAGGAATTATTCCTGCCTTGAAGGCGGATTGGATTGACCATCGGTCACTGATTGTGGATGCCAAATCCGGGGTATCTGGCTCCGGTCGGGGAACAAGTCTTGTTTCACATTATGCGGAGATGAATGAGAATTTTAAGGCTTATAAGGTGAATAAGCACCAACATATCCCTGAGATCGAACAGGTATTGGGTGATGTTGCGGGCGAGGACGTTACAATTACGTTTACGACACAGTTGGTGCCTATGACGCGAGGAATCATGAGTACAATTTATGTCACGTTGAAAGGTGATCATACGGATCAGGATCTTATCGGGTTATACCGGGATTATTATAAAGGCCATCCTTTTGTCCGTGTACGTGGCGAAGGTATATGGCCGGCAACAAAAGAAGTATTTGGTTCGAACTACTGCGACATCGGTTTTGCAGCAGATGCCCGTACTGGGCGTCTTACGATTATTTCTGTCATTGATAATGTTGTGAAGGGTGCCGCTGGGCAGGCGATTCAGAATTTAAATTTGATGATGGGATGGGAGGAGAACCTCGGACTGGGCTTCATACCGGTATATCCGTAAGTAGCACGTAAACGCAACAGGTACAGGAGAACGACAGCGGGCAGGTTTGAGAACGCAAGCGTCCGGCTGCCATTCATTCCTTATAATGCGGGCGAGGGCACATAATTATGGGCAAATTAGGATTTACAGTCGTACATGGGGGCAACATCGTAACTCCGCGTGGCTTTACAGCCGGGGGATTGCACTGTGGATTGAAAAATACGAACCGCAACGATATCGGCGCGATTCGCTGTGAGGTAGAGGCGACAGCTGCTGCGGTGTATACCACTAATGTGTTTCAGGCTGCACCGCTGAAGGTGACTCGCGAGAGCCTGACAAACGGTCGATTGCAGGCGATAGTAGTGAACAGCGGGAACGCCAATGCCTGTACAGGACAGCAAGGGGAGCAGGACGCTTACGCTATGCGTTCGGCCGCTGCTCGTGAACTGGGTGTGGCAGAGAGCGATGTAGCCGTTGCATCGACGGGTGTAATTGGCGAGCATCTGAAAATGGATCGTGTGCTTGGCGGTATATCGTCATTACCTGAGCGGATGAGCGAGGCAAACGATGGAGCGGAGCAATTTAGTCAAGCCATTCTGACAACGGATTTAGTTAAAAAGGAAGCATGCGTGTCAGTTGAAGTGGACGGTGTGACCGTGAACATCGCCGGGGCGGCAAAAGGATCGGGTATGATTCATCCGAATATGGCAACCATGCTCGCTTTTATAACTTGTGATGCAGTGATCGGACAGACGGCGTTTCATCAACTATTAAAGCAATCCACGGATACCAGCTTTAATATGATCACGGTCGATGGAGATACCAGCACGAACGATATGCTGATTGCTATGGCGAGTGGGCTGGCAGGCAACAGCGAGTTGCACACAGACCATCCCGATTGGGAAGCATTTGCCGAGGCATTCAGCTATATTTGCCGGGAGCTGGCGAAGGCGATTGCCCGTGACGGGGAAGGTGCTACGAAGCTGGTAGAGGTGTCCGTAAGCGGGGCGGTAAGCGATGCCTCTGCCCAGGTGATAGCCAAGACCGTAATTGGGTCCAGCCTGGTGAAGTCAGCCGTTTTTGGCGCAGACGCCAACTGGGGACGGATTATTGCAGCCGTCGGACGTGCTGGAGAGCCGGTGAATCCCGATACCGTAGACATCCGTTTGGGTGACATTATCGTGCTGAACCAATCAAGTCCAGTTGCTTTTGATGAAGCCGAGGCCCTTTCCTATTTACGTGGAGATATGGTGCAAATTATCGTTGACTTGCATCACGGGAACGGGGCGGCTACAGCATGGGGCTGTGACCTAACCTATGATTATGTGCGGATTAATGCGGCTTATCGGACATAGATACCCGATTTAATTACGGATAAATATTTAATAGTTAATAGAAGAAGCGAGTGGAAATAGTTTTGGCATCATTTGGAAATCGCGCAAAATTGTGCAGTGGAGAAAAGGAGAGATGATATGCAATCGGCAGTGGGACACGCGGATCAAGCGAAACATGCGGGAGTGGCACGTCGTAATTTTGTGATGAAATGCGGAGGAAGCACGCTGGCTGCGTTGCCTGATTCCTTTTTTGACGACCTGGCCCGTCTGCAGTCGGAAGGGCTTCAACCAGTCATTGTACATGGCGGCGGGCCTGCGATCTCTGACAATTTGGCGAAGCTGGGAATCGAAACGGAGTTCATTCATGGATTGCGTAAAACGACTGAACCCGTGCTGGATGTCGTGGAAATGGTGCTGGCAGGCAGCATTAACAAGCAGATTGTTCGTAGAATAGGGATGCACGGAGGGCGAGCGCTGGGCTTGTCGGGCAGTGATGGCTATTTAATTGAAGCAAAGCCTGTGCCGAATGCTGCCGAGGTCGGCTGGGTCGGAGAGGTAACATCTGTTCAAGCTACGATTATTACCGGTGTGCTGGATATGGGCTATATGCCAGTTATTGCGCCTATTGGCATTGATCGATCAGGTCAGCGTTATAACATTAATGCCGATACAGCGGCGGGCGCGGTGGCTTCTCATCTCGGCGTCAGTCGAATGATTGTTGTGACAGATGTACCCGGTATTTTGAAAAAGAATGGTGTAGAGAAGAAGGTGCTGGAATCGATCACCATACAGGAAATTGAAGATATGATCAGCACGGGTGAAATCTATGGTGGTATGATCCCGAAAGTAAGAGCGGCTATTGCCTGCATTCACGGAAAAGTGAAGGAAGTCGTCATCGTTGACGGCAGCGAACCGCAGGTACTCAGCCGTGTGCTGAGCGGAGAGTCAATTGGAACACGCATTGTGCGCATGCAGTAATTGCAATATATGCTCAACCTATATAACCAAACGATAAAGGGGCGTGAACGACATGAGTAAGGAACCGAATACGCTGGTGAGCGAGGAAATGCCAAGTACGAATGGAAGCGGAGCGCAAGCGCAAAAGGGGACGGCAAAAGCGCAGGCAGATAGCTCTCTTTTTCCAAACTACGCAAGATACCCGCTTACACTGGTGAAAGGACAAGGAAGCTGGCTGTGGGATGATCAGGGCAAACGTTATCTGGATTTCATGTCAGGTATTGCTGTTACCAATCTAGGCCATGCGCCTCAAGCTGTAGCGGAGCGGTTGAAAAAGCAGATCGATGAACTGTGGCATGTATCCAATCTGTTTCATATTCCTGGGCAGGAACGGGCTGCGGCCTTGCTGACAGCTAATAGTAGCGCAGATGCCGTGTTCTTCTGCAACAGCGGAGCTGAAGCGAACGAAGCTGCCATTAAGCTGGCGCGTCGTTACCACCAGAAGGTGAAGCAGACCGGTCGCTATGAAATCATTACGTTCACGCAATCCTTCCACGGACGGACGCTGGCAACCTTGACTGCTACGGGTCAGGACAAAGTAAAAGAAGGCTTTTTACCGCTTCCCACCGGGTTCAAAAGCGTTCCGCTTCATGATCAGGCTGCGCTCGAAGCAGCGATCAATGAGAATACAGCGGCAATTATGCTGGAAATGGTGCAGGCCGAAGGTGGCATGTATCCGGTAGACCCTGCTTTCGTAGACGTGATTACCCAGCTGTGCCAGGAGCATGGATTGCTGCTGATCATTGACGAGGTACAAACAGGTATGGGACGGACAGGTAAGCTGTTTGCCTTTGAGCATTATGGGATTGAGCCGGATATTTTTACATTGGCGAAAGGACTGGGCAGTGGCTTTTCGGTCGGTGCAATGCTAGGCAAAGAATATTTGCGTGAAGCGTTCACAGCGGGCAGTCATGGTTCTACGTTCGGGGGTACACCGCTTGCTATGGCAGCAGTTCAAGCGACCGTTGAAACGATTATTGATGACAAGCTGCCAGAACGCGCTGCCGAAATGGGAGATTATCTCTTCCAGAGTCTGCAAAAGCAGCTTGGAGATATTCCTTTTGTCCAGGATATCCGCGGAAAAGGTCTGATGGTCGGAATTGAGTGTGCGGAGCCGGTAGCAGAGCTTGTTTTGGCAGGACAGAAGAAGGGCATTCTGTTCATTACAGCAGGACCGAACGTGATTCGCCTGTTGCCTAACCTGTATGTAACGAAAGACGAAATAGATCAGGCTGTAACATGGATTGCTGAATTGATTCGGGAGCACGTATCTTAGTTTAGAGCCAGAAGCATCCGAGATTAGAGTGTAAAAGGAGAGGATCGCATGAGCCAGGGCGGCGCATTGCAACAGGTGAATTTGAAAGGACGGGACTTTCTAGAATTGGACGACTACTCGCCAGAGGAAATCCAGTATTTAATTGATCTCGCCATTGAAATTAAGCGTAAACACAAAAACGGAGAAGCTTATCAGCCGCTGAAGGGGAAAACACTTGGACTGATTTTCGAAAAGTCTTCCACACGCACACGGGTATCCTTTGAAGTCGGTATGTATCAATTGGGTGGGCATGCCCTTTTCCTCAGCAAAAATGATATTCAACTGGGACGCGGTGAACCGATTAGCGACATGGCCCAAGTCATGTCACGTTATCTGGATGGCATTATGATTCGTACCTTTGGGCACGATAATGTCGTAGAGTTGGCCCGTTATGCATCCGTTCCGGTAATCAATGGCTTGAGCGATTTGGCGCATCCGTGTCAGGTGCTGGCTGATTATCAAACCTTGTATGAGCAAAAGGGTAAGCTAAAAGGGCTCAAACTGGCTTATATCGGAGACGGCAACAATATGGCGCATTCCCTCTTGATTGGTGGAGCCAAGCTCGGAGTGCATGTCTCCATTGCAAGTCCAGCTGGATACGAGCCTGACCCGAGTGTGGTCGCAGTTTCCCGGGAGATTGCCAAGCAGACAGGTAGTGAAATTGTGATCACTCAAAGTCCGCAGGAAGCAGTAAAAGATGCTGATGCGATCTACACAGATGTGTGGGCAAGCATGGGTTTTGAGGAAGAGCAAAGGGAGCGTGAGCTTGCTTTTGCCGACTTCCAGGTGAATGAGGAGCTGGTTAAGCTTGCTAAGCCAGATTATTTATTCTTGCACTGTCTACCTGCACATCGTGGGGAAGAAGTGAGTGCTGGAGTAATCGATGGTCCCAATTCGGTCATTTTTGATGAAGCGGAAAATCGCCTGCATGCACAAAAAGCGTTGCTAGTTGCTTTAATGGGATAAGGTTGATCGTAAAGAAGATAGAGGTATAAGCATTCGGGGAGGACTTCAATAATGGCAAAAGAAAAAATCGTACTCGCATATTCCGGCGGTCTGGATACGTCGGTCATTCTGAAATGGCTCAAGGAAACATATGATGCTGAAATTATCGCATTCACTGCAGATATCGGACAAAAGGAAGAACTGGACGGTTTGGAGGAAAAGGCACTCGCTACGGGAGCTTCCAAAGTGTACATCGATGATCTGCGTGATGAATTCGCCAAGGATTTTATTTATCCGATGTTTCAGGCAGGTGCTTTATATGAAGGGCAATATTTGCTCGGTACGAGTATTGCACGTCCATTGATCGCGAAGCGGATGGTCGATATTGCGATTGCCGAGGGAGCAACAGCCATTGCTCACGGGGCAACAGGCAAAGGTAACGATCAGGTGCGCTTCGAGCTGAACGCGGCGGCGCTAACGCCGGACATCCAAGTCATTGCACCTTGGCGGCTGGAAGAGTTCCGCAATCAGTTCCCGGGCCGGGCAGAAATGATTGCCTATGCGGAAAAACACGGTATTCCGGTAACGGCTTCTGCAGCCAAGCCGTACTCCATGGACCGCAACCTGCTGCATATCAGCTATGAAAGCGGCGTGCTGGAGGACCCTTGGTTTGATCCGAGCGCTCCTGAAAATAAAGAAATGTTCTTGCTCAGCAACGCGCCTGAGGACGCGCCTGATGAAGCAGAATATTTGGAGCTGGAATTTAAAGCAGGCAACTGCGTCGCTTTGAACGGTGAACAGCTAACTCCGCTGCAAGTGATGGAAAAACTGAATGAACTGGGCGGCAAGCACGGGATCGGACGTGTAGATATGGTGGAGAACCGTTTTGTTGGTATGAAAAGCCGCGGAGTCTATGAGACGCCAGGCGGTACAATCCTGTTCACAGCTCATCGCAAAATGGAATCGATCACAATGGATCGCGAGGTTATGAATCTGCGTGATAGCCTGATTACCCGTTATGCTACCTTGGTGTACAATGGATTCTGGTTCGCGCCGGAACGTGTCGCTTTACAGGCTCTGGTTCATGAGAGCCAGAAAAATGTCAGTGGTACGGTGCGCGTGAAGCTGTATAAGGGCAACATTATTGGTGCAGGCGTTAAAAGTCCGGTTAGCTTGTACAACCCAGACATTGCAACCATGGAAGCTGATCCGACACAAGCCTACGATCAAGGCGATGCTACAGGCTTTATCCGCTTGAATGCTTTGCGTTTGAAGGTCAACGCGGGCGTAACACAAAATCATAAATAAGATGTAATCTAAAAAAATGTACGGAATGCGGGCCGTTCTTGTCCAAACGACGAGGACGGCTTGTTATTGCAGAGAGGGGATCATGCAATGAGTAAGCTATGGGGCGGACGGTTTACAAAGCAAACGAACAAGCTGGTAGAGGAGTATACGGCTTCTATTGGGTTTGATCAGGCGTTGGCGGAAGAAGATATTCAAGGCAGTTTGGCTCATGTGGCCATGCTGGGCAAATGCGGTATTATTCCGCAGGAGGATGCGGACACGATCAAGGGAGGACTGCACACCGTTCTGGAGCGTATCCGCCGTGGGGAAATTGAATTTTCCGTTTCGGATGAGGATATTCACATGAATATCGAAAAAAACCTGATCGAAGTCATTGGTCCGGTCGGCGGTAAGCTGCACACTGGACGCAGTCGTAACGATCAGGTAGCAACGGATATGCACTTGTATTTGCGCGGACGTGTCGTATCACTGGTGGGTATGCTGCATGATGTACAAGTTGCATTAATTGGGCAGGCCAAGGACAATCTGGACACAATTGTACCTGGATACACACACTTGCAGCGTGCGCAGCCTATTTTGTTCGCGCATCATTTGCTGGCGTATGTGTCTATGCTGGAGCGTGATATTGACCGACTCAAGGACAGCTACAAACGCATCAATGTGTTGCCGCTGGGCGCTGGCGCTCTAGCTGGAACCACTTTCCCGATCGATCGTCATTTTGTAGCTGAGCAGCTCGGGTTTGATGGCGTCTATGAAAATAGCCTGGACGCTGTTAGTGATCGGGACTTTATCGTAGAGTTTTTGGCCGGGGCCTCGCTGATTATGACGCATTTGTCCCGTCTGAGCGAAGAACTGGTGCTATGGAGCAGCACAGAATTTGGTTTTGTCGAACTGGATGATGCTTTCTGTACAGGCAGCAGCATTATGCCACAGAAGAAAAATCCGGATGTACCGGAGCTAGTACGTGGCAAAACCGGGCGTGTCTATGGAAACCTCGTCGGTCTGCTGACCGTACTGAAGTCCTTGCCGCTGGCATACAACAAGGACATGCAGGAGGACAAGGAAGGGATGTTCGATACGGTTGCTACGCTGGAGGGAGCCTTGCAATTGTTCGCTCCAATGATCGCCACGATGAAGGTGAACAAAGACCGGATGCGTCAAGCGGTCAACCAGGATTTCTCCAACGCAACGGATATTGCGGACTTCCTGGTCGGCAAGGGACTTCCGTTCCGTCAGGCCCATGAGGTTATCGGCAAAACGGTGCTGTATTGCATCCAGCAGGGCAAATATCTGCTTGATTTGAAACTGGATGAATTCCAGCAGTTTTCGGATCTGTTCGACGAGCGCATTTATGAGGTGCTTCAACCAGAAGCGGTAGTCAATGCTCGGAATGTGTATGGCGGAACCGCCACCGGTCAGGTGCAGGCAGCCATTGGACGCAGTGAACAGCTTCTAGTGAACACGTCAACATGGTATGAAAATCATAAGCCAAAAAAATAATCCATACAGAAAGAATTATTCTCTTGCACAGCAACGGGATGCTGTGTAAAATCAGATTTTAAGAATATTTGCCATCTATGTTTTCAAAGGCACCGTTCGCGGTGTCTTTTGTGTTTTCTGAGGTATTTGAATGATTTATGATCAGAATAATCATGAACTACATAGATGTATTGGAAGAATATCGCCCAAGATGTTTAATGTCTAGTTCTATATACCTATCTATACATTAGTGTGAAAGTTTCTAGAATTTACATTTTTGTATACTACACCTACTAGGATTATGGTAGAATAGCACTAAGTTTTTCATTGAATTACCAATTTGATAGAACAAGAAGCATATGCGATAAATCATTTTCAAGTTTTTATTGGTTTTTTTGACCAGGGAAATTACATAAATGTGTAAATGAAGGGCTTGAATGAGAAAGCAGGTGTGTCCTGGTTTTGGAAGAAAGCCAGTAAAAATATTGAAGTAGCGACATAGCAAAAGGCAGAGTCGGGACGATCCAGGGAGGTATTATGAGAACTAAACGAACGACGCGTCAGCTAAAGAGCGCTTGGATCGGTTATCGCGCTTCTGACGCCGATGGATTGGTATCCTCATTGCATGAGGAGCGAATCCAGGCAGAGAAGTTGCTACGTGAGGAGCGAGAGCTTTTCCATGCGGCGCTGGAGCGGAAAAAGCAGCGGGATACCGAGTTAAAGCAGCTGCTTGCAGATGCGCTTGCGGAAGAGCGGCGCTGGATTGAAAGGGCGGGAATTCATGGGTGACAAGCTTAGGTGGCAGGTTGGAGGAGTTTCAATTCGCCAAACCAAGAGAAGAATAAAAGAAGAACGTCAGCGAATCGAACAACTGCAACAACAGCTAGAGGCTCAGCGTGCAGAGCAGGCCCCGATACTGTACAAGCTTGATTTTCACATCGAAGAGTTGGAACGAAGACTTCGGGATACAGAACTTCGTATTCAGGCTATACAGAATGCCAATGATACAGCAGCAGCTGTGGAACAATTGCTGGATGAAGGAATACAGGATGGACAGGTGCAGGAGGCGCAAGTCCAGTATGCATCTGGGCAGGAACAGGCAGCGGCAGGAGCAGCTATGGGCCTTGCTTCCAGTATCCCTAGTGCAGAAGGCGGAGAGACGGCAGCAGGAACGCCGACCGGACGAAACGGCAAGGCCCGCCTGGGAGATCAGCTAGTGGAGAATGGGATGATTACCCGGGATCAGCTGACAGATGCCATCCGCAACCAGAAGCGTTACGGTGGCAGACTGGGCGATATTCTTGTAGAGATGGGTTTCATTACAGCTGAGCAGCTACAGGAGCAGATTGACGGTGATGAGTCCAAGGAAAGACTGGGCGACATGCTGGTTCGTTCCGGCTATATCTCACCAGAGCAGTTAGAGCGCGCGCTCGAGTTCCAGGCGAAGAGCGGCGGACTGCTCGGCGACATCTTGCTGTCATTACAAATGCTGGAGCCTGCGGATTTATACCGCGCGATTGCAACCCAGAACCGAATCGGGCGTATTGGTGAGGAGCTGGCGCTGGATGCGGCGTACAAACTACCCGAACAAGTGGCAATGGCTTATGGCGTGGTCGTCATCCATCAATATATGAACCGCTATATTGTAGCGGTCAGTGATCCATTACCAGAAGAGCGACGCTTGAAGCTGGAGAAAATTCTGGGTATGCCGGTAGAGCAAGTGCTTGCAACAAAGGAAGAGATGGAGCAGCTCTGGGGCAAAATCTACGGTGAGGAAATGATGCAGGAGAGCACAACCGGGCTGTTGGAAAAGGAACCGCACAATTCGGCGCGGATCACCTTTACCAAGGGCCAGCTCTGGGTGTTTGCAGCTATGGGAATGATTACGCTGCTCGGCCTCCTCTGGAACAGCTGGAAGACAGTGCTGATCATTAATATGATGATCCAGCTGTTTTATTTTGCTATGACGCTATTCAAATTTGGAATTATCTATCTCGGTTCCCGGCGTGGGGCGCAGCTTCGCTTCACGAAGGAAGAGGTAGACGCCATGGATGAAAAAAGACTGCCGATCTATACGATTCTTGTACCGATGTATAAGGAAGCGGGCGTGCTTCCGATGTTGTTGCGGAATTTGGAGCAGCTGGATTATCCAAAGTCCAAGCTGGATGTACGGCTGCTGATTGAAGAGGACGACATTGAGACGATTGAGCTGCTGCGTGAAATGAAGCTGCCTGCCTATTACACGACACTGGTCGTGCCTGATGGCTTGCCGAAAACCAAGCCGAAGGCATGTAATTATGGACTTATTCGCGCCCGCGGCGAGTTTGTCGTCATTTACGATGCTGAGGATCGTCCCGATGCTGACCAACTTAAAAAAGTCATTGCAGCGTTTGATTCACTCCCTGAGAATTATGCGTGTATTCAAGCGAAGCTCAATTATTTTAACAGTACACAAAATTTGTTGACCCGCTGGTTCACACAAGAATACAGTATGTGGTTCGAATTGCTGCTGCCAGGAATTATGCAGTTAGATACCCCTATTCCGTTGGGCGGTACGTCCAATCATTTTCGGGTATCTGTATTGAAAGATATTAATGCGTGGGACCCCTATAATGTAACCGAGGATGCCGATCTGGGCATTCGTCTGTATAAAGGTGGTTACAAAACGGCCATTGTTGATTCCCGCACATGGGAGGAAGCGAACAGCCGCGTGGGCAACTGGATTCGTCAGCGTTCACGTTGGATCAAGGGATATATGCAGACATGGCTGGTTCATATGCGCAATCCGGTTAAGCTAGTGCGCGAAGTGGGCTGGAAGGGCTTTTTCGGTTTTCAGGTAATGATTCTGGCGACTCCGATGTTGCCGTTGCTGAACCCGATTTTTTGGGGCTTGCTTATTTTATGGTTTGGCTGGGAGTTGTCCTTTATTCCCAAGCTGTTCCCGGGTTATGTGTACTACCTAGCCAGCGCGGAATTTTATATCGGTAACTTTCTGTTCGTATTCAGTAATGTGGCTGGCATGTATTGGGTCATCGGTGAGCTGGAAGAGCGCGGTGAACGAACATTTTCATACGCGATGGTCAAATATGGGCTACTCTCACCGTTATATTGGGTACTTATGAGTATAGCTGCGATAAAAGCAGCTTGGCAGCTTATAACCAAGCCGTTCTATTGGGAGAAAACGACGCATGGTCTGACCGATATGCATGACTTGGATGATGCCCCGGCACAGTCCTCCTGAATATGAAGAAAGAAGGAGCAAGAATGGAGACAAAAAACCCTTTTTTATCCGTCGTCATTCCTATGTACAATGAAGGCTCACACCTCGAACGTTCTCTTAAGGTGATTGATGGGGTGCTGTCTGTTGTCACCTCACGTTATGAGCTCATTATTGTAGATGATGGTTCCAAAGACGATACATGGCTCAAACTGTCCGAATTGTCCCGTCGTATGCCCTCTTTGCTCGCACTCCGGCTGAGTCGAAATTTTGGTAAGGAGCTGGCATTGTGCGCAGGTTTGGAAAATGCTTCTGGCGATGCGATCATTGTCATGGACGGTGATTTGCAGCATCCTCCTGAAATGATCGGGGAAATGGTGCGTTTATGGCAGAACGAAGGTTATGATTTAGTTGAATGTGTGAAAGAATTTCGGGGAGAAGAGTCTGTAGGCAAAAAGCTCGGAGCTTCTTTGTTCTACGCGACTTTGAATCGTTTGACGGGCTTTAATCTCAAGGATGCCTCCGATTATAAGCTGCTGGATCGACGAGTGGTGGATGCCTGGATGGCGATGCCAGAGCGTATGCCGTTTTTTCGCGGGATGACCGCCTGGCTCGGTTTTCGTAAAACCCAGATTACATTCCGGGTGGCTCCACGAGAAGAGGGTCCAAGCCGCTGGAGTCCGTTAGGGCTGTTTCGATTGGCCGCGGAAGCGATCGTTTCGTTCTCGACGGTACCTTTGCGGGTAGTGAGTTTAATGGGTCTCATTTTCATGCTGATTTCGGTCGTGTTGGGGATTCAAACCTTAATGCACAAAATAACGGGTGACGCTGTGACCGGGTTTACCACTGTCATTTTACTGCTTTTGATTATCGGTAGTGTACTCATGCTGTCGATTGGAGTGGTAGGAGAATATATTGCCGCCATATATCACGAAGTCAAAGCCAGACCCCGTTATCTAATTGCAGACAAACGGGCGAATGCTGACCGATTGTGGGTGGATAGGGAGTTTAATCAACATGATCAGACGTTCGTATCTAAAGTATCCAATCATTAAATATGGTATTGTCGGACTGCTGGGTACAGGCATTCACGTCGGTGTGCTTGTGCTGCTAGTGGAGCTGTTTGCAATACCTGCAGTAACGGCTACTACCATAGGTTTTATCGTTACGCTGCTCGTTTCGTATGTGCTGAATCGTAACTGGACGTTCGAGCCTACCGGCGAAGGGAGCCGCACTCAGTTTCTTAAATATTTATTGGTCTGTACCTGCGGCTTGCTCCTGAATGCCGCTCTGATGTACGTAACCATTCACTGGATTGGTTGGTCATATCTGATCGGTGAAGTCTTAACTACCATCATCGTGCCAGTTCATAATTATATCTGGAACCGCTATTGGATCTTCTCCGTTCCGCAACAGCGTCAGAAAGAGGTTTCATGATCGTAAGGAAACATGGAAAGTTGTTGTCATTGTTTGCTTGTATTGCTGCTCTAGAATTAGCAGTGGGTGCTTATTTTGCATGGCATCTTGGCTATATGCATACCGATGCGCTCAGTCGAGTAGCTAATGCATTTTATGTACTCTATAGTCGTGACCCGCATTTGGGTGCTATTGGGTTTGTGTGGAATCCGCTACCGAGTTTGATGGAACTCATTGTGCTGTTGTTCTATCCTTTATTTCCCGTACTCGCTTCCCATGGGCTGGCAGCAGTGATTGTGAGCAGCCTGTTTGCTGGGGCGAGTGCAGCATTATTGTACGGGACGGGAAAAGAACTAGGGCTTCACGGTGCAACCAGTTTGCTGATTGCGCTGTTATTTTCACTGAATCCGTTTATGTTTCTGTTTGGCTTCAACGGCTTAAGTGACTCGCCATATATCTTTTTTATACTGCTGACAGTGAGTCGATTCTGTATGTGGCTTAAGGATCGCAAGGCGGCGAATTTGATCGTATCCGGTTTTGCGCTTGCATTGGCATTTTGGGTTCGCTACGAAGCAGTTCCCCTGGGGGTTGCGCTGGCTTTGGGCGTATTACTGACGATTTTTTCTCTGCATCGGTGGCGTACAAACAGAGAGAGCGTTAGAACGCAATTGTCTTTAAAAGAGCGTCTGTACAAGGTAGAAGCGACATGGCTTCTATTGTTGCTGCCGCTTGTCTTTTCCGGTTTGCTGTGGCTCTTTTTTAACTGGATTATCATGGGCGACCCGCTTTACTTTTTACGTTCGCAGTATTCCAATTCCACACAATCAGCGGCTTTGCTGGAGGATCAGCGCTTTGTGGAAATGTTTGCTCATCCTGTGCTGATGCTAAAGTTTGTCGGGCAACGAACCTTATGGTATGCGGCTCCGTTAATTGCCATTTTGCTTATACGCCTATTGGACAAACGTCTGTGGAGTTGGAGCACGTTAACGCTGCTGGCTATCTTTTTATCGGTACCCGGGCTTCAGCTTTTACTGATGCTTAAGCATTCTTCGTTTGGCTGGTTCCGATATTTTATGTATGTATTCCCAATTACGGTTGCTTGGCTGCCGTATGAGCTTAGTCTGTTGAGAGGGAAAATGCGGGGGATCGGAATCTCACTGGTAACGGCAGGAATGTTGGTAACAGCAGGCTTGTTATCCTACGCACTGACGAACCCCGCGATTGCGGCGGATGAGCATAGCTATCTGACGCATAGTGGCAATGAAAGCTATACTCGGCAAATTGTTGAACGGAAAATAGGGTCATGGCTGGATGAACATTATGGCTCATCTCTCATTTTGACTGATTCTTATACGGCCTATCCGATCATTTTGAGCAGTAAAATTCCGAAGAAGTTTATGATAACGAGTGATTATGATTTTGGAAAATCTTTAACGGATCTGCCCGCCTCCAAGGTGGATTATGTTTTGGTTACGCGCTTGGTAGAAGGGGTACCGCTGGATCAGGTGAACCGGAACTATCCTGATTTGTTTGAAAAGGGGGCGCCATGGGCCTCGTTGGTGCATGACTTTGACGGGGAGTGGCGATTGTACAAGATAAAGCATGAAGAACTGCAATAATTTTATTGTATGTTAGTGCATCGTAGCGGAGGAAAGGATACAGCTGTCGGGCGTAATTTCCCTACAGCTGCACCGCCGCAAGAAGTTTGAGGGGGAACGAGAGGAATGTCCTTTCGCAAATGGTCTGCAAGCAGATGGATGGCTATAGGTCTGTTTGTGTTTATACTTGCATTGGAGCTGTCTGCTGGCATCTATTTTAGCTATGTTCTGGGATATATGCACACAGATGCGCTCAGTCGCGTAGCTAACGCATTTTATGTGCTGTACAGCCGCGACCCGCATTTGGGCGCCATCGGATTTATCTGGAATCCACTACCCAGTCTTCTGGAAATGGTAATTCTATTGCTGTATCCAATCTTTCCGGCATTAGCCTCCTATGGATTGGCTGCTGTTATTCTGAGTGCTACCTTTTCTGCTTTGACCGCAATGCTGCTATATCGGGCAGGTGCCAGAACAGGGCTTAGCTCTAGGATGAGCTTGCTGCTGGCTTTGTTGTATGCACTGAATCCGTTTATTTTACTGTTTGGTGTCAACGGTCTGAGCGATTCGTTATACATATATTTTATTATGATGACAGTGATTGAATTTGCGCTGTGGCTCAAGGACCGCATGACGGCAAGTCTGATTGTTTCTGGATTAGCGCTTGCCATGGCGTTCTGGACTCGTTATGAAGCGGTGCCTCTAGGCGTGGCAATGGCTGTTGGCGTAGTCTTGGCGATCTTATTTCTTCATCGCAACTTGGGTAGACGCGAGCTGGCCCTGCGGGAAAAGCTGCATAAAGTCGAGGCAACCTGGTTACTTCTTCTGCTGCCTGTGGTCTTTTCCGGGCTGTTGTGGATTTTCTTTAACTATCTCATTATGGGGAATGCCTTTTATTTCCTGAATTCAGAGTATTCGAACACGGCCCAATCGGCAGAGTTGCTGAATGATGATAAATTTGTAGAGATTTTCTCCAATCCACTGGTAGCCTTGAAGTTTATTGCTTCCAAAACCATCTGGTACTCTGTACCATTGTTTGCTATTCTGTTTATCCGTCTGTTGAGTGGACGCTTATTCCGGTGGGGAACCCTGATTATTTTGTTATTGTTCCTGTCTGTGCCGGGCTTGCAATTTTTACTTATGATGAGACAATCCTCGTACGGGTGGTTTCGTTACTTTATGTATGTATTCCCAATTACCGTAGCCTGGTTGCCTTATGAGTTGAGTCAGCTTCAGGGACGATGGCGGAGGGCGGCCTTTGGTCTAGTGTCCGTCAGTCTGCTACTTACCGCTGGATTACTCTCCTATGCGTTGACTCGCCCGGATATTGCACCGGATGAGAATAGCTTTCTCACACGCACAGGGAATGTGAACTATGTGAGACAGGAATCAGATCGCAAGATTGCCGTTTGGCTGGATGAGCATCTGCCGAAGTCTACCATTATGACTGATTCAGCTTCAGCCTACACAATGATCGTCTACAGCCAATATCCCAAACGCTTTCTGATCACCAGTGATTATTCGTTCAATAAAGCATTAAGTTATCCGCAGGAGAATCATGTGGACTATATCCTTGTACCTAAGATTATGTCAGGCATGCCGCTGAGTAAGATTAATATGGTATATCCGAATTTATATGAGCATGGTGCCCCATGGATTCAGCTTGAACGTGAGTTTAACGGCGAGTGGCGCCTGTATAAAGTACTCCCTAAGTCACTAACTAAAGAATCTCCAACGACGGAGACAACGACAAATCCCTGATGGGTATAACAACAATCCCCGGAGCTTAATTCCTTCGCATGGTGCGATGAGAAAGGCTCCGGGAATTTTTTTGCCTGTTTTAGTGTCCTTTAAGCGGTAGCCACGCCAGTACGTCCTGGATTTTAGCGTCCCAATATCCCCATTCATGAGCTCCAGGACCTTCTTCGTAGGTCAGCGGAACTCCAAGAGAGGTGCATGTTTCACGAAAAGTCTGATTCCCCCTATATAAGAAATCCTCTGTACCGCAGCATTGATAGAGTTGGGGGAGTGAGGTCCCCGCGGTGGTATGACGTTGTAGCAGCTCCAGCAAGTCGTGATCTGTTCCGCGTATTTCATCTGGTCCAAAAATGTTAAGCCATTCCGCTGGACTCATAGCATTTTGCTTAGGATCGGTACGGGATGCGTGTAAATCCATCACCCCCGAAAGACTGGCAGCGGCTGCAAAGCGCTCTGGATGCTGAAGTGCCAGTTTGAAGGCGCCGTAACCACCCATAGAAAGCCCGGCTACAAAATTATCTTCACGCTTGTCGGACAGAGGAAAAAATGAACGTGCCAAAGCTGGCAATTCTTCACTGATAAAAGTCCAATAAGCTGCTCCTTGCTCCATATTCGTATAGAAACTCCGATGTACCTGAGGCATGACGACCGCTAGGCCCATGGAGGCGACGTAGCGTTCAATGGAGGTTCGACGCAGCCAGGTTGAATCATCGTCTGACAGGCCATGCAGTAAATACAGTGTCGGATGTGGCCCTGTTCCTTGCTTGCCCTCCATTCCAATCTGTGAGCGGGTTGCCTGCGGAAGAATAACATTCATGGATGTGCTTAGACCAAGAACTTCCGAGTAAAACTGACATTGAATAAGTGCCATAAGAAAACCTCTTTTCCTTGGGGATATGACCTCATTGACCTGTTCCAGCGTACAACCGAATTATATTTTCAGTATATCGTACCCTGTCCAAATATACATATCCAAGTGAATGACTAGGCATTAAGTCCTGTTTCTTATTTATCCTACATTAGGAGGGGGTATGGTTATATGGGACGATTTTTTTAATTTAGGGGCTATTTGGGTTTGATTTCTGGTAAAGTGTTTAAAAAAGATTGATGAATCCAATCTGAGGGAGGAATTTATAGCATGGGGAAAAAGTTAAGGAACACAATTACAGGTGTACTGAGCACAGGTCTTATTCTTAGCGCATTCAGCGCAGCGGCAGCTGCTCCTCAAACTACAAGCGGCCATTGGGCAGGAGATCAGGTGCAACGCTGGTCAGCTACAGGGCAATTGAATGGAGCGGTAAAACCGGATGCGGCGATCACACGCGCAGAATTTATCGTTCTTCTCAACCGCAGCTTGGGAACGTTCACGCAGGAACTTCCAGCAGTGACAGACGTAACGTATGCAGGCGGTGTGAAGGTAAACGGTAATGGAAGCAGAACGTTCACAGATGTTCCGGCATCCCACTGGGCATACAACGAACTGACAAGTGCCGTGAATGCAGGCTACATAAGCGGCTATGCAGATAACAAGCTCAAACCAAATGGTAAGGTAACTCGTCAGGAAGCAGCTGCGATCATTGGCAAAGCTATTGGACTGACTGCGGGTAACGCAGCAGATGTTACTAAATTCATTGACTCCGACAAAATCGGATCTTGGGCGAAGAAAAGTGTAGCGGCAGCTGCGGAACAAAAAATCATCAACGGATATCCGGATGGTAAATTCCAGCCACTGAAGCCGTTGACTCGTGCAGAGGCGGTTGCTATTTTGGATGCTGCATCCGGTTACAACCTGAGCTCTGTCGATAATCTGACGACGACTCCTGGTGGAACGGTAACGAATTCCACGTACGGTAACGTGACAGATTCCACTTACGGTAATACGTCGACTACTTCTGGAACTGAAACAGAAGATAGCAGCACAAGTACTAGCACAGATAGCACGTCTGCGACTACTACAGACAACTCTACAACAACAGAGACAACTACAAATACCGATACGACTACAGACAACACTACAGACACAGCTACTGACGCGGATGCTACTTCGAATGCACTGAAAGTCAACGATGTGTACGATGGTGAAGGTACAATTACAGGAACAGCTAAAGCTGGTTCCACAGTAACTGCCTATTCCAACGATCTGCCTATCGGCAGTGCAGTAGCCAAAGATGACGGCACATTTAGCATCAGTGTGCTTACTCAAAAAGCGACAGTTAGACTGGTGATCAAAGCTAAAGATACAGACGGCCATGAAAGTGAGCCTGTAGAAATCTCGGTTTTAAGTAAACGCAGCGAGTAATTTAGAAACAAAAAAAAACCCTTTCACTCTGTCTGGAACCAATCCAGCCAGTAGTGAAGGGGGATTTTTTCGTTTATTCGCTTATGCCATCTTCCACAATAGGTTTCTCCAGTTCGCGTGTTTGTGGCTCAGACGATGTGCTACCGCCATAACTAGCTATAATGCGCTGCTGCGCTCGGTACGTATCGCGGCTGATTCGGGTGCGCTCGACGGGTTTTCCATCTACCTTTTTTATTCGAAATGTTTCTACCACATACCCTTCTTTGCCCTGTCGAATGACTTGATAGAAGCCGGGAGATAGGGAGTCATTACGTATTCTTTTTACCGGTATAGGGAGTACGCGAACGGTGTGAGATTCAAGTTCATACGAAATATTGGATGGGAATGTACCAAAAATTTTAACAGTAAGCGTTCGATTTTGGATCACAGCGCGAAGGAGTAAATGTTTGCCGGTATTATTTCTAAAACGAAAATTAATGGACCCTGTAGCAAAAGTCGCATCCTGACCTTTGGGCAAGTAGCTGACTGGCAAGGAATGGTTGCGGCGTTCGACAATGTCCAAGCCGACTCGCAGCGCTGCATTATACACCGTGCTGGATACCTGACAAATCCCACCGCCAATGCCGGACTCCAGCCGTCCGTTCACGATCACTGGAGCCTCACGAAAGCCATGGGTGCGTTCAGCCTTGGCAATCACCTGGCCGTAGTCGAATATGTCACCCGGTTTGAGAATTAAACCATCGACGGTGCTTGCCGCTGAATTAACGTTATACACACGTCCTTCCGAACTGCTGCCGAGACTGGTGGAAAACTGGGTGATTTTTCGTTCTATACCTTCGCTGCGCAGACTGTCGACTGTAATTTTCGGCTCCAGCTGGTAGAACGGTAATTCCACCCGGATCGGCTCCTCAGAAGCCGTAAAATCCTTGGGGAGTGCCTGGTTCATTACGACGTCCAGTTTGGGCCAATCCAGGCGCCGGGCAGAGCGCTCCGGAATATAACGAACCTGATCGTTTGCATCAATCTGACGCACCGCATTGATAGGCATGCCGTACCGTTGCTCCTCCCAATCAGCTCCAAATTTGGATTTCAAGATCTTCTCTTGCTGGAAAGGTGTGATAGACCACTCCTTCTCAAAGCTAAAACGTGTCTGTACGCGAGTCCATAGATGCTTCGCGCTTAGTGCCTTCACCGCATTTCGGAATGCGTCCGCTTTATAACTAATCCCTGCTTCCGCGAGTGTTAGCTTTATATCCTGTGCACTGCTGTCACTGTCCGTGAGGAGCAGAGGACGCTGCTTCAATGCATCCAGTTTTTTCTCCACCAGCCGAAGAGCGTCCGTTTTATACATACCGCCTACGTTGACTCCTCCGACTCGCACTCCCTCTGGTAGCGTTTGTCTGTCGGCGTACAGATGAAGTCCTCCCCACAGCACGGCCAGCGCCAGAACACCAGACCATATCCAAATGACAGATAAATGAATTTTTTTCATAATGCAGATGTCTCCTGTCTGATAAGCTTGATAGCGTTTCGTGTGCCACAATATTCATATATATGTGCCAAAAGCAGAAAACTTTCGGTACTATTTAGGTAACAAATTTGTTACAATGATAAACGGTATGATGAAATACAGAAGTTTTTAAAGGAAATGCATGGAATATGTCGAATGGATACTAGGTTATACGTAATATGATTAAGCAGCGGGAAGTGATCGAGTGATTGAAATGCAGGATGTGTGGAAGACCTATACGAACGGGACCCACGCACTTCAAGGAGTATCGGTCAGAATTGACCGTAATGAATTCGTATACGTAGTCGGCCCGTCTGGAGCGGGTAAATCGACTTTTATGAAGCTTATTTATAGAGAAGAAGTACCGACCAAGGGACAAATTTCAGTCAATGGTTTTAATATCGGGAAGCTCAAGCAGCGCAAAATTCCCTACGTTCGTCGTAACATCGGAGTCATTTTTCAGGATTTCCGGCTTTTGCCGCGTTTGACAGCCTATGAGAATGTGGCATTTGCTATGGAAGTTATAGAGGCTCCCAAGAAGCTGATCCGCAAGCGGGTTCCAGAAGTGCTCGAATTGGTTGGCTTGAAAGAAAAAATGAATCGTGAGCCTGCCCAGCTTTCTGGTGGGGAGCAACAGCGTGTAGCGATTGCACGGGCCATCGTGAACAATCCCTCGGTCATCATTGCTGATGAACCGACGGGGAATCTGGACCCCGAAACATCGTGGGAGATCATGCAACTGCTGGATGAAATTAATTTTCGGGGCACGACCATTGTGATGGCGACACACAATAAGGACATCGTGAACTCCATGCGTAAACGCGTCATTGCGATCGAAAATGGCAATATCGTAAGAGACCAGGTAAGAGGGGAGTACGGATATGACTTTTAATACCTTCTTGCGTCATATGCGGGAAGGTTTCAAAAACATATTCCGCAATGGCTGGATGTCCGTAGCATCCGTCACCTCAATTATTGTGTCACTGCTCATATTGGGCGTTTTTATCATGCTGGTGCTTAACGTCAACTCCTTGGCTGATCAAGCAGATAGTCAGGTGGAAGTTAACGTGTTTCTGGAGCTCAATGTCGATCAGAGCATGCGTGAAACGCTGCAAAAAGAAATCGCGGCAATGCCGGAAATCAGCAAAACTACCTTTGTGACTAAAGCTCAAGGTTTGGAGGAACTGCGCAAAGATTTGGGAGACAGTGGAAAGGATCTGCTAGAGGGCTTTGACAAGGACAGCAATCCACTGCCGGACAAAATCGTGGTAGAGGTTATTGAACCAACGACGGTTCCATTTGTGGCTGAGAAAATTGAGAAGCTGAATACATTGCATCCCGAAAAACCAATCTTAAAGGTTCGTTACGGAAAAGGCACTGTAGAGACGCTCTTTACCATTACCAAGCTGATCCGCAATGTTGGTTTTATATTTGTCGCCGGACTGGCGATCATGTCTATGTTCTTAATCTCGAATACCATTCGAGTAACGATATTGGCACGACGCAGAGAAATCAGCATTATGAAGCTGGTCGGTGCGACCAACTTTTTCATACGATGGCCGTTTTTTATCGAAGGCGCGCTTATTGGTCTTATTGGGTCTCTTATTACTGTAGGAATTTTATTTACAGGCTATCAGCGTTTGCTGACAGCCGTTCAAGGAGATATCGCTCTCAATATGTTGAAGCTTATGCCGCTTGAAGGTATTTGGATTCAGCTGAGTGCATTACTGGTTATTTTGGGGATGCTGGTTGGAATTATTGGCAGTACCCTGTCCATGCGCAAGTTCTTGAAAGTCTAAGAAGCATTTGGTAGAACGTCGTGGTTGATTTAATAGAACGGGGAAGCCCGGTGTTATTTTGCGATAAAGGATGGGGAGTGCAAGTTGAAAAAAATAGGATCTGTGTTGGCTGCTACGTTGGTAGCTGCATTGCTAATCCAGCCTTCTGACGGATATGCCAAAAGCGTAAGTGAAATCAATTCGCAACTGAACCAATTAGAAAAGCAAGCCAAATCTGCGAAGCAACAGCAGCAAAAGGCTGCTCAAGATAAACAGTATGCTCAGCATTATAAAAATAAAACCGTGCAAAACCTGAAAACGGTACTTGCTCAAATTAACAGCGTTAGTGATCAACTGACTCGTGTAGCGGTTCAGATCGATCAAACGGAAGATAATCTGCGTGCGACTAAAAAAGATTTAGCCGAAGCGATTGATCGCATCAATTCGCGGGAAAAAATGCTGGAAACTCGTGTGCGTCTCATGTATACGGATGGAACGGTATCCTATATGGACGTGCTTATGTCCTCAACCAGCTTTAGTGATTTTCTCAGCCGGGTGGATTCTCTGAAAACGATCGTAGAGCAGGACCAAATTCTGTTGGACGAGCATAAAAAGGACAAGGCTCTGGTCGTTAGCAAGAAAAAGCAGCTTGATACGGAATATAAAAATGCCAAGAAGCTGTATGCACTCAAGCAGGACGCCAAGGCTCAATTGAATTCGAAGGAAAAAGAGAAGCAAAGACTGATTGCCAACTACGATCATGATATTGCTGAATCCGATGAAATCAGTGAAGAGCAAAACGATATGCTGGTAGCCCTCGCGAACAAACGTGTGGCTCTTGTGCAGGAGAAGAACAAGCTCAGAGCGGAGCAGGCTGCCAAAGCAGCACGCGCTAGAGCGGCTGCACGTGCAGCTGCAGCTAAGCGATATGCATCTTCATCCTCAGGCGCCGCCTCGAATTCCAGTCATACGGCAGCCAGTACGTATACAGGCGGATCAGGTACTTTGGCTACGCCTGTAGCCCATTACCGACTCTCATCTACTTTTGGCATGCGGGTACATCCGATAACCGGCAAGCTTAAAGGCCATACAGGTATTGATCTGGCGGCTCCGCAGGGAACCGATATTCATGCAGCTGAAGATGGTGTTGTTATTGTTGCTGAATGGTGGAGCGGGTATGGGAACACGGTTGTCATTGATCACGGAGACGGACTATGGACTTTATACGGACATATTCGCAACGGTGGTACGGTAGTTCATACGGGGCAAACGGTGAAACGCGGTCAAAAAATTGCGGAAGTGGGTTCGACGGGGAATTCCACAGGACCTCACTGTCATTTTGAAGTGCGCGAGAATAACAAACCTGTAAATCCGATGAACTATTTATAATAGATAAGGTAAGCCCTATTTGTAACCAATCCGGTTGTAGATAGGGTTTTGCTTTAATGGTTCATATCCAATGAAGAACATGTGCATTGAAACACGGAGTAGGATACAATTAACATATTCCGTACAAGCTAGACGTATACTTCGTGAATGGATGCGTTGTGAGGAAATAGGATACAAGATAAAGAGAAGGCGGTGGACGATTAGATGTTGAAAAAAAGTACAGCGGTACTCTTGATGGTGATCGGGCTGCTTGGCGGCAGTCTGCTCACTTTTGCTTATACTGGAACAACCACAGTTGGGAACAGCGCTCTGGGCGAAGGACTGCTGGCGAGTGTAACAGGGAGTAGTTCCTCCTCCAGAAGTGATATTCGCAAAATTGAGACAGCGATGGACTTAATTCAGGGACAATACTATCAGGATGTGGACCGCACCAAGCTGGTGGATGGCGCCATCAATGGGATGATGGAGTCGCTTGGCGACCCGTATTCCTCTTATATGGGTAAAGAAACTGCACAGCAGTTCGAGCAATCCATAGAAGGTTCTTTTACTGGGATTGGAGCCGAAGTAGCGGCTGAAAACGGGAAAGTAGTCGTAGTCACACCAATTAAAGGCTCTCCGGCTGAAAAGGCGGGTCTACGCGCTAAGGATATTATATTGTCTGTTAACGGTGAAACACTGGACGGATTGGATCTGAACAAGGCCGTTTCCAAAATTCGTGGACCAAAGGGCAGTCAGGCAAAAGTCAAAATTCAGCGTAACGGTTCTCCGGATCCACTTGAATACACGATTACCCGTGACAACATTGATATGGAAACTGTAACGGCTCATATGGAAGGCGACGGTGTAGGTGTCATTACGATCACCCAGTTCTCCTTAAATACGGCAGAACGCTTCAAGGAAGAGTTAGCCAAGCTGGAAAAACAAGGGCTTAAAGGACTCGTCATTGACGTGCGTAATAACCCGGGTGGAGTGCTTTCTGTCGTTATTAATATTGCAGAGCAATTTGTACCTTCCGGCAAAACGATTGTACAAGTTGAAGATAAAAATCAGAAACGTGAGGAAGAAAAATCCAAAGGTTCGCGCAAAAATTATCCGGTGACTTTGCTCATGAACAAAGGTAGCGCAAGTGCGTCCGAAATTCTGGCAGGTGCTCTCCAGCAATCCGCTGGCGCAGTGTTGATCGGGGAAAACTCCTTTGGTAAAGGTACTGTACAAACCAGCTATGACAAGCAAATGGGTGACGGTAGCCTGCTCAAAATCACGATTGCCAAGTGGCTAACGCCAAACGGAACATGGATTCATAAAAAAGGGATTAAGCCGGATATCGCGGTGGATCAGCCTGAATACTTCACGGCCGCACCGCTGAACAAGGAAAAATCCTTGAAATACAATATGAATAGCAGTGATGTAAAAAATGCACAAATCATTCTGCAAGGCTTGGGCTACAGACCAGGTCGCGAGGACGGATATTTTGACAAAGTGACTGAAAGTTCTGTTATGGCTTTCCAAAAAGAGGCGAAGCTGACGGCTAACGGCATCATTGATGCCAAGACAGCAGCAGCAATGGAAGCCAAGCTGATTGAAAAAATTCGCGATCCGAAAAATGATAATCAACTCAAGCAGGGGATTGAAGAGATTCGGAAGGAAATGAAGACAAGCGCAGCGAAATAATAGTGAGGCTACAACAAGGGGGCTGGAAACAGCCTCCTTTGTTATTGGGATTTATTTGCAGTCTGTCGGTTTGTCTTCCCTACGTTGGCAATTTCATATAGAATAAATGGATATGAAATGTACGTGATCCGCTATATAGCGGGCCAGGGGCATAAGGAGTGTGAATGGACTTGGAATGGGCATTACAATGGGGATGGAGCGTCTTGAATGCTTGCTTGTATCTGCTTTTGCAGCCGTTTTATTATATCTCGATACTCATTGTCGCGCTTGGCTATCGTCGGCAAATGCTACTAGAGCGCAAGCTATTTCATACTAGAATTCATAGCTGGGCTGCAGAGACCTGGCGTGTCGTATGGAGCGGCTTGCTTGCCGGGATGGCACTATCCGCTCTAGGAATGTTCGTCAGCGTGCATCTGAACCCGACTTCCATCGTGTGCCTGTGGATAGCCACATTATTGCTCATGCTGGTACGCGTCCGTTACCTGTGTCTTGCTTATTCGGTAGGTCTGCTAGGTGTAGTTCAATTTTTTCTAAACGTAGCCAGTGGCTGGCAGCCTGGGGGAGCGCTCGTGACGTCGGTAGCAGCCATCCGTGGATTGGATATTCCAGCACTCTTAGTGCTCGTTGCTGTGCTGCATGTGGCTGAAGCGCTGTTGGTTCGCTGGCAAGGAGGAAAGGCAGCTATGCCACTGTTTGTTGAGGGCAAACGGGGGAGATTGGTCGGTGGCTATCGTATGGAAGATCTCTGGCCCATTCCGTTGCTGTTGCTGGTACCCGCTCAGGGAGGATTCATGCTTCCCTGGACACCTTTGTTCGGCGGCGATGCCGGAACGGGGTATATGCTAGCAGCTCTGCCAGTCCTGATGGGCTTTAGCAGTGTGACGCTCGGCCAGCTACCACGACAGAAGGCAGTACTCACTTCGAACCGATTGCTCCTGTACAGTGTGGCTTTGCTTCTGCTAAGCCTGTTAGCGGCCTGGTGGAGTCCGCTAATCTTGCTGGCAGCGTTATTTTCCTTCCTAGCCCATGAGGCGCTGATTTGGTACGGAAATATAGAGGAAAGCCGTCTTAGCCCGATGTTTGTACATCCAGAGCAAGGGATGCGTGTTCTCGCTGTGCTGCCAGATAGCCCGGCGACAGCCATGGGCATACTACCAGGCGAGGCCATTTATCGTGTGAATGGCATGGTTGTGAACAGCCGTGCCGAGCTGCACCAGGCCTTGCGGATCAACTCTGCTTTTTGTAAGCTGGAGGTACGCAATCTGCAAGGTGAGAGCAAGTTTGTACAGCGAGGCATGTACGATGGCGATCATCACCAGCTAGGGGTCGTGCTTGCACCGGATGAACACGCAGGCTGGGCCGTATCCATACAACCGGCCTCCATCTACCGAATTGTGGCCATGCACATAGGCGCACGACGACGTAAAGCGGGACAAGCATCCAAGGCAGAGAGTACGCATTTGGACACCATGGATCAATAGATATTACAACAAGAGGGTAGTCGTTATTTGATTAGAATCGAATAAGGCTATCCTCTTTTGTATATGGCGACAGCAGCCAGCTTGAAATCAATATTCTCATCGGTATACAATGGATATGTAATGGAAACCTTTGATGAACCGAATGCCTATCATGTGTGTCAAGCAGGGAGAGGAAAAGATGAACGCGATTCACTTTATTCGAGAGTACATCAGGCACCCACGCAGCGTAGGCGCTGTTATACCCAGTTCAAGACAGCTGGCCAAGCAAATTGCCACACCGATTTACTTTGACAAAGCCTCATGCATTATTGAATATGGGGCAGGGACCGGTGTGTTTACGCAGGAGTTGATTTTGAACAAGCGTCCAGAAACGTTACTGTTAGTGATTGAAGCTAATGAATCGTTTTATAAAACATTACAAAGCAAATACGGACACTTGGAGAGGGTACACATTATTCATGGATCGGCCGAGCATGTAGCGCGGTATATGAAACAGTATCATGTCTCGAAAGTGGATTATGTTGTATCGGGGCTCCCTTTCACCAGCTTACCCGCTGCGTTATCCAGCCTCATTTTGGGACAAACGGCTGAGGTGTTAGGCCAGGAGGGCAAGTTTATTACGTTCCAGTACAGCAAGGTTAAGCACAATTTCTTCCGTACTTTTTTTGCAGATATCCAGATTAAAAAGGTGAACTATAATGTTCCGCCAGCCTATGTGTTCACTTGCAGCCTGTGACCCTTCAGCTATGTAGGAGATTAGAATAAATACGAATATCCATATGCGGATGATTATGAGAAGACTAGGTCAGCATCATTAAGATGTTGAAACGGTCTTTTTTGTTGCCTACTTTTATGGAAATATAAGAGAATGGATATGTTAAATAACAAAATTGTTTTAAGGAATCATATTTTAAAATGGGGCTTAACCTATATATTACATAAGTTGGAACCTGTTAGATTTTTGTAGGATTCATAATAAATCTGAACTTTTGTTAAAGGAGATTTATATATGGTAAAACCGCTGATGTTCATGCGCTGGTGTGAGTATTATGGGTTAAGCGACCGTGAGACAGATTTTGTATCTTTTTTTATGATGAATTTTTCAGCTGCACGATCAGGCAATCAACCGAAACTTAAGGAACAATTTGTTGAAATTCAGAAAAAAGCTTTTCCAGAATACCCGTTTGATATTAGCCCGGAAGAACTGGATTATAACAAATTTGAAGAACTGATGAAACGAGTGTTGAACATTCATTTTGACACGGCTGAACTGCTGTACTCCTTCTATCTCCAAAAGCTGTGTGCACCTTTAGCAGAATACATTTTATCTACTGGAGATGCCGAGCCTGCACGAATTTACTATGAGCTTATTCAAAAGGATAAAGTACGGTAGAGATAAAAAAGCCCCTTGGCTAAGGGGCTTTTTTCTATACTCAGGCTATAAAGTTATTTAATAAGTTAACTCTAGTCAATGTTCTGCTATATGGATATATGGAATAATCTATGTATATGGACATTACGTCCCATAAATGGTTCGATATGAAGATTTGGTCGGTAGAACGTATAGCAAAGCTGTATTACAACATTTGAAGATCCGAGCAATTCTGAATTTCGGACGGAGAGGAGAGTGTAATCAACCGAATACCTGGAGCTTCGAGACGCTGTACCGGAACGATTAACTCGTTAGGAATCAGGAGCCTTAAAGCCTGATGGAGCGGCACTCGTATGGGGTGCTGCTCTTTTCAAATGTAAAGGAGGAAAGCGGTATGAGGGCGAAAAATAGTAGTAATCTTTTGTTCAAACGTTCCAAATGGCTGCCTGTCGTCATGGCATGCACAATGATAGTAGGAGGGGCTCTACCAGCTCCAACTGTAGTTCACGGTCAAACGGCAAAAACTATTACCATTAAAGTAGATACATCCAAGGATCGTAAGCCTATTAGTCCTTATATATACGGTACGAATCAGGATTTGGCAGGCGATGAAAATATGGCCGCCAGACGACTTGGTGGCAATCGAATGACCGGATACAACTGGGAAAACAATATGTCCAATGCAGGAAGTGACTGGCAGCAATCCAGCGATAACTTTTTATGTAATAACGGTGGCCTGACAGGATCAGAATGCGAAAAACCGGGAGCGGTGACGACTTCGTTTCATGATCACTCGCTGAAGCTTGGCGCTTATTCTTTAGTTACATTGCCAATGGCCGGTTATGTGGCCAAGGATGGAAACGGCAGTGTGCAGGAAAGCGAAAAGGCTCCGTCCGCTCGTTGGAATCAGGTCGTAAACGCTAAAAATGCACCGTTCCAGCTACAGCCTGATCTGAATGACAATCGGGTGTATGTAGATGAGTTCGTTAATTTTTTAGTGAAAAAGTACGGAGCTGCTTCAACAAAGACAGGTGTGAAAGGATATGCGCTCGACAATGAACCCGCTCTCTGGTCGCATACACATCCACGCATTCATGGTGAAAAGGTCGGGGCGAAAGAGCTGGTAGACCGGTCCGTAAGCTTATCCAAAGCTGTGAAAGCAGTTGATGCGGGAGCGGAGATTTTTGGGCCAGTTCTTTACGGTTTTGGCGCCTATAAAGATCTGCAAACTGCACCTGATTGGGACTCTGTAAAAGGCAACTATAGCTGGTTTGTGGACTATTATCTGGATCAAATGCGCCTCAGTTCAAAAGCCGAAGGCAAGAGATTGCTGGATGTCTTTGATGTACACTGGTATCCCGAGGCGATGGGCGGAGGCATACGAATTACGAATGAGGTAGGCAATGATGAAACGAAGCAAGCCAGAATGCAGGCACCTCGTACTTTGTGGGACCCGACTTATAAGGAAGATAGCTGGATCGCCCAGTGGAACAGCGAGTTTTTGCCTATACTGCCTCGGTTGAAGCAGTCGGTGGATAAGTATTATCCAGGAACCAAGCTGGCAATGACCGAGTATAGCTATGGCGGTGAAAATGATATTTCCGGCGGGATTGCGATGGCCGATGTGCTGGGCATCTTCGGAAAAAACGATGTTTATATGGCAAACTACTGGAAGTTAAAAGATGGTGCGAACAACTACGTTAGTGCTGCTTACAAGCTTTATCGCAATTATGACGGAAAAAACGCTACTTTCGGTGATACGAGTGTTAGTGCGCAAACGTCGGATATTGTTAACAGCTCCGTGCATGCTTCCATAGCGAATGCATCCGACAAGGAACTGCACCTCGTGGTCATGAACAAAAGCATGGACAGCGCATTCGACGCCCAATTTGATCTTTCTGGCGAGACGACTTACGGCTCCGGTAAAGTATGGGGCTTCGATAAAAATAGCCCACAAATTAAAGAAGCAGAACCGATTACACAAATTTCAGGCAACCGTTTTACTTATACCGTACCGCCTTTGACGGCTTATCATATCGTGCTGACTGCTGGCAAAGATACGTCTGTGCCACCAGTGGAAAATCCTGATAGCTTTAAGCTGAAAGCAGAGGCTGGCGATGGGAAAGTCCATTTGTCTTGGGACGCTTCCAGCGAAGTTGTGGGCTACAGTGTACAGCGAGCAGCGGATGAAAACGGTCCTTTTACTGCTGTAGCATCCAATTTGAATGAAACGTCTTATACGGATACTAACCTAACGAACGGCACTCCATACTATTACAAAGTAACTGCCAAAACAAATAAGGGAACGAGCGAATCCCATGTTTTGAAAGCGGTTCCGGAGACGCCTGTAAACGGTCCAGCTCGCTATGAAGCCGAAGACGGCACACTGAAGGGAACCATTGTGGAATCCAGCGGAACCGGCTACTCTGGCACTGGTTATGTAACGAATTTCCACAATGCAGGAGATTCTCTGACGATGACGATTCAGGCTCCAACGGCAGGTTTGTACATTCTTACAATCGGCTATCGTTCTCCTCATGATGACAAACGTACGAATTTCTCCTTAAACGGCAAAGCGTTTGGCGAACTGTTTCTGGAGAAAACAGCAGATTTCAAAGAAACTTCCGGAGGCAAGGTTCTATTAAATGCAGGCGCGAATACAATCGGTTTTGAAACAGGCTGGGGCTGGTACGATATCGACTACGTCAGGCTGGAGCCTGCTGCTGACCGCCCACCCCATGCGGTAACCAAAAAACTCACCAACCCGAATGCGACCGTAGAAGCCAAAGCATTGATGAACTATCTGGTTGATCAATACGGGAAGAATATGCTCTCTGGACAAGAGGAAATGAACGAGATTGACTGGCTTCAAGACAATGTAGGTAAAAAGCCGGCGATTGCAGCGCTTGACCTGATCGACTATTCGCCAAGCAGAGCGGAACACGGTCTTAGTTCCACTGAGGCGGAAAAGGCGATTGCATGGGATAAGCAAGGAGGCATCGTTACCTTTGCATGGCACTGGAACGCGCCGAAAGGCCTGATCGATACGCAGGGAAAAGAATGGTGGAGAGGCTTCTATGCCGATTCGACCACATTCGATGTAGAATATGCGATGAATCATCCAGAGTCCGAGGATTATAAATTGCTTATTCGCGACATCGATGTGATTGCAGCGCAATTAAAGAAGCTCCAGGATGCGAAGGTTCCTGTCCTGTTTCGTCCTTTGCATGAAGCGGAAGGCAAATGGTTTTGGTGGGGCGCCAAAGGTCCTGAGCCTGTTAAAAAATTGTATATTTTGATGCATGATCGTTTGACGAATGTGCACAAATTGAACAATCTGATATGGGTATGGAATTCTGTTGCTCTGGACTGGTATCCGGGAGATGAGGTTGTGGATATTTTGAGCTTTGACTCTTATCCGCAAGCAGGGGATTACAGCCCGCAAATTGCAAAATACGAAGACCTTGTTGCACTGGGCAAGGACAAAAAGCTAGTTGCCATGAGCGAAAATGGACCGATTCCGGACCCTGATCTGATGAAGGCGTATCAAGCCCATTGGAGCTGGTTTGCTACATGGTATGGGGATTTTCTGAGAGACGGCAAACAAAACAGTCTTGAGCATCTGAAAAAAGTGTATAATCATCCGAACGTCATTACGCTGGATGAGCTTCCAACGAACTTAAAAACGTATGGCATCACCGAGCAGCCGTCCGTACCAGGCAGCTTCACGCTAAACGCCGCGGGCGAAAAGGCAAAAGTATCGCTAAGCTGGACAGCATCTGCGAATGCAAAAAGCTATGAAGTGAAGCGTTCGACGGCTGAAAACGGCGCGTTCGCCACTGTGGCGAGCGATGTATACGGCAGCAGCTACACCGACACAGCCGTAACGGCGGACACGACGTACTACTACCAAGTCGTAGCGAAGAACGATGCGGGCCAGACGCTGTCTAATACCGCTAGCGCAGCGCCAAAAGCGGATACACAGCAGCCGACAACGGGACTGCTGCTCCAGTATCGCACAGCGGATACCAAGGTGAACGACAATCATCTGAATCCGCACTTCCAAATTGTAAACCAAGGCACAACCTCCATACCGCTCAACGAGTTGAAAATTCGCTACTACTACACGGTTGACGGTGACCGTGAGCAGACATTCAACTGCGACTATGCGATGCTGGGCTGCTCGAAGTTGAATGGTAAGCTGGTTAAAATGGAGAAAGCTGCAACTGGTGCCGATTATTATTTGGAAGTCAGCTTTAACTCGGATGCAGGCGTGTTAGCTCCTGGAGGAAGCACGGGCGAAATTCAAACCCGTATTCATAAAACAGACTGGTCAAACTACAACGAAAGTGATGATTATTCGTATAAAGGCACACAAACCTCATATGCCGATCATATGAAAGCTACCTTGTATCATAACGGCGTGCTTGTGTGGGGAACCGAACCGACAGCTAATTAAATGATATAAATACAATCACTGAAATGAGCAGGGGGATTTAGTATCCTACCTGCTCATTTTTTATACGAGAAAACTCATATATGATTATTTTGTAAAAAATGAAATGATATGTTTATTTCTATTCTTTTTGTAACACATCAAGAATTAGAATGGAATTAATTAGAAGGAAGGAGATGAAAGAAATGAAATAACTAATATTTTGGTGATGTCTACTGTCTACAATTGCTTGGAAGTCTAATGTTTAATCAGTACAAATACTTAAAGAGGAGAAATGACAAATGAAAAGAGCGATCTTAGCACTATCAATTTCCGCGTTAGCTTTATCTTTAGGGGGAGTAGCTTCGGCTTCACCAGTAAGTTCAACAATATCTGTTGGAGCTCCAGCAAAAGTAACCGTAACCTTTAGTCCTGCCAATGGAGAAAAGCCACCTATTACAAAGCAAGATACTCCCGTACTTAAATTAGGCATAGGTAGCACGTATAAAATGGATGGTTCTAACTGGATGATTTTGTATGGAAGTGATGTTGTCGAACTTCATGGAAATAAAGCTAAGATGATTGGCTATGGTTCAGCTCAGGTTGAAGCCTTTAAATCTAATGGAGACAAACTTGGAGTTTATACTTTTAAGGTTGAAAGATAGTATTTATATGCAGTGAAGGAGGTGAAGTACGCTTCACTTCCTTCACTTACTTATTTTTATGGATTAATTGGGTAAGTAATCTCCAGATCAGGGTAATACTCAATTTTCGGATTTCCATCTTTGTCTAGTTCAAATTTACTCTTATCATCCTTGTTAAAGATATTTTTGTAGACCTTTATAGTAATTGCTTTGGGGGGAGAGGTGAAAGGTTCAAAACGTGAATCATTTATCAGAACGTTTCCATCCGTAGCACTCCAACCGTTGTTGCTTATAAAATTTAGTTTCTTTCCTTTGTCATCGTAAATTTCATAACTCAAAAAAGGAAGTGACGAAGAAATTTTTAAATTGTCAGGTAGCTTTATGCGAGTTGTGATGCTGGTTGTAATCGGCGTGAGCTCAATCTTTTCCAGAGTATAGTCGATGTTTTGGTACTTTCGTTTAAGAGATGGCGTAAAAGTCAGGTTATTTTTTGTGTTTTTTTTCACTGGAATTTCTATTTTGAAGGGCTGCTTGATACCAGAGACAGGCATGGAAATTGTTAAATCAAACTTATCCGGGAAAGATTTACCCCCTTGGTTGCGTAAATCTGAAAACTGTATAATTGTTGAGTTTTTATTTTTTCCAGGTATCATATATGGGTCAATAGAGTTAGTAGTGTTTGCAGGCGCATAAGAAGAGTTGATTTCTTTTCCATTAATAAAAAATATTAAGTCATCAAGTAATAAGGGTAATTCAGTGTTTAAAAATCTTTTGTCAGTGGTTTGTCGTTCTAAGGCAATGGATACACGTGTTCCATCAAACATGACCTCTGGTACGCTGAGAGTCAGGCCATCGTGAGTATCACTAAGATTTGGCTTTGATACTAGCCCTTTTTCGTCTGCTGTTTGTAAACCAAGATCACCAGCAAGCTGGAATATAGAATCTATACCTGGAATTTGTTTCAAGGATGCAGCCATTGTTGGTGAAATAAATCCAGTACTAACGACAAGTGCAAACGCTACTACAAGTGCAGCGGAGGTTCCGAGAAAGGTATTGCGAACCCTTTTCGAACGGGAGTTAGAGCGTTTATAGTGTCTTGTTTTCATTGTACTATAGCGTTCCATGGTTCTATCAATTAAATCCACTTGGAAAGGGGTATTTCGAATAAGCTTTTGTAAGTGCTCAATTTCTTTATCTTCCGGGTTTAAATGAGTGCTCAATTTGTTTTCCTCCCTTTTCATTGTAGTTGATTAGCTTTTTACGGAGTCGCTCATATCTTTTTCGGATCGTGGACGATTTTAGCCCCATAATTGTAGCAATCTCTTCGTAGTTGTAATCCTCAAGTGAACGTAATAATAAAATCTGACGATCTTTTAATGTTAGCTGATCCAGTAACTCGTGGATTAAATTTGTATATTCGTATATTGGCTGTTGCTTTAGGTTCAGTTTGTACTGAATGAAGGATTTGAATGTTCTAGCCTTTCTTTTTAATAAGTCAGTACAGTGGTTTTGAGCGATTTTATAAAGCCAAGCTGAAAAAGATACGGTAGGTACAAAATGATGTATATGTTCTAGCCCTCTAATGAATATTTCTTGAGCAGCATCTTCCGCTTCTTCCCGATTTTTAAGTAAATAGTAGCAGTATAAAAAGATCTGTTGTTGATAGCGCCGTATGATATGTGTGTATGCTTGCTTGTCGCCTGCTTGGACCTGCTCTATGACAAGATTGATATCTGCGTTTTGAGTATCTGTATTTAGTTTTTCCATTAACGTCCCTCCCTTCTGCCTATATAACTGAAAAAGATATGCATTTGTGACATTCAAATAAAAAAACTTGAAGTTTGCTTTTAATCGTTCTCCAGATGTATCTCATTCAGCTTTCAATTATCACGGAATTCGTAAAAAAAAGGCTTCCTTCTAAGGCATCATAAAATAAAATGACTTTATAGACCATATATTTCACTATTTTAATTATTTTGTAATGAAATGAAGTTCTTACGACCGAAAACACATGTTAAGTATGACTTACGATACATCTGCAACTATATTGAGGGGGATTGAAATGGAACATACACCTACGATCCGCTCGACGATAGAGACCGAACTAAAGCAAAGAGGATATACATTTAGCAGTTTTAGTAAAATATCTGGTATTAACCGTGGTACATTCAGTACCATGCTGAACAGTAACCCACCCAAGCCCATCTCCGTTCGGCAGATGGACTTGATTACTAAGGCACTGGGATATCCAGAAGGCTGGCTGTATGAGCTGTACATAGATGAGTGCTTTCACGAGGGGAAAGGGCACTGGAAACGGATTAAACCTTTTTTATTGCGTTGTGTGGAGTTGGGGAGGAAGGAGTGTATTCAAAGGGTATTGTCGAGACTAACGGAGGATTTGTCCTATGTGTCGACGGTATTTGAGTTTGCTGAAGAACTGCATGAAGGTGGGAAGGAAAACGAAGCTGTCCCTTTTTACGAGTGTGTGATAGAAAATGAAAGATATTACCACGCCGAGCGGCTGGCTATTAGTCAATACAGATTGTTTTGTAACTCTCTGAATACTGACTTGGATAATAATCGTCAAGCAGCTATAAAGTTTGCTCCGTTTCGAAGAAACCTTCCCGATAATTACCAATTAGATGCATTATTAAAATTGGCTAATGCCTATTTTCAACTTGATGATTGTGAGACGGTTATACAGTATGCTGAAGAACTAAGAGTACTAGCTACGAATATCTATCAACAGCAGGTCAGAGAAAAATTGAAGAGTCGTGAAGTTAAGCCACTAAACACAGAAAGGCGTCTAATCGTGTATTATGGTCAATCCTTTTTATTGAAAGGAAATGCCTACGAGAAACAAGGGTTATATCAAAAGGCCCTGGGTTTTATTCCTTATTACGCAGAGTTAACTGGTTTTGAAGGGCTTGACGATATAGGGAGGATAGAGGCAGAAAAATTTAAAATGTGGGCGAAAGCAAACAAGTTAAGTCTCGAAATTCTAATGGGGAAAATGGATAGTTTACCAGCCTATGTTGAGCTTCTTAGAAATAACCCGCAAGAGATATTACACGGGCTATTGACTATTGTTGAGTCAGCTAATGCCTACAATTATCCAATAGATGAAATCCTAATTCTCTTTGCCGAAAAAATTGATAAATTCAGAGAATTAAATACCAATATTTCTTACTATCATACGAATTATAATCTGATCACTTATTCTCGTTTTTTTTTTGAGCTTAGTCGTTATTATTTCAATACAGGAGCTTATTTGAAAGCCATGGATGCTATGTTGAAAAGCTTCAAAGCATCTTCTCAATTGAATGATAAAGCCTACTATATAAAGTCTATAACACTATTATTTGAGAAGTATAAAGATCATTCCACGAACGGACAACGGGAGGAATATGAAAAATTGCTTGAAGAAGTACAGCATAATGTAAACCAGATGATTCCTTAAATCACAAAAAGGCTAGGTACTTTCTTACTTTTTAAGTAGAAAAGTACCTAGCCTTTTTATTCTTCGTAGAATATATAACAAATAATAAAAATATTAAACTCACTCTCTTGCCTTTGGAATCATCAGAGTTATCTTTAAGAAGCTCACTCTCTGTAAACAGTTCCTTTAAAATGCGATAAGCTTTATTTTGCTCCGTTTCACTCTGCTGTGAAAGAATATGAATGCATTCCCATATCCAAGGCTGACTTTTGAGTTCTTCATAGGGATTGAAGTCAAAAAATGCAAAAACGTTTGTGTTGAGTGCTTCGGCTATTTTCTCCAAAGTTTTAATTTGTACATTGATCTCGCCACGCTCCAATTTGCCGATATAGGAATCTGTTGAATCAGATGCTTCTGCTAACAACACATGATTTTTTAGAATTGGTGGATTATTATACACATTAAATTCCATAATATATTGAAATGGTGTAGAATAAAGGATTGACCTCCATCCAATTTATTCATATAATTTCTAGTATATTGTAATTGATTGTCGAGGAGGGTGATTTTTTAAAATCATCTGAATACGCCGGGGGTGTTTTTATTGGAAAATACAACCACGATTCGTTCGGAAATTGAGAAAGAATTAAAACTTGGTGGCTACACTTTTAATAGTTTTGGACAAGCTACGGGACTTAACCGGGGCATTTTTAGTGCTATGCTTAACGGAAATCCACCTAAACCTATCTCCGTACGACAAATGGACTTGATTACTAAAGCGCTTAATTATCCAGAGGGCTGGCTATATGACCTATATGTTGATGAATGTTTTTATGATGGAAGACCACATTGGAAAAGAGTTAAGCCATTCCTTATACGCTGTGTAGAAATAGGAAATCTGAGGTGTGTAGAGAAAGTACTATCCCGATTAATGGAGGATCTTAACCATATTCCAACAATCTTTGCTTTGGCAGAGGAGCTTTATGAGGAAGGGAAACTACAAGAGGCAATTCCCTTTTATGAATGTGTAGTTGAAAATGAAAAGTACCAACACTCTGAGAGATTGGCAATCAGTCATTATAAACTGTTTGTTGCTTCTATAGGTCAAGATTTAGAAAGGAACTTAGAAGCGGTTTTAAGATTCATCCCCTATCGTAACAGACTCCCTGAAAATTATCATTTGGATGCTTTGTTGAAATTGGCTAATATCTACTTTAGTCTTCATCAATGGAAAGAGGTAGAGAGGTATGCTGACGAGCTACGTAACTTAGCAACAACTGTGTATAAAAATGAGATTCAAAAACGAAAAAATATAAATAAGTATAGACAATTAGAGACTGAAAGGCCACTTGTAGTTTACTATGGGCAAGGTTATTTACTTAAAGGCAATGCTTTGGAACTACAAGGAATGTATGAAA
The DNA here is from genome assembly GCF_025846815.2 of Paenibacillus sp. BT-177. Lineage (NCBI taxonomy): Bacteria > Bacillati > Bacillota > Bacilli > Caryophanales > Paenibacillaceae > Paenibacillus > Paenibacillus sp. BT-177. The sequence continues at coordinate 55,572 of NZ_JAOYTP010000003.1, read as the reverse complement.
AGGCAATGGAATATATTGATGGCTATGCTGATTTAGGCTGGTTTGAAGGACTGGACGAATTAGGTTTAGAAGAAGTTGAACTACTTAAATTATGGGCAGAAGCAAATAAACTTAACTTAAAGGTTTTAATGGGTGAAAAGGGAAGTTTACTTTCGTATGTTAATTTCCTTAAAAAAAATCCCCTTGAAGTATTGCCTGGCTTGCTTACTATTGTTGAGTCTGCTATTAAACATAAATTTAGCATTGATGCCGTACTTTCAGAATTTTCAGAGGATATTAGAGTTTTTAATGATAGTTTCTCTTTGGATAGTGGTTATTATCAGCTAGCACCGACTGTAGATAGATATGCTGATTTACATTATAAACTAGCAATTTACTATTTAGGCAATGAAAAAATCGATCAAGGTCTTGATTCTATTTTAGAAAGCCTAAAGTTTTATAAAAATATTAATAATAAAACAAAATTTGTGGAATGTGTTGCTTTGTTCGAAAAGTTCAGAAAAGACTCCACATCTCAGCATAGAAAGAATTATGAATTTATAATGGAGGAGATATTAGATGATGAAAAAATTAACGATGTTCTCCTTGTTGGCACTAAGTCTAATTAGCTTTGTTAGTTTTGAAGAATCGATTAATGCTAATGCGGATCTATTCGGACATGGTAACGGGAACTATAGCACTTATGGGCATGGAAATGGACATTAAAGAAATAGAGATTGTATTTCTAAAGCCAATTCATTTGGATTGGCTTTTTTGATGCATCCTGTTAAAGGGATGAAATGGGTTTTATTATATTTTTAACCTGTAGGGAAGGTATCAGCTTGTAAACTAATGTAAATACCACACCGAACAGGAGGTTTATTGATGTGAAATGGCAACAATTGGAGGAGTGCATCGAAGAAAAGCGAAAAGAATTAAATGATTTGGCGAAAGAGGTGGGATTGAAGGATCGACGGGTGTTGACCAAGTCTATGGAGTTGGATCGGCTCCTTAATAAGTACAGTGATTGGAAATATAGCTATCGTAGACAACAGAGCGTACCCCAAAGTTCTCAGATCCAAGAGAACCAACACGAGCTTGTCCTATCTTATTAACATCAAGCATTATGACAAGATAAAACCTAACTTCACCTTGGCTTCTATACATAGTGAGATATAGCATAAACAAAATAATCTCTATTACATCTCGTACGCCGCCCTTATCCACGTTGTTCGTACAGTTTATTGTTCTGCGTCTACATCAGAGCGGAAGCCATGTAACATGAGGATACATCTCAAAAAAAACCTCCCGATTCACGTTATGGCGTGAATCGGGAGGTTTTTGGGTTTTACTGCTGGAGCTGACGCAGCACAGTGATTTCGACACGGCGGTTTTTTTGTCGCCCTGCTTCGGTGCTATTGTCACCAACCGGACGGGTATCTGCATAACCCGCATACTGGAAGCCTGATGGGGATAACTGCTCTCGGTCGATAAAGAACCGGAGTACAGACAGTGCCCGAGCGCCGGAAAGCTCCCAGTTGTCCTTGTAGGTCGATGAGTTAGAGGAACGCGTGAATGGAATGTTGTCCGTATGCCCCTCAATGCTAATCGGTGTTTTCAAATCTCGAAATAGACTGGCTAATTTGGATAACGTGTTTGCAGAACCCTGCTTGAGTGCCGCTCTGCCTTGGTCGAATAGAAAGCGGTCATTCAGCGTAATGACAATGCCACGTGGTTGATCGGATACGAAAATCTGGTTTTGTAGCTTGTTGTCCGTAATATATTCCTGGATGACACCCATTAGGTTTTGCAGCTCTTTTTCCTGCTTGCGAAAAGCTTGTTCACGCTCGGTGAGCTTGGTCGATCCCGCTTCTTTTTTATTAGAGGCCGGTTGCTTGGTCGCGGGTGGATTCTTGCTGGTGTAACGATCGGCAGTCCCCGTAATGCCCGAGCCTTGCTCCAAAATAGAATCTCCCTTGTGGAACGTATCCTGAAGGGATTGAACAACGACGTCGTATTTCTTAGCATCCAGACTGCTCATGGCATACATCACGACGAAGAAAATGAGCAGCAGGGTGATCAGATCGGCATAGGTAATCATCCAACGATCTCGTTGGTCTCCGCCGCCACCTTGACGCCCACGGCGCTTAGCGCGCGCTCTCATGGAAGTCCTCCTTTGGAGTAGCGCTCTCTGTACGTGAGCGACGAGGTGGTTTGCGATCTATATTTTGCTCTGAGCGGATAAAGAACTCCAACTTCTTGCGTACAAGCTTAGGGTTCTCTCCGTTTTGGATAGCCAGGATACCTTGCAGCAGCAAATCCATCGTAATAATTTCACTTTCACTGGCTGCTCTTATTTTGGACGCGATGGGCAGAAAGATCAGATTGGCGCTAGCAACGCCGTATAATGTTGCGATAAAAGCTACAGCAATCGACGGTCCGAGCGCAGTAGGCTCGGTTAGGCTGCCAAGTACATGGATCAGACCCATGACTGTACCGATAATCCCCATCGTAGGGGCATAGCCGCCTGCCGATTCAAATATTTTGGCGTACCCCTCATGTTTGTGCCCAATAGCATCTAACTCTAGTTCTAAAATTTGCTTGATCTGTTCCTGTTCAGTGCCGTCAATGACTAGTTGAAGACCTTCGCGCAAAAATGCATTCGGATGCTCCGATGATATGCGTTCTAGCGCAAGCACACCGGATCGGCGGGAGGTGGCGGCCATGGAAACCAAATCCTCTATATATTGCTCCGTAGGATTATCCTCACGACTAAAAGCCATCCGCAGAGCGGTGGGTATAGTCTTCAGCTTGGAGGCAGGGTAGCTGATCACAACGGCGGCGAAAGTTCCGCCGAATACGATCAGAGCTGATGTACCTTGAAGCAGCCCTGTGAATTCTCCGCCTTCCCACAAGAAGCCACCGATTAATGCTATGATTCCGGCGATGATGCCCAATACGATGGTGATATCCAAAATTCAATTCACTCCTATTCAAGACTTATCGTTTGCATCCGCGGTAAGAAAGAGGTATAATACGGGAACAAACATTCTTATTCAACCATATTTCCCAAGTATCATTGCTCGGGAAATATCGACATAGAATTACAGGCAAAGACGTTAAAGCTCGATTGGTGTAAAAACATGATGTTTCCATTTTAGACGATAAGGGTGATGCAGGGCAATGAGTGATATCGTTGTTAGCGATAAGACTTTTGAAATTCAGTCGGAATTCCAACCTCAAGGCGATCAACCCCAGGCCATTTTTGAATTGGTAGAGGGAATTGCAGAAGGAAAGAAGCATCAAACTCTATTGGGTGCTACGGGAACAGGTAAGACGTATACCATCGCTCAGACCATTGCCAAGCTGAATCGGCCTACACTGGTTATTGCGCATAACAAGACCTTGGCTGCTCAACTGGCAAGTGAGTTTAAAGAATTTTTTCCAAACAACTCAGTTGATTATTTTGTCAGCTACTATGATTACTACCAACCGGAAGCGTACATCCCTTCTTCCGATACGTATATTGAGAAGGATTCCAGCATCAATGAGGAGATTGATAAACTTCGCCACTCAGCCACAAGCTCTCTGTTTGAGCGCCGTGACGTTATTATTGTAGCGAGTGTCTCTTGCATTTATGGTTTGGGTTCCCCGAAAGAATATTCAAGCTTGCTGCTCTCGCTTAGAGTCGGCATGGAGAAACCCCGCAATCAGATTTTGTCCCGCCTGGTCGATATTCAATATCAGCGGAACGATATCAACTTCGTGCGGGGTACTTTCCGTGTACGGGGGGATGTTGTTGAGATATTCCCGGCTTCCCATGGAGAAAATGCAATACGGGTAGAATTGTTCGGAGATGAAATTGAACGAATTACTGAGATTAATGTGCTTACAGGTGAATTGATCGGTGAACGTGAACATATCGCTATTTTCCCGGCATCTCACTTTGTTACTCATGAGGATACGATGAGGGTAGCATTGGTTAACATTGAACGTGAGCTAGAAGAGCGGTTAGCAGAGCTGAAGGAACAAGGGAAGCTGTTAGAGGCGCAACGTTTGGAGCAACGTACCCGCTATGATATCGAGATGATGAGAGAGGTTGGCTTTTGTTCCGGTGTCGAAAACTACTCGGGTCCACTGACATTCCGCGAGCGCGGAGCGACACCATATACTCTTTTGGATTACTTTCCAGATGATATGCTGATCGTCATCGACGAATCTCATGTTACATTGCCGCAGATTCGTGCGATGTATAACGGGGACCAAGCGCGTAAAAATGTGCTGGTTGAACATGGTTTCCGTTTGCCATCTGCCTTGGATAACCGTCCGCTGAAGTTCGAAGAGTTCGAGGACAAAGTGAATCAGATTATCTATGTATCGGCTACTCCAGGCCCGTATGAGATGGAAAAATGCGATACGATGGTGCAGCAGATTATCCGCCCTACCGGTCTCCTTGATCCTATTATTGAGGTGCGTCCGAGCAAAGGGCAGATTGACGATCTCATTAATGAGATACGGCAGCGCATAGAGCGTGAAGAACGGGTACTGGTCACCACACTCACGAAGAAAATGGCTGAAGATTTGACTGACTACTTAAAAGAAGTGGGCATCAAGGTTCGATATATGCACTCCGAGATTAAGACTTTGGAGCGGATGGCCATTTTGCGGGATCTTCGTCTGGGAACCTTCGATGTGCTGATCGGGATCAACCTGTTGCGGGAAGGTCTCGATTTGCCGGAAGTATCGCTGGTTGCGATTTTGGATGCGGACAAAGAAGGCTTCCTGCGTTCTGAGCGCTCTCTGATTCAGACGATCGGGCGGGCAGCACGGAATAGTGACGGACGTGTTATTATGTATGGCGATAAGATTACCGATTCTATGGATAAAGCGATCAAGGAGACGGAACGTCGCCGTGCGATTCAAATTCAATACAATGAAGAACATGGGATTACCCCGCAAACCATCCGTAAAAAGATTCGTGATGTCATTGAAGCAACCAAGACGGCAGAGTCCAAGAATGATTACCTTCCTAATGAGACGGGTAAACTTTCCAAGAAGGAGCGTCAATCCCTCATTCAGCGCCTAGAAGCAGAAATGAAGGACGCGGCCAAGAATCTACAATTCGAACGGGCCGCCGAGTTGCGTGATGCTTTGCTGGAGTTGCGGGTTGATTAAACATTGGGAATAAGCTATAAGCAAAACATATTGATAATAAAATGTTTGATTGCTTTTAAGAAATAGTGAGGACGGCCGATGTGGTCGTTCTCTTTGCGATATATCACTTCCATCGGATAATCTAATGCGATATAGGATGACGTGAATTACGGCTAAGGAGATGAAACATTTGGCGAATGAAAGCATCATCATCAAAGGCGCACGCGCGCATAATCTCAAAAATATTGACGTGACGATTCCACGGGACAAGTTCGTCGTCCTGACGGGGCTTAGCGGCTCAGGTAAATCATCACTGGCTTTCGATACGATCTATGCAGAAGGACAGCGGCGGTATGTGGAATCATTATCTGCGTATGCCCGTCAATTCCTCGGGCAAATGGAGAAACCGGACGTCGATTCGATTGATGGCCTGTCTCCTGCCATTTCCATTGACCAAAAAACGACAAGTCGGAATCCTCGTTCTACGGTCGGAACAGTTACAGAAATCTATGATTACTTGCGGTTGTTATTTGCCCGAGTAGGTCATCCTCATTGTCCTGAACATGGCATTGAAATCACTTCACAGACCGTCGAACAGATGGTAGACCGCATTTTGCAGTATCCTGAAAAGACGCGGCTGCAAATCCTGGCTCCATTGGTCTCCGGCCGCAAAGGTGAGCATAAAACACTGTTCACTGATATAGCCAAGCAGGGCTTTGTACGGGTACGTGTGAATGGCGAACTGCGTGAATTGTCCGAGAAGATTGAACTGGAGAAGAACAAGAAGCACTCGATTGAAGTGGTCGTAGACCGGATCGTAGTCAAGGAAGATGTACGTGCGCGTCTGTCCGACTCTATTGAGACGGCACTGAATCTTTCAGGCGGACAGTTGCTTGTAGATATTATAGGGCAAGAGGAGTTGCGATTTAGCTCCAACTTTGCGTGCCCGATTTGCGGTTTTAGCATAGATGAGCTATCTCCACGGATGTTTTCTTTTAATAGTCCGTTCGGCGCTTGTCCAGATTGTGATGGGTTAGGCGTTAAAATGGTCGTTGACCCTGATCTGCTCATACCTGATCCAGAAAAAAGTGTAGAAGATGGGGCGTTCCAGGCATGGAGTGGAGGAACTTCCACTTATTATCCTCAATTTTTACAGTCCGTATGCGAACACTACGGTATTCCGCAGGACATTCCTGTAAGCCAATTGACGTCAGAACAAATGAATCTTATTTTGCACGGAACAGGTGACCAGAAGATCCGTTTCCGCTATGAAAATGATTTTGGTCAACGTAAGGAAGCCTATGTGACCTTTGAAGGCATTATCCCGAATTTGGAGCGTCGTTACCGTGATACCGCTTCTGAGGGAATACGTGAATTTATTGAAGGCTTTATGAGTGCAAAGCCATGTAACACCTGTAAGGGGCACCGACTGAAAAAAGAAAGCCTGTCGGTAACCATTCAAGAGCGCAATATCGCTTATGTGACAGCTTTGTCTGTCGGGGAGGCTTCTCACTTTTTCCATACACTGGAGCTGAGTGAGAAAGAGCAGTCGATCGCCAACCTCATTTTAAAGGAAATTAATAGCCGACTGGGATTCCTTGTGAACGTTGGTCTGGAATACCTGACTTTAAGCCGTGCAGCAGGTACATTGTCCGGCGGGGAGGCACAACGTATCCGATTGGCGACACAGATCGGGTCCAGTCTGATGGGCGTGCTTTATATTTTGGACGAGCCAAGTATTGGGCTGCATCAGCGAGATAATGATCGTCTGATTAGTGCTTTGGAACATATGCGGAATCTGGGCAATACGCTGATCGTGGTGGAGCATGACGAAGATACGATGATGGCGGCGGACTATATCATTGACATTGGGCCAGGAGCCGGAATCCATGGCGGGATGATCATGTCGCAGGGGACTCCACAGGAAGTTATGGAAGATCCGAATTCCCTGACCGGGCAATATTTGAGCGGTCGGAAGTTTATTCCGGTCAATACCGAGCGGCGCAAGCCTGCGGATAAGTGGCTGGAGATTCGCGGAGCCAAGGAGAACAATCTCAAAAATGTGAATGTCAAAATTCCATTGGGTGTTTTCACGGCTGTTACTGGCGTATCCGGGTCTGGAAAATCGACGCTGGTCAACGAAATTTTGTACAAAACGTTGGCGCGTGATCTGAACCGTGCGAGAGTACGCCCAGGTCAACATAAAGAAATTCGAGGGCTAGAGCATATCGAAAAGGTTGTTGAGATCGATCAATCGCCAATCGGCCGTACCCCGCGTTCCAATCCTGCAACTTATACAGGTGTGTTCGATGATATTCGTGACTTATTCTCGCAGACGAACGAGGCTAAGGTTCGAGGCTACAAGAAAGGCCGGTTTAGTTTTAACGTTAAGGGAGGCCGATGTGAATCTTGCAGAGGCGACGGGATCATCAAGATTGAGATGCACTTTTTGCCTGATGTGTACGTACCATGCGAAGTGTGCAAAGGCAAACGCTATAATCGGGAGACCCTTGAGGTTAAGTATAAAGGGAAGAGTATTGCTGATGTGCTGGAGATGACGGTAGAGGATGCGACAGCATTTTTTGAAAATATCCCGAAGATTCATCGCAAGATTCAGACGCTGATGGATGTAGGTTTGGGGTATATCAAGCTGGGTCAACCAGCGACTACCTTGTCTGGTGGTGAAGCACAGCGTGTGAAGCTGGCTTCCGAATTGTATCGTCGCAGCACAGGCAAAACCATTTATATTTTGGATGAGCCGACAACCGGTTTGCATGTTCATGATATTGACCGATTATTGACTGTGTTGCATCGTTTGGTCGATTCAGGCGAAACCGTACTGGTTATTGAGCATAATCTAGATGTAATTAAAACAGCCGATTTCCTGATTGATCTGGGGCCCGAAGGCGGAAGCGGCGGTGGAACGATCTTGGCTACCGGGACACCAGAACAACTTGTAAAAGTAGAGGAATCCTATACAGGCCGATACTTAAAGCCGATCCTTGAACGCGATACACAGCGCAGTCAAGCGCTTCAGACCGTCGATCTATAGACACAGTTTTAACGTACGTTGTGAAAGCCCTGCACAGACAGGAAGGCAGAATACAAATTAGCGTATTTGTGCCTTCCCGTTGGCAGGGTTTATTTTTTTTGTAAAAAAAGAAAACTTTTATTAAATTCCTGCGTTAAAGCATGTGACACATAGTTTACCAAGCGCTGGAATAATAAATCTATAGGTATATTCTTCGATAGAAAGTCTCTGAGTAATCTCTACATTTTAGAGTTTTGGATGTTTAGGCTCGGGCTTGAAGAGGTTAATATATAACTTATGATTATCTAGCATCATACGAAGTTCCGTGCCCACGTGACAACCATTACTAGTTGAAGCGACCGTTTATAGTTAAATTGCATCTAAGGTTTATATCACATCTCTGAGGAAGTCATGAAGGGAGCTGGAACGTTTGAAGATTAAGCAAAGTAGAGTTCTACGTACACGTGTATACTCATGGGCAGCAGGAGTCGCTTTAACGGCATGGTTGTTGGGTTATGGTGCTGTACCGGCCTATGCATCCGAGGTGTCCGAGGCGTATGCGCCCAAACAAGCCGAGATCGAAACTAGTGCAGCGATTGGCAGTATTAAGGATTCCGAGAGCGCTCACAATTACATTCAGCCCGCAGCAAAGGGCGGGTTCTTAATGCTGAACGTCGAAGACGATACAGAAGCAAGTGTAGTACACGTCACGTATGGCAAGCTGGATAGTTCTCTGGAGACAGTATGGAAACACCAGCAAGACCTGAGCGTACAGCCGGGAACAAGCAGCAAGGGAGTCCAGCGGGAGACGTCGGATGGTGGCTTGCTGTTTCTGCTTGATTATACCCAACCGAACGGAATGCGAGATGTGCAGGCTTCACGATTGGATGCGGATGGAAACCCCCTGTGGTCCAAAACGTTATCCACTGACGGTTTGATATCCTATGGGCAGAATTCTCAGGTAGGATTGGAGCCACTAGAGGATGGCAGTTTTCTGGTGTCCTCGCTGAACCCTGCGGAGCAGTCCTTCACTGTACTCAAATACACTGAAACTGGCGATATACAATGGAATCGAACGACAAACGGAGTGACCTCGGGTTGGCTGGTCGGCAATCACAATGGATATTATGCGCTATTGAACAGCTCAGATGGTCCCGTGGGGGTACAAGCCGATGTGTATGGTCGCAATATCCGTGATGTCCATCTGGACTTAGGATCAGGTAAAGAAATTGCCGCGGTACATGAGTTGTCTAGCGGTCATATTGCTGTAACAGGGCTTAAAGGAAACAGCAAACGCACCCAGGTGTTAAGTAATGGTCTGCAATTGTTTAGTAACACAGAGGACTACGCGGCTGACCGGGTATATCTGCCCGAGGAGCAGTTGTACGTCCAGTTCAGTGATCAATATGACCCACTGGGTAAAACCACGAAGATGCATGGCATCACTATCACAGGCTTAAAAGGAAACGGTACGAAGGTATGGGAAACGAAGACTCATTATAAGGAAGATAACTCCTTCGGCATCCGATATGATACGGGATTGATATATAAGATACCTTCAGGCTACGCGGTGGTGACATCTACAACAGGCGCTCATAAGCCAATAGTACTCGATTTTGCGAAAATATTGATACCGGAGTAATCCGGTGTCTTTTTTTATTCAATCGAAGAAGTAGGAAGTAGGTATGGCGCTGGTTTATGGCATAAGAAACAGCCTGCTTGTATATAAAATACAAGCAGGCTGTTAATGGACTTAATGTCTAGGATGCAACGTGGCTGGACTGTAAAATGGCGGACAGCTTTTCCTGGAAAGACGGAATGCCTACACGCTGTACATACGCATAAAAGCTTTCGCCAGCAATCCTATTTTCTTTGTAGAACAGAATAAGCTCTGCCAATACAGGACCAACCTGGTCCCCACGTACGCGGCCTTTGAGTGTCTTGTTGAACTGGGCACCAGCTCCAAGCGCCCCGCCAACAGCGATGTCGAACGCGTCAACCATGCCTTCAGGTGTCTTAAGGAGCGAGCCTTGCAGTCCAATATCCGCAATATGCTTTTGACCGCAGGAATTCGGGCAACCAATAAAATGGATGCGCACCTTTTCATCCAATTGTACGTGCTGATCCAAATACTCGGCAACGTCAACCGCTCGCTTTTTCGTTTCCACAATCGCCAGATTGCAAAATTCATTTCCTGTGCACGATACCGTACGGCTCATAAAATGCTTGGGCTGTGGTGTCAGGCGTTGCAGCACAGGAGCTTTCAGTAGCTCATCTACTTGGTCATCCGGCACACCGCTCAGCAAAATATTTTGCGACATCGTGGTACGAATCTGTCCATCGCCGTAGCGATCAGCCAGGTCGGCCAGTTCGTGCAACTCGTCAGCACTGAGGCGACCGACAGGTACGTTCAGACCGACATAGTTCAGACCTTCTTGGGCTTGGGGATGTATACCGTCAAAATAGGCGGCTTGCCACCCAATGGTTTTATCTTCACCTCGTCCTGGCATTTCGCCAGTGTACTCGGTAAGCTTGGCTAGAAATTTGTCCGGGCCCCAATCGGCAATGAGGAATTTCAGACGGGCATGGTGCCGTTTTTCCCGATAGCCGTAATCACGGAAGATGGTTGTGACAGCAATAGCAACCTTCAGCACTTCCTCAGGACGGACAAACAAGTCCAGCGGATGTGCCAAATGCGGCTTGGCAGATAATCCACCGCCAACCATCACATGGAAACCAACCACTTCTTTTCCGTCAAGGATCTTGGTTGCCGGTGTGAAGGACAGGTCGTTAATTTCAGCCTGTGCATTGTTGTAGGTATTACTGGAGATGGACATTTTGTATTTGCGCGGAAGATTGGAAAAGTCACGATTTAATAAGAAAAAGCGGTTTACTTCATCTACAATCTCCTGAGTATCCACCAGTTCATTAGGATCAATGCCAGCCAGCGGATTGCCGACAATGGTACGCGGGCAGTCCCCACAGGCTTCAAAGGAATACAAACCGACTTTTTCCAGTCGTTCGAAAATATCTGGCAAGCTTTCAACGGTCAGCCAGTGAAATTGAATCGCCTGACGGGTGGTGACATCCACCAGGCCGCGCCCGTACAGCGCGGAGATGTCCGCTAAGGCACGTGCCTGGGCTGAAGTCATAATCCCTGTATTGATGCGGACACGCATCATGAAATGGCCATCCTTAGGCTTTTGCTGGTAAACCCCGGCCCATTTGAATCGGTCCATATCGTCCGCAGTGATCGAGTCATAGCCTTTGTGCGCATAGCTTTCAATGATGGTGCGTATAACGTCGAGACCGTCCTTTTCCAGCTTGACTAGCTCAAACTTGTTAAGCTTATCGGGATGAGCATTCCAGATTGGTTCATAGGCCATCCTTTTTTAACCTCCTTCAGCTGCTTATTTATACTTGAGATTTGGATGTAGGACTCGCGATTTTATTTCCGACAATATAACTAAGATATAATGTGATGGTATCATAGTTGGTTACGCCCGTAAACGAAGGAATGACCCAAAAGGTATAACGATTTTTTATTGTTTTTGCTTATTTTTTTGATATAAGGATTTGGAAAATTTATAATATAAATAGTATGAGGGGATAGGGATGCAGCAAACGGCGCTTTTTTAAAAAAAGATAGGGCTTAAAGCGATTGTATGCGTGTCCCCTCTATGGTAGATTTGGACTAACTGATAGAACAGGGTCATGTTAGAGAGGAAATGGTGAGTATATGCGTAAGATGGGGAAAAGGGTGGCTGTGTTGGCTTTGGGTAGCGCTCTATGTGTTTCTGGAACGGCAGGTGCAGCCAGCAGTGGAGCTGCGTTAAAGGCCAAGGTCATTAATGGTGGGGTCTATGTTAACGTAAGTGATATGAATAAAGCATTAGGAACCAACGGCGCGTATAACAGCGCAAATGGTACATATACGTTATCGGCCGATCGTGTGCCACAGGTCGTTAAAAATGTTTCTCCTTCTGTAGTCGGCATCATTGGTCGTTCAGCGACAGGAGAGACCGTAGCAGGGGGAGACCGATACAACCTGGCTCACGGCACGGGTGTCATCATTCGGGCAGATGGATGGATTGTTACGAATGCGCATGTTATCGAAGGATTAGGTGATGCCGTAGTTGTAACCTCGGACGGAAAATCTTACGGAATCATCGACAGCTACAGCGATCCGATCAGTGATTTGGCGTTGATTAAAATTAAGGCAAGCGGCCTTAAGCCTGCTACCTTTGCAGCTTCTACGAACAGTTTACAGGTAGGCGAGCAGGTAGTGGCTATCGGTACGCCGATCTCTTTCTCACTTCGTAACTCGGCAACCTCAGGTGTTGTTAGCGGGCTGAACCGTGGTGTCAACGCTGCTTATCGTCTGATCCAAAGTGATACCGCGATCAACCCTGGTAACAGCGGTGGTCCGCTGGTCAACCTCAAGGGCGAGGTCATCGGGATTAATACAATGAAATTCTCAGCGGTCGGAATTGAAAATATGGGTTTTTCGATTCCGGCAGATACAGTGAAATATGTCATCAATCAATTTTTCAAATATGGCGAGGTTCGGCGTGCTAGTCTTGGCTTAGGGCTCGAAGAGAGCTGGTCAGCTATCGTCGGATTGCCTACCGAGGATCCTTTGAAAGTCACGAAAATCACTTCAGCCAATGCCGTACAGGCCAAAATCAAGGAAGGCGATGAGCTGTATAGTATTAACGGCAAGCGTGTAGCCTCTGCCATTGATGTCAATGAGCTGCTTAAAAACTATCAACCAGGGCAAACGATAAGTGTACTTATGCAATCGGACGGTGATATTGTAAAGCGCAAGCTGGTACTGACACAGGATAATGGTGAAATTTATGATTCCATTCAGTCTGGAGAAGATCTTGAGGATTCGAATGAATCAGGAGCTACTGTAGATGACGGCATAGCGCCTTCGAAAGAAGCATCAGATTCAGCTACGGGAAAATGAACGATAATGGCTCATGAATCTATAAAATAAAGCTAAAGGGAGATTTACTGTGAAGCATATGCAAAGAAAAATGATGCGTAAGCTGGGGGTCGGCGCTGTCGCATTGTCCCTTCTGCTTACCGCTTTACCAGCAGTTGCAGCAGATCAAGATAAAAACATATTGGAATTGCGGCTGCAAAGTGGCAGCAATACAGCCATCGTGAACGGTCAAAATGCGAATATCACGAAGCCCTATTCCAAAAGTGGTGCACTGATGGTTCCGGCTGGTGTGTTTAAAAAGGCATTTAACAGCAAAATTCGCCTAGCTGAAGATAATGTGGTCAAGATCACCAGCGGCACTCACGTCGTATCGCTGACAATTGGTAGTCGTACAGCCTGGGTGAGGGGCCACAAGGTAACACTTCCGGCTCCGCCAGAAATGTCATCAGGGATCCTCATGGTGCCTTTGCGTCAAGTAGCAGAAGGGCTTGGCGGTAAGATGGAGAAGAATGGCGCAGGAATCATCATTCGGATGCAAGCCCAAGAAGAGGCGGGTACGGTAGCTGAAGAAACACCGAACATTGATAATGATGAGGGCAAGACGCAGATCGGGAACAGTTACTACGATTGGTCCATGAACTATCCAACAGGACTCGTCATCGGTCAGGGAGGTGGAGATGAGAGCATTTCCACATTTATGGACGAGAACAGTGCATACTATATGGAAGTACACACAGCAATACAGCCGGTTCCCTTGAATGCAGACGATCTGCTGCAACAATTGGTGCAGGCAGCCAAGGAAACGGGAGAAACTGTGGTGGACCGAAAATCCTTCCCGAAAGCGAAAGTGCCTTATGCGCGTGTTATTACGAAGGATGGGGACGGCGTACTATGGGAAAATCGTCAGTACTATGACAATGGACGACTGTATGTAATATATTTTTCCGATGCTAAAGCAACGAACTATAAAGATCTGGCCCAGTATGCCGGACTGCTGAACTCCTTTAAAACCTCTTTTAACGCACAGGATAAGAGTATTAAAGACTTGTCCACTGTTGTCGGAGGCACACGCGAGGCCGGGAACCCAGACTATGGTGTGTCACTCAAAATACCCGCAGGCTGGAAAATGGACGACCAGCGAATGCAATATGAAAGCAATGACGGATCAAGCTTCAACATGAAAGTCACCTCAGCTCCTGCGGATGGAAAATTGGAGAACTGGGGTCAGCAGCTGCAAAAATGGCTGAGCGATTCATTTGTGTCCACTGCTTATGAGGCACAGAAGACATATCCGCTGGAAGTTGCAGGCGTTCAGGGATTAGTGCAGGAGTACCGCTATAATTTTGGAGATGAATGGGTCAAAGAGTACAATGTGCTGATTCAGCAAAATGGATACCGCTACCTGGCTGAATATGCAGTGCCTGAAAAAGTAAGCAAGGGAAATGACCAGTTCAACGCGATCATCTCCTCGCTTAAAATTGATTTTCAAACGGTAGCAAATAACTTTGGACAATTGGAAGAGGATGACTACCTGGCGGACAAAACGAAAACGATCAAAAAGACGTCTAAAGCATATGAATATACAGTGAATATCCCACGCTATTGGACCGCGGTTAGCGATCAATTTGAATTGGGAGATATAGAGTATCAATTTACCGGAGGACGTTTTTCCATCAAAATCGACAACGACCAATCCTTTGAATTAACGGTGTCTCAGCTTAAGGACTTCTATGATAAGCAAGCCAAGAACTATAAAAACCTCAAAGTAGAGGAAGTGAAGGACGTAACGTTTGCTGGAGTTCCAGCAGTGTCCTTTACATTCCACCGTGTAGAGGAAGGTATCGGTTATACAGGTCGCCAAATCGTTTTGGAGCATAACGGCAAAACCTACACCGTGACAACAACATTAAACGATGCGAACAACACAGCGGCACAGTCTAATGCACTAGATTCGACGCTGAATTCGTTTCATTTTGTGAAGTAGAGGGTGTAGGTAAAAGATTTGCGAGTTGTAATCGGTAAAGGCTACGCGTGCCATTTGATCCTACGATCGCTGTTGACCCGGGATTCTTGGATTGTATAAGGATTGAATAGTAAGCTTTTAAAGAGTGAAGTAAGCAGGGAAGATCGAAGATGTCGGACTAAATGTATAGGAGGAAACCGAACATAATTACGCTAAAGGCAGTCGACAAAAGGAATTGGGAAGAATGTGCTGAACTTGAACCGAGTCCTGAACAACAAAGATTTATGGTATCTAACCTTTACTCAATTGCCGAATGTCAGTTTTTAGATGGATTTGTATCTAAAGCAATTTATAATGATGACGTATTGATTGGCTTTACGATGTTTGGTTTAGACCCAGATGACGGAAACTACTGGGTTTACCGATTTATGATTGACGAAAGATTTCAAGGTCGAGGTCATGGTTACCATGCAATGTTGCTGGTGATCGACGAAATCAGGAAAGCCAGTGATAGGACTGATGTTATCATGATTGGATATAAACCAGACAATGAACTAGCTAGAAAGCTATACAGAAAATCTGGTTTCAGGGAGGAAGGAATATCACCCTGGGGAGAAATGCTTGCGAAGTATAGGTTTGCTTAGTTAATGATATGATGACGCACCTCCAAAGCACCGCTGACCGGGATTGGAGGTGTTTTTGTGCTTTTAGTATTATATTTTTAAAGGAATCGCTTGGAAAGTGTAGAAGCTTGGGTCGCAGTCTGGTACACTAGATTAGTTACAAGATAAGAATAATTTCTGCCGCAGATGTTTGTGATGCGGATTTTTTGAGTTGGATGCGATTCATGCGGGGGACCGATGGTTCAGCGTGTGAATGATCGGACAAGATGATAGAGACAGATAGGACTTAATAATATGATTCTTAGTAAGTTTCCATTCCCCTGACTGAACATAACCAGCTTTGGGATAAGTGGATGGAACGTTCTTGAGATTACCAAGTAAGCAGCATAGCTGCCCTGAAAACAACGAGATTCAATGAGGGATCATTCGTTTTCAGCATATAGGGAGGGCAATAATGAAATCAGCAGTACGAAGAGAAGATGTCGAGCTTCTGGCACCAGCAGGTGACTGGGATTGTATGCGTGCGGCGGTAGCGAACGGAGCCGATGCGATCTTTTTTGGGGTGGAAAAATTCAACGCACGAGCACGGGCGAATAATTTTCGCATGGATGAACTACCCGAGATTATGGCTTTTTTGCATAGCTACGGGGTTAAGGGCTTTTTGACATTCAATATACTGGTATTTGAAAACGAGCTGGAGGACGCTAAAGAGCTGGTTGATGCCTGTATTGATGCCGGAGTCGATGCCCTAATTGTTCAGGATATGGGTTTGGTGAAAATGATCCGCGACATTTCACCGGATTTCCCGATCCATGGTTCTACCCAAATGACGATCACCTCGCCGGAGGCTGTAGAATTCACAAAGCCGTACAACATGGAACGGGTTGTGCTGGGTCGTGAAAATAATCTAAAACAGATTCAAAAAATTGGCGATCAAGCGAGACTTCCGATGGAAGTATTCGTGCATGGAGCGTTATGCGTATCTTATTCAGGCCAATGCCTGACTTCAGAAATGTGGGGCGGACGCTCTGCAAACCGTGGTGAGTGTGCACAGGCATGCCGTTTGCCTTACGATTTGATGGTGGATGGAGAGCAAAAGCCGATGGCCGATGTGACATACCTACTATCCCCCAAGGATTTGGCGGCCATTGATTTGATGCCAGAACTGATTGATGCCGGGGTGGTTTCCTTTAAAATTGAAGGGCGACTGAAAACGCCTGAGTATGTAGCGAATGTGGTTAGCAAATATCGCAAGGCCATTGACAAGTATTTTGATGGCGATACGTCCAAGACGAGCAAAGAAGATATCCGCGAGCTGCAGCAGAGCTTTTCACGCGGCTTTACGCACGGTTTTCTGGAAGGAACGAATAACAAAAAGCTGGTGGACGGTACGTTCCCGAAAAGCCGGGGCGTGTACCTGGGCCGAGTGGAACAAATCCTTCGTGATGGGGTAGTATGCCGCATCGATGCCCCGCTCAAGCGTGGCGATGGTATTGTATTTGATGCAGGAGATCCTACGCAAAAAGAAGAAGGCGGACGTGTATACGATATCCGCCGCAAGGGTGTGAAGATTGAAGGCGAAGCCGGAGAAGGCTGGATCGTTGACATCGTAGCAGGACGCAATGATGTGGATCTGCGCCGTGTGCACGTAGGCGACCGTATTTGGAAGACCAACGACCCGGCGCTGGACAAGCGTCTGCGCCAGTCGTACGAAACCGAAAAGCCGTACCGAGTTTTCCCGGTACATGTGCGGGTCAGCGGCTCCCCAGGACAGCCGCTGTCGACATGGTGGACCGACGTGCAGAAGGGCACAACGGTTCGCGTGGACTCCGAGCTGGAGCTTGAAATTGCCCAGAAGCGTCCGATGACGCACGAACTGCTCGAAGAGCAATTCGGCCGACTGGGCGGAACAGTGTTCCAGCTGGAAGAGCTGGACGTCCATCTGCATGGAGACGTCATCGTGCCCATGCGCGAGCTGAACAGCATCCGCCGTCAGGCGGTGGAACTGCTCGCAGGTGAGCGCCCCAAACCACCCGTATACACGAAACGGGCGGTAGAGGTGTATGGCGATGCCTCGGCTCCGGCATCGTCTGTGGCACGCGGTCAGGCAGAGCTGACCGCGCTGTGCCGCAGCCTCCCTCAGGTGGAGGCTGCGCTTGAGGCCGGCGTGGATTTCATCTACGCCGACTTCGAGTTCATCAAGCAATTCCCGGCAGCTGTAGAGGCTGTGCACGGCGCTGGGCGCCGAATTGCGTTGGTGACTCCGCGTATTCACATGCCGGGCGAAAATGGATATCACAACAATATCCTGCGCCTGAAACCGGATGCTGTGCTGGTACGCAATCCGGGAGCCTTGTATTTTTACATGCGTCATCGCTTGGAGAACCCGGATGCACATCATCCGCAATTGATTGGCGACTTCTCGCTAAATATCGCCAACCATAAAGCGGCTGATCTATTCCTGGATTCCGGCTGTGACCTGGTAACACCGTCGTATGACCTGAACATCCAACAGATGGTCGATATGCTGGGACGTACACGTACCGACAAGCTGGAGATCGTCATCCAGCAGCATTTGCCGATGTTCCATACCGAACACTGCGTATATTGTACCTTTATGAGTGAAGGCACAGACTACACTAACTGTGGTCGTCCGTGTGAGGATCATCGCGCATCCCTACGTGATCGTATTGGGATGTCTCACCCGGTTCGCGTGGACGAAGGATGCCGTAATACAGTGTATAACGCGATTGAGCAATCAGGCGCGGAATACCTGTCTAACTTCCTAGAATTAGGCGTATCCCGTTACCGCGTGGAATTTTTGGAGGAGACACCAGAGCAAGTTCATGAGGTTATTGATCTCTATAACCGTGCCTTGCGCGGTGAAATCAGCGGAACACAAGTATGGAAGACGCTGAAAGCGACGAATCAGCTAGGGGTTACACGTGGGCAACTGGTGAAGTAAAAAGTGCTATAGAAAAACAAAAAAAAGGGGATGTGCTTTGACAGCACATCCCCTTTTTTTATCTGTTAGTTTATTTAAACTATGAATGAAACCTCAGATTGTTATACTTTTTGGGCTCTTGTTTTTTTGGAAAAAACAATGAACTTTTGTCCAACATAATTAATTAAAGTATAGAAGACATTCCCGATTAGAATGGATACATTGCCTAGAATTTCATTGTTTTTAATACTCAAACTTGAGATCAGGAAGTGACTGAGTAGATAGCTGAGACAATACGACAGTATATAGCATATCAATATAATAGAGATGAACTTCCAAATGGTCTGTCCATGGCTCGCATTATTTTTGAAAGTAAATCTTTTATTTAAGAAATAGCTTACAGTGGCGCCTACAGAATTACCAATAAAGGTCGATAACCAGTAGTTAGTCTCTAAAATATTAAAGAGCAAGAACATGACGGACATGCCGCATATTGTATTTAGAACACCTACAACAAGAAAACGGAAAAAACTATTCTGAAATAAAGTCAAATTAGTCACCTGTTCGCATCTGTTATTGGACCGCCACAGCTTCCCTTTCCCTATTATTCACTTTCTTTGTGTTTTCAGTATTTAAGGTGCTCTGGGAATCTAAAATAGTCTCAATAATATATTTAGGTCTTTGTTTTACTTCTTTATATATTTTACCGATATACTCGCCAATGAGTCCGAGTGCGACGAGTTGTAGACCGCCTATGAACCAGATGGATAACATTAAAGAAGACCAGCCCCAAACGGTGGTGCCAAGGAACTTGCTAATAAGGGTATAGGCAGCTATTAATAAGCTTATGCCAAACATTCCAAAACCCACGGCCGAAATAAGCCTTATCGGGGTTACGCTAAACGAGGTGATTCCATCGAAAGCAAAAGCGAGCATTTTCTTTAAAGGATATTTGGATTCACCTGCAAAACGTTCGTGTCGATCGTAATACACTTCAGTAGACTTATAACCTATTAACGGAACTAGACCACGTAAAAAGAGATTTACCTCTTTAAAGTTGCTTAATTCCTGGAGAACTCTTTTGCTCATTAAACGGTAATCCGCATGATTGTATACGATATTGACGCCCATTTTACTCATCACACGATAGAAGCCTTGGGCTGTTGAACGCTTGAAAAATGTATCGGTAGTTCTACTTTTTCGCACCCCATACACGATGTCATAACCTTCTTTGAATTTTATTATGAATTCTCGGATGGCATTGAGATCATCCTGAAGGTCAGCGTCAACGGATATTACACAATCTGAGGTTTCTTTAGCTTCCATTAACCCAGATAATAGAGCGTTTTGATGGCCCGCATTTTTCGCCAATTTGAGACCACTGACAAAAGGATTTTTTAGATTATATGATGCTATGATGTCCCATGTTTGATCACGGCTACCATCATCAACAAACAACATTTTACTATGTTTAGAAATGAGCTCGCTTTCGGCCAACTCTTCCAGAATGACCGTAAGTCTGCTTATGGTTTCAGGTAGTACTTCTTCTTCGTTATAGCAGGGAATAACTAATGTTAAAACAGGGTTACTGATTATTGAATCCAAAGAACTCTCTCCTCAAATTTTGGCTTATCTGGTACTCAAATTTCTATCTTTTTTAGTCTATAATATGGTTTACTTAAATTATATAACAATGCGATGACTAAGTGCTATAATAAACTATTAGCAATTTCCAAACGTTACTCAAACTATTGAATAATTTAGTAAGATTTGTCGAAAAGGAGTTTTACCTATGAAAATCCGTAAAGCAATTATTCCTGCTGCGGGATTAGGAACCCGGTTCCTTCCTGCGACGAAAGCGATGCCTAAAGAGATGCTTCCCATTGTAGACAAACCAACAATTCAATATATCATTGAAGAAGCTGTTGCATCTGGTATTGAAGATATTATTATCGTTACTGGTAAAGGCAAAAGAGCGATAGAGGATCATTTTGACTACTCCTTCGAGCTGGAGCATAATTTGACCTCAAAGGAAAAATGGAACCTGCTCAATGAAGTGCGCAAACCATCAGAGATGGCAGATATCCACTATATCCGTCAAAAGGAGCCTAAAGGGTTGGGACATGCCATCTGGTGTGCACGTAAGTTTATTGGTGATGAACCTTTTGCTGTCCTTTTGGGTGATGACATCGTTGAGTCTGAGAATCCATGTCTTAAACAGATGATTGACGTGTTTGATGAGTATCAGCGTTCTATTGTAGGTGTAAAACAAGTCGATTGGAACGAGGTACATCGTTACGGGATTGTTGAAGGCCACGCACTTACCTCCAAAATCTCTGAGGCGGAACGATTGGTAGAAAAGCCAAAGAAGGAAGAAGCTAAATCCAATTTGGCGATCATGGGACGTTATATCTTGACACCTGATATTTTCGATATCCTGGGTCAGCAATCCGCAGGAGTAGGCGGGGAGATTCAGTTAACGGATGCATTGTCCAAACTGGGAGAAAAGAACCCTATTCTGGCTTACGAATTTGATGGCAATCGCCATGACGTTGGCGAGAAGCTGGGATTCATTGAAACGACCATTCATTATGCTCTACAGCATAACGAAATCAAGGATGAAGTACTGGCTTATATGAGACAGGTTATTGAAGATATTGATAAAATGTAACAAAATTGTAATTGTATGCGATAAAAAGAAGTTTTGGATTTTTTAGTTCTTCTTTTAAAATGAGAGAGTAATATTCCAAATAATCTCTTATTCTATCGAAGGAGGAACAAAGATGAACTCTTTAGAACTATTCGTTTTGGAACAAGAAGACACTCTTGATTTGGACTTACAGGTTAATGCTTTCTCATCTGAACCGGTTACTATGGCATGTACTGGTACTGTTACTTGTGCTGTCTCTGCTTGCTACGATACTTATGTAACTTGTAACTGCTGTTAATTGTGTTAAAACTAACCCCAGATATGCTTTGTATATCTGGGGTTTTCTTATGTAAAGAAGGAGGGCTACTAGCTATGAAGGGTATAAGACACAGGAATGAAAATAGGAATTTGTTTAGAACGTTAGATTTTTTTTTGGTTAGAATTCCGTTGTTGCCTGTAGAGGTGTACAATGAACTATTTTATCAGCCTTCATATGAAAATTTACGTAACAAGTTGCTTCATATGGTAAAAGAGCCAATTGTCTGCGAAGCGCTTTTAATTGCCAGCCCCTCATTAATGCACTCTGTTAATCAAATACTGGACAATTCAAATTCAAAGAAAGCAGATAAAATTATCAAAGCAATAGCTCATTATATGATTAGGCTTTCAACACGCGCTACCCCTTACGGTGTTTTTGCTGGAGTTGCCATGGGTTCTTTTGAAAGTGAAAGCAGGCTGGTAATAGGAGACTTGAGCTTTCATCGAAAAATAGCACGCCCAGATATGCAATGGTTAATGGATCTTGTAAAGGGTTTGGAACGTATAAGGCACGTCGTTGAACAAGTCGAAGTTCGTACGAACTCGATCCTCTATACTTCCGGCTCACGTGTGAAGTTACCTTATCTCAATTATATAGATCAGTTTGATTCCTCTGATGAAATGAAAAGTAGCTCAATCCGAACTTCTAAATTTGTAGACTATGTTATTCACTGCGCGAAACAGCCCGTTCCTATCTTAAAGCTAATGGACAAGATGAAAGAAGAGTTCCCGACTATAAATCAAGAGCAACTATTTGGTTTGTTATTGAAGTTAGTAGAGCAAGAGTTTTTAATAAGTAATTTAAGACCCCCCTTATCCATACGTAATTCTGAATTGCCATTTGAATATATAAAAGGGCAACTCGCATCCATGACAGGCATAGACGATCTCAAAGCCTCAATTCAGAACATTTATAACTACATTCAGCAATATAATCAAACCTCTGTAGGTGAGGGGGAAGAGCTATATACGAACATATGCAGCAGCATCAATGAAATGTTCCCCAGCAAAGATCCGCTCCAAATTGACATGGAAACAGCTATAACAAACGCGACTTTAAGTCACGAAATAGCGGAAGAGGTCGCTGTAGCGGCCGAAGTCTTATGGAGACTATCGAATAATGTATGCAATCCGCATCTTGCGACCTATCGAGGCGCCTTTATTGAGAAGTACGGAGTACATCGTCAGATTCCCTTGTTAGAACTGTTGGATGAAGATATGGGATTAGGAGCCCCTCCTGATTATAAATATCCTATGAGCAAACGTAGCTGGGAAAAGTCTGCTGCGAATGCAGACAGAGATAAACATTTAGCACGCTGGGTTGCAGAAGCGATCAAACAAGGTAGTATCGAAATTGAGCTTACAGATGAAAAAATCAGAAAAATAGAATGTGTCCCTTCGGAGCTTTCTCCTCCACCATCACTGGAGATGTACGTTACCGTCGCCACTTCGGATGCCACCGCTCTCGAAGGTGGGGACTATAAATTGATTGTTAACCCCAATTCAGGCGGCACAGGTGCAGGTAAAACATTTGGGAGATTCGGTCCGATTCTAGATGGTTCTGCACAAAAACAAATCTCCAGTATTTATAAAATACAGTCAGATCAAAATCCAAATGTGATTTTTGCGGAGCTTATCTATCTTACGATTAATAGTAGACATTCCAACGTTGTGATAACGAATCGTTCCTGTTCTCATCAGATTATCCTTGGGACCAATGATTATACAGATGACCGTGCGTCTACTATTTCTTTAGCCGATTTATATGTAGGTTGTACCCACGACTCTTTTTATCTAATGTCACGCTCTTTGAATAAAAGGGTAATCCCGGTAGCCACAAATATGTTGAATTACTACAAAGCGCCGAATGTTTATCGATTTTTGCGTGAAATGGAGCAGGAAGGACAGAGGAATGTTTCAATGTTTCAGTGGGGGAATCACTTATCAGAGTTGCCTTTTCTTCCCCGCATAAGATACGGCAATACCATTCTGTCATTAGCGTCGTGGTCTTTAAATGCAGATATGAAGGCTTTCCAGAATTGTCATACCAAGAGTGATTGGCGCAATGCATTTGAAAGGCTGAAAAAAGAATGGAGTATTCCGAGATACGTGTATATAACTATTGCAGATAACAGATTGTTAATTGACACTACACATGATTTTTGCATATCCGAACTATATGATAAATATCAAAAGCTTACAGATTCAGCCTCCATATGGTTGACTGAATGCGGTTTTGAGTGGAGTGAAGTATGGGGAGAGTCCACGAAAGGACACCACATTGCAGAGTATGTCATTCCTTTGGTGAAAACGAATAAAGTAGGCCAATCGAGATCAAAGGACCTTATTCAACCAGATATGATGCAAAACCCTATCAGTACCCGTTCGATGGATGTTTATTTTCCAGGCAGTGAATGGCTGTACGTTAAATTATATGGTATGTCTGAACGGGAGGAGGAGTTTATTGGAAATTACCTCAGACCTTTTTGTGAACTGGCAGAAAAACAAAAAATAGTCGATCAACATTTTATTATTCGATATAAAGATCCTGATGATCATGTACGAGTGAGATTTCATGGGGATGCAGCGATGTTATGTGCACAACTGATTCCTGCTATTCAGACGTGGGCGAACAAGCTTAAGAAGGAAGGACTGCTAAACCAACTTGTGTATGATACATACGAGCAAGAGGTGGAAAGATATGGAGGGGGAAGCTTCATTCAAATGGCTGAGGAAGTTTTTGCTGCAGATTCCAAGCTCGCTTCTGAATTCATTTATTTGCACTACAACAAAAAATGGAATATGCCATTAGAAGACATTGCATTGATTAGTGTGATTGATATGTTAAATCAGTGGATGCCTTCACTAGCTAAGCAGGTTGAATGGTCCCAACAGAAAGAGTGGCATAACCATCATATCAAAGAGTTCCAAAAGAATCGTACATGGTATATGTCGATATGCGATGTTTCCGATCGATGGAGTTCATTGAGAGCTTGTAATTATGGTGAGTTTATGATAGAACGCTTTCAACCTCGAAGGGAAAAACTGAAACAATATAAGGAGAGGTTCTTTCAGAAAAAAAAGGAAACATGCTGGGACGGACCTTTATTGGATATTATGGAAAGTTTTATTCACATGCATCTGAACAGATTACTAGGCACGGATCGAATGAAGGAGGCGAAAATAATGTCACTATTAAGCCACGCTCTTTATCATCTAAACCATGCTCAGAAGTATACAAAGCGAATGAATTATAAGGAGTGCTGAGGCATGATTATAACGGGAATATCAGAAGATTTGCGTCAGACTATTTTGGAGATTGTACATGAGGTTGGAAGAAGATTGGCAGATTCGGATTACGTAACGGCAATGTGCTCATCGGATTCGAATCGAACAGATTTACAATTGGATTACAAATGGGATGAGATTAGTCTTGCGAGTGGCTATCCAGCGGTGAGTCTACTATACGGAAGGCTGGGTACTGTATTCCGCGAGGAGACGTTTACCCGATACGCACATCAGTATCTTGTGAATACAAGAGAAGCACTCAAGCTGAAGGAAAACATATCTTTATCGCTGTGGAGCGGGCTATCGGGTATTGGATTTACGGCCTACGCACTGTCTGACAATCTGCGCAAATACCGAAGTTTTATTGAACAGATCAATCATTTAATCCTTCGTTATGGTGCTGCTCTGTTGGAAAGTTCAAGAAATAATCTAAAAACGGGAGTCATTTTTCATGACTATGATGTTATTTCGGGATGGAGTGGGATAGGTAGATACCTGTTATTGTTCAAAGATGTGCCTGAGATGAGAGATCTCCTTAAAGATGTTCTTGAATATCTTGTCATGTTAAGTGAAGAGAGGGCTTGGAATGGTGAAGTTCTACCAGGCTGGTATATCCCCGTTCACAATCTGCCCCCACATGAGCAGCAGAGGTATCCTGAAGGATACTTTAACATGGGGTTGGCTCATGGAATTCCTGGACCGTTGGCATTACTATCAATAGCTTGGCATCACGATGTGAGAGTGTCAGGACATAAAGAGGCAATAGAACGCTTCGGTTCATGGTTGAGTCATTGGAAGCAACAGAATGATTTTGGGTGGTATTGGCCCAATAATATAAGCTATAGAGAATATATGAATGGAATTATTTCCGATGAAACAGAACGTGAAGCCTGGTGTTATGGAACTCCAGGGGTTGCCAGGAGCTTATGGCTAGCAGGGAGGGCTCTGGAGAACGAAAAATTAGAGGCGCTCGCTGTGGATGCTTTCAAATCCATATACGCACGTCCCCGTGAACGTTGGAGCATATATTCTCCATCGGTATGTCATGGATATTCTGGATTAATAAAGCTCACGCATCAGATGTATCTGGATACGGGAGATGCCGAGTTGCGTGATTATGCTCAGGGCTTGCTTTTAGAAGTCGTTAACATGTTCGATAGAGGGGCAGCATTCGGTTTTTGGGATATCGTAAAGGATACTCAATCGGTCAAACATTTGGATTTCGTGGGCGTATTGGATGGGGTTGCAGGCATTGTTATGACTTTACTAGATACTCTAGAGTCCGAGGAAAGTATTTGGGGAAGAAGCTTATTAATCACATAGCGGAAGGAAGTAAAACTTAGGATATAGAAGAAGGAACGCCAGAAGTGAAAAACTTCTGCGTTCCTTTTTTGGTGGGTGCATTTTTGTATTTTATACCTAGAGCTTTAAGGCTTTCAACTGAGCAATTTGCTCTTTTTCCTTCGGATCAGCCTTAATCAGCTTATCGTACAAAGCTTTGTCATCTTGTCCCTGCTGTTGCAGAGCGACGATATAATAGCGAGCGACCTCACGATTTGTAGCATCACTCAGGTCGTCTTTCAAGCCGCTTATGAGGATGCTTGCAGCCTCAGCAGGCTTACCTGACATGAACTCTATTTTACCAGTACTGAGCGCAATACCTGGAGTTACTTCAAAAGTACGTGTCAACTCAATTTCAGGTGGAACCGTCTTAATATGAGCTACCCCATCCAGAACCTTCTGATAAGCAGCAAGACCTGCATGGAAATACTTCTGTTCTTTGGCGGTGTCTTTTTGCTCACGTGCCTTATTACCAATGGTGTAAGCTTGGGTAATCAACATATTGTACCAGTCATTGTCCCAATTAAAGTTGGAAATGTTATTTTCCAAAATACTGAAAGCTTGCTCATTCTCACCTTTTGCTTTTAAAAGGTTAACTTTGGAGTTATACATGATTTTATTATACGGTTCTGCCTTCAGGCCCGTATTAAGTACCTCTATTGCAGCGTTATAAAATTCCTCTTTTTTCGTTTGATCATACACACTCTTGTACAGTGCAGCTAATCTTATAACAGAATCCGGATGTGTAGGGCGAAGCTCCAGATCTTTATTAATAGCACTTTGAATTTCTTCAAATGATGTACTTACCGTCATAACCTGTTTGGCATATGTGGCAGCATTGGCCGATTGCACGAAGCGAAGGCCTGAAAAAAGCACCACGATGCTTAGAACGCCAATGATGGTACTATACATGATTCGGAATCCGGAAGCATTCATAGACAGGCGTTTAAGTGGCTTGCTGTCCATAGCAGCGGCCATACCACCGAGACTCACAAATACCAGTATGCCCATGAACACGTAACTCAGATTAAAATCTAGCAAGCTATGAAGCAAGATCGAGAGTGCTAAAATGAGATATAGGAAGTGAGAATCCCGTTCTTCATCATTTTGTCTAATATAGTTGCGGATATATTTATAGAAAATATATAAGATAAATGACATGAAAATTACGAAACCGAGAATGCCTACTTCAACTAAATACTGCATGAAAAAGTTATGGGCCTGACGGCTTGTATAAGGATAATCTTGATATTTCTCGTATAAAGTTGCCCAACCACCACCGCCGCTTCCGATAATAGGGTGATCTTTAATCGATTTGGCAGCATCCTGATAGAATACAAGCCGCTCCAGCACACTATGCTGTCGGAAATTGATATTTTCAAACCGGACCTGGACGTTTTCTGGCAGTACGCTGCGCAGGCCAGTTCCAATAAACAGAAAAGCCAGCAAGCCAATCACCACAACTGATCCGACAGGTAGCCACAGGTTGGATAACTTGCGGGAAGTCCACCCTTTGAGTGCATTCTCCAGCTTTGGTGCCAGATACCGTTCAACAAGCCACAGTACAACAGCGACAGCAAGGGAGATTCCAATAAGTATGCCCCAAGCCTTGGCAGCCTCTCCGCCGTTGTAGGTCTTATTGAGTTGTAATCCCATATTTGTAATCGGCGCCAAGATAGATATTGACGCTATACCAGCAATGGCGCAATGCAAAATCCATATAATTTGGCGTGCAGGTTTAAGGAAAAGCAAGAGCAGCACGAAAACGACTGGCAACATAACCAGACCGCCCCGTGACAAGGTCAGAAACAGCGAGACCAAAATGGGCACCAACATGAAACCATGAGTAGCCTTGCCATACCATGATTTTGATTTCATTAAACAAAATACGGCAGCGAATAGGAAAGCCATTAGAAAGGCGGCATATGTATTCGCATATTGAAACACTGATGTCAACCGGAGCCCATTCGTATCTGTCATGACTGCATTGGTATAACGGTCATGATACACATATTGGCTAAGCCAGCCTACCAGCTTGCCGGCTAGTACCCACTGTCCGAACCAGTTAATAAAGCCAAAGCCTACAATGACATAAGCAACAGTCATAATCAGATTGTGCATAATCTTATTACCTAAGCGATCCTGGAGTAGATAAATTGAGATGATAAACAGGGCTGCATATATGCACTGTACCACCACCATATTCATGGCCAGGTAATGTGAAGCTGCTGATGCCAGTGAAAGCACATAAGTCAGGGGAAGCAGTAGTACTAATACAGCGAGCCAATCCCTTTGCTCTTCCAGCTTGAATTTTTTATAATAGGTTACGATTCCTAAAATCAATAGAATCGTGCTGATGATCAAAGCCCAATACAGAGGCTTCTCAAAGTCGAGCATTTGACCATTAAAAAGCGCCGCCTGGAAGGGGGCCCAAGCTAAAAACAAAATCATGCCAACAATTAACACCCAAAACATAGCCGGCCTTTTATCGTCACGGGTCGACGTTTTGGCCTGTTTCCCGTATACTGGATTCGACAAGGTTTACAATCTCCTTTTCTTGTAGATACGTCAACATTTTAGCATATCGTAGCTGTTAGAGCCATATCACAACAAAGAATATACCAATTTTTTACACTGTTGTATTGTAAGAGACTTACCAAACCATGTTTAAGGTCGTGACATACTCGTATGAATTCAACTCAAAACTTTTCGAAAAATCTAAAGTTACTCTGGGAATTGTCTAAAAAAGATATTAAATCTAGATACCTTGGTTCGTTTATGGGGGTACTCTGGGCTTTTATACATCCTATGGTATCTATACTTGTTTATTGGGTCGTATTTCAGGTTGGTTTTAAAAATGTACCTATTGGAGATACTCCTTTCATACTTTGGTTATTAACAGGAATGGTGCCATGGTTATTCTTTTCTGAGAGCTTAGCAACTGCAACCAATAGTATTATTGAAAACAATTATTTGGTAAAGAAGATTGTTTTCCGAGTAGGTTTGCTGCCGATGGTGAAAATTTTGTCTGCTCTATTTGTACATGTGTTTTTTATCATTGTTCTTTTCATTATGTTTAAAATATACAATGTTGAATTTACGCTTTATAACATTCAAATACTTTATTATTTATTAGCCACGATTTTTCTTTCCTTGTCCATTTCTTACATAACAGCGACATTAGTTGTTTTTGTAAAGGATGTTGGTCAAGTTGTTGCGGTATTTATTCAGCTATTCTTTTGGCTTACGCCGATCTTTTGGAATTTAAATATTGTTGAGGATAAGTATCAATTTTTCTTTAAACTAAATCCTGTTTTTTATATCGTTGAAGGATATCGTGATACTTTTATTGATCACAAATGGTTCTGGGAGCATCCATCCATGACGATCTACTTTTGGGCTATTGTGATCATCGCAGGTACGATAGGAATCAAAATTTTCAAAAAAATGAAATCTCATTTTGCTGATGTATTGTGAGGAGAAGAGTATGACTCAAACAGAATCAGTTGCTGTAGAAGTTAATAATGTCACTAAAATATATAAAATATATGATAATCCCAATGAACGTTTAAAAGAGGCTATTCATCCTTTTAAAAAGAAATATCATTCTGATTTCAAAGCCATAAGTGACCTTTCTTTTTCTATTAAAAAAGGACAAGCGATTGGTATTATCGGTAAAAATGGTTCGGGCAAATCTACTCTTTTAAAAATGATTACAGGCGTAATTACGCCTACCAGTGGAAGCATTAAGGTGAATGGCAAAGTTGCGGCTCTGTTGGAACTCGGTGCTGGGTTTAATCCAGACTTAACCGGAATGGAAAATATTTATTTAAATGGAACGCTTATGGGCTATAGCAAAACAGAAATGGATGAGAAGGTAGAAGATATTACATCCTTTGCGGATATTGGGGACTTCATTAATCAACCCGTCAAAATGTACTCCAGCGGTATGTTTGCCCGATTAGCTTTTGCAGTAGCCATCAATGTTGATCCAGACATTTTGATTGTGGATGAGGCCTTATCTGTTGGAGATATTTATTTTCAGGCTAAGTGTATCACCAAAATGAAGGAGCTCTCCAAAAAGAGCACAGTTTTATTTGTCTCTCATTCCATGGATACCATTAAGAGTTTTTGTGATACAGCACTGCTTATTGATAAGGGACACATGGTCGAGATTGGTCCAGTGAAGCGCGTAGCACAAATTTATGAAAATATTATTAACCAGGAAATTGCAGATATGAAGCGTGTCCAATCTTTGGATACATTTGTGAATTCCGAAACGGATAAAAAGAGTACGCTGTTGTTGTTAGAAGAGGACCCTGCTTTTGCAAAACGTGCCAATGAGTTTCGCTCTGGAACGGGAGATGCCCGTTTTATAAGAGCAGATTTGTTAGTCAATGGAGAAGTTGTAAACCAAGTCCCTTTTGGCGAAATGGTTACTTTGCGTCTGCTTGCACAATATTATAAAGATATTGATTCCGAGGGAACCATTGGCTACATGGTTAGAAACCACACAGGTGTAGATGTGTTTGGTATGAATATTTATAACAAGGCAAAATTAGTCCCGAAAATGCAAGCAGGAGGCATTCTTGAGGTTAACTTTAATTTCCGTAATTTATTGTCTGAAAGTGGTAAATACACCATTTCTATTGGTTTGAAGCCTAAGCCGTTTGAGCCTCTTTATTTGGATAGCGTAAGTATAGCAGCTGTTTTTGAGGTTCCTAAGCCAGAGAATAATTACGTACCAGGTTTAATATTTGTAGATAATACAATAGATTTGCAAGTCATTAATTAAGGCTGGTGATAAAATGTGTGGGATTTTGTTTTCTAATGTAGCTATTAATAAAGAAGCATTTCTTAATTCATTAAATATAATGAAACATCGGGGGCCTACGGCCCCACTTTGTGTATACCAGCATGAAAATTTTATGCTTGGTCACAACAGGTTAAGTATTTTAGATCTGGATCAGAGAAGTGATCAGCCTTTTTTTTCTGATGATGGAAGATATGCGATTATATTTAATGGAGAAATCTATAATTATAAAGAATTAGCTTCTGCATATTCAATTCAAATGAGAACAAACTCAGATACTGAACTTTTATTGAAGCTTTACATTCAATATGGTCCCCGAATGTTGAATTGGCTTAATGGAATGTTCAGTTTTATTGTTTTAGACGTCCAGCAAAAATCATTTTTTGTAGCAAGAGATCGTATGGGAGTAAAACCGCTTTACTACAACAGGAACGGTGAAGATTACATTTTTAGTTCTGAAATTGCTCCATTGCTCCCATTAGTTCACAATGTTTCTTTAGATCAAGCAGCTGTAAGGCAATATAAAAAAATGAGATGTTTCTTTAATAATCGGACTGTCTATAATGAAATACAAGAATTCCCCCCAGGATATTACTATGAGAATGGCGAATTTATTAAATATTGGGAACTTGATTATTCAGAGAAAGAGCCGCCTTCTGATGAGGAACTTGAGTTTTTAATTCGTTCTGCAGTTGAGTATCGCAAGATCGCAGATGTTGAAATTGGGAGTTACCTAAGTGGAGGCTTGGATAGCACGATTATTACTGCACTTGCTGGAGTAGAGCATACTTGGACTGTTGGCTTTGAAGATTATAATGAGTTCGAGTGGTCTGAAATCGCAGCAACTAGATACAACACTATTCATCACCCGATATTGTTTGATCCTGATCGATTTTTAGCATTAGCTCGTGAGCTGGTGGTTGTAAAAAAAGAGCCACTGTCTGTGCCCAACGAAGTGTTACTGTATCATATGACACAACAAGCATCTGCTAAAAATACAGTCATATTAAGTGGAGAAGGCGCTGATGAGCTTTTCTTCGGGTATGATCGTATTTTCAGATGGGCTAGTAGTACCACAGACTTTGATATCCGTGCCTTTAGTGATCTCTATACCTATGGCTCGGAAGATGATTTAGAGATTGTAGAAGATGCATTGGCACCTTTTATGAAGTTAAAGTCCCCTCAAAAAATCGTAGCTGCATTTTTTCAACAAGCCCATTTGCGAGGGTTACTTAAAAGGCTGGATAGTGCCTCGATGTTAAATTCGGTAGAAGCAAGATCTCCTTTCTTGGACTACAGATTAATTGAAAGGCTTGCAGGTGTGGACGCTCAGTATAAGATGAAGGATGGGGTTGTTAAGGCTCCGCTCAAGAGAATTTTTAAAGATATCGTCCCAGCAGAGATTGTAAACAGAAAAAAGGTGGGTTTTCCTGTTCAACTTGAAAGAGTCCTATCTTCTGAAAAAATTGAAGGGAAGACGACATTCGACAAATGGTTTAACTTCAATTTAAATACGTTAGGAGAAATCTTATGATTATCGGCTATACTTCCGGAGTCTTCGATTTATTTCATATTGGACATTTGAATTTGTTGAGAAATGCTAAGTCACTCTGTGACAAGCTCATTGTGGGTGTGACCACAGATGAGTTGGTTTCATATAAGTACAAAAAAGCGGTCATTCCTTTTGAGGAACGAATTGAGATTGTTAGAAATATCAAATTTGTTGATACTGTAATTCCTCAGGACTCAATGGATAAATTTGAGGTTTGGCAAAAATTAAAGTATGACGTAATGTTCGTTGGTGATGATTGGTTTCAAAATGAACGTTGGGACCAGTATGAGTTGCAGTTTGAGGAAGTTGGAGTGAAAATTATATATTTTCCCTATACGAAGAGTACATCATCAACTTTACTGAATGAGACATTACTGAAATTAAGAAAATAAGTGGATTTTTGCCTGAAAGGAAGAGGTTTTACAGTGAATATGAACAGATCTATAGCTTTTGTCATTCACAATCTTGTTTTATATGAAACGATTAAGCCTTTAATTGAGGAATGTGAAAAAAAGCAGATCGTTTGTGATATTTATGTCCCTCACATTGAAGAAGATGATTGGGGAGACATGTCCTTAGATACCTATCATTACTTGAAGAACAACGGTATAAACGTGACTCTAACAAGCGCTGTACCTGACAAAACATATAAAATAGCCTTCTATCCTTACCTCCCCTATTATTTGGAAGTTAAGTCCGATTATAAGTTCAGATATCAGTATGGAATGGCTAAACCAAACTGGAATTTAGATACATGGAGTCGGAATTTCGATTTCATTTTTTGTAATGGGCTATATGATTCCTCGGTTCTGGCAGCCTACACTCAGACTGAAATCGTAGGAATGATCAAATACGCTAAATTTCAACGGATGAAGCGTGAAACAGACAAATATAATTTGCTTTATTTGCCTACGTATGGGAATGAGTCGTCTATTGAGCTTGTGATGAACCATATTGAAGAGATTTCAGATACCTTTAATGTGAAGGTGAAATTGCATCATGGCACTTCTTTTTTGGAGCATGATCGGGTTAGTCTAGTTAAGTCTCATGTTCCTGATGTGCTTGATCACAAGGCTTCTCTTGTTAATTTAATAGAGGAAGCGGATGTAATATTGTCTGATGGCTCTGGGGCTATATTTGACGCACTGTTTACGGACACTCCAATTGTAATATTTCAACATCCTCAAACAGAATCGTTTGAGGGGATTTTACCTTTGGAAGAACAAATAGTTCAGCAAAACATTGTTCCTTTTGTGAGTGATAACGGCAATATTAAGCAAACTTTACTTAATGCAATCTTAGATGAACAACTAATACAACAAAGAAGGAAATTTACTTTAGAGATGTTTCCGGTTAAAGGAAGAGAGACGATAGATAAGTGTATGGATGTAATTAATAGATTTTTAAAAGATGACGTAGATCATGCTTATAGAGCAGGGCATACACGCCTGAAAAATGAATTTAATGAATTACAAACTCATAATCAAAATCAAAGCCAAGAAATAGAACAACAAAAACAACGCATAGCTGAGCATACGGATCAGATTAACACATTGATTCAAACACGTGACCATCAGGAAAATGTAATAAGCAGCATGTCAGCAGATTTTAAATCTCTGTCTGAAAAGAAAGATGAATTAGAACAAAAATATCTTCAACTCACACAGGATTACAATGATGAAAAAAACAACTTGGATATTTTAAATCATCAATATAGACAATTATTTGGTCAATATAATGAACTGAACACCCAGTTCAGTGAGTTGCAAGAATATAATGGAAGACTGTCCACAGAGCTTCATAATATTTATAACTCTAAAAGGTGGAAAATGGCGAATAAACTTAAACATATTTTACACAAATCCAAAATGATATATGTTCTTAAGGGATATAGAGTATGGAAAAACTATGGCACTACGATCTTGCTGAAAAAGATTAAATCTAAAGTGTCGCATAAGCTTAAACGGGCTAACGCAGGAGATCAGCCTGTTGATCTGCGCAAAGATGAAGGGAATTACAATCAGTTATTAACTTGGTATGAGTATAAATTTTATAATTATAAAGTAGCTAAAGACAATTCATTTTCTCTGGCACTGGATAAGTTTGAGACTGCATTTGAGAAAGATCTTATATCGATTGTCCTTCCTGTATATAACGGTGAGGATTATGTATCAAAAGCTATTGATAGTATTCTGCAGCAATCTTATAAGTATTTTGAACTCATTATTATTAACGATGGTTCAAAAGATAAAACGGCAGAAATTATTGATGCGTATGCGAAAGCAGATCATCGTATTAGGGTAGTCCATCAGGAAAATCGTAAAATACCAAGAACATTATCGAGAGGTTTTAAACTTGCTAAGGGTGAGTATCATACGTGGACCAGTGCAGATAATATTCTCCCTGAACATTTCTTGGAGAAGATGGTCGCTGATCTTAAACGTGATGAAAATATTGGTATGGTATATGCGAACATGAGGTTAATTGACTCGGACGGCGAAGTAATTTCCAACCATGGCTGGTATGAAGAACCACAGTTCAGTGGCAATGTTATGCTACCTAAGTCCGCATTGGAGCTAAATGTATATCCTAACAATACGATTGGTGCGGCCTTTATGTATAGGGCTAAGGTAACTCACTTATTAGGCGACTATTCTAGCTATAAGCATACCCTTGAAGATTATGATTACTGGATGAGAGTGAACTCCTTATTTGAGCTCAAACATGTGACGTTCGATGAGCCTA
The DNA here is from genome assembly GCF_025846815.2 of Paenibacillus sp. BT-177. NCBI lineage: Bacteria > Bacillati > Bacillota > Bacilli > Caryophanales > Paenibacillaceae > Paenibacillus > Paenibacillus sp. BT-177. The sequence continues at coordinate 20,220 of NZ_JAOYTP010000003.1, read as the reverse complement.
TATATGATTATCGCTGGCATGATAAATCATTAACCGCTTCAGATCAAGAACTTGGCATCACATCTAACAGATATAAACTCATGGTACTTGATGATTTTAGAAGAGATTTTTATCTGACCCCATTAGTTTGGATTATTGAGGGAGATGCTCCTGAAGTTAGTGAGTTTAAGAAATACATTCTGGCTAAAGGTCATACCGTGGTTGGAAGAGATGAACTGAATACAATTATTGGTCTTAACTTGGCAACGCCTATTTGCTATTTATATATTAAAACAGGCGAAGTCCATAATTTTGAATTTATAGATTCTAATGCCTCATCATCTATGTATGCACTGCTTATAGATAAATCAGAGCATACCGCAGATACATTCGTAGCTGACTATCCTTGGGATCTAAAAATAAAGGATAAAATGAATGGTGAGACGGATAGCAACTATGACTTTTTTGCACAGGAGACGGAAGTTCTGTTCTCTCTTATAAATACCAAGGTTAAAAACGATCACTTATATCGCATTGAGGCGGTAATTGAAAGTGAACCCGTCTATAAAAAGGGATTATCCGTTATTATTTGCACATACCAGCGGAGTGAGAAACTATCAAATGCGATTAAATCTGTGATAGAACAGTCGTTGGATAAAGCAAGCTATGAAATTATTGTTGTAAATAATGATTATCAGAATGAAGAGATTCATCATCTGGTTCGTGAGTTCAGAACAACCTATAATATTGACGAGTCCTTCCTACGGTATATGGAGGCTCCATTAAAAGGTCTTTCCTTTGCGCGTAATGTTGGTTTGTTTGGAGCAGAGGGTGAAGTCATACTCTATATTGATGATGATGCTATCGCAAACTCCGACTTGCTTGAAGAGACCGTCAGAGGCTTCTCAGATCGTCCCGATATCGGAGTTATGGGTGGGAATATTATACTCAATTTACATGAGGAACGGCCCGAAGTGGTTAAACCAGGTACTGAAGCATACTGGAGTCAGCTTATTGTGGAAGGCGAAGAAATTATCGATTCTAATTTTCAATGGGAGTTTCCTTATGGAGCCAACTTTGCGGTTAGACATGCTGCGCTAATGCGAATTGGTGGCTTTAGAAGCGCTTATGGGCGTAAAGGAAACAATTACGCTGGAGGAGAAGAAATTGTCGTATCTTTTGCTATGAAAGAAATCGGTTATAAGGTTGGTCTTAATCCGAAGATGAAAGTCATTCATGATGTGGACACCTCCCGATATACGGTTGAGCATGTTAGAAAGACAATGCGAAATAGTATTTTAACCAATTACCAATTGCAAAAGGATCTGTATGCGCCAATGGAATCGGATATTGAGGCAGATAAGAATCACCTTGAAATTGTTAAAGCTGAATTAGATCATTTGCAGAAGACTCCGGCTAAAAATCGAGATGTGGAGATTGATATCTTGTATAAACAGTACACAATCGAAGCATATGAAGAGCTAATACAAATGAAGGAAAATGATATGAATACGCGAAGACAGTTGGCAGGAGCGTATAGATAATTAATAAAACTTTAAAGGCGCCTCTTTTATAAAATAAGGGGCGCCTTTATTAGTATGGAGCGGTTAAATTGAAAATTTTATATTTCTCTCCAATCTATTGGGATGATTTAAAACAGCGTCCGCAACATTTGGCTGAAGAGCTTGCTATGATACCAGGGGTTCACATCACCTTTGTAGAACCATCCATTAGCATACTTAATAGTATTGCAAGGCAGAACTCAGATTATAAACAAAGAGAACAAGCCATTAATGATAGTCTTCAAATATTCAGGCCTTCAGGCAGTCTGAGATTGCCTAGAAGCTTTGAAAGCATAGACATATTCCATATGAATCAATGGTTTGAAAAGAGACAATTAAAAGACTTAGTTTCCAATGCAGATATCATTTGGTTGGGGAGTCCTGTTTTTTATCCTCTTATTAAACAAAATAAGAAGAAGATTGTATTTGATCGCATGGACGACTACGTATTTCTAACTAACAATGTATTGATGAAGAAGTTACTCAAAAAGTGGGAACTTGAATTACTTGCCAAGGCGGATCTTGTTATTTCTACGAGCAATGATTTGCATAAGCATTCCCTATCATTGAATAAACAATCTTATTTAGTGAAAAATGCTGTGGATACAGCTATACTAAACATAAATGTAAATAGCTTAGTTGCTAGTGACTTGAGACGATTAAAGCATGAGGGCTACCATATTTTTGGCTATGTAGGAGCGATTGACCACTGGTTTGATGTAGAAGCGGTTAAGGCTATTACAGAATTTGATGAAAAGTTTGTTGTATGTTTGGTTGGAAGAAATAATCTGGACTATAATTTTGAGCAGCATAGTGGGATCAAGTACTATAGCCCTGTTCCAAAATCAGAAATTGGTGCGATTATTGATGTTTTTGATGTTTGTTTATACCCCTTTTTGAGGAATTCGGATAGAATCGATACGATTAATCCAGTAAAAGTTTATGAGTATCTTAGCCTGAATAAAGTGACTTTAGCTGTGCAGAGTGAAGAAACTAAACTATTAGATCAGAAAGGGGTCTATCTATATCGTAGTTTAGAAGAGATGAGGGAATATTTAGCAGATATAGATACCCTGCAACAGCCTTTTTATGATCAGGAGCAACTAGAAAACTTCATAGTCCACAACAATTGGGAAGCTCGTGCAAAAACCATTATGGAGCTGCTATAAAAGAGCTTCAATAGGAGGAAGTTAGATATGAAAGGGATTATATTAGCTGGAGGAACTGGCTCTAGATTGTACCCGCTTACTAAAGTTACAAACAAACATTTGCTGCCAATTGGTAAATATCCGATGATTTATTACTCTATTGACAAGCTCAAAAAGGCGAACATAAACGATATTTTGATCGTTACCGGAAAGGAACATATGGGAGATGTAGTTAATCTCTTAGGAAGCGGGGTCGACCTTGGAGTTACGCTGACTTATAAAGTACAAGATGAGGCTGGGGGAATTGCGCAGGCTTTGCTTTTAGCTGAGCACTTTGTTGGCAATGACAAGATGGTTGTGATTTTGGGGGACAATGTTTTTAAAGATGATATAACCTCGTTCGTTGAAAAATTCAAGCTTCAAGAATCAGGAGCGAAATTGCTACTTCATAAAGTGCCTGATGCTAATCGCTATGGAGTACCAGAATTACAAGGAAATAACATTATCAATATTGAGGAGAAGCCGAAGATCCCTAAAAGTGATTATGCAGTTACGGGCATTTATATGTTTAACCACTCAGTGTTCGATATTATCAAGACCTTAACCCCTTCAGCAAGAGGAGAATATGAAATCACAGATGTTAATAACGCTTATATCCAACGAAACCAACTTACATTTGATATTTTAGAAAATTGGTGGACTGATGCGGGAACACATACTTCATTGATGCTTGCTAACAAATTAGTAAGTGAAATGGATTATGACTTTTTTTCTTAGGATGATCGCAGTACTAAAGAATCCATTGAGATAATAATGACATAAAGAAGGTGAGACTTTATAAATGCAAATTGTGCATTCTCCAACTAGAATAAAGTGGGTAGATGTATTAAAGGGACTGGCAATTATTTTTTTAGTCTTCTCCCATTTGGTACCTCATGGTTTTAAAGGGAATGAGTCGATGGATAAAAGCTTTATTATAGGTTATTTTTATTCCTTCCATATGCCTCTTTTCTTTTTTGCTTCTGGGTTTACCTCTAATTTTCAGAAGTATAAGTTTAGTAGTTTTTTGTGGTCTAAAATCAAAACAATCCTTTTACCATATACGACTCTTTATATATGTTCCTTATTGTATTTTGGTTGGATGCATTGGATGGGGATTGTCGGAACACTTGATCCAATGGTTGTTATTGAAACTTTTTTATATGCTGATGGGAATCACCTGGGTATTCTTAATATGTCTCTATGGTTCCTACCTTGTCTCTTCTTGGCCCAAATCATTTCGTACTTAGTTTTGAAAATTTCCTCAAAGAGAAGTTATATGTATGTATTTTGGATATTGCTCACCATTCTAGGGGCATTTTTAAGTAAGCTTGACACACATGCACTTCCCTGGTCATTTGGCACGTCCATTAATGCAGCTTCTTTAATTATTTGTGGTTATTTATTTAAATTAAACGAACAATTTTTTATCGAAAAAATTAAAATTAATAAACCATACATTGCTTATGCTGGTGGCTTTCTGGGTCTTTTATTATTTTTAATAAATGATAAACCAGGCATGTCAGGAAATTACTATGGACATAATTATGTGTTATTTTATCTATCGGTACTGGGCAGTCTAGTGTTCTATATTTACTTATCCAAAAAAATTGAGTCATCTAGCTTGTTGTCCTACTTTGGTAAAAATTCTCTAGTTATATTTGGTCTGCATGGGCTAATACTTAGCTTCTGGGAGAATGTGAATTTTTACGAGATGTTTTCTGTTAAAACAAATATGTATTTAGATGGAATTTCATTTGTTGTTATTTCTACCTTGCTTGTCTTTTTAAGTTGTGTCCTTTTCATTGAAATATTTAATAGATTCTTACCATTCCTGATTGGCAAAAAGTTTAGTTTTGGCAATTCTAAAATAACTACAATTCCTAATAAGAATGTTTAACTGTTAACTAAAAAAAAGCCCCCGATTTTTATTCGAGGGCTTTTTTTTATGCGTCGGACATCTGGATTGAATTAGAAAAGATCAGGATTATCAGGGTATATTTTTCTGAATTGTGAACGTATAAGCTCAACTTTTTCTTTTGTAATGGATGATGTCTTTTTCAATACGATGGCTTCTACGTTATTATCAAGAGTATAGCTTTTTAAAGGTTTAAAATTATTTTTAAGAGATCCGTTCATAACCTCTTCTGCGAGTATACCTACAACTTTTTGACCACTTTCACCTAAATGGTATTGTGTAGGTAATGCGATCACAACATAATCGGACTCAAAAAACGACACTGGAAAGCCATCTCTTAAATCCACATGATGAGTCAGATTCATAAACGGAAGAGCATTGCTATTGTCAGGCATTTCGATCTGTCTGAGTATGTCATCATTAAGGATTCCAGAGCTCGATAGGACATATACTTTATGCTGTTCTGATGAAAGTTCCTTAAGATCAGCCGTCAATTGCTTCAAAACAGGTATATCTGTTCTTACTCTAGGTGTTTGTTTAAAGTCACTGAATAAAGAAGAGAAGTAGGTAACAGGCCGTGCATTTGCATTCGTAAAGGTTACTAAGAAATTACAAAGCACTAAATAAGCCAGAATAACTAAGCCAACATTTTTTGCATATTTTATCTTGGATAAATAGTTTAGAATGAGAATAACGCCACTAATAAATAGAATTAACACATTCACTGTAAGCAGATAATAATGCTGAGAAGCTAAGCTTTGGATTCTTGTAAAAAGAAAGTACGTAATGAATAAGTTCGTAACTAAAAAGATTGATATATACCTTGTTTTACTAATGAATAACAAGCCTATGCAACCAATAAGAGCTATGATAAAAATGAAGGCTCCGTAATGATAAAATAAATTCTGCAAGTTACTTAAGACGTCACCAAAATAATAAGCTGAGTAGGCGTTCTTAAAGTTATTGGTCAGAGCTCTTTGAATAAATTCATTGAAGAATATGACAAGAAATAATGCGCTTGAAGCTCCTATAATGAAAAAATTTAAAATAACCTGTAAAAGCTGCTTAAAGCGAAACTCTTTTTCTAGAATCCATTTGAATATAAAGGCGATACCGATCGACCCAAAAAAAGATACGATCCAGAATCCATACCATCTTCTTGTGAATGTTAGTAATACCAGACAAGCGGCTAAAAGTAAAATCGCTTTTAAATTTAAACGTTCAAAATCATTATTAAATAAGATAACTAAGGACAAGCCGATAAAAATAAGTCCTATAGAATCCAGATATCCACCTAACATAGGAGCTATCATAATTGGAAAAGTAAATGTAAGTACAAAGATGATAAGAACGTTCACTTTTGTGTTGAGCTGGATTTGATCAGCAATCTTGATACATAATAAGAACAGGATCAAACAAGATGGATACAAGAAGCAGGTATAGATAGCTAACACATAGCTCATGTAGCTTGTACCTAAGAACTTTAAGGGTAGAGCGAGAAAGACTGTTGGGAACACGGAATAATCGTCTCTTAAAATACTTGCATAGATTTGTTTAGATGCTGCTATAAAATCTGTACTTAAAAGGTTGTTAAATTGTATGGAAGTATTCCAATAGGCCGAAAAGTCCCAATAATAAATGAAATGTTCCCTTTGGAGAAAAGCGTAAATGAATATAATCCCAACGAGATAGCCGCCAAAAGCTAGGTATTGCACCATTATTTCTTTCTTTGCATATGTTAAGATACCACTGATGTGTAAAATGTATGTAGCACCTATGACAAACGACTGAGCAATATTTAGACTGAATAATATGGAAATACAGTAAGAATCAATTTTAAACAATATGAGAATCGGGATAAGTAGCCACATCAAAATCAAATAGGACCAAACAAAATTTTTATTAACTCTCGATAAATTCAAAAGCATATTCCCTCCCAAAATAGTGTGCTTATTAATTTTATAGTAATCATAAATGAAAGTATATACAGAAGATGTTGGAGGTTTCGTGAATGATAATAAAGGAAGTACTTGCAGGCGCAAAAATCATTGAACCCGTGGTCCATGGTGATCACCGTGGTTTTTTTATGGAAAGCTACAATGATCAAATTATGAAGCAACATGGAATCAACTATGCGTTTATTCAGGATAATCAGTCCTTATCTGCAGAAGCTGGCGTAATCCGAGGGTTGCATTACCAGCTTAATCCCAAAGCCCAGACCAAACTCATCCGAGTGCTGTCTGGAGCCATCTATGATGTTATTGTGGATATCCGTAAAAGTTCTCCAACATTCGGTCAATGGGTCGGAGTAATCTTAAGCGAGCATAATAGACGTCAGTTGCTGGTGCCTAAAGGATTTGCTCATGGGTTCTGTACGCTTGTTCCAAATACTCAAGTGTTGTATAAGGTAGACGAGTATTATTCACCCGAAAATGATCGGGGAATTCTGTGGAATGACCCTGCGCTGGGGATTGATTGGCCAACTTCTCAGGCTATTCTTTCAGAGAAGGATCAGAAGCATCCAGCACTGGCCGACGCAGACATTAATTTTGATTAGGGTGATATAAGCTACCTTTTTCGTTCTGCTCCAAAAGCACATATTATATGTATTAATAAAGCACGTTTTAGGAGGTATTTATGAAACTTCTCGTCACCGGCGGTGCCGGATTTATTGGCAGTAACTTTGTATTGTATATGTTAAAGCAGCATCCAGATTATGAAATCGTGAATGTGGATGCCCTCACCTATGCAGGTAACTTGGAAAATTTGAAATCCATCGAAGATCATCCCAAACATACCTTTGTGAAAGCAGATATTACTGATGCACAAGTAATGGATCAACTGATGCAGCAGGGAATTGATGTGGTGGTGAATTTTGCGGCAGAGTCGCATGTGGATAGGAGTATTTTGGAGCCGGAAGTGTTTGTGAAAACAAACGTATTAGGGACACAGGTGTTACTGGATGCCGCCAAAAAATATAATGTGACCAAATTTGTACAGATATCGACAGATGAAGTATACGGTTCACTGGGTGAAACCGGATTGTTCACAGAGGAAACTCCATTGCAGCCTAATAGTCCCTATTCTGCTTCCAAGGCAGGCGGTGATCTGTTAGTTCGTGCATATCATGAAACCTTCGGTTTGCCAGTGAATATCACACGTTGTTCTAATAACTACGGCCCATACCAATTCCCAGAAAAACTGATTCCGCTAATGATCTCACGTGCGTTGAGCGATCAACAGCTACCTGTGTATGGGGATGGCTTGAACATTCGCGACTGGCTGTATGTAGAGGACCACTGCAGCGCAATTGATCTGGTCATTCATCAGGGCAAGCTGGGTGAAGTGTACAATATCGGGGGAAATAACGAGCGAACGAATGTGCATATCGTTAAAACGGTATTGGAGGAGCTGGGCAAGCCAGAATCTCTAATTTCGTATGTGCAGGATCGTCCGGGTCACGACCGCCGTTACGGTATTGACCCGAGCAAAACCATGAACGAGCTGGGTTGGAAGCCCAAGCACTCTTTTGAGACCGGCATTAAAGAAACGATTCGCTGGTACTTGGACAATGAGGAATGGTGGACTCGCATTCAATCTGGTGAATATCAGCAATATTATGCTAAGCAGTATGGTTCACGCTTAGGTGACGTGTAAAATGAGAATATTGGTTACTGGAGCATCCGGCCAGCTCGGCAAGGATGTGGTAAAGGTCTTCCAAGAGCAAGGGCATGATATTCTTGGATATGATCGGGAACAGCTGGATATTACGGATTTGGACCAAGCGATGAAAATAGTAGGACAATATCAGCCTGAAGCTGTAATCCACTGTGCAGCGTATACAGCGGTGGATGCGGCGGAGACTGATATGGATAGAGCTTATCAAGTAAATGCGGCAGGGACACGTAATATGGTACTGGCTGCAGAAGAAGTAGGAGCTAAACTGGTTTATATCAGTACAGATTATGTATTTGATGGTACCACCGAGCAGCCTTATCACGAATATGATAATACGAATCCACAGAGTGTCTATGGGAAGTCCAAACGGGCGGGAGAGGTGTTAACCGAGACGCTTTCCTCTAGGTACTTTATTGTTCGGACGTCATGGGTCTATGGGTTGTACGGGAACAATTTCGTTAAAACCATGTTGAAGCTTGGACAAGAGAAGTCGCAACTTCAGGTGGTAAATGATCAGAAGGGTTCACCTACCTATACGGTGGATTTGGCACGTTTTTTGGCGGAATTGATTCAAACGGAGAAGTATGGCGTATATCATGCATCCAATAGCGGTTCTTGCACCTGGTACGAGTTCACACAAGCTATTTTTCAGGATGCCGCAGAGCTATATGCTGTAAAGGTCACTGCAAATTTAGAACCGTGCAGCACCGAGCAGTTTCCCAGACCCGCAGCGCGGCCACGTAATTCCGTGATGGAGCATATTGCGATCCGGACCAACGGATTCCACGATTTACAGGATTGGCGCAAAGGATTGCGTGACTTTTTGCAGGAGTATTTTGATGAATCTGAATAATTAAAACTTTATTATAGCTATCGAAAATCTCCCATCATTTCAGGATTGGGAGATTTTATTATATTAAAGACTATGTTGATTAAGGACGATGAGCATTATAATGTATAGGCAGGTGGGACATACATGTCCCCGTAGCCCATATTTTCAAAGAAGGAGGGCATTACTCTGAACAAACCTAACGTACAAGTTTTATTGTCTACATATAATGGAGCAGCTTACTTAGATGAGCAGGTAGAAAGTCTCATCAATCAAAAAGACGTAGAAGTGCAGATTCTAATCCGTGATGATGGCTCGACAGATGATTCGGTAGCCAAGTTGATTACACTGGAGCAACGCTATCCTCAACAGATTAGGTTATGCCTCAAGAGCAATGTAGGTGTTATTACGAGCTTTTTTGATCTGATTCAAAGATCTTCCGAGACATTCGACTATTATGCTTTTTGTGATCAGGATGATGTGTGGATGCCGAACAAGCTTGCTCGGGCTGTAGCTCAGCTCAGGGAAAAGGATGAGAGCCGCCCGCTGATGTACTGTTCTGCTACCCAAATGGTCTCTCAAAACTTGGAACCCCTCAAGGTATGGCCAGCCGATATTCCCAGACCTTTATCCTTATATAATGCTCTCATCGAGAATGTATGTGTAGGTTGTACCATGGTAATCAATAAACAAACACTTCAGTTCGTGAAAACGAGAATGCCAGATACTTTGGATAACATTATCATGCATGACTGGTGGATTTACTTATGTACCGCCGCTTTTGGTGAGGTCGTTTTTGATCCTGAGCCGTCCATTTGGTATCGGCAGCATCAAAACAATGTGCTCGGAGGGTCAACGGATGGCTGGATCGGCAAGTGGAGGAAGAGACTAAGTAGATTTGTGAAAGGAAAAAACCGCTATATTTTAAGTAAGCAAGCCCGGCAATTTGTTCAACTATATGGACAAGACATGCCTTCTCAATTGTACAGAGATGTGGATCAATTCCTGGATAGCTACCAAAAGGGTGTGCTTTCTCGTATGAGATATATTGGGCAGTCTCCATTCTATAGGCAGTCACGGTTGGACACCTGGATTTATAAGTTAGTTTTTATACTGGGGAAATTATAGAAGATGGAAAGAAAAATATTGAAACTTTTTTCCATATAGGAGCGTCAAATAATCAAAGGTGCAAATGAATGCTAGATAAAATACCATCGAATGCGTGTTCCTTTTTGGAAATATATAGTATAATTGAAACGTGCAACCGATAGAGCTGGCAAGGGCGGTCGGCTAACTCTCCCGAGAAGGGGGGTGAAGCCTGTGACAGTGTTTGAGGCGCTCAGTTTAATGCTGACGTTCGGGGCGTTAATCGTCACACTGTTAGAGTTTAACAAACGAAAATAGACCGCCCCCGCAAGGAAGGGTCTATTTTCGGCCTGATTGTTCTAAAACCGTCCGCTCTTGGAGCGTTGGTTGCGCGGGGCTGGCTGGCACCAGCCCTTTTTCCATGTATATCTTACCACGATGAAATTTAGACCTCAACCGAGGATTTTACAAAAATCTAATAAACGACTTCCAATGAACAATATATAGATCGAAATGGTTTCGTTTGTCTATATTTGCACTTTGGAGCGACTGGAATCGAATTTTGTGAAATTCTACTAACTATGCAAGGTTACAAGTTATGTGCTTTTTTGCGCCCCGTGGCCTGCACGGTATGCTATAATAGGCGATAGTAGAATAGATTACTGAATTTGTCAGGAGCGTTTTAAATATGGATGTAAGCATACTGGTCGTCAACTATAATACGTGTCGATTGACGCTGGATTGTTTGCAGTCAGTGTATGCGTCAAAGACGCAGTATCGATATGAAGTGATTGTTATCGATAATCACTCCAGTGACGGGTCTGTTGAGGCTATTCGTGCTGCGTACCCGGATATTACATTGATAGCTAATAAGGATAATACAGGGTTTGCCAAGGCGAACAATCAGGGGATGGAAGTAGCTAGCGGGCGTTATGTATTGCTATTGAACTCCGATACGTTGGTGCAGCCGGATACGCTGGATACAATGATTCAGTTTATGGATACACACCCGGAGATGGGGGCATCGGGCTGTAAGGTCATTCTGCCGGATGGCTCGCTAGACAAGGCTTGTAAGCGAGGGTTTCCAACGCCGTCGGCGTCTTTTTACTATGCTTTCGGCTGGTCGAAGCGTTACCCGGATAACCCGAAGTACAACCAATATCAGCTTGGGCATCTAAGCCCCGATGATGAGTATCCTGTAGATGTACTGGTTGGTGCTTTTATGCTGGTGCGTAAGGAGACGATTGACCAGGTCGGCGGATTGGACGAAACCTTTTTTATGTATGGTGAGGATATAGACTGGTGTTATCGGATTAAACAAGCCGGTTGGGGCATTTACTACTACCCACGCACATATATTATTCATATCAAAGGAGGCAGTGCTCGCCGTCGTCCTTTGAAAATTATTTATGAGTTTCATAGAGCGATGTGGGTATTTCATCGTAAGCATTATAAACAGCAATACAGCTGGATCACCAACATGGCTGTATATACGGGAATTACGGTGAAGTTTGGAATGGCTTTTCTTAAAAATAAGTTGTCTGCACCGGTTAAGCCGGACGGCGGGGAACAATCTCGTACTGAGGTGAAAGCATGATACGCAGAAATCAGCGTTTTTTAACCCAATTATATATTGTGGCGGATTTCGCGGTCATTCAGTTATCTTTTCTGATCGCTTGGTTTTTCAAATTTGAAAGTGAATGGATCACTTATAAAGAGCCACTTCCTATTCAAGTATATGGAGGTTGGAGCTTAATATACGGTCTGATTGCTGTAGTTCTGGGGATGTTATTCTCACTCTATTCGCCAAAGCGCAAAAAGAGGTTTGCAGATGATGTATTTCGTGTTACCCAGATTCACATTGTTGGCCTATTTGTGCTGTTGAGTGTAATGTTTTTCGTAAAGCAAATCGACATCTCGCGGTCCTACCTGGCGATCTATATGGTTGGTAATGTGCTGATTATTTTGTTTTATCGTTATTTTTTGAAGCAAATTCTTAAAATTCTCCGTCAAAAAGGATACAATAAGCAATTCATGCTCATTCTTGGAGCAGGTTCTTTAGGCCAACGATTTTATCATAATCTTGGACAGTATCCTGATTTAGGTTATGAAGTAGTGGGATTTCTGGATGATAAACGGCATTGGAACGAAGAGGAAGAAGCTCATTTTCGTCCGATTCTTGGAGGATTAGATCAATTGGAGGCAACGCTGTCACGCCTGATGATTGATGAGGTCATTCTGGCGCTGCCGCTGGATGCTCATGATAAGTATCCCAAGATTATCAACATGTGTGAAAAGGCTGGAGTACGCACGCTTATTATTCCCGATTTCTTTGATTATTTGCCGGCACGACCTTACTTTGACAACTTTGCAGGTATGCCGATGATCAATGTACGAGATATTCCACTGGATGTAGCAGGGAATCGATTGTTTAAGCGTCTGTTTGATATTTTATTTTCTTTATTCGCCATTATTCTGACCTCTCCCATTATGCTGGCCGTGGCGATTGGTGTGAAGGTCACATCGAGAGGCCCCATTATTTTTAAGCAGGAGCGGGTAGGCTTGAATCGTCGCACCTTCCGGATGTACAAATTTCGTTCGATGAGGGTACTGCCACCTGGAACTGAAGATACAGGCTGGACGACTGCTAATGACCCAAGACGCACACGTTTTGGTACGTTTATTCGTAAAACAAGCCTCGACGAGCTGCCACAGTTTTTCAACGTACTGTTGGGTGATATGAGCGTCGTTGGCCCACGTCCGGAACGGCCCTATTATGTGGATCAGTTCCGTGAGGAAATCCCAAAATACATGGTGAAGCATCATGTTCGTCCTGGAATTACAGGCTGGGCACAGAGTAACGGTTTGCGCGGAGATACATCTATTGAGGAACGGATTAAGCATGACATCTTCTATATTGAGAACTGGTCGCTCTTATTCGATATTAAAATTATTTTTCGTACAATCCGTAACGGCTTCAAAAACGCTTATTAATTCAGAGCACCCTTCGGCTTAGCCGGAGGGTATTTTTGTGTCTATTACACTTCCATAGCCAACGTCCCGAGATTTCAATAATAAGGCCAATGAATACGCGCTTCACCAGTTCAGCACTATTTTGCCTACTTATATGTACATTTTTTAGTTCAGCTGATATAGAGCTGTTTTGAGTAGGTGTATGTAGGGTATTGACCTGTACGAAAAGGATGTGACACCCTATGAAACGAGTGATTGCTGCGGTTATTCTTTTAATGTTAATCGGTACATTTTTACTAGCTTATAAAGGACAATCTACAGAAGAACATACTGGCTTTACCACACACCGTGTGATTTCGCATGCCATGGGAGCCGTTGATGGTTTGGCTTATACCAATGCGCGTGAAGCGTTTGTAGAAAATTATAAAAAAGGCAGCCGTGTATTCGAGGTCGACCTGATGTTTACTTCGGATGGACATTTGGTGGCACGCCATGAATGGACAGAATCCTTTACAAAACAAATGCAACAGGAACACGCAGTTGCTACAGAGCAGGGCGGAAAGCCCTGGAGCTATCATCAATTTAAAAACACCCCTATACACGGTTCCTATACTCCACTAGATTGGAAGGATGTATTGGATTTATTGGAAAACTACCCGGATGCCTATATTGTGACCGATACGAAAGAGCAGAACCCTGCCCAAATCAAACAGTTGTTTGCGCAACTGACCCGTCAGGTTCAGGAGAAAAATCCCGAACTTTTGTCTCGTATTGTCCCTCAAATTTATAATGAAGAAATGCTGCAAACGTTGCGGAGTATCTATCCTTATACATCCATTATTTATACGCTCTATGCTACAGAAGATACGGATGACCAGATCATTCAATTTGTCCAACAACATGATATAACGGCAGTAACTTTACCAGAAAATCGCGTGAGTGGTGCCTTAGTGGAAAGTTTGCGTCAGGCAGGGGCAGTGTGCTACGTAAATACGATTAATGAGTTGAAGGATGCTACTGACTACGAAAAGATGGGTGTAAGAGGTTTTTATACAGACGTTTTAACGGAAAAAGAACTTGGTAGACGCAGTTGGTTGTATGCGCTGAGACCATGAGCTGTCTGAACTCGGTGTTCCCATTTGATACGAACATTGACACCTTTTAAGCACTGTCATAGACTTAGCATAGAACGCTTTTGGATATTGGATTTCGGCTCGTCTGGATGATGACAAAAGCAATGGATGCTGGAGGAATGTGTGTTGGCAGATTCAATTCAATCATGGAGGCATGTATTTAAGCTTGATCCTGACAAGGAACTGAATGATGAGGCGCTTGATGCCGTGTGTATGTCTGGTACAGACGCCATTATGGTGGGAGGTTCATCAGGTGTAACGTATGAAAATACGGTGGATTTGCTGTCACGGGTTCGGCGTTATGAGGTGCCGTGTGTGCTTGAGGTATCCGATCTGGAAGCTGTGGTGCCGGGGTTTGATCTATATATGATTCCCATGGTGCTGAATACCAGTGACAGTAATTGGATTATGGGGCAGCACCAACGTGCGATTGAGCAATTTGGTTATATGATCCCTTGGGATTTGCTTGTGACGGAAGGATATATTGTTTTGAACGGTGATTCCACCGTCGCCAAGCTTACCAGTGCGGAAACTTCGCTGAGTGCTTCTGCTGCCGCTTCATATGCACAGATTGCTGACAAGCTTATGCATCTACCGATTGTATATGTGGAATATAGCGGTGTCTTTGGAGATATGGAACTGGTACAACAAATACATCGCGGTACGGAGCGATCCCGTGTTTTATACGGAGGAGGGATCGTGGATAAATCTACCGCGTTACAAGCAGCAGCTGTTTGTGACACCATTGTAGTAGGAAACATTATTTATCGTGATTTGGCGAAAGCGTTGGAGACGGTAGCTGTGAAATTGGAAGTATAGAGCGTGAATATATGAAAGCTTAGGGAAAGGAGCATGCACGCATGCAATCAATAGATATACACGAGGCGGTAGCTCGCCTTAATCAGCCTCAGCGTCAGGCCGTGGAGGCGGTAGATGGTCCTCTGCTAATTATGGCTGGCGCAGGCAGTGGTAAGACACGGGTGCTCACGCACCGAATAGCTTACCTCATTGCGACCCGCAAGACGGCTCCATGGGGGATTTTGGCGATTACCTTTACGAACAAGGCCGCGCGTGAAATGCAGGAGCGCGTATCCAAGCTGATTGGTCCGCAGGGGAAAGATGTGTGGGTATCCACCTTTCACTCCATGTGTGTGCGTATTTTACGCCGGGATATCGAGCGGATCGGATTTACCTCCAATTTCAGCATCTTGGATTCTACGGATCAATTGTCTGTCATCCGAAGCTGTATGAAGGATCTGAATATAGATACCAAAAAGTTTGAACCCAAAGCGGTTCAGTCTATGATGAGCACGGCTAAAAATGAACTGGTCACTCCCGAAATGTATGAGCGCAAGATTGGCGATTATTTTGAAGGAATTGTGGCGAAGGTATATACCAAGTACCAACAACGGCTCAGAAACAACAACTCTCTTGATTTTGATGATTTGATTATGGCAACGATTCAGCTCTTTAAAGAAGTGCCCGAGGTACTTGATTTCTACCAGAAGAAATTTCAATACATTCATGTTGATGAATATCAGGATACGAACCGTGCGCAGTATATGCTGTGCAAAATGCTGGCTGACAAGCATCATCGGCTATGTGTTGTAGGTGACAGCGACCAATCCATCTATCGGTGGCGGGGTGCGGATATTAGCAACATTTTGAACTTTGAAGAGGATTACCCGGAAGCACGCACGATTTTGCTGGAGCAGAATTATCGCTCAACTTCAAATATTCTTAATGCAGCTAACGAAGTCATTGGCCAAAACACAGGCCGCAAGCCAAAAAAACTATGGACCGACAAAGAAGGCGGCGCCAAGATTAAGGTTTATCGTGCTGACTCCGAGCATGACGAAGGCTATTTTATCGCCTCAGAAATTCATAAGAATATTAAGGCGGGCAAAACCTATAGCCATCATGCCATTTTGTACCGTACGAATGCCCAGTCTCGGGTGGTCGAGGAAATTTTGATCAAATCGGATATCCCTTACCAAATCGTGGGCGGAATCAAGTTCTATGATCGTAAAGAGATTAAGGATTTGCTGGCGTATCTTCGCCTACTGTCCAATCCTGACGACGATATCAGCCTGATCCGAATCATTAATGTACCCAAACGAAGCATCGGCGACACAACGGTTGGCAAATTACAGGCAGCCGCGGTGGAACGTGGGGTTTCGATTTTCCGTGTGCTTCAAGTGGTTGATGATTTGGGCTTTGCTGGACGCACGCGCAATGCGCTTGTAGAGTTTTACGATATGATTGAAGGTTTAAGTCGGATGGTGGATTACCTGTCAGTTACTGAGTTGACCGAAAAAATGCTGGAAACCACCCAATATCGATTGGAACTACAAAACGAGAATACACTCGAGTCACGCTCGCGTTTGGAGAATATTGATGAGTTTCTGTCGGTAACTATGGAATTTGAAAAAGGGACGGAAGACAAGTCGCTTGTCTCCTTCCTGACCGATCTTGCTCTCATTGCCGATATTGATTCCATGAATGACGATGAAGAGGAGCAGAGTGATGCGGTTGTATTAATGACCATGCATAGCGCCAAAGGACTGGAGTTTCCTATCGTATTTATCGTTGGTATGGAGGAAGGGGTATTCCCTCACAGCAGGGCCTTTTTGGATAATGAAGAGCTGGAGGAAGAGCGTAGATTGGCGTATGTCGGGATTACCCGTGCTGAGGAGCAGTTGTTCCTCACATGCGCTCAGATGCGCACTCTGTTTGGACGTACCACAGCTAACCCGCCTTCCCGCTTTCTCGAAGAGATTCCGGATGAGTTAAAAGAGGATACGGTCATCAAGCGTGATCGTTACCGTCGTTCAGGCAATGTAGGCGGATCTTATGGTGGTCGCGGACTAGGCAAAAGCAGTGGCAGCAACTTTGGTGGAGAGCGCTCGTTTGATACGATGAGCCGTAGTGGCTCGTCTGCTTCCGCGTCGCCCCGCGTAACAGTGACCACTTCCTCACCTGCAAAACCAACTCCGTCTGTTGCGACAGGGGGGGCATCCATTTTTGCTGCCGGAGACAAGGTACAGCATGGCAAGTGGGGAATTGGAACCATTGTAGCTGTAAAAGGAACGGGCAATGATATGGAGCTTCAGATTGCTTTCCCGGCTCCAGTAGGGGTTAAACGACTGTTAGCTGGCTTTGCACCGATTACAAAAGTAGAATAATCTTAAATATTATTAAATCTCGAACCTCATAGGGCAGCTTGGCTAAGGCCTCTGCCCTAATGAAGTTCCCGGAGGGATACGCCTGCATGAACCCAATGCACAGGATGGAGCAGCTTGTTGCTGAACTGAACACATATAACTATCACTACTATACATTGGATGATCCCCAGATCAGCGACAAAGAATATGATGTGCTTTATGACGAACTGGTAGCGCTTGAACAGACAAGCGGTCTTGTACTGCCGGATTCGCCAACACAGCGTGTGGGCGGGGAGATCCTCAAGGGCTTCACACCGCATCGCCATCTCGCTCCATTATGGAGCCTTGATAAAGCTCAGAATATGGAGCAGCTGCGTGCATGGAATGTGCGTGTCGTGAAGCTAGTCAATGATTACAATACCAAGAACCCAGAGCAACCTTTGCCATCCCCCGGCTATGCGATAGAACTAAAATTTGATGGACTGACGCTGAACCTGACATACACGGATGGACAACTGGTGCAGGCTTCCACACGTGGTAATGGTGTGGTAGGTGAGGGGATACTGGCACAGGTCAAGACGATTAAATCCGTGCCACTTACAATTCCTTTTCGAAATGGAACAATTGAAGTGCAGGGAGAAGGAATCATGAATCTTTCTGTACTGTCCAAATATAATGAGACTGCCGCGGACCCTCTTAAAAATGCACGCAACGCCGCAGCTGGTGCTTTGCGCAACTTGAATCCCAAAGTGACAGCAGAACGCCGACTGAATGCATTTTTCTACAACGTGGGATATGCAGACGGTATCCAGTTTAACAGCCACCAGGAGATGATGACCTTCCTGCGTGGAAATCATTTCAAGGTAAACCCATACCTGACTTACTTTGATAATTTTGATGATGTAATGGAGCAACTGATTGAGATTGAGGAATCCCGTGCAGGATTGGACTTTCTTATTGATGGGGCAGTATTGAAAATTACAGATATGCGTACACGTGAAGTTCTCGGATATACTGATAAATTCCCACGCTGGGCGGTGGCCTATAAGTTCGAAGCAGAGGAAACGACTACGGTGCTTAACTCGGTCGAGTGGAATGTAGGAAGAACCGGGAAGATCACTCCACTGGCTAGGGTAGAACCGGTAGAGCTGGCGGGAGTCACTGTACAAAATTGTACGCTGAACAATGCTGGTGATATCGAGCGTAAGAACCTGAAGTTTGCCTTGGGGGCGCGTGTGTTTATTCGTCGCTCAAACGATGTTATTCCTGAGATTTTGGGAAAAGTAACATCTGAGAACGATGGGGAGGAAATTGTTGTTCCAGAGCATTGTCCAGCTTGTGGATTTCCGTTGCAGCAGCGAGGCGCCCATTTATTTTGTGACAATAAGCTAGGTTGTAAACCACAAATTGTGGCCCGCATTTCCCATTTTGCATCACGTGATGCCATGGACATTGAGACGTTCAGTGACAAAACAGCTATCCAACTGCATGATGAACTGGGAGTTCGTGAACCTGCGGATCTGTATACACTGCAATATGATGATCTTGTGAAGCTGGAGCGGTTTGGTGAGAAAAAGGCCAATAACCTCTTGGCGGCACTTGAAAAGAGTAAGGAGAGAGATTTGGCCTCTTTCCTTTATGCTCTGGGCATACCGAATACCGGTAAAGCGACGACACGCATGCTGGCTGAACACTATCGTGATTTGCACAAGACGATGTCCGCTACGGTGGATGAACTGATAGAACTGCCGGATGTAGGTGGGATTGTAGCTGAAAGCATTGTTGCATTCTTTGCCGATCCATTTACTCAAGCAGGGATTGAAAAGATGCTGTCTCTAGGAGTAAAAGCTCAGGCCCCCGAAGCTCCACAGGTGAAAAAGACAGACAGCTTTTTCAGTGGGAAAACGGTTGTGCTTACAGGTACCTTGCATCAGCTTACGCGTGATGAAGCTGCATCAAGGCTGGAGGCGCTGGGAGCCAAAGTTGCCGGATCTGTATCGAAAAAGACGGATCTAGTCATAGCTGGTGAAAAGGCTGGGAGCAAGCTGGCTAAGGCACAACAGCTCGGAATCGACACCATAGAAGATGAGGATGAATTCATCAGACTGTTAGAACAAGAATAATAGTTTTTGCAATGAGGGCAGTCATTCCGTTCCAAAGCGGAGTGGCTGCCTTATTATCTGTTATATAGTAAAGAACAAGAGTATAAAAAGGTGCTTGCTAAATAACTTCAGGCATGATATATTATTAGACGTTGCTTTGAGAATAATATTTCTTGAAGCAAAGTTGCTGAAAAGAAAATCGAAAAAAGATTTGACAAGAAAGCAACTAACATGGTATGATATAATTCCTGACTTGTTAAACAAACGAGGTCAGACAAGTTCTTTGAAAACTGAACAAATGGATGATGAAATAAAGATTACTTCTTTTATAAAGAAGAATCGCTAGCATTAAAAATGAGCTAATCGCTCTTTCTATAAACCAACTTCGGTTGGTCTTTAATGGAGAGTTTGATCCTGGCTCAGGACGAACGCTGGCGGCGTGCCTAATACATGCAAGTCGAGCGGGGTTAGTTTGAAGCTTGCTTCTAACTAACCTAGCGGCGGACGGGTGAGTAACACGTAGGCAACCTGCCCACAAGACAGGGATAACTACCGGAAACGGTAGCTAATACCCGATACATCCTTTTCCTGCATGGGAGAAGGAGGAAA